>JAEUUL010000015.1 GCA_016787485.1 Bacteroidota bacterium
GCTGCGCTATCTGTCCATCAAACCCACTCCGCACATTGGCATTCAGGCGGGTGGCTTTGCACAGGGGCAGGCAGGCTACGGCTACTGGTTTCAGACAGAGAGGGACAGCTTTGTAAGCTACACCTGGAATCTGGGCAGTGCAGGCAGCAGCAATCTGGCAACGCCGAGGGTTTATTTCAGCCAATCCAATGCCACAGAGCCGGTAAGTGTGTCGTACACCACCAAATCCGGCTGCACAGGCCGCACAGACACGGTCATCCGTATACTGGGTCTTACGGGTTATTATTTCCCCACTTCCTTTACCCCCAACGGGGATGGCATCAACGATGCGTTCGGCATTGCCGGTCCGGAATATGTGAAACAATACAAACTGCACATTTTCAACCGCTGGGGAGAGAAAGTGTTTTACACGGAAAACCCGTGGGAAACATGGAAACCCCAAACCGAACTACCCGGTCAGTACATCTACAAAGCCGTGGTACAAGACATCTACAGCCGCTGGAAAGAAGTGGACGGGGTGGTGCTGCTTGTGAGGTGAGGAAAAACCTCTGCGGTAATTTCCTACCTTTGCACCCGTGCTGGAATTACCTGTTGTAGCCCCAGGGAAAAAAACCATAAGTAAGCCATCCTGGCTGAAAATTGATTTGCCCACCGGGCAGAATTATTCCCGGGTGAAAAAGATTGTGCAGGAGCACAAACTGCACACCATTTGCCAGAGTGGCCATTGTCCCAATATGGGGGAATGCTGGGGTGAGGGTACAGCTACCTTTATGATCCTGGGCAATGTGTGCACCCGCAGTTGCAGTTTCTGCGCTGTAGCCACCGGCCGCCCCACGGAGTACGATGTGGATGAGCCTTTCCGTGTGGCTGAGGCCATTAAATTAATGGGTGTGAAACATGCGGTGATTACCAGCGTAAACCGCGATGAACTGAAGGACAAAGGCGCCTCAGTATGGGCTGCTACCATCCGTGAAGTAAAGCGTCAGAACCCGGATACAACGATTGAAACGCTGATACCCGATTTCAAAGGGCAGTGGGATTTGTTGTATCAGGTGCTGGATGAGAGGCCGGAAGTGGTGAGCCACAATATGGAAACCGTAGAACGCATGTACCGCATCGTGCGTCCTCAGGCGAAATATGAACGCAGTCTGGAACAGATCAAACGCACCCATGAATACGGAGTTCGCACCAAAAGCGGCGCCATGCTGGGCTGTGGCGAAACCCCTGAAGAAGTTTTTACCCTGATGCATGATTTACACGACAATGGCTGCGATGTTCTTACCCTGGGGCAATACCTGCAACCCACCAAAATGCACCTGAATGTAGACCGGTTTGTGCACCCCGACGAGTTTAAGCAATACGAAACGACCGGTCTTGAGATGGGATTTTTGTTTGTGGAATCCGGTCCTATGGTACGTAGTTCTTACCATGCGGAAAAGCATGTGAGATAAGGCGTTAACAGCCTTGTCAGTTTTTTGCAACCTTTTTTTGACCTCCCGGCTATGTTCAACACGGGATTATTGCATAAATTGCGCATCAGTTTTGGGTAAAAACCAAAACCTAACCTGAACAAACAGAGAAACAAAGACCATATGAGAGTGAAGAGTTACTTACTGATGGCTGCCAGTGCTGCACTGGTTGCGGGTATTGGCTACACGGCAAATCACAGCGGATACGGAAAGTGGATGCGCAGTGTCGGAAAAGAAGCCATTGAATCAGAAGAAGAAGGCGAGGCGCAAGGGATTGAAGGCGCTTTGCGTTCAATCTATTCTATGCGTTTGAACGAAAAAACCGGGACCCTGGAGCCTGAATGGATTCAAGCAGCCATTGAGCAGGCGAATACACTCCGGGTAAAGAACCGTGCCAGTAAAACCCTGACCTGGACCAATATGGGTCCGGACAATGTGGGTGGTCGTGTGCGGGCATTGCAACTGCACCGCGATTCTGCCAACCTTTGGTTTATGGGTGGTGTAAGCGGCGGTCTTTTCCGCAGCACCAATTCAGGCCAGACATGGACTCCCATTAATGATAATCAGGAAAACCTGAATGTGAACTGCATCACCCAAACGGCCAATGGAACCATCTATTATGGCACGGGTGAAGGTGGATTTACCAATCTGTCCGGAACACGCAATGGTTCACCGGCCTTTATCGGGAACGGTGTCTATAAATCAACCGATGCGAGTGGTAAGCAGTTTAAAGTGATAGCCGCTACGGTAAGCGACGGTCGTTTTCAGGTTTGCAACAGCATGGCTTCACACCCCACCGATGATAAGTTCTACGTAGCCACTGAAAGCGGATTGTTTGTGTTTACAAACAACGGAAGTACCTTCAGCCTGGCACGTGGCGGACAGTGCAAAGAGGTGAAAGTGGATAAGAACGGCGTTGTCTGGGCAAGTATGGGAACCGGACAGGTGTATAAAAGCGATAACAATGGCTCCAACTTCGCGGTAACCAACAGCACAGCAAACAGTGGTGGCCGCATGTCTATCGGCATTTCTCCACAGGACCCGAACTATGTGTACCTTATGGGGTCAACATCAGGACAGTTTGCAGGCGTATGGCGCACTACAGATGGTGGCAGCACATGGTCTCAGGTTGTGGCCAAATCTTCAGTAACAGATATGTTTGGCAGCAACAATCAGGGGTGGTATGACAACGTAATCGAAGCAGACCCTCTGAACAAGAACCGCTGCTACATGGGTGGTGTAACCTTTGCCACCTGGGACAATCAGAATGGTTTCCGTGAGTTGGCCACTACCTTCGGGGCGCAATTCAGCACGAATTACATTCATGCCGACAAGCATATTATCCAGTGGAACATGCGTACTACTCCTCCAACCATGCTGGTGGGCACCGATGGTGGTTTGTTCCGCAGCCAGGATGTAAATACCTGGACCCCCATCAACCGTGACTTCATTACCTTCCAGTGCTACAATGTGGCAGCCAATTCTCTGGGCCATGTGGTGGGTGGTTCTCAGGACAACGGAACCGTACTTATCAATTTCAAAGGCAACAGTGTGGATGGCAAACCCAGCCGCATGGGATTTGATGTATATGGCGGTGACGGATTTGACGCAGAATGCAGCAAATTCAGTCCTTCAGTTATGTTCTTCAGCACCTACTATGGTGTTGTGGCCCGCAGTGGCAATGCCGGACAGTCCTCAGCAACCTTCTGGGACAACCGCATCAAGCCGGATGAAACCGCTACAAATCCTCCGAATTCTGATTTTAACACCACCTTCACCTTGTGGGAAGACAGCATAGGTCGCGACCGCCTGTTCCTTGCCAAAGACGGTGATGTATGGGTTGCGATTAATTCCACTGATTTTGTAAATCAGCCCAACTGGTTCCTGGTGGCCTCTGGTTTGGGTAATGACCGCATTATAGAAATGGATGTAACCAGCGATGGTGATCATCTGTTTGTATGCAAATCAGGCAGGTTGTACCGTATTGACGGATTCAATTCAGCCACTTTCAGCACCACCTTATATCCTGGTGCACGCACCATCCCTTTGGGAATTGCGACCAAAACCATTACGCCTTCGCAAGCCGGTGGCCGCACCGTTACCAGTGCGAACGTAGACCCCATGGATGACAACCATGTGGTTGTTACTCTGGGCGGATATGGCAATGCAACCTATGTGCTTGAAACAAAGAACGCCCTGGATGGCAACCCTACCTGGAAAAATATTACCGGTGATTTGCCTTCTATGCCGGTATATGATGCCGTTGTTGATGCGGATGACCCGAACAGAATTATTATCGGCACGGACCTGGGTGTTTGGGTTACTGAAAATGGCGGCACCAACTGGATAGAGGCCAATACCGGAATGGCCCGTGTGCCTGTGTTTGAAATCCGCGGATATGAGTGGAAACCCTGGGAGGGTATGCACCTGTATCTGGGAACACATGGTCGTGGATTCTACACCAGCAAAACGCTGCTGACCGTAGGAAATAAAACCGTGAATAAATCTTCGGTAAAAGCCGATGTGTATCCCAGCCCGGCCAACCGCGACATTCAGGTTCGTTTTACACTGAGTGCTACTGCCAAAACAAGTGTTGAAGTATATGGCATGAACGGTATGCGTTATGCAAACCGCGATGTGCAGGGCAATGCCGGCGCGAACAGTCTGCGCATGGAAACTGCCACCCTGCCTGCAGGATATTATTTTGTGCGCATTACCAGTGGCAAAGAAACAGCTACCGTGAAGTTTGCGGTGAGTCGTTGATAAGAGAATCAAAACATAAAAAGGCGGCTTTTCAGGCCGCCTTTTTTATTATACCCAGGGGTTAATAGGTACTGAGCTGCAAGTGAATTGCAATGTGGAACTTATTTCTGCAGCACAATCCTTGCAGTTTCCACAGTACGTGTCTCCTTTTGAATGGTTCGCAACAGATATAACCCTGGCGCATAGGCTGATAAGTCTGCCCGGGTGTGCTTGCCGCTGAATTCCCATTGCTGCAGCAATGCTCCTGCCTGATTGTATACCTGAATTTCATAGGTCCCGTAGTTGCTCATTTCCACCGTTACAGGTCCGGTGCCGGGGTTGGGATACACCTTTCCTATCAGGTCTGCCGTTTTCGGTTTCGTGATTTTTGCCCGTTCACCATCATTGGTGGCCAGCAGCATGGGGTAGAGGTTGGTAGAGATATTGTGTTTCCGGCATACCCGGATTACATCTTCAAGCTGGTACTCTGCCAGATTGCTGTCCAGTGAAGGCGCATCGCCGATAAGAATGACCATACGGCGACGGGTGCTGTCCCAGTTCATTTTGTTGTGGGCTTCAAAAAAACCGTCGTATACAGATTCCGGCATATCACCTCCACCTTCTGCTTTTACATCTTCAATCCTGGCCTGCAAACTGTCGAAGTCTTTGCTGAAATCCAGATAGTTGAACCAGTTGTCATCGTTGTTTTTGTCACCATAAAAAGCCATGCCGCAGCGAATGTCTTTTTCTTTTTTCAGGGCATTTACAATTTTGTGCAGACCAACTTTTATGCTGGCTATGTCATCGTCCATGCTACCGGTTTTGTCTACCAGGAGCAATACATCGGTGCCTTTGCGTAAGTTTCTCCGTATGATGGAAGTTGCACTGCCCACTACTTCCTGCACATCCCTTATCAGGGTGAATTTGCCGCCGGTTTCACGGGCAAGTCTTGTAAATTCTTTGGCGGCAACCTCGTCAAATTGGGCTTTTTCAAGTATTGGAGGCAATGTTACCTGTAACCGCATCATGCTGTCGAACAAGCCTGCCGTATCTGGCAATATCTGTTTTACAACCAGCGGTGCTGGTAGCGGTTTTGGTTCCGGAGACTTGTCGGTAAAGGCAAACCAGGCAGAAACGCTGATACCAGCGGCTGCGATTCCGGCAGCAGCCCATGAAATTTTGCTTGAATGGGTCATAGGAGGTTTATTTACAGTCTATTGCAGTTTGCAACAGATGGTAAACGGTTCCCTGACAAAAAATCGTTTATTCCGGTAAAATTCCTTCAAACACCCGGACAGCCGGACCATTCAGAACCACCTGGGTGAAGCCATTGTTCAGGCGGGCAAATTGCACACTCAAACGGCCGCCTGGTGTATCTACCCTCACGGGGCCGTTCACCGAGGGATGTGAACTGGCATAAGCCAGTGCTGCCGCAGTAACACCGGTGCCACAACTGTAAGTTTCGTCTTCCACGCCGCGTTCGTAGGTGCGCATGCGCAGCCATTGCGGCTCATGTATATGCACAAAATTCACGTTGATGCCGTTTTTACTGAATTCAGCGTTATAGCGGATTTCGCGTGCCAGTTTTACCACATCCAGTTCTTCCGGGTCTGCCGATACAAACTGCACATAATGGGGCGATCCGGTATTGAGTACAGCCGTTTGCGCATCCCGGAATTCCGGGGCACCAACATCGATCATCTGCAATGAAACTTCATTGCCCTTCACAATCGCTTCATGCGGGCCATCCACTGCCATAAAACGGAGCATGCCATGATTTCCCAAACCCAATTGATGCGCGAAATGGGCAATGCAGCGGCCCCCGTTGCCGCACATACTGCTCAGATTGCCATCGCTGTTGTAGTACACCATGGTAAAATCCAGTTCCGGGTGGGGTGCAAGCAGCATCAGCCCATCGGCACCGACACCGAACCGGCGATGACAAATGGCTGCAACATCCAGGTCTTTTACTTCCTGATTGCGGGCATCAATAATGACGAAGTCATTTCCGGAGCCCTGATATTTTACAAATGGAATCAACGGGAAAGTGTTTTCAGCAGACTGGCATCGGTTATGCGGGTTGCAGTCTGAGACCCTGCCTTATTCGGATAAATCTCATATACAGAGCCACCGGTACGCAAAAAATAGCGGCCACTGTATTGCACAATTTGCGGATTCCCGTCGTAAGGCAGATTGTAAGCTGTAATCTGGTTGCCTTCAGCAGGATTTATATCTATCCGGGCATCGCGGTCTTTGGTGTTGTTGAAACTCAGTTTAAAACGCCTTTGTGGTTCAGGCGGTGTTGCAGTTTGTGCGCCGGGGTTGTTTTTCCGGTTTCTCCATTGCTCCATGGTCATTTGGGTGTCCGATGATTTAGCCATGGGCACATTGTCTGAGGCCACGTTTACAGAAAGAACCGGAATATTGCTGGCAATAACCACTGCACCTTCATTTTGTGCATTGTCGGCTTTTTTGTCGTCAGCCGATTTATCTACTCCGGCAACAGGTGTATTTGTGGTTTTCCCGTTGATTTCAACCGTTTGATTTTTTTCTTTGACTTCTGCATTGACGCTGCCATCCGTTTTTGCAAGCGCAGCAGAGTCTGTAGCCAATGCCTGACTGCTGTGGCGCTGTGCATTGCGGATAACCAGAACACTGCCAACCAGGACAAGGGCTACGGCTGCCGCTGCATAATACCAGGTTTTAAATCCTATGCGCATGGCCTGTTTTTGCCGCGTGTGTTGCCGCAGGTAATTTTTCAGCTGGACTTTGCCAAAGTCGTTGATACCATTTACAAGCAACCTGCGGAATTCCACATCACGTTTCAGCAAGGGGTCGTGGTCCAGATTGCGAAGGAAGGCATCCAGTTCCCTGCCGTGCAATTCGCCGCGCAGGTACTTGTCAATGAGGTCATTTTCGGGGTCAAATACATCCATGGTGTTCAATATCTTTACCGTAAAAAGTCTGACATCCGGTACCGTTTCTTCACAATCTCCTCCAATTTCTTAAAACACTGATACTTTTTGGCCTTGGCTGTGTCTGCATTGTTGAAATTCAGCGTTTTGGCAATGGTATCCATGTCGTAACCATCGAAGTAGAACATGACCAGCAAGGTCCGGCAGGTTTCTCCCATCTCGTCCAGTGCATCACCTATTTTTTTAAGGTCCATGTTCTGTCCGTGGTCTGGGTTCACACTGTGCGCCTGGGGCTGAATCAGTTCTTCCCCCATCATCCGCCCGTTTTTGCTCAGCTGTTTCAGCCACAGGTTTTTGCACACCGCCATCAGGTAGGTGCTGATGCGGCTGGTGAGTTCAAACTCTGCTTTACGCACGTTTTGCCATAGCACCACCAGCGACTCCTGCAGCAGATCTTCTGCATCCTCCAGGGCGCCGTTGTTGCGCAGGACATAGGACTTCACCATGGCAAAATTGCTTTTGTACAACTCCACCAGGGCTTCCTGCTCCCCGTTTCGCAATCGGTCAATGAGGTTTGCTTCTTCTCCGGAATCCGTTCCAGACATTTCACAGATATTTAATCACCGTTCACCGAAAAAGGTAAATGGCTGGGTTACAAAGTAAAGGATTGGCAGGGTTTTTTCCGTTGTAAATTCGGAACAAAATTTGAACAATACTTTTTTGCATATGGAACCTGTAATAAACAAAAACAAATTTCTCACCCTGGCGTTGGCCGGTTTGCTGGGTGGTGTTGTATCGCTGGGCGGATATGCCCTGCTGGCTAAAAAAACCGGCAGATCGATTGAAAACCTGCAGAATGCCTCGGGTCAACTGGCGCGTTATGCCAGTTTGAATACGGTGCCGGCATTCGATTTTACCGGGGTTTCATCCATTGCCACTCCTGCAGTGGTTCACATTAAAACCACCGTTGGCACGCAGCAGCCGGAATCCGGAAGAGGCGGGCAACAACCCATGGACCCGTTTGAATTCTTTAATGGTCCCGGCGGCGGTTTCCGCTTTGAAAACCCGGGACCGAGACAGGCCAGTGGAAGTGGTGTCATTCTCAGCGACGACGGTTATATAGTAACCAATAACCACGTGGTGGAAGGTGCTACCAAAATTGAGGTAGTGCTCAATGACAAGCGAACCTATGTAGCCGAGCTGATAGGCACCGATAAGAATACAGACATAGCCCTGATACGCATTCCGGAAAGCAACCTGCCATTTCTGAAACTGGGAAACAGCGATGATGTGAAAGTGGGACAATGGACTGTAGCGGTTGGCAATCCGTTTAATCTGAACAGCACGGTAACCCTGGGTATTGTGAGTGCGGTTGGCCGTAACATTGATCTGATCCGCAGTCATGGCAACAAATACGCCATCGAAAACTTTATACAGACCGATGCAGCCATCAATCCGGGCAACAGCGGCGGGGCGCTGGTAAGCGTGGCAGGGGAACTCATCGGCATCAATACAGCCATTGCCTCAGAAACCGGATCGTATGCCGGCTATGCATTTGCTGTACCAGTAAATCTGGTAAAAAAGGTTGTGAACGACCTGATGAAGTATGGCAAGGTTCAACGCGGATTGCTGGGCGTGTCCATACAGGAAATCAACCAGCAACTGGCAGATGAAAAAGGCCTTTCAGACCTGAAGGGAGTATATGTAGCTGAGGTGGTACAGAACAGTGCTGCAGAAAAAGCGGGCATTAAAAAGGGAGACGTGATTTTGAAAATCAACGGAACGGAAGTAAACAGCAGCAGCCGCCTGCAGGAGGAAGTAGGCAAGAACAAGCCTGGTGACAAAGTGACAGTAACCCTGCGCCGCAAGGGCGATGTGAAAGATGTGGAAGCCACCTTGCTGAGTGAAGATGGCAAAACCAAACTGGAAGTTGCAGAAAAAAGCAGTTCGGAGACCTATCTGGGGCTGAAACTGACCAATACCACCCGCGAAGAACGCATGAAACTGACTGTGAAAAACGGGGTAAAGGTAGAAGAAGTTGGAAATGGGGTGTTTAAAGATGCCGGTGTGCCCAAAGACATGACCATTACGCATATTAACAATGAGCCTGTATATAGTGCACAGGGGGCCATTGCTGCGCTGAAAAACCTGAAAGGGGCCATTACCATTGAAGGCAAAACTGTGGCTGGTGCCGAAAAGGTGATAGCTGTAAAACTGCCTGCGAAGGCACAGGACGAAGAATAAAACAATCCGGATTGCATATCCGGCAAATTCACAAAACAGCACCCCGGATGCGGGGTGCTGTTTTCATATTATATTCGCTATTGCAATGAGATGCGTATCGATTAAACCCATATTTTATATGGCATTCCTGACCCTGTTTGTTCTGTCATGCTCTGTAAAAGTGAAAACCGAAAAAGACGGGGTACAGATATTAAAAGCGCATAAAAAAATAGCTGTAATTCCGTCTCGGGTAACACTGGAAAAGAGAAAGGGAATGCCTGAAGAAGCCATTGAAGGATACCAGATTCAGGCGGGATTCGATTATCAGTCTATCATTTATGATTATGTGCAGGCTTTGTATGAAAAAGGGCAGTTCACGGCCCGGATTATGGATCTGGATTCCGTGAATCAGATATTGACCAAAGCGGGTTACTATAAGGACACCGGGTTTAAACATGCCCCGCCGGGTGATGTATGCCGTTTGCTCGGTGTAGACGGATATATTTTGTCTTCATTTTATCAGATACATCCTGCCTCAAAAGCAATGGATCTGGACACTTATGTCTGGACCAATACAGTACCAAACAGCAGCAGCAGTCATGCGCATGGCGGCATAGGTGCGTGGGATGGCAATGCAGGGAAAGTGATGTGGAATATGAAACTTTCACTCAACAGTTATACCGGAGCAACAGCCCAGGAAATGGTGCGGTATATGATGGAAAAAGCAGTGCAGAGAATACCCTATGTGATTGTCGAACCCTGAAGTGAACTGCTGATACAGCCTGGATTTTCATTGCAAAACGGAATCAGTACAATTGCTTAAAATCGTACAGAATTTGTTTCACTCAAGGGGAACAATCTTATCGGTCTGTCAAAAGCATCACATTTTCAATCCACGAAAATGTCAGCACCGGTATTGCCTGAAGAGCCCCATGGGTTGTCTCCATAGTCGTTTTGTCCGAATGCCATGTCGCTGTTCATTTTGCTGGGCAGGGTTTGCGTGGTGAAAATGGGAGAGGGCGGCTGATCATCCCCTTCGCGCGGAATGAGCAGTCTTTCTTCGGGTGCAAGATCTACAAACTTGCTGTAAGGACTCACAAACTTGGCATATGCAGTACCTACGGCTCCGTGCCTGTTTTTGCCTATGAGTATTTCCACAAGCCCGTCTATCTGGTCTGCGGCAGAAAACTGCGGTTCCTGCCCGCGGGTGGGCTCACCCACACCCATTTTTGTATAGTACTGATCCCGGTACAGGAACATAACCATATCGGCGTCTTGTTCGATAGAACCGGATTCACGCAAATCGCTGAGCTGGGGACGTTTGTTCTGCCGTTTTTCAACCTCACGGCTCAACTGAGCCAGGGCAATCACCGGGATATTGAGTTCCTTGGCCAGACCTTTGAGTGAACGGGAGATAAATGCGATTTCCTGCTCGCGGTTGCCCTGCTGCCCTTTGGTTTCGTGACGCAACAACTGCAGGTAATCCACCACCACCAAATCCAGACCTTGCTGGCTGTGCACACGGCGACACTTGGCATTAAGGTCGAAAATACTCAGCTGCGGGGTATCATCAATGAATATGCGCGATTCACCCAGCCGTGTTGTGCGGTCATGCAGCCGGCCCCATTCTTCTTCCGTAAGGTCACTTTTGCGGATTTTGTCTCCGGGAATTTCAGCTTCGCCACTGATGAGGCGATTGACCAGTTGCACATCTGCCATTTCAAGGGAGAAAATCATGACAGATTTTCCGAAATCTACAGCGGCGTTGCGGACCAGTGAGAGTGCAAAGGCGGTTTTACCCATGGCCGGACGGGCAGCAAGGATAATCAGGTCGCTGGGCTGCCAGCCGCTGGTAATGCGGTCCAGGTCTGTAAAGCCACTGGCGACCCCGGTAATACCATCATTTTCTGTCTTGCTGCGATCATCCAGCGTTTTCAGCGCCCGTGCAATCAGTGTATTGATGTCCTGAAAATTGCGTTTCAGGCCTGCGTTCTTTATTTCGTAGAGTTTGCGTTCGCTGTCATCCAGCAATTCAAAACTGTCGGCGCCGTCATTGTAGGCATCTACAGCAATTTCACCTGAAACACGGATGAGTTCCCGCTGTACAAATTTCTGGGTAAGGATACGGGAGTGAAATTCTATGTTGGCTGCGCTGGCAACCCGGTTTGTGAGCTGGGCCAGGTAATAACTGCCACCAATGAGTTCCAGTTCACCGCTGTTGCGCAGGGCATTGTTCACAGTGAGCAGGTCTATGGCACCTGCACCGTCTTCATAGAGTTTACGGATGGCGCGAAACACCACCTGATTCTCTGGTACATAGAAATGTTTTTCGGAAAGGATGTCAATGACCAGGTCTACCTTATCCCTTTCCAGCATCATACCACCGAGAACAGCCTCTTCCAGTTCGCGGGTATGCGGTGGTACCCGGCCCTGCATATCTGCCGGCATGGCTGCCAGAGGATTTGTCCTTCTCTTCTTTTTGTCCTGGGAAGCGTTTTCCATGAACCTTCAAAGTAATATCCGGGAAGCGGAAATGGCCCTGTGTGTCCGGTGTTTTATTTCTTCACACCAAATGGTGTGTAAATGGTGAATAAAATACCGGATGGCAGTTTCAGACTGCAAGAATGGCAGGTCTTGATTCCGGCCTGATTTTGGCACTGACCACAGGAGCATACACAAGCCATGGCACTGGTAAAACCAAAGGCCGGCAAATGGCGTATATGCAGAGATAAACACTACATTTGTAAATAAGGAAATCCTGTACATGGAAGCAAAGTTTTCACCCAGAGTAAAAGAAGTTATTCAATACAGCCGTGAAGAGGCCATCCGCCTGGGGCACGACTACATCGGTTGCGAGCATTTGTTGCTGGGCATCATTCGCGAAGGCGAAGGCAAAGCCCTTCAAACCCTGCGTCTGCTGGATATAGACACCCTGCGCCTGAAGAAGAATATCGAAGACACCATACGCGGTACCGCCACAAGAACCACAAATCTGGGCAACATCCCGCTGACCAAGCAAGCCGAAAAGGCCCTGAAAATCACGTACCTTGAAGCCAAGATTTTCAAAACAGACCTCATTGGTACAGAACATTTGCTTCTAAGCATCTTGCGGGATGAAGACAACATTGCATCCAAAGTACTGGCCCAGTTTGGTGTGAACTACGATGTATTCAAGAGTGCCCTGGAAGAAGGCGTGGACAGCATCCGCGATGAAATTGGCGGAGAGGATAATGATACTCCCGAGGAATTCTATAAAGAAGAACAGAAAGCCACAGAAAGCCGCAGGGGTGGAAAAGGCAAGAGTAAAACCCCCGTGCTGGACAATTTTGGCCGCGACCTGACCAAAGCAGCCGAAGAAGGCAAACTGGACCCCATCGTGGGCAGGGAAAAGGAAATCGAACGTGTGAGCCAGATTCTCAGCCGCCGCAAAAAAAACAATCCAGTCCTCATCGGTGAGCCCGGTGTGGGTAAAACCGCCATTGCCGAAGGGCTGGCCCTGCGCATCATTCAGCGCAAGGTGAGCCGTGTGTTGTTCAACAAGCGGGTGGTGAGCCTGGACCTGGCCAGCATGGTGGCCGGTACCAAGTACCGCGGACAGTTTGAAGAACGCATGAAGGCGCTGATGATGGAACTTGAAAAAGCAGACGATGTCATTCTGTTTATTGATGAAATACACACGATAGTAGGTGCAGGAGGTGCAAGTGGAAGTCTGGATGCAAGCAACATGTTCAAACCCGCCCTGGCCAGGGGTGAAATACAGTGCATTGGCGCCACCACCCTGGATGAATACCGGCAGTATATTGAGAAAGATGGAGCCCTGGAACGCCGTTTCCAGATGGTACTGATTGAACCTGCCAGTCCTGCAGAAACCGTGGAGATTCTGCACAATATCAAAGAGAAGTACGAAGATCACCACGGAGTAAGCTATACAGACGATGCAATCAAAGCCTGTGTGGATCTGAGTGTGCGGTATATGAGTGACCGGCATTTGCCGGATAAGGCCATAGATATTCTGGATGAAGCAGGTGCCCGCGTGCATATCAGCAACATCCATGTGCCGGCCGACATTGTTACCCTTGAAAACAAAATCGAGGAAATAAAAGTAGAAAAGAACAAGGTAGTCAAAAGCCAGAATTTTGAGGAAGCGGCGAGACTGCGCGATACAGAGAAACGCCTGCTCGAGGATCTGGAAACAGCGAAAGCTGCATGGGAATCACAAACCCGCGAGCAGAAATTCAATGTGGATGAAGACGACATTGCCGCTGTGGTGAGCATGATTACCGGCATACCGGTGCGCCGCATGGCAGAAAGCGAAAGCAAACGCCTGCTGCAAATGGGCGAGACGCTGAAGAAACGGGTGATAGGGCAGGACAAAGCAGTAGAGAAACTCACCCGCAGCATACAGCGCACACGTGCCGGATTTAAAGACCCGAACCGCCCGATAGGCTCATTCATTTTTCTGGGACCTACCGGTGTGGGTAAAACCGAGTTGGCCAAAGCCCTTTCTGAGTTTCTGTTCGACAGCGACGATTCACTCATCCGAATAGACATGAGTGAGTTTATGGAAAAGTTTGCGGTGAGCCGTTTGGTAGGTGCCCCTCCGGGATATGTTGGTTACGAAGAAGGCGGTATGCTTACCGAAAAGGTAAGGCGCAAACCCTATGCGGTTATCCTGTTCGATGAAGTGGAAAAAGCCCATCCGGATGTGTTCAATCTGCTGCTGCAGGTGCTGGACGAAGGTCAGATGACAGACAGCCTGGGTCGCCGCATCGATTTCAGAAACACGGTGATTATCATGACCTCCAACATCGGCAGCCGTCAACTGAAAGATTTCGGAACCGGAATGGGATTTGGAACGGTAACCAAAAATGAGAACCGGGAAAAGGAAAGCAAGCAGGTTATTGAAACCCAGTTGAAGAAATTCTTCAGTCCGGAGTTCCTGAACCGTGTAGACGATGTGGTGGTATTCAACAGCCTGGGTAAAGAGGAATTGATTCAGATTCTGGATTTGCGTATGACCAAAATGCTGAACCGCATTGCAGAAATAGGGTACAAAGTAACATTGACCAAATCTGCCAAGGAATTTCTGGCAGAGAAAGGGTTTGACCCGGATTTTGGAGCAAGACCCCTGCAAAGGGCTTTGCAAAAATACCTGGAAGAACCCCTGGCAGAGGAAGTGCTGAAAGGCACGACCCATGAAGGCGATGAGTTAAAGGTAGACCGTAAAAAGAATGCCGAGGAACTCACCATTTCCGTTGCCAAAGCCAGGAATAAGGAGTTGCCGGAAGAAAAGCAGGCCGGCGAATAATCCCGACCCATTTGCAAGCACGTACCCGCATACAATGGTTTTGTGTATTGGCAGGGTTGCTCACGCTGTATTACAGTTTCAATCAGAACCTGCGGTTTCCGGTACATCACTACAACAGTGAGATTTGGGCCGACAAGGCAGGATATTACGTATATCTGCCCGCTACCTTTATTTACAATTGGGATGCAAATGCATTTCCCGCCCGGGCCGACACGCTGAGTGGTGAAGGGTTTAAGCTGAATAGCAACGGCACTGTTTTTACAAAGTACCCACCCGGAGTGGCCATGATGGAATTGCCGGTATTTCTGGCGGTGCATAGCTACATGAAATGGTTTCAGCCGGGCAGAGCAGATGGTTTTCAGCAACCCTACGAAACCGGGCTGATTGTAAGTGCAGAACTGGCTTGGTTTATGGGGTTGTATCTGCTGGGATTGCTTGCCCTGAAGCATGGATGGTCAACCCGGCGCACAGTGGGTTTATTGCTGGCCGTCCTTGTGGCCACACATACAGCCTACTTTGCCATTTGGCAGCCTGCCATGAGCCACGGGTATACCTTTTTGCTGGTAGCATGGCTGTTATGGCTGCATCACAAAGAGGTAAATGTAAGAAACGCACTGGTCACAGCCGGTATAGTGGCCCTGATTGGGTGTATACGTCCTGTAAACCTGTTGGTGATTTCACCCTTGTTATGGGTTATTGTGAAAAGGCAATGGCAAACAATAACAGAATGGAAGTGGAGAGGAATACAGGCTGTATGCCTGATGCTGGGATTGCTCCCGTTGATTCTGCACAGCCTGTACAACAGGCATGCCGGTGAGGTGGCCTATGCAGGGGAAGGGTTCACCCACTGGAAAGCGCCCTGGATTCATGCCATCCTGTTCAGTGCGAGCAACGGGGTGGCCGTGTATACCCCCTTTCTGTTTTTTCTGATTGCCTGGGTGTTTCGCAGCGCAGTTTACGCTTCATCCGGATGGTCGCCTTCCCGCATTGCCGCCCTGTGTGTTCTCATCACCTTATTCCTGTATGGCAGTTGGTGGATTCCCACCCTGAGTTGCGGATTGAGCCACAGGGCCTTTCTAGACATACTTCCATTGATTTTCTGGGCTGGTATGCAGGCGGACTGGGAAAAGTTGTGGCGTGGCAAACCTGTATGGATTTTCGCCCTGATTTGCGGCATTTACACCAGCTATCTGGCCGTGCAGTATCCCAGTTGCCTCAACGATGCGAAAGGCACCAACCCCTGGATCTGGAGTGAGTATTTCGGGTTGTGGAGAACCAGTTAGTTACAAAACCCAAATTTTTTCCCAATAACCCCCATTCACCTTCACGAAATACAAGCCGGGAGAAGCAGCAAAAGGAATAAAGGCCTTTTTCGAGCCTGAAATCCGGTATTCCTGTAGTTTGCGACCTTCTGTTGTGTAAATATCTGCAGAGTAAATTGGAATCTGAGCAGATTGAATATGGAATCCACCCGGGGTGGGGTTGGGGAAAATGAAAATTGAGGATTGAGTTAGTGTTTTGGAACTTAATGTAGTAACATTTATACTATCAAATCCACTGTAACAATTTACAGGAACTACACCCTGCACTTTGTACCATGCGGTATCTAACAGTTTAAAACCAACACCCGATTTCCCCGTAAATGTAATGCCTTTATACCATTGGTATTGCACGCCATTTTCTGCATTGCTTACAAAAAGGCTATCTCCTTTGCGCAAAATTATGGGTGTATCCGGTGCGGCTTTTTCATAAACTTTAATGGTATCAAAATATGTACAAAAAACCGGGTTACAGGTTTCTATTATATACATGCCTGCTGTATCTGCTTTTATGTGGTCTATATAGGTTTCAATGCCCTTGGGTTTTTTCCATGTATAACAGTTCATGCCCTTGGGGCCTTGTATTGTAATAGGAAATGCATTGCCACAATAGCCAATGTCTTTTCCGAGAAAGCCGGGTTTCAGAATGGGGAATATTTCAATTTCCTTGATTACGCTATCTGTTCTTGTTCCATTTGAGGCTACATATTTCACCTGCCAAATGCCGGTATCGGTAAACAAGTGCTTGATATTTTTGGTTGTATAATGAAATTCATTGTTACCCTTGTTTATTTTCCAGTTATAAGTGCTGGCTCTAAAAGTATCTACACCCATAAATTCAAAGCCATTTGTAGTGCAATTTTGCTTGTATTTGTAATTAATAGAAGGGGTATAAAAATAGCTTTGGTTGGTATTGTAGTTGCCAAAACGGCAGGTTCCCTGAATCAATGTTACTGCTTTATTTACAAAATCGCATTGAGGGTAGGGCTTGTTTGCGTTATTTATTATACTAATGAAATTTTGTTTTTCTCGAGTAATAAGAACTTTACCTCCGGGTGCGTTTCTGGCACAACCACCTAAAAAATTCGGATCACTATAAAGCGTTTTTCGTGAATTTAAAATACTTGTCCTATCCCATTTTTTTAATGAATACTGAGCATAGGAATAATTGTTTGGGTCAATATACATAAAGGAATCATTGTCACTGAATATGCCAGAAAAAAATATTCCTTCAATATTCTTTAGTTCATCGCTTAATGATCCCTTTTGTGAATTGAATTTAAAAAGACTATGTTGAAAGTTCTTTGGAGTAGCAGAAAAAGACAAAAAATTACCACTTGGAGAAATTGAAATGTTTGTAAACCGATTTGTTGATGTTAAATTAGTTTCACCTAAATTAGATATGGAAATGCATCTATTTAGTCCTGATTCTGTTAAAAGAAACATGTAAAAAGTGTCCCCATATAAACTATGATTCAAAATGGTAATATCCCTTCCATTTTGATGATTTACTGCAGCTATTCCTTCACTAATTAAAGTTTGTAGAATTTCCTTTTTGACTATGAATTTTGCGGTATCATTTTCAATGATAAATGCAGTATGATACAACCTAGATTGCTGCCAACCTATATATTTATTAGTAAATACATGGTAATAATCAGATTCAGGATGTTTTAAAATCAATTTGCCTTGAGTACTGCTCCAATCACCGCCTAAATCAAAGTCTTTATTGAGCTTTTCATGTTTTGCATTGTAAATATCTACACCGTTGGTGTAAAACAGTAAATTTCCTAAGCTATCGCTAATGCCTCCGCTTCCCTCTTCACCTTTGAGGTTATACCAATCGTTACTAATAGGGGTTTTGCCATTTATCCATTGTATTCCTGCGCTGTCTGCTAAAAACCAGTTCCATGCTTCTTTTTGGGCTGATACAGATTGCGAGAATGCAGAAAGGAAGACAAGAAAAGTAATTGGCAGCAGTGTTTTATGGCGTATCACACCCCAAATTTACAAATAAAGCACTCACTAAGGAAAAGTTCACTTTTATTTGACGACGGACAGGATTCTCTAATTAAAAAACACACTCTCAGTGTAACTCCCAATCCATTTCACGACCTGTTGGAAATTACCTACTTAAGCAATCCAGATGCACAGGTTGAAATAAGCATCATTGATCTGAATGGAAAAGTGGTACAAAAAGTTTGTAATTGTCAAACAGATGCAAAAGGGATGCTGAAACGGAAGATAGACGCACGCGACTTCTCGCCTGGCAGTTATCTTATAAAAGTGAATGAAAATGGACGGATTGTGACGGGGAAATTGGTAAAGTGGGAGTGAGATGTCACCAGAGATATGCAGAGAATGTCCTGGGCCGGATATGCGGAACAGAAAGAATGAATTCAGCGCAAAATCCTGCGGATACCCAGGAACCGGGTTTTGTAGTATCCCAGGCTCAGGCTGTCATGCCGCACCCCGCCATTCAGTGCTGAATGGATGAAATAAATCTCGGTCGGGGTGACTTCGGTAATAATCCCCACGTGGCCTATGCTGCGGTTGTAGGCATTGGAACCTGTAAAACAAATTACATCTCCGGGCCGGGCCTGTGCTTTGCTCACAGCTGTGCCGTGCATGTAGTAGGAGGTTGCACTGGGTGAAAGCGGAATGCCACAGGCGGTTTTGTAGCAGTACATCACGAATCCGCTGCAGTCAAATCCTCCGGGCTGTTTGCCGGCATAGCGATAGGGTGTGCCAAGATTGCTTTCGGCCACACGCAGCAGCTTGTTTATTTCTACCAGAAAAGTATTTGTGGTATCTGCCTTTACCGTTTTAGCGGTGTCATTCAGTGCCTTTTGCACGGTACTGTCCGCCTGGCTCCACAAGGGAGACGCTGAGAGAAACAGGATGAAACTGATCAGATATTTTCTCATCAGGGCAGCAGGTTTTTAAAGGTTTTATACTCTGCAGGATAGGTTTGTCCTACTTTGCCACCCAGGGTGAGCCATTTGGCATGGATGGCCTGTACCCTGTTGTCCGGACTGGGGTGTGTACTTAAAAATACTGGAGTTCCCCCTCCCTGTCCCATGGCAATGAGTTTTTCGAAGAAGCCGGCTGCACCCCTTGCGTCATAATTGGTGGGATACAGATAATCCACCGAGAAAGCATCTGCTTCGGTTTCCGCCTTACGGCTGTACTGCAGTTCTTTCAGCCCCACTGCAATGCGGGCAAGTTGTCCTTTGTCTTTGCCAAACACCACATCCAGCAGCACGCTGAGGCCATACTGTCTGGTCAGTGCATCGGTACTGTGGCGGCGGTCTGCATGCGCCATTTCATGGCCCATAACCCCGGCCAGGTGGTGGGTACTGTCCAGGAACTTCAGCAGTCCGGTATAGAAATAAATGTATCCACCCGGGGTACAAAATGCATTGAGGGTAGTGTCATTGCGTATAATGCGGACCCTCCAGGGGAATTCGTTCTTATAAATGATCTGACCGGAATTGAGAATGGCGGTGCGTATATCGTACAAAAACTTGTAGGCAGAGGTATTGGTGGCAGAATCCAGTATTTTTACCGTAGGGTCCTGCTCAATTTGCGCTGCGGTTTGGGCACCCAGATTCAGGTCGTCCTGAATGGAAAACAGGTTTACATCGCCGGTTTGGTCTTTACAGGCCTGTATGGCAATTAAGCCGCTGGTAACAGCGAGCAGTAAAAGGTGTTTCAGGTGCTTTTTCATAAGAGTATATCCGAAAAGGTGCAAAAATAGTTCCTTTTTTTGTGAAAGCCCATGAAAAGGGTAATTCAGACCGCAGGCAGGACCTAAAAAGGATAACCGATTCCTATGGCCAGGGCGGTTTCTTTTTTGGCAAAATCCCAGGGATCCAGGAAGTAATCGCGGGTAAACATCCACCGGCTGCCGGCCGCCTTCCCGGGGTCGCGAATGGGCACTCCCCAATCGATGCGAAACAGGAAGAACTTAAAATCAAACCTGAAACCCAGCCCTGTATTCAGCGCCAGTTCGTCGCCCAGTGTCTGATAGGCCAGCAGACCTTTGGTGCCGCTGCTTTGCCCTTTATGGTTCAGATTCCAGATGTTGCCCATATCAAAAAACAGGGCAGATTCCAGGAACCCGCCAATGAGGGTAAAACGGTACTCGAAATTGGATTCAAACAAGAATTCACCGGAACGGTCCAGAATTGAAGTTGTTGTATCCGGGGTATTTCCCGGCCCCAGCCGGCGGGGCCTCCAGGCACGCAAACTGTTGCTGCCACCTATAAAGTAACGCTTGTCATAAGGCACTGCCGAACTGTTGCCATAGGGCAGCACCACGCCGGAGTTTACCCGCAGAATCACTGTATTCAGTGCATCAATGGTTTGCCGCAACCTGATTTCTCCTTCCATTTTGGCATATTGGAAATAGTTTACCCCCAGAAACTTGTAATCTTTGGAAGCATCGAAATCCTTACCTATGCTGCGAATAAGGCGGTGCAAATTGCCGCTGGTCTCAAATCCGGCCCGGGTAAAGAAATAGGTTTCCCCGGGTTTGGTGCGGTTATTGGCATAAATGAAACCGGTTTTTGCTGCGGAAATAAATTGATCTACAAAAACCCTGTTCACAAAATCCTGATCCAACTGGGGCAGCGAAGCTTTGTAGACAGGATTGATGCGGTTGCGGTTGTAGCTTACTTCCAGCGGGGTATAGTAAAAGCTGAATTTGGGCTTGATAAACTGCAGCGAAAGACTGGCAGGCAGCGAGCTGCGGCGGAAATTGGGGTTGTTCTCGAACTGGTATGACAGTGATAGTACGGTGTTCCGGCGATGGAAACGGCCCCTCGAATCCACCAGATTGTCCAGCAGGTTGAAATGCGGTAAACTCAGTTGTGCGTTGAATCCCTGCTGAAAACCAAAGAGAGGGCTGCTGTTGCTGGTATTGCGCTTTACGATGGCTTCATAAGATGTAACGCTGCTAAGTCTGAAATTCTCACCATTGCCGAACAAATTGCGGTTATTGAAACTGAGAATGCCGGCCAGACCAAAACTACGCTGGTTCTGGGTTTGAAAATTCGTGCCGGATGTACCCTGAGGGGAATACAATCCCTGGGGTTCCAGCGACCGGAACATACGGGGCAATGCTTTCAGATAGATATAGGGCGTAACGGTATGTGTAGGGGTATCTGTAAAGTAGCGGATATCTACAATGCTGAAAAGGCCCATTTCTGCCAGGGAAGTATAAGACTGCTCTGCCTTGGCCTGGCTGTAAAGGGCTCCACTGTCCATGCGGATAAGCCTGTTCAGGGTTGAAGCATGGATGGGGTAACGGTTCAGAACCAAAGTATGACCCGGCAGATGCACAGAATCCGGATTGCGTGTGCGCATATAGGCATCACTGCACTCCAGAAACAGGCGGACATGGCCAAACCTGTACAACTCATGCCGGCCATTTTCCGGATTGTCCATCATCAATACAACTTTCGCTTCCTTTTTGTCATTGAGGGTATCTATTTCAAAACGGAAATGGGTGGGATTTACCAGATAATATCCGCGGTTGCGCATTTCGCGGGCCAGATAATTCCGGGCTTCGCCCAATTTGTTTAAATCTGCCGGCCACCACAATCTGAAATAGTCTGAAGCCATTGAGATGGTGTCCAGCACTGGTAGCAGTGAGGAGTCCTTTGGCTGTCGGAAAAAGGAATTGACCAGATAGGGTTTTCCGGGGTGTACCCTGTACTTTACTTTGGCTTTGCGCTTCCCCAGCTGGAATTTGTACCAGACATCCGCATCAAAATACCCTTTGTTGAAGAGATAATTCCGGATATTGTCTGCCGATAGGTGCACCAGAGTGGTATCCAGCAATACCGGAGGCTCTCCTTTTTCATTGCGCCAGTTTTTACGCCAGGGGGTACTGTCACTCAATGCAGGGTTTTTGCGTTTGGTGGCGAATGCATACATCCACAGATAAAACGGTACACGGTTCAGCAGAATCCGCTTGTTGGCCCGGTGCAGGATCTGGGCGCTGAGTTCTGAGCTTCTGATTGCGGATTTTTCAACCTTAATTACGTTTTTCTTCAGCAACCAGGCATTTTTGGGTGTTACCCGGCGCACCCCACAGGCCTGAATGAACACAGACAGCAACAGGAGGATATACACCCATGCGGTATTTGTGGGATATTTGCGGAAAAACGATGCCATCCAATGCTGAACTGAAACAGTACGCTGCGCTGAAACTGCCGAAGTACAGGCAAAAATATGGCCAATTCATGGTGGAAGGCCGCAAAGCGGTGTCCGAAGTATTCCACAGTGACATGGAAGTAGTCACTATTCTGGCCACAAAAGCCTTTCAGGAAAAGGAGAAGCCCCCATTCGGCTGCGACATCATTTCGGAAACCGAAATGAAAAAACTCTCCTCATTTACCACCCCACCTGGTGTGGTGGCTATTGTGAAAATACCTGAAAACGCATCCGGTTCCGTCGATTTCAATGCACCGGTTATTCTCGCGCTGGATGGAATCTCAGACCCCGGGAATCTGGGTACCATCATTCGCACGGCAGACTGGTATGGGGTGTCTCATGTTCTGCTCTCTGAGAATTGTACGGATTTTTACAATCCCAAATGCCTTGCAGCCACAATGGGTTCTTTTATCCGGGTAAAACCGGTTTATGGTGACCTTAAAAAATTATTGACGGGTAAAAACGTATACGGCTGCTACCTTACCGGGGAAAACATGCATATACATACCTTCCGGTATCCGGCCATTTTGCTCATTGGCAGCGAATCACACGGCATATCTGCGGACCTGGCAGACTGTGTGAAAACCCGTGTAACCATACCGGCTTACGGACAGGCTGAAAGTTTAAATGCCGGGATTGCTGCTGCTGTTGTGCTGGACAGAATGGTGTCCGGTCATACAGGCATTTGAACAAACACTTGTATTTCTCAGGTTATATTTGTCCGTGCGCTTAGTCTTCTTTTTGCTGCTTCTTTCCACTCAGGGTGTGTATGGTCAGGAAAAAAGCCGGTTTACACCCCGCGGTTTTGCAGGTTTTTCTGCATTTTTCACGCATGTCCTGGAGGGCGAAGTATACAGAACCTGCGGGTTGCAGGCAGGGTACAATTTCAACTGCCTTAGCCGGAAAACCTGGAACATTTCTATTGAACCCAATGTGGGAATAGGGCAGTCTGTTTCGCTGGAAAACCGCAAGCAAAAGCACACCTTTTACGATTTAACCGCCTGCCTGATTGCAAGAAAAAAACTGGGCCCGCTGGTATTGGGTTTGGGCTATTACGGAGGCGCATCAATCATACGGAATGACTATACCTATACCGGTTATGCAGGGGCAACATTCCGGGTCGGGTGCGCAGTTTCACGTCACATTTTTGCCGAAGCGGCCCTGTCTGCGGCCCATGGCGGTGAAGAGGGAATCGGCAATGCCGGTATCCGGCTTGTTTTCAGCCGCTAATGCCATATTCTGTTGCAGGAAATAAATTTTTGTCCGATTCGTTTACTTTATGACAGAATCGCGGTATTGAAATGCTGCAATTGATGTTATTTTTGTAAACATGGCCACTGGCGAAATCCGCGAAAAACTGGATGCTTTCATCCGCAAGTATTACCTGAACCAGCTGGTGCGGGGCGGACTGCTTGCGGCAGCACTTTTGCTGGGCCTGTTTCTGCTTATCAACCTTGGAGAATATTACGGGCATTTCAGCACACCGGTGAGGGCCACATTGTTCTGGGGTTTTGCCCTTTCTCTGGGTGGGATTTTGTATTTCTGGGTGCTTCGCCCCTTACAAGGTCTTTTTCGCCTGGGTCCGGTGCTGGGTTATAGTGAAGCAGCGGTTATCATAGGCCGGCATTTCAGCCATGTAGAAGACAAATTGCTCAATTTGCTTCAGTTGGAAGAAATGCATCAGTCGCACCCCGAGAGCAGTTTGTTGCTGGCAGGCATAGAACAAAAAATGAAGGAATTGCGGCCAGTGCCATTTACAGGTGCAATCCGCCTTCAGGAAAACAGGAAATATCTCAAGTTCCTTGCTGTTCCTGTGGCCATGCTGGCTGTGATTTTACTTTTCCAAAGCAGCATCATCACAGACGGGGCGCAGCGCATCATTCAATACAACCGACACTTCAAAATCAAGGCCCCCTTTGAATTTCAACTGCGCAACAAGAGTCTTTCGGCGAACCGGGGCGCAGACTTCGTTATAGAAATGGCTGTGCGGGGCAAATCTCTTCCCGATGAGGTTTTTGTGGTAAGCAACGGGCAACCCATAAAGATGCTGAAGGACGAAAAAGGCATTTATCGTTACGAATTAAAGAACCTAACTGTCAATCAGGAATTTCACTTTGAAGCTGCGGGATTTGCCTCGGATGCATATGCCATTGTGGTGAAACCCGTACCCGCAATTTCCTCGGCAGAGGTGCGTATACAGTATCCTGCATACACCCGTCGGGGGGAAGAAGTAGTGCAGAATGCCAGTGATTTTTCTGTACCCGAGGGCAGCACCCTCACATGGAAATTTGCCACCCGTGACGCGGAGTCACTGCAAATTGAACAAGGGGGCAAAACAGAAACCCTGACCAGAAACAACAAGCAGGGCATGTTCACATTCAGTCGGCGGTTTTTGCAGAATTCAGTATGCAGAGTGCAACTCCGCAATGGATCTGTTGCAGGCAAAGACACGCTGCGCTATGCCGTTCAGGTGATACCAGACCGTGCACCTTCCCTGTTTGTAGAGAAGAAAGACGACAGCACCAACATACGGCAATTTTATTTCCTGGGTCAGGCTGGTGATGATTATGGTGTGAGCCGTGTGTCTGTTGCCTGGCGTTTTGTAAAATCCGAAATACCCGGGAAAACTGCCCAGGGATTCCGGCAGTTGCCACTAAGCATTACCCCCGGTGCCGATGTAACGTTTTATTACATTCTGAATATGGATGCGTTGAGTGTAGCACCCGGCGATGAAGTGGAGTATTTCTTTGAGGCCTGGGACAACGACGGTGTGCATGGCCCCAAGGTAACCCGCACACAACCACAGGTTTTGCGCCGCGAGACGCTGGAGGAAGTGCGGCAGAAAGCCGATGCCACCGGTAGCAAAGTGCAGAATATGATGCAGGAAGCGTACAAGGAATCGCAGAAACTGGTGAACAAGAGCAAGGAATTGCAGGACAGGTTTAACCGTCAGCGCAATCTGAACTGGGATGAGAAAGACAAATTACGCGACCTGCTGGAAATGCAGCAGAAACAGAATGAAAAACTGGAACAAATAAAAAAAGAGCAGGAGAAATTGCTGCAGCAGCAACAGGAATTTCAGGCACCCAAACCGGAAGCCCTGGACAAGCAGAGACAGATGGAAGAAATGCTGAAGCAAATGGAAAATCCTGAGTTGAAAAAATTGCTTGAACAATTGCAGGAATTGCTGCAAAAACAAGCACCCAAAGAGGATATAAACAATAAACTGCAACAAATGCAGGAACTGAACCGGGAGAATGCCAAAGAGATGGACAAACTCCTTGAACAGTTTAAGCAATTGCAGCTGGAACAGAAGCTGGAAGACAATATCAACAGACTGGAGAAACTCGCAGAAAAACAGGAGAAACTGGCTGAAAAAACACTGCAGGAAAAAAGCAATAAAACCGGAGAATTAAAATCTGAACAGCAGGAATTAAAAGAAGAACTGCACCGCATACAGGAAGAGTTGAAAGAGGCGGAGCAGATGAACAAAGGGCTGGAAGAGCCCATGAAACTGGATATGGGCGAGGAGGAGCAGAAACAGGCAGAGGAGCAGATGAAGCAATCCGGTGACAACCTGGATAAGGGCAAAGGAGGAAAGGCAGGAGAGAACCAGAAGAATGCCGCTGAACAGATGAAAAAAGCGGCCGAGAAAATGAAACAAAGCCTTGCCAAAGAAAAAGAGCAGCGCCTGGCAGAGGATTATCAGAAAATCCGCATCCTTCTGGAAGGTCTGGTAGAAACCTCTTTCAATCAGGAGGAGATATTTACAGAGTTGAGTAAATTGAGGGAGTACAACCCGAAATATGTTGAACTGAACCGGCGGCAGATGACGGTGAAAGAGGCCTGTGCTTTTCTGGAAGACAGCCTCCGTGCCCTGGCCAAGCGTCAGCCGATGGTGAGCAGTTTCATTACGAAAGAAATCAACCGGATCAACACAAACATGTCCTATGCCCTGGACCAGTTGAAAATTCGAAATCTGGCCGAGGCAAGTATGCGGGAACAGTATGTGATGACGGGGTTGAACAATCTGGCGGTGATGCTGATGGAAAGCATGCAGAATATGCAGGCACAGATGGCTCAGCAGCAGCAGAGCAAAGGGAGCAAGAGTTGCAATAACCCAAACAAGCAGGGCAATGGTAAAAAAGGTCAGCCCCGCAAAGGTGATAAACTGAGTAAAAGCCAGGAGCAACTCGGGCAGATGCTGCAGGAACTGCAGAAAAAAGCCCAGGAACAACGCAATGGAAAAGCCGGTAAACCCGGCGAAGGCAACGGAAATCCAAAAGAGGGAGATAAGCCCGGTGACAAAGAATTGAATAAATCCTATGCTCAAATGGCACTGATGCAGGAAGCGCTGCGCAGGAAGCTGGCCGAAATGCGGCAAAAACTGGCCGAAAAAGGCGAATCTGAAGCGGCAAGACAACTGGACCAAACGGCGGAAATGATGGAGCAGCAGGAAAGGGAACTGGTAAACAAACGGATTACTCCCGAAATGATAAACCGGCAGAAAGAGATAGAAACCCGTTTGCTCGAGCATGAAAAGGCAGACCGTACCCAGGAGACAGAAGACAAAAGAGAGTCTAAATCCCCGGGACAGATACCTCCAACACTGCCACCTGCTCTGCAAACGTATATGAAGGAAAAACAGCGGGAGAGAGAAATGCTGCGCACAACGCCGGCGGAGTTGACCCCCTGGTACCGCGAAAAGGTGAAAGAATACCTGAAATCTGTAGGCCGATGAGCCATCCTGTAGTTCTTTTCGATGGGGTGTGCAATCTGTGCAATGGCACTGTACAATGGTTGCTGAAGAGGGACCATAAAAAACACCTGAGGTTTGCCGCATTGCAGGGACCCGCGGCTCAGGGTTTACTCGCGGTTTATGCAGGCAGCCAGCCCGCGCCGGACAGTATCGTCTTTGTGTACAGGGAAAAGGTCTATTACAAGAGTGCGGCCGTGTTGCGCATAACCCGCATGTTGGACTGGCCCTGGAAAATGGCATGGATATTTATCCTGGTTCCCCGGTTTATCCGTGATTTTGTGTATGACTACATATCCAGCAACCGTTACAAATGGTTTGGACATAAAAATGAATGCTGGATACCCTCACCAGAGTGGGACGGAAGATTTCTCTGAGGATTTTTCCCGGAGCATATTGCTGAAATCAAAATGAATGCCTACTTTTGCAGCCCAATTTCTGCAACATGACCAAGCGTACTTATCAACCTTCGAACAGAAAACGCGCCAACCGTCACGGATTCCGCACCCGTATGGAATCGTCAAACGGTCGCCGTGTACTGGCTGCCCGTCGTGCACGTGGTCGTCATAAACTTACAACCTCCGACGAACGGGGCCACAAAGGTTAATCTGGCCTGCTGAGGGCAATGCGATGGAAACGCGCAACCCCCTTTCCGGACCTTTTACACTCTCAAAGGCCGAACGCCTTTGCAGCCAAAAAATCATTGCCGGGTTGTTTCAGCCCGGTTTTTTTGTCTCTGCATTTCCCATCCGTATCCATTGGCTGTGGGTGAATTCCGAACCCGTTTCCGGTGTGCCTGCCCAGGTCCTGTTCTCTGTAGGAAAGCGCAGGTTTAAAAAGGCCAGCGACCGCAACCGCATACGCCGCCAGTTGCGTGAACTGTACCGTCTCGAAAAACCCGCATTCCTGGCACAAATCCCTCCGGGAAAAGGCATGCTGGCACTTGCTGTGATATATACGGGTTCTGAGCCGCTGGCATATCCCCGGTTGAAGCAGGCTTTTGACAAAGCCATGGCCAAATGCATTCAATCACTGAATCATGCGTAAACTGGCCATTCTGCTCATACGAACATACCAGTATGCACTGGCTCCGCTGATTCCCAAAAGCTGCCGGTATACTCCCAGTTGCAGCGAATATGGCATTGAAGCATTCAGAAAGTACCCCTTTTTCAAGGCACTGAAACTTACCGCCTCCCGCATAGCCCGCTGCCATCCATGGGGTGGGCATGGCCACGATCCTGTGCCCTGATGGTCGTTATTTCCTGCCATTGTATAGAATTCAACAAATGGCAGACAATGAATTTTGGCTACTTTCGTTTCCTATCTCATGCATCCACGCATCCGTTTTTCCATCAGCGTTATTCTGGCCGTGCTTTTTCTCTGGCTTTTTTACAGGCAATCTCCAGGGCTGAACTATGGTGTTTTTGGTTTTGCGGTGGCAGTTGCCACCTTTTGGCTGCGGCGCAATGAACCAAGGGGATTGTTGTACTGGTGCAGTACCGGGCTGGTTATGGGCCTGTCATTTGCCGTTGCCTGGCACGGTGAGACCTGGTCATTTGTCATGCTCGGTTTATCCGCGTTTGTCCTGTCCGGCTCAGCCATAGTGCCGCTGGTTCCGGATGTGTTTGCTTCTATGAAGGAAGCCTTTGCCAATCTGTTTCTGGCCCAGCAGAATTTCTTTTCCATGCGAAAAGGCAGTGTCCCCGGAAAACGCAGGTTTTCTGTAACACGTGCACTGATGATTTATGGCATCCCCTTCCTGATTATCCTGCTTTTTCTCACATTTTACAGGGGAAGCAATCCACTGTTTGACGGATGGATCCGCACTGTACTTGACAAGCTTGGCAACCTCACGGATTACCTGAACCTCACCGCCATTCTTGTGTTTTTACTGGGACTTTTCATCTCCAATCTGTATATACAGTCCTTGCCGGATGAAAATGCCATGAAAATATGGCTGCAGAAGCCCGTGAATATGGTACGTAAACCCTTTCGCAGAAGATACCGGCGCGAAGGACTGCACCGCAATCTGCTGGTGGAATACAAGGCCGCCATGTTTCTCATTGTCAGCCTCAATGTGCTGTTGTTGCTGCTGAATATCAGTGATTTCAAACTGGTATGGCTTGGTTTTACCTGGTCCGGGCAATTGCTCAAGAGTTTTGTACACGAGGGCACCTGGTACCTTATTGCGAGTATATTGATTGCAGCCGGTACCATTCTTTTCTATTTCAGGGGCAATCTCAATTTTCTGGCCAGGGCCGAAGGACTGAAGTGGATGGTATACCTGTGGCTGTTTCAGAATTTCTTTCTGGCATGCAGTGTGGCCGTACGCAATTACCGGTATATAGAGCATTATGGGCTGGCCTATCGCCGCATAGGTGTCATTTTCTTTCTGCTCGCGATTTTACTGGGCCTGATCTGGGTTTTTCTGAAAGTGCACCGGAAAGAAGCGCTGCAAACGCTGGTGTCCAGACTTTCGGTTACCGGTTTTGCTGTTCTTGCCGTAAGTGGTTTGCCGGATTGGTCTGGCATCATCACTTCATACAACCTCGAACATTATAAAAAATCATATGTACACATGGAGTTTCTGGCCGAAATGCCTGACCATGTATTGCCGGTTTTGAAAAAATGGGAGCCCATGCTGGGTCAGATCAGAATAGAGCAGGAACAAAGGAAATTCCGCTTTTCGGATACCATTAACGGGAAGACCTTTTCAGCGGTGTTGCAGGAAAGGATAGACCGGTTTCGCCGGGATTGGCCGAAGAAGCACTGGCAGGAATGGAGTCTGGAAGACAGCAGGGCCTGGTGGGAATTGCAGACGCTTTCTGAAAAATAGCCAGACCCTTGGTTTTTTCGGGGAGAACCGCTACTTTTGCAGCCCCAAAAACACCACAATGAGCATGAATCAGTATGAAACTGTAATCATTTTAACACCCGTGCTCTCTGAACAGCAAATGAAAGATGCTGTTAAAAGCTACAGAGAGTTGATTACAGGCAACGGTGGGGAGATGGTCCACGAAGACAACTGGGGCCTGACCAAACTAGCTTACCCTATCGACAAAAAAGGCACGGGATTCTATCATTTGTTTGAGTATCGGGCAAACCCCGAATTCATCCGCACCATGGAAATCGCTTTCCGCCGTGATGAACGCGTTATGCGTTACCTCACCGTGAAACTGGACAAATGGGCTGTTGAGTACAACGACAAAAAACGGCGCGGAGAAATTACCCGCAAGCCGGAAACCAACAAAACCGAAGAGGAGGTTGCATCATGAGCAAAGACGCCAATTTCGTATTCAATCAAACGCCGCAGGTACTGCAAAAGAAAAAGTATTGCCGTTTCAAGAAGCACGGTATCCGCTACATCGACTACAAGGACAAAGATTTTCTGTTGAAGTTCGTAAACGAACAAGGCAAAATTCTTCCCCGTCGCATCACCGGTACGTCTCTGAAATTTCAGCGTAAGATTTCAGTTGCCATCAAGCGCGCACGTCACCTTTCACTGCTGCCTTTCGTAGCCGATGGTTTGAAATAATTCACAGGAGGAAACGAAGTATGAAAGTGATTCTGACACAAGACGTAAAAAACCTGGGCCACAAAGACGATGTGGTTGCTGTAAAAGACGGATACGGACGCAATTATCTCATTCCCAAAGGCAAAGCCAAACTGGCTACCGACGGTGCAATGAAAATGCTTGCAGAAGATATTCGCCAGCGCGGGTTCAAAATGGAAAAACTGCGTAAAGATGCTGAGGCGATTGCTGAAAAACTGAATGGCATGACCATTACAGTAAACGCAAAAGCAGGTACCAGCGGCAAAATCTTTGGCAGTGTTACTGCCCTGCAGATTGCCAATGCCATCAAGGACAAAGGATTTGAAGTGGACCGTCGCAAAATCGCGGTGGACGACATCAAAAATCTGGGTAGCTATGAGGCAATTCTGAACCTGTTCAAAGACATCAGTGCTACAATTACCGTAGAGGTAGTTGCAGAGTGATTGAAACATAATTTTCAAGCAAAAAGGCCATCGAACGATGGCCTTTTTTTATCCGTTATTTTCCGGGTGATCTGCTGATTCTTTCACACAAACAAGTTGCAGTGCCATTGTTTTTATAGGTCTGTAGCTGCCTTTCCACCCCGATTCCTTTCTAAACCTTACCTTTGCCCCTTTTACAACCCATGTGGGATCGTATAGCCACCTATATTCTTAAAAACCGACTGGTATTTGTCATCGGCATCCTTTTGTTTACAGGCGTTGCTGCCTGGTTTTCATCCAAAGCCGAACTGGCCTACGATATGCAGAAACTCATCCCCAAGGATGATCCTGAATTCGTGGTTTACCAGGATTTTAAAAAGACATTTGGAGAAGATGGAAATAAGGTTGTGATTGGGTTTGAAACCCGGGACCTCTTCAAACTCCCCCTGTTTACAGATTTTCACAAACTGGGAAATGAGATAAGCAGGCAGGATGGTGTGCTGGATGTGCTGAGTCCGGCCCGGGTATACAACCTGCAGCTGGATACCTCAGACATGTTTGGCATTACCGCGCTGGCCGACAGCATTCCCGCTACCCAGCAGGAACTGGACAGCATAGGTGAGATATTCCTGAACATGCGCTTTTACGAGGGGTTGCTGTACAACCGCAAAAACAATGTGGCCCTGATGGTTGTGTCGCTGAAAGACAGCGTGCTCAACAGCAAAGGACGTATACCTCTTATCCAGAATATACAACGATTGTGCGATGAATTCGGCAAGCGCCAGAAACTGGAAATGCACTATAGCGGTCTTCCATTTGTGCGAACCGAGTTTGCAACCAATGTGCGCCGCGAAATCGTGCTCTTTACCATTATTGCCTTTTTTGTAACTGCCCTGCTGATTCTTGCCTTTTTCCGCAGTTTCAGTACCCTGCTGGTTTCCATGTTGTTTATTGTGATAGGTGTGGTAACCATGCTGGGAGTTTCCGGCATCCTGGGCTATAAACTTACCCTGCTTACCGGCACTTTGCCGCCGCTACTTGTCGTCATAGGGGTGCAGAACACCATCTATCTCATCAATAAATACCATGAGGAGTACAAGCGGCACCGCAACAAAGCAAGGGCCCTGTCGCGTATCATTTCAAAAATAGGCGTGGCCACCTTTCTTATCAATTTTACTACTGCCATTGGTTTTGGCACTTTCTATTTTACCAAGACTACCGTACTGGAGCAGTTTGGAGTGGTGGCGTTTATCACCATCAATATCATCTTTTTCATCAACATCATTGGCATACCTGCATTGTACAGTTTTCTGCCCGTACCCAGCGATAAGCAGACTGCGCATCTGGATAACCGCACGATAAACAATTTCCTCAGTTGGGTGCGTTACAGTGCATTCAACCGCAAACGCCGCATTTACTTCTGGAGCATCGTTCTCACCGCCTTCAGTTGTGTCTATATCGTAAAACTGCGTCCCCTGGCATTTATGGTAGACGACATTCCCCATAGCAGCAAGGTGTATCAGGATTTGGTCTTTTTCCAGAAAAACTTCAAAGGTGTGATGCCGCTGGAAATCATAGTGACCTGCTATGAAGGCCCCGAGGATTATGAAGCAGAGTCGGAAACAGACAGTGCGGCAACCCGGAAAAAAGCCGAGGCCGGCACACGCAGGGTGAAAGAAGGCGGTGCCAGCAGTGCAGAAGTGCTGAACAAGGCAAACAGCCTGCAGAAGGCCCTGCGGCGATTCGATGCTGAACTGAGCAAACCCATCAGTCTGGTAGAGATGGTGAGTTTTGCAAACCAGGTATACAATGAGAATGACCCCGTGCAGTACAGAGTGCCCAATGCAACCAATCTGGGCGATATCAGCAGCCGGATTCCTGAGGCCAAACCCGGAGGTAAAAACCTGCTGGCCGGCCTGCTTGACAAGGGACAAACCAAGCTGCGCATCAGCTACCAGATGAAAGATGTGGGCAGCATACGCATGGACAGCCTGATCAGTGAAATCAAACAGATCGCGGGGGGCATCTTTCCAAAAGAACGGTACGATGTTTCCGTAACCGGGACCTCGGCTGTGTTCCTCAAGGGCAATTCATACCTGTATGAGAGTTTGTGGAGTTCCACCCTGTGGTCGCTGCTCATCATCAGCCTCACCATGGCCCTGCTTTTCCCTTCGTTCAAAATGATCATCATTTCGGTCATCCCCAATATCATTCCGCTGCTGGTAACGGCCGGACTGATGGGCTATTTTGCCATACCGCTGAAACCCAGCACCATTCTTGTGTTCAGTATTGCCTTCGGGATTACCATTGATGCCACCATTCACTTCATGAGCACCCTGCGAAGGGAATTGCTGCATACACAAAAAACCCTGCGCGAAGCGTTGAGTGATACCATCATGGAAGTGGGTCTGAGTATGATTTATACCATGGTGGCCCTGTTTGCCGGCTTCCTCATCTTTGTGTTCTCCCGTTTTCAGGGTACCCAAAGCCTGGGCTGGCTTACAGCAGTGACCCTGTTCACAGGTCTGGCAGCAAATTTGTTTCTTTTACCTGCATTGATTCTCAGTTTTGAAAAAGGATTGAACCCCAAGGAAGAACTCAAGGAATCAGTGCTGGAACTGCCCGATGAAAACGAAGATTAAATTATTTCTGATTGCAGTGGCAAGTCTGCCCCTGGCCGGACTGAATGCCCAGTTTTCACAATTGTACAGGAAAGCTCCGAAGCTCAGTTATCCTTATTTATCTGACGCAGCCACCTGGGGCGATTGGGTGTATGACAGCCTGAGCCGGCAGAATTCACTGCTGTACAAAGCCGAACTCCGCGCCACCTTTTTCTCCGATAAAAACCTGCGGATTCTGAAAGATCGGAAATTTGAGGGGGATACCGGCAATATGCTGAAACAGCTGGCGGTGGAAAAACTGCGGCATTTGCAGGATACAGGGAGTGTGTGGTGCGATTCTACAGTGACCACATACCGCCTGCAACCTGGTGAAGATTGCCTGGACATCCGGGATCATTTTTCTGATTTTCACCTGGACAGGATTTACATTCAGGGGGCTTTTCCACCCTCTGAAACCGGAGAAACCCGCTATGTGCTGGCCTGTGTGATTGGTTATTACGAAGGGGCCTTTTATACCTCACTGCTCGTGGGGGTCAACAGCAAGGGTGAAATTACCCGCATATATGACCTGAGCTGGAGTGCCCCCAATTACGGCAATGCCAATGAGATGTACCGCAGGGCACGGCTGAAGGCAGATAAGCTGGAATCCTGGGAAAGAAGGTGGAATGACGGAACAACCGGCATCCTTTTCCGAAGCACAGATTTTGACAAAGGTATGACCCGTTCAGAATGGCTGTATTATACCGGACTGTATGTGGATACCCTGGGGGGTGAAGCCCTGTTTGTCAGCAATGACCAAAACGGATACCGCGTGGAGTATTTCAATCTGGCCACCCGTAAGAAGCAATCCCTGCTGGTGGCATCCCGCGATGAGGCCGGGTTTAGTTTCCGGTTTCCGGGCGAGGAAATTTCCCATCAGGTGTCCTTTATCCGCGATATGCTGGTTTGGACCAAACCCAACCGCAACAGGCTGCTGCTCACCCGTCAATCCATGTATTATTTCGATTCGGATACGGAAAACCCGGGCAGCCTGTTTCCTGATATCCTGTACGAAGACCAGGAGTAGCTCAGCCCATCATCAGGTTACAACCCCGCACATCGCTGAAATCCAGACGGCCCAACACCTCAAAACTTCCGTTGGGATGCAGTTTGCCCAAATCGTCGGTGGCGATGAAACTGCAACTGTAAACATTCGCTAAATCCACCACGCAAATGCGCCCGGTTTTGCCGGCCGGCAGCCAGGTACCCGGGTCGGTGGCATCCTGAATCAATACCTGCATCCATGGCGGACTGCGGAATATGCCGTTTCCCTTGCTGTATGCCTGCGATAACAGTTCAGTCATTCCGTATTCACTGTGGATATGGTTGACACCCAATTTCGTGCAAAGGATTTCATGAATTTCTGCTCTTACCCTTTCAGGCCCGTGGCCTTTCATACCACCCGTTTCCATGATCAGGGTGTGCTTGAGAATTGGTCCTTGCCATTGCTCAGCCAACGATAACAATGCATGGGTGACTCCAAGCAACAGAGTAGGAGTGGCCGTGGCTTCGCTATCTTTCAAAGCCTCCAGAAAGTCTGAATTTGCCCGGCTGAACAGCCCGGACCCGGGCATGCCCCGCTGTACCAGACCACGGCACATATATACCAGGCTGCTATGCTCACGGTCCATGTAGCCCGGCAGCAGGCAGAGCAAGCGGTAATTTCCCGCAGGTCCGTAGACCAGCTCAAATCCACGGCTGTAACTTTTATGGTACAATTCAGTATCATATACCAGATGCTGTGATATGCCCGAACCAGAAGTGCTGCTGCTTTCGAAAATGGTATGCACCAGATGACCGGTATGCACCACACGATGTGTTTTGAAGAAAGAAACCGGTAAAAATGGAATGTCTGTAATTTGCCGAAAGGGCCTGTTGCCTGCTGTCAATTGCAACCACTTTGTAAAAACAGGGCAATCCCGTTGCTGCCGGTGGAATATTTCCATTGCCAATTCGTTACTTTTGGCAACAGATTCAGTGAAAATGAGCTCCGGATGGAAAGGCATGTGGGTTGTGGTCCTGTTGCTGTGTGGTTGCAGACCCGACAAAAATAAGTTCCCGGATGAACCTTACCTCCGCTTATTACAGGCAAATGTTTTCAATAACGGGGTAGACAAGGACAGTTTCATCCTTCTGAATTTGTACTATCATGATGGAGATGGTGATCTGGGGCTGAATCCCGGAGATACCTCACCTCCTTTCAATGCAACAGGCACAGAGTTCTTCAATTTACATGTGTGGATGTATGAACGCAAAAACGGACAATGGGTGAAACCGGTGAATTTACTTTCACCCACAAAAGATACACTGAATTTTCATGAACGGATCCCCCGGATTACACCAACCGGTCGCAGCAAATGGGTGGAGGGCAATCTGGATTTGCGCATACCTGCAGAACCAGTGGGCCTGAAACCGGATACTGTGAAAATTACCGTACAACTTACAGACCGTGCGCGCAGGAAAAGTGCTGTTGCAGAAACAGAAGCAATTGTACTCAAGCACTAAAAGGCCATAGAAATGAGGTATTTTCGCAGGCCCGTTTACCTTTGGCACACCATTTGGAATATAAACACTGAAGTATATGATTAAGCACATCGCAATAGCAGCAATGGCTACGGTTGCAAGCAGCCTTTCAGCCCAAAAAATGGGATTTGTAGACACAGATCTCATACTTGGCAAACTTCCCGAATATAAATCCGCCCAGAAACAACTGGACGACCTGAGTGCCCAATGGCAGCAGAAGGCTACTGATTTGCAGGCTGGACTGGATCAGATGTACAAAGACTTTAAAGGCGAAGAATTGCTCCTGAGTGCAGAGCAGAAACGGATGAAGGAAGATGCGATTGTAGAAAAGGAAAAAGAACTGTTCAAATTCCGTGAGGATAAATTCGGACAGAATGGTGAATTGTTTAAAAAGCGGGAAGAACTGATTAAACCCGTGCAGGACAAAGTATACGAAGCCGTGCAGAAAGTGGCCAAAAAAGAAGGCCTCAGTTTTATGTTTGATAAGGCCGGTGGAGTGCTTATGCTCTACGCAGACCAAAAGTACGACAAAACCTATGAGGTGATGGAAGAGTTGGGTATCCCAGTGGAGACCCCCGGAACTCCCGCCCCCGGAGACAAATAACAAAAAAACAAACACAGATACAGAATGAAGAAATTGATTTTTGCCGCAGCGGTATTGCTGCTGAGTGTAAGTGCCGCAAGCGGCCAGGCCCAAAAGATTGCCTTTGTAAACATACAGTCTATCATAGACACGCTGCCAGACAAGGATACTGCGGAGAAAAAACTGGCAGCCATTGCCTACTCCTATGACGAGCAGTTGCAGCAATTGCAAATGGAGATTGAAGCCAAACAGAAGGAGTATGAGAAAATTTCCCGCGAAACCCCGGTTTCACAAATCAAGCTGGAATTGGTTAAAAACAAGTATGAACAACTGACCAATGAATACAAACGTACAGAAGAACTGGGCAGTCAGGATGTGCAGATGCAAAGAGCCAATCTGCTGAAACCTATATTGGATGATGTGAAGAAAGCAATTGCTGAGGTTGCCAAAGCCAAAGGGTACTCCCATGTGGTAGACAACAGTGCGGGAATCGTGCTATACTCTGCCAATACCAGCGATGACATTACCAATCTGGTGATTTCGGGCATGCTGGCAAAAGTAAAAACAGCCCCCAAAGCTCCGGCCACACCGGGTAAGTAAAAGATAAAACAATGATAGAAAAAGTCCGGCCGGGTAGGCCGGGCTTTTTTTTATTGCAGCACGGCTGTTCCTTTGCAAAGCATGTCAGGCCCCATAGGTGTTTTTGACTCCGGGTACGGTGGACTCACTGTGCTAAAGGAGTTTGTGCAGCGTATGCCGCACTGGGATTACCTGTATTTGGGCGACAACGCGCGGGCACCGTATGGTCCGCGTTCCTTTGAGTCTGTATATGAGTATACCCTGGAATGCGTGGAGTGGTTGTTCGGTCAGGGTTGCCCGCTGGTGATTCTGGCCTGCAACACGGCCTCGGCCAAGGCACTGAGGACCATACAACAGAAAGACCTGCCCGGCATGGACCCCGCTTTGCGTGTTCTGGGTGTCATACGTCCCACTACAGAGGTTATTGGCAATTATTCGGCAACGGGCAATGTAGGTATACTCGGCACAGCAGGCACTGTCATTTCAGGTTCCTATCCCATTGAGATTGAACGTTTTTTCCCGGGCACCAGGGTGTATCAGGAGGCCTGCCCCATGTGGGTGCCACTGGTGGAAAATGACGAATACGACAAACCGGGCGCCGACTATTTTGTGCAGCAGCACCTGACTACGCTGTTGGCTCAGGGCAATATCGATACCTTGTTGCTGGCTTGTACCCATTACCCGCTGCTTTTGCCCAAAATAAAGCAATACATACCAGATGGTATTCAAGTGCTTTCCCAGGGCTCGCTTGTGGCGGAGAGCCTGAAAGGATATTTGGAACGGCATCCGGAAATGGAGGCAAAACTGAGCAGAAACGCGAGTCAAACCTTTGTTACTACGGATAGTACAACTGATTTTGACACACATGCTTCCCGGTTTTTTGGCCGTCCCGTGCATTCGGTTCACCTGGATTTGAGTGCCGGATAAATTCCAAGAATCTGCATGGCGCCCGAGCAATTGAAGAAAACCCTGCGAATGCTGCCCGATAAACCCGGGGTATACAAGTATTTCGATAAAGAAGGAACCATTATTTATGTGGGAAAAGCCCGCAGCCTTAAAAAACGGGTGAGCAGCTACTTTAACAAGCAGGTGCATGAAAACCGGAAAACCGCTGTACTTGTAAACCGGATTGAGAATATTGATTTTACCGTGGTGGATACAGAAATGGATGCACTATTGCTGGAAAACAGCCTCATCAAGGAGTTTCAGCCTCGGTACAACATCAACCTGAAGGACGATAAGAGTTATCCTTTTATTCGTGTGACCAAAGACCGGTTTCCCAAGGTATTTGCCATGCGCAATCCCGTAAAGGATGGCAGTGAATATTTTGGCCCATATGCTTCACCCCGGGTGATGCACACGGTGCTGGAACTGATTAAAAAACTGTACCCTACCCGCAATTGCAACCTGTTGCTGACCCCGGAAAATATAGAAGCCGGTAAATTCAGGATTTGCCTGGAATACCAGATAGGAAATTGCAAGGGTCCCTGTGAAGGCAGACAAACAGAAGAGGATTACAATGAAAGCATCCGGCAGATACGGCATTTGTTAAAGGGAAATCTCAGTGAAGTGCGAAAGCACCTGAAGGAGCATATGCAGGAATGTGCAGGGCACCTGCAGTTTGAACTGGCTCAGCAGTTTAAGGAAAAGCTGGATTTGCTGGAAAAATATCAGGCCCGCAGTTCGGTGGTGAGCCAGAGTGTGGGAAATGTGGATGTGATTTCTGTAAGCAGCACCGATAAAGTAGCTTTCGTGAATTTTCTGCGGGTCGCGAACGGATTGATTATCACCACGCGCAACATGGAATTTCGCAAAAAACTGGACGAAACCGATGCAGAAATCCTGCAGGCCGCATTGGGTGAAACACGGGCGACATATGGATCTGTTGGGTTCAACGAAGTGGTGGTGCCATTCGAATTGGAAATAGGAGAAGAGGAAAGCCTGCGCTTTACAGTGCCTAAAGCTGGAGAGAAAAGAAAACTGCTGGATCTAAGCCTGAAAAACGCTACCCTTTTCCGCCGTGAAAAATTGGAGCAATATGAAAAGCTGAATCCGGAAGTGCGTGTGGACCGGTTGATGGAGCAAATGAAAACCGACCTGAAACTCCAGGAGCAGCCGCGTCATATGGAGTGTTTTGACAACAGCAATTTTCACGGAGATTACCCCGTTTCGGCCTGTGTGGTGTTTGTAGATGGCAAACCTGCCCGGAGTGAATACCGGCATTTCAACGTAAAAACCGTAGTGGGGCCCGATGATTTTGCCACCATGAAAGAAGTGATTACGCGCAGATACAGTCGTCAGGTTGAAGAAGGCAAACCCCTGCCTCAACTCATTGTGATAGACGGCGGTAAAGGACAGCTGGGTGCGGCTGTAGAGGCGCTGGGGGAGTTGGGGCTATACGGGAAACTTGCAGTGGTGGGTATCGCCAAACGGTTGGAGGAAATCTATTATCCCGGCGACCCTCTGCCCCTGTATATCGACAAAAAGAGTGAGTCGCTGAAAATCATTCAGCAAATGCGGGATGAAGCCCACCGGTTTGGTATCACACACCACCGCAAGCGCCGCGACAAAGGCACGCTGAAAACCGAACTAACTGAAATTGAAGGTATAGGCAGCGAAACTGCCCGTAAATTGTTATCGTCTTTTAAGTCCATGAAGAAAATAAGGGAAGCCAGCCTTGAGTCCCTTGCGGAAGTGGTGGGGGAGTCCCGCGCCAAAGCCATTCAACAGTATTTTAACGGAGATGGAATCAGCTGAAATTTCAGGCAGATTGCTGGCATATGCCCGCAATTTTGACCATGCTGCCATATTGCACAGCCACTCATTTCCGGATCCTTATGGTCGTTGGGAATGGCTGGCTGGCTTTGGGGTTGCTGAAGCATTCACACAGCCCGGAGAAGTAGAAGCATCAGGGACCCTGAAATTCGGTTTTATCAGTTACGACCTTAAAAACCAATACGAAAAACTCAGCAGCAAACACGATGCAGCGGTTGCGGTGCCGGATTTCTGGTTTTTTGAACCCCGGCAATGGATAGGAAAATTGCGAAATGGTGAAATCTGTGGCAACCTGGCATTGCATGCCTTACCCGCCGCAGAGAAGGATGCATTACCTACATGTCAACCCATTCACTGGCAGGCATGCACGGGCAGAGAGCAATATCTCCATTCCGTTGCCCGGATCAGAGAATGTATTGCCGCCGGTGATTTTTACGAAATGAACCACTGTATTCAATTTGAGGCCGAAACGGAGCTTGATCCTTTTACAGCTTTTAGCAGGTTGCAGATGACCGCGCCGGCTCCATTCAGTGCCTTTTATAAGTTTGGAGGGAAATACCTGCTTTGCAGCAGTCCGGAAAGGTTCCTCCGCAAACAGGGCGAGTGGCTCATAAGTCAACCCATCAAAGGCACACGGAGGAGGCAACCCACGCGTGAAGCGGATATGCAGGCGGTGGCCGAATTGTACAACAGCCAGAAAGAAAGGGCAGAGAATACCATGATTGTGGATTTGGTCAGAAATGACCTTTCTCATGTTTGCCGCAATGGCAGTGTTACCGTTCCGGAATTATGCGGAATTCACAGTTTCAGCCATGTGCATCAGATGATCTCTACGGTTACCGGCAGGTTATTGCCTGGAAAGAGCCTGAATGATATTCTGGCTGCCTCTTTTCCCATGGGCAGTATGACCGGTGCGCCCAAGATCGAAGTAATGCAGGACACCGAACGGTTTGAGAATTTCAGGCGAGGCTGGTACAGTGGTTCTGCAGGGTACTGGGAAAACGGCGATTTCGACCTCAATGTGGTTATTCGCAGCCTGCAATATGACCAGGCATTGCAAAAACTGGTTTACAATGTGGGTTCTGCCATTACGTACGACAGTGTGGCGGAAGAAGAATTTCAGGAGTGTATGGACAAGGCAGCAGGAATTCTGGCCGCCTTGCAATGATTTAAACTACGTCGAATTTATATCCTACCCCTTTTACGGTAAAGATGTATTTTTCGTCCAGTTTTTCGCGGATTTTGCGCACATGTACGTCAATGGTGCGGTCAACAACAAGCACTTCATTGCCCCATACATTCTCAAGTATTTCATCCCGGCTGAAAACACGGCCAGGTCTCGAAGCCAGAAAGGCCAGCAGTTCGAATTCCTTGCGGGGAAACTGCATGGATTTGCCATTGTACTCCACAACAAATTTTTCCCGGTTGATTTTGAGATTGCCAAAATCCATGGTTTCTGAAGTGGGTTGCTGTATGGCATTCCTGCGCCGCAGAATGGCTTTCAACCGGCTTAACAGCACACGCGGACGAATGGGTTTACTGATATAATCGTCTGCACCGGCTTCAAAACCGGCCAATTCAGCAAATTCCTCGCTGCGCGCCGTGAGAAATACGATAGCAATGCCTTTAGTTTCAGGGTCTTCTTTCAATTGACGGCAGGCTTCCATTCCATCCATTACCGGCATCATCACGTCCATCAATATCAATTCGGGGTGTATGCGCCGGGCTTGTTCCAGCGCCTGGGCACCATTTGCGGCCACATGAACTTCAAACCCTTCCTTGTTCAGCGTATGCCGTATGATTTCCAGGATGTCCTGTTCATCGTCAACTACGAGAATCTTTGGCATTTGCTTCATCATCACGTTACAAAGCTATCACCGCCTTGTTACCCGTGCTTGAATGCAATATTAAGTTAATATTACCCTGTTCCGTGTGACAGGGGTCATGAAACGGAGTTATTTGCCCAGCAATTCTTCCAGTTTGGCTTGCAATTGCTCACCACGCAGGCCTTTGGCAATAATCTTGCCTTCCTTGTCCAGCAAATAGGTGGCAGGTATAGATTTCACCTGATACAATTTTGCCGCACTGCTGCCCCATCCGCCCAAATCACTTACATGGTACCAGGTAAGACTGTCTTTGGCTATGGCCGATCTCCATTTTCCAGCATCGTCGTCCAGAGAAACGCCATACACTTCAAATCCTTTGGGATGAAATTTCTTGTACAGATTCACATTAAAAGGATTTTCCCTGCGGCAGGGACCACACCAGGAAGCCCAGAAATCTATCAATACGTATTTGCCTTTCAGGCTGCTCAGTGCGAGGGTTTTGCCATCCGGCTGACTCAGGTTGATTTCCGGAGCCACGGCACCTATACCTATGCGTTTTTCGGTCTCGTACCTGGCTGTCAGATCACGGGTGTACTGCGAGTTTGGGTTTAACGCCCTGGCCGATTCCACACCTTTGGCAAACATTTCAACATCCGGGCTTTCCAGCAGTCCGAACATGAGGATGAAATAGGGAATAAACGATTTTTTGCGGCTCACAGAAAACTCACGTATATTTTTGGTTCTCTCTGCCAGCAGGCCATAGTATTGTTTTTGCAGCGCTTCTGCCTGCTGATAACCTTCGGCTGTATTTGGAATGGTTTGAGCCTGTTGCTCCAAACGTTGCAGTTGCAGTCCGTAACTGGTATTCAAGTCCATCAGTTCTTTTAGTTCGCTGCTGGCTTCTATGCCTTTACCTTCCAGGCTGTAACGCATGGATGCGCCTTCGCCATCGATCTGCAGGCGGGCCTGGGTATTGTTGTCCACAGCCAGCAACAGACTGCCTGTTTCCGACCATTGCAACTGGCAAAACAGCATTTCCTTCAGGTTGCCCTTAATCACAAAATCACCTTTGGCATCTGTGCGTGCGCTGTCGATCATCACCAGGTTTTCCGGGCGTACTTCAAACAATACCACCAGATTGTTGGGTTTGTTTTTGATATTTCCCTTCACTTCATAGCCCGCATTCACCTTTTCCAGGGAGCTTTCACTGGGTGTAAGCAGGTTGTTCAGCCAACCTGAAAAACGGTTGCCGGCATCGCCGGCATTCAATCGGGTGCAGGCGCCGAGAGTGGCGGTAAGTGCTATGATGGCCGCAGAAAAGCGTAACATTCGAATCATTTGGAATTACAAAGTAACAAAAACCGGCCCAAACTTTTCAACCGGCGTTGGTTGTTTATAGGACGTTGTTTTCAGTCCCGGGGTTGCCTGCCTGAACCAATAATGGGGAAATGGCATTTTCAAGCCGGTAATCGCCTATGCGCGTGCGAACCAGTTTGCTCAGGTGACCAAGTGTCCCAAGTGCTTTCGCAAAGTCATGCGCAAGTGAACGGATGTAGGTGCCCTTGCTGCACACCACCCTGAAATGCAGTTCATTTCCAGCTATTTTTTCAATGTCAAACCGATAAATGTGTGTGGGTCTGAGTTTCATTTCGTGGGACTGGCCGCTGCGGGCTATTTCATAGGCGCGTTTGCCACTCACTTTAATGGCGGAGTACAGCGGTGGTGCCTGCATGATTTCCCCGCGAAAAGCAGGCAAGGTTTGTTCTATGAGTTCTGGTGTTACAAATTCCCAGGGTTTGTGTTCATCGGGTTCTGTCTCCAGATCAAAACTGGGGGTGCTGCTTCCCAGTGTGATTATACCGGTATATTCTTTTTCTGCAGCCTGTATTTCTTCAATTTTCCGGGTGCTGCCTTCTGTGCAAACGATGAGCAAGCCGGTTGCCAGCGGGTCCAGCGTGCCGGCATGACCCACCCGCCGGGCTTTTAGTGTGTATTTTATTTTTTTTACTGCCTGAAAACTGGTCCAGCCAAGCGGTTTGTCGATAAGGAGTATTTCTCCCGGTGGCCTGGGCGTGCTCACTCAAATACCACCTTTTGTGAAAGTGCTTTTTGCCCTTCAGGGTTTCTCAGTACCAATTGGTAAACACCATTGGCCACATCATTGGCATGAAGCCTGAATAAATTGGTGCCCGCTTCCAGGTCGAACGGTTGCTCATCCCGTACCCGGTTGCCTGCCATATCGGTCAGATACACCAGGTATCTGCCGGGTTGTGTGAGTTTAATTTCAATCAGCATGTCCTGCTGTTGCAACGCCGGATTGGGGAATACCCTCACATCCTCCACCGGTTGATTCAGTACCTTGTCGTTGACTTTGATGCGGGCTACCCAGGCAAACATACTTTGCTGTTTGCCGTAGGAACCAACCATATAAAATACTCCGGGCTCGTTGTATTTGGGCTGTATGCCTTCATAGTCGCCCCAACGCTGTTCGCCCTTGGGTATATACGTGTAATAAATCAGGCTCTGTCCGGTTTTTACCTTTACTATGTCGCTGTATTCCCCATACCGGTTGTGGTAAAGTACTGCGGTACCCGGGTAATGCCAGGGACTGCTGTAAACCATGGCAATGATTGTGCTTGGGTCATTTGCACTTTTCCCGGCAGCACAAATGGCCGGGTAACCCATATCCAGACTGTCATCGGTTATCATTCTTGCCTCTATGCGGGGGCTGCTGCTGATATTGTATATGGTATTATGGGTAAGGTGTGCCTGATATGTGCCGAAGTTGATGCTGTTCTGCAGGTATTGAATGGTGTTGCCCAGTCGCAGCGCGGTAAGCACCCGGCAGTCGTTGGTGCGCAGCTTGTAACTGGTGTCGGGCTGCAGGGCACTCGGCGGAAACCCATATTTCATGGGTGATTTCAGTTGCTGCAATTCCAGATTTGCATTTCCACTGCGCTGGGTATTGGTTACGCGCAGCAAAAACACCGTATCATTGATTTTATCAATGGGCCTTACGCTGATAAAGTAATTGTCAGTTCCGTCCGGCATAGGGCCGTTCTGTATAGCGCAAATGCTGCGCAATGATTTGCCTTTGTATTTGATGTTGCTGTAGAAATTCTTGTGAAGTGTGTCGCCATTGTAACCGTCCTGTTTATTGATTTGCCAGATAATGGCCTCGGTGAACCCCTCTTCCCAGGAGGCGCCCACACCTATAAGATTAACTGTAAAAAACAGGTCGGTACGGTTGTGGGCCACGATGGGATAATCACTCCATATACTGTCTTTGGTGGGTTTGCCGGGTATGGCATACACATTCCATGGGTCCAGGGGATTGCTGCTGCTGCTGAATCCTACAATGATTTTGCTGGTTTTATCCGTGGTACCCTCCATAAACAAAACGATATAGCGGTCGGTAAACGGGTCGTACAGCACACGGGGGTCAAATACGCGGTTTAGCTGGGGTATGGGCTTCACCTGTTTATTGGGCAAATTGATAAAATTCTCCAGGCTCCATCCTTTGATTTGCTTGCCGCTGGCATCGTAGGCGCGGATTACGGTGTTCATCACTGAGATAAATTTGCCATCGTTCCCTACCGCCACATGGTTGTCGTTGGGGGTACCACCGCCCTGGGAGCCATCCCACCCCCCTTCAATCACTCCGTTAAGCGATGCAGCGGGAGTGGGGTTGCCGGTAAGATTGCCACGTTTTTTTACATTGCGCTGGTTGTATGCACTGCGTTCTGCATCCACCTTGCGCCGCATGCTGCTGCTGCCGGCAGCCGGTTCGGGCATTTCCACACCAGCCTGCTCTATCCATGTTTCTTTCACATCCGCAGGATTGAAAACGTGCATCCGCGCGGTTTTCAGGTTGCGTTGTATCTCCGGGGTGCTGAAACCCTTCTGCGCCTGAATGGAACCTGCTGCAAAAAACGCAAGCACGGTCGTCCAATTCGCCTTTGTACTCATTTATGCAAAGTTCGGGAAAATGCAGGGGATTTTGTGGGGAATAACAGTCATTTCAGTAGATTCCTTCTATAATTTAAACCTTTAACTTTTGAATGCATCTTATTAACACAATCAATAATACAATCCTATGAAACGCATGAAATGGTTATTCGTCTTACCCGCACTGATGCTGTGTGCTTTTATGGCTGCGCCGGGTCCCCGCTGGGAGTTGCTGGGCTCACGGGTAGTAAACTACAGCCTGGATCACGATGAAATTCTGGTAACCGGGGCTGAAGGGAAATTTGATGCCGTAAAAATCAAGGTACTTCGCGCACCCCTGAATATGCGCAGGGTGGTGGTGCATTTTGCAAACGGAACAGAGCAGGATTTGGCTATACGGGATAACTTCCGTGCAGGCAGTGAAAGCCGGGTGATAGACCTGACAGGAAATGACCGTATAATCCGGCGCATCAGCCTCTGGTACGATACCAAAAACGCTTCACGGAAAAAGGCGCTGGTGGAAGTCTGGGGCCGGCATTGATGATGAGCCGGATTTAACATTGACCTAAAAAAAGAAAGAAGCGCCACAGGGGACACTTCTTTCCAGGGATGTAGGGAGGGTTTATCGTGTTACCTGAATCTTCTTCACGGTTTGGTTCAGGAAAATGAAATAGGTGCCATCAGCCAGTGCACTTACATCCAGGGCCTGTGTCCCGGGTTTCATCTTTCCTTTCAGCTGGATGCGACCGGAAATGTCCCGGACCTGGAAGTCTCCGCCAGCGGAGGTGGTCACCTGCGTGCTTGCTGAGGCAGGGTTCGGATACACGGAAATCTGTGCTGTCTGTATATCTGCAACCGAGGCCGTTCCGAATTGGACCTGATTGCTGCGGAACCTTATACTTCCTTTTCCGGATCCGCAATCTACCTCAGCAATGATAGCAATATAATAGCGGTTGCTCCCCTGAGGAGGATTCAGGTCTGAATAAGAGTTTTTTGTGGAAGCCACCCTGTCAATTTCCTGAAATGCTCCGCTGCCATTGCTGCGGTATATGGCGTAACCATTCAACGGATAGGCACCCAGATAGGGTGACCAGTTCAGGTTGTTTTCACCCGATACCCCAAGGCTGGCGGTAAGGTGAGAGGTGGTGTGTATATAATAAATGGATTCCTCTGCAGCGTTGCCGCAAGAATCTATGGCCTTCAGGTAATAACTGTAGGCACGTTGTCTGGGATTGGAATTACTGTCAATAAACTTTGGGGTGGATGAGTAATTCACTGTCCCGATTTTCTCATATCCTCCGTTGTTTGCCTCCCGGTAGATTTCATATTTTTCTGTCCGTTTGCCAGGTGTTTTCTTCCACATCAGCATGTTTTTTCCGGTGTTACTGTCATTGGTCACCATACACAGGCTCTCAGCAAATGGCTCGAAAACAGTGATCATCACTGTATCTGAATAGGCAACGCAGCCCAAAGTTTGCTCCATGGCTATGGCATAATGCGGACCGGAAACGGTAGCCCGGACTTTACCATCATAACCGTATGGATACCAGCTTATTTTATTTGCCGAGCTGGCTTCGAGCCAGGTGGTATCCTGTTTGCAAATTGTTGTTTTTCCGGTTACGGTAATTTTGGGTTTATCCACTTTGATTTCTGTGATGTCCAGTATGTTGCTGGTGTCTTTACATCCGCTGTCGCTGGTGCTTACAAAATAGTATTTTCCTCCGCTGTTTATCGTAATTTCTGATTGGGTGCTTCCTGTATTCCATTTGCCGGGATACTGGGAAGATGCAGTAAGGGTAAGGCTGCTGCCAGCGCAGAATGTTGTATAGAATGTGTTGCTGTAGGCATATACTTTGTTGTCCTGAATCTCAACAGAAATACTTGCTGTAGTATCGAAGCAGCCTGCTGAATCCAATGCATATGCATAGTATACACCGGAATTATAAACCATCGTCTGGCCGCCAAAATTGCCTGTGCTCCAGACAATGAAAGGGGATCCGTTGCTCTTGGTTTCAAGAGTCACAGGGTCACAAGCGGTAATTTTTTTGTTACCGGATGTTAACTCCAAACCAAACTGATTTGAAAAGCAGGAATTGGAATCCGGCAAAAATTGCGCATACACTTTTTGCGTAAGGCAGAAAAGGGCTAGAAATGTCAGAATGAACTGTTTTTTCATACAGAGGAAACACAAAACCCTTTGATTGGTTTTGTTTCTTCTGTCATAAAATTAACATATAGATTTCAGTGATAACCGGAGTTCTGTTCACCCCAATTACAAATAACCCATCCTACACAATATTTACTTCCATCTCCAACTGAACACCAAACTTTTCGAGCACGGATTGTTGCACATCCTGCGCCAGTTGTCGGATTTCTGCGCCGGTTCCACCACCGTAATTCACAAGCACCAGCGCCTGCCGGGAGTGCACACCCACCGCGCCGCGCCGGAATCCTTTCCAGCCTGCCTTTTCTATCAGCCAGCCCGCTGCCAGTTTTGTCCGGCCGGGACCAGCCTCAAATCGTTTCAGTTCGGGGTATTCTTCCTGCAGGTGGTCTGCCAGTGCTGAGTCCACCACCGGATTTTTGAAAAAACTGCCACAATTGCCCAGTTCAGCAGGATCGGGCAGTTTGCTGCGTCGAATGGCAATCACCGCTTCTGCTACTTCTTTGATCCCCGGATTACTAACACCCATAGCAGCCAACTCAGCCTGAATGTCTCCATAGCGGGTATGAACCGCCGGTTTTTTATTCAGTTTTAACAGAACCTGGAGAATAAAATATCTGCCTTTCCCTTTATTTTTAAACAGACTATCGCGGTACCCGAAATGGCAGTCGGAGTAATGAAATGTGCGCAACATACCGGTATGCATGTCAAAGGCAATCAGGCTGTGAAACACGTCTTTCAGTTCCACACCGTAGGCTCCGATGTTTTGCACCGGCGCGGCGCCCACTGTGCCTGGTATCAGGCTCATATTCTCTATTCCTCCCCATCCCTGATTGACAGACCATTGCACACACGCATGCCAGTTTTCCCCACCGCCCAGTTCAACCAAAACGTTTTCTTCGTCCTCCTGAATTATCGTCCTGCCCGGAACCCGGTTCAGCAAAACCAGTCCTTCATAATCCCGGGTGAAAACAATGTTGCTTCCTCCCCCAAGTATTAGCATTGGTTGATGCAGCTTACCTTCATTGTAAAGTACCCCGAGGTCTGCAGCACTTTTTATTTCACACAGTGAATCAGCAGTAGCCTGCAGGTGAAAGGTGTTGTACGGCAGCAGAGAAACGTCGTGCTGAATCACAATGGCAAATTACGGGCTATTGAACTGTATCACGGGAATTAACATCACAATTTCATGACATTTGAAACCATTTGCCTACTTTCGTGTTTATTCAGTCATGGAATTGCTTGGGCATTTTACCGTGTTGCTTGGCTTCTTCTTTCTCATGGAAGGGGTAGCCTGGTTTACACACAAATATATTATGCACGGCTTCGGCTGGATTTTGCACAAAAGTCATCATGAACCCAGAAAAGGGGCATTTGAACTCAACGATTTATATGGATTTATTTTTGCAATTCCCTCGGTTTGGCTCATTGTAGCAGGATCTGCTGAAATGGACTGGCGCTTCTTCGCGGGGTTGGGAATTGCCTTATATGGATTGGCTTATTTCCTGGTTCATGATGTTTTCGTCCATCAGCGGGTAAAATGGTTGAAACGCACTCAGGTGCCTTATTTCCGGGCCATGCGCAAAACCCATCATTTGCATCATTCCGTGCATACAAAAGAACATGCCCAGGCTTTCGGATTTTTGTTTGTGCTGCCCAAATTTTACAGGAGGTACAGCCGTGGCTAAAACAGCATTGGTGGTGGGCGCAGGTCTGGGCGGTCTTGCAACGGCATTGCGGCTTCACAAGCAGGGTTACCAGGTGCAGGTGGTTGAAAAACACAGTACCGCAGGCGGCCGGCTGAACGTTTTGGAAAAGGACGGATTCCGCTGGGATATTGGCCCCTCCTTTTTTTCAATGAGCTATGAGTTCAGGGAATTGTTCGCTTATCTGGAAGAGCCCATTCCATTCGAATTGGTTGAACTGGACCCCCTGTATGCCGTGAACATAGCGGGCAACCCCCGCACTTATCTGATATACAAAGACCTGGCCCGACTGGCTGAAGAGTTTGCCGATGTGGAACCGAATATGGAATTCAAGGCCAGAAAATATCTGGATTCTGCGGCACGCATCTTTCACGATACCGAGCATCTCATCATTAAACGCAACTTCGATGGGATACTTTCCTATATCATGAGTCTGGCCAGGGTGCCAAAAAAACACCTGCCCAAACTTTTCCGCAGTTTCTGGACTGAACTGGAACGACATTTTGAAAGTGAAGAAGTGAAAATCATTTTCTCTCTGGTCGCGTTCTTCCTCGGTGCTACTCCATTCAATACCCCAAGCATTTACAGTTTGCTGAACTATACAGAACTCGAACACGACGGCTACTGGAATGTGAAAGGAGGGATGTATAACATCGTCACCGGAATTCTGGAACTGATGGAGAAGAAAGGCATTGCCATTTATTACAACACGGAAATTGTGAGCCATACCCCAAATGGCAAGGGCCTGAAATACCTGATGGATACAACAGGGAAGCAATGGCAGGCAGACCTGTTCGTCATCAATGGAGATGCTGCCGGGTTTCGCGGACAGGTATTCCAGCGCAAGAAGTACAGCGAAGAAAAACTGGACAAGATGGACTGGACCATGGCACCGTTTACCATGTATCTGGGTGTAAAAGGCAAACTGGATAAGATCCACCATCACAACTATTATCTGGGCAACAATTTCAGGGGGTATGCCGATGCCATTTTCAGGCAGGGTGTAGCTCCGGAAAAACCTTATTACTACGTGAATGTGCACAGCAAGAGCAATCCGGAATGCGCCCCGGAAGGCCATGAGGCGGTTTTCATCCTATGCCCGGTCCCCGATTTGCGTCTGAAGCCGGACTGGTCTGATGCGGATGTGCTTGGGGATGAAATTATCAAGGATTTAAGCCAGCGCAGCGGAGTGGATATTGCAAACAATCTCGTAAGCAAAACTGTTTATACCCCTGTGGAATGGCAGAATATGTTCAATTTGTACAGAGGCAGTGGTTTGGGTCTTGCCCATGGAATGATGCAGATAGGGGCCCTTCGTCCGGCAAATAAAGACGAGGAGTTTCCAAACGTATATTATGTGGGTGCAAGCACGCACCCCGGCACTGGTCTTCCTATCGTAGTCATTGGCAGTAAATTGGTAACTGAAAGAATTGTACATGAGCATCCACTTGTTTGACCATACCGCGAAGGCCATAAGCAGACGGGTTGCACTGAATTACAGTACCAGTTTCTCGCTGGGCATCCGCTTGTTGGCCAAGGAATACCGCTGGCCTGTATTTGCCATTTATGGTTTTGTGCGGGTAGCAGATGAAATTGTAGATACCTTTCATGGGCACGATAAAGCCCGGTTGCTGGCAGAATTCCGTGAGCAAACTTACCGTGCGCTGCAAGATGGAATCAGCACCAATCCCGTACTGCACAGTTTTCAGCTGGCAGCAAACCAATACAGCATTGGAAAGGATTTGATAGAGCCATTTTTTGAAAGCATGGCTGAAGACCTGAAAAAAGACAGCCATACACAGCGCACCTACTCTGAATACATCTATGGCAGCGCAGAAGTCGTGGGCCTCATGTGCCTGAAAGTGTTCTGCAGGGGCAATCAAAAGCAGTATCAAAGTCTGGAACCCAATGCGCGCAGCCTGGGCGCAGCTTTCCAAAAAGTAAACTTCCTGCGCGACATGCGCAGCGATCTGGAAGACCGTGGCAGGGTATATTTCCCCGGTGTGGATTTTCAGTCGTTCTCAGATGCCGATAAAATTAAAATCATACAGGATGTAAAAGCCGATTTCAAACATGCCTATGCCGGAATTGTAAGGCTGCCTGTAGGTTCCAGACTGGGTGTGTATACAGCCTATATCTATTATCTCAAGTTGCTTGAAAAAATAGAACGTACCACGGCAAGAGAAATTCTGGAGAGCCGGATCCGCATACCCAATTCACAGAAACTGGTGCTGCTGGCAAAAAGCTATGTGAAGGAAAAGCTGATGCACGCTGCGATATACCTGTAACAGGTTTTTTGGTTAACCGCATGCGCAGGCCCGCCATTTGAAGACAGCTTCTGTGTCATCATCCGAACAACCAGCCAAAGACCTCATCCACCCGCGCAAAAGTGTGAATCCGGATTTTGAAATCCTTTCGGGTAATCTTGTTGTAACGGGAAATAACGATGTCTTCAAAGCCCAGTTTTTCTGCTTCAGCGATGCGCTGTTCTATGCGCTGAACCGCCCTTAGTTCGCCACTCAGACCTATTTCTCCGCAAAACACACAGTTGCCGGGGACCAACATGCCCTGATAGCTGCTCATGATGGCAGTAGCCAGTGCGATATCCAGGCCGGGATCTTCTATACGAATGCCACCGGCAATGTTTACGAATACATCCTGCTGCCCCAGCCTGAAACCGCAGCGTTTTTCCAGCACAGCGAGCAACATATTCAGCCTGCGCAGGTCGAATCCTGTGGAGGATCGTTGCGGGGTACCATAAACTGCGCTGCTTACAAGAGCCTGCGTTTCTATCATCAGTGGGCGCATGCCTTCCAGTGCCGCAGCTACAGCTATGCCACTGAGGGGCTCATCACGCTGGGCAAGCAGGATTTCACTGGGGTTTTTTACCCCTGTCAGCCCGTTTCCTGTCATTTCATAGATGCCCATTTCATGGGTGCTGCCAAAGCGGTTTTTCAGGGTGCGAAGGATGCGGTACGCGTGGTGTCGGTCTCCCTCAAACTGCAATACCGTATCCACCATGTGTTCCAGCAGCTTGGGACCGGCAATGCTGCCGTCTTTGGTAATATGACCGATAAGAAAAACGGGAACATGTTCTTCCTTGGCAAACCGCAACAGCCGTCCTGTGCATTCCCTTATCTGTGATATGCTTCCCGGTGTGGCATCCAGTGCCTCGGTATACAGGGTTTGCACGGAATCTATAATTACCAGGCCGGGCTTGCTTGTATCCATGGCTTCCAGAATATTTTCCAGCAGAGTTTCCGCCAATACTTCGCATTCCCGGTTATGGATGCCGGTGCGTTCTGCCCTCAGCCGTATTTGTTCTTCACTTTCTTCCCCGCTTACATAAAGTACTTTTTGTTTTGCCTGTAAGGCAAGCTGCAGCAACAAAGTGCTTTTGCCTATGCCGGGTTCTCCTCCCAGCAATATCACACTGCCGGGTACAATGCCGCCTCCCAACACCAGATTCAGTTCTTCATCCGAAACCGGAATGCGGGGTGCAGCATCTGGTGCAATGTCTTCAATTTTCCGGGGCTGTGGCTTTTCCCGTTTCTGGTTTTTGCCCCAGGCTGCAACTTTGGTGGCTTGAATCACTTCCTCGGCAAAGGTATTCCACTCCCCGCAGGACGGGCATTTCCCAATCCATTTGCTGCTTTCATGGCCACAATTGCGGCAGAAATATGTAGTGCGGCTTTTGGCCATGCTGCAAAATTCCCTTTCCCGGGTGGTTTGCTGTCAGCAAGTTTTGCACCGGCCGTATCTTCGTCTCCTCCTGCATGGGTAAGACTGATTACCAGCGTTATAGAAGGACAAAGCCAACAGTGTAAGCAGAAGGAAAGCAACTCCTTATATTATTTAGAAACATTCTAATTTGATTCGGTCCGGATTGTATCTTTGCAGTACAGTTTATCATGGAAAAGCAAATGCAGGACATCGTAACCGTATATGCCGAAGCAACACCCAACCCGGCCAGTATGAAATTTGTAGCCAGCCGGATGTTGCTGCCCAATGACAGTGCAGACTTCCGAACCAGGGAAAGTGCCACAGACAGCCCTCTGGCAACCGCATTGTTTGAGCTGCCTTTTGTGAAGGGTGTCTTTATCATGAACAATTTTGTTTCTGTAACCAAGAATGATGATTACGAATGGTTCGACCTGATAGCTGACCTGCGTGGCTTTGTCACAGAATGGATTGAAGCAGGCAAGCCGGTAGTGAATCCCAAAAAAGCACTCAGCCCGGAAGAAGAAACCGAAGTAGAACGCAAAATCCGCCAGTTGCTGGAAGACCATGTGAAGCCTGCCGTTGAGATGGACGGTGGTGCAATTGACTTTAAAAGCTTCGAAAATGGGGTGGTAACCGTTCAAATGAAGGGAAGTTGCAGTGGTTGTCCCTCTTCCACCATGACCCTGAAGGCCGGTATCGAAAACCTGCTGAAACGCATGGTGCCTGAGGTTCAGGCTGTTGAGGCCGAGGCGGTCTAACCTTTTCCACAAAAAAACACATTTTTTTTCGGCGTTTAGTATTTTATACTCTTGCGCAATTGAATTTACATTCCTTACATTCGTAGTTCAACGAATGGAAGGATTAAGAAGAGTTCTCTTCTTGTTTCTATTGTTGGGGGGATGGATTTCGGCGCAAGCCGGTACATATTACGTGGACGGCGATTTCGGGGATGATGCCTGGAATGGTCAGGCTGCCTCTTATGTGAGTGGGACCATTGGTCCTAAGAAGTCCATTGGTGCTGCCCTTGCAATAGCAAACGACCTGGATCAGATCCAGATTCTTGGCGGTAACTATTCCGAGTGTCTTTTTATTACAAAAACCCTTTCCCTCGTTTTATCCGGCAATAGCTCTGTGAAGTGTCTGGTGATGAATGGGGTAGGCAAAAGGCTGAGTCTTACCGGCAGCGAACTCTCCATTCTGGATTCACTGGTGTTGCGTCGCGGCTGGATAGATGCCTCTCTGGCCAATCTCGTAGCCGTACCCTCTTGTAAGGTCTCAGGTGGCGCACCCGCCAGTTTTGTAGAAGGACGTTTGTACCGGGCGAACACACTCACATCCGTTTCCGACCTGTATTTCCCGGTTGGCGCAGGCAAAGATTTCCGGCCTGTTTTCCTCAGTTTTAGTCAGAATACCACTGCCACAAACCGCTATTCCGCACAGGCATCTCAGGCAGCATTGCCTCCAATAGGGGTGCCGGCCGGCATTAAGAATATCTCCAAAGTTCATTACTGGACCCTGCGGGTAACCGGCTCTGCCGTTTCAAGTGGTTTCGATATCAAAGCACAATACGACAGTGGCGCGCTGGACGATGAAGTGATTGATCCTGTGAATCTGCGGTTGTTACTGAAGTATCCTGGAAGAAATGATTTCCACAATTTGGGAGGCACAGGCACAGCCAAATTCCGGGGAACCATTACATCCACAGTAAAAACGGATACATTGGGTAGTTTAACCCTTGGAAATGTGTTTGGCGGACTCAATTCCCTTGGTCGCAAAGAGCCTGTTCCCAGATTTGTACCCAAAGGCAAGTGCGTGGGCAGTCCTGTGCAGTTTCTGGATTCCTCTTTTTCCTACAAGAGCAATATCACAAAATGGTCCTGGAATTTTGGTGCCCCGGGCAATGCCGATACGGCCAATGTTAAGAATCCTTTCTGGACTTACACTTCCACCGGACCCTTCTTTGTTACCCTTTTTGTAACCAATAATCTGGGCTTTACCGATTCTTTCGGCAGGTGGATTACCCTCAGACCAAGACCCAATTCGGCCTTCTCATCTACCGACGCCTGCTTCAAGAATCCACAGAATTTTTCAGACCTGAGCACCGCTGCATCGCCAGACACGATTAAAAGCCGCACCTGGTTTTTGGGCGATGGAAATACACGCACCCAAAAGACATTTACCTATACCTACGCTTTTACCGGCAGTTACAATGTGCGGCTGGCAGTGGTTTCTGGCAGTGGCTGCACAGACACATTGCTGAAAAAGGTCAACGTGTTTGGCAAACCTGCACCCAATATGGCATTTACCGGTATTTGTCTCGGTCAGGGCACTTTGTTTCAGGGTGCAGGCGGCACTTCCGGCGATACGGTTTCCGGCTGGGAGTGGTATGTGGATGGTGCCTTTGCCAACAGTTCCAGAAATTTCAGCAGCACACTTACATCGGCAAAAAATTATGCTGTGCGTCTGTCGGTCATTTCTCAGAATGGTTGCCGGGATACTGTATTCCGCACCCTCACCATATACAGGCCCCCGTCAGCCCGGTTTGATCTGGACTCAGCAGTGCCTGGCAATACCGGGATTCAGTGTTTCCGCAACAACCGGTTTACCATGAAAAACAAGTCGGTCACCTATCAGGGACAGACCATGACCCCACAGTTTTTCTGGGGTAGTAACGGTATACCCGGCAACAATCAGTTCAGCTCTTCCGAACAGGGGGTGTTGCCGGTAAAACTGCTGGTAACAAGCGATATGGGTTGCCGTGACAGCATGATTAAAAACTATCTGGTGCGCGATTCCATTTTGCTGAAATACTCAGTAGCAACCTACTGCCTGCCTAAACCTGCTACGTTTTCAGATTCCAGTACAGCAGGTTCTGCAACCATTGTATCACGGATATGGAGGTATGGAGATGGCAATATCGGTACCGGTGTTCAGTCCTCCTATGTTTACCCGAATGGCGGGTATTATATTGTATGGTTGAAGGTAACCACCAATGAAGGCTGCACAGACAGTATGACCCAGGCCGCATTTGTTACAAATCAGCCCACAATCAATGTGAGTATCACCGGCAGAAACCCCATGTGTCCGGGAGACAGCGTGAAGGCGAAGGTAACAGGAGGCAATTTTGTGCGCTGGGGAGATCAGGATACAAACCGGGTTCGTTGTTTTTCCACTGCCGGCAAGTTTTTTGTGAATGCTTACACAAGTGCTTTCTGCAGTGTGGGCGACAGCGTGGAAACCACGATTCTTCCGCCGGTTTATGCCGATGCCGGGCCGGATACATCATTGATCCGCGGCCGGTACATCATTTTAAAGGGTGATGGAGGTGTAAAATTCGAATGGACGCCCAAAAGTCAGGTGAGTACTCCGGACTCTGCCCGCACAAGGGTAAAGCCACAGACCAGCACTACATATTATCTCAAAGTAACGGATGCCAATGGCTGCACAGATACAGACAGTGTCCGCGTAAAAGTGATTGAACCGCTTTTCATACGCATACCCAATATGATTACACCCAACGGGGATGGAAAAAATGATGCCTGGGATTTGCGTGAAGTGCCAAATGTGGAAACAGCCCGTGTGACCATTTTCTCATCTACCGGAGAGGTAGTCTATGTGCAGGAAAGTGGCTGGGACCACACCTGGTCAGGTACCGGAACAAATGGGGATAAACTTAAATCCGGAACCTATATGTTTGTAATCGAAGTTCCTACTGAAAAGGAACCATTTAAGGGCTATTTGCAGATTATGAGATGAAGAGACTATACGCGGTTGTTGTTTTGGGATTATTGGTGTTTGGAACCGCGATGGGGCAGCTGGCCAGCAGGATTGACCAGTACTATCAGGATTTCTCTATAATCAACCCTGCAAGCATCAATGCTTCTTATAACTCAAGGCTTAGTCTGTTTTACAACCGCCTGTATACCGCTATACCGGGCAGCCCGAACAACATCTTTGCATCTGTTGTTTTGCCAAATCCGGATAAACGAATTGGTTTTGGCGCCAACTTCGGTCAGGAACGCATCGGTTTTTCCACATTGTATAACGGCTATATTACGTATGCCTACACCATGCCATTTACAAGCCGCAGCCGGTTGCATACCGCAGCTTCTCTGGGACTGCTCACCCAGCGGTTCAATCCCAATGCCATTGATGTAATCAATCAGGACGATCCATTGTATCTCTCGTTACAGCAGGGTCGTCCGGAAACCCGATTTGACCTCAAACTTTCTGCCTGTTTTCAATCCGGAGGGTTTCAGTTCGGTATCAGCAGCGGGCGCATCACACGACCCCGTTTTGCGTTCGACTATTACACCTACCGCAGCAATTATTACCTTGATAATCTCAGCAGTGTATACACATCTTTCAGGATGAAGGTATCAAATGATATCATTCTGCAACCTGTGGCAGTGGCAAATGTGTTTGACTGGCGTGAACTTATGTTGCAGTGGGGTGTAAATATGCATCTGCGCGACGTGATGTGGGTAGGCCTCCATAGTGCCGGCAATAAAAACCTTTCTGTACATGTAGGCGGACAGGTGAAAAATACCATACGTATCGGCTATTCCTACAGCATGCCATTTTCTGCCAGTTCCAAGTTGCTTGGATCCGGTCATGAATTCTACACCGCCATATTGCTGGGTAAAACCGAAAACCTGATCAAGGGCATGTCCGAAGACGCAATTTTACTCACCAAACTGCACAATGACACCACTGCTGCTGATTACAATACGGATATTGAAAAGCCGGTGCGCAAGCAGAAAAAGGGACAGGAAGAAAATCAGGAAAAAGAAACTTACAAGGTTGAGTCTATCAAAATGAGCAATGACACCATCTTCATCAATTCATTTGAAGAAATGAAGGTATTGCGTTTTGGCTATGACACAGCCAAAATTGCACTGCATGATATACCACTGGCTCAGCCTCAGGAAGGGTATTATGTTACTGTGGGCGTGTTTAAAAATGAGGCCAACGCCAACAAGCAGGTAAAAATCATGTATGCCAAAGGCATTACCTCCTTCAAATTCTACCTGCCTGAGAATAAATATTATTACGTTTACATTTTCCGTGGAGAAACCCCTGAAGAAGCCGATGAGGTAAAATGGCAGGAGCAGCTTGAGATTCCGGACATCTGGACCAAGCGCATCCATCGCTAGAACATCACAGGGTCAAATACCCTGGTTGCCGTTTTGTTGCTTGTTATCTTTTATTCATATTTGTCGGTCTAAAACCGGCCTATGTCTTACATGCAATACGCTGAAAGCAGGAAACTCACCGAACCAGGTTTTCGTTCCCTGCATGAATTCTTACTGAATACTGCGCACAATATTCACAACCCGGAACGGGAATACCTGTTTGAAAAGGAGAAGGGAACCTGGCACGGAATTACATATGGCAGGTTGCTGGAATTTGTAGATGCACTCACTGCCTGGTTCATGAGTCAGGGGCTGGAAAAAGGAGACCGCGTCGCAATCATTCTGGAGAATTGCCCGGAATACTACTATATCGATCAGTCGCTGCAAAAGCTTGGATTGATAAATGTTTCCATTTACCCCACACTTACTCCGGATGAAACTGCTTTTATCCTTACTGACAGTGGGGCGAAAATCCTGATCGTTGGTAATCATTTTCTGTTGAAGAAATTCCGCAAGGTTGAGTTCAAATGTCCGGAAGTCTTCCGTGTGGTAAGTATACCTGAAGACATAGAGGCAGACGGGAAATTCCTCACATGGTCATCGGTGGTGGCCCAGGGTGGCAGTCTGTATTCAGGCTGGAAAGACCGCATAGCCGAGAGATTTGCCAGTGTGGGACACGACGATCTGGCTACATTGATATATACCAGTGGAACCACAGGTGTGCCTAAAGGTGCCATGCTCACCCATTATAATTTTATGAGCAACTGTTATGATGCCGCCGAACTGGTGCCGGATATCAACAAAGATGACTTGTTCATGAGTTTCCTGCCGCTGAGTCACGTATATGAGAGAATGGCAACCTATTACCTGGGAACCTATGTAGGTGCTCAGGTGGCTTTTGCTGAGAATATAGACAAAGTGGCCCAGAACATTGGTGAAATGCGGCCCACCATCATGGCCTGTGTACCTAGGTTGCTGGAAAAAGTGCATGACAAAGTATATAAAAATGCAACAGACACCGGTGGAATCAAGAAAGCCATTTTCATGTGGGCGGTGCGCACTGGCGAAAAAGTACGCAAAAAGACAGATGCGGGTAAATGGGTGAACCCATGGCTGAAATTGCAGCATAAGCTGGCTCATAAACTGGTTTATAGTAAGATACTGGAAAAAATGGGTGGTCGTATGCGACTGTTCGTATCAGGAGGTGGAGCTCTGCCCCCTCATGTGGGCGAATTCTTTGCCAACCTGGGGATGAAAGTGCAGGAGGGGTTCGGATTAACCGAAACATCACCTTTTATTACGGTCAATGAATTCAACAGGCAGGTGTATGGCACCGTAGGGCGTGTTGCTCCCAGGCAGGCTGTTGCTATTCAGGACATAGAAACCGGCAGAATCATCACCATACAAACCTCAGATTCCTTCGACCCGGCATTTGAATCCGCTGAAGGCGAAATATTGGCCAAAGGCCCGAATATTATGAAAGGGTACTGGAACAATAAAGCTGAAACCGATAAAGTATTTGATGCAGAGGGGTGGTTCCATACCGGAGATATTGGCCGCTTCGACCGTGGATATCTGAAAATTACTGACAGACTGAAGAATATGTTCTGCACCTCGGTTGGTAAGAATATTTACCCCACACAGGTTGAAAACAATTATCTCCAAAGCCATAAAATAGAACAGATATTCTTGCTGGGAGATATGCAGGAGTATGTAACTGCCATTATCGTTCCTGCACGGGAAGAGTTGCAACAGGCCTTTGGTTTGAATGATTCATTTTTTGAGGAAAAAGACGATTTTATCCGCGATGAAAAAATGATACACTGGGTAAATGAGGATGTGAAAAAATTATCTGAAAATCTGGCCAAATTTGAACGCATCAAACACTTTATCCTCAAGCGCCGGCCCTTTACCCAGGAAGATGGAGAAGTAACCATCACCCTCAAGGTAAAGCGCAAGGTAATTATGGAAAAATACGCGGATGAAATTGCCACTCTCTATCCTGCAGCAACTGTAGGATAAATTGGGCATAGGGATAAACTCCTTGTGTTTTTCGAAAGTATATGTAATTTTGCCGAAACCTAATTAAAAGGTATCGGCTTGAATCTCACCCTGCTGTTAAGTACCATTTCAGGATGCAGTCTTGGCGCCGTTGTTTTTTTGCGGCTGGCTCAGAAATACGGATTGCATGACCATCCCAATGGCCGCAGTTCCCACCGGCAACCTACCGTAACGGGCATGGGAATCATTGTGGTACTGGGTTTCCTCATTTACCTCCTTTGGCAACCCTTTGAACTGCAGGCCAATTTTGTAATCGGATTTCTGCTCCTCACCACCATTTCATTTATCGATGATATCTATTTTCTGAAGCACAGTTTCAGGCTGTTTTTTCAGGTGCTCGCCATGGCATTTATGGTACTGCAACTCCCGTTTCAGAGTTCCGGTCTGGAAGCGATGGTGCTCGGCTCTGCTGCCGTCATATTTGGGGTGGGAGTGCTCAATGCCTACAATTTCATGGACGGTGTGAATGGCATGCTAACCCTGCATGCCCTGCTGGTATTGGGTTGTTTGCTGTATCTGAATGAGACCCTGACTGATGCTGCAGGGCAGGCCATTCAATTCACAAACAGCAATTTCATCATTGCCATTATTGTGCCCATGGCCATATTTGGTTTTTTTAATTTCCGGAAACATGCACTGGCCTTCATAGGAGACGTGGGTAGCATTGGTATTGCCTTCATTACGGTTTACCTAATGTATTCTCTTTTGTTGCATACAGGAAACTACACCTATCTCCTGCTATTCTGTATTTTTGGGGCGGATGCCGGTTTGACCGTGATATACAAACTCATTCTCCGTGAGAATATTTTTGTGCCGCACCGCGATTTCCTGTTTAAGAAAATGGCTCATATTGCGCGGGTACCGCACCTTAGCATCAGTATTTACTACTTCCTTGCTCAGTTGGTCATTAATCTGCTGGTGCTGTTTGCTTTCCCCAAAACACCCAAACTGAGCACACAAATGGCGCTGCTTTTCATCATCGTAGTGGCCATGGTGGCCGTATACATCTATTTTCAGAATGAGTTTGCCCGCCGCAAATCAGGCAGGCAGAAGTAAATTTCCTGCCCAAAGCAGTCCGAAAAAAGCAGCTTGTATCCAGAAAAGTTTTGCTGCAACAGGGTTTTTCACCGGTTTTCCATATCGCTGATACAGAAAGTGGAACATTCCACTGCAAATGAACCAGGCTATGTAATTCTGCATGGGTATGGTTCCGTTATCCCATTGCCAGAAATCATATGCGATGGCAGATGGTTCCAACAGAAAATCGTACAAGGTCATAAGTAAGGCACCTATCAGCGGAGCAATGGGATATTTGGCCCATTTGTGCATTACAGCCTGACTGTAATAAACCATGGCCGCCCAGTTCAGTCCAATCAACCACGGAATACCCTGCCAGCCCGGCCCCAAAGTAGCACCATAATGGTATCGGCCAAACAGCAAACCGGTATGGACCCCTGCGTATTCAATAAAGAATCCCATTGCAGCCGTAACAAGTAAACAAACCACAGATCCCCGATCCCATTTTGGATGCAGAAACAGAACCAATATAAGACTGCCGGCTATGGAAAACGGAGTGACTGCGATAAACCAGGGTCTGCTTACCGGCCACAGATAACCCCCAATGCCCACTGTGTAGAAAACACAGAAGAGGAGAGGGATATGTTTTTTGTTCAATTTCATGTTTTGTTTTCGGGAATCAGGTTTGCCACAATTCTGGCCCCGAGCAGACAAAGGGGTATCCCACCTCCGGGATGGACTGATCCGCCACAGAAATACAACCCCTTCACCGCGGAACTGAAATTGGCCTGTCTGAAGAAGGCCGCCATGCGGGAGTTGCTGCTTGTGCCATAAAGACTTCCTTTGTTGCTTCCGGTGCGGGATTCGATGCGAACCGGGTCCAGGTAATCCTCATAATCGATGAGGGGTTCAATATCACAGCCCAATTGCGCAGATAGTTTTTTCAGCACGCTTGAACGGGTGCGTTTCCGCAGTTCTTCCCAGTCCTGACCTGTATTGGCAGGGGCATTTACCATTACAAACCAGTTTTCGCATCCACGCGGAGCATCTACCGGTATTTTTTTCGAGGTGATGTTGATATATACCGTTGGGTCGTCAGTAATGTTTCCCTCGTTGAAAAGCAAATCGAACTCTTTTTCATAATCGGCGCTGAAGAATATGTTGTGCACATCCAATTCCGGAAAATCACGACGAACCCCCCAGTAAAAGATAAGTGCCGAACTGCTGTTTTCTGCCTTTTGTATCCGGCCCGGTACCGGAAGATTAAGCAGGCGGGTATAGGTAAGTTTCGCATCTATGCCGGAAACCACCACATCTGCTTCCAATTCCTGTCCGGAGTGGGTGCGCACGGATTGAATGCGTTTGTTCCGGGTGATGATCTCAGCAACTGCGCAATTGAGGCGAATCTCAACCCCCAGACTTTCGGCTTTTTTCACCAGTACGTCTGTGATATCCTGCATGCCTTTTGCAGGCAGCCAGGCTCCCAAACTGTATTCAAGGTGCGAAATTACATTCAGCGTTGCCGGTGCTTTGTATGGATTGGAGCCATTGTAGGTTGCGTATCTGTTAAAGAGTTGTACCGTTTTCGGATTTTTAAACCATGTCCGGTTTGCCTTGTCCATGCTGCGCAGCATATCGATGCGCCAAAGGTTTAATATTCCGCGAAAGCCATTTTTACTGAAATAAGTGCGCAGTTTGTGCAGTGAATTCTCCAGGAATACCGGACTGGTGATACCATAAACGAGTGCGCTTTTGTTCAGATAAGCTTTCACCCTGTGGCGGTCTTCACCGAGTTTTGAGCTGATAAGTAAGGCCAGCGCATCTCTGGATGCAGGGGTTTGGAGTTGCGTACCATCCGGATAGAAGTAATGGCATACCGGGTCTAGTGCCAGCACATGAAACCCGGAGCTCAGATCATCAGTGCCCATTTTAAGCAGGTCGTAAACCAACTGCGGCAGGGTAAACAGAGAGGGACCGGCATCAAACCTGTAACCCTTTTCGGTAAAAGAGGTGAGCTTCCCTCCGGGATATGACGCAGCTTCAAGCAATTGTACCGAATGACCTGCTGCCGCAAGCCGGATGGAAACTGCCAGACCGGAGACCCCGGCTCCGCAAACGATGACCTTCACAAGGCAAAAGAACAATACAGAGGCTGGAAATGTTGGATATAACCATAAAAAATCCGCATCAAACCGGTATATTTGCACTGTACAGAGCATACGTTGAGATGCCCGGGGCAAATTTTTCAAAAAAAAACTAAAAACCCCTTGCAATTTTCTGAGATGGTTGTAATTTTGCGCCACATTTAATCAGGAAGTAAACAAAATGAAAAAAATCTCTTTCGCCATCGCTGCTTGCGCTATGTTCGCTTTCGCAGCTTGCACCAACAACACCAGCACCAGCGGTGATGACACCATGAAGCATGACACTGCTGCAGCTCCTGCACCAGCTCCTGCTCCTGCTCCCGACACTACAGCTAAGAAAGACACTGCCAAAGCTGACATGAAGAAGGACGAGAAAAAAGCTGACGAAAAAGCTAAGTAATTCTCAAAAAAAATCAGAAAATTTGAAAAGGCACTTGCAAAAGTGCCTTTTCTGTTTTTATTTCGTGCCATCCTCAGGGATCATATGAAGTCTATCGTTGCCATACTGTTTCTCTTTCTGGCGCCCGCTGCAGGGTTCGCCTCAGGAGTATATGGTGGTCCTGCTGCACCGGTGGCGGGTCCTGGCCCGGCTTTTACCCTGAACCCAAATCCGGTGAACGGAAACTTCTTTTACGTTCATTTCAATTTTGCAGAATCGGAGTTTCCCGATACCCGTCTGATCATCTCCAATGTGCTGGGACAAGTGGTTTATACCTCCCCGGTTAAAAAGACGGAATTTGCTTCCGGCAGCATCAGGATTGAACTTTCCGATGCCAAGCTGGACAAAGGAGTGTATTTCGTACAGCTGAAAAGCGGCGAAAACACAAAAACCCAAAAATTAGCCGTACGATAATGTCGGAATCTTTCCGCATACGGTCCGCCCGCAGGGAGGATGTTGATGCTTTATTGCTGCTTATCAGGGAATTGGCAGCATTTGAAAAAGCCCCGGATGCGGTTATCAATACCCGTGAATCACTGCTGAAACATGGCTTCGGCCCCAATCCCCTGTTTGTGTGCTGGGTGGCGGAAACCAATGGAACCATTGCAGGAATGGCTCTGTGCTATACAAGATACAGCACCTGGAAAGGTCCGGTACTTTATCTGGAAGATATCATCGTGACGGAAAAAGAAAGAGGCACAGGCATGGGTACCGCACTGTTTGAAACCAGCCTCGACTTTGCCCGCCAAAATGGCTATGCCCGAATGAGTTGGCAGGTACTGGACTGGAATGAACCTGCCATCGGGTTTTACCGCAAATACGGCGCAAATCTGGACCCGGAATGGATAAACTGCTCATTGGATTTGTATGACAAACCCATGGACTGACTCGCTGCGCAAATTGCTGTGGCCGCTGATTTACTGCCTGGCCGTTCTGCTCTCATACTGGTTGGCTCCTGCGCTTCATCTGCGACCCGACAATATGGGACTGATGCCGCGTAACTGGCTGCACCTTTCCGGCATCGCTACCTCAGCATTTGCACATGGCAATGCAGAACATCTCCTTTCCAATGTATTGTCACTGTTGTTCAGCAGTTGGCTGCTGCACACTTTCTACAGCAGACTGGCTTTCCCGGTTATCTTGGTGAGTTGGCTGGGAAGTGGTATCCTTATGTTTCTTTTTGCCCGCACCGGAGTGTTTCATATAGGCGCCAGCGCCGCGATTTATTCCGTTGTGTTTTTTTTGCTCACTGGCGGGTTATTGGGAGGGCATACCAGTCTTCGCACTGTAGCTATCATTACCATTTTGCATTACGGCAGTCTGGTTTGGGGGTTTTTACCTCTGGATAATGGAGTTTCCTGGGATGGGCACCTGTCTGGAGCAGCAATCGGAATTCTGCTGGGCATTTTCTTTCGGAAACAATACAGAAAAGCCTATGCTACACCCAAACCGGACTGGTACCGAGAAGAGGACAACGAAGAAGATGAATACCGGAAATTCAACAGTTAGTCTGTTGCGAACATGACCTGTTCCACATGGTCAATAAGGCTGTGAATGACCTTGATGTGAATTTCCTGAGCCCTGTCGGCATAGCGGCTGTGAGGGGCCCGAATTTCGATATCACACAATGTGGCCATGGCGCCACCGTCTTTGCCGGTAAGGCCGATGGTGTGCATACCCAAACTGCGGGCTTCTTTAAGGGCTGCAATGACATTCGGACTGTTCCCGCTTGTACTCAGGGCCAACAGCACATCCCCCTTCCGTCCGAAGCCTGAAACGAATCTGGAAAAGACCTGGTCAAACCCATAGTCGTTGCCAACGCAACTGAGGTAGCTGGGGTCACTGATTGCGATAGCTGCCAGTGCGGGTCTGTTTTCGCGGTACCGGCCACTGAGTTCCTCGGCAAAGTGCATGGCATCACAATGGCTGCCTCCATTTCCGCAACTGATGATTTTGCCTCCGTTTTTAAGGCAGGAAGCAAGGATATCTCCGGCGCGTGATATCTGTTCCATGTTCCTTTCATCGGCGAGAAAGGACTGCAGAATACGCTGTGCTTCGTCAAAATGAGCCCTGATTCTCTCCTGACTCATTTTTTATGCCTTTTGTTAAATTCATCTTTGCCGTCTTTTAAGAATTTCAAAAACGGCTCTGTATTAAACTTGAAGTAGTCTGCACCCAGGGCTGGTTGCAACAGATTTTCGTTGGCATCCAGCAGGCAGTAAAGGGGTTGGGTGGTTTTACCAAAATAGATTTCCTCTATTTCTGCGTTTTTGTCGCCCAGCATGGTGATTTTCTGTCCAGTACTTTTTCCGTTGAAAAATTCACTTTCAGGCAACCTGATCTTCTTATCATCTACATACAGAGAAACGAGCACGTAATCCTCCTGTAAAGCTTTCAGAACCATGGGGTCACTCCATACTTTTTCCTCCATTTTGCGGCAGTTTACACAGCCATGTCCGGTAAAGTCAATGAAGAGGGGTTTTTTCAACTCTCTGGCACAACGCAGTGCGTCATCGTAGTCAAAATACCCTGCCAACCCATGTGGCATATGCAATTTGTCAGCATACCGCGGTTTGTCACAAATGTTGCCTTTAAGACCGTTGGCTTCCCGTACCTGCCGGCTGATATCAAAATCCTGGGTACCCATGGGGGGCATATAACCCGCCAGGGCCTTCAGCGGAGCACCCCATAAACCCGGAATCATATACACGACAAAAGAGAATACGGCAATCACCAATCCCAGTCGGAAGACACCCAGATGGGGAATGTCGCTGTCGTGTGAGAATTTGATTTTGCCCAGCAGGTACATTCCCATCAGTCCGAATATCACAATCCACAGGGATAGATACACTTCACGGTCCAGAATATGCCAGTGATAAGTTTGGTCCGGGATACTCAGGAATTTCAGGGCAAAGGCGAGTTCCACAAAGCCAAGTACCACTTTCACACTGTTCAGCCATCCTCCGCTTTTGGGCAAATTGTTCAACCAACTGGGGAATATGGCGAGAAGTCCAAAGGGAAGAGCAAAAGCCAGGGAAAAGCCGAACATGGCTATCACAGGTCGCATGGCTCCCCCCTGCACCGCTTCCACAAGCACAGTGCCTACGATTGGGCCCGTGCAGGAAAAGGATACAAGCACAATGGTTATGGCCATAAATACGGGCCCCATCAAGCCACCTTTATCCGCTTGTTTATCTGCTTTATTTACAATCCAGCCGGGCAATACAATCTCGAAAGCACCGAAGAAAGAGGCCGCAAAAATGGTAAAGATGACTGCGAAGAAGATATTCGGAATCCAGTGGGTGCTGAGCCAGTTGGCGGCATTGGCACCAAAAGCGGCAGCAACAATGGCTCCCACAACGGTATAAAGTGCAATGATGGAAAAGGAGAAAACAGCTGCATCACGCAAAGCCACACTGCGCTTCTTGTTTCTGATGAAAAAAGACACAGTCATCGGAATCATCGGGAACACGCACGGAGTGATCAGGGCTGTAATACCGCTGATAAAAGCCAGAATAAACAGGCCCCACAATCCGCCGGATTTCTCTTCTCCGGCTTTGCCATTAAAAGTCTTGAGTGCAGCCACTCCTTTGTCTCCGCTGCGATAGCCGGGTGTGTCTCCCACATGGCTGGTTTTTGTCTTTTGCGTAGTGTCTGTTACCGTCGTGTCTATTGCAGGGCTTTCGGGTTCTTTTTCAGGTGTTTCAACGGCTGCGGCTTTGCCCGTCACCTGCAGCGGTGGTGTTGCGATTGTCAGATTTTTAATCTGATCGCACACATCTTCCTTACAAATTTGGGCATTAAGGGTAATCTTAATGGGTTTCAGGCTTTCCAGCACTTTGATTTTCTGCCTGAATTCCCCTTTGCCTATAAATTCACCGGTTGAGCAGTTAAAGATTTCATCATCACGCACCATTTTGTCGCCCACGCCATAAAATTTGCCCACCAGCTGGTAGGATTTGTCCGGCGCAAATGCCAGGTCAGCTGTATTGGGACCTCCATCTGTGCAATCGGTTTTTTCACTGTACACGTGGTGCCCGGGTGCAATATTGAACCGAACGATGATTTCCAGAATATCACCGGCATTGGCCGCAGATTTGCTGTAACTGGCCGTAAACACAGGCTTCGGCAGCTGTGCTTTCAGTGAGATTGGGAGTTGGGCTGCGATGAGCAGGAGAAACGGAAGGAGACGCTTCATGAATTGGAACTACAAAAAAAGCACATTGACAGGAGATTACTGCAGACAAAAGTCACAGCATGTGAAAAAATGCCGGCACCAATACTTGCGTTATATAAAATAGGTTTGCACTGCATGAATAAACCGGTTGCTTACAAGACGGTATTTTACCTGCTGGGGGTTGTCTGGCTTATGCCCGCTATGGCTCAGGTTATGAGCACCCGCGAGTACATAGACCAGTATAAGTATGCCGCAATGCAGGAGATGAAAGTCTACCGCATTCCGGCAAGCATTACCCTTGGCCAGGGAATTTTAGAGTCTGCCAGCGGAAATTCGAGGTTGGCGCGAGACTGTAATAACCATTTTGGGATAAAGTGCCGTAAAAACTGGACAGGTACCTTTTGCCTTGCAGACGATGATGCGCCGAATGAATGTTTCAGAGGTTATCCCAGCGCTGCGGAGAGTTACCGTGACCATTCCCTTTTTCTGACCCAGAACAGCAGGTACGCTGGCCTTTTCACCTACGCCATTACGGACTATAATGCATGGGCCAATGGACTGAGAAATGCTGGCTATGCCACCAACCCGGCCTATGCAAATACCCTGATCGGGGTGATACAAAAGTACCGATTGGGTATGTACGACAGCATGGTGCTGCTGGGAGATGATTATATGGCACCGGATACAGCGGCACAGCGCATTGTTTCTGTAAACGGACTGCCTGCGGTTTACGCCGCCAAAGGAGAAACCCCCGAAGACATTGCCAAACGGCAGGAAATGGGACCCTGGCAGATTTATAAATACAATGATCTGAAAAAGGGCGACCCGCTGAATCCGGGAGAAATTGTATACCTGAAACCCAAGCGCAGAAAAGGTTCTGTAGCATCCGTTACGGTAAAAGAAGGGGAGAGCTTACGTCAGATTTCGCAGGAATATGGAATCAAGATGAAGCACCTGAACCGTAAAAATTTACTCAAACCCGGCCAGCAGGTGAAAGCAGGTGAGGTGCTGTATCTGCAGAAAAAGCGCGAAACAGCTCCTGCGGTTACCGGAGGGACGTCTGCAACAACAGCGGTATCAGCAACAACAGAAACAGGAACCGCCGGAACAGGAAAGGTTATCCAAAATGAAAATTTTCATGAAGTACAACCCGGAGAAACACTTTACGGAATAAGCAGGGCCAGGAATGTAGCTGTAAGTGACCTGATACGCTGGAACAATCTGGATTCCGGAAGCCTGAAAAGCGGGCAGATTCTTGTGTTGAAACCCGGTGTGAAAAGTATGAATAACACTCCGAACACTGAGGGTACAGAAGCAGAATTGAAAACATCGCTTACCACGCATACCGTTATGCCCGGTGAAACCTTGTATGCCATCTCCCGCTTGTACAACTCAAGCGTAGACAGTATCATGGCCTGGAATCATTTGAAAGATCCTGTGATTCGCAAAGGAATGGAGCTGAAGGTAACCGCACCGGGAAAAGCCGGCAAGGCAAGTGCGCCGGGAACCTACACCGTTCAGACAGGCGATACCCTGTATTCCATATCCAGAAGATTTGGTGTTTCCGTTCAGCAGATTAAGAGTTTGAACGGGCTGACATCAGATACGTTGACCAGAGGAAAAATACTGAAAATGAACTGATTGGAATCCTGAGCAGGTTCCTCTTTGCTGTGTCAAAAATGACCAATCCGGTGTTTTTTGATAATTTCATGACAATATTCAGTTACAAATCGTAGGATTGCAATGACAAAACCCATAATATTGTACCCACTCAAACCCTAATTTATGCAATAAAACTACAAACATCATGAAAGTAAAATTTACAAGTTTCATCAAATTTCTTGCAGGAGCCACCTTGGTTTTTGTGGGAGCAGTGCCCGGGAAAGTGCAGGGCCAGTTGTGCGGAGCAAGCACCTGGGCCTGCGGCGGAACCTATGGGTACGGTGGCGACATTCAGTCGGTCACCATTAAAAACAGTTCGGGCGTCCTTGCCTCCTATTCAGGACTGGGTTGCTCGGGCACGTCAAGCACCAAGCTGGTGAATGCAGGTTCACCCATCGACATTACCGCTGGTGAAAGCATCACTTTTGAGTTGACCGGAACCAGCTGGACCTCCGGTACCACCGTGTGGAACACCGGTGTGGGTGTGTGGGTGGATGCTAACCGCGACAACAGCTTGTCTGCTGCCGAGTGTATCGTAGACGCCAACAGCGGACCGTTCAACAACATTGTGGCCTCACCTGCAAAAAGCGCAACCATCAAAATGCCCTGCTGGACCAGTGCCGGTAAGAGCTACCTGCGTTTCCGCGGATACTGGCAGGGTTACACCAGCGGTCCCACCCCTTCACAGGGTTGCGGCGCCTACAGCACGTATGGTAACACCATCGACGTAGAGGTGAACCTGAAGCTTGGCAGTCCCCCGATTGCAAACTTCGTGGTACCCACCGGTCCGAACTATGAGAAGACCAAGGTAACCTTCAACGCAAACAACCCGAACCCGGGCTATGTGTACAAATGGACGTACCAGACACCCCTTACCATTTACGCGGCAACAGGCCCCAAAGGCCAGGCCTCGTGGAACGGACCGGGCACCTATGATGTGAAGATGCTGGTAGACTATTGCGGTCTGGCAGACTCCATCATCAAGCAGGTAAAAATAGTAACCCCAACCAAAGTGCCAACGGCAGAATTTATCGCCAGCAGCAACACGGTAGAACAATATTATAATGTACAGTTGCTTGATTTGAGCAGCGACGGAGCCTATCAGTGGGCCTGGACGCTTACCTCACCCACAGGCAACGTATATACCTCCAGTCAGCAGAACCCGGTGTTCATGCTGGATGAAATCGGCAAATGGGATGTATGCCTGGTAGCCACCAACGGAATCGGCAGCAGCACCAAACTTTGCAAGAGCAAATACATCGATTGCACAGGCCCCAGCGAATACTACCTGGGTCCGAACAAAGAAGGCAACAACCAAAAAGGAACCCTTTATGACAACGGAGGCCCGAGTGCCCCTTACGGAGCAAACCGGAAAGTAACGATAGACTACTTTAAGATACTGCCCTGCGGTGCCACAGAAATCCGTCTGAAATTCAAGAGCCTGAAACTGGCCGATGCCAGCGACAAACTGCGCATCTATGACGGTTCGGACGAAAGCGGCCTTCAGCTGACCCCCACCGGTGGCATAACCGGATCGAACCAGAACACCTACCGCAACCAGGTATTCAAAGCCAAGAGTGGTGCCATGTACATCACCTTCGAATCCAACGGCAGCGGTCAGGACAGCGGAATCATCGCAGTATGGGAAAGCGATCTGGCTCCCCCGGTATTGCCGAGTGCAAGCTGGAGCACCGCATACAACCCAGCCTCAAACGGCGTGAACGTAATGTTCAACAACACCAGTACCAATGTACAGGGTTCACCCACCTGGGAGTGGATAGTAGACGGTTCCTCCGTAGCCACAAGCAAAAACTACAGCCAGGCATTCTACACAGACGGAACGTATGACGTATGTCTGGTAGCCGGCACGTGCAACGGAGTAGACACCAGCTGCAGCACCATCACCATCGTAACCCCCACAGCACCCGGTGCACTGGATTACGTGGCCAGCCAGGTACGTCCTCCTGTACTTACCCCTGTA
>JAEUUL010000016.1 GCA_016787485.1 Bacteroidota bacterium
ATTGCCTGTGCAGCCAGCCCGCGGACAAGTGTTGGTTACTTCCGGCATCCCCGGTCTGGCATGGCGGGGTCTCATGCATGCCGATAAGGGTTATATTTATTTCCGTAGTCTGGGATCGCGCATCCTCATAGGGGGGGCAAGGAATACCGATTTTCAGGGAGAGGAAACCACCGACCTGCACACCACTGAATCCATACAGCAAAACCTGATTGAGTTTCTCAAAGAAGTGGTGATTCCCGGAGAATCTTTTGATATAACACACACCTGGGCGGGAACCATGGGCATGCATCAGGACAGGTCGCCTATCGTAAAACGACTTGATAAAAACCTGTATGCCTGTGTGAGAATGGGAGGTATGGGGGTGGCACTCAGCGCGTTGGTTTGCCGTGAACTCGCCGGTTTGATGAAGGAAACCAATGAGTAATTCATACAGGCAACATCCCGGGCACAATTTTTGTCTGTTATGAAAAGCATGTCACGCATTTTGATATTGCTTCCCTTTGTCTTTTTTGGCTCTTTGCAGGGTCAGACAGATTCTGTGGAAAGGATGATTCAACGGGGAGATTCCCTGATTGTTGGCACTTGCTATGGTTCAAATTTCAAACACCTTGACATGTATAGAAAAACCAGGTGGCAGGGCAACGAACCCACGTATGATACAGCAACTGGTACCGGATTTTTCGCCTCCTTTTTCGCTACAGGTGATTTTGATGTGGCAGAACTGCCTGCCTCCTATTCACGCCGCAAATTTGAAGTGATCGGAGTGGAGGTGCTAACCCGGAAAGAAACAGGAACACCATTGAATATTCTTTACCTGCGCGGTGATTTGCCAAACTCTGTTATATGGGTGGATTTTGATGAAGCCTTTGACAGTGGTGAAATCCGGATACCAGAATAACGTAAAAAACTACTGATTTTCTGAACATTTTATTGCCAAGAAAGGGCATAACCACGATACAAATGGACGCCCGCCCATTGGGAAAATGTGCTGTGTATTCCCAAGCCCTGAAAGGGAGAACAGCCACACCAAAATTTGTATTTTTCAAAGACATCTTGTAGTTTTACAATCCCGGCATGGACAATTATGACATTTCATCCCGATTGGGATTATACGCCAGGTTGGCGGAGTTGCACGATGAGAATCCCTTTAGGGTCAAAGCATTTGCTGCAGCCGCTTTCAATCTTAAAAAAATAAAGGAACCTATCCGGAATATGCCGGCAGAGGACTTGGCCACCCTGCCAGGTGTAGGTAAGTCTGTGTTACAGTCTGTCTCAGATTTGCTTTCCACCGGAAGTTTTCCTGCGCTGGACCAGGCAATTGCAAAAACACCGGAAGGAGTTATGGATATGTTGCGCATCAAAGGCCTGGGTCCTAAGAAAGTTCAGGCTATCTGGCGCAATATGGGTATCGAATCGGTAGAAGAACTTTTTGATGCATGCCGGGAAAACCGACTGGTTTCACAACCCGGTTTCGGTCTTAAAACACAGGCCGAAGTAATGCGGGCCATTGAGTTTAGTCTCGGGGCACGGGGTAAATTTCACTTCTCAAGAGTGGAAAAACCGGCCAAAGACCTCGTTACATCCATCAAAAGGGAGTTTCCCCATTGCAGGGTAGAACTTACCGGGGCGGTGCGCCGTTGTTGTGAAGTCATTGAAAAAATAGAAGTGCTTACCTCTTTAACTACGGATGAATGCCTCCAGATCAGCAAAGGATTAGGCCTGGAACATACTGCCGGCGGCACATTTACCGATGTCAATGGCTTTATTTACGAAATCCTGCATTGCACTTATGCTGAGTTCAACACCCGATGGTTTGAAACAACAGCTACTCCTGATCATTTGCAGGAACTCGGTTACAAGTCCGGCATGTCGGTGAGCAGCGAAGCAGAGCTTTACCAGTCATTCAACCTGCCCTTTATTGAGCCTGAAATGCGCGAAGGGCAAGGTGAGGTGCAGCGCATGAAACAGGGTCTTGGAGGCAAATTGCTTGAATATGGCGATTTAAAGGGAATACTGCACAATCATTCCACGTATAGCGATGGTCTGCACAGTTTGGAGGAAATGGCCCGTCATGCCCAAAGTCTTGGTTACGGGTATCTGGCCATCTGCGACCACAGTCGCAGCGCCGCCTATGCAAACGGGCTGCAAACAGAAAGATTACTGGCCCAGATTGAGGAAATTCGCACATTGAACCAATCCATGGCGCCATTCCGTGTTTTCGCGGGTGTGGAATCAGATATACTTCAGGACGGCAGTCTGGATTATCCGGATGAAATTCTGGCCCAACTGGATCTCGTTGTCGCTTCAGTTCACAGCAACCTAAAAATGGATAAGGAAAAGGCTACCCGTCGTTTGCAGGTAGCCATTGAGAATCCGTTCACCACCATTTTGGGTCACCCTACCGGCAGACTGTTGCTGGTGCGCGAAGGTTACCCCATAGACCATGCCTATATAGTAGACTGTTGCGCAGCAAACGGGGTTAGCATTGAACTCAATGCAAATCCATTCCGGCTGGATCTGGATTGGCGATGGATAACCTATGCCATGGAAAAAGGTGTGATGGTGGGTATAAACCCAGATGCGCACGCCAAAGAAGGGTATCACGATATGTATTATGGCACACTGGCTGCCCGCAAGGGTGGACTTACAAGAGAAATGTGTCTGAATGCGCTGCCGCTGGAAGAATTTACAAATTGGTTGCAACGGCGCAGATCCTCGCATATGGCGTAGCTTTGCGGTCGGTGAAAATTCTGGTATTGCGTTTCTCTTCCATAGGCGATATTGTTCTCACGTCGCCTGTGCTCCGCTGTCTCAAAAGCCAGATTCCGGACGCAGAAATTCATTTTGCCACCAAGTCACAGTTTGTTTCCATCCTTGCGGCAAACCCGCATGTAGCCAAGGTCCATACCTTGTCTGAGGATTTCTCCGATATGCTGCGCGAATTCAAAGCAGAGAAGTTTGACTATATCATCGACCTGCACAACAATCTGAGAACCCTGCGCATTTCTATGGCTCTCTTGTCTGTGCCTTGCTACCGGTTCCGTAAACTCAATCTGCGCAAATGGTGGTATGTGCTTACCAAACAGAAGGTGATGCCTGAAGTGCATATCGTTCATCGGTATATGGAAGCCTGTAAGCCTTTAGGCGTTGAATACGATGATCAGGGTCTGGACTGGTTCGGCCCGGAATCATTTACAGGTGCGGTGCAGTTGCCTCAGCACTTTGTGGCATTTGCCGTGGGTGGAACTTATGCCACCAAACGCATGCCCCTGAATAAAATGCGGGAAATTCTGGCTTACACAACCTGCAATTTCGTTTTACTCGGTGACAGGCAGGATGCAGAACGCATAAAACCTTTGTTGGATGAATTTTCACCCCGTGTGCAGTCCCTGTGCGGGTCATGCAGCCTGTTGGACAGCGCTTTGGTTCTGCAAAGGTCTGACATAGTGATTACCCACGATACCGGGCTGATGCATATTGCCGCTGCCATTCGCAAACCCGTTATCAGCATTTGGGGAAATACCGTACCTGATTTTGGCATGTATCCGCTATTCCCCCGGGGTATGGATGCTTTGAATGTGCATATGGCCAATGTGCCGGATCTTTCCTGCAGACCTTGCAGCAAACTGGGTTTTGAAAAATGCCCCAAAGGACATTTTCGATGCATGGAACAGCAAAATACTGCCCATATAGCCTCTTTCTTGGGTTGAAGCGGCATTAACTTCAATTTCGGGTTGGTACACGCGGGGATTTTCCTTATTTTCGCGCCCTTGTTAAAAGACGACGATTCATCCCAATGAAGAATAAAACCACGATCATTGTTTTCTCAATTATCCTTGCGATAGCATGTCTGTTTCAGCTTTCCTTTACCTGGAAAGCCCGCAGCTTTGAATCAAAAGCAAAGGCATTCGCAAAGAAAAAAGCAGCCTCAGGCGAGGATTACGGCAAAGCTTACCGCAGGTATATCGATAGTCTGGGTGGCAAAACCGATTACAACCTCGGCATTGCTTCCTACACCTATTTTGAGTGCAAACAGCGCGAAGTAAACCTGGGTTTGGACCTCCGCGGAGGTATGAACGTAATACTCGAGGTAGATAAAGGTGCTATTATCCGCGGCCTTGCAAACGACCCCGAAGATGGCGATTTGAAAAAAGCCATCGAAGAGTCCAACAAGTTGGTGCGCGATAAAGGCGGAGACTATGTCGGCTATTTCATTGAGTCACTGAAAAAAGTGAACCCTTCAAAAAAATTGGCTCTGCTCTTTACCAAAGGCAATAAAAGTAGCATTACCAGTGCCAGTACTGATGCAGAGGTAGCCAAAATGCTTACCGATGAAACTACAAATGCCATAGACCGTGTCTATGAAGTGGTTGAAAAAAGGATAAACCAGGCCAACGTTACTCAGCCTACCGTTCAGAAAATTGATGGTGGCAGAATCAGTGTGGAACTGCCGGGTGTGGACAATCCCCGCCGTATGGAAGATCTGGTGGAGAAAAGCGCCAATCTGGAATTTTATGAAGTGATAGGCAACAATGGACCCGAACAGGAAGCAACCAGGATTCTGGAAAACCTGTATAAGGTTTCCGCCAATCCGGTAATGAATAAAAAGCCCGAACCTGCCGACACCAGTAAGAAGGATACAACAAAGACTGGTTCAGTAGCCGTGAACAGTACCCCCGACACTGCGAAGAAAACACCTGATACCGGAGCTGAGGCCAAGACTGCTTCCACCTCCGAAATGAATAGCAGTCCCCTGGCGAAAATTCTGAAACGCTACGGTGGACAATATTCCTCAAGTGCTGCAACCGTAAAAGCTTCTGACCGCACACGCCTTCAGGAAATCCTTTCAGGTGAAGCCTATAAAGCGGCATTGGGGAATCGCACCAAAATCGCTTTCTCAGCAAAACCATTGGATGTAGACGCCAAAGGCAAAATGGTGAGCAACAGCGATGAATATTTGGTATACTTCCTGAAGCTGGACCGCGATGGCAAAGCTGCCATGAGTTCTGACGAAGAGAACATAATCGCCGATGCAAGAGCTAGTTCCGGACAGACAGGGCAGATTGAAGTGAACATGGAGATGACCCCTACAGCGGCCTCGCTTTGGGCTCAGCTTACCGGTGCCAATGCACCCACTGCCAGCCGTGCCGGTAATTTCATCGCAATTGTGCTGGACGACCGGGTGTATTCTGCTCCCAGTGTAAATCAGAAAATCAGCGGTGGCAACAGTCAGATTACCGGCAATTTTGACGTAAAAGAAGCCGAAGACTTGGCAAACGTACTGAAGGCGGGCAAACTGCCAGCACCTGCCCGAATTGTGGCCAGTGAGGTCGTTGGGCCTTCTTTGGGACAGGAATCCATCAATCGGGGTTTGAATTCACTGCTTTTCGGCTTCCTGGCCGTTCTGCTCTTTATGATATTGTATTACAACCGCGCTGGTTGGATTTCCATCGTGGCTGTATTGGCGAATGTATTCCTGATTATGGGTGTACTGTCCAGTTTGGGCGCCGCACTTACACTACCCGGTATCGCAGGTATCATTCTTACGGTCGGTATGGCTGTGGATGCGAATGTACTTATCTATGAACGTATTAAAGAGGAGTTGCGAAACGGAAAGGCGGCAAAAGCCGCAATATCCGGTGGATTCCGTCATGCACTCTCTGCAATTATAGATGGTCACGTTACAACGCTGCTCGCAGCTCTTATCCTTATGTTTACGGGTGCCGGTCCTGCCTTTGGTTTCTCTATCATTCTGGCCATAGGTATTTTCTGCTCTTTGTTCACCGCCCTGTTTATTACCCGTCTTATTCTGGACCGTCGCACAGAAAAAGGAAAAGATACTTCATACGACTTTAAATGGAACCGCAACCTGCTCATTGGCGTCAATTATGACTTTGTGGGTCGTCGCCGTTTGTCCTTCATCGTTTCACTGCCTATCATCGTTGCAGGTGTGATCATGTTCTTTACAAAAGGCGGTCTGTCCACCGGTATCGACTTTAAAGGGGGTAACAGCTTTATCGTACAAACAGATCCGGGCAAGAATTACAACGTAGATGAAATCAAGCATGCACTGGATAACAATCTGAAGGGAAGCAGCAACGAGGTGAAAACCTTTGGTGCAGGTGGTAAATTCCGCATTGTAACTACGTACTTCCTCAACAATGATTTGAAAGGAACCCCGGTTAAAGATTCAATGGGCGATCGCAAAGATGTAATCGGTCATAAATTGGTTGAAGCCCTGTCAGGTATCAGCCTGGTTACAAAAAACAATGACCCGACTACTGCCATTTTAAGTGCGAATAAAGTAGGTGCAACTGTGGCTACCAGCATTCGCAACAAGTCAATCCTCTTGCTGATTATTGCCACCATCGGCATGTTCCTTTACATCGTGTTCCGTTTCCGCAATGTTGCATACGCTACCGGGGCCATTATTGCTACCATTCACGATATTGTGGTTGTATTATGTGTATTTATGATCCTGGACAAATGGGTTCCGTTCCCTATTGAATTTGACCAGAATCTTATTGCGGCGTTGCTTACCATTGTGGGTTACTCAATGAATGACACGGTAATTGTGTTTGACCGTATCCGTGATTTGCTTAAAAACAGACACGCCAAAGCTGACGAGCCGTCACTGATAAACAATGCAATTAACCAGACACTAAGCAGAACCATCGTTTCATCCATGACCGTATTCGTTGTGGTCATCGTGCTGTTCTTCTTCGGTGGAGATTCATTGAAAGGTTTCTCTCTGGCTATGATTGTAGGTGTATTGGTAGGTACTTATTCTTCTATCTTTATCGCTACACCTGTTGTGGTTGAATTTGGTTCCAAACGTTCAAAGAAAGAATTGAATTAATAAAAGAATCTTCGTGAAACTATTCTAAGGCGGGGATTCTTCTCCGCCTTAGTTTTTTTATACAGCAATGAAAAAAGAAACCCTGATGATTGGTGGAATTCCTGCCACTGAAATTGCCGCCGAGTTCGGCACCCCGGTTTATGTATATGATGGTTCCCGCATCGTACAACAATATCACCGGCTTAAAAATGCCTTCCCGGGTGTAAAAGTGAGTCTGCATTATGCCTTGAAAGCCCTGAACAATGTGAATGTATTGAAACTTCTGAAACGCGAGGGAGCAGGGCTCGATGCCGTTTCCCTGCAGGAAGTATTACTCGGACTTCGCGCCGGGTTCGAGCCTTCACAAATTATGTATACCCCCAATTGCGTGGATTTTGAAGAAATACAGGAGGCCATTAAGCTGGGTGTGCATATCAACATAGACAACATCTCCATTCTGGAGCAGTTCGGACACCAGTACCATGGCTCAGTTCCCTGCTGTATCCGCCTGAACCCGCATATCATGGCAGGTGGCAATTCCAATATCAGTGTCGGGCATATCGATTCAAAATTCGGTATCAGCATATACCAGCTGAGGCATGTGTTGCGGGTGGTGCAGAACCATGGAATCCGTGTGAATGGTTTGCATATGCACACTGGCTCCGATATTCTGGATGCTGAAGTCTTTTTGCGGGGTGCAGAACTCCTGTTTGAAGCTGCCGTGGAATTTCCCGATTTGGAGTTTATGGATTTTGGCAGCGGATTTAAAGTAGCCTATAAAGACGGTGATATCGTTACAGATATTGAAGATACGGGTGCCCGGATTTCAAAAGCGTTTAAAGAATTCTGTGCATCTTATGGCCGGGAACTGGAACTGTGGTTCGAACCGGGCAAATTCCTTGTTAGTGAAAGTGGATTTCTGCTTGTCAAAGCAAATGTCATCAAACAAACCACCAGTACGGTATTTATAGGTGTGGATTCCGGACAAAACCACCTTATCCGGCCAATGTTCTACGATGCATACCACCATATAGTCAACACCAGCAACCCTTCAGGGACCCCGCGGTTATATTCCGTGGTAGGCTATATCTGTGAAACAGATACGCTGGGATACGACCGTAAAATTGCTGAGGTTAGGGAAGGTGATATTCTTGCCATCTACAATGCCGGAGCTTACGGATTTACCATGAGTAACAACTACAATGCACGCTACAGGCCAGCCGAAGTACTGGTACTGGACGGCAAAGCACATCTTATCCGCCGCCGTGAAACATTTGAGGATTTAATCCGGAACGAAATAGAAATACTGTAAAAAAAAAGGCTGCACAAAAGCAGCCTTTTTTTTGTCCTCTATCGGTCATCTGGTCTTTTCCATCCTCCGCACGTATAGTACCTGGCCTTCCGGCTCGATTCTATATTTTCAGAAGCTATGACATAAGAAGGCTCTGTTTGCATTTTGTAATACCAACCCATATGTCTGCGCCGGCCAAGCCAACCGGTAAGCATCCGCAAAAGCAGCAGGAGACCGGCCGATTGCCAGAATGTAATCGCGTGTAACCCCGTGTTCCCTGCCAGCAATCCATTCCAAACCCACATCAGTAGAAATGTGCTGCCGGCTGCAAATACAACCCACGCGGCTGCCATAAGTAAGCCCGCATTCCAGAAAAATCGTTTCATGGATTCTTCCTTTCTTCTTCAGTTTGAATAAAATGTTTGGCTCCATGCTGCATTTTCCGTTCGTGCCCGGCGCGATCGCAATGTTCCATTCGTTGCTTTTGCATACCCCATCCGGGCATTACAGGTGCGAGCAACAGACGGCTCAGCAGCAGTAATCCCAGTGCATGGCGGATTTTTAGCGAAGGGCCATGAAACAATTGGGGCACAAGCCGGTTCCAAAGCCACCAGACAGCCACCCCGGCCAGCAGAAATAAAAGAATTCCGCCAGCTGCTTTTAAAAGAATCATCGTAATCATAGTTTGAATATTATACCGGGTAAGACGGACTGACCAGTTGGTTTACCTTGATGCATCCGCTTCTTTCATCAGGCCCTTTTACAGGTTTATCGATTCAGGGTATATCTTGCCTGGACTCGCAGCGCTTCTTCCACTCCTGACGGAATCGAAGCTTTTCCTCTTCAGTCATATTCATCCACTTGTCCCGTAAGTGACCCCTGCCATGTGGGCCGGCAAAACGGTGCTTCCCGTGAGAACCGAACCGAAATCCCCCTGAAAGCAAACGCATAAGTACCAGTAATCCCAATGCCTGCCAGTAACTGATGGTTTTCCAGCCAGTTATTTCCGGCAACAGTGCATTCCACAGCCACATCACAGCCCCGGCCATTAAAGCCGCCATGCAGGCAAACAGAATTGCATACAATACATATTTCATTTTCATGGTCTGTGCTCCTTATATAATGACTCAAGTTTTTTACGCAATGCCTTTACCGCATATCCTTTCCGGGAAATAATGGTTTTCAGGTTTTCTCCTGTTATTTCTGAAATTTCCTGCAGAGTCATGTCTTCCAGTTCATTCCATACAAATACATCTCGTTGGGCAGGAGGGAGGCCGTCCAATGCAATCATCAGTTCCTGGTAGATTTGTTTGCGCTGGTGCTCAGTTTCAGGCGTATTCCAGTCTGCAGGAAGTAAAAAATCAAAATCACCTTCTTCATCACCACCAATCATGGAGTCCAGACTTTCTGGTCTGGATTTGCGGTAACTGTCTGTAATCTTATTACGGGCCACACGGTGCAGCCAGGCGTTCATTTGTTCTATGGAATCTATGTCTACCAGATTACTGAGTTGGTACCATACATCCTGCAAAATATCCCGAGCATCTTCTTCATTGTTTACCCGGTTGCGAACAAAACCAAACAAACGCGATCCATAGGTTTTTACAATTTCACCAATGGTTCTGCTTCGCTGTTCTGTCATATTCAGGGCTATACCAGTTGCCATGCGTATCGGAGAAGACGCAGTTTGCCATTTTTTACTTTAGTGCTTTTTGTAAAAGCGTATGACTGGTCTGAAACCCAGATAACAACGGACCAATCCTTCATGCACAAATTCCATGGCAGCGGGTTGTATGTAATACAACTCCTGGGCAAAACTTCCACCTTTTACAGCATAATAGGATTGTAAATTATCCTCAGTATGCAGGTATCCGGCTAGTTTTATACTGTCAATGATTTCCTGGGTATTGCGGATTATAGCACCTGATGTTGTGTGAATATATTCCATGCGGTTATAGAGATTACCCTGCGCCCTGGTATCCGTCCATTCCGATACGTTTCCTGCAAGGCTGTACAATCCGCCTGTGTTCGGGTATGCTGTAGTCTTTACAGGTGCCCATATGCCATGGCCATTTCCGTATTGTTTTGCGTTTCCAAGCCGTTCTGTTTGAATGTCTCCGAAATTACACCGGTAACCGTTCGGGCCAAATACAAAGTCAAGGTAATTCCTGTCTCTGGTTGCGTTTTGTCCGTTCTTTTGCAATAATTTCTCCATATACGCTGTAATCGTCTGGTTCCATGCGCATAACCATTCAGATTCTGTAGGAAGTCCCACCTGCAGGCGATACTCGGTTCCTGTTTTATTGCTTAGTTTCCGGCTGAGCTTTTCCTCAAGCCATTGACAATATTGTATTGCTTGCCAGTGACTTACACCTACTACAGGATAGTCATTATACGCTTCACTTTGAAAATAATAATGCCGCATGGGGTTTGGTTTATCCTTGCTTTCTGTCCAACAATTTGTATCCGGATAATAAACCCGGTCTTTCATTTCAGTTAAAAACAATTTGTATTCTGCATTGCTCACTTCTGTGCTTTGAATCATAAAAGGAGCTGTTTTTACCGTTCCGGTAATATTCAATACACTGTCATAACCGTCTTGAATATCTGGTTTAAACGAACCGGATTTTATCACCTGAAATCCGGATATTTTTTTCAGTGTTTTTTTCCCGGGCTGTATGGAAGGCAAGAGAGTATCCGCATTGCGATAATAGTATCTGCCCCTGTACTGCACAGGAACATCTTTCACCACAGTCTGCACATAAGGTTGATCCACCGGTTCTGATTGGGAAGAAAGATCAGCAACAAAGCCGGTAAGCAGAAAAAACAAACAGAAATTTCTCTTCATTGACTAAACCCTGAAGGCAAAGGCAATGATAGTTCAAAAATTAGCAAACCCAAACTCAGGCAGTTTGTGTTTCGATTTATGCCAGGCTGGAAAGTGTAGCCTTTACCGCATCCAGATTGGGGATTTCACCGGCATTGTCCAGCACTTCGGCATAGCGTATCACACCCTCACGGTCTATCACAAAGGCAGAACGCTTGGATACACCTTTCAATCCAACCGAGAAGGTTTCATACAAGCTGCCGTAAGCGGTGCTTGCCTCTTTGTTAAAGTCACTCAGCATGGTAAAATTAAAACCCTGCTCAGTTTTCCATTGTTTCAATGTAAAGGGGGAATCAACTGAGATAGCAAGCACTTCAGCATTCAGTGAGGTATAATCATGCAATGTGTCCCGTACACCGCACAATTCGGTTGTACATACCCCGGTGTAGGCAAAAGGGAAAAAAAGCAGTACCACATTCCGTCCACGAAATGAGGAAAGTTCAATAAGGTTTTTTTCAGAGTCCGGCAATGTAAAATCCGGTGCCGCAGAGCCAATTTGTAAAGTCATACCGCAAAGAAACAAAACACCCTGTAAATTGTTTGAACTTAAAACATAACCGGGTTGAAAAACACCCGCTTGTTCAGTTTCAAATCCTGTAACAATCCGCTTTTCGGCATCAGCACAAATGTCCATTGTTTGGCAAACCCACTGGGAATCCAGCGGAATTCCAGTTGCCAGCAGTGCAGGTTTCTCGCCACATTGAATTCACTGGAAGTTAACTCTTTCTGTATGAAATTAAAACCAGTGCGATAGCCAACCTTCCATTCTGGTGTAATCCTTATATCTCCGGATATATCAATTTGATTGGTCCCGATATTGCTGCCTCCAACAGCTTTTTCAGCGTTGTATTGAAATATGTAGTTCAAACCCAGGCTCCATGGCAGATTGAAATTGTAATAGGCTCCCGGACGGTTTTTGATATCCTGCAATTCTGCCTCATCCGCTTCGTCTCTGTGCAAATCCGTTTCTGCTTTTTTTCCGCGAAACATGTCCGGGGTAAGTTGGGTCGCCACACTTACATTGAAGTTGCGCAAACGAATAGGAGGCATTCCGGCTTTAGCCAGATACATTTCTTTCCCAAGCAGCTGGCTATCCTTTTGATATAGGCTGAAATTGCCCCGGCTCGTAATGTTTATTTTCTTGAACAATACAGTGTTGAAATTTCCCACTATATCAGAGAATTTGAATTGTGAAGCAAGAAAATTGTAGCCACCATTGAGGCTGAACTGATCAATCAGATTCACTTTTTCCAGTTTTTCCACCCCATTGCTGTCTTTGGATACAACCCTCTTGGCCTGCAGGTTGTTTAAGAGGGAGAAATTCAGATATCCACTCTCTTTCTGGTCCGAAGTTCCCTGATAACTTTTTTCAAACAAATCGTATTCCTTGATGGGCTTTTTCGTACTGCTGTCTAAAAATGTTTTGTGCCAACCTCTGCCAAGGGCGCTTATTTTGGGAGTATATCCCACACTCATGGTTGGGGTTATGGTGTGCCGCAGTGCCCGCAATTTTCCACTGTGGAGGCCGCCTATCGTTCCATAAATGTTGGTGCTCAGGTTTGCATTGAAATTGTAATTGTTTACCCGCCAGAAACCATTGGTATCTGTATATACATACTTTTTTGTTCCTGTATCCCACCGCTGGGTTTGACCTTTTACATACCAACGTTCGGTATAGGTAATCCCGGGACTCAGATTCAATATGCCTTTCAGAAGTTTGAGATTTGTGGAAATCGGGATGCTATGGGTTACACCTGTCTGCATTTTTTTCAACTCATTGCGCGCCTCTTTACTGAAAAACATCGTGTCGGTGGTGTTCAATACATTGGTAAATCCCATGCTGTAACTAATCCGCAGCTGCTCGTACCATTTATTTCCAGGGTTGTTTTTGCGGGCAAAGGGAGTAAGACTGCTTACCCCGACATTTACCGAAGGCAATTCAATCCGCATAATATGCGTGCTGGTGTTCTGGGAATGTCTGGCCGAGGCGGTCAGGTTCAACTTGTTTCTGAAAAAATTCTTCCCGAAGTTAATTCCGGATTGAAACTGATTGTTGGATATACTCGTTATGTCATGTGTGTTTCTGCGGTTAAAATTGCCGGTTTGCAGCCGCACATCTCCATTCAGCGTAATACCCGGCAGGTATTTCTGGTCAAAGGCAAACCCACCATTGATTCCCATATCCAGGTTGCGCTTAAAAGCAGGACTTGTTCTTTCCTGTCCGTTGCCAAACCAACTGGCATTGAGAGACACGTTTCCCCTGAATTTGTACCTTTTTACAAATTGAGTGCTTATTCCGGCCCGGAAATCACCATTCAGATAGGCGTCTGAACTCAGTGTTAGGCTGGCATTGGGTCCTAAACCCTGAAAATATCCCAGGTTTTGCAGGTAAAAGGATTGATTCGCCTGATTGTAGCCATATGCCGGAAACAGAATGCCATTACGTTTTCCTTTTTTCAACGGTGCAAGGCCGAAGGGTATGGCCAGTGGAGTAGGTACGTCTTCCACCACCAGATTGGCTGCCCCGAAATAGACTTTCTCATTGGGCACAACTTTCACCTTGCTTGCATTCAGATAGAAATGGGGATGGTCATTCTCACAGGTTGAAATTTTGCCATTTTCTCCCACAAAACTTCCGTCTGCCTGTTTGAGCACTGTGCCCAAATGCACAACAGCCTCGTCCTGTTTGAGTTTTAAGCCATATACCCTTCCTTTCTTGCTCCCGCTGTTGTAGCGCATACTGTCAGCCACATAAATTTCATTTCCGTCCTTCAATTCGGGCCTCCAGCTGTATTTGCCGGCACTGTCCCTTCCACCTCGGGCAAAAATTTCCTTTCGGGTAAGATCCACCTCTATATAATGAGCCTTCAGATCGATATCTCCATAATGAAGCCCCGCCCCGCGGTAAAGGAAAACTTTATTTTTCCTGATATCAAAAATGATGGAATCGGTGGCTTTATAATCTATAGGCTTGTCCAGACTCCCTTTTGCAGGGGCTGCAACTTTTGCCGTGTCCCCGTCTATTTTACCCGACACCTGAGCTTCTGCCGCCATTCCTGACAGGGTCAGGGCAGTCAGGATGATTGCAAACCGCAAAATCCACAGGTCAGGGGTATAAAATCTCAACACGTTTTTCGCGTTTTTCCGGGTTATGCTGCGAACTTCGTCAAAAACCGGGCCACAAGTCAACCCAAAAATGTAAACATATTGCAGTTTGGCAGGATTTGTGTTTCTTTTATAAATACCGAATGCGTCTGATTCTTTCCATATCTGTCCTTCTTCTGCTGGGAATGGCTTTGCCCTCTGCTGCACCTGGTCGCAGACCCCCGGGTACTCAGCTGAAAACCCTGGTAATTGACCCCGGACACGGTGGACTGGACCCGGGTTGCAACGGAGCAAATGAAATCTGGGAGAAAACGGTGACATTGGCCATCTCTCTCAAGGTTGGCAAATTGGTCGAGGATAGCCTGAAAGACATCAAAGTAGTCTATACCCGTAAAACAGATCAGTTCGTTGAATTGTGGGAACGGGCAAATATTGCCAATAAAAATAAGGCGGATTTATTTCTTTGTATTCACTGCAACAGCAATGTGAACACCACCGCTGCCGGTAGTGAAACCTATTTTATGGGCCTGCACAAAACCACAGGAAATCTTGAAGTAGCCAAACGTGAAAATGCCGCCATTAAATACGAAACCGGATACAAAACCAATGAACATTACGGCGGATTTGATCCCAATTCACCTGAGAGTCACATCATTATGGTGAATTTTCAAACGGCTTACATTCAGCAAAGTTTAAAATTCAGTACCCTGGTAGAAACGCATACACAGAAAATCTCTAAAATCCGGTCCAGGGGTGTAAAACAAGCTGGATTCCTTGTGCTTTGGCAAACCAGCATGCCGGCTGTTTTGGTCGAAACTGGTTTTTTAACCAATGTTGCCGACAGAAATGTGCTGAAAAGTGAGGACGGTCAGCGAATAATCGCCAGGGGAATTTTCAATGCCATCAAACAGTATAAAATTTCGCTTGAAAAGTCGAAACCTGCGGATATAAAGCAAGATACACCGGCCAAAGGCAAGGATTCTGTTGCCGGCCATTGATGGGCTCTGCCTATTGTCAGGGCAACCTGACAAAAATCTGACAAAAAGGTTTGCAACCTATTGGATTAATTGCGTCTTTTGAAACAAAGAATCAATCCAATAATTTCTATGAAGTTCAATTTTACCAAATCAGTGCAGCGATTGCTGACGGCAGCCTTCATCGGTGGCCTCGCATTCCTGCCCGGTACGGCCGAGGCTCAGCTTTGTGCTGCCAGCAACAGTTGGGGCTGCGGAGGCACGTACGGGTATGGTGGGGACATTCAGTCCATCACCATCAAGAACAGTTCGGGAGTTCTGGCCTCTTATTCGGGGCTTGGATGTACCGGTACAGCAAACAACAAACTGGTGAACGCAGGTTCACCCATCGACATTACCGCCGGTGAAAGCATCACATTCGAGTTGACCGGAACCAGCTGGACTTCAGGTACCACAGTGTGGAATACCGGAGTAGGTGTGTGGGTGGATGCTAACCGCGACAACAGCTTGTCTGCTGCCGAGTGCATTGCAGACGCAAACAGCGGACCATTCAACAACATCGTGGCCTCGCCTGCGAAAAGCGCAACCATCAAAATGCCCTGCTGGACCAGTGCCGGTAAGAGCTATCTGCGTTTCCGCGGTTACTGGCAGGGTTACACCAGCGGTCCCACCCCTTCACAGGGTTGCGGTTCATACAGCACGTATGGCAACGTAATCGACGTAGAAGTAAACCTGAAACTGGGCAGTCCCCCGATTGCAAACTTCGTGGTACCCACCGGTCCGAACTATGAGAAGACCAAGGTAACCTTCAACGCAAACAACCCGAACCCGGGCTATGTGTACAAATGGACCTATCAGACACCGCTGACGATATACGCAGCGACGGGTCCCAAAGGCCAGGCCTCGTGGAACGGACCGGGCACCTATGATGTGAAGATGCTGGTAGACTATTGCGGTCTGGCAGACTCGATCATCAAGCAAGTGAAGATAGTTACACCGACGAAAGTGCCTACGGCAGAATTTATCGCCAGCAGCAACACAGTAGAACAATATTATAATGTGCAGTTGCTTGATTTGAGCAGTGACGGAGCCTATCAGTGGGCCTGGACACTCACCTCACCCACGGGCAACGTATATACCTCAAGCCAGCAGAACCCTGTGTTCATGCTGGACGAAATCGGCAAATGGGATGTATGCCTTGTAGCCACCAATGGCATCGGCAGCAGCACCAAACTTTGCAAGAGCAAATACATCGATTGCACAGGCCCCAGCGAATACTATCTGGGACCGAACAAAGAAGGCAACAACCAAAAAGGAACCCTGTATGACAACGGAGGTCCGAGTGCCCCATACGGAGCAAATCGCAAAGTAACCATTGACTACTTTAAGATACTTCCCTGCGGTGCCACAGAAATCCGTCTGAAATTCAAGAGTCTGAAACTGGCCGATGCCAGCGACAAACTGCGCATCTATGACGGAGCCGACGAAAGTGGTAAACTGCTTACCCCTGCAGGCGGCATAGACGGCAGCAACCAGAACACCTACCGCAACCAGATATTCAAAGCCAAGAGTGGTGCCATGTACATCACCTTCGAATCCAACGGAAGCGGACAGGACAGTGGAATCATCGCAGTATGGGAAAGCGATCTGGCTCCCCCGGTATTGCCGAATGCAAGCTGGAGCACCGCATACAATCCTGCCTCAAACGGCGTGAACGTAATGTTCAACAACACCAGTACGAATGTACAGGGCGCCCCCACCTGGGAGTGGATAGTAGGCGGTTCCTCCGTAGCCACAAGCAAAGACTACAGCCAGGCATTCTACACAGACGGCACGTATGACGTATGTCTGGTAGCCGGCACGTGCAACGGAGTAGACACCAGCTGCAGCACCATCACCATCGTAACCCCCACAGCACCCGGTGCACTGGATTACGTGGCCAGCCAGGTACGTCCTCCTGTACTTACCCCTGTA
>JAEUUL010000007.1 GCA_016787485.1 Bacteroidota bacterium
TGCTTTTCGGAAACTTGCCTGTTTCCATATAGTTCTCCTGAAAATGCTTTTGCATCAGTGCCTTTTTAAACTGAAAGGCGTTTACCGACAAGCTGATTTCCACTGCACCAGAAGCGGCATCCATCGCTGCTGCTACCTGACTGTTGGTGGCATCGATATCCTCCATGGTTGTGTGGCTGAAAAATTTAATCACCCCTGTGCTGGTTTTGTAAACCTGCGCACTCAATGCTGAAGCAGCCATCATAGCAACTGCAGTCAGAATCCCTTTCATTGTTCCCCTCTTTTTCATGTTTATTTGTTTTGGTTGGTATCTCTGCTTAATGGAGTTTCAATATCCGTGCCAAGTTGTGGTTTGCTTTTAATCCAGCTTAGCAAATTGCAACGGCTCATCTCCAGCGATTTCTCGGTGAGCATACCCATATCCTCAGAGGGGACAGTAATGCCGCTGCATTCGCATTGCAATTGTATCGAATCACCGATAACCACCCCACTCAGTTTTTCTTTCTGTGATTTATCAAACCCGCAATTCACCACAAATTCATCAATACCTGCGTTTAGCTTCACCACCACAGAAGAATCTCCCGAAATTTCTGCAACAGAGCCCGAGAACTTAATGCTTTTGCCCAGATACTTTTTGTACGCAGCCGCAGAATCTTTTTGGAACTCAGCAATTAACACTGCCGGCCGCGCCTCAAAATCTGCCTTGCCTTCAGTAACCGTACTGGCTGTTTGTGAAAACAGAAAAAACACGGTTCCGGCAACCAGGCCCAGAGGCAGCAGAAATACCCAGAACACATCCCAGAAACTGATTTTGGCATGGCGCAGATGCTCATTTTCAATCAAATAAGTAAGGGTATAGGTATAGTAAACCAGGTATATAGCCAGTATAATCAGAATTTCTGCAGTAACAACCGCGCCTATATCGCCCACAAAATCTTCATCAACAAATGCCAGATACACGGCAAGTCCTGCAAATACGGCCGCCAGTATATAGGAGGCAATTCTCCTGTAATGATAATATTTATGGCTTTTGATTGTATGTATTTCGTGAACCCTGAGTGCATGGGCAAACTTCATGGTCACAAACACATAGGCCCCGATGAACAACACCCCTATGGCCGGTATCACCAGCATGGCCGGTGGGATGAATTTAAAATTGGCCAGAAACAGCACCACCGATACGGAAAAGAGCAGGCAGAAAATGCCTGTAATCTCCAGAAAGAACATTTTGTTGAAATCCCGTTTGTTCAGAAATCCTGCCATAGTGGCTCAAAGATAATACATGGCTTACAATTGTTTGCACGAATGTCTGTTTTGCCCTCAAACCGACCAACGCGGCGACGTGCATTTTCGTCTGATTGCATAAGATGAACAGATTGTGTGCACTACTCTTCCAGCTTTTCACGAAATTTGCCCTGAACATGGTCAGACTTGTCCCTTCGCTTTTATTTGCTCTGCTGCCCGCTTTTATACATGCACAGGATTATACCCTCATCAAAGCATCGGCCATATACACTGCAGATAAATCTTTTTCAAAGCATGAAGCCATGGTGGTTGCCAAGGGCAATATCCTGTTTACAGGCACTGCAGACAGCGCCGGAAAATTGTATCCCAACGCAGTGTTAAAAGATTACTCCGGCAAGTATATTGTTCCTGGCTTTATCGATGCCCACTGTCACTTTCTGGCCTGGTGCCGTGGCATGAAGGAATGCGACCTCACCGGTACCACTTCTGCTGCCAGGGTGGTGAAAAAAGTCAAAAAGTTTTCACCCTCCACTCAGCGCCAATGGATTGTGGGCCGGGGTTGGGACCAAAATGACTGGAAGGATAAGAAGTATCCATCGCTGAATGCCCTCGACAAAGCATTTCCTAATAAACCGGTTTGCCTGAAAAGAATAGACGGCCATGCAGTTTGGATCAATTCTGCGGCTGCACGGGCCATTCATCTGAACACAGATACAATGATTGCCGGTGGTGAAATCCTGAAGGAAAACGGAAAGTTTACCGGCATTCTGGTAGACAATGCCACCTCCCTGGTTGAACCATATATTCCCCCGCTGCCGCGTGATGAATACCTGGATGCCATTGCAAAAGGTCTCAGACTTTGCTATGCCAAAGGATTGACCACGCTTGACGAGGCCGGATTGGAACCTGCCGATATCAACTTTATTGACAGTTTGCAAAAAGCCGGAGCCATGGATATGCGTATTTATGCCATGCTTTCTGCCAGTGAACCGAATTTATCATGGTTGTTCAATCATGGGATGACACATACCGACCGGTTGAATGTACGATCGGTAAAATTTTACCTGGACGGGGCCCTTGGCAGCCGCGGAGCCCTGCTCAAGCATGACTACTGCGACCGGGCCGGGCACCGCGGACTTCAACTGATGACCTCCGCCCAATTCTTTTCATGGTCCTCTTATCTCTACAATCTGGGCATGCAGGTATGTGTCCATGCCATAGGCGACTCGGCAAACGCGCTGGCAATGCGTACCTTCAAAAAAATTCTACTGCCCGGATACGACAGCCGGTGGCGCATAGAACACGCACAAATTTTCGACCCGGTTGACTTTAAACTCTGGGCGGATCACAACGTGATTCCCAGCGTTCAGCCTACCCATGCCACCAGCGATGCGCCGTGGGCCACATCCCGCATTTGTGCCGCCCGGTTGCCCGGTGCTTATGCCTACAAAACCCTGTTGCAGCAGGCAGGTATGCTTGCCCTTGGCACAGATTTTCCCGTTGAGGACATCAACCCCCTTCATACATTCTACAGTGCTGTTACCCGGCTGGATGCCAACGGCAAACTCAAAGAGCCTTTTCTGCCCAACCAGGGACTCACCCGCGAAGAAACCCTCTGGGGAATGACAGCCTGGGCCGCCTATTCCAATTTTGAAGAATCGGTAAAGGGCAGCCTGGAACCCGGCAAAGTGGCCGATTTTGTCGTCCTCGATTCAGACCTCATGCAGGTTCCCGAAAAGAAAATCCCAAAGGTAAAAGTGGTGGCTACCTACATCGGTGGTAAACAGGTTTATGCCAAATGAAGACCTGGTTGTTTCTGATTTTTTCCATTGCTTGTAAGTCGGCCACTGAACAATCACAGACTGCGGTTGCAACCCTGCCCTATCCCCTTTACGAAATCAGCGGTTTGATTCTGCACGGCGGCAAATTCTACGCCTTATCCGATGGGGGAGCCCCTGCTGCCATTTACCAAATAGATACCGCCACCGGAATGATACTGGACAGCACAACCTTCAGCAACACTTCAAACAAAGATTGGGAAGACCTCGCGGTTGACGGGAATTGGGTCTATATCGGAGATTTCGGCAACAACAACGGTACCCGGCGGGATTTGTGCATTTACCGGTTTGCAGCAACGCAACTCAACACCAAAAATGTAAAATGTGATACAATTGCCTTTCAATATGCAGCGCAGCATACCTTTTTATCCAATCCCCTCTCCAATTACGATTGTGAAGCTTTTATTGTAATCCAGGACACGGTTCGGCTTTTCAGTAAAAGCAAAACCGACGGTTGGTGCCGCATCTATCAGTTTCCTGCATTGCCCGGTCATCATACATTAACAGTTACCGATTCCTTTGCCCCGGGAATATGGGTTACCGGTGCCGGAAAATACCAAAATACCATTTCCTTGTGTGGCTACACCTGGAATTCCGGATTTCAACCTGCGCTGATACATGGTCTGGGCTATATACAAGGCGCATGGAGCAAGCAAACATGGAATCAGCCCCTGACCGGGCTGGGCCAGGTGGAATCAGTGCAGCCTCTTGGCGCTTGCTTATGGGTTGCAGAAGAAAAACAGGGTACAAGACCGGCAACCCTGACAAGGATTTGTGATATAGCAAACAAGCCAAACACATTGCAGAAACCGGACCTGCAAATCTCCCCCAACCCTACACTGGATATCTGCAATCTCACCATCCCGATGCATCTGCTTCCTTGCAAACTGATTCTGCGTTCGGCTTCCGGAGCAACCCTGACAGAATTAAACCCTGACAAGCCCTTTATAGAGCTGGACCTGAGTGCTTTTCCCGCCGGAACGTATACCCTGGATCTGCAGCACAAGCACATGAAGTACAGTTACCAACTTCTAAGGCAATAACGGCCATTGGCAGCGGGGGTGAGAAGGAATTCTCAGCAGGCTTTTAAAATTGCGATTGGACTTTGCTCTATTTGCAGTCCGATTGGTCGGATGTCCGAGTGGCTGGGAGCTGGTCTGCAAAACCCCGCCTGTACCAGTCGGGCAGGCATTTACACCCCCGCCTGACCGAAGTCATTCGGGCAGGGGTTCGAATCCTGGTAATTCATTAAGCATGCCCGGAGAAGAAATCATTTTCATTTACGTGCTGTCCAACTCCTTCAATGCTGAAAAATACGTGGGAATCTCTAAATCACCGGAGACACGATTAAAGCAACACAATTCTGGTACGAACAGATACACAAAAGCTTTTATCCCATGGACCATTATCTACCTTGAGTCCGCCGTTTCCTGGGAAGCGGCCAGGAAAAGGGAAAAATACCTGAAATCCGCGGCAGGCAAAAGATTCCTTGTCAAACAAATAAATTCTGATTAAATAACAAAATTTCGTAGTTTTGCACCCCCAACGGTCGGATGTCCGAGTGGCTAGGAGCTGGTCTGCAAAACCATTTACAGCGGTTCGAATCCGCTTCCGACCTCTAAATACTAAACAGCATTAAACGCCTCTGAACACCTCAGAGGCGTTTTTTGTTGATTTGACGCGGGCTACAGCACCTTCACAGTCCAGAGAGGTCCAAAAAGATTCGAACTTTAAACCCCTATTCCGTCCACTGTCCCGTCCACACTTTGGCACAATAGTGGATATGGTATTTATGTCATTATGGCAACATTTACTTTTTATCCCACACATCCGGAGGCTAAAACCTCTGCCATTCGGATACACATACGCTGGAACAATCTTCTGGTCAGGTTCTCACCCGGGATATCGGTGAATCTTGATTACTGGGACCAGAACAACCAGTGTCTGAAAAACAACAAACAGTATGGGGAAGGCGCTGCCCTGAATCTGAAACTCATGAAGGTAAGAGCCAGAGTCAAAAAGACTTTTGAAGATCTGGAAGAAGACCTGAACAGGCCTCCTTCCAGAATAGAGCTGGAAACAACCCTGAAAGAAAAATTCCAGGAGCCGGCTGCCAAAACCGGGGGATTCCTTTCTTACTGGCAAAACCGCATCAATCGCCTGGTGGCAGAATTACAGGCAGACGGAAAGCGGGCCAACCGCAACTCCACAGCTTCCAGCTACCAGCAAACCCTTGCCGTAATGACCCGGATGCTGGGAACGGATTTGGCCAAAATGGGATTTGACCAGATAGATGAAGCTTTTTATACCCGATTGCTTGGGTTTTGCACCCGGGTATTGAATCACTCCCCAAACAATATCGGGAAGCATATTAAAAATGTAAAAGCCATTATGGCCAGCGCAGAGTTTGATGGGCTGCACAGCAACCGTGCATATAAAAAATTCAAAATGCCTGCAGAAGAGGTTCACAACATCTACCTCAACCGCGAAGAAATAGACCGGATTTACAACCTGGATCTCTCAGGCAAATGGGCTCATCTGGCGGTAAGCCGGGACCTCTTTGTCATTGCCTGTAGTACCGGTCTTCGTTTCGGGGACTGGTCGCAACTGTCCGATTTGGATCTGGAAGGAGATACTGTGCGCATTATACCAGAGAAAACCAAAAATCCCGTGGTAATTCCCCTTTCCAAAAGAGTACGGGAAATTCTGGCACGATACCCCAAAATTCCCAAATCCAAAGAGAACCAGCCCCTCAACCGTGACCTGAAAGAAATAGCCCGGCTGGCAGAAATTAAGGACCCTGTGAAATTTCAAACCACCCAGGGCGGCAAATCCACTCAGGTTGCTTGTGAAAAATGGGAAATGGTATCTACCCACACTGCAAGGCGCAGTTTCGCCACAAACCTGTACCTTCAGGGAGCACCTGTTGTGGAAATCATGAAAATTACAGGCCATAAAACAGAAACCCAATTTTTGAAATACATCAAGATTACAAAAGATGATGCCGCAAAAAAGCTGAGTGCCTTTATAGATTAGGCAGGTGCTAAAATTTCATTCCGCCTTTGCATTCCGCCACAGCGATTGTTCTCATTCTCTTGCCATTTGCAATGCCAGAAACCGGTGCACAGGATACAAAGAACAGGTTTTTATTGAATTTCTGACTTTCTCCGCATACCAACTTAGCCGCGGATAATAAACAACAACCCGGTTTCGGCACTACCCCGGCAAGCCTGTATAGTGGTTTTTGCTCTATATTGTTCTATATTGTTTTAAATTATACTGTCTTGTCACATTATTAAGTTCTGCTTTGTATTGGTTTGCTTCATTTTGTTACACTTCATGTCAACCGGCGGTACTATTTTGTTCTATTTTACTCCATTTTGTTCCATATTGCTTTATACTGTCCTGTTTATCATCGTATGAATTTCTGAGATATACCGCCGTCGGCCACGGGATAATTTCCTGGTAATGAGCCGGTTTTTCTTCAATCACCCTAAAAAAAACGGTTTTTGAGCATAAAATCACGTCAATATCAAAAAATCTACTCTGCCCCACCCGCTGCCGCTTCAAATTGTATGATTCCTATTCTATCAGTCCAGGGCAATGGATATGCCTTTTAAACCCGTTCGACCCAATGATAATGTCCCGGCTTTCTACACCCGGAGCAAAGTATTATGAACAGAATGTTCACCCATCCGGTCATTGTCCAGTGCATGGTCTGCTGGCATTTGTGCACCTCTCCTTATATAATGGGTTCAAATACAACAAATCTTTGTCTGAAACCACCACTTGGGAATAAATGTATAATTTGTTACAGCGGATGTTGCAAAACGTATAATTTGTTGCATCAGATGTTGCAAAACGTATAAATTGTTACATCAAATGTGTTAAAATGTTGCATTGGGTTTAGGATTTGATGGAAAATAATGGGAGACTGCTGTGCAAAACTCTATTCATGAAAACCCAGACGAAGAAAAAACAGTATACCCTGGCTTGAAAACCCGGAATCAGCAAGGGAATGTTTTCCAATTACCTCACAACCCTGACCCCATAGGTCTGACCACCCAATTCAAGATACAGTACATAGGTGCCGGCAGTTAAATCCTGCATTCTTACGCGTGTATTCGGGTACAGTTTTCCTTCCCGTATCATGCGACCATCCGGGGTAAACAGCCGCCACTGACCTTGTCCGGCAGACTCCGGAAACTCAATGTGCAGCAAGTCTCCGGCAGGAACCGGAAACACTTTAATTCCCGATGCCAGAGGGGACATGGTACCGGCAGGCGCCAGCAGGGTGATGATTACAGTATCCCTGCCCTTGCAGCCCTGGGCATTGCTCACCTCCACCCACAAGTTGTTTGCTCCCTGGTTCAGATTGCTTTTGTCCACATTCAGGGTAGCAGTGCTTGCACCCGTACTCCACTTATAGGTGGTAAAAGTGCCGGGATTCAGCAATTTGCTGCCATTGTTTGCCAGGGTGGTATCATTGCCCAACACGGGCACCGGATTGGGGTACACACTGATAAGCACCGTGCGGCTGGTATCATATTTACCGCACACAGGGTTACTAACCACACAGCGCACATAGTTGCTGCCAGTTGAGGGCGGATTATAATTGTTCAGGATATTGTTTTTGGCACCGGAAATATTACTCCATGTATTGCCATCGCTGCTGTTTTGCCACTGGTAGGCCATAGAATCAGCTGTGGCGCTGAGCCCCTGAACCTGAGCCACCATCCCCTTGCAACCTGCGGTGTCCTTGGGTTCGGTAAGTACCACCGGGGTTACCGGTTTTTGAATTTCATACGGACCTATGTCTACCGTACCAAGAGCTACACGTGGGTTGCCATCCAGATCCAGGGTGCCGTTAAGGTTATACCAGTTTGAGGTAAAAGTGTCATAAAAGGAGGCAATCCCCTGGTTATACCCTATATAGTTCTTAGCGCAGGTATTGGTATAATGTAGGTCTGATTTGGGGTTATACCCTTCAGGCCCTACTCCTGCGGGTGAATACACAAATTTAACCGTATCATTAATAATTTTTCCAACGTGATAAAATTTGACTTTTTTTAACTTATCGTAAAAGTATTGTGCGCTATCCAGTCCACCCTGAATAATGCAATTACGAATCCCCTGACAATTGTCACCACCCTGATTTCCCGTTATATTTGCCATCCCTACGTTGTTATAATTGTTTTGAACTATGGAATTGTAAACGGTGTAGGCAGCCATAGAACTTGCCGAGGCCATAAGCAAACCGCCGCGGGTTGGCCATGTGTTTTTTCGCCTGGAACCGTTATTGGCAATTACGCAATTCAATACAACCGCAGTAGCTCCTTCAACTGGCCATATGGCGCTGCCATTGTTTAAAAACTGACTGTTTTTGATTACCGCAGTTGATGAATATAATTGCAGTGCATGGGTATCGCAGGCTATAAATTTGCAGCGATCCACCTCTATTGCTTTTGCCGCTACTGTGGTATAACCACTTTCCTTATAAAATGTACAATTAATTAATTTTGGTGAGGATACCCAACCTAAATAGGCAGAGGATGAAATTGCAGTTTTACTCCCAACCATATTCCCTTCAAAATATTCGTTATTCAAAGTCAGAGGTCTTGCAGTGGAGCCAATAGCATCAATACATGCCTTGCTACTTGAATAATTAGACAGGTATTTATTACTCTCCAAATAAATACTATTCCCTGTGGACATTCCATACTCGATACACGAAGTACCTGATGCTCTATTTTTACTGAATTTGCAATTTTTTAAATTAACAGTCGAAAGTGCAAGGTAAACTGTACCCGAAGCATAACCATTTATTGAGTCATTCTTGCTATTGTTGGGTAAGTAACAGCGATTTGAGAGAAACTCACAATTTGAAATGTTTGAAGTAGATAGATATAAGTCAATTGCACTTCCAAAAGCTTGATTAGCAGTGGCAGAAATGTCCATAGCCTCATTAGCAAGAAACCTGCATGAATATATATTCACTGTACATTTATTGCTGCGAATACCTGCACCTAAATTGGATTGATTTTTATAAAATAAACCATCAGATATTCTGAATTTACTGCATGAATCTAAGCCTAATGCCCCATGTGTTTTGAGTGTAGGTAGATTAAACTTTGCATATTCCATTCTAAAATATTGAAATATACTGCTATCTTTAGGGTTGGAATTGCCATGCACATGCACCCCTTGCCAGCCAGTGGTTTTATTGGCTGGCGTAAACACCACAGAGTCTCCTTTGGCACCCAGTGCCTGAATACTGCCATATACATGCAGCATATAGGCGCCCTGGAATTCCACCCGTACACCGGCTTCTATTTTTAACAGACTATCTTTAGGTACGGAAATCTGCCCATTGATCCGGTATGGGCTTCCAGACTTTTTCCAGGTGCCATATACCTTGCCTGCCGCAATATTGGTTTGGGCAAACAAGCCGCAACCGGCAGAAAAACACAGACTAAACAAAAACAACAACTTTTTCATATGAAATGGCAATTTGGGGTATTTGGGTGAAATATGCAAATGGGGTAAAACGCACGTTGGCTCTAATCGAGTGCCAGAATCACTATCTCATTCTTACAGGCCTCGCATCTTCCAACCAATAATGTGAGTCACACTCCACAAAACGCTGTTTGGTACCATTTTTAATTCTTATTAAGAGTGAATTTTTGTTTTTTTCCAAGGTGTCACTGATATCAATGCTTTTCCAAAAGGAAGATGGGAACAGCCCGCTTACTGTAAATTGAAATGAACTATCTTTTGAGGCCAACTTGATATCAAGGGTATGATTCATATGTTGATTTGTATCAACATATTTTCCAACAACAACCCATTCTAATGGAAATAAGTAGAAATCAGTTCTTTCATATCTATTTTTTTTATTCTGAAGTATTATTGCGAAAATATTAATTGCCATAATTAATAGGACTATAAATACTGAATAGTAATAATACTTGATTCTCATATTAGCCGCGCATTACTTTGTTTGAATTATGCCAAATCCAAGACCCGTTATACCAAAAGAATGTCCTTTTAAAGTTGTTAGTCCTTTATTGTCATTTACTGTAGTTTTTGTATAAACAAAAAATGAATTAGATGAGGACGTTCCTTTAATGTAATTATCAGTTGGGACCTCTTTCTTGGCATGCTCGGTTCGATAATATGTATCAAAAGAAATTGCAAATGGTGACTTAACCCCTGCAACTCCTGCAGTGTATGAGCCGGATATAAAGAATTGGTTTCCTTTCTCTGTTTGAATGCCTGAAAAAGCAATTCCGAATGGACCTAAGCCAAAACCTACAGTAAGGCCTCCTGCATCTGGTTTCTCAACCGGACAGTTTCCCCGGGCACATAAATCCGCGTACCCAGACAGGCCCTTGCCTTCATCACCCGGCGAACGCCTGATACTCTGGTACAATTTGTCATAAAACGGCATTTCGTACGAGGATTTGGCGGGTGAAGTTGGCCTTACAAAAGACTTCATAAAACCTGTAACTATATAATGTAATTAATTATTAAAAAGTTTCTTAATCATGGATATCAGGTGCTTGCGAAGATATATGATATGGCAAATAGCTTGTAATTCCATAAATGCTAATCCCAGATGGGAGTAAAGGTTAAATTCATCAAAGTACAATAAATGAAAAAACGCAATAAACAAAAACATTATCACCACTATTATTGATCCTGTTTTAGGATTTGTTTCTCCTAATATTGTCATATCAGTTTTTTAAAATGCCCCGTCTAGAATCTCTTCCAGTATAAATTAACTTTCCTGCTGAAGACAGAGCAAAACCTGACGTACTGCTAATTCCTATTTTGAAAATACTATTTGTAGAATTGTATTCCAGTTTCAATCTACTTATTTGAATTGAAGTCTCTGTCTCTATGACTATCCTGTTTTCCGTTATAGAATTTGAACTCACTTGATTGCTGTTACCATAATCCAACATAAAATAACCAAATATTTCTTGACCTCCTATAAAGTTACTTTTAGTTTTTGACATATTTATACTTGTACCCAAATCTAAATTTGCTGATAGTGATACTTTATGTGTTGCACTGTTTTCGGTATTGCCATATAATTCATTACTTATAGTCACATTTGATCTTGCAACCTGTCCGTTATATTTAACCTCACCTTGGTAAGAATAGTCTACACCCAATCCAGCGGCACTGAATTTCAACATGGCCGGTGGCTCACCTTCATCACCCGGCGAACGCCCGATACTCTGATACAATTTGTCATAAAACGGCATTTCATACGAGGATTTGGTGGGTGAAGTTGCCGTTGCCGCAGAATTTACCCAACCAGTTACAGTGGCATAATCAGATAAATCTGATGTCAGTTTCTGGTCGTAGTAAATTTCTGCATTGGTATTGGATGCACTAAAATCCTTGGCTATGCCTGAACCCGAATAAAAGGTTTGAACCATATAGCCAGAGGGAAGGTTAAAGTATTGACCACTTTCCGTTCTGAACGACCTGCCCCAGTCATTCCAATATTCCAATTTTTGTGCCTGGGTTCCTGTTTCCGGATAGTATTTAAACGATTGTGGGTTTGCCAATGCCAGATTATGCAATTGATCGGCTAATGTGTATCCCTGTACATTGTACCTCCTGCAAAAATCCCCCAGCAACTCTCCAGGTGCCAGCCTGCCCTGCGGCGTTTTCGCCGGGCGGTAAGGGTCTCCTAAGCCCAAAAAGTCAATTTTGGAAATAGGGCAGTTGAATGCAAAAATGTACACGGACTGAAATGCATACTTCTTTTCCCATGGGTCCACACTCAAAAACCGGCCCAGCCTGGCGTCGTGCACCCGGTACTCAAAGCTGTAGTAGTCTCCCAGCTCAGTTTCCTGCTCCTGGTTGTTAAAGCCGAAACGGTATTTTTGGGTGTAGGATATGGTGCGTTCCTTAACGGTACTACCAAAGGCGTAGGCTTTTTTGGGTTCGGGCGATTTGCGGAAACGGAGGCGCAAGGGAGGTGGAAGGCAAATATAGATTATTGAGACATTATTTTGGTAGTAGGTCCCGCTGTGTCTCAGTCAATTAAGCTCAGTTCGACCACAGGTAGATAATTCTAATTTCAAATGGCCGAATTTCGGGGAAGCCTACAATTAGTCTGTAAAGCCTTGTATGCATTCCATCCAAAATTTCGATATACTACGGTCGTGCTCGACTTGGCGGCAACTACATTATTTCTTTGACTTTTCCTTTCCCTAAAATTTTTGAAGCTTCATTTATCGTGAAACAATTATCAATTACAAAATCTTCTTTAAAATAATCAGGTTCAATAAAGTCAACCCAAATTTCAAATTCATCAATGGTATTTAACTTTTTAAAATCCCTTATTTTTCCAGACATACATTTCTCTCCAAAACAAAATAAGAAAGCCCGTTTTCCCAAATGGACGTTTTGGCTTAACCATTTTACATTAGCTTTCACACTCAGTTTATTTTATTGATTTAATAGCAGAATTAAATAATTGCATTCTTTCTGGACTTACATAATAGAATTGTCTACCTACATCGGCTCCATTTTCAAAAATGAAACTGTTGTTCACTTTTATATTGAGGATCTGGTTGCCTTCACCAACCCAATTATGATACCATTTCGCATCTTCTATATTTGTCCAAAATAATTTACACTCATAAGAGGAAATTTTAGAAGTAATTGGAGCTTGCCTAAAACCATTTGCTAAAACGTCAGCTGCTTCCACATTAGAAACAACACGATAAATTGTATTACTTCCCCCCTTAGCAGCAATTTCATCAGGTTACATCCATATTTTCTTTTATAGCAAACTTTGTAGTTGTGCAAAGAGCATTATATGAATCAAAATTAAAATTATTATTTCTCAACCATATTTCTGCAAGAGACTCTCCAACTGAAGACAATATAACATCATCAACACTTTCGTCCATCCCAACTTTTAACAATGTTTCTAAAACTTCATTAGAATCAAAAGCTGACAAATCCATTGCTGCATCATCTCTTTCTGAAACTGAGGCAGATTCATCTAATAATATTTCTATTAATTTATTTTCGTTCATATCAATAAAGTGGTAAATGTGTACCAATAGTTTTTCCTCCTGTTTGTCCCGTAAACGGATTCACGTATTTACCAGGCGCAAGTCTGGCGTCAAACCGTGGAACTTGACTTCCCGCTTCTAACCCTGATCGCATAGAACCTTCGGCTTTTATTTTAAGTCTCCAAGAAAAATTTCCTGCATCATCATAAACACCCTATGTTAGAGGTCCCCCGGTATTTGGACCTTTCACATAACCTTTGCTTTTAGCCCAATTTTGTAATATTCTTACATTTTGTTGACCTGCCTTTGGAAGTTGTTGGACTAATGCTTCAAAACCTGTAGCTCCCCCCTTAGCTGCATTATCAACTTTCTTTCAATACCCATTTATCTAAAGGAACTTTATATTCTTCAAAGGCAACTTGCTTGCATGTTTCGATATCATTTTGCAAGTAATCTTTAATGCAATTTTCACCATCGTAAACATACAAGTACGACCCCACTTCTGGATGGTCTTCTTCAATCTTAAATTTTCTACCATTAAATTCAGTTGTTAATATTTTAAATTCCATGTTCACTACTATTTAGGGTAAATTCGATGTGTTCCCGGAATGGCATCGCTCCATTTTCCATTTATAAATTCTTCTAAATGTATGTGAGGTGCATCTCCATGAGGATTTTTAATATCAAAGCGAATTTTTCTTAATCCATCTTTTGACATAAAAATGTTATCACCGGCTTTGTTTGTTACAACTTTAGCTTCTTTCCCTAGCCAAGATTTAGCAAGATTTGCAGCATCATCTACCTTACTTACCCCCTTTGCGGCTTCTTCTAAGTTTTCTGTTACAACTTTAGACGTACTTTCTATTTCAAGATTAGCTACTCTACCAATTTTAGTTGCCTTTAATAAAGTACCTTCGCCTCCAAGATATAAAGTTGCCGCATCAAAAGCTATACTTCCACTCTGTGAGTAGCAATCGAATTTATCTCCGTTTTTAAATGTTGTATAATTTTGATAAATATAGTCTCCAAGCAAAACACCACCGGGACTACCACTGTAGCTGGAACGTTCTGCAACCGATTGGAAATAATTCAACATTTCTATCTGCTGGCCTTTTATAATTGGGTTTAGTGAGGATTGTATATCGCCAAACGAATACAACACTACTGCGCCTTTTATCGTATTAACCCCTGCCTTTACAAAACCATATGTAAAAGCTGCATTACCATCCGTTAAACCAAAATTTGTCGCAAATCTAATTTTGTCCTCGAAACTGAGGCTTCCACCTGATGGGTCGGCTTTGATTTCAGCCATCATGCGTCTCATAAATGGCGAAAAGCCCTGTCTTTTAACTTCGGCTGTGGGCAAGGTTCTCAGCTCAATCCAATCGGCTGCTGATTCACAATATTTAAACAAACTGCCGTCCTTTTCACTTTCATCCCCGTCACAAGGGTTTTCCGGAAATTGTTCAGATTGCATATAGGGAACGGCTTCTAGTCCTTCCAGTTCTTTACACCAAATGACAATATTCTCCGCAAACGCATA
>JAEUUL010000033.1 GCA_016787485.1 Bacteroidota bacterium
CATAGAACACAGTGGTGGAGCTTCTTTCGCACCGAATCCCATCTACTTCGACCCTGAGAACATCATTAAACTGGCTATGGAAGGTGGCTGTAATGCAGTAGCCTCAACCTATGGCGTACTGGCAGCCAACAGCCGCAAGTATGCACACAAGATCCCCTTCATTGTAAAAATCAACCACAACGAGTTCCTGAGCTACCCCAATAAGTTTGACCAGATTATGTTCGGTTCAATGAAGGAAGCGTGGAACCTGGGTGCTGCTGCAGTTGGTGCCACCATCTATTTTGGAAGCGATGAAAGTGCACGTCAGATACAGGAAGTTTCACGTGCCTTTGAAATGGCTCATGAATTGGGTATGGCTACTGTACTGTGGTGCTACCTGCGCAACAGCGGTTTCAAAAAGGATGGAGTGGATTACCATGCCAGTGCGGATCTTACCGGCCAGGCGAATCATCTGGGTGTGACCATTCAGGCAGACATTATTAAACAGAAATTACCTTCCAACAACGGTGGTTATACTGCCCTCAATTTTGGCAAAACCCATGCGAAAGTATACAGCGAACTGACAACCGACCATCCCATTGACCTTACCCGTTACCAGGTGGCGAACTGCTACATGGGCCGCGCAGGACTCATCAACAGCGGTGGAGAGAGCAAGGGTGCAAGCGATATGGCAGAAGCAGTGATGACCGCAGTAGTTAACAAGCGGGCTGGCGGTGCCGGTTTGATCAGTGGCCGCAAAGCGTTCCAGAAACCTATGGCAGAAGGAGTTTCATTGTTGAATGCCATTCAGGACGTGTATTTGGACAACAGTATCACTGTTGCTTGATTTTTTTCCCTAAACTTGCTGCCTGATGGAATTTGAAGAGGACGACCTGTCGGGTGAAGGTTCTAAATGGTACAGACGCCGGCTATCCGGTATTCTTACCAAAACCAAGGACAAGAAAGCCACACCCGACGGCTTGTGGGAAAAATGCAGCCGCTGTAAAACAGTAGTACCCAGCAAAGACTGGATTGCCAATTATTATGTGTGCCCGTCTTGCCAGTACCATGACAGGATTGGTTCCAGAGAGTATTTTGAGATTCTGTTTGACAACAACAAATTTACAGAACTGGACCCGGGATTGAGCAGCGGTGACCCACTGCAGTTTACAGATACGGCACCGTATACAGACAGAATTAAGGCGGCTCAGAGAAAAACCGGACTTGTAGATGCCGTGAGGACCGCTACTGGTAAGATGAATGATTTCAAACTGGTGGTATCCTGCATGGATTTTGCGTTTGTTGGTGGCTCTATGGGTTCAGTGGTAGGAGAGAAAATTGCCCGTGGAATTGATTATTCTCTGGAACACAACATTCCGTTTTTGATGATTTCAAAAAGTGGAGGCGCCAGGATGATGGAGGCCGCATTCTCTCTCATGCAGATGGCAAAGACCAGTGCAAAGCTTGCTTTGTTGCATAAAGCGGGCATTCCTTATATTTCACTGATAACAAATCCAACCACAGGAGGCGTTACAGCCAGTTTTGCCATGCTGGGGGATATGAATATCGCCGAACCTGAAGCCCTTATTGGTTTTGCAGGTCCCAGGGTGATCCGTGAAACCATTGGCAAGGATTTGCCCAAAGGGTTTCAAAGCAGTGAATTCCTGCTGGAGCATGGTTTTCTGGATTTTATCGTTCCAAGGACTGAGTTGAAAGAGAAGCTTACGACCGTTTTAAAACACATCTGGGATAAAAAGACGCATAAATAATCACAACTGAAAATACCTCACATATGAATTTTCCTGAAAACCTGAAGTACACCAAAGACCACGAATGGATTTCCGTGGACGGTGACGTTGCCACCATTGGCATTACAGATTTTGCCCAACACGAGCTGGGTGATATCGTTTTTGTAGACATTCAAACCCAGGGCGAAACCCTGAATCAGCACGATGTTTTTGGCACCGTGGAAGCTGTAAAAACGGTGAGTGATCTGTACATGCCCATCAGTGGAGAAATTATGGAAGTGAACGCCGCACTGGAAAATGCTCCCGAAGATGTAAACATCGACCCCTATGGAAAGGGATGGATGGTAAAAGTGCGCATGACCCAGCCCGACCAGGTTGCAGGTCTCATGAGTGCAGCTGATTACAGCTCCTCGGTAGGCGCCTGATTGCACATGCCTTCCCGGGGCGTGTTAACTTTGTTTAAACCGGTCCTCATGGCTTGGCTATGGGGACTTTTTATTTTTATACTATGCACCCTTCCGGCCTCTGCTGTTCCACAAAACCGGTGGCTGACAATCCCTGGGGCTGACAAATGGGTGCATGCCTTTCTGTTTGGATGGTTTGCTTTGTTCCTGCTTCTATCCGTTCGCGGCAGGCAACGTTACCGCTTCGCTGCTTTGCTGAGTGCAGCTTACGGCCTGCTTATCGAGTGTGTTCAGGAATTTGTGTTTACCTGGAGAAGCGGTGACTGGCTGGATTGGATTGCAGATGTGGGTGGGATTTTCCTGTTCCTTACTGTTTACTGGTTATATACCCGGAAATCATAGCAGGGAACTCAGATCCATTAAAAGCCATTACATGGCGAGAAAAAATCCTGAAAGGATAAGCGCACCCATGCCAATAATCAGATTCCGTCTCATTTCTTTTTGACCCAAAATGAGGGCATAAACCAGCTTGGCAATGTTGTTGCTGTTTATGGCCAAAAGGATGGCCGAACCCACAGTTTCTGGTGGGATTTTCCATTTTCCCTGCAATAGATTCAGGATAAAAGGGTCAATATCTGTAACCCCTACTATGAGTGCCATACCGTGCAAGCCCTGTTTGCCAAAAGTGCTGAGTACGTAATGGGTGACCAGGGCAAAAACGACGAACAATAGTCCGAACACAAATGCGGTTTTGAATTCCAGCGGATTTCTTTGGGGCAATGCGGTTTCCGTAGGAGTTGTTTCGGCACCCGGATTGATCTGGCCGTGAAAACGCAGCAGCAGCCAGGCAGAACTGCAGGAGATTACAAACAATATGGCAAACCAGGGCAAAAGCAAACTGGCCACGTTATGGCTGAATATGAACGACAACAGATATATCCGTAAATACATCATGGCCATTGAGAGCATGATGGCCGGCACAACGCGGGAATTGCCCGGTTCAGTATGGCTTTTACGGGCCAGTATGATGGTTGTTGCAGTGCTGCTGTACAATCCGCCCAAAACTCCGGTTAAAAGCAGACCGGCATGGGGGAATGCGAATTTTTGCAGTAAATAACTGAAGTAGGAAATGGCTGAAACCACAACGATGGAAAGCCAGAATTGATAAGGGGAAAAGGCAAATTCTGCCGAGATGGGCTTGTTTGGCAGCAAGGGCAGGATTACTCCGGCCAGTGTCATGAATTTTGCAAGGGTCACAAACTCATTGTTGTCAAACTTTTTGGAAAAAGCCATCAGGTCATCCTTGATTTCTGTGATAACCAGGAGGGTAACCACCAGCATGAGCACAAGCCACTGTGGTTGGGTTATAATCAGCGGACCCAGGCAATAGGTAATCAATCCGGAAATGAGGGTGGTAATGCCAAACTTCTGATGCTGGTCTATTTTACGCAGGTAAAAAATGGCCAGGAATACAATCAGTGCTGAAGCTCCCAAAAGAAATGGCGCCAGATTGCCGGGCATAATAATCCAAAGCACATATCCCAGCACACCCATGAGTGTGAACGTGCGGTCTGTACCATAGGTGATTTTGAAATTTTCACGGGTATGGTGCCGGTGTTGTTCCATCCCAATCAAAAGGGAAAACACCACCGTGAGCACAAATTGAATGAGCTGCGTGGGTATTTGGTCAAGAATTGCCAGTTTCATGCCGGGTGAAAGGCCTCAAAGGTAATCACTGGAGCTATTTCAAAATGGTTTGCGCATAGGCATAAAAGTCATTCATGCGATTCATCCAGCCCACCCCATACACTTTAAAGGAAGGAATGGATTTGAGAAACCGAACCCTTTCCTGGTAGATGGCTTCAAAAGCAGCTTTTTCCCCTGCATTTTTGATGAAGGTGTGCAGATTGCCCAGCGTAACCGGACCAAAATACTGGGTTACGGGTTGCAGCAGGCCATTCTTCTTTAACAATGCCTGCAGGTAGCCGGTTGCGGTTCCCGGGCCGGAGCCCCATGCCCAGTCTGCCATCAGCTCTGCGATTGCCTGGCTTTGAATTTCATCACCCTTAACCATGGCCCAATAGCCTTTCTGGTATATGCCCAGCCATATGTCTTTGGGCATATCATAAAACAGTTTGGGCGTGGCGGTGTATCCCACCAGTTTGGCATTGGCCACAAAGGTCTGCCAGGTGATTCCTATGTTCGTATGGTAACCTGTGCCATCCGGTACAGGCATTTTCGAGGCTGAATCACGTTTGTCTTTGCTGAGTCCGCCTTCCCAGCGTTTGATATAGTCGAAATTTACTTTTTTGATGTCTGCCATATTTCGAATGTACACAAACTTTTATATTCTGCAAATGAAATTCCCCGTTTCAAGTGATTTGGAACTATGTCAAACCATCTTATTTTTGACCGGTTCAGAAAATTCCATTTCCATAAAATGATAAAAACTGCAATTATCCGCCTTGCCTTTTTTTTGCTTTGCCTGCTTGCGTTTAACCCCAAAGTCTATGCCCAGGACATAGCGATGGTAAAAGCATATACCTCTGAAGCAGAAACACTGATAGCCGGGGAAGATTACAGCGGGGCCATTGCAAAACTGAAAAAAGTAAGAGAAATCATGGGAAGCCTGGAGGGCAAACCACTTGAATTGTATAACACGGCCAATGAGGGTTTAAAACGTCAGAGAGAAGAAGCACAGAGGCGTGAAAATCTTGCCAGATATGAAAAGTTAATGAAGGAAGGCGACGATTTTTATGATTTGGGATATTATCAGAAAGCACTCGATAAATATGTGGAAGCACAGGAATTGTATGATTCTCCTGATGTAACAGTAAAAATAAAACAATGCAGGGAAAAAGTCGATAGTGACCTGGAAGTGTATTACGAAAAAAAGGCAAAAGCATACGAATTTGTCAGGGATTTCAGATCAGCTCTGAGTTACTATAAACAAGCACAGGATAAAAATTATACAGAGACGCGCAGAGTAAAAATTGAAGAAATCACGGCACGCATTTCCAATTATGACAAAAATTATAATCTGGGAAAAGATGCTTTGGCAAAGAAAAAGTACTTGCAATCGATTGGTCTTTTTCGCAACTCGCTGAATTATATAAAGGAAGATGAAGCCCTTGTTCAACTGGAATTCAGCAGGTTTTTATATTCTTTGTACCGGCAGGATTCCCTGCTTGGCAGGCGGCGGCTGGAAGAAGCCGGCACAGAATTGTTGAAAACCACCAGATTGTTAAAAGACAGTTTTAATTATGCAAATGACAATGACCCATATGAGAGAAACACTTCCTGTTTGATTCAACAGGCATTTGAAAATTATGGAAATGCATATTCTTACATGCAGTTCAGTGAATTGGCCGCTGGTAAAAATCTGGTAAAAACCAGTGAGCTGAAAACCAAATTGTCCGAAAAATTATTGGGTGATTTGGTGGAAGTATTTGAGTGGATTGAGGACGATTATGACAGGTATTGTGATTCTCAGCAGGCTCTGTATTATTCGTACATTCCAAAAAACGGATTTACAGATTACGGGTTTCTTCAGTTTGACAATGGCAGAGCATTGACAAATCTTGTTGTAAAGCCGGCAGTTGAGAAATCAAAGAACAAAATTACAGCGGTTGAACTTGAATATTTTGAAGAGATTTTGTTTAATATTCTGCAACATGCGGGGAATCCATTTTTTGAAACGGATGCCGTTTTGCCCCGACTTGATACAGTGATGATGGCGATGAATGTGTATTTAACAAGTTTGGTTTCAAATGACCTCAGAGATTCTGCCGTCCATAAATGGATATTTTATGATACCCTTTATACCATGGCCGCGAATGCCTCATTTTTGAATAATATGTCAAGATCCTGGTATAATTCGCAGATGGAAGAGCAATTGTACAGCAGCAATGGGGATTACAATAAGTACATGGATCTTAAAAAGAAACGCGATGCTCTGCATGGTGGAATTTTTGATTTAAAAGGATACAAAGAATTTATTGAGATACTTGATTTGCTCGCGCAAAAGAAACAGAAAGTGGAATTTGAAATCGGGGTGCCTTATGTGTTGGGTCAAATGCATGCAAATGACTATGGTCAGTATATGGCGACCTATACCACCAACGGATTTCCGGGTTCCTTTTCAGAATCGGGAACGGCTAAAAGAAAGGTTTCATATGGGTCTCCCCAAAGGGCAGTTCAGGCGGCTATGGTCATCCATGGTGGACTTAAACTGGGGAAAAAGGCCTTGCCACTTGACTGGACTTTCAGGGCAGACTGGCTGCAGAATAAAGATGGTTCTGGCTCTTTTGAAGAAAGCCAGTTCCGGGCAATGGGCTCTTCAACCCCAGGAGGAACCATTACCGGAAGAACCATAGCCTCGTCTGGAACAAATGGTATTTCAGTATTCATTGCAGGCCTTCAGCCATCGCTAACCTTGTATAAATATGTGGCGGTGGTAGCCGGCGTCAATTTTGTCAATACAAATTACAATTCTCAGTTTTCCTGCCCTACCTGCGATGCGGCTTCACGCAACCAGATCAAACAGGTGAAGCCGATGATTGGAGTAGATTTGAATACAGGCAAATTGTTGGGCAGAAAGTACCAGGCATTCGTTTCAATGTATAATTACTCTCCATTGTTTCATACTGCTCAGGATCAAATGAGTATGTTGCCTGAAAAGGAAAGACATGGAACAGGCTTGTTTACCATGGATCCGGCCAGCTATCGTCTGAGGGTGGGATTGAAAACCTACTGGCAGAATTGGGGGGCTTCCCTGGTGTTTGATAAGCTCACGAGCCGGTTTCAGTATTCGAATTCAGTTCCACCATTTACAACCAGTATTTTCAATGGCGTAAACTGGCAACTGTTGTCTCTCACTGTAAATAAAAAAATATGAAAAAGAAATATATAAAAAACATCCGGTTTATTGTACTTATATATTTCGCTTTTGCAGGAAATGTATGGGCTCAGCCGAATATTGTATCTGATTTGAATACACGGCATATTACCGCCCGCTGTGCTGGTTTGGGTGGGGCCATTGCCCCGCTGGTAGATGATGCGTCTGCCCTGCATTTGAATCCCTCCGGACTTGCCAAAATGAAGAAAACAGGATTTGTGCTTTCAGGAAATCTGGCTGCGCGCATGGGCGGACTGACGGAAAACGGAAGTGTGCCCAATTACAGCAGCAGCAGCATTACCGACAACGACCCCATGTTTGGCATAGAACAGGCGGATTTGGGCATCAGGCTGGGTCATGGATTTGGTCTGGGATTGGGCTATGCAAAGTATTCAAATTTCAGCCGTTTGAAGGAAAAGTGGGAAGTGAAACAATACAATTCCGGCTCTACTGGTTATGACAGATTGGAATATAACTACCATGGAGCATTGCATGTAGCAAGTGCCGGTCTGGGTTTTGCACTGGGTAAGCAGGAGAACGGCGGAGTCAGTGCCGGGATTGCCGTGAATCAGCTGTTTGGAAACCGCGAGATGGCTTATGATAAGAAGTTTGTGGTGAATGGAAGTACCACGAGTTCCACCGTGTATCAGGTAAAGGCTGGATATTCTGCACTTTTTATTTCCTATGGTTTGCAATGGAGCAGTGCAGAGAAAAACCAGGGCAGTGGAAGTGAATCCGGAGCCTTTCAAAACCAGTACACTTTGAGTATTCATGGCAATTTGCCCTACTGGAGGCTGAACAATGTAACCGCATCTCAGGGGGCACCAAATGCAGTGGGTAAAACCAATACATACAAGCCGGGAACAATGGTATTTGCAGCAGCCGGGAAATTTATACGCAACAAGACAACCTACTCCACGGCATTTATCACACCGGTTATTCAGTATGAGTGGACCGATCTGGACCAGAACCGTGAGTATTATCCTACGACCCAAACGCAGGGAACTCCCCTCACAGGAATGACCTCAAACCGGCTGGGTGTGGGTCTGGAGTTTTCCAATACCTATGATGATATGGTGCCGAGGTTGGGAATTCATACCCTGCAGTATGCAGTGAAGAACGGCTCCGGTGTTTCCAATCCTGGCAAGCAACCCACCGGTTGGGGCGTCAGCGGTGGATTTGGCAACGAATTTATGGACATGACCATGCGTCTGGATTTTTTCAAATCTGAAAAAGTACTTGTGTACAGCAATGGTGCGGGTATCGATTACAAAGGAGTGGTGTTGTCTTTGATGGTTACATACCGGTTTATGTAATATTTGTTTTTAGTGCAAATTGTCTACCTTGAAAAATCCGGTTACGGACTGCACAGTTCATCTTCGGAACAACCCCTGTTCAGTTGAGTTTAACCTCCTCTGAATTATCGAATGTCTGCGAATCTGTTGGATCCGGTTTCAACGGTATTGCGTTTGAACAAAAACATACCCGATAGGATATGGAAACGGATTTTTCTGCAAAAGATATTAAAGGAAATGCGAAAAGCCTTAAAGCATACACAAACGGAATTGGCATCCAAAGCTGACGTGGGTTTGCGCTTTGTTCGTGAACTGGAACGGGGAAAAAACACCCTTCGCATGGACAAAGTGAATCAGGTAATGCAATTGTTTGGAATGGAGCCCCGGCCAATAGAAATATCAGGGCAAAACTATTCCTGACCCTGAAACCGGACCCCAAACAAAAAAAGAACATTTTTGACAAAATGCAGCGTGCATTGCCTGCCTGGGAAGAAATGATTCACAGAAGCTTTTTGCCAAAGGACCTGAAAGAAACTTTTGTCAGGTTGCTCAGTAAAAGATTCACTCAGTTGGAGTATGTGATTTAACGCATGGTTTAGTCAATAAAAAAATCAGGTAATCCGGGTTTGCTGTCTTTCCCATAGCTTCCCGCAAGCAGTGTTCATCTTGCGGATATCAAAAAAAATCCCTGAGACAAGCTCAGGGATTACTTACTTTGGTTTGAGGTCGGAAGCGTATCTGAATACAGGTATTTAAAAGAAAGAAAAACAAAGAGTTAGAAAGTTTAAAAAGTTGGGTGTGGACGGAATTGTGGTCTGTGGACGTTTTTGGTCTTTTTTTAACGCACTTTTATTCCGGGCAAGGAAACGATTGAACTTGCTGAAACATCCCTGTCCTGTTTTGCATACATGTAATCAGACACTTTTGATCAGGGTCAGGAGGACAATTCAAATATTCTGGATTCATACTACTTAACTGTTTTCTTTGCAATATGGCACGGATAGACCAGTTGAAAGACCATTTGGCCAGGCAGGTTGACTTTTGCATTCAGGCATTTAAGGAACTGCAATCCAACAAAGATCCGGGATTGCTGTACAGTGCCCGCAATTGGAATTTCAGGGAAATAATAGATGCCGCAAGACTGGCTGATTACCATGCAGAACAGTTCGATTTGATTCATAAGTATGATAAACCGGATGAAACTGAGGTATTGCTGACGTTCCGCGAATTGAAGAGAATCCGGGATGTCTTTAATGGAGAATGGCCGAAGACATTCGCCCATGGAGACATGGATTCCATCAAAACAGAATGGAAGGAAATCCTGGCAACCTATCGCACCGTGTTTGTTGAACCTGCGCTGGACCAGTGGATCCAAGCTTTTCCGGCGCTGCAGAAAAGTGAAAATGCTGTGACAAGCGACAAGCTGAAGCTGGGCGCCAAACAGCAGATGAACTTTGCTTACCAGATTGGGAGAATGGTGGAAGAGGGCGTGATTCTGCCTCCTTTTGAATACGATTCCAGGGGGAACAGGGTAGTTAATTATACTGAATTGGCCAGACGCATTTCAAGGCTGTTTGAAATTTCCGGAGACCTGAAAAACTTTGCAGCTCACTTAAACCCGCGTAAAAACCAATTGGCACAAAGTAAAAAGGAACAAATTGATCAGCATTACAAGGAAGTCAATCAGAAAAATCTGCCATAGCAATCCTCAAGAGGGTAGAAGATGCTAGTAATAGATATATAATGATTTAGGGTGTTTTTGGAAGCGCAGGTCATCGGGCGTGTACTTCACTGGCAGCTGTTCTGTTCTTCTTTTGCAGCATGTATTTCATCAATGAATGGAATGAGGAACAGGTATACGTAATTGTTCCATTTGAGAAACTCAAGGCAGACCTGATTTCTGCCCTTAAGGCAGAGTTGCAGGGCATTCAGCAGGAGCCTCAGCTGCCAGAGGAACCTCAGCGTAAATTTTACACACCGGCAGAGGTAAGGGAAATGTTTCAGATTTCCAGAAGCACCCTGCACAATTGGAAGCATCAGGGAATTTTAGTGCCTTGTAAAATTGGAGGGAAGGTGCTGTATGAGAAGAATGCTGTACATAAGGTGTATAAAAAGAAAACGGGTTGAAGGCGTTTTTCTTTGTGCTGGCATCGCTTACATTGTGAGCTCCCAATTCCGAAAGCTTGTCTTGCGGGGTGAAAAACGCTGTAATTGCCTGTATGGAAAAGAAAAACAGCAGTTACAATCATTCACTGCCCATGCTGGCGGAAATGAAAAAATTTATTGCTTGGTCCCGCAATGGAAAGCGCAGAATGCCCAACGGTGCTAAAATCCAGGCCGGCACCATCGTGAACTATGAGGCGGTTTATGCCGTGTTGCAGAAGTTTCAGACTTTCAAGGGCAAAACGTTGCAAATTCCCATTGTGCAAAAGGAAAGTCAGAGGGAGCACAAGCGCTTAATAAGATACTGGAATCAGTTAAAGTACAATTATTCCTCTTACCTCTATCGCTGTGGGTATAAGGATGTATATGCGGGTCTTCAGCTTAAAGTGATTCGCGTGTTTCTGAACTGGATGAAAAAGAAACGTGGTTATAACATTAAGGGCTTTGAGGGGTTGTTCACCCTACCTACAGAGCAGTTGCCGGTCATCGCACTCACAACAGAGCATCTTCAACAGTTTCTCAATCCTTCTTTCAGGGAGACCCTCCCTGAACAAATGCAGGATACACTGGATTTGTTTTTATTCGGGTGCGCCACCGGATTGCGGTATTCAGACCTTGAAGCACTTACTGCCAGGAATATTCAGAGACTCAACAGTGGAACCTACCTGGTCACCACCAGTCAGAAGACCAGAACCGAAATCAGAATAAAATTGCCTGAATTTGCCAGAAATGTGCTGAAAGAGCATAAAACCCCCGGCAGACTTTTACCATATCCCGGTAAATCCGTGTTCAACAACAGGCTAAAGTTGCTTGGAGAGATTGCAGGATGGACCCAGGTGGTAGGAAAATACCGCATGCAAAACGGGAAAAGGGTAGAGGTAAAAACCAAAAAAGGAAAACCGTACCGTTTTTGTGATCTGCTGAGCAGCCATGTCATGCGCAAAACAACCATTACCACCCTGCTCATGGCCGGGGTGCCAGAGCATGCCGTAAGGCGAATAAGTGGCCATGCGCCCAACAGCAAGGAGTTTTACCGGTATGTACTGTACTCCCAGCAATTTTTGGATGGCTATACGGACAAAGTGTTTGACGGACTGGCTGGAGTGAAGTGCGAGTAGAGAGGCAAATTGTGCCAGTTCCACATAATTGCACAAATTTTGTTAAGCGACAGATGGGGAATTCCATGTCTTTGTTTGAGTAAAATTCTGCATGTAAATATTTCAAGTAAAACATAGTATTGTTATACAGATTATAGTTCAATTCAAGCAATTAGTTTGAATAAATAAATAAATTTACTGCACCCGGGATAAATAAACCTAGGGGCCTAATATATGTGTACGCTACCAATAAATTATATAAATTTAAATACATTAACACTCATCTGGCCTGTTTATAAATATCACAATCTATATGATAAACTGAGTCCTTATGTTGAATGACCAATTTTATTAATGAACTGTTCAAAAGTATATCATCTCCATAACCTGAGAATTCTATTAATTTGATATTTCCTGTATCCCGAGTATATGAATTACGAAATTTAAACGGGAAAAGTAAACATTCTGTGTTAAGCCAAAAGTAACCTTTTGTTCTCTTATCTAATAATGAATCATTACTATATCCTTTATTTGCACATTTGACAATCCAAGGGCTTGTATCTGAACATATTACATTTCCGATAAGGAGCGTAAAAGGATTATTATATGGGGTTTGATTATTACGATTATTCGAGTTTACTATCATAATACCGTATGGTTTTCCGCAATTTTGTATCTTAGGTTTTATATGAACATTTCGATTACAAAAAGACAGAAATATTGTTATAGATATTATTCCCATGTATTTCTGTGATTGTGCCATTTTAAATGAATATTTGGGTTCTTATTTGAATTCATAATTCCTGCTCGAATCACATCTGTTTGAGTGGGAGAAATTAAAATCCAAGGATTTATTTTTCCAATCATTAAAATTCCAGATGCTTGATTCAAGGACTTCCACGCGGTTACACATTGCATCAACGTCCCAGCTTGAAACTCGTTAATTAATAAATTTCCTACCTCCAGACCATCATATAACAAATTGGGTTCTGTTGAGTTATGATAAATGTCATTAACACCTAAATTTAATACCAATGAGGCATGAGTTAATAGTTTATGTGTTGTTTCATGTGCCATAATCATTGCTGTCCAGAATATAGAATTGAATTTGACAATTTGGTTTATCTCACCGGAAAAATTTTGAAAATTTACCCAAGATGTCAACTCGCTGTTCTGGAATATATGTTGAATGTTACCACTTTGTATTCTCGTGTTACCTGGTATGTGAAATGGTGAATTTATTAATCCCCAGGTTCCACTACCTAACAACTTATCTTTTTCTGGATTAAAGTAAATATTTGCATTGATTCCTTTGTCTTCAGATTCTAATTTGAATGTACAATCGCCAATGGCTTCTTCCTGAGACTTTAACTCATATAATATATTGAACCCATTGGCAGACATGATTTCAGTTGCAATTGAAGTAACCTGCAGCGCATCGCCATAGGACACATTATTCCCTTCTCTTATAAACACTGAAACCCTCATTTGATAGAAATCTTCAGCCCTAATATATAGGTTATCATCAGTATGACAGATCATGGCATTATAGGCATAATCTACCTGGTAATCATTAGTAAGTGTTCTGGTAACATCCTCAGATGCGCCAACCCAAGCACCTTTATGACCACTTAAAGTTATAAGGTTTTTATTATATACTTCCCAACAGCCACCAACTCTTCTTGCATCTCCGTGTTTTGGTTCACCTCCACAGCCTTTCCAATCTATTTGAATAATTGGCCTATCAAAGGCAAAATTATATGGACTTTGAAATGCATACTTCTTTTCCCATGGATCCACACTCAAAAACCGGCCCAGCCGGGCGTCGTGCACCCGGTACTCAAAGCTGTAGTAGTCTCCCAGCTCAGTTTCCTGCTCCTGGTTGTTAAAGCCAAAACGGTATTTTTTGGTGTAGGATATGGTGCGTTCCTTAACGGTACTACCAAAGGCGTAGGCTTTTTTGGGTTCGGACGATATGGTGTTGCGGGGTGGCAAGCTTTTGTGGAAAGCAAATATAAATTATTGCCCGAATATAAAGGAATTCCGTCCCGCTGCGCTATGGACATTTCGCAAAGACCAACCGCAGGGAAATTAATTGAAACTTAAAGCTATTCAATAAAAAAGCCCGGACTTAACGCGCTTTTGTTCCTATTCAAATTCAGGATATACAAAATCATACATCCCTGTCTGCATTCGGTGTACTATGCTATCAGATGGAATGACACTTCCTATTTCTGCTTTTCGGTTATCTCCTGCCAATTTTCCTACTGGCTTTTGTTCTTGGTTGATTTTCCAAACCCACCAGTTTTGCGATACCCTTTTTTGTGGATTATCTTCGCTGCTCCTGAAAAGCACTTTGTCAAAATTTCCAACATTGCTAATATTACCAACGCTTTCCCAGTATCCCATTTTAAGCCCAAGCTTTGTAACACAATGGGCGTAAAACTCAACTTCTCCGTTTACTATCTCTGATAAATTGGGATTGGCATTGATTGGATATACTTCCTTAAACGCCCTGATTACATCGCTGTTCAGTTGGGTAAGGTCGCTAACGATATACTGAAAAAATTTCTTACTTTTGTCGTCTATCTTAACGGAAAATACATCTCCTATTTTTGTGTTTGCTCTTGCCATTATTTGATACCATATTGCCACCAGTTCTTTGGTGAGATTGAATTTATTTTGTTCATCAATAAACCACCGTTCTTTTGTAAGCCGTATTGATTGATTAGATTTTGTTCCCAAACTCTGGCTCCGGTTCTTGATAAATTCGTTGCACCAAGGACAACCTCATATCGTAAAAGTGATTTTGCTGTACCCGAACTTAGGTACTCTCCAAACCTGATGGCTGCCTCTCTTTCAGTAATACCAACGTATCTAATAATACCAGCTTTATCAAATCCCTGATATACAACATTCGTTCCCCCCTTAGCGGCAGTCTAACTTACTCTTGCTCTACACCGATATCTTTAGCCCAAAACTCCAACTTCTGACCTTCATAAAATTCCAAATAAAAATACCCCTCGCCATCTTCTGAAACTTCAATTAACTCTCCATTAAGTTCTGCTTTTCCTCGATACAAAGTATCAATAGTCAATCCTTCAACTTCTTTTACATTAGAAAAGGCTATCGTAGTTATCTTGACATTTGTAAATTTTAATGACAAAAGAACCTCACCAAGCAATTTTTTTAATATTATTAACAATGTTCCTTCCGAATAATATATCTTTTCACAATTGAAGTCATTATGAAAGTCGTAATACTGATTGTTATAATCGTATTGAGCTAAGTTTTTAAAAAGTTCTAGTGATGTTGCAGCTATCATATTAGTTACCAAATTTTTCCAAATACTTTCTAATCATTCTAATTTCTTGTTGCGTCATTGGTACAGCTTCCTTTGAAGCACGGCTTATACTCTTCTGTACACCGTTGACAAAGTTCTTATTGTAAATCTGCATATGAGGAGTAGGTACATTTCCGTGTGCTCTTCCTGCTAAGTCAAATCTTATTTGCTTTGTAGGAGTCCCTAGTGTGATAGAATTTTTACCTCCATTCAATTTTACTAAGTCATCAGCTTGCTGAACCAATGTCTTTGTAACGTTCCCTGCCCCCTTAGTGGCCTCTTCAATACCTTTGCTAACTGCTTTTGTGGTACTTTCTATTTCAAGAGTAGCTACCTTTCCAATTTTGGAAGCTTTTAATAAGGTTGCTTCACCACCTAAGCATAAAGTTGCCGCATCAAAAGCTATACTTCCACTCTGTGAGTAGCAATCGAATTTATCTCCGTTTTTAAATGTTGTATAATTTTGATAAATATAGTCTCCA
>JAEUUL010000029.1 GCA_016787485.1 Bacteroidota bacterium
GTAACTAATACTATCAAGGGTCCAGTTTGTGCGGGTAGAATCTGTAAATATGCTATCTATTTCCAGCGTGTCTTTTACAAAAACATGAATGACAGAATATTCACTGTCAATGTACTCTATCATCGTATCCGGGGTTATGCTGCCACGGTTCAGCATGCGTACCGTCTGTATCTGTCCGTTAAAACCCGGCCTGCGGTATTGGTAATTGTTTATCCGGTCTTCACGATGGTCTTCTATGTCATCCCTGCGGAGAAAGCCGTTAACATTCTGTATGCTCTGCGTAATTGATGGATTAAAATATTTCTCTGCACCATAATCCAGCCGATCAATTGCCCCGAGTGCAAAATAAATCTCATTGCGCAGGGCTGTCATTTCTTCGGTGTTCGTTTTGCCATAATGTTTCATCAGCCAGTATTCTGTGCTCAGCACACTCAGGTATTCCCCCATAATAATCAACGGATTGTCTGCAATAATGGAACCTGTGGGCTCCGTATTTACGATATTCGTAGAATTTTTATCCCAAAGTGAGTCTGCTACGGTGCTGTCTTCGCCATTGGGTTTCAGAATCTGATGAGTATAAGGGTACTGTATAGCAGTTTCCAGCTTGATTTGTTGTGTGGGTATTCCTTTGCCTGCTGTCGGCCCGGCTTCAACAAAAAATCGTTTCAAGCGGTTGCGTGCTGTAAAATATTTGTTCTGCAGTTCCAGTTCTGCAGTTTGTGCGAAGCAGTCTGCCCCAGCAAAGAGCAGCAGCAGAAAATAGAATTTGCGTAGCATAATTGTGTGTATTATTGAATGATGTGTTTTCTTACAAGATTCCAGTTATGGATGAGGGGCAGATTATTCGCAGTGGTTGTCTTTTGATATACCCTTATCAGCCCTACATTTTTGGCATAGTAGCATTTGGCACTGCCCTCATAGGTTCGCAGGCTGGGCTCCTGCATTACACATTCACCTGCTGTCACATCAAATACCCGAACTGTATCATATGTGCTGCCGTTTAGGGAATAATTTATTAAAACACTATCCTGATATGCTGAAAACCTTTTATCTGCGGTGTAAGGCCAGCGATACACAATTCCCGTTACTGAACTCATTAAAATATTTGGGAATTTTGTCCGCTTAATTGAGTATACGGAATTAGGATACGGATAAGCATCAACTTGAATTCCTGTAGTATAAATATCAAAATAATTGTTACTGCCCCACCCATCCACAAAATTGCTTCGAATGCGCATGCTCATTACTTCTTGCTGCAGGGTTATGTGGCTGCTCCATTCCTCGCGGCCTTGTGTAATGCTCGTACCTATATATGCGCTGGTTACATACTGGCTGTCCAGTTCATGGGTTTTGTCATGCTCATATACCCACCAGGTGCCTTTTTTAAAGTACATATAATCTTTCACTTCCCCCAGCTTGTATATTATCGTTACAGGGTCTTTGGGTTTTTTCTTTTCACAGGACTGAATGCACACTATCAGAACTGCGCAAATGGCTGCAAGTGAACGGTGAATATATCGGGGATTTAATAGCATGCCAAGGATATACGAAGTTATAAGTGAGGTTTTACTTATACAATAGGTATAAAATACTAAAATACAAGAAATTACGTGTTTACCACCAAATCTCCGCTTAACCACTGTTTCACGCGCATAAAACCCATAAGCAGGCCATACACCTGGTCCTGGCTCATTTCATTGCCCCAGTCGTAGGTGGTGCCATAACTGCCCGGGCCACCCACCCAACTTACCGCATCCTGGGGCTGGTGCTGCCTGTCCAGCCGAAGTTGCCAACTGTCTGGCGTAAATGCCTTTATGCCGTTGCTGCTGTCTATAAAACCCACTGAAGGGCCGCGGGCACCGCCACTGCGCAACTTTTCTATGGGCTGCCAGGGGTTGTTGTGCATGCGGGCCATAAACTTTTCATCGTTGTCACTGCGGATGAAAAAACCGTTTTTTATTCCCGATGTTAACCGACCTAAATACCTTTCAGCATTCTTTTCCAGCAATTCAATTGCATCTGCAACTGGTATAAAGTACAATGAGAGTGTAGCAATAGATTCATTTTCTCGGATGAAGCAAATGCACCTGCTTCAGTTTCTCAAATGAATTGCGGGTGTACACCTGGGTTGCGGATAGGGAAGTGTGTCCCAGAATTTCTTTTATAGCCATAAGATTGGCGCCGTTGTTCAGCAAATGGGTCGCAAACGAATGCCGCAAAATGTGCGGACTGGTGCGCAGGGCATTGGAGAAGAGCTGAAGGTAGAAATTGACTTTTCGGTACACATACACCGGGTACAGTGGATTGCCATCCGGTAAGGTAAAAAGCGGGCCGGTCTTTCTTATCAGCATGGGCGCCAGCAATTCTGCCAGTTCCGGGTGAATGGGGATGAGCCGCATTTTGTTGCGTTTGCCGGTAACGGTAAGGGTAAGCCGGTCCAGATCCACATCCGCGCATTTGAGGCCTATGAGTTCACTCAGGCGCATACCGGTAGTATAAAAAGTAAGAAGTATCCGCCTGTCGTTTTCCCCGTCAGGGTATTCATGCCAGGGAAAGCGGGCAAACAGAGCCTGTAAATCAGCTGCCGGTATATCCTGAACGATGCGTCGCGGCAATTTGGGTGTACTGATTTTTGCCATGGGGTCATGCTCTACAATGCCCTGCCTGCGCATCCATTTCAGCAAAGCCCGCACACTGCTGATTTTGCGGTGAACGCTGCGCGCACTCAGGCCTGATTCGAGCAATTGACTCATCCAGCCACGTATGTGTTGGGCTTTCAACTGCTCTGGTTCTGGGCTGCCTATGGTTTGTAAGTACCCGGAGAATTGGCCCAAATCGCCGGAATAGGCAGTATGGGTATGCACAGACATGCGCCTGTTCAGCAGAATGTAGTTTGAAAATTGGCTGATATGGTTTTCCCAGACATTCAATGTGCAACAAAAGTAGAACGGAAAAGGCCCTGGTTACCGTGTGCAAAGGCAAGCGGTCAATTAATTGTACAGTGAATGGGATGCAATCGCGTCTGCACCGGCCCAACTGCAACTGGCGTTAAATGCAAAAACCGCCACTTGGGCGGTTTCGGTTTTGTCTTATTGCAGCAGTTGAATTAACCTTCCAACTCCGTACGCTGCATTTGCAGTTTGTACGTAGCACGGATTTTCTGCATTCTTTTTGTAATGCAGGGCTTTTCAAACGACTGGCGTGAACGCAGTTCTTTTACAACGCCTGTTTTTTCAAACTTCTTCTTGAATTTCTTCAGGGCTTTGTCCAGTGAATCGCTTTCTTTTACGTTGATAACAATCATGTGTTTTTCCTATGGGAGTGCAAAGATAATACTATAGAAATGAATTTGCAACGATTTGCAATGGATTTCAATTTTTGAGCACCTGCCGGCTGATGACCAGTTTCTGAATCTCACTAGTCCCTTCTCCTATGGTGCATAGTTTGCAATCGCGGTAGAACTTTTCAACCGGGAAATCTTTGGTAAAACCATATCCGCCAAAAATCTGTACCGCTTCATTGGCGCAGAATACGCTGGCTTCAGATGCATAGTATTTGGCCATTGCGCTTTCTTTGGTCATCGGCAACCCCTTGTTTTTGCGGTCGGCGCTTTGTAGGGTAAGCAATTCAGCAGCTTCAATCCGGGTGGCCATATCGGCGAGTTTAAAACCAATGGCCTGGAAATGGGCAATGGGTTGGCCAAACTGTTCGCGTTCTTTGCTGTATTTCAACGCAGCTTCCCAGGCACCTTTTGCAATGCCCAGTGAGAGGGCAGCAATGCTTATACGGCCACCGTCCAGCACCTTCATGGCTTGTATGAATCCATCACCCACTTTGCCCAGAATCTGACTTTCATGTACACGGCAGTCTTCAAAGATGAGTTCGGCAGTTTCGCTGGCACGCATGCCCAGTTTGTTTTCCTTTTTACCACCGCGGAAACCCGGAGTACCGCGTTCCACCACAAATGCCGTAATGCCATGACTGTCCAGCAAATCGCCGGTGCGGGCCAAAACTACGGCCACATCTCCACTGATACCGTGGGTAATCCAGTTTTTACTGCCATTGAGTACCCAGTATTCACCTTCCTGTTTTGCCACGCATTTCATACGCAGGGCGTCAGAGCCGGTGTTGGCTTCCGTGAGACCCCAGGCACCTATCCATTCGGCCGTTGCCAGTTTGGGCAGCCATTTTTTCTTTTGTTCTTCGTTTCCGAATTGCAGAATATGCCCGGTACAGAGGCTGTTGTGTGCAGCCATACTCAATCCTACAGAGCCACAAACTTTGGCCAGTTCCTCTATAGCCGCTACATATTCAATATAACCAAAGCCGCTGCCCCCGTATTCCTGCGGCACAAGCACACCCATCAATCCCAATTCTCCAAGTGCTTTGAACACGTGAACCGGGAAAGTCTGGCTTTCATCCCATTCCATGACATGGGGTCTGATATTTTTTTCGGCAAAATCGCGTACCATTTGTCGCACCATCGCGACATTTTCATCCTGAGCAAATTCCATACGGGGCTGCAAAATTAGGCAGAATATACCCGCTAATCAAATTGCAGATAGGGCAATAATCTGGCACGTTCTGCCGGACTGAAAACCAGCAGGGTTGCAAATGATTGCGCTGATATATTTCCGTGCTGTTTGCGCCAGGCCACGATAGCCTTTGCCTGTGTTTTGCTGATGTATGGGTGCAAATCCAGACCGGTTTCATCGGCAACATTCACCTGCAGGCGACGAATGGCCGCAGGGTTGATGATAAAACGGTCTTTGAGGTTGTTCAAAACCACAGTGTCCACGTACCATGTCTCCTTTATCTGGTTAAAGCTGGTAAATCCCCCCAGTTTGTCGCGCCAGTTTAATATACGGTTTGCCGTTTTGCTGCCAATGCCGGGCAACCTGATCAGCTCCGTGGAATCGGCCGTGTTCACATCCACAGGGCCGGCTACTTCAGTTTTGGCGTTTTTTTCAGGGTATCTGAAAGATTTGGGGCTTACAAACCTTGTCAGTGTTTGGGTGTCTATGCCTGATATCCGGCTCAGTTCACCCAAAGACAGCTTGCGTTTTTGCCTGAATGCAGATAAAAGTTTCTCGCTTTGCTCTTTGCTCAGGCCTTTTTCAAGCAGTTCGTCAGCTGTGGCAAAGTGCAGGTTCACTTTCTGTCGTCGCCGCTGAGAAAAGAAAGAATCCTGCACGGCTTTATGGCGCAACGTCAATTCGGCCAGTGAGGCAGAATCCGCAAGAAAGCGAAGCCCCGAATAAGGTTTAAGTACTCCGAAAACCCTGGGCAAAACAGCAAGGACCAGGGCGAGTAAAAGCAAAATTACAGCCCCCCTGTATTCTGCCATATACAGGTATACGCCCCGCTTTTGCCGTTTCATGGGCCGGGAATGATTTTACATGCTGCGCGCAGACACCACTTCGGTGCCGTACAAACCATTGTCCAGTTTGTGACGCACTTCTTTGAATGCGGCTATGGTCTCGGCCACGTCTTCCAGGCTGTGCACAGCCGTAGGGATAAGGCGCAAAATGATGACTCCTTTGGGTACAACGGGATACATCACAATGCTGCAGAAAATATTGTAAGTCTCGCGCATGTCGTAGGCAATCTGCGAGGCTTCCGCAGGTGATCCGCTGAGAACCACTGGGGTCACAGGGGTCGTGGTCAGGCCAATGTTGAAACCCGCTTCGCGCAAGCCATTTTGAAGCGCATTTACCACTTTCCACAGGTTTTCCTTCAGTTCGGGACGGGTGCGTATCAGTTCAAGGCGTTTAATCGCACCAATGACCATAGGCATGGGCAGCGATTTTGCGTAAATCTGTGAACGCATATTGTAGCGCAGGAATTTGATGATTTCAGGCTTGCTGCCAATGAATGCACCGATTCCAGCCATGGATTTTGCAAAAGTGCTGAAATACAAATCAATCCCGTCCATGCAATTTTGTTCTTCGCCAGTGCCGGCACCTGTTTTTCCCATCGTACCAAAGCCGTGCGCGTCATCCACAAAAAAGCGGAAATTGAACTTTTTCTTCAGTTCAATGATTTCTTTCAATTTTCCTTGTGAGCCACTCATGCCAAATACACCTTCGGTGATAACCAGAATTCCACCACCGGTCTTTTCAGCCAGCTTGGTAGCATGCCCCAGTTGTTTCTCCAGGCTTTCCATGTTGTTGTGCTGGTACATGAAACGCTTGCCAATGTGCAAGCGCATGCCATCCAGAATGCAGGCATGGCTTTCAGCATCATATACAATAATGTCGTGGCGGTCTACCAAACAATCAATGGCAGACACTACCCCCTGGTATCCGTAGTTCAACAGGATAACTTCGGGTTTGCCGATAAAGCTGGCCAAATCATTTTCCAGTTGTTCATGGTAATCGCTGTTGCCACTCATCATACGGGCACCCATTGGGTATGCCATGCCAAATTGAGCTGCTGCATCAGCATCGGCCTTAATCACTTCGGGGTGATTGGCAAGGCCCAGGTAATTGTTCAGGCTCCAGTTCAGACGGGGTTTTCCGTTGAAAACCATACGCGGTCCAATGGGACCTGTGAGTTTCGGGAACGTGTAATACCCGTGGGCGTCGTCGGCATACTGACCCAGAGGGCCCATTCTTTTCACTACCTTTTCAAAAATATCGTTCATCTGGCTAATGAGATTTATGGGTGCAAAGGTAATTAAAATAGTGAAAATGAGATGGCTTGCTGCTAGGGGGTTCCCAGCAGGAACACTGCGGGCCTTTTGCCAATTACAGTGCCTGAAAGTTTCCATGCAGCCACTGTTTGGGTGCGGATAAAACCATCGGAAGCATGAAGCTCTGCAGCGATACAGAGTTTTGTGTGGGCCGGCAAGGCATGCAGCAGCATCTGCAAAAACCGGTCGCTGCGGTAAGGTGTTTCAATGTAAATATGGGTGGTGGGGGATTTGGCAGAAATGCGGGTCAACCGGGCTTTCATTTCTTTTTCATCGATGGGCGGATAGCCGTGAAAATGAAAATCCTGCCCGTTCAGGCCAGATGCCGATAGTGCCAGAAAAACCGAACTGGGTCCGGTTACCGGAATTACACGGCAATTGTGAGCATGGCCCCAGGCAGCCACTTCAGAGCCAGGGTCTGCCATTCCGGGTATACCGGCTTCACTCACCATGCCCACAGGACCCAACCGTGTTTTTTCGGTTAGAAAATTTTCCAGATCTTTTCTGTTGTAATTTCTTTCCAGTTCGAAAATTTCCAGTTCCGGTATAGATATCCCGGCTTGTAAAGCACTTAAAAAACGGCGAAGGGTTCTGGCATTTTCTGCAACCCAAATCCGTATTTGTGTCACGCATGCTGTAAATACCGGATGCTGCATTTCCGGCAAAGATTCCGGGCCCAATGGCATAGGTATCATATAAAGAATTCCGGGTTCTGAAACGAACATATTTTATTGTATTTTTGTAGCTATGCTTCCTTTGTTCAGGAAACAACTGTTATTACTGTTTTTATTTTCCGGTCTGTTTACCGCTTTGTCTGCGCAAAAGTATGGCAATGAATGGATAGACCCCAGCCGGCCTCATGCAAAAATACGCGTATGGAAAGACGGAGTTTTCCGGGTTGGCTATTTTAGCCTGGAAGCGGCCTATACCGAAGGGGGGGCATTTATTGGGGCCATCCCACTGGATAAGTTCAGGCTGTTCAACATGGGGCAGGAAGTTCCCATTTACATCTACGACCAGAATGGCAACAACCGCCTGGATATTGTAGACTATATCGAATTTGTCGGCCATCCGCTGGATGGCAGGTTTGATACGGAGTTGTATGAGAATCCCGGTCATCAGAGGCATACCCTGCAAAGCATGGTGACCGACACCAATTATTATTATTTTACTGACCGGAGTACCGGAAGTCCGTTGCGCTATACCACTTACGGCAATATAACTCCTCCGGACAGTCCACTGCGCGAATGGCATTTGTACGAAGATTTATCACTGGAAACGCGCTACTACAGCGTAGGTACCTCCATATTGGTAGGGGACAAAGAAGCCCTTGAAAGCGAATACCGCACTGGCGAAGGTTTTTTTGGCGAATCGTATTATGCCAATGGGGATAGCAGCCGCATAGCGTACATGACCGCTTTCGATTCAAGGCATTATGTGTCTTCGGGTCCCCCGGCGCGCATTGAAGCAAACATTCTGGGCACATCCGGATTTTATGGCAAAAACTCACATTGGATAACGTTGAAACTGGGTCCCAGTCTCAGCAATTTCCGCAGGGTGTTCGACACTGTATTTACAGGCCCTCAGCATTTTAATGTGGCATTTAACCTGAAACAGAGTGATGTGGGTACAGACAAAACGTATTTCCTGCATAACCCCAAATTGCTGCCGGGTGTTGGTTTCAGTGCATACGGGCATTCTTTTACCCGGTTCATCTATCCGCACGATTACAATCTGGGAGACAGTATTAACTGGCGTTTTTACGAAGACTCATCTGTAATACCGCAGAACATAGAGTGGTCTGCATATGGTGACGGCATTTATCACAAACCGGTGGTGTACGATGAAGTGAATTTACTGCGTATTCCGGGGACATTTACCCAGGCTGGTAAAAAAGTGAATTATGTGCTGCCTCCTTTGCCCCGCAAAGGCAAAATGATACTTACAGACGGGGATGCCATCACCAATGTGCCCGATATGTATGTGCATTATGTGGAATTTTCAGATCAGGCTAGAGACATAGACAGCACCCAGTATATTATCGTTACGTCTCCGGAACTGATTGGTCCCAAGGGAGAAGTCTTTGATTATGTCAATGTATGGAGAACCCTCTATGCTACCCGGCTGAAAACCACCGCGGAGTTGTACGATGCTTTCAGTTATGGGATTCCCCACCCGCTGGCAATCCGGCATTATTGCAGGTACTTGCTGGAGAAAGGAAACAATCCTGCCATGAAACCCAGATATCTGCTGTTGCTGGGCAGGGGATTCGATATGATGTACAACCGGGGTGTGTATTACGATCAAACCAAGAAGCATCAGTGGCGGAATCATATCCCGGCGATTGGCAGTCCGGTTTCTGATTATATGTACACTTCCGGACTGGATGGCACTACACTGGAACCTGCTCTTGCTACGGGAAGGGTGCCTGCCGATGTTCCGGCTGATATTGGCAAATACCTCATTAAGCTGAAACAGTATATGGGGCTGGATAACCAGTACCAGGACTGGCAGAAACGGGTGCTGCACCTGGGCGGGGGGGCTACCACAGACCAGGCCTACGTTATCAGGGACCGCTTAAAAACACTTGAGCCCGTTGTGCAGCGCGACCCATTTGCCGGTTTTGTAACCACCTATTCCAAAACAGCATCCGGGACCGTTCAGGCCGATTTCAAAACCCGCATATTGAACGATGTGAATTCAGGTGTGAATCTCATGACCTTTCTGGGTCATGGCAGCACTTCTGTAACCGATATTGATGTAGGCGAGCCTGATAAATACCTCAACCAGGGCAAATACCCCATTTGTTATTTCAATGGCTGCCAGGTGGGCAATCCTTGTGTGCCTATCGAACTGGCCAATGTGGGTTTGGGCGAGAAAATGTTCCGTGCAGACCAGAAGGGTGCCGTGGCATTTCTGGGTCAAACCTACCTGAGTGAATTGTTCATGGTTTCCAGCCAGATGGGAAGTTTTTACAATTCCTATTTCGACACCATCATTGGCAAAGGATTGGGTGATGTGGTGAAAAACTCCATCAAAGGGTGGCAACAACCCTGGAATCCGCTGAACCGGGCACATTGCAGACAACTGTTTCTTCAGGGTGACCCCGCGTTGCCGGTATATGCACCCACCAGGCCGGATCCCGCCATCAACAACACCAGTATTTTTTTCGAGCCTGAAAATTTTTATGCACTCAGCGATTCTTTTCAGGTAGGAATTGTTATCAGCAACTTCGGTCGTGGATTTAATGATTCCTTCGACATTAGCATGACCCGTGTTTATCCTGATGGTGTGACCAAGCGCAATTATGTAAAACGCTGGCGCATGCACGGTTTTCAGGATACCGCCTACATTACCGTTAAAAGCAAAGACATACTTACCCGGGGAGACAACAATCTGTTTTATGTAGAATTGAATCCCACCCGTACTTTGGTGGAACACAATTATGACAACAACAAGGCTTTCGTGAAACGCTATGTGGCGGGTAACGGAGTAAATCTGATTTATCCTTCCCGTTTTGCCATCATTGGTACCGATTCTGTTGAACTTACCGTTCAGAGTTCTGATTTGTTCAAGGAAAGGGAAGATTTTTATCTGGAAATTGACACTACTCCCTGGTTCAATAGTCCGTTATTGATTTCACGGTCTAAGCCCAGCAACAACCCGCTTACCGCCGGATTGGTTGCACGCTGGAAAGTCCCGCTTAAGTCTGTCCGCGATACCCAGCCCTATTTCTGGCGTGCCCGCATTGCTGCACCTTTTAATGAAGGTGGGGCATGGGTGAGCAGTTCGTTTACCGCCATTAAAAACCATGGTGAAGGCTGGATGCAGAACCTGCACTGGCAAATGGGACCCCGGGTTTCCAACAATGAGAATACCAATGTGGTCGTGGATTCTGCTGAGAATCGTGTGCGGTTCTCTAAAGTATTAAAGAAGATTTATATCGATGCGCAGTATGGTCCGGCCAGCAATACCGGAGTAAAAGAGGCCGGATTTGCCAGTCAGGATATGAACTACGGTGTGGGCAACAATGGCCTTGTGGCTATTCCATGGGATGGCAGAAAACTGGAAAGAACTCCTTTGGATACCTCAAAAATCTGGCCCGACTGGGGCTGGGGGAGGGCATGGCGCAGCTTTGGCTACCATGTGGATTATATGTTGTACTATTCATTTCCCATGAATACAAAGGCAGGCAGAGACCGGTTTGTACAGTTTGTCAATGCCATGCCAGACAGCAGCTACGTAACAATCTATACACGCTACCAGAGCTTTGCCGATGAGTTTACCCCCGATGTACTGGCTGCGTTTAACAAAATCGGCAGTGTGGTGTTTGATACTTCTGGTAATCGTGTGGCAGATGCCATGTATGTGGGTCTGGGCAGAAAAGGCTGGGCGCCCGGGCAGGCTCAGGAAGCTATCACCGCCGGGAAACTGGTGCCTTATGTGCAAATAGAAGGTGAAATGATTGGCGATGCCGCAGAGGGCACAATGCTGTCTGAACGTATAGGTACCACAAACCGTTTTCAAGATCTCTTTTTCTATCCAATTACCTCCAAAGCAAAAGGCGAAAACGATAAATTCACCATCGATGTTTTGGGACAGGGCAGCAATGGTAAAACCGATGTCATCTACCCGAATGTGTCCTCCTCGCCACTGAATCTTCAGACCATTCCCACAGGTCAGTATAAATTTCTGCAATTGCGGGCCCGTTTCTCCGATGATGGAAACCGCACAGCTCCAAATCTGTACAACTGGAGAATAGCCATGGATGAAGTTCCGGAGGGAACCATTTATCCGGAGAAGAAAATAGGCTATAAGTTCTATTCCGATACGCTGTATGAAGGCGATAGTCTGCGGGTGGTACTGCCGTTCCGGAATATCAGTAAAGTGCCTTTCCGCGATAGTCTGCGGCTGGATTATACCATTTCTCACAAAATCACACGTGCCGTCCTGGAGTCTGGCTACATCATGTACCCGGCACTCAAACCAGAGGAATATTTTGTTTTTACCAAAAAACTGTCCACGGTGGGTCTGGCCGGCTTGTACGGACTTCAGGTGAATGTGAATCCGCAATATCTGCAGCCTGAAAGAAATCTGAGTAACAACAGTGCCCTGCTCAATTTCTTCGTGACAAAAGATGTGGTAAATCCCTTGCTGGATGTAACCTTCGATGGAGTGCATATTGTCAATGGAGACATTGTGAGTGCCAATCCGGAAATTTTGATTACCAGCAAGGATGAAAATCCCTTCCGCCTTCAGCAGGATTCAAACAACATGGAACTGCACCTCTTGCGTCCTGGTAGTTCTGCCTATGAGAAAATCACTTTCGGAACGGAAGCCATTTACTACCCTGCACAGAATAAAACAAACCGCGCACGCATTGAGTACAGACCCAAAGATCTGCCATCCGGGGAATATAAAATGAAGGTGCAGAGCAGAGATGCGAGCAGCAACAAGGCAGCGGTAAATGAATATGAGATAGGGTTTGTAGTGGATCGCAATCAAACCGTCACCCATTTTTACCCGTATCCCAATCCGTTTACAAGCAGCATGCGATTTGTTTTCACCCTTACCGGAACCAAAGTACCGGAAGATATTCGTGTGAAAATCATGACTGCCGATGGCAGGGTCGTGAAGGAAGTGAATAAGGACGATTTGGGAAATATCCATGTAGGTAACAACATTACAGATTGGACCTGGGATGGCACGGACCAATATGGAGACAAGTTGGGCAACGGAACCTATTTCTACAAGGTTACTGTGCAGGACGGTGGCGAAGATGTAAAACTCCGCGCCAGCAAGGGAGATTCCGGATTTAAAGAACAGGTTGGGGTTATCTACCTCATGCGTTAATTGGCTGTGGCCCCTTTGCTCCGTACATTTGTGCCGTGAATTGGTTGCTAAGGCTGCAGCAACGCTGGAATGCGAAGTCTGCCGGTCAGGTTGTTTTGATTTTATTGGTATTTGCCCTTACCGGCACTTCTGTGGTTATTCTCCGCCGTTTGCTTAAAGCCCATTTTGATTTTGCGGGTACGCAGTGGTTTACATATACCTATTATTGGCTTGTACTGCCTTTCTACAATCTGTTGCTGCTTTGCTACGGATTCCTTTTTGGTCAGTTCCGCTTTTTCTGGGAGTTTGAAAAACGTTTTTTCGCCCGGATTGGTTCCTTAATTACTAAAAAATGATTTCCAACGAACAAGTATTAAAAGCCCTGAGCCATGTGGATGATCCGGATCTGAAAAAAGATCTGGTCACTCTGGGAATGATAGAAAATCTTCAAATCGACGAAAGCATTCGATTTGACCTGGTGCTTACCACTCCGGCATGCCCAATGAAGGACATGATGGTGAATGCGTGTAAAAACGCCATCCGCTTGATGGTTGATGCCGCCATTCCTGTTGAAATCCATACTACAAGCCGGGTGAGTACCACACGCACCCCGGATGAAGTGCTGAGAGGCGTGAAAAATATCATTGCGGTGGCCAGTGGCAAAGGTGGGGTGGGAAAGAGTACAGTAAGTGCCGGACTTGCACTCGCATTGCAACAAATGGGCGCTGCCGTGGGATTGCTCGATGCTGATATCTATGGCCCCAGTATACCCACCATTTTTGGTGTGCATGAGTCACCCGAAATGAAAACCATCGATGGCCGCCAGGTAATGATTCCCATTGAAAAGTTTGGAATCCGCCTGCTCAGCATTGGTTTTATGACACCTCCGGAACAGGCCATTGTGTGGCGTGGACCCATGATTGCCAGTGCTTTCAGACAGTTTGTAAATGACACAGACTGGGGCGATTTGGACTATCTCATCATCGATTTGCCACCCGGAACGGGTGATGTGCAGTTGAGTCTGGCCCAGATTGTCCCCCTTACAGGATTGGTGATTGTAACAACCCCGCAGGAGGTCGCCATTGCCGATGCCCGAAGGGCTGTGAGTATGTTCAGAATACCGGCCATTTCAAAACCCATATTGGGCGTGGTTGAAAATATGGCCTGGTTCGAACCTCCGGATATGCCCGGCAAAAAGTACTTTATCTTTGGAGAAGGCGGCGGAAAACGATTGGCTGAAGAACAACAGGTGCCCTATCTGGGGGCGCTTCCGCTTACTGAGTCGGTAAGGGTCAGAGCAGATAAAGGCAGTTGGGACGCTACTGCTCCGGATTTTCAACCTTTCATGGTTCTGGCAGCAGAAGTTGCCCGGCAGGTAAGTATTGAAAATTCACACAAATCAGCTAAATTTGTATAACTTATTCAGATGACTGAAACACTTGCTTTAAATGACCGTATTGAGGTGGCGCTTAATTCTATCAGACCCTACCTGCAGGCAGATGGTGGAGATGTTGAACTGGTTGAGGTGCAGGATTCCACAGATGTGATTCTGAGACTGACCGGTGCCTGCAGTACCTGCGAAATGAGCCACATGACCATGACCGCTGGTATTGAAGAAACCCTGCGCCGTGCTATTCCCGGCCTGGGAAAGATCATTGCAGTCAATGAATAAGCCCGTAACCGGCTTTTTCCCCGGTACAGAAGCCGCAGGGGTATTGCTTACATCTGCCTGTCTGGGTTTTATTCATTACACTTTTTTACAACGTTATTTTGCCCCTGTAGCCGAATACGAAAGACTTATTCAGTCTGTTCTGCTTTCATTGTCGGTTTGCTTTTTGTATTGCTCAGACCATTGGTTGGACCTGCTCAGAACAGGCCCGTCCCAGCGGCGTTACCGGGCTTTCAAAAGGTATTATTTAATTGTCGGAATGTGCTCATTTGTTGGTTCCGCTTGCCTGTTTTTTCTGGTTGATGTGAAGGTTAATTTCTTCGCAATGCTGGTGCTGGCTCTCTCTATAGTTTATGCGTTGCTGAAAATGAGCAGACTCCAATCAATTGCAGTGTTCCATCCATTGCTGATTTCTGTAACAGTGTCTTTGGCACTTTTTATTCCTCCGCTTGGCACGGTTCAACCAGCTCTAACCATTCTGCCGGTTTCTGCTTCCGGCTTCACGGCTGCTTGGGTGGTCTGCCTGCTCAATCTGTTGATTTTTGGCTTTTTGGAGATGGATAAAGACGCTGCACTGGGGAACAGAACGTTTTTTTCCGGAATATCGGCTCCGATTCTTTTGTCATGGCTTTGGATTGGAACCGTGGTTCTTTGTATTGCGGCGGCTTTTTTTGCCTATTGGTACTTCACAGCCATTCCTGTCCTCTGCTATAGCGCGTTGGTTTTGTTGGTCCTGTATTTCAGGCAACCATTAAAAAAACAAGGTATCTACAGGCTTATCCTCGATGCCGGGTTGCTGTTTCTATGCCTGTAGCACCGGTTCCGGCAATCCGGTTCCTTCTGCCCAGTGTGCGCCGCAGCGTGCTTCATACATGTCAGCATGACCTACCGCAATGATAGCGTCGGATGCAGTGGTTCGGTATGTATATCTGGCAGGCTTGCCACAAACCTGACAGCGTGCTTCCAGACGGATTCGGGTGTTTGCCATTCGGTACAGCCGGGGGAATTCTCCAAATGGGTTTCCAAGATAGTCTGTGTCCAGCCCGGCGGCAAACACATGGATGCCCTGCATGGTAAGCCCGATGATGGTATCTGCGATGTTTTTCTGAAAAAACTGAACTTCGTCTATATAAACTTCCTTGATTCCTTCCCCGGCCAGTGGAAATAATTCTTCGGCCCTGGTGATTCGGTGCCCCGGCATCTGCAACCCACTGTGAGCATTGATTTTGTCCGGACTGTAACGGTTGTCCAGCAAAGGTTTGATTGCGATTTTTTCATGAAATTCCACTCCGGACTGATGATACAATTCGATCATCTTCGTTGTCTTACCGGAGAACATGCATCCATATATCAGCGTGAAATCACCCATCGTTTATTCGTCTTTGTATCCGTAATTTGCTCTGTTATTGTATGGAGAAACAGGTTTCAACCAAAATCAGGCTTTTACTGAATGAATTGGCAATATTAAATCAACCGGAAAGATCCGGGTCAGAATTTATCTACCAGAAAGACACATTGGCAAAACTCAAATCATTGGGCGCTGAGTTGTACATGCTTGCAGACAACGCAATCTTGCACGGAGAGTACAAGCCTGCAGAAGGAACTCAGGTTCCGCGCATTGAAATAGCTGAAAAACGAATGCCTGAACCGGAAGTGGCTGAGCCTGTGTTGGAATTGATTGCAGAGCCAGTGCCTGAACCTCCGGTTGCTCCTGTGATTGAGACACCAGCGCCTGTTGAGTTACCTGCAGCGGAAGAGCCCGTTGAAACCATTTCAGAGCCGGCATTGGTGCTGCCACCTGAGCCCATCATTACCCACGAGGCAGATCCGCATCTGGTGGAAACCCATAACAAGCCCAGATTGTCTGCCGATTCGATTTCGTCACGCATTTCACTCACACGCCGGTTTGAATACATCAACAATCTGTTTGGTGGCAATGCTGAGTTGTTTTTGGAGTTTCTTGATGAAATTGCTTTCAGCAAAGACCAATCCGAAGCAATGGAAATTTTCGACCGGTTTGCCGATCGGCATTCCTGGCAAAAGAAAGCCGAAGCCGCCGGTGATTTCCGCAAAATCATTCAAAAACTAAGCTGATTCAGATCCGATGATTCGCTGGGGTTTGTTGCCGTTTCTGAAATGGTTTCTTGCCCTGGCTACCGGTATTGCCTTTTCCCTCTTTGTTCTTCAGGATTTCCTTGTCAAATCTGCCTTGTTCCCAGTGGCATCGGTTATTGTCGTCTGTGTTGTTGCTTCTGCAGTGGCACGGCGGTGGCGAAAACTGTCCTCTTTTTCCGCAGGTTGCTTGCTGACAGCGCACTTTCTCACGGGTATATTATTGGGATATACCGGACAGGCGGTGCATGATCAGGCCTTTTTCGCAAATCAGCCCGCACAGTTCCTGAAAATAAGATTGTCTGAGCCTGTATCGGAGAAAAGAAACACATGGCGCACCACAGGCGCAGTTACTGCTGTGTATGACAGCACAGGCAATGGTGGAAGTACCTCCGGAAGCATCCTGTTATATTGGCCCAAAACTGGCAATTCTGCGCGGCCGTCTCTGAAATATGGGGATGAAATTCTGGTTGTAAACACAGCCATGAATATGCCTTCTGCTGCTTTCCCGGAGGATTTTGATTTTAAGGCCGTCATGCGGTACCGCGATGTGCAGCATCAGATCTTTCTCAGACAAGGTGAATGGCTTGTGCAGGGAAATTCTGCCCATGATTTGTGGAAGTTCGCTTATGATTTGCGCAGTGCTCTGGGTAAATTCATGCACCTGCGCTTTCAAACCCGTGATGCCGCCCTTCTGGAGTCATTGCTCATCGGTGAAAAGGAACATGTGGAAGAAGAGGATATCAATGCATTCATAGCCACTGGAACCATGCATGTACTGGCTGTTTCCGGCATGCATGTAGGATTGATTTACCTTGTCTTATTGTTTTTTCTCACCGGCCGCACCCAACCCACACGTCTTTCCATATGGAAGTTTGTTGTCGTTGTTTTTTGCCTGTGGGGTTATGCATTGCTAACCGGTCTCTCTGCTTCGGTGGTGAGGGCGGCCCTTATGTTTACCCTTATTGAATCCGGTCGTTCTCTTTTCCGGCGTTTCGGAGACCCTGTAAATACCCTGTTTGCCGCTGCTTACCTGCAATTGCTCATTTCACCCCTGAATCTGATCGATGTGGGATTTCAGTTATCTTATATGGCAGTGCTGGGGATACTCGTTTTCTATCCCATATTCAGTCAATGGTGGCATCCGCCCACCTGGCTGCTGGGAAAAGCGTGGCAACTGGGGCTGGTGTCCCTCGCCGCTACCCTCGGCACCCTGGCACCCAGCCTGTATTTTTTCGATTCATTTCCAGTTTGGTTTTTGCCTGCGAATATTCTGGTGGTTCCGCTTACTTCTGTACTTATTTTTTTGGGAATCGGTTGTCTGGCTTTTTCGTGGGTTCCCTATGCGGCAGATTGGATTCTCAGTGTGACAAAAGCCGGGCTCTGGGTGCTGCAGTTGCTCATGGAATGGTTGTCCAGGCTGCCATTTTCACGCATTACACAAATTGGCCTCGATGTTTCTGATGCGTTTCTGATCACGGCAAGCATTGTATGTGGCGGTCTCTGGTGTTACAGCCGGAACCGGGTGCTTGTGCTGACCGGAGCATTGTGCCTGTTTGTTTTACCGGTAAAACGTTTTGGACAGATTTACAACAACACCCGCAGCCATGAAGCCATCGTTGTTGAATTGAAAGGGCAGTTGCTTCTGGTCTTGCGCAGTGGCAATCAGGCCCATGTGGTTTCTGCCCCACTGGCGCAAACAAAGGCAGACAGCCTGCATTATTTTATGCAGAAATGGATAAGCCGTCGCAATGTGGCTCAGTTGGTATGGCATATTGTTCGTCCGGAAAAATTCAGATCCGGTGCTTTTGCCGTCGAGCAAACAAATTCCCATTCTGTCATTACTGATTTGGAGAACAAAAAGTTTGTGGTGCTTTGGCATCCTGAAGACATTCGCCCGAAAACTACAAAGACCTTTGTTCAGCAGCGCTACCTCAGGTATATCAGTCAGTCCCCACAGGTTATTGCGGTGCGGAATACCTTTGAGTATCCATAACTACTGAGCAGAACAGGTGGGTTGGTTGCAACAATGGAAACACCGTGGTTCCTGGTTACCCGCACGGGCTTAATTAATTATTATGGCTGTTATTTTCAACTTCTATGGATATTTCCCCTGCATTGATTATTTCCATAAGGGTTTAAAGTGATTAATATCAATTATTTATGATTGATTGACTTCCCAATTCAAAGATGAAGTATGGGTAATTGCCCTACCTGTAATGTCACAATTTAGAATGCTTCTAAGTTTGAGCCATACAATATGAAACGCCTATGAAAAAAACATTACAAACAAATCTTTCAAGGGTATTGGGCAAAGCAGCCATACTCTTTTTACTAACCACCATTTCCCAAGCAGCAGAGGCCCAGCTCAACGGTAATTATACCATTGACACCTTGGGTACCAACACGGGTACCAACTTTCGCAGCTTCAGACGTTTTGCAACGGCGCTGCGTGCCGGGGTTTCAGGCCCGGTAACGGTGCAGGTGCGCAATGGCCCTTATACAGAACAGGTTAGTTTCGATCAGGTTTCCGGTGCAAGCAGTACCAACACCATTACCATCAAAGGCAATTCGCGAACCATTCAGTTTACCAGTACAAATACCGCGGCCCGCTGGACCTGGCGCATGAATGGGGCTGACTGGTTTGTGATTGACAGCCTCAACATCCGGGCTCTCGGTTCTGCCAATGCGGTGGCCATGGCATTCCGCAATCAAAGCGACAGAAATATTGTTCGCAATTGTATTCTGGATGTACCCAATGTGAGCAATACAGCGGCTTTCAATAGTTCAACAGCATGGAATGCTTATTCGGCCATTATCTCATTCAATGCTTCTGAGACCACAGCCTCGCTAACCACTTCTGGTTCAGCAGGTTTTGGCCAGAATGGCTCAGGAAACCTGGTTGAAAACTGCCAGTTGAACGGAGCTGCGGCTTCCACCGTTACCGGTCCTCAATGCGGAATCATTGAAATGGGAGTCAATGCATTGCCAAATACTTCGTATCAAACGAACAACATTTACCGCAACAACAGAATCAAAAATGTGTATCACTGTGGTATTGCCTTGAATTTATCAAACGGAAGCCAGGCTACAGGCAATGAAATCTTCCGCGACCGTGTGTTGTCACTTACAGCCACTTCTCAAACATTTTACGGCATCTATGTGAACTATCCTTACGGCTCTGCAAATGCAATAACCGTGGATAATAACTATATCCATGATGTTGAAGGGCCGAATACTTCTGTATTGTCTACCAGCAGTTGGCCTTACAATGTGTATGGCATTTATAGTCTGCACCTTACCGGGAATACATCCAATCTGCGCACGCAGTATACGCGGAACAGAATTGTAAACAATGAGGCTGGCGGATATATGTATGGAATATTTTTAAGCAGCGACAATACCTACGATGCAGATAATAATTTAATTGCCACAAACATTGCAGCACTGGGTACATATGGTTTTTATGCCATACGTCCTACCAATTCCCGCATCAGGCACAATACAGTCCATGGCCGCCCCTGGACCAGTTATTCGCCCAGTTTTCACTACCTGTTTTTTGTTTCTGAAACCCGCACCACAAACAACAGTACAGATGTGATTGGTAATCTTGTGAACAATGAGTTTACTTCGGGAACACAATATTCTTTTTATACAAATGGTGTGCAAAATTTCCGCACACTGGATTACAACAGCAGTTGGAACCGAATGAACAATACTCCGTATTGGAATGCCACGGGTGGTGCAATGACACTTGCAAATTATACCAATATGCTGAAAGGACTCAACCTGAACTGGACAAACAATTTGTCGGTGCGGCCCAAATTTGCCGATCCGAACAATCTTGATTTCCGGCCCATGCAATTTGCTTTGCAAAACATTGTTCAGCCTCAGATAAGTACAGATCTGGCAGGCGTTGCCCGCAATCCAATCAGATGTGATGTGGGTGCCAGATTCAACTTTACCGATTTGAGAATGGATTCATTGCGCTGGAATGGAAGTACGACTGTTTGCAGTGGTTTTGGATTCAATCCAACCATCCGGATATTCAACAATTATGGCGATACTGCTTTCCAGTTCCCCGTGACTTTCAGGCTTGGCAACGGAACCCCTGTAACAGAAATGGTCCAACAGGTGGTTCCCCCAAATAGTTCATTTCTATATACCTTTAAAACCAGAGCTTCTTTCAACGTAGCCGGAAACATTCCTTTTTGGGTGGCTGTGAACCTGCCGGATGACAATCGCGCCAACGACACAATACGCCAAACAATTACAGTATTGCAAGGGCCAACAGGAGGTGTGTATTCGCCTGCTACAAAAGCGACCCAGGCGGTTTACCGAAGCAACCGGAACAGCGATGTGACCATGGTGGGTGAGCCAATTGCTTATCAACTGTCTGCGCCGAAAATGTTTAATAATGCAGGATACGGTACCGACTGGACAGTAAGTGCCTATGCCGTTTCTTCGGGTGGAGTGTTCAGACCACAAACAGAAATCTCAACCACCCCGGCAACCACAACCTCTGCTTTTGAAGTTTCCTGGGTAACCAATGACACCAAAATTGAAGATTCCCTTATCTGGATAGTGACCAAGGTTACCAACCTTAAAAATGGTTGTGATACATTCATCCAACGCCAGGTTTTGTTGTATCCCAAAATTGTGACCAAGCTGAGTGTTCCTTCAAAAATATGTGATGGAAGCGAAGTGATTTTTGTGAACAAGTCTCAGGTAAAAAGTGGAAATATGGAATTTACCTGGAATTTTGGTACCGGCAAAACAGAAGACACTTCCGGAGCAACAGAACCAGCCTTTATATTCCCGGGAAGCGGCATGTATAAGGTGAAACTGAAGGCGCGCACAGTTCCCTTCGGATTTACCACTTTTGACAGTCTGATGGTAAAAATAGACCAGAAACCGGAAATAAAATTTACCTGTGAAAATGCTTGCGAAGGCAAACCGGTTAAACTGACCAATTTAACCACTCCGGCAGGAACAACGTATAGGTGGGAATATGGCGACGGACGCACCAGCACTCAAGTGAATGGCTCCAATATGTATGCAAAACCCGGCCCATATAAAGTAAAACTGATTGCCAATTATCAGGGCTGTGTTGCTGAAAAATCTCAGATAGTCTACCAGTTTCCCAAGCCGAAAGCCGGATTTCAGATTAGCGCAGGCACTTGTGATAACACACCTTTTCAATTCCTGAATAAGAGTGTGATTTCAGATGGGGAACTTGGCTATAAATGGAAATTTGGTGCTTCAGGAGACGTCTCCACGACAGCAGATCCTGTTTATCAATTTGGTGCAGCGGGCACATACAAAGTGGTGCTGTTGGCAACCAGTGAGTTTGGTTGCACAGATTCCAGCCTCCTGTCTGTAAATGTGAAGGAGTCTCCCAAACCATCCTTTGTGTTTGGTCAACCCTGTATTTCTTCTGATGTGATTTTTACCAACACCACACCTGTCGTTTCAAATGCATTGGCAACCTATAAATGGGAATTTGAAGGATTAAGTTCGAAAACCACACAGAATGCTATGGCCAACTGGGCAGAACCGGGACCCAGAAAAATTACCCTCAGTATGAATCTGGATAACGGTTGCTCGGCCAGTATATCTCAGGTTGTAAATATTGGGGTAAAACCTGCGGTGAATTTCTCTGCTGCAGATGTGTGCAGCGGTGAGCCTGTGGTTTTTTATAACAACACTACATGGCCCCAGGGCACTGTCGTTTACGAATGGGATTTCGGAGACAACACAACCTCTGGTCAGCGCGCACCGGTTAAAAATTACAACCTGACCAGTACCACCTCATTCAACGTTACTCTGAAAGCTTCTGTTATAGGCGGCTGCACCGATAGCCTTACCCGTAAGGTTACCATCAACGAAGGTCCTGCAACCTGTGACTTTTCGTTTCAGCCTGACTATACATTTGGCTACTGGGGTGTAAACCTCAAACCGGTAAATACCACTACTGGTATGGAAGGCGGACAGAATAACGTTACCTATAGCTGGGTATTTGACGGAGGTGGAACCATTTCGGCCACAGGTAAAGATGCTGTGGCAAACTACAATTTCCCCTACGATGGTGTTTTCCCTGTAACGATGAAGGCAAGGGTTGATGCCACTGGTTGTGAATGTTCAAAAACGAAAATGGTCGTGATGAATCGCCAGAATGTGAATGGCGTGAATGATCAGAGAATTGTAGTATACCCCAACAATACCTCAGGCATTTTCCAGATTGCACTTCCTGCTGTATTTGGCACTTCAGCAAAGGTGGAAATTATCAAAGCCTCCGGCGAGTTGGTTTATGAAAACCAATACAGCCATAAGGGTAATATATCTGTTGATGCACAATTCCTTCAGTCCGGATTTTATTTTGTTCGTGTCAGTTCCGGCGATGTAGTTCATACCTCCAGGTTGACTATTATGAAGTAAACAGAAGAGTATTTATAAAACAGAATTGGGTTACACCCTGCCGGATTTTTCCGGCAGGGTGTTTTGCTTTACAAGCCATTTTCTTTGCGCGGATTGGCCGTATCATTTGGATTTATTTGTTGCAATCCAACCTGCGGGTCAAAACCGGATATTCCCGTTTGGAGATGATTCACCTTACCTTTGCACAGTGCAACTGGTAAAGACAGAAATCGTAAACAGAGTTGGGTATGTCATCCTGAACCGACCTGAAAAAAGAAATGCACTCAGCCCGGAATTGGTGGATGAGCTGACCCTGGCATTGCAGGAATTTTCAGAAAATGAATTTGTAAAAGTAATCGTTCTGAAATCGGCAGACAAACCCTTTTGCGCTGGTGCAGACCTTTCTTATATTGCCAGAATGCGTGAATTCAGTCACGCTGAAAATCTGGCAGATTCGCAGCGATTGCGCAGATTGTTTGATCTCATTTATACCGGAAATAAAATATATATAAGTATGGTTCAGGGGCCTGCACTGGCCGGGGGCTGCGGGCTTGCCACAGTATGTGATTTTTGTTTTGCAACCCCTGAAGCTACTTTTGGTTATACGGAAAGCAAAATCGGATTTGTTCCAGCCCTGGTTATGGTGTATCTGCAATACAGGGTTTCCGGTCTGGTTCTTCGTGATCTGCTCCTTACAGGGCGCGTGATTTCTGCCACAGAAGCTTTACATTTGGGTTTAATTAACCGGCTGGCAGAAGACACAGAAATTGGAAAAATCGTACAGGATTTTGCCGATCATTTGTGCAACACCGTATCCTCAGACAGTGTAGCCTATATCAAAACCATGCTGAGAAATATTCCATCCATGCCTGTGCCTGAAGCTTTGGACTATGCAGCTGAAACCAATGCCAAGGCACGTAAAAGCAACGATTGTATTGCCGGAATAAATGCGTTTTTAAACAAAGAAAAAATTCAGTGGTAAAATTAATTGATACCCATTGCCATATTTATCTCAAACAATTTGATGATGATTTGCATCAGGTGCTGGAGTCGGCCCGGAAACAAGGCATTGCGCGTATTCTTATGCCCAATGTAGACCTGGAAACCGCAGACCGGTTGCATGCAGTAGCTGCTGAATGGCCTGATTACTGTTTGCCCATGATGGGTTTGCATCCGTGCGATGTAAATGAAGACTGGGAGCAGGAATTGGAACAAATATTCGAATTGTTTGATAAGCATAATTACATTGCAGTGGGTGAAATTGGTCTGGATTTGTACTGGGACAAAACAACTCTGCCCCGTCAGTTAAAGGCACTTCGCTGTCAACTGGATTTTGCAGTAAAGAAAAAATTGCCGGTAGCATTGCATAGCAGGGATAGTAACAGCGAAATTCTGGAAGTATTGCAGGAATATGCCGGCTCTGGTCTAACCGGTGTGATGCATTGTTTTACAGGGAACCGGGAGCAGGCAGAACTTGCACACAAATGCGGAATGATGCTTGGAATAGGAGGGGTTCTTACATTTAAAAACGGAGGTCTGGATCCATGGATTCATGAAATTCCGCTGGAATGGTTAATTCTTGAGACCGACGCGCCCTATCTCGCACCGGTGCCTTTCCGGGGTAAACGCAACGAACCTGCCTATGTGTGGCATGTGGCTAAGAAACTGGCTGAATTGCGCAATGTTTCTTTCGGTGAAATTGCAGAAGTCACCACAGCCAATGCCATCCGTTTGTTTCATTTGTCGGACTGATCCTTGTTGAGTTTTACGCTATACCCATTGATGATGCGGAGAATGGGATTAGCTTCGCTGAACCCGGAGGGGGAGGCTTATCTTCAATGCCCCCACTTGCTTAGAGGCCATTTGTTTTCCCCTTCATTTCACTTGCCCCATCCTGTCGTCCGGGTCAGACTCAATCCGGGTAAAAACAAACAAACCCGCTTGCGCGGGTTCATTGAAGATGCGGAGAGAAAGGGATTCGAACCCTTGATAGGCTTTTGGCCTATACACACTTTCCAGGCGTGCTCCTTCGACCACTCGGACATCTCTCCGGAGAACTGCAAAGGTACAAAACAGGAGACTTATTCCAAGCCGGATTTCGCAGTATTTGTGGCTGTTTCTGCCATTCCTGCCACTTCGTAAATGTGTTGTACCAATACAGACCAACTGAAAGGGGCTTTTGCTTCAGGCATATTGGCGATAAATGTACCGGCCATATTGTTGTTGAAAAAACGGGCAATTCCTTGTGCTATAGCAATGGGTTCAGGCGCAACAACATATCCGGTTTTGCCGTCAGGCACCGTTTCCGCCAAGCCGCCAACATCCGTTATTACCATAGGTTTGTTAAAGTGATAGGCTACCTGACTCACACCACTTTGTGTCGCATTGCGGTAGGGTTGAACCACCAGGTCGCAGGCAGAAAAATATGTGCGCACTTCGGGGTTGGGTATGAACTGTGTTTTTAATATGACTTTTTCCTTTAATTGGTATTTCTCTATAAGTTCATGATAGGGCGCAGCATCTTCGTAAAATTCTCCGGCCACTATCAGTTTTACTCCTGTTTGATTTACATCTTCATGTGCCATGGCTTCAAGCAATAAATCCAAACCTTTGTATTTGCGGATAAAGCCAAAAAACAGCACATATTTTTCTCCCGGATCCAATCCAAGCTGTTTACAGGCTTCCACTTTGTCCATGCTTTCCCCGAAATTGTCGTACAATGGATGGGGATTGTATATGGCTGGTTTGTGAAATTGAAACAATTTCAAATGCTCAAGAACTTCCCGGCTCATCGTAACTGCTCCATCCAGACACTTCAGAAAATACCGGGTTGCCGGAGTGTCGTAGAATCGTTTTTCATGGGGGATTACATTGTCTGCAATTGTGACCACACGTGTATGCCTGTTGCCCTTTACTATACGTGCAAATGTGCCAAAACAAGGTCCGAAAAAGGGCATCCAGTAACGGAAAATAATCAGGTCTGGTTTTAGTTTCCGGTATTTCCACCCCTGTATCACCCAGTTTATCGGGTTTACCGAATTCAGGGCAATGTCAATCTGTAAATCTGAAGGTTTTGCTTCGTCTGTGTATTGGGTTTGTCCGGGAAATAGAAAACCGGGATACTGAAGCTTAAATGTGCATAGGGTAACATCACATTCTTTCATCAGCTCCCTTGCAAACCGTTCATTGAATGTGGCAAGTCCGCCCCGAAGGGGATGCGCCGGGCCCACAATAACAACTTTCTTTCTCATGCAGCGCCGTAGGTCGTCTCAGAAATACTGTAATGATTTCTGTCGGGGTGCATGCGGCTGATAAGTTCACCCAAAAATCCGGCAAGAAATAATTGTACCCCGATAATCATAGATACAAGGCCGATGTAAAACAGGGCTGAATCGGCCACCAATGGCGCACGGGTACCCTGAATAACATGGATCATTTTTTCAATCAGCAGCCAGGTGGCAATGCCAAAACCCAGTAAGAAAGCCAGTATCCCAAAAACGCCAAAAAAATGCATGGGTTTTTTGCCAAACCTGGACATAAATAAAATGGTAGTCAGGTCCAGAAAACCATTCACAAATCTTTCCAGTCCGAATTTGCTTTTCCCGTATTTCCGGGCTCTGTGCTCCACCACTTTTTCGGTAATCTTTGTAAATCCGGCAGCTTTGGCGATCACCGGAATGTATCGGTGCATTTCACCGTACACTTCTATATTTTTTACCACATCATTGCGGTAGGCTTTTAGCCCGCAATTCATGTCGTGCAGTTTCACCCCACTCAGCACACGGTTTGTATAATTAAACAATTTACTGGGAAGGTTTTTTGTGAGTGCGTTGTCGTAACGTTTTTTCTTCCAGCCACTCACCAGGTCGTTGCCTTCGGCCATTATCATGCGGTGCAGTTCGGGAATTTCATCCGGACTGTCCTGCAAGTCGGCATCCATGGTGATAACGACATCTCCCTGCGCTTCGCCGAATCCTACATTCAAAGCGGCACTTTTGCCATAGTTGCGCCTGAATCTTATGCCTCTTACGGATGCATCGGCGGCTGAGAGTTTTTGAATGATGTCCCAACTGCCGTCTTTGCTGCCGTCATCGATGAAAAGAATTTCGTAACTCAACTGGTGCGTTTTTGTTACCCGTACAATCCAGTCATACAGTTCCGGCAGGCTTTCTGCTTCATTTAACAAAGGAACAACTACGGAAATATCCATGAAATTTGATGCAAATTAAGGGAATACAGCAGTTTTCGCAACCATTGGGTTTTGCAGAATACCCTGCCGGTTTTGGTGGAGTTGGATTCCGGTTTTCATGTTTTTATTTTTATTTTTTTCAAAAGGAATGAATAATACCATTCAAATATCAATGAAAAACTGAATTGTTTTGAGTAATCAGAAAGGCCTGAAACCAATAATTTCGCGCACTTCACGAATGGTTTTTCCGGCACTCTCCCTTGCTTTTTCCATTCCTGTTTTTGCCGCTTTGGCAACCAGTTCCCTGTTCTTCAGTGTGTCCTGAATGCGGCTGCGCAGTGGGGCGATGAAATGCTCCATGTCTTCTGCAATTTGTTTTTTCATATCGCCGTAGCGTATACTTCCTTCTGTATGCGATTTGTCATAAAAATCAATCACATCTTTGGCAGAAACCAGTGCCATTAAATCAAACAAATTCTGAACGGGTACACTCTTGTGCATGCCGGGTGTAGCAGGTCCGCTGTCACTTACAGCCCGCATGATTTTCTTTTTCAGTACCTCAGGTTCGTCATCCAGATAAATACTGTCTGCCTCACCGGCACTTTTACTCATTTTGCCGCCGCCGGTCAGTCCGGGTACTTTCACCAGTTTGTTTCCGCTGCCTATGGCAAAGGGCTCCTGAAAATAATTTACATTGTACAAACGGTTAAATCGGTTTGCAAATGTGCGGGCCATTTCCAGATGCTGCTCCTGGTCTTTTCCTACCGGTACACGCGTACCATGATGCAGTATGATATCGGCCGCCATTAACACAGGATAGGTGAGCAAACCGGCATTGATGTTGTCTGGCTGGCTTTTGGCCTTTTCCTTGAAGCTGCTCACCCGTTCCAGTTCGCCTTTGTAGGCATTCATATTCAAAAACAAGTACAATTCCGCCACTTCGGGTACATCACTCTGTAAATACAGTGTGCACTTTTCCGGGTCAAGTCCCAGTGCCAGATATTCTGCGAGTACGCGGTAGACGCTGTCATTCAACCCTGCCGGAGTGGGGTGGGTGGTTAAACTGTGATAATCTGCAATGAAAAAAAAGCACGTATAGGTATCCTGAAATTTCAGAAAATTCTGAACCGCACCGAAATAATTTCCCAAATGCAGTTTTCCGGTAGGTCTTATACCGCTTACAACCGTTTCATTCATCCCTGCAAAGGTAAACACACCAGTCAATCCTGCCCAAACAATTGCAGGAAGCACTTGATTCTGTCAGGGAGCAAACGGGTCAGACCATTTCTTGTCGGAATACACAGCACTGCCACTCAGTGTAGCTAAAAATGCCACAAGTGCCTGCTTTTCTGCATTGTTCAGTCCCAGATTTTGAGGACTTCCACCCGGATTCAGTCTTGGATCGAGGTTGTTATTCGCGGGTGCGTTGGGTAACTGGTTGTAATGATTCACTACCCCGGTTAAATCTATAACCCGTCCGGTATGCATAAACGGTCCGTTGCTCCTGCCGCTGCTATTGAGCACATTCCGCAGTGAAGGAGACCGGGTGACAGTAAAATCTGTTTTTGTGGAATCGGATCCCGATTGAATGATACCGTTGTTTCTGCTTGCCGGGTCTATGTCAAACTCCGGAGCCCTGTGGCAACCCTGGCATCCTGCCCCCGGCTGGGGACCGCCCGGGGGGGCAAGAAATATGCGTTTTCCCTGGTTCTCCTGATTGGTGAAATTGCTGAAATCTGCATTGATGTTTCCGGTTGCTGACAGTCCCGCGTCAAACTTTGAATCGAAACTCTGAATGCTGCGCACAAACTGGCTCAGGGCACTCTGCAAACGATTTTCAGTAATCACAGGGTCGCCAAAAGCAAGGGTGAATAATTCCTTGTAATAGTCAACAGCTGTCAGTTTTACAATCAGGTCATCCAAACCCGGATCTCCGTTCTGGCCGCTGAATCCCATTTCTGCATGGTCCTGTATCGGTCTGGTGGTTTGTTCTTCCAGCGTGGCTGCTCTTTCATCCCAGAAGAACCGCATTTCCTGCGAGAAGCGGGCATTGGCCAGGCGCATGCTGTGTCTGCCTGTAAGACCGTTTACTCCCTGACTGAGCCTTGCATCATCCCCAAAGGCAAATTCCTGTTTGTGGCAGCTTGCGCAGGATATCGTGTTGTTTACCGATAGCTTCTTGTCATAAAACAAAACCCGGCCCAGGGTGGCACCTGCATTGGTGATGGGCGTTGCGCCGCTATTGTCCTTTGTGATGTATGCCGGCCTGGTTTGGGCACTGTAATTGTCCAGTTTGTCAGGGTCTATTTTACCTGAAAACATGACCCGGATGACAGGGTAAGTGGTATTGTCGGGTGTGGTTTTTTTCTTGCAGGCAGATATACCGCCAATCAAAATCGCAGATATTGCTGCAGCCACCAGAATCAGATGTTTCTTCATATTTTACGGTTAGACGCAACAATTCGCTTAAAATTGCATCAGCGGCCAAAAATATTTCAAATTTTTCAGCTTCACAGCATGGTCATCGTAAAAGCAACTTGGTTGTTCAGGTGTTTTACCCCTTCGGGTGGTAAGTTCCGGGCCATGGCAATCTGGCCATTTTTATTCACCAGGTATGACAAATCAACACTTTCGGAGAGCATACTCAACCATGAAAAGATCCATTTCCGCCAACAGCTGGAAATGTTGTGGATAGGGTTCTTTCTGTGGTACTCAGTGGAATTTGTCCTTCTTTATCTGAAACTCAGAAACCGGGATATGGCCTACCGGCAGATTTCATTTGAACGGGAAGCATATGGGCATGAATCACACAAAGATTACCTGAAACACCGGAAATGGTTCGCCTGGTCCCGCTATCTCAGGCAGTGAAGCGTTAATTTTGTACCGTGCCTGTCCGAGTTCAGTTTTCACTATCTCCTGCTGTGTCCGCAATTCAGGATGCCTGGCAGGATAAAGCACTGAAGGAAGCCGGTATTCCGGACGGACGTCTTGTTTTGCGCCGCAAATCCCTGGATGCGCGCAGTCGTCATCCGGTTTTTCTTTATTCCGTGGATGTATATGCGGGTGACGAAACGGTACCTGTAACGGGTGGTTTTCGCTTGCAAAATGTGAAAAATGCCAGAGAAGTGCATATTGTCGGTTGCGGGCCTGCCGGACTTTTTGCCGCTTTGCAGTGCATAGAGCTGGGATTAAAGCCTGTGATTTTTGAACGTGGCAAAGCCGTTCAGCAGCGCCGGCGCGATCTGGCAGCACTTAACCGCACCCATGAGGTTAATCCGGATTCCAACTACTGCTTTGGTGAAGGAGGAGCCGGTACCTATTCCGATGGCAAATTGTATACACGCAGCACCAAACGCGGAGATACACTCAGGGTGCTTTCCGAACTTACGGTAAGAGGTGCTGCAGATGACATATTGTGGGATGCCCATCCGCATATAGGAACCAATAAGCTGCCCGGTATCATCGGGAATATCCGGCATGCCATATTGGATGCAGGAGGGGAAATCCATTTCAACAGCCGTTTGGAAAATCTGGAACTGGCGGAAAATCAAATCAAAGGCATACACCTTGCCGGTGGGTCCTATGTTCCAGTCAGTCACCTGATTCTGGCGACAGGGCACAGTGCAAGGGACATATTCCGGTTGTTTCAGCAATTACGCATTCAGATTGAGGCAAAACCTTTTGCATTGGGTGTGCGCATAGAACACCCTCAGGAGGTGATAGACCAGATTCAATACAGATGTGAACGGGGTTTACTTCTTCCTCCGGCCAGTTACAGCCTGGTAGAACAGGTGCAGGGTAGAGGGGTGTTTTCTTTTTGCATGTGTCCGGGGGGCATCATTGCACCTGCCGCCACAGACAAAGAGGAAGTAGTTGTGAATGGGTGGAGTCCCAGCCGGCGCAATGGTAAATTTGCAAACAGCGGATTTGTGGTAACTGTGGATGAATTGGATTTTGCACCCTATCAGTCTGCCGGCGAGCTCAGAGCCATGGAGTATCAGGCGGTGGCAGAAAAGAAAGCCTGGGAAACAAATGGAAACCTTACAGCACCGGCCCAGCGTATGGAAGATTTTATTCAGGGCCGGCTCAGCACAAATCTGCCGGAATGCTCCTATATCCCGGGTATATCCAGCAGAAATATAGCAGAGGTACTAGATCAGGCCGTTTCATCCAGAATCAGGGAAGCCCTCATTAATCTGGGGCGAAAAATGCCTGCATTCCGTACGAATGAAGCGGTGCTTGTGGGAGTGGAGAGCCGCACCAGCAGTCCGGTGCGTATCCCAAGAGACAAAAATACCCTGCAGCATATACAGATATCAAACCTGTACCCTTGTGCAGAAGGAGCCGGTTATGCCGGTGGAATCATGAGTGCAGCACTGGATGGTATGCGCTGTGCGGTTTCTGTAGCCCATTCGGTGGGAATTGCGGTGGAGGAGATTTGAAAATATGAAAACAAAAGAAACGGTTCTTGTTTTGGGGGCCAGCGACAATCCCGGGCGTTACAGCCATATTGCCTGTCTCATGCTGCTGTCATACGGGCATATTGTAGTTCCCGTGGGTAAAAAGCAGGGATTCATAGGGGATATGTTTATTCTAAGGGAGGTGCCCGCGGAATTAAAACCCGATACAATCACCCTGTATCTGAACCCCGTGCATCAGGAGACTTATTTTGACCTGATCCTGGGTCTGAAGCCGGTTCGGGTTATTTTCAATCCCGGTACAGAGAATCCGGTTTTTGAAGAAATGCTGCAAAATGCCGCAATCTCGGCCCAAACTGCTTGTACGTTAGTGCTTTTGCGCACTGGGCAGTTTTAGTTTTCAGGGATTTCGACCGTTTGTTTATTGTCACAAAAAAGTCATTGTGCGTAATTTTTATGTAAAAATGGGGTCAATTGTGACACATTATGTGGATTTTATATAAATTGCGACTCGTAACTGACGTTGCGCTGACATAAAGATTGCAATCAAAACATTTGAAACCCAATAACTATCATATGAATATATTCTACAAACAAATCAACAGCGGCAAGGCCCTCAGGGCACTCGCTGTGGGAGCACTGCTGGCCGTAACCGGGCTGGCACGCGCCCAAATGACTACAGGCACGTACACGATCAACTCGGGTGCGTCTGCCAGTAGCAGCAACTTTACGAACTGGCTCTCGCTGACCCAGGCGTTGCAAAACACAACCCGTAACGACGGTGGACCTTTGTATGGCGGTGCTGGTATATCCGGCCCCATCACCATCAATGTGGTAACCGACCAACTCACGTCTCCGGGTATTACTACCTTTGCAGCCATTGCAGGTACCAGCAGCACCAACACCATCACCATCAACGGTGGCGGTAAGATTCTGGCCTTCAGCGGACCTTACGAAGTAATCAGCTTTACCGGTGCGGACTGGGTTACCATCGACAACCTGATTATCCGTCAAACCGGAACAACCAGCTGTATTGGTATCCGTTTCAGTGGTTCCAGTAACTACAACACCATTAATAAGTGTACCATTCAGTTCTCAGCGCTGAGCAGTGGTTCTACCGGTGGTTCTACGCAAAGTGCGTATATCGCATTTGCCAATTCTAACACTTCCATTTCAACCGCTACCTCGGCAACCAATGGAATTGGCAATACTATCTCA
>JAEUUL010000030.1 GCA_016787485.1 Bacteroidota bacterium
GTAACTAATACTATCAAGGGTCCAGTTTGTGCGGGTAGAATCTGTAAATATGCTATCTATTTCCAGCGTGTCTTTTACAAAAACATGAATGACAGAATATTCACTGTCAATGTACTCTATCATCGTATCCGGGGTTATGCTACCACGGTTCAGCATGCGTACCGTCTGTATCTGTCCGTTAAAACCCGGCCTGCGGTATTGGTAGTTGTTAATGCGGTCTTCCCGGTGGTCTTCTATGTCATCCCGGCGGAGAAAGCCATTTACATTCAAACTTGCCTGATCGTTAAAATACGGTTCTGCACTTCCATCCAGCCGATCAATTGCACCGAGTGCAAAATAAATCTCATTGCGCAGGGCTGTCATTTCTTCCGTGTTCGTTCTTCCATAATGTTTCATCAGCCAGTATTCTGTGCTCAGCACACTCAGGTATTCACCAATGATAATCAACGGATTGTCTGCAATAATGGTACCTGTGGGCTCTGTATTTACGATATTCTTAGAATTTTTATCCCAAAGTGAGTCTGCTATGGTGCTGTCTTCGCCATTGGATTTCAGAATCTGATGAGTATAAGGGTACTGTATAGCGGTTTCCAGCTTGATTTGCTGAGTGGGGATTCCTTTTCCTTCCCGTGGCCCGGCTTCAACAAAAAATCGTTTCAAGCGGTTGCGCGCTGTAAAATATTTGTTCTGCAGTTCCAGTTCTGCAGTTTGTGCGAAGCCATCTTCACCTGCAAAAAGCAGCAGCAGAAAATAGAATTTGCGTAGCATAATTGTTTGTATTATTGAATGATGTGTTTTCTTACAAGATTCCAGTTATGGATGAGGGGCAGATTATTCGCAGTGGTTGTCTTTTGATATACCCTTATCAGCCCTACATTTTTGGCATAGTAGCATTTGGCATTGCCACCATAGGTTCGCAGACTGGGTTCCTGCATTACCGCCTCCCCATAGGTGATAGCAAACGATATAACAGTATCGTAATAATTTCCATTGAGGTTGTAATTTGTAAACAGTGAGTCGTAGAAATACAGACAGTTTTTTTTCGGACATAGATCAAAAGGATGATAAAAAACTGTGGATGGAACATTTTGACCTATACTAGAGATTTTACTTCTCTCAAGTTGATAAACCCTACTTGGGTAGGGATAAGCATCTACCAATTGCCCTGTGGTATAAATATCAAAATAATTGTTACTGCCCCACCCATCCACAAAATTGCTTCGAATGCGCATGCTCATTACTTCTTGCTGCAGGGTTATATGGCTGCTCCATTCCTCTCGGCCCTGTGTAATGCTCGTACCTATATATGAGCTGGTTACATACTGACTGTCCAGTTCATGGGTTTTGTCATGCTCATATACCCACCAGGTGCCTTTTTTAAAGTACATATAATCTTTCACTTCCCCCAGCTTGTATATTATCGTTACAGGGTCTTTGTTTTTTTTCTTTTCACAGGCCTGAAAGCACACTATCAGAACTGCGCAAATGGCTGCAAGTGAACAGTGAATATGTCGGGGATTTAATGGCATGCCAAGGTTATACGAAGTTATAAGAGAGGTTTTACTTAGACAATAGGTATAAAATACTAAAATACAAGAAATTACGCGTTTACCACCAAATCTCCGCCTACCCACTGTTTCACACACATAAAACCCATAAGCAGGCCATACACCTGGTCCTGGCTCATTTCATTGCCAAATAATAGCTTTATAAAAAATACAAGATAGCTAACCAATGCAGCTATTCGGGCCAATCACCGCAACACCGTTACCGTTCCCGTATTTCTCACCTTTTTGCGGGTAAGGAACACCATATACATGTCGTAAGAGTAGGCTCCATCCGGAACGGGCTCACCTTTGTAGGTTCCGTCCCAGGCATCCATGGGGTTTCGGGTTTCATAAATGACCTGGCCCCAGCGGTTGAAAATGCGCAGGCTGTATTCTTTTACCGCAGAAATATTCCGGGGTCCCCAATCATCATTGCGCCCGTCATTGTTCGGGGTGAAGGAAGTCGGAACATAAATGAGCTCTTCTGATTTCAGTACAAAAATGCGGCTGGTGGTATCGGTGCATCCCCATGTATTGGAAACCTGCAACAGTGCCTGTCTGGGGCCCAGAAATGAGTACAACCAGTTAAAGGTTTTTCCGGTGCCGGTTTGCCCGGGTTCGGGAGTCCAGGTCCACTGTGTGGCACCGGTGCTGCTGTCCAGGAAGTCCACCGGCACGCCTGTGCCAATGGCATTTTTCATGTCAATACCGAATTTCGCCACAGGTCTGGGATAGACTCTCAGGCTCTGCAACATGCCGGTGTCTTTGCATCCACCACTGGCAGTTACCACGGCTTGTAAGGTGTGCAATCCCACAGGGGTAAAGGTGTAATTCAGGGTATTACCGCTGCCTGCAGCACTTCCATCAATCCACCATTGTATTTGCTGCACTGCCACACCTGCCGGAGTTACTGTGGCGGACAGGGTGCGGGAAACCCCTTCGCAGGCAGAATCACCAGAATAACTGATGGCCGGTGAGGGATTTAAATATATTTTCTTAGTTGTGCTGTCTGCGCATCCATTTGCATCGGTGGCTTTCAGGCTGATGTTTTTCGTACCGATGTTGCTGTATGTCTGTGCAGGTGTTTGCTGCAGAGCCGAAGTTTTGCTTTCATCCAGATTCCACTGCCATACCACAGGTGCTTTTGCGCTGGTCATACCACCGCGGAAGACATACGCATTTCCACTCAGGCACTGGGTATCGGGGTTCAGCGCTGTGAGGGTCACTTTGGGTGCAGCAAACAGTTCCAAGCTGTCACGGGAGGTGTATGAACATCCGCCCCCGTCCGTTGCAATCAGTATAATCTTGTATTTTCCGGCACCGGGATAACTGAATCCTGATGGATTTTGTGAAGTATAAATGGTGCCTGTACCCAGGTCCCATTGCCAGGTCCAGCCGGTTCCGGAGCCGGGGTTGGCAAAGAAATCCACCAGACCAGGGGCGCAGGCATATTTCAGGGTATGGGAAATCTGCACCGGATTCTTGATGTATTTCACACGCACTGTGCCGTAAGCAGTGTCCGTGCAAACACCGGCCAGACCTGCCATAAGCATTGCAGTTTGGTTGCCTTTGCTGAGGAAAATGCGGCTGGTTTGCGGCTGAAAACTGGTATCCGTGGCTTTGCTGTTAAATACCCATTTGCGCCAGGGTTTCAGGTTGCCATAATTGCTGCTGTCTGCGAATGTGATGGAACGCGTTGTGTCGCACACCACCGTGTCAGAAATCACCATACGTGCTTTGGGTTTGGCCAATATGGTTAAGGTACGTTGGGCAGTATCCGAGCAGCCATACAGCGGATCAAGCACAGCCAGTTTTACCGTATAGGTTCCGTAAGTACCCCAACTCACTTTACCCGGACTTTTCGCCGTGCTGGTATTGCCATCGCCGTAATTCCAGCTCCAGCGGGCATTCACGGGGGCCGTACTGTTGTTTGTAAAATTAAAGTAATTGGCATTGCCACACACATTGGAATCAGCCACAACAAAGGCTGATTTGGGGCTGTTGTATACAGTTACATTCTTCTGCGCACTGTCCAGGCAACCCTTACCTGTGCTGAAATACAATTTTACGCGGAAAGTGCCGGGTGCACTGTATTTCTTTGAATAGGGTGTAGTGTCTTTGGTGGTTTTTCCATCGCCCCATTTCCAGGTCACCAATCGGGTTGCAGAACCTTTCGCATCACTCTTATCTGTAAAGTGAAAATAATTTTTATTCAGACAATAGTTGGAACTGTCCAGGTTTAATACCGCCTTTGGATTTGGATTTACACGCACTTTTCGGTTCAGGGTATCCGAACAACCAGTGCTGTTGTATGCAGCCACCAATCGTATGGTAAAGTTCCCTGTATCGCTGTAATTTTTAAATCCGGGTTCATCGAAAGTTTCTCCGGTACCATCGCCCCACTGCCACTCATAACGCACACTCTGGTTGTTTGTTTTTGTTTTGTTTTTTACAGCAAAGAAATTGCCGGTCAAACAAACAGAACTATCCGGCACAGTGAAATCCGGACCCGGTGCACCGTAAATTTTGAAATATTTTTTTGCAGATGTATCACCGCATCCGGCGTCGGAATAGGCAGCAAACTGATACCAATAATTGCCTGAATCTTTGAAATCGCGGATGGCCTGAACTTTTTTATAGGTAGTATCCCCATCGCTGAAAATCCAGCGGTAACTGGTGATTTTACCCACTGACAGACCCGATTTGCTGTTGAAGCGGATATTGGCCCGGCCATAGCAGGAATCAAAGGTGATATGACCGGTTTTCAGCGTGGGTTTATCAGACACTTTTATCTCCTTTACCACACTATCCACACAGGTGCTGCGGCTGGTCATCTTCAGCTTGAAAACGTAAGTACCCGGATAGGCGTAACCCACCGTATCATCCTTTTTATTTCCATGGGGTAACCCATCGGCAAACCACTCGTATTTAGAAATGCTGTCTTTGGTACTTACAGTACTCGTATTGGTCAGATAAATGGGAATTCCCGGACAGCGCAATTTCATTCTGATGGTAAAATCCGGAATCAGTTTGTCGTGCAGTGTAACTTTTGCAGTATCGTAAAACTTACAGCCTGTGGAAGTATTGGTTACCTGCAGGGTATAAGTTCCATTCGCCGCCACATTCAGGAATGGAGTGGTATCGCCTGTACTCCATTTGTACCGGAACAATTTGGTTTTGGGCAACGTGAACTTATAACTGCTTTTGCAAAAATTAAAATCATTACCCACCACAAAATCCAGCTTTTCAGTTCCGCTGATTTTGAGGGCAGTGACCACAGAATCCCATTTGTTATTCCTTATGGTCTGATACTTTAATTTTACAAAATAGGTACCTTCTTTGGGAACCTGAAAATAAGCGGTGAGTCCGGTATCCTTCTGTGTTCCCAGAGTCCATTGGAAATTTTTGGCGGGATCCCCTGTACTTGTGAGTTTTACAATTCTGCCCGTATCACAGCTTTTGTACGTGGTCACATTGATTACCCTTTTCAGGCTCTGCAGTCCCGCACTGGCATTATAAGCATACCCGCCGTAGTAGCCACGCCCATACATGTAACTGATAAAGCCGTATGGATTCATAATCCGGTGATTGCCGGCCAGGAGGGTATCTCTGTAAAGATAGTAGGTATTGTTTATGATCCCCTTAAACTCAGAGGCTGGAATAAGCATTCCATCCAGCCAGGTGCTGTCACGACCTACTGCACTTGTAAGAATGTTTACGTAATTCTGATTAAAATTGGCATTATTGGGCACCGAAACCGTTGCATCGGTTATCATTTGTTCACCGGTACTCATGGTCATCAGCGACGGCCCGGTGTAATAATTACCCCACCACCATCCGGCACAGGAATCCAATATATTTTTAGAAAAACAATTGACGGGTTTGTCTGAAGTAATCAAGGTGCTGCTGTCGGAATAAATTCTGCCAAAATATACTTCTCCTTTGTTCAGCGAGGCCAGGTTGTTGCCATCCTTTTGCACAGTAGTACCGTCTTCCATGGCAATCACAGAATATTCATATCCCTTTTTGTGGTATTTGAATGGGGATAATACAAAGTTGTTTCCGCACACATTGCTGGGCAAAATCTGCTCGTACATCAGGTCGTATTGATAACAACCGACAATGCTGTAATCGTAGAAATTCTCGGTAAATACCGCTATTCTTTTGCCCTGTGATGCACTTACTGCCAGCGTTGGGTCCAGCCCAAAGACGTATGCATAAAATCTGGCCATCTGCCCTTTCCTCAGCACAATGGAATTGCCCGGGGGTAAATTCATCATGGTGGTGCTGGAGGAAAAGGACACGGTAACCGAATCGTCGATTCCGATAACAGAGAAAAAGAAAACTTTATAACTACCACCAGAATAAGCATAGCGGCTTTTGTAGGGATAATAGACGCCTCCCGGGGGCTGTGTGCTGGTAGGATATACTGCCGTTGCCCCGCACGAATACCAGCGACCGTCGGCAAAAGAATACACCTTGGTAGGCAACGCACTGGTTACGTGTATGGCATTGTCACCTACCTTTTTGGCTGCTCCGGTATAATAATAGTAATAACTGCTGCGAATGGAGCTGGGAATGCGAATTGTTTTTATTTCATTGTAGCCCAGGGATACTGAATCCTTCCAACCCATGAGGGGTATTTCCACCCACGCTTTGGTAGGCTTTTCAGAGGCTATGGCTATTGAAAACGAATCTGCCCCATAGAACGGATAAGTGCTAGAAACCCAAAAATCCGTACCCTGCGCAGTCTGTGCGCTGACCGTTGTCCACCGGACCAGCAACATTGAGAGAATAAAAAGGGTTCGTAAGATTTTATTCATATCCGGACAAGAAAACAAACAAAGTTATGGTTTTGATTTGAAATATGCATGATGGCCCCATTGAAATTTACGATATTACAGACGCTTCTGTTGGGCGAAACATGGCCTGCAGGGAAAACTATTTTTCAGTTTTCAACCCACAAATGGGGTCCAACTCAGCGCAAGAGGGTAACAGAGCCCGACACCACCTGCCGTTTTCCGGTAAAGAAAATCAGGTTTATGCGGTATGCGTAGGCACCTTCCTGCACATTTTCACCCTTGAACGTGCCATCCCAGCCCTGCATGGGGTCCCGGGTTTCAAATACTTTGCCACCCCAGCGATCAAAAATGACCATTTCATAGGCAGTAACAGCGGACAAAAACTCTGGTTTGAACACATCATTCCGGCCATCGCCATTGGGTGAAAATCCGGAGGGGACGAATCCGTCTTCTTCACTTTTCAGGAAAATGGTGCGCATAGTGCTGTCCGCACAACCATGACGATTTGTTGCAATCAGCCACGGAGAAACATTGCCCGGATGGCGGTACAGAAATTGCACATTTTTACCCGACAAAGTCTTACCTGGTTCTGGCCTCCACATCCATGATGCGGCACCTGTGCTGCTGTCATTCAGGTCTACCCGTATACCCAGGGCTGTGGTTTTGTAAGTGACATAGCCAAAAGCTGCCACAGGATTTGGGAATACCCGCCGCAAAACCATGGCAGATGTATCTGAACAACCGGCAATGGTGTTTACAATGAGTTGGATTTTATGATCACCGGGTGGAGTAAATGTATAGGGCAAATCAGGTCCGGCACCTGAGAGTGAGCCGTTTATATACCACCTGTACGTGAGATTTCCGATACCTGCAGGTCCCAGCAAAGGCTGAATGCTGCGCGTTACACCTTCACATGCCGAGTCATCCCGGAGGGAGACCTGAGGATTTTCTTCCAGCCGGAGCAAACGTGTCGTGCTGTCAATGCATCCGTTTGAATCGCGAATCCACACTTTAACGGATTTCTGGCCGGGGGTTGGGTATGTATGTTTGCCTGGGTTTTGCATTGCAGAGCCAAAACCATCTGTTCCGGTCCAGGCAAAGGTTACCGGCATGCTGGCGGCGTTTACAACGGCCCTGTGAACAAACGCATGTCCGCTGAAGCACTGGGTATCATTCTGTAAGGCTGTGATTGAGACAATGGGCGCCGGCAGCACACGCAATGTGTCAGTAACTCTGAAAATGCAATTCCGGTCGTCGGTAAGAGTCAGTTCAACGGTGTCTTTGCCGGGCTTTCCGAAAATGATTCCGGAAGGGTTTGCCAATGCACTGCTGCCGGCCTGACCCAGGTTCCATGCATAGGTCCAGGACTTACCGGCGATCAGACTGGTTTGAAAATCAAACACGGCATTCACGCAGGCATACCGCCGGATCTTGCCCATGGATACGGGAGTATCGGGGTATCTCACCCGGATTTGCAGGGTTTGGGTATCCGCACACACACCCACCTGTCCGCCAACCATGGTGATGGTGTGCAAACCGGTGCTGCTGAATTTCCATTTTAGTACGGGCCTAGAACTTGTATCCTTTGGATTGACAGAAAAATACCATTTCCGCTGGGGTACAAGACTTCCGTAATCTGAACTGTCGGTAAAGCCCAGCGAGTCCGCCAAAAAGCAGGCAATACTATCGCTTGCCCTTGGCCTCAAATCAGGTGCCGTCATGGTTTTCACCATTCTTCGGGCAGTATCCCGGCAACCCGTCAATGGATCCAGAACGGATAGAACAATCAGATAATTGCCGGGTCCGCCATAGGAGTGTTTGCCAATGTTTTTCGTGGTGAAAACCGTATTGTCGCCCATATTCCAATTCCACCTTGCATTAACAGGTGCTGTGCTGTTGTTCACAAAATTGAAATAATTGCCGGTGCCACAGGTGTTGCTGTCCGTTATACCCAATCTGGCCGCCGGACTGCTGTAAACGGTTACGTTCTTTGTTGTACTGTCGGTGCAACCTTTGCCTGTACTCATCACCATTTTCACTTTGAAGGTACCGGCGCTGCCATACTGTTTCAACACCTTCAGGCTGTCAACGGTCTTTTTACCATCACCCCAGGCCCATGTTACCCAATGGTTTTTTGCACCATACACAACACTGGCATCCCTGAAAGCAAAATAGTTCCGGTTCAGGCAATAATTGCTGCTATCGAGTGCAATGGCCGCCTTCGGACTTTGCTGCACCTGTACTTTACGGTAAACGGTATCTCTGCAACCTGTTTGCACATAACCCGCACTGAAAATCACGTTGTATGTTCCAGTATCGGAATATGAAACGGAACCGGGATCTTTCAGTGTGCTGCCAGTACCGTCGCCCCAATCCCAGATATATTCTTTGGCCGGGGCATCCTGAACGGTGAGATTTTTCACATCAAATCGGTTGCCAGACTTACATACCATGCTGTCCGTTATAGCCATTGCGGGTTTCGGAGCAGGATAAATGCGAAGGTATTTCTTTGCAGAAGTATCAAAGCAGCCCGTCTCAGAATAGGCTATGAGCCGCACCCAGTGCAATCCGGTGTCTTTCCAGTGTTTCATGCCCTGCTTCGTATTCTGTGTATCTCCGTCGTCAAAAAGCCATTTGTAGCGCGAAATTTTACCTACAAACATGTAACTGCCATTCTTGCAAACAGTCATGTTTCCACGATGGCAACTGTCCCATTTTGTAAAGCCGATAACAGGGCGAGGAATATCTGTGACCAGTATGCGTTTGCTTACACTATCCACGCAGCCATTTTGCGTTTTTAGCACAAGTTTTATGTCGTAATTGTTCGGAGATGTGCTGCGAATGGTATCGTTTTTTTTGCTGCTGGCCAGGTAATAATCTACGTACCATCTGTACGATGTGATTTTATCATTTGTCACCTTGCTGCTATCGTACAAATACATGGGTTGCTTCGGACACTGACTCGCCATAAAATAGCGAAATTCCGGAATCACATCATCGTAAAATGAGACATAAGAACTGTCTGTAATTTTACAACCGGTAATGCGGTTGGTCATCACCAGTTTGTATTTACCCACAGCACTCACCCGCAGATTACTGGTAGTATCACCGGTGCTCCATTTATAGGTAAAAACGGGTGCATTTGGTACTTTAAAATCGTAATATTTCGGTCCGCAAACATTCAGAGAATCGGGAAATAAATCGGTACTTACATTCGATTTTTTCAGGGTAATCTGGGTTACAGTGCTGTCCCAGGTTTTTGATTCCCATAAAAAATATTTTAGCGCAATATTGGTCACTCCGGCTTTGGCAAAATATTTCACAGGAAATTTCGAAGTGTCTTTGCTGCCATCTTCAAACGTCCACACAAAACGTGTTGCACTGTCACCCTGACTGCTGAGTTTAACAATAATTCCCGTGTCGCAGCTTGGATAATTTTCTGTAAGAATAAAACGGTTCAGGTTACGGTAACCGCTGCCTGCACTGTATGCATAGCTTTCATATCCTCCAATACCATATACATAACTGATGAACCCAGCCGGACAAGAAATGCTATGATTTGCAGGGCGTGTTGTATCGCTGTAAAAATAAAAATCTCCGCAATAAATCTGTGTGAATTTCGATTTCGGGATCACGGAACCATCCAGTTTGCAGGAGCCCAACCCAGTCTTGGGTATGAGAATATTCAGGAAATGGGTCTTGATAATTTTGGTATTGGCGGTAGAAACAATGGCTTCCTTTATGGTTTGCTCCAATGGGTTGATCACCAGCATTGCAGGGTCACCGCCCAGCGGGCCGTTGCAACCCAAACTGGTCATAAACTGTAAAAGAAGCACTGGCTTATCGGTTTGAATGCACAGACTGCTGTCATATTTATAATCCCTTGTTACATATTTGCCGGCATCAACTGAGTCTGCCAGCATACTGTTGACATAAATATGGGTATTGTTCTGAATGCCTACCACCCTGTATACATAACCCTGCTGTTGTTTGTAAAAAGGTGTAAGCACAAATTGCTTTCCCAGAGCATTGATTGGCGGAATTTGTTCGTACAGATGATCACAGGCTCCGGTGCAGCGGATGCTTGTGCAAGCATTGCCTCCGAATACGGCGATTTTTTTCTTTTTACTGAGGCACACAATCCTGGTTCCGCTGAGATTGTCCTTGGAGGTAAGCATATACACCTCTCCCTTGTTCAGCATTTTGGTAAACGCTGCTGTGGCTGCCCGTCCACTGATAAGGGCTGCCGCCGGGGTTATCTGCACAAATGTGGAATCTTCAAAGGCCAGCACAGCCACTTCAGAGGTACCTGAATTGCCGTTCAGTTCTTTAAAATCACCTGCAAAATATTCAGTAGCAGGCGGTAAACTGGCCACTGGGATAATGCAGGATGCATCAGTGGTCGCATTGCAAGCGGAAATGGCATATACAGACACCAATTGATTGGCTGTAACCCGCACACCATATTGATGAGAGGTATCTGCAGTCTTTACCCTGTAAGTACTCGGCACATAAACCCTTTCCAGCCCGCCGGCGGGAACTGAAATACTCGTGCTCCATCCGGCATTGGGCAAACTGACTGTGGCAATAGCTGCCACTTCGGATGACACAAATACGAAAGTGGAATCAGGGGCAAGGTTTGGTAGAAAAGTGAGCCAGAAATCCGTGCCGCGCGAAGTCTGAGCCCGCAACATTGCGAAACTCAACGCACAAATCAAAATACAGATTGCCCTTTTCACCAAGCACGAATTTCAGTCATTTCACGAGTTTCATCCGCACACTGACACAAAAAAGACACAAACCCTACAATATATGGCCCTTCAACAGTTGCCTCAGCAGGTTTTCTGTGCTGCGGTGCAGGATTTGAAAGACCTGTTCGAAGCCTTCCTCGCCACCATACCAGGGATCAGGAACTTCCTGTGCTTCAGAAATGGGATCCCAGTTGCGCAACAGATGTATTTTGGTCAGATGCAAATCATCGTTTGTATATGTACGCACAGTATGCTGGTTTTGTTTGTCCATCACCAAAATATAATCCCAATTGTCAAAATCTGCTTTCTCAAATTTCCTGCCTTTATGATTCAGTTCTATGCCGTGCTTTGCAGCGTTCCGCCTGGTGCGGGGATCAGGGTCTTCACCCACATGCAATCCGTTTGTTCCGGCACTGTCCACCTCAAATAAATGCTGCACCCCGGCCTGTGATGCATGGTGCAGAAAAAGGCCTTCGGCCAGCGGACTCCGACAGATATTACCGAGACAAACAAAGAGGATGCGCGTGGGTTGGGACATTGGGGGTGTTTATTGTTAACCGGACTGCAGAAAATGCAGAGAGACGCGAAGATACCACTGTTTGCTGGCAAAGGACAGCACAGAAGCATAGCTTTCTCTGAAAAAAACGAGTGATGTGTAAATTGAAAACCCACTGCAGGCAGCAGGTTTGGACGCCGGTCCTACCGCTGACGCAGTCACTCATCCCGACTCTCCCGTTGGTCGGTCGAAAATTCCGCAATCTCCGCTGTCGCGGACACTCATCCCGACTCTCCCGTTGGTCGGTCGGGGAATGGTTTTCACCTACCGCTGACGCGGTCACTCATCCCGACTCTCCCGCTGGTCGGTCGGGGATGAGTTCGACCATCGAAAATCCGTTCAGCGGATTTTCGGGTCTCACTCACATCCAGCCCATATCCACACGGGTTTTGCTGCGGCCATCGCAGCCCTTGCGGGTGTTGCCGCAGGAAGTGGTCAGCAGAACCAGCAGAACTGCGCCGGTCAAAACTAGCAGGAGTTTACGGGATGTCATAGTTTGTTAACGGTTATGTTTGGTTTTGTATTGTACTCTGTTAATCAATATTCAATTTTTCTTTCATTTTCTTATCCAGGGCATCTTTGTGCACCAGAATGGATATGGTTTTGTACCGCGCGTAGGGTTCAGAAACATAAAGGTAGCCCTGAAGGTAATTCACTGTACCCCAACTGTTCTTGGTCACAAAGTAGCGGGTACCGTTCTGGTCTTTTACCATTCCGGTAATATGCATACCGTGATCGTCAGTTGTGATTTGCTGGTCAAAGGCCCGCTGACGCAATTCAGGGGTGATTGTTTTTTCAGGATAGGGCTGATCAAAAGCCGAAGAGGACTTCTGTGCACCGGCATCATTGAAATATTTGCTGTCCTCCCCTTTCTTTTTAATCAGTGTATCTGAAGTGGGGACAATGGCAATACCATCGCGGAATGAAAATCCTTTTTCACTCACATCTGCCGCCCAGGCTACACTGTATCCCTTTTCCAGTGCGGTACTCATGCAACCTATCATTTCATCCAGAGATACATTGTACGCCGTTTGCATGCTCCAGTTATCGGGAACCTCAATGGCGAAAGGCCTGTAAAGTGGTTGATGGGTGAAACTGGTAACTGCTACATAATCATCCATATTCAATCCCAGACTTTCTGCAAAGGATTTGGGTGTGTATTCCTTGCCACGGTAAGTAAACTTTTCGGGGATTTGTCCAAGATATGCATCCACCACACCCTCTACCGCTTTGGTCCATGCTGTTGTATATGCGCCCTGAGGGTTGTTTTTCAGCTTTTCAAGCATGCCCTGAAGCATGGCAATCATCTCATCGTGGTTGTGGCGGGTTTCTCCATAGTTCAGCCCCTTGTAAACCTCTTCGGGAACAATTCCATATTTGCGAATGATGTAAGGAATATCGTGAAACTCACCGCCCTGATCAAACTGGTGGCGGCCATTCATGCGGATATACGTGATGGCTTTTTCGATATACCCCCATCGCACAATGAACATCTCACTCAGATCATGATTGCCCTTGCCCTTTCTCAACAACTCGCTTTCCAGAAAACTCAGTGAACTGAAACTCCAGCAGGTGGCAGTCTTGCACTGATCCTTCACCGAAGTGGCTTCGGTATTATAAACAGACTTAAATATGTACTTGCTGTTTTTCTTATTGGTCAGGGTGTCCTGAGCTCCGGCAGTAAACACGCTGAATAACAGCACAGGGATTAGACAAACTTTGAATTGCATGGAAAAACAAAGGTACGAAAGTTTGTAAAATTCCCGAAAAGCCTGCACAATTCGCGGAGATTCACCAGGCAAAATGAATGTTCCGGGTATTCTGCCGCATTAATGGTTATCCATTTCCGGATTTTCTCCGTTTAACTCCTTACGAATTTCCATTACAATTTCTTTTGTCTCTTTGTTGTCCGGATTCAATTGAAGTGACTTTTCATAAGCCTGCAGGGCTTCTTCCCTCCGGCCGGCTTCAAGCAATGCATCACCCAGGTTATCATAGCACCAGGCCGTGTCAGGAAAAAGAATCACATTTGCCCGGTAAACCTGAATGGCCTCCGGATATAATTCATCCTTCAACAGCAATTCGCCCAGTGCATCCAAATAGAATTCAGCATTTGGATATACCTCTTTTACCTGCCCGATGGTGGTTTTCAATTCACTGGCTATCTCCTCACACCAAACAGAGTCTGACTGAACTTCAGGTTGATTGAACTGATCCATTTGACGGGTATACCCTTCCACCTGCTTTCTTTTATCCGCAAATTCCTCCCATCCGTCTGGGTTCAAACGAAAATGCAGAAAGTTGTGAAATGAATTTTCCGGTTGGGACATGCCCGTGAGGTAATAACCGTAAGATGATATGTAATCCACCACATCTTTCGTTTTAAAACCCCGGATTCCGCAACCCTCATGCCGGATTTTTCTGTAGGGATTGGAAAATTGATCATACAATATCAGTTCGCCGTTGGGTTTCAATTTCCGTTTCAGATCTTTGAGGATATTTCCTGCAGTAAACAATTCATGGAATGTGTTATGCATGATGATTTTGTCGAAAATCCCATCCGGCAACTGTGTGCTTTTGGGGGAACCGGTTATGCAGTGAAATGTATTGGTTTGCGGTGTGCTTCGAAGGGAAGAATAATATTGAACAACCCGGTTGAGTTGATTATGATTTAAAAAATGTGTGTCTATGTCCTGAACATAAAAATCCACACTGTCCACCATTACCGAGAACACCCCTTCCAGCCAACCGCTGGCAGCACCCACATCTGCAACCACATCCCCCTTGCGTATACCATACTGCTGCAAAGCGTTTCTGAACATTTCACAATCTTCCCTGGAATAGGCATACCCGTAATGAAAGGGCCTGCCGGGATGCGTGCTGTACACCGCTGTTGAATCGGGATTGATATAACGCCTGGCCATACTGCTTTTGGAAACGCAACCCAATGCAAAAACAGCGGCCAAACAGCCAATGACACAAACGAACAGGGGTGGTTTTTCAGTCATTGCCGGAATCTGGGGTTTTGTAAAAGTCAGTAAGCCGTCTTGCCAATGACGACCCGGTTAAAAAAGCGGTTGTCCAAATACCTGTTCTGTATTCAATCCACCCCGGCATCTTAACATTCAAATCTAGGAAACCGGCGCTGAGTTGGCAAACGGTTTATACCCAATGAAGTGGAACAATATTTCAGATGCAAACCAAAACCGGATTGTGAAACCTGCCCGATCAGTTCTGAGAATTATCGGCCGGGAGCAGTCACGGCCTTATTTTTGCTCAGGATATACACAAGGGCTCAGTTCCTTCGTTATACCAGAAAGGCCACATGCCGGAATCAAAACAAAGTGAAACATCCCCAAAAACCGGAGTGCGAAATGCGCATTTCTGGGCAGAACTGGTAGTGAAGCTGATTTCCCGCTTGCTCACAATTCCCATTTTCATCATCCTGCACAAAGCATTACCCAACCCAGACTGGCCTTTTTATCTGGACCGTATTCTGCTGTTCATTGCCCTGATTTTTCTGGTTGAACTGATTCTCAAACTTTTTAAAATCAGCATTTTTATCGGATTTCTGGCGGCTGTTGTCCTGCTCACCTACGGAAGCCTGAGCAAGGGCTACGGATTTGGCGAATTGACCGAAGACTACCAGAATCTGGTTGTAACGCTATGGGAAAGCCCGCACCCCGAAAAGGTGGTATTGAACAACATGGCCCCATTTCCAAACCGCAGCAAAATCCGGGAAGCAGCTGATTATGACAATGCGAAAGTGCGCGGATTTGCGCTAATGGCCGTAAACCGGCATTTTAAAAAATACCAGAATGATTCCCATTACCGCACCATCATTCAGTGTTTCGCCATTTTTAAAGAAATCAACAGCCGCTGGAATTATGTAAGCGACCCCAAAGGTGAAGAGTATTTTGCCAAAGCCAGCGAATCGGCCAAATACCTCAGCGGGGACTGCGACGACCATGCCGTGCTCATGGCATCCTGTGTGCGCAGTGTTGGGGGAACACCGCGGCTTATTCATACAAACCGGCATTTGTATCCTGAATTGCTCATAGGCAATAAAAAGGATCTGGAAAAAATCATCCCCTATATCACACGCAAATTGTTCCGTGAAGAGAGCAGAAACAAATCATTCCATTACCATATAGACGATAATGGGCAGGTTTGGATGAATCTGGATTATACAGAAAGGTATCCCGGAGGCAAATTTCTCTCCCCTGAAATCCTGGGCGTGATGACACTCGAATGAGGGAAACCAAAAAAGATCAGAAAGTGATGGAACTCCAAAAAGCCAGGTGATTTCTGGCCATCTCACCCAACTTTTAAATGCAGACTGCAAACAATTATCGGTTAACTCTAAACTATTCCCTATCTTTGCACCACAGTTGTGTAGTTTCTACCGCTGCTCTGGGTTGACGGCCATTTATTTTTTTAAGGAGCCTCCCCGTTTCAGTTGACACAAAATCCCGTAGACATTACTTGCTGTCGCAGCGCGGAAACCATTTGCGCGCACTAAATATTCTTAAGACAGAATGCAAACATTTCAGTCGCTGTCGCTGATGCCTGCCATCACCGAAGCGCTTACCCGTAAAGGGTACACCACACCCACGCCTGTGCAATCACAGGCCATCCCACCTGCCCTTTCGGGCAAAGACATTTTTGCCACGGCACAAACCGGTACCGGCAAAACCGCGGCATTTGCCATCCCCATCCTGCAGCGCCTGGCTGAGACCCCGGCAACAGGTGCTGTGCGAGCCCTGATTCTGGCTCCGACACGCGAGCTTGCGATTCAGATTTATGACCAGTTTGTGCTGTACGGTGGCGGGCTTCGCCTTCGTACCGCTGTAATTTATGGCGGCGTAAGTCAGAAAAAACAGGAAGACGAACTTCGCCGTAAGCCAGACATTCTGGTGGCCACTCCCGGTCGACTGCTGGACCTCATGTCGCAAAAACTGGTAAACCTGCACAAAGTAGAAATGCTGGTTCTTGACGAATGTGACCGCATGCTTGACATGGGTTTTATCCATGATATACGCAAGGTAACCGCACAGGTTCCCCGGCACAGGCAAACCCTGCTGTTCAGCGCTACCGTTCCGGCAGAAATCCGCAAACTCGCAGCAGATTTGCTGAATGAACCGGTACAGATTGACGTGGAACCACCCGCCGGCAAAGCGGCACTTATCGTTCAGCAATTGTATTCTGTAGACCGCACGGACAAAGTTTCTCTGCTTAAGTATCTGCTGGATGAATTAAAGGTAGAGCAGGCGCTGGTATTTACCCGCACCAAACGCGGTGCCGACCGCCTGGCCCGTGTCCTTGACAAAGGAGGATACTCCTCCCGCGCCATTCATGGAGACAAAAGCCAAAGTCAGCGTGAAAGTGCACTTCGCTTGTTTAAAAGCGGTGATGTGATGCTGCTCATCGCTACAGACCTCGCCAGCCGGGGTATAGATGTAAAAGAGTTGGGACATGTTTTCAACTACGACCTGCCTGGTGATGCGGAATCCTATACCCACCGTATAGGCCGAACCGGCCGCGCCGGACAGGAAGGAATTGCCGTTTCTTTTACCCGGCCCGACGACAAGGACGTGCTGAAACAACTGAGACAGCGGTTTGGCAGTGAGCTTCAATTCATTGATGAGCATCCCTGGCCTGCTTCTCTGACAGAAGCGCCTGCACCGGTAAAACAGGAAACTGCTAAGCCGGCTGCAAACCGCGGCAACCGCAACAACCGTTTCAGACGCAGATAAGCATTGTTCTATGGCGCTTACCTTTGCGCTATGGAATTGGTGCATTTCCGCCAGTACGGAACTGAGGGTCCTCCTTTGTACATTCTGCATGGTGTGTTTGGCATGCTGGACAACTGGCATTATGCAGCCGGTATTCTGGGCAGGCATCACCGGGTCATCACCTTCGATGCCCGCAACCATGGACGAAGTTTCCACCATCCAGACTGCAGTTACGAAGCCATGGCAGCTGACTTGTGCAGATTAATGGAGCATCTCGGCGACAATGAAGCCACCATTCTGGGACACAGCATGGGCGGAAAAACAGCAATGATATTTGCTGATCTCTACCCGCAACGCATACAGCGTCTGATATGTGTGGACATCGCGCCAAAACGCTACCCCCCCGGGCATGCCGACTACTTCAAAGCCTTTGAAACACTGCCCTTTCATTCCATGAAGAGCCGCAGGGAAGCAGAAGATGCCTTTTTGCCCTTTGCCCCGGATATGGGTGTGAGACAGTTTTTGCTCAAAAACCTGGAACCCTTGCCCGAAGGCGGATACAAACCCAAACTGAACCTGCAGGCCCTGAAAACCTATTACGATGAAATCATCGGAGAATTGCATTTTTCATCGGTGTTGGAAAAACCCTCACTTTGGATTACCGGCGACAAAAGTGCCTACGTAAAAGAAGAGGACAAACCCGGAATACGCAATCACTTTCCCTTAACTCAGTTTATTGTGATTCCGCAAGCCGGGCATTGGGTGCATGCCGACAATCCACCGGCATTTATTGCAGCGGTTGAGTCATTTTTATTGCAATATCCCGTGTAAACAAAATCAATCCTTACTTTCGCAACATGTTCCGGTTTCTTGTCATATTTGCCGCATTCCTTCACCAATGCATTCTTATGGCCCAAAAACCCGTGCCTGCTCCTGCGACCAAATCGGAAACCATGATTTTGTTGAAAGTAGGAGGCGGTTTTTATAAATCTGCGGGGATACTGGGACAGCGCTATCCGCATTTTGCAGGGATTCCTGTGGCAGCCTATCTCAAGACATCATCCAATCTCACTTTCGGCATTGATTTTATGAATTTTCTGGGATCAAAAGTAAACACAACAGGATTGTTGCAGGGCATAAATGGCAGCAGTGGAAATGTGCTTGACCAAAATGGTTTTCCCACCGTCATCCGTTATTATATGCGCGGGTATACACTCACCGGAACTGCCGGAAAATTGTTTAAGGTGAACAATAAAAATCCGCAATTAAAACTGCAAACACAATTCGGCCTGGGATTCATGCAACACAAAACCCGCATGCAGCTTGACGCAGGCCGGAGTCCGCAGGTGGAAGGCGAATACCAGGAAGGCTATGACCGGTTGACCAATGGACTTCAACTGACCCAAACCCTTCGCCTGCATTACGTAAATACCGAAACATTAAGTGTATTTGCCGGAGTGGATCTTTCGCAAGGATTTACACGCAACCAGCGCAACTGGGATTATGGATTCGGAAACCGTGAACCGGGCAGAAGACTGGATACCTATTTCGGAATCAGTGCAGGCATTTTAATCCCGATCACATTGCGTTCATCTACCCGTGAACCGGGTTATATGTAATTCAGAATGCAATTCTTTTATCACCTGGGTATATACAGCTACATCGCATTGATGAGTATAGTTTCCCTATGGAACCCGAAGGCCAGAGAGATGCTGAAGGGCAGAAGAAAATGGAGAAAAAAAGTCGCTGAAAAACTGGGAGAGAAAAAATCAAAACGTATTTGGTTTCATTGCGCTTCTCTCGGAGAATTTGAAATGGCCAAACCACTGATTGAAAAAATAAAATCCGAACAAAATTCCATAGAAATCATCATTACTTTTTTTTCACCCAGTGGATTTTTACAACGCAAGGATTATGAATGTGCTGGTTTGTTTTACCTGCCATTCGATAGCCATAAAAATGCAAAAGACTGGTACCGGATTGTACAACCGGATGTAGCTGTTTTTATCAAATATGAATTCTGGCTGCAATTCATGCGCGAAGGGTTGAAACAATCTGTGCACATGGTGGCAACCGGAGTCGTATTTCGCGAAGGTCAGTTTATTTTTGAACCACTGGCATCTGCCTGGAGGCATTGTCTGCAGAAATTTTCAGCCATTTTTGTTCAGAATGCTGCCTCGGAAAACCTGGGAAGCAGTGAGGGTTTCACCAACATCATGGTAGGAGGAGACACCCGGTTTGACCGCGTACTTGAAACGGTTTCCCAAGCGCCTGAAATAGACATTGTAGCCCGTTTTAAAGGCAGCGATATCCTTTGTGTGGGTGGCAGTACCTGGGCCGCGGAAGAAAAATTACTCGAAGAATTCTTTCAAAAAAACGGCGTGCCATTGCACCGCAAATTTCTGATTGCGCCACATGATGTAAGTGGAAAACATATAGAAGAAATATGCAGCCGGTTTTTTGAGTATGGCTGTGTAAAATATTCGGATATATATGCAGGTACAGATTTATCCAAACTCCGTTTTCTGGTGGTAGACAGCATAGGATTGCTGGCACAGATTTACAGGTATGGAGATGTAGCGCTGATCGGTGGCGCCTGGGGCAAAGGATTGCATAACATTCTGGAGGCCGCTGCGTTCGGCATGCCCATCTTGTTTGGACCCAAACACCAGAAACATCCCGAAGCTGCAGAAGCGCTGGACTCAGGGTTTGCACTCGAATGCACGGATTTCGACAGTTTTGAACGCAATCTGAAAAATACCATGGGGAATCCGGAACTGCGCGCCGAAATGGCGGGTAAATCAAGGGATTGGGTAAGGCGTAACAGTGGGGTCACCTCAAAAGTTGCGGCATATCTGGGCTTGTTGCTGGAGTTGGAGTCTTAAGGTATTGATTATCCGGGTTTTCCATGTACATTCGTTCTGAAAAACCATGCACGAATACATTTTTACCCTTCGTTTGCTGCATCTCCTGTTTGGTGTTTTCTGGGCTGGTACCGCCATCATGCAGCATTTCTTTCTGATTCCTGCAGTCCGCAGTCTGGGACCTGACGGTGGCAAAATGATGCAGGCCATGATGCGCACCCGCAATTTTCCAATCGTGATGCTCTTAAGCGGATTCATTACTGTGCTTTCAGGCCTGGGGCTGATGGATTCCTTCTCCGGACATTTCCGTACAGAGTGGTTTAGTACAGGCTATGGCGCTATGTTGGGTATAGGAGGCTTTTCTGCCATCTGTGCATTGTTAACGGGCTTGTTTGTAAATAAGCCTGCAGCCACGGCCATAGGCAAGCTGGGTGCCGAAATCTCTGCCGGCGGTGGCCCACCTACCCCAGAGCAATTGGCAGAAATGACCCGGCTCCGCACCAAACTGGAAAAAGGCGCCAGCATGATTGCTTGGTGTATGATTCTGGCTGTGGCCACTATGGGTGTGGCAAGATATATTTAATCTGCCAGCACTTCTCCGGACTGATTTTCGGCCTGCCGCATTTGCACACTGGTTTTCCTGCTGCCATCGTGGCTCCAACCTGGAGGACCAAATATATACATCCATTTATTTTTAAATCCCGGAGCTGATTTTACATCGCGGAACATTTGTTTCCACTCTGTAAATAAAACAGTGAATGGATTGTATGAATTCAAATTGGTTGTAAGGCCATATCTGATTTTTTCATACTGTTCATCTTCGGGCTCAAATGTTCCGAACAATTTGTCCCAAATGATAAAAATCATCCCCATATTTTTATCCAGGTAACGCGGATTGCTGGCATGGTGCACTGCATGATGACTGGGGCTTACAAATACCAAATCCCACCCGGGAATGCGACGCAACAATTCCGTGTGCACCAGCGAACCATACAATTGCTGAATGGAAAATGCCAGGACAACATCTGCTGCTTCAAACCCCAAAAAAGCGAGGGGAATGAAAAACAATCCGCGATACAAAGGCTCAAAAACCGAACTGCGAAATCCTACGGTGATATTGTATTTCTCACTGCTGTGGTGCACGGTATGCACAGCCCAGAAAAACCGAACCATATGACTCATCCAGTGCACAAACCAATAAGCCAGGTCGGTAAGCACCAAAACAGCCACCCAATACATCCAGGAGTGAGCATCCCAGTGAATAAAACGGAACTGAAATGCCCATGCCATATACCCGATGAAAACACCCCGCATGAGAATGTCCAGAGAAGCATTCAACACTGTCATCAGAAAGTTGTTCAGCGTATCGCGGGTGTCGTACAATCTGCGGTGCAGCAGATTGCTGAGTATGATTTCTGTGAGGATGGTTACGGCATAAACGGGCACCGTAATGATGGTCATGATTTGTTCCCACCAATAACTTTGCATACGGGTACAAAATTAGGACTGAACGACCGATTCCATGCAAATGAAGAAAAAATGCCGGCGACAGGGTTTAGTTTCCCGATTGAATTTTAAATTCATCAAAATAATAGGTGCCGTCTCCGTTTAACCGCACATAAGTAAAGGCATTTACTTTCCCCAGCAAGTTGCGTTTTATATTTACAATTACACTTTTTGTAATCAACCCATCTGCCTTCAACAGACTCAATCTGTAATTGTCTGATGTACCCAGATTCCAGTTGAATGTAAACCTGTCCAAACCACTATAATCACTCAGCTTCAATGGTCCTAGAAACGAGGGTTCTGTACCTGCGGTATCCAGCTTGCCGGAAGCGTTTCCAAATTCATTCCCATTGGAACTTAAATAAAAGGTATAATTGCACGGAATTTCAGTAGAACTAACCATTCCGGTGCTGTCCCATAGCTGACTGGTATAACCTGTAATCTCATAAATTCCGGCAAAACGATTGCTTCTGTATTTGTCGGACTGACAGGATTGAATCACGAAAATAACTCCGGTCAAAAAGGCCAAATAATACAACTTTTTCATAGTGACAATGTGTAATGACAATTAAGACCCAGCATGAAACCATTAAAATTTGTTTTTACAGGGGTAGAAGTGAGAGAATTGGACAAATTCAGAGCCCCTTTTGCGGCATTATTATCTGTTGAAATTCCTCCTGTACCAGCTATGGATCCTGTGTAGTGCAAATACAGGCCCAGACCATACTTTTCCCGTTTTATCAGCAGCCCTTCCATACGCATAGCGCCATTGATTCCCAGTCCCTTGTAATTGCCATTGAAGGAGGATTCTTTGCCGAAACTCACTTCTCCGTTGTTGTATTTCAAATAGGCCGAATACACACTTCGAATGGTTTGCAATCCGATGGAAAACCAGAATTTACCCTTCGCCACAGGAAAAGTTCCAAATGCATTGACATAACTCACTTTTACATCCATCACCCTTTCAGTGATTGGGGACAAACGCCTTGACTGACGAAAGGCACCCAGACTACCCACAGCCATATCCATAATTGTCCACCTGGCTCCGATTTCATAACCCGCCATGGTTCTGAACGGCTTGAATCCTTCAGACAATTTGGATTGATTCACTGTATTGTAATCGGCAATAAACTGGTTCAGCATTTTATTTGTGAGATTTGAAACACTCACTCCGCCATATACATCAAATCTATTCAGTTTCCCGACGTCAAACATTTCCATAAATGTCTGAGATTTCAAACCCTTGCTGCACATCATTGCAAGGAGTATAATGATTGTTTTTCTGATGTAAATCATAACATCCTATTTTTTAAACAGCCAGTGAATTTCAACTCCAAAAAAGCTGGGGTTATACGCTGAAAACATAAAAAAACACTTTGTGTAATGAACATTGATGGCCACGTTGTTCACAGATGCAAGTTGCAAACCCGCGTCAATGCCAAAATCACCTTCGGTTTTTGCGGATTTGGTCCAGCCTTTTCCCGATGGTTTATGCATGATGGTGTGCTGAGACAAAAGTCCGGAAAGAGACCATGATTTAATATATCTGTTATCCAGATGAAATACTCCCCCAAAAATATAATTGTTCACCCGTGACTTTTTATTAAAAGCAGTAACTGCAGAAGTTGCAGTGTTCGTTCTTTCCAGGCTGTGCGAATTGTGCAGGTTGGACCATTTCAGAATCACATCGGCCTTGTGTTTTTTCTTTTGGCCACTCTGCCAAGCCACACTCAAACCATGGTGAAAAGGCAGCATCTTTTGTTTTTTGGTAAGGGGTCCATCGGCTTTTTCAGCATAACTGCTTTCCAGAAAAAACGATTGCTCTGTATACAGACTTGACATACCATTTGGGAACAGCCCTATGCCATAGCCAACCTGAAACTGACCAAAAACTCCCTGCCGTGAAAACAGAATGCAGGTGACAAGCAGAAGTATCCTGTGTAAACTCATGTCTTTTATTTCACAAATATATAAGATTGTTTCTCAGACATTTTCCTGAAACAGACAGGCGGGATTGAATAAAGCCGATTCAGGAATCTGACCTGTGTCGGATTCAGTCAGATACAAGAAAACCATCCCCACAGACGTACCTGGCAAATCCTGACCTTATCGGCATTATTTTTGCCCTTATTATACAAATGCTCAAAAAGATTCTGAAAATATCGGGTATCAGTGTGCTCGTGCTGTTGATCGCACTGATAACTGCCCCTTTCCTTTTCAAGGGAAAAATTGTAAAGGCAATAAAAAAGGCAGCCAATACCCAATTGAACGGTACACTTGATTTTGACAATGACATCAGCCTGAGCCTGTTGCGCAGCTTCCCAAAATTGTCTGTGGGTATAAACAAACTGAGCATACTGGGAAAGGACAGCTTTGCCGGCGACACCCTTGTCTATTTCCCGGAACTTCGGCTGAGCATGGACCTGATGAGTGCCATAAAGGGAGAAGAGATTAAAATCCGTACAATAAAACTCTCCCGTCCCCGCATAAACATTGAGACATTGCCCAGCGGCCGCGCAAATTGGGATATACTGAAACCGGATACCTCAAAAGCTCCCGCAACCGACACAACTGGCGGCGCTTTTAAAATGGCCCTGAATTCTCTGGTGATTGAAAACGGACATATCACTTACAACGACCGCAGCCTTGGATTTACCACTGAACTGAAGGATGTGAACCACGAAAGTTCTGGTGATTTTACCCAGGACAATTTCACCCTGAAAACGCACACAGAAACCCCATCGCTTACCCTGGGCTATGGCGGCATAGACTGGCTGTACCAAATCAAGACGAATGTAGATGCAGATCTGGGAATGGACATGAAAGCCATGAAATTCAGTTTCAGGGAAGCCAAAGCAAAATTGAATGAACTGAACATACAAAGCGATGGATATGTAGACCTGAATGACGAAGACATGGACATGGACATCTCGTTCAAAGCCCTGCAGAACAGTTTCCGCAATTTCCTGAGTCTTGTACCGGGCATGTACAGCAGCAACTTTAAAGATGTAAAAACAGAGGGTACTATGGCATTTCAGGGATCACTCAAGGGAAAAATGACCGATACCCGTATGCCCGCCACTGCGATAGCCCTGCAGATTGCCAATGCCTCTTTCCGCTACCCCGGCCTGCAATATCCGGCAGACAATATTCACATTGACCTCAAATTCAATAATCCCGACGGGGAACCTGACCACAGTGTGGTGGATATCAACAAATTCAATCTTCGTTTGGCAGGTGAGCCTTTCAGCCTGAAAATGCTGTTAAAAACTCCGGTGTCTGACCCCTACATCAATGCCAATGTGCTGGGCAAACTGGACCTGGGTAAAATACAAAGTCTCATTCCGCTGGAAAAAGGCACACAACTGGCCGGCCTCGTAGATGCAGACCTCAGTGCAGTGGGCAATTACAGCGCGGCCACCAGTAAAAACTTCAGCCGGCTGGATGCCAAAGGCAAACTGCACATACTGAACCTGCTGTGGAAACTCCCAACAGATAAGGATGCCACTGAGATCAGGGAATTGAAACTGGATTTCACCCCGCAACAGGTGAATATGCCGGTTTGTAAGGGCCATATAGGCAAAAACGACTTTGATGCCAGCGGCTCTTTGAGCAATATGCTCGGATATATGTTTGCCGGTGAAAAACTCACCGGTACTGTAAAGTTGAAGAGCCAGTACATGAACATCAATTCACTGATGGCTGACGCACCGGCAGAAGAACCCAAAGCAACGGATACAGGCCAGCTCACCATGGTAGAGCTGCCGGCCAATCTGGACCTGAGTCTTGATGCAGATATTAAAAAACTCATTTACGACAACTACATACTGACTGATTTGGGAGGGCACATGCACCTGGAAAACGGCGAATTGAATATGGAAGGTATTAAAGCCAGTTTGTTGGGCGGAACCCTGGGATTGAATGGCAAATATGACAGCAAGAACATCAAAAACCCTTTTACCGCAATGGATCTCACTATTTCCAGACTGAATCTGGCAGAGAATCTGTCATACTTTCCGATGTTAAAGAAATTTGCACCCATGGCGGCTCATGTAAAAGGGTTGGTCAATGCCAAAATTGAAATGAACAGCATTCTTGACCAGCACATGCAGCCCAATTATGAGAGCATGAATGTAAATGCACTTTTCAGCTTTACAGACAATGCAGTAGAAGGTTTGGATGCACTTAAGGAAATTGGCCGGCAACTGAATGTGGGCTGGATTGAAAAAATAAAACTGACAAACCAAACTGTAAAATTCAGGATACAGGAAGGCATGCTGAAACTGATGGATAGCCTGGCATTGCCGGTAGGAAATGGTGCAGTGATGAAACTGGGTGGATACAGCAAACTGGACCAGACCCTGCACTACGGTGGATGGATAAAAATACCCAGAAAAGCCATGGGAACAGCAAACAATGTACTGGATGGCTGGGTAAAACAAGCCTCTTCCAAAGGAATCAACCTGAGTGTTGCCGAAACCATACCTGTAGATTTGGGCATTGGGGGCACCTTTTTAAAGCCCAAAATTGATGTATCTCTGAAAGGGTTTCAGAAAGCTCTTGCCGATGATCTGAAGGACCAGGGCAAGAAAATCGTGACAGATGAAGCAAATAAAAAACTGAAAGAGGCGCTGGCAGAAGCCCGTAAGCGTGCCGATCAGGTAAAAGCCGAAGCGAAAAAACGGGCTGACCAGATTCGTGCTGAAGGCAGGCAGGCAGGTGACAAAATCCGGGCCGAGGGCAAAACCCGGGCCGACCAGATTCGGAATGAAGGCAGCAAAGCTGCACAGACCATCACAGACCAGGCGAATGCACAGGCCGCTAACCTGGAAGCACAGGCCAAAGACCCCATTTCCAAAGCGGCAGCGAAAAAAGGTGCTGACAAAATCAGGCAGGAAGGTCAGAAAAAAGCGGATGCCACAAAGGGCGAGTTTAACCTGCGGGCAAAACAGGTGGAAGATGAGGCAAACAAGCGTGCCGGACAGGTGGAAGACGAAGCAAACAAGCGTGCCGACAAAATAGAACAAGAAGCCAGCGACAAAGCCGACCAGATCATGAAAGAGGCCGAAGCAAAAGGCAAACTCTGATTCGGATTACATCCGGTTCTCAATCCACTCTCCCAGTTTCATCACTGCAAGGGGTTTCAATGCCGCAACCACAGGCATAAGGGTTTTGGATTCGGCTACGTAGGTGCTTACCACCGATTTTTGCCATCCGCATTTTTCCAGACATTCCTTTCGTATGGACTCCATAGGGTTCGAAAGTGAAATCCTGTATTTGCCCAGCAACCGGGTGCGAATGCAGCTGTAATCATATCTGAGTTTTGTTTGAACTGAAGTCTGATACTGCCAGGCCCACAATTCGGAAACCGGGTTGAGAACAGTAAGCAGAAGACCTTCTCTGTTGTTTAACACATGCAGACCGAATGCGCCAAACTGCAAATCAGCCATTAATTCTTCTTTCAGTCTTTTGCTTCGTTGCAGGGCTTTCTTCAGCCTGGGCCTTGCAAATGCCGCACGATCAAGCAGGGTCTGCATCTCTGCATCAGCAGCAGGATTCAACAAACGGTAACTCAGTGTCATGGTTTCAGCATCCAAACCGGTCATCTCTCTGGGCTGCAATCCTGCTGCGACTTTCAGGCCATTTTCAGTGCGCCGCAGTTTATCATATTCTGCATAGCCGTCTTCCCATACAGGAAACAACAACGCCTGGTCCAAATCCTGGTAAACAGACTGCAGCCAGGAGAGAAATTCGTAACGGGGCAACTCCTCGTCGCCCCAATGGCCGGTTAGCCAATCAGATGACAAGACCTTCATAGAATGAAAACTGACAAAATGACTGCCAAATTTTACAAACTGACAGAAATTCACCTGCAATTTACAAAAAATGGGCACAAAACCACCCTTGGCACAAAAATGGAGAATGCAAGGTCACAGAAATAAACCTCAAAACGATACAACTATGTCAGTAAATGTAAAACCTTTAGCAGACCGGGTTCTGGTAGAACCCATGGCAGCAGAAATGAAAACTGCCGGTGGCATCATTATCCCCGACACCGCCAAGGAAAAGCCCCAGAAAGGCACAGTAGTGGCGGTGGGCGAAGGCAAAAAAGATGAGCCCATGACCGTTAAAGTTGGTGACACTGTATTGTATGGAAAATATGCAGGCACCGAACTCAGTGTAGAAGGCAAAGACCTTCTGATTATGCGCGAAAGCGACATTTTCGCAATTATCTGAAAAACTGAAAACCAAAAACCTCAAACACTAAAAAACTATGGCTAAGAAAATAGAATTCAATGTAACCGCCCGCGAAGGTTTGAAACGTGGTGTGGATGCACTGGCTAACGCAGTGAAAGTAACCCTGGGCCCCAAAGGCCGCAATGTGGTGATTGACAAGAAATTTGGCTCACCCCATGTTACCAAGGACGGTGTTACCGTTGCAAAAGAAATAGAACTGGTTGACCCGGTTGAAAACATGGGCGCACAAATGCTGAAAGAAGTGGCCAGCAAAACTGCAGATATTGCAGGTGACGGAACCACAACAGCAACCGTGCTCGCACAGGCAATTGTAACTGCCGGGCTGAAAAACGTGGCTGCCGGTGCCAATCCCATGGACCTGAAACGCGGTATTGAAAAAGCCGTTAAAACCGTAGTGGAAAGCCTGGACAAAATGACCCAGAGTGTGGGCGACGACCACAACAAAATTGAACAGGTTGCCTCTATTTCCGCAAACAACGATGCCAACATAGGCAAGCTGATTGCTGAGGCAATGAAAAAAGTGGGTAAAGACGGTGTAATAACCGTGGAAGAAGCCAAAGGCACAGATACCACTGTAGACGTGGTTGAGGGTATGCAGTTTGACCGTGGTTACCTGAGTCCCTACTTCGTAACCAATACAGAGAAAATGCAAGCCGACCTGGAAAATGCATACATCCTGATTTACGACAAAAAAGTAAGCAGCATGAAAGACTTGCTGCCTGTGCTTGAGAAAGTGGTTCAAACCGGCAAGCCCCTGCTGATCATTGCAGAAGACGTGGAAGGTGAAGCACTTGCTACTCTGGTGGTAAACAAAATCCGTGGCGCCCTCAAAATTGCTGCTGTGAAAGCCCCCGGCTTTGGCGACCGCCGCAAGGAAATGTTGCAGGATATAGCCATTCTTACCGGTGGCAGTGTAATCAGCGAAGAACAGGGCCGTCGTTTGGAAGACGCCACCCTTGAAGACCTGGGTCGTTGTGAAAAAATCAGCATAGATAAGGACAACACCACCATCGTAAATGGTGCCGGAAGCAAAGACGCCATTGCCGGTCGTGTGAACCAGATTAAAGCACAGATTGAAAGCACAACCAGCGATTACGACCGCGAGAAATTGCAGGAACGCCTGGCGAAACTCAGCGGAGGTGTAGCTGTATTGTACATAGGTGCTGCCACTGAAGTGGAGATGAAAGAGAAGAAAGACCGTGTGGATGATGCCCTGCATGCAACACGCGCTGCTGTGGAAGAAGGTATCGTACCCGGTGGCGGTGTGAGCTTCATTCGTACCATCGCTTCACTTGACAACCTGAAAGGTGAAAACGAAGACGAAACCACCGGTATCGCCATTGTTCGCCGCGCCCTTGAAGAGCCTCTGCGCCAGATTGTTGCCAATGCCGGTGGCGAAGGCAGCATCGTGGTTCAAAAGGTAATGGAAGGCAGCGCCGACTACGGATACAATGCCCGCACCGAGAAATATGAAAACCTGATTGGTGCCGGTGTTATTGACCCTAAGAAAGTTGCCCGTGTAGCCCTGGAAAATGCCGCTTCTATTGGCGGAATGATCCTGACCACCGACTGCGTGCTTTCAGAAATCAAAGAAGAAGAAAAAGGTCATAGCCATGGCCCCGACATGGGCGGCATGGGCGGAATGATGTAAGCAGACCGTAGAACTTGCGCAGCAAGTTTATACGGGTCGCTTACCCCTGATCGAAGCGCAGCGGAGCATCGGGGTTGCAGACCTGAAGAACTAAGGCCATCCGAAAGGGTGGCCTTCTTTTTTGCGCAGCAAGTTTGTACGGGTCGCTTACCCCTGATCGAAGCGCAGCGGAGCATCGGGGTTGCAGACCTGAAGAACTAAGGCCATCCGAAAGGGTGGCCTTTTGCTTTTATGTTTCAGCGCCTTTTCATCCGGCTCGCCAACTTCCATTCCTACATTTGCAGCTATCACACAAGGTTTGTTCTACGCCCCGGTTGCATGGATTCACAGGCAATGCCTTGAATTGTGCCTGCTTGTGGTATTTCTCTTCTCCTCCATCCAAACCGGAACACTGAATGTTCTTGACCCAGGGGGCAACACCGCAGTCATTCGCATGGACGCTGTGGAATATTATGGCTACCTCCCCGCGGCTTTCATTCACCATGACCTTTCGTTCAGTTTTCTGAAAAAGCCCCATATTCCCGGATTCTCTTATAACTATTGGGTGAAATCACATTCTACCGGAAGAATGAACACCCGAATGACTATTGGCTACTCAATGATAATGGTTCCGGGATTTTTTACCGGACATGCAATTGCCCGAGTTACAGGAGCCCCGGCCGATGGATTTTCTGTACCCTATCAATTCGGCATCTGGCTATGGACCCAGTTTTTGGTCATCTATTCACTGATTCTGCTGAACCGGCTCATGACAATGTTTCAGCTCCCCTTGCACCTGCGCTGTGTTACTGTTGTTCTGCTCCCATTGGCCACCAATCTGCTCAATTACATGTCTTTTGAACCGGGAATGACCCATGCAGGCAACTTCTCCCTATGTGCAATGCTGCTGTATTGCACGGCCTTTTGGTACCAGAATCAGAAATTCCGGCATCTTGCAGGTGCTGCCCTGTCACTGTCGCTTATCACCCTCATCCGACCTACCGATTTCATTTTGCTGGCCATTCCCCTTTTTACCGGTTTGGGAAAGAAAAAAGATTTTTCAGAACGTCTGCACCTGTGGTTTCGGCAAAGGAAACAGATAGTCCTGGCTATCTGTTTGTTTCTTATCCCTTTCGTTTTTCAGATTGCTTACTGGAAATGGGCTACTGGCAATTGGTTTTATGATGGATATGCAGAACAGCATTTCTTCTGGACTCGCTGGCTTGTACCCGAATATCTCTTCAGTTTCCGCAAGGGTTGGTTGTTGTATACCCCTGTGATGCTCCTTGCCATGGCCGGATTGTTTCATATATCCCTGAGGGAAAGAGGCTACTCTTTACCCATTGTGATAGTACTGATTGTGAGTATCTGGATTCACTCCTGCTGGTGGAGTTGGTGGTTTGGCGGCAGTTTTGGTGCACGCAGCATGATTGATTTCTACCCGCTGCTCGCGCTGCCACTATGCTTTTGCCTGCAGTGGATAATGAACAGAAATAAGGCAATCCGTTACACGGGCGCAGGCATAGTGCTTTTTCTCCTGCATCTGAATGTATTTCAAACCCGCCAGTATCAGGGTGGTCTGCTGCACTGGGATGGCATGACAAAACAAGCCTATAAAGCCATTTTTCTGAAAGACAATCCCCCCACAGGATACACAGAAATGCTGGACCCTGCAGATGCAGACAGGGCTATGAGGGGTGAAATGGTGAGATGAGAACCCGGATTCTGAGGGAAGTGTCTATGATTTGCAGAACAGAAATGAGACCCGCTGGTAGCGCATCATCGACCCAACAACACATCTATCTTGTCTGAAACAGTTCCTTTTTCAAACCATTTTACCGGCCAAAGAACAAGATTGGCGACAAAACCGGGTTCGGAAATACGACGGGCAAGTTTGAGCATTTCCTGGTCTTTCAACTGAATTTGCGCAGGCCAAACCGATTCCGGCATCAAAGCAAGATCTACAGCAAATTTCCAGGCGGCATCCCTTGCAATGGCTATGCTAAAATTTGCAATTTTACTATCTGTGTCACCAGTCAGTTCATCCAGAAACTGCATCGGCCAGCTCATTTTCCCCAGCCTCACCTGTACCTTCACCATCAGTGTGTCAATGACTGAATTGATTTTCATAAAATCAGACTCCAGTTCATAAATCGCCGGGCCCGGAGAGGTAAGTGCGGCAGCTATTCCCAAATCAAGGTTTATATGTGCATGGATGCCACATAGCAAGTGCTGAATCACTGCGATGTCATTCCTTCGTGATTCTTCAAAGGCATGAGCCCAGGTCCGGGTTGGTGTTCCACCACGCTGCCAGGCAAGCAATGCATGCAGATAACGGTTTGCAAAAAAAACATCCAGCTTTTCCATGCGGGCACCGTCGTCAAAAGCATTACCGGAAATCCCATCCCTCACGGCTTCTGTCATTTGCAGATACAATGCAGCAAAATACCCGTGGGCGGCTTTTTCTATGCGGGCCTTGTCCACAATGGCATTCAACTCTTCAATGACCGTTTGAATTCCAGACATAAACCGCATGCAATGATACAACGCATTGAGAAAAAGGCCAATGCATGCCGTGGATATCTGCAGAACAGAATGTAAATCCGGATAAAAGTAAACGGAAAAAGTACTACACTCAGGACACATTCACAGGCATTTGCATCAATCTTACCTATATACCCGGTATCTTTGGAGCATGGGTCGTATTCTGGCTTTTGATTATGGAACCCGCCGCACAGGAGTGGCCGTTTCAGACCCGCTGCAGATGTTTGCCCAGCCACTGGATACCATTCCTACAGAAAATCTGGCCCACTGGCTGCACCGGTACCTGATGTCAGAATCCGTTGAAGCTTTTGTGGTAGGCATTCCCAGCCGTTTCGATGGTTCTGATACCCATGCAAGTGAGCCGGTGCGGTTATTCATACAAGCATTGAAAGGTGCATATCCCGACATACCCGTTTATACGATGGACGAGAGACTGAGCAGCCGTGAAGCATCAAATTCATTGCTGCAGTCCGGAGTCTCAAAAAAAAGACGACAGGATAAGAAATTGCTGGATACCGTAAGTGCTGCATTAATTTTGCAGACTTATCTTCAATCCCGTTCATGATCCTGCCCGTTTACGCCATCGGTTTCCCGGTACTTCGTCAGAAAGCGAAAGAAATAACCCCTGATTATCCGGAACTGAATCAATTAATTGCCGACATGTACGAAACCATGTACGCCAGCAATGGAATAGGTCTGGCTGCTCCCCAAATCGGATTGGGCATAAGGCTGTTTATTACCGATGGCAGTGAAATAGATGACATTCAGCCCGAAGGATTCAAACAGGTCTTTATCAATCCGGAAATCCTGGAAGAATTTGATACACGCTGGGATTATGAAGAAGGCTGTCTGAGCATTCCTACAGTGCGGGCAGATGTAAACCGCCACAGTAAACTTGTTATCCGTTATTTCGATGAACATTTCAAGGAGCATGTGGAGGAATACGATGGCATGGCCGCACGAATCATTCAGCACGAATACGACCACCTAGAAGGCATACTCTTTACCGACAGGATTACCCCTTTGAAACGCACTATGCTGAAAACAAAACTGAACAATATTGCTGCAGGCAGGGTCAATGTGCAGTACAAAATGAAATTTGCCAAACGATAAGCGCGATTGGTTAAAAACCTGAAATATTATCTGCTGCTGGTGCGACCCGCAAATCTGGGGATAATCGCACTAACTCAGCTGCTGTTTATGCTGGCTGCCACACGGTTCAACTTTTTATACTTCCGATTACCAGAATGCATTACCGTCATTTTCGCAGTGGTATTTACGGCAGCCGCAGGCAATGTAATCAATGACATTTTTGACATTGAAGAAGACCAGATAAACAAGCCTGAGAAACGGATTATTCAGAAACATATCAGTACAAAAAACGGGAGAATTTTCTATGGCATTCTTGTGCTTTTGGCAATAATTGCCGGATTTTATACGGGCTGGGGTATGGGCTTTCTTTGCATGGCGATTTCCGTCATGCTGTACTTCTACAGCAGCGATTTAAAAGGCACAAACCTGCAGGGCAATCTGCTCATAAGCTTTCTCACCGCGGCTGTTGTGTACACTGCAGCCCGGGGAGTAATGACTGTGGCAGACGGGTATTTTGCAGAGTTTTCCATATTGGCCTTTTGTATCACCATGGCCAGGGAAATCATAAAGGATTGCGAAGATCTGGAAGGCGACAAAGCCCAGGAATACGAAACGTTCCCCATCGTTTATGGAATGCGCAAAGCCATTTGGCTGGCGGCTGCTTTTCTCATTGTAACCGATGTTTTGCTTATTTTTTTGATGGCCCGTTCCGGCAAAATTGTATTTATCACCTATTCAACTGCAGCCATCCTGCTTCCTGCGGCCTACATTCTTTTCCGGATGTTTTCTGCAGCAGAAAAAAAAGATTACCACAGTATCAGTACCTGGCTTAAAATCCTCATGATAACAGGACTTTGCGCTGTCTTGTTCCTCTGACACAACCAGTCATTTTATTCGTCAGTTCTGTCTGCATCGACAGATGATTTAACCCTCAGATTCAGGAATCAAATCCAGAAAGTCAATCACTTCCCAATGCGCACTTATTCTATACATTTATACCACAAAAACATACAATGTCCACATTTTACACAACCGACCAAATTACCTTTATGAACAGGGCTTAACGATATATTTTTATAAAAATTATGTGGATAATGTCAAACTTCTGTATGATTCTTCTATTTTTGCCTGTTCAAGATGACAACAATGAATGCGAAAAAGCAACTAAGCCGATACGGCAAAGTACTGATTCTGATTGCCCTGACTGTATTTGCGCAGTCTGCCATGGCGGTTAACCGCTATTGGGTTGCCAACGGCGCCGGCCCCTTTGACTGGAACAACACTGCCCATTGGTCTGCCAGCTCAGGAGGAGCAAGCGGCGCTTCAGTTCCCGGTGTGAATGATCTGGCCATTTTTGATGGTGCCGGTGGCGCCAATGGCCCCTGCAGCATCAACACAAACGTGAGTGTTTCAGGTATCCAGATAAATGGCTACAACGGCACAATCACCCAAAATGCCTTCACCATCACCATGGCGGCAGACGGTTATTCGCAGAACTCCGGTACTTTTTCCGGCAGTGCAAGCGCAATCACCATCAACAGCACGGGCACATTTACCCTGACAGGCGGGTCCTTTACATCCACCTCAGGCACCCTTACTATTTCCGGTACCCGTGGTGCAAACCAAACCATATTCACCCACAGTGCTGGAACGTTTGCACACAACAACGGTACCGTAGCCCTGAACCCGGGCTCCGGTTGCACGCAGTACACTTTCACTGTAGATGTGCTGAACACAACCAGTTTCTACAATGTGTCCCTGCAGGCCACAACAGGTTGTTCACCGGTTATCATTACCACTGCTGGTTCAGACGTAATCTATGTAAGCAACAATTTCACCCATTCCGATGGTATTTTCAATGGTCTGACCGAAGTTCAGGGCAATCTGCAGGTAAATGCAGGCGCTGACGGCGGCACAGGAACCATAACCATTAACGGAACCGGCAGCCAGAATTTCGGCCAAAGCGGCACAGGCCGCACCGGACAGATTGTGGTGAATAAATCTGCAGGCGCATTTACTCCTGCAAGTGGAACCACCACTTTTTACATGCAGAGTTTCAGTTTGCAGAACGGTGGATTCACTGCGCCATCCGGCAATATGAACATCGGCGGAACTTGGAATCAGAACCTGACCATTTTCAGCCATACCGGAGGTACCTTCACACACAACAGTGGCACTGTGGTTATCAATCCCGGCAGCCCGTGCACACAATGGACCCAAACAGTAGATGTACAGAACAATACACAATTTTACAATTTCACCATTCAAAGCACCACCGGTTGTGCAGCGCAAATTGTTACTACCAATGCCGGCGACACCCTGGACATCCTTGGTGACCTGACCCATACCGATGGCATATTTAACGGATTGGCTGAACTCAAAGGCAATCTGGTGATCAATGCCGGTTCAGACGGCGGTTCCGGCACCATCATCTTCAATGGAACGGGTGCTCAGACCTATGCTCAGAATGCAGGCACTGCCCGTACAGGCCAAATCATCATCGATAAAGCTTCAGGTGCGGTGAGTGCAGCTACCGGAACCACCGACTTCTTCATGCAGTCATTTACCCTTGTGGCCGGTAATTTCACTGCGCCTGCCGGCAATATGAATGTGGGTGGTACATGGAACCAGAACCTGACCATCTTTAACCACACCGGTGGTATATTTAACCATAATAACGGCACAGTGACCATCAACGCCAACAGTCCCTGCACGCAGTGGACACAAACTGTTGATGTTTTAAATTCTACACAATTTTATCATTTCACCGTTCAAAGCACCACAGGTTGTGCTGCACAAATTGTAACCACTGCTGCCGGTGATACCCTGGATGTTCTGGGTAACTTTACCCATACCGATGGTATTTATAATGGCATAGCCGAACTGAAAGGCAACCTGATTATCAATTCAGGATCTGACGGTGGAACCGGCATCATTATCTTTAATGGCACAGGTGCTCAAACCTATTATCAGGCAGCAGGTGTAGCCAGAACAGGTCAGATATACGTAAACAAAACCTCGGGTGCCGTTACTCCAGCTGCTGGCAGCAACGATTTGTTCTGTCAACGCTTTTTCCTCCAGTCAGGTGACTTTACCGCACCCAGCGGAACACTGAATGTAGGTGGTGTTTGGACCAGCAATCAAACCATTTTCAGCCATACCGGCGGTTTGTTCAGTCACAACTTCGGCACTGTGGAAATCAACCCGAATTCCCCCTGCACTCAATACACCTTTACTGTGAGTGTGCTCACCGGAACAACCTTTAACAATTTCATTGTAAACGGCACCACAGGTTGTGCTGCTCCGATTATCACCACCGGAGCCGGCCAGGAAATACAGTGCGACAACAACTTTACACACAAAGACGGTATCCTGAACGGGATTTTCAAATTCCGTGGGAACCTGACCATCGCTGCAACTTCCGACGGTGGTACAGGTATCATTACCGCCAATGGAACCGGTTTCCAGCAATATACTTATGCAGCAGGTGCAGCCCGTACCTGTCAGATTAAAGTAGACAAGGCCGCAGGTGTATTATCCGCCGCAACAGGAACCAATTCACTCTCATGCCAGAGTTTCACTCTGGTATCAGGCCGCTTCATTGCCCCAAGAGGTATAATGAATATCGGCGGACCCTGGGATGTTGATACTACCCTGTTTAACCAGATTGGCGGTTCTTTTGATGCGGACAGTGGCACAGTAACGATTAACCCGAATCTGCCATGCACACAACGCACCTTTACAATCAATGTAAATGCAGGAACATGGTTCTACAACCTGAACATTAACGGTACGACCGGTTGCGCTACCCCAATCATCCGCAGCGCCACCGGTGATGTTGTTGAAATCGCCAACGACTTTACGCATACGGATGGAATCATCCAGGGCAGCTACCGTTTCAAAGGCAACCTGATTATAGGCGCCTTGTCTGACGGAGGAACTGCTACGATTGCTGCCATTGGCGGAGGTACACAAACCTATACTCAGGCAGCAGGCGCACCCCGTACCTGTCAGATCATTGTAAACAAACCTACCGGAACCTTTGAGGCTGCAGTGGGTACTACCAACTTTAGTGTACAGTCTCTGAGCCTGCAAAGTGGTACATTTAAGGCCCCCACTGGTGTGCTGAACATCGGCGGCACCTGGGATGTAAATACAACCCTGTTGAATCACACAGGAGGCACATTCCAGCACAACAATGGAACGCTGACCCTCAACCCCAATACCCCCTGCACGCAGCGCACCTTTACACTGGATGTTCTGCCTGCAACCACCTTCTATAATTTGACATTCAACGGCACTACAGGTTGCAGTAATCCCATCTTTATCAACGGTGCGGGAGACACACTGGATGTGTTGAACGCATTAACCTACACAAATGGTATCTGCAATGGAGCCGTGGAAGTGGGAGGAAACGTGACCGTAGCCAGCACCCATGACGGTGGCAACGGTCGTCTGATTTTCAAAGGAACCGGCAATCAGAACTTTACCCTTACCGGTGCCACAGCATTGTTTGACGGACCGGTTGTGGTTGCAAAACCTTCCGGCAACGTAGTACTTGGTTCTGATTTCACCATGGACGCTGCGGGAACTTCCCTGAATCTGGTAAGCGGAAACATCAACACCTCAAGTGGGACTCTCCTTCGTGTGGACCGCACCATCACCATTAACGGTGGCAGCGCAACCAGCTTTGTAGACGGACCTATGCTGCGCATGGTAGCCTTCAATGGCGCTACCAGCAACCTTTTCTTCCCGATAGGCAAAGGTGGCCGTTACCGTCAGGCATACCTGAATGTAACCCACAATGCAGCAACCAACTTTAACTATACTGCAGAAGTTATCAATTCCAGTGCTCAGGCTCTGGCATATACCCTCCCAGGTTCTATAGACAAGGTATCTCCGGTTCGTTACTGGCAGATAGACCGTTCGGCCGCCGGCAACCTGACAGCTGCCAGCGTGCAATTGTTCTACGGCTCTGATGACGGTGTAACCGACAACGCCAACCTCCGGATTGCACAGGGCACCGGTGGTAACTGGGTGAATCTGGGTGGTACTGGCTCAGCTAATGGCTCAGGCAGCATTACCTCTTCTGTGAACTTCACATCCTTTAGTCCATTCACGGTTTCCAATGCAACCGGAGGCTCCAACTTCCCCGGTTCTGCTCTGGATTTTGTGGGTGGAAATGATTATGTAAATGTGGCTTCTGGCGGCGGACTCAACAACCTGCAGGAAGGCACCATAGAAATGTGGGTGAAATGGTCCGGTACTCAGGACGTGGGCTATTCAAGTTCAGCCTGGGGTGCAGTTTTGGGTCGCCAAAGCAACGGCGTTTTCAGCAATCAGGTTATCGGCTTGAATGGTTCGAATCCCGCAACAGCAAAAATCGTTTGGAAACCCTATGCCTTCACAACCAATGCAATTGTTTCCACAGCAACACCAGGAAACAATGTGTGGAATCACATCGCCATCACATACAAATCCGGTGAACATAAAATGTATATCAACGGTGTGCTCGACAATACCGGCACAACCACAGGAACGATAAACAACAACAGTTCTATACCGCTGACCATCGGCGCATGGATAGGCGATGGGGATTGCTTCAGTACCAGCAGAATGGATGAAGTACGTATCTGGAACAGAATCCTTTGCCAGGCGGAGATCGTGAACAACATGAACTGTGAGATACCTACCACAGCTTCAGGTTTGTTGGCCAACTACCACTTCAATGAAGGAATCGGAGAAGGCACAAATACCGGTGTTACCAACCTGCCTGATGCTACCGGAAATGGCTGGAACGGCACACTTACCAACATGGCTCTCAGCGGCACCACATCAAACTGGGTGAGTGAAGGTGCCGTAGGAAATGGCATTTCCTGTGGACTGTATGGACCCGAAATCAATGTTAAAGGCAACAGCACAAATATTGTGGATGGAGATGTAACTCCCTCTGCCGGTGACCATACGGATTTTGGCAGTATTGCCGTTGCTGCTCCTTTCACACGCACTTATACCATAGAAAATCTGGGAATTTCACCCCTTACCGTTAGTTCTATCACTGTAACCGGCACACACGCTTCTATGTTTGTTGCAGGAAGCCTCAGCCCTGCGGGCCCGATACCTGTAAGCGGTTCAGCTACCGTTACGGTGACCTTTACACCCACCAGTACCGGGGTTAAAGATGCCACTCTGAATATATTCAGTACCGATTGCGATGAAGCAACCTATGACTTTGCACTTCAGGGTACCGGTGCAACCGCAGGCGCTGCCCTGAATTTTGACGGAACCAATGACTACATAGACCTGGGTAACCCTTCCCAGTTGAATTTCTCTAAAACCACTCCTTTCTCAATCGAAACCTGGGCAAGGTTCATCAGCGGTGCCACACAGGATCAGCAACTCGTTTCCAAAACGGGTACAACCAACCCCAACGGATGGGGTCTTCAATGCACAGAAGGTGCAGGCCGCATGGGTAAAATAGAATTCTATCTGCTGGGCAATTACAGCAACGCCAGTCAGAACATGTGGATCCGTTCCAACTACCCCACAGATATCCGCGACAATACCTGGCACCATATTGCAGCTACTTACGATGGCTCAAACAGCTCATCCGGTTTGCACATCTATATAGACGGTGTGGATTATGGCGCGACCCAAATACAAAACAACACCATAGCCTCTGGTGACATCACCAACTCATACAATGCAAAAGTGGGCGGTCTGTGGACATACAGCGGTGGTCCGGCAGAATACATGTATGGTGAACTGGATGAAACCCGGATTTGGTCTAAAGCCCTTTGCGCCAATGAAATCACTTCACGCCGCAACTGTGAAATTTCTACCAGCTACAACAACCTGGTTCTGAATTACCATTACAATCAGGGTCTGGCCAGTGGAACCAATACCTCAATTACCACCGCTACGGATGCCAGTCCTGCCGGTATCAATGGCACTCTCACCAACTTTGCGCTGACCGGTGCCTCTTCCAACTGGATCAGCCCGGGTGCTGTAACCAGCGGTGTAAGCTGTGCCAACCAATGTGACAGCACAAGTGCAGTACCTACTGCTGCCGGCACCTACACTTCTGCCATGAGCTATACCAGCCCCAGCAGCGGATTCACACACTACTGCGATTGCCAGGGTAACCTGTTGCTGTCATTGAAATTGGGTGGATCTGGTGCAGTGGTACCTGAAAATGCCGTTCAACTGAAAATCAACAGCACTGGTGCCGTGTTCTACACCCAGCATACCGGTTTTGTAGGCAATACCTTTGGTTATGCTGCCATGGACCGTACCTGGGATGTGGATGCAACCACCCAACCCAGCAGCCATGTAAATGTGCGCTACTATTTCAACAACAATGATGTAACCGCAGTGCACAATACCCTGGTGGGCAACTCTCTGCCCGGCATTTTTGGTCCGAACGACATGACCTTCTGGAAGGTGATTAACGATACCAAACCGGCCCACTCTCAGGTACCCAACCTGAACCAGTGGGATGTGAAAGTTCTTTCATACTCTCTGAATCCCACAGACAGCACCTGGGTAATAGGCAACCGCGGAGGCGGAAACTACTTTGCCCAGTTTAAAGTGTGGGGCTTCTCCGGCGGTGGTGGTGGTGCCGGTCCTCTGGGACTCACTCCCCTGCCTGTAGAGCTGTTGTATCTGACTGCCAATGGCATCAAAGACCAATACATTCAGGTGAAATGGGCTACTGCCACAGAAACAAATACTGCCACCTATACTGTAGAACGCAGCGAAGATGGCAAAACATGGATTCCCATGGGTAATGTAAGTGCGGCAGGCAACAGTCAGGAACGCAGGAACTACCAGTTCAACGACTTCCAGGTGGTGGCCAACCGTATCTATTACTATCGCTTGAAAGTGATTGAAATCGACGGCAGTGCACAAAACACCCAGATTGTATCTGCAAAACTGGGAAGCACTTTGCCTGCCACATTGAAACTTTATCCAAATCCCACCAGCACTACGCTGAACATCAGCTGGCCTGCAGGTACGGATGAAGCCGACATGACATTGCACACCTCAGACGGCAAACTGGTTTGGACCCGCCATATGTTTACCGGAACTGACCGCAGTGTGGATGTAAGCAACCTTTCAAACGGTGTGTACATGCTATCCACCCGCATGAATGGTGAAGTGGTTCACAGCCGGGTGATGATTCAGCGTTAATCCATTCACTGACATTCTTAAAAGAGGCCGGAAATCCGGCCTCTTTTTTTGTGCTTAACCACAGGTATATTCGTATCTTTTTGTTTGTTTCAAGGACTTAGCACTATATTCGTAGGTTCAAGTGAATACCTCCAAAATTGCAATGAAACCCCAAATGAATAAACTTTTTGCCCTGGCAGGGCTGATTCTGTGTTCGGTGCAGGCATCAAATGCCGCCTCCCGTTTTTGGATCAGTGCTTCCAATTCGAACTGGAACAACACAAGCAACTGGTCTGCAACTTCCGGCGGCGCTGGCGGCGCAGCCGTTCCCGGTGCAAACGACACGGCCTACTTCGATGGAGTAAGCGGTGCCAACGGCAACTGCGGTATTGACGCCAACGTGACTGTGGCCGGTATCCGCATTGACGGGTATACCGGAACCATTTCTCAAAATGCCTTTACCATGACCATGGGTATTAAAGGTTTTTATCAGAACTCCGGCACATTTACAGGGAGCTCAAGCGCGTTCACCATCAACTCCACCGGGGTGTTCACACTGGCAGGTGGCTCTTTTACCGCCACATCCGGCAACTTTACCATCACCGGCAGCAGAGGAGCAAGTCAAACCATTTTCACCCATAGCGCCGGTACATTCAGCCATAACGGCGGAACCGTTGTACTAAATCCTCAACAACCCGGCTGTTCTCAGATTACCTACACAGCAGATGTATTGAACACCACTGTTTTCAATAACCTGACATTCAACGCCACCCCCAGTTGCGGTATCAATGCCATCATCACCTCTGGTCTTGCCGATGTGCTGACTGCGTCAGGAACCATTACCCATACCGATGGCATATTCAATGGTTGGGCAAGTTTCGAAGGCAACCTGATTGTTGGTGCTGCCGCAGACGGTGGCACCGGAACCATTGCCGCCAACGGAACATCTACACAGACTTATACATATACTGCAGGTGGACGCACAGCCAAAATCGAAGTCAACAAAAGTTCAGGCAGTTTTGACGCCGCCACCGGAACCACTGCCCTCAGTTGTCAGGGTTTCAATCTGGCTGCCGGTACATTTAACGCCCCTACCGGGTCTTTAAATGTCGGAGGCACTTTAACTACAAGCCAAACTGTGTTCAGCCATAGTGGCGGAACCTTTAACCACAACAACGGCACAGTATCAATAAACCCCAACCAACCCAGCTGTTCCCAGCTCACTTTTACGGTTGACGTAATACCAGCAACCTTGTTTGGCAGTCTGCAACTGAATGCTACCCCCAGTTGTGGCATCAACCCCATTATTACAAGTGCCTCAGGCGATGTTTTAACCTGCGACAATGACGTTACCCATACGGATGGCATTTTCAGCGGCAACATCTCCTTCAAAGGCAATCTGGTTGTATCAAATACAGCTGATGGCGGCACAGGCATCTTTACCGCAGAAGGCAACGCCAATCAAACCTATGCCTTCACAACCGGAGGAGCACGCACCTGCCAACTCGTGGTAAACAAATCAGGCGGAAGCCTTTCGGCCGCCACAGGAACCACAGACCTGAGCATACAGGCATTCACCCTTACCGCTGGTACATTCAATGCCCCGACCGGCACACTGAATATCGGCGGAACCTGGACTACAAGCCAAACCCTGTTTACCCATACTGCCGGTACCTTTAACCACAACTCCGGCACTGTAAACTTTAATCCCAATCAGCCCAGTTGTACGCAACTTACCTTTACCGCTGATGTTTCAGGCACAACCGTATTTAACAATGTGACTGTTCAGGCTACACCCAGTTGCGGTATCAATCCCATATTCACTACTGCCACTGGAGACGTTATTAATGCAGTTGGCAATTTCACCCATACAGATGGAATATTTAACGGACAACTATCCTTTGAAAAAGACCTGAATATCGCATCAACTTCCGATGGCGGATCAGGAACAATCACCGCAGATGGCAGCAGTTTCCAATACTATACCTATTCGAGTGGCGCAGCACGTACCTGTAAAATTGTGGTGAACAAACCATCAGGTGTTCTCGCACCTGCTACCGGCGTTACCGATCTTTCAGCACAAAGTTTCACCTTGCAGCAGGGGCATTTTGTGGCTCCAAGCGGTACCTTCAACATTGGCGGCACATGGGCTACAAGCCAAACACTGTTCACCCACACCGGTGGTTACTTTGACCACAACAGCGGTACTGTTTTGATTAACCCCAACCAACCCAGCTGTACACAACTGACTTTCACCCTGGATGTATTGCCCGGTATCGACTTTTATAACCTGACCATCAATGCCACACCCAGTTGCGGCATCAATCCCATTGTTGTAACAGCCAGTGGAGATGTGCCCAACGTGGCCAATACCCTTACACATACTGATGGTATCCTGAATGGTACCTTCACCCTGAAAAAGGACCTGGTGATAGCCAGTACATCAGACGGTGGCACTGGTGTGGTTACTGTAGATGGAAATGGAGCACAAACCTATACTTTCCCAACCGGTGGAAGCCGCACCTGTAAGATCGTAGTGAATAAACCTACCGGAAGTTTCGGCCCGGCAGTGGGAACCACAGATTTCTCCATACAGGCACTGGCCATACAGTCCGGCGATTTCAAGGCCCCCACAGGTGTTCTGAATATTGGCGGAACCTGGACCGTAAACACCATCATATTCCAGCAAACCGGCGGAACCTTTACCCACAACGGCGGTACCACCCAAATGAACCCCAATCAGCCCAGTTGCACGCAGCTCACATTCACCATGGATGTGGCAAACAATACTGTGTTTAACAACCTGAACCTGAATGCGACTCCCAGTTGCGGCATCAATGCCATACTGGCAGGCGGCAGCGGCGACACTGTTGAAGCTGTGGGTACACTTACCTATACAAACGGTATCTGCAACGCCATGATGGAAGCTTCCGGCAATGTGACTGTAACCTCTGGTTATGACGGTGGAACAGGTAAACTGATTTTTGCCGGAGGAAATAACCAAACCTTTGATCTTACAGGAGCTACAAACCTTTTTGATGCCAATATCAATGTAAATAAGACTGGTGGCGCAGTTACCCTGAATTCTGTGTGCACCATGGATGGCGCCGGACAATCTCTGAATCTGGTAAGTGGCAACATCAATACTACCAGTGCCAACCTGTTGCGTGTAAACCGCACTGTTGGAATAAATGGTGGTTCTGCCAGCAGTTTTGTTGACGGACCCATGGTACGCATGGTTGCCTTCAACGGTGCAACCTCAGGCCTGCTTTTCCCTATAGGCAAAGGCGGTAAATACAGACAGGCCATATTAAACGTTACACATAACGCAGCCACTAACTTTGACTATACCGGTGAAGTAGTTAATACCAGCGCACAAACTTTCGGATATACACTGCCCGGCTCCATTGACAATGTATCACCCATTCGCTACTGGCAGATAGACCGTTCTGCAGCCGGCAACCTCACTGCTGCCAGTTTGCAATTGTTTTATGGTTCAGACGATGGGGTAACCAACAATACAAACCTGCGCATTGCACAGGGAACAGGTGGAAACTGGGTTGACCTTGGAGGCAGCGGAACAGCGAATACCAGCGGCAGCATTACATCTTCTGTTAACTTTACATCATTCAGTCCGTTTACACTGGCGAATGCCACAGGAGGCACCAATTTTGAAGCCCAGGCACTCAATTTCGATGGCACCAATGACCATGTGGTTGCGACAGGTTATTCTACCATGACTGCCTATACCATTGAGGCATGGGTAAAACTGAACTCTACTTCAAATCAAAACATCATACTGGCATCTGACGGCGCAGGCCCAACGAGCAACTGGTCTCATCAAATCCGTTTCAACGGTGGTAAATTTGAACATTACACGTATGACGGTGGTACCAAATTCGTTGTTGGAAGCACAACTGCAAGCACAGGGCAGTGGTACCATGTTGCCATTACCGCTACAAACGGCGGAGTAGCCAAACTGTTCATCAACGGCACAGAAGAAGGCACCCCTGCGGCTATAGGAACCCTCTGGACATCCATGAACCGCTTCTACATCGGCAGCAATTCCGGCTTCAGCATGGGCTACCTGAATGGGGAACTGGATCAGGTGCGCATATGGAACTACGCCCGCACCTGCAGTGAAATCCGTTCCGATATGAACCATGAACTGACCGGTTCAGAATCCGGCCTGATGTCCTATTATCATTTCAACCAGGGCATTGCATTTGCAAACAATTCCGGAGTAACCACACTCAACGACATTGCCGGGACTGCTCAGAACGGCACCCTGACAAACTTTGCCCTGAGTGGCAACACTTCGAACTGGGTAACCCCAGGCAGCGGCGCCAGCGGCACAACAACCGACCCACAGCCAGAAATCAACCTGAAAGGCAATGGCAATAGCATAACTGATGGTGATGTTTCACCCAGCACCGCAGACCATACCGATTTTGACAATGTGGCTATCAACAGCTCATTTGCACGCACCTTTACCATCGAAAATACCGGATCAGGACCGATGACTGTCTCATCCATCACTGTTACCGGAACCCATGCAAGCCTGTTCACATTGGGTACCATGACCCCTTCAGGAGCTATTCCTGCAAGTGGAACTGCCACCATTACTGTGACTTTCCTGCCCACCACCACCGGCCTGAAAACAGCCACACTGAATATCTTCAGCAACGATTGTGACGAAGCAACCTATGATTTTGCGCTTCAGGGCACAGGTGTTACCCCTGCCGCTTCGCTGAATATGGACGGAAGCAACGACTATATAACTGTAGGCAATCCTTCTGCGCTGAATTTCGGCAATTCAAGCCCCATAACGATTGAAGCCTGGGTGCGCGCCTTTACCGGTGCAACCAACGATGAGCAGATTGTGAGTAAAATCGACGGCAGTTTCAAAGGATATGGCTTGCAAATCGGGAATACCGGTGGCCGCAGCGGTAAAGTAGAATTTTATCTGATAGGCAACTATGGTGCAAACCAAGCCCTGTGGATTCGCACCAACTACGGTGATATCCGTGACAACAACTGGCACCATATTGCCGCTACCTACGACGGCAGTTCAAACATCAGTGGTCTGCACATCTATATTGATGGGGTGGATTACGGAAGCACCGCTACTGCCTCAGGCTTCGGCGCATCCAGCATCTCAAATACGGCAAACCTGCACATCGGATCTTACCATGCGGGTGGTTCTCCCGGCGAATACTTACTGGGGGATATAGATGAAGTACGCATCTGGAACCGCAACATCTGCCAGGGTGAAATTGCCGCCATGCGCAACTGCGAAATTTCCATCAACAAAACCGGCCTGCTTGCCAACTACCACTTCAATCAGGGTGAGGCAAGTGGCACAAACACCAGTGTAACCTCATTAACCGACGCCACAAGCAATGCGCTGAATGGCACGCTTACCAACTTCGCACTCACAGGAGGTACTTCCAACTGGGTAACCCCGGGTGCCGTGACCAGCGGTGTGAGTTGTGCCAATCTCTGCGACAGCACAAGCACAGTACCTACTGCGGCTGGAACTTATACTTCTGCTATGAGCTATACCAGCCCAACCAGCGGATTCACACACTACTGCGATTGCCAGGGTAACCTGCTGCTGTCTGTAAACCTTACGGGTTCCGGTGCAGTGGTTGCAGACAATGCCGTGAGCCTGAAAATAAACTCGGCAGGTGCGGTATTCTATCCTCAGCACACAGGTTTCGTTGGCAATACCTTTGGCTACGCTGCCATGGACCGCACATGGGATGTAGCTGCCACAACTCAACCCAACAAGCATGTGCCTGTGCGTTTCTATTTCAATAACAGCGACTATACCGCAGTTAACAATGCACTTACATCAAATTCACTGCCTGGCTTGTACAGCGTGAACAATATGAATTTCTGGAAGGTGATCAACGACACTAAGCCTGCCCACTCACAAGTACCCAATCTGAACCAATGGGATGTGAAAGTAATTATGCATGGAAGTAACCCCACTGACAGCACCTGGGTTCTTGGAAACCGCGGAGCCGGTAATTATTTTGCCCAGTTTAAAGTTTGGGGCTTCTCTGGTGGTGGTGGTGGTTCAGGCCCATTGGGTCTCACGCCCCTGCCAGCCGAACTGCTTTACCTGAACGCGGTGCCCGTAAACAATCAGTTTATCACCGTAAAATGGGGAACTGCATCTGAAATCAACCTGAACAGTTTCCTGGTAGAACGCAGTCTGGATGGCAAAAACTGGTTGTCTATAGGCTCAATCAATGCCAAAGGCAACTCACTGAGCCGCAACGATTATTCCATCAATGATTACCAGGTTGTAGCCGGCAAAACGTACTTCTACCGCCTGCGACTGAAATCAGCAGATGGTAGCTTTGATTACAGCCATGTGGTATCAGCCCGCCTGAACGGTGTGGAAGCAGCCACCTTGTCGGTATTCCCCAACCCTGCAGACAAAACACTGAGCATCATTTGGCCTGAAGGTACCGATGAAGCACAAATGCAACTGCACAGCAGCGACGGCAAGCTCATCTGGACCCGCAGCATGAATGCAAACCTGGATAAAACCCTGGATGTATCCAACCTGACACCGGGTGTTTACCTGCTCAGCACCACAATCAATGGTGAACGGGTGCAGAGCCGCATTATGATCCAGAGATAAACGAGCATAGATTTCCAAAATGAAAAAGCCCCGGAAACGGGGCTTTTTCATTTCTGATTGGCTGGCCAGTCTGAGGCTACGGCTTCAAGTTCTTTGTACCAGGATGGTCCCATTTTACGCACCAGCGCTTCACGCAAAAAATGGTGTACCGGAACTTTCAATTCTTCACCAGCCTTACAGGCAGGGGCACATATACTCCAGTTGTGGTAATTGAGAGCCACATACTCCCCGTACTTCTTAGCCCGAATGGGATACAGATGACAACTCAGTGGTTTGCGAAACCAGGTTTTTCCGGCCTGCCAGGCCTTTTCTATGCCACATACCGCCACAGCTCCATCATAATTGACAAAAACACATTCTCCGGTAGGCCGGCAAACAGTAACCCATTCGCCTTCCGGGTCCTGCTCAGCATAACCTCTCAGCGCGATCTCTGCCTTTCCCTCTTCAGAAAGGAAGGGCATAAAATGGTGCATTTCCTGCTCCAGAATCTGAACTTCCTCCTCTTCCAATGGCGCGCCCAAATCTCCCTGAACACAGCATGCGCCATGGCATTGGCCCAGTTGGCAGGCAAACTTCCTTTCCAGAATTTCTTCTGAAACCAATGCATTGCCTACGATGACCATAAGCAGTGGGTATTAAAGTTCAAGTTTGTTCTGATATTCCTCGTATCCGAGTTTTTCCAGACGGGCGGCTTTCTCATTCACCTCTTCCACGAGGCGTTTCTTATAATCCTTCACCTTTTGAGCCAGGTTCTCATCGAGGGCAGCCAGAATCTGTACTGCGAACAAGCCTGCATTCTTGGCCCCATTGATTGCCATGGTCCCCACAGGAACACCCGGTGGCATTTGCACAATCGAGTACAGACTATCCATGCCATTCAGGTTGGCTGATTTTACCGGTACACCCACCACAGGAATATGCGTGATGGAAGCCACCATACCGGGCAAATGGGCACTACCACCTGCTCCGGCGATGATTACCTTAATCCCCCTTTCCGGTGCTTTGGTTGCATATTCATACATGCGCTGCGGAGTGCGGTGTGCCGATACAATGGTCAGTTCATATGAAATGTCGAAATATTCCAGGATGCGGGCTGCCTCCTGCATTACCGGCAGGTCACTGTCGCTGCCCATGATGATTCCTACTTTAGCCATGCTGTTTTACCGTTACAAAGTTCGCAATTAAAGACAGTAAAACATAGACCAATAATACAAGAGGACCTGCGGCTTCCTGAAAAATAGCTGCAACTGCCACTAAAGCGATAATCAGAGCAATTTTCCAGGGCAGCAGCACATCGCCCTTTTTGAATTTGAATGCCAGCATGGGCAAATCGGACACCATGAGATAAAACGCGGCGAGAGGCGCCCACAGCACAAAATATCTGCTGAGATAAATATGCTCCGCAATCCAGGAATAACCAGCTCCCGTTTGGCTTTGCACTGCCAGCCAGGTAAAGGCCAGTGCTGTGCCTGTGATGGGGGTGGGTGTACCCAGAAAACCGGTACTCTGCCGTGTATCGATATTGAACCTGGCCAGTCGCCATGCTGCACCCAATGGAATGAACAACCAGGCATACCGGCTTGTACAAAACCCGTTGGGCAAACAGAAGTCGTGTTGGATGGCAATCTGGTAAAAGATGATACCGGGTAATACGCCGAACGTAACCAAATCGGCCAGAGAATCCAGTTGTTTTCCCATTTCACCGTCAACCCCGAGCAGTCGGGCAGTGAACCCATCGAAAAAATCGAGGGCAGCGGCAATAAGCATGACCACCAAGGCATGGTTCACCTCACCGGCAAACACCCGTTCTATCCCGATGAGTCCGCAGGCCAGGTTTCCCATGGTCATCAGGTTTGGTAAATTTTTCAGTGCTTCTTTCATTCGTTTCAATCCAATGGGAAAATGGCGGAAAGTCTGACTCCGTATTGAAATCCTGTAAGCGGATTAGATACCATGCCGTCTCCGTATTCAATGCGGGTACCCCGATAGTAAAACCGGTTATCGCTGGAAATGTCGCGGCACCATGAGCCGTAAAAACCCAGTGCCAGGGGTCCTGCAACCCTTAACTGTCCCTGGGTATAGGCACCCAACAGAAAGGCGGGATTTACAAATACCTTCACCGAAGCAGGGTCGTAATTGAGAAAATTCTGCTGTGTGGCTTTGAAGCGCAACTGCTGCTGCCCAGGGCCATAAGCAATTCCGGCAAGCCAGTTGAACCGTTTTCTTGCAAACAGGGCAAATCCTGATTCCAGCAAAAACTGCTGCGCTGAAACAGAAATGGAACCTGTACCCGTTTCAGCGGCCTTCAAATAACCCGTGCGGGTAAAATGCAGGCCCCAGGCCGAACCGTTGTCATATCCGGACATACTGAATGATTGAAACGTGTAACCGGCTACTCCTGAAGTATGACCGTTCTGCGCCAAATGGGCATTGAACCGTTTCAAACTCACCGTTGACCACAAATAGCCCGCCTGTACCATCACTGCCGACTTGTATGTTTCCGGTTTTGGCTCTGCGATGGAATCCATGGCCAGGCTGTCTGATTCTTCAACTGTATACCGGTTGTTGACGATGGCATAGGAGAATTTCGCCTCAATCACAGGCAATTCAGCTTCCCTTGCTCGCAAATTGAACAGCATAACCGTGCGGGGTTTGGTCTTGTTCATCAGTGCGTCTACCTCCTCTCCCACTTTTTCATTGCTTTGCTTGTCACTGTACAAATTGTTGTCGGCATACCCATTGTAGAAAATCCCTATTGACACGGCTGAGGTTTTGTTCTTAAAATACCGATCCTGTAGTTTGTTCACAATACTGTGATAGCCATACCAGCCGCAATCCCCATTCTGCTCTTCGTAGGCAGTGTGGCAGCGACCAAATTGTCCGTAAAATTTCTCCGCAGGCATGCTGTCCAGCAGCGCGGTAAGTTTGCTGTATATGCCTTCCTCGCGCCAGATATATTGAAATGTTTTGTTGTCGTAAGCCTTCCATTGCCGGTATTCCCTGAGCCAATTAACCGCTTGTTCCGTTTTTTGGTATTCTGCACCCAGCCAGCTTCGGAATGCGGGTTGCAAACTATCGAAATAATCCAGGAAAGCCAGCACACTTTCATTGGCAGTGAACCGCTGTGTGCGATTTCCTCTGGCAGTCTGATTCCCTTTAGCTTCCCGGTAATCCTGAAGTCCGGTTTGCAAAATCCAGGCGGCAGCTGTGCGCACCGCTTCCACCCCGTTGCGGATTTCGGCAGGTGGTATGGCATTTCCCATCGTTTCATTCAACCGCAACAAGGGAAGATCATTGAACCGTTCTACGTCAATTCCCCAAACCCTGATCCGGGCAGAATCCGGCAATCCCTCGTTCCATTTTCTCAGTCGCTTGAAAAAATCCATATACCGGGGAGAGGTTGTTGCTTTCAGGCAAAGTTCAGCCAGGGTATCGGTGCGGTTCAGGTATCTGTTCAGAAAGCCCGCACGGGCAGAGCCCAGTTCGATGACAAAATTGCGGACACCCGATGTATGGTAGAGGTAACGGAGCATCTTCATCTCCATGCGTGAATTGAAATTCACATAGGTGTGGTTCTCGCCGGTCATAACCACTCTGGCACTGCGAACGGCAGAGTCCAGTGCAGAGAAACCTTCAAACTCATCGGTATTCCGTATGTTGATTTCAACCCCGTCGGGTGCCTTCTGGGCGGAAACAATCCCGGTACACAAAAGCAATGCGATTATGATTTCTGTCCTTTTCACCGCCAGTCCTCCCTGCTATTCTCTGTATTTAAGGGTACACAGAATCCAAAACCTGCTCCGTACTGAAATCCGGTCTGATACATTTGTCCTGCATCGCCTGTAAATCCGCCTCCGGCCCGCCAGCGGCCTTCTCCCAAATCCTGCCTGTATCCTGCGCTGCCATAAAAAAACACTTTACCCAAATCAAGCAACAAACTGCTTCCCAAACCCAGGGTAAATGCAGGATTGTAAATGATGCGCGGCGGCTTGAACTGAGTAACAAAAGGAGTAAGTGTGTTGTCGGACGGGGCAACCAGTCTCAACCGCGAATATCCCATATGTGTCTGTGCCAGCCACTTCAGGCGTGTACCAGACCAGATTGAAAACCCGGGTTCATAAGCGGCACTCCAGGCAGAATACCCGCTGCCCTGTCCAAAGGCCCATTGCAGCCCCATCTTGTGCCATACTTTTGTATTCGGATCCGCAACCAGCACAGAAAAACCATCCCACATCGGGCTTTTCCACCTGGATAATCCCTGATTCGTAAGGGCTGTATTCAACTTCCCGTAACCCGCATTCAGGATTTGAAGATTAAACAAATCTACATATGCTTTACCCTGATCCGAAGCCAACTGACGCGGCGCTGTAATCCAGTCTGTTGCATCATCCACTGCAAAGGAATCGAACATTTCAGCCGGATCCGGAGGAGAAATGCCTCTGTGAATCAACACATAATCAAAACCGGAAAACAACAGACCATGTGCAGTGCCCCAGCTGCTGTCGGCCGGACTAAACAATCTGGTGGAATCCATCAGTGTACGTGCAATCAATGCATTCAATTGATCAATAAATGGTTTGAGACCTTCCGGTGTGCTGAATTTATCTACCTCATTGCCAGAAACCACCGCCAGATTTAAAATCTTTTTTTCTTTACTTTCCGGCATATTCAGCATTTTGTACAGCAGGCCGGCGTAATCATAATACCCGCAACCTTCAGACAATCTGCCTTTGAATATTTCGCACCGCGAAATATTTCCATAAAATTTCTGTCCGGAAAATTGTGTCAGTATTTTATTCAGGTTCCGGAACATTTCCTCTGCCCTCCACGTGGCCTGTAACGAGCTGCTGTATAGTTTGCGCCACTCCCCTGCCTGTCTGAGACCGCTTACCGCTTCATCCAGTCTGCCAAAATCAGATCCCAGCCAACGCTGAAATTCCGACCGCAAACTGTCGTAAAATGTAAGAAATTCCATTCCGGTTTCCCGCACACTAAATGAAGATGACTGATAATAGAGTGAATTGTCATCCTGTGAATTGCCCTTTCTCTCACTTTCAAATTCTTCAAGGCCTTTTTTAACCACATAGCGCGCCGCGCCTTTCAGTGATTCAACACCCACTCTCAGTCTGTCAGGAATACCTTCATCGGGCAACAGACCGGCAATACTTACCACAGGTAACGATGGATTTTTCTCTACATCCATCCCGTGTACTTTTATTTTACTTCCTTCAGGTTTATTCAGATTCAAGCGTTTTAAATTGCGGTAAAAACGCATCATCCGGAGATTTGAAACCGACTTGAGCAAGGTCTCAACACTGCTGTCCTTGCCACTGATATAAGCATTGATCAGCTCCGCACGCGCCGGACCGGTTTCGAGCAAAATATGCTGCACACCGTGTTTTTCGTTGAGGTAGGAAAACAATTTCCAGGCAAAACGGATATTGAAATTCCCGGATTCTTCGGGCACACCGGATAACAATACCCTGTTTGCTGACATGGCAGAATCCAATACTTCAAAACCAGTAAAATTCTTGTTGTTTCTTACGTCAATATTCCTGATGGGAGGCCCGCCCCAATCCCATTGTCCGAATACCGAACATGCGTTGCATATAAAAATAAATAAAAAGATTTTTCTCATTGATTTACAATTTCATCGTACCGGAAACAGGATACAAGATGATCATTTACCATGCCCGTTGCCTGCATGTGTGCATAGCAAACTGTGGTTCCGGTGAACGCAAATCCCTTCTTTTTCAATTCTTTT
>JAEUUL010000041.1 GCA_016787485.1 Bacteroidota bacterium
GAACTGGCAAAAATGGAAGCCGATATGGGCAACCTGGCCATGGAACACGGACTGGAAATTCTCCATGTGCTGCCACAGGAATACCGCATAGACGATGAGGAAGGGGTAAAAGAACCGGTGGGCCGCATGGGTGTGCGTGTGGAATGCAACTACCATATCATCACCGGACAAACAGCTGCTGCCCGCCATATTCTCATGGCAGTGCGCAGGGCCGGACTGGATGTGGCAGACCTCATTGTGGAACCCTTTGCCTCATCTGCAGCTGTGCTTAGTCCTGCAGAAATGGAAGCAGGTGTGGCCCTTGTGGACATAGGTGGTGGCACCACAGATATGTGCATTTTCGAAGATGGCTTTATCCGTCATACAGCCATTATCGATATCGGTGGAGACCGCATCACCAAAGACATTCAGGACGCCTTCGGCATTTTGAAGGAACAGGCTGAAATTGTAAAGGTGAATTATGGCAGCTGTTACCCCAGCGATAATATGCGCAATGAAGTAGTGGTGGTCCCTGGCCTGCCGGGACGCAAACCCAAGGAAATATCACTTTATGCCATTTCGCAGGTTATCAAAGCCCGCATGGAAGACATCATTGAACGGGTAAACTACGAAATAGAAGTAAGCGGGCAAAGGAAACGTCTTACCGGAGGTATCGTGCTCACCGGAGGCGGATCCGCTATGAAAAACATCATCCAGCTCTTTACCTATGAAACCGGCCTGGAAGTACATATAGGCAGCCCGGGACAACATCTGGGACGCGGTATGGTGGAAGAAGTGCGGAATCCAATGTATGCCACAGGTATTGGTTTGGTTTTGAAAGGATTCGAAACCCGGAATGAACAAAACCTTCCGGTCAATACCCTGATACAGAAAGAGACCCAACAATCTGCACCCATAGAAGATACAGTGCTTGCCGAAGAACTTGAGGAAAAGGAACCAAGGGAAGGTTTGTTCGATAAACTGAAGAAACCCTTTTCCGGAAACTGGGGCCTTTTCAATGGCCTGGACAGATGGATGAAAGAAGGGGATGATTTTAATGACGACATGAAATAAGTAAAACCATAAAAACAACCAAATGCCAAACAATTTTGAACCAGATGTTATCCGCATGTCGGGCTCCATCATAAAAGTAATCGGCGTGGGCGGTGGCGGCAGCAATGCTGTAAATCACATGTTTCGCCAGGGAATCGAGGGTGTGGAATTCTACGTATGCAACACAGATGCGCAGGCACTGATAGACAGTCCCGTTCCCAACCGGATCCAGCTCGGCCTGCAACTCACAGAAGGTCTGGGTGCAGGCAGTGAACCGGAAATGGGGCGCAAAGCAGCTCTTGAAACAGTAGGGCAACTCACCGATTTGTTGCGAACCAATACCAAAATGGCCTTTATCACAGCGGGTATGGGTGGTGGCACCGGAACAGGTGCAGCGCCGGTAATTGCAAAAATTGCGAAGGAACTGGGCATACTTACCGTAGGCATTGTAACTGTGCCTTTTGAAGACGAAGGTCCGGAAAGGAACTCACAGGCCCGTGAAGGGATAGACAATCTGAAACCCCATGTGGATGCATTGCTCACCATCTGCAACGACCGTATCGTGGAAATGTACGGCGATTTGCCTGTAAGCCAGGCCTTCTCTAAAGCAGATGACATTCTGTGCACTGCCGCAAAAGGTATAGCCGAAATCATCACCAAACCCGGCAAGCTGAATGTTGATTTCAAAGACGTGCAAACAGCCATGACCAACAGTGGCCGCGCTATCATGGGAACAGGCATCAGCAGCGGAACAGACCGCGCAGAAGAGGCTGTACGCACTGCACTTGACAGTCCTTTGCTGGACAATACCCGCATCAGTTCTGCCAAACACCTGCTGGTAAACTTCACCTATGGAACCAAAGAACCCCTGATGAGTGAAACCGCCAAGGTGAAACGCTTTCTGCAGGATGAAGCCGGACATACTGCACACCTTAAAATGGGAATCACACACGATGCAAGATTGGGAGATGAAATTTCCATTACTGTGATAGCAACCGGCTTTGAAGCTCCGGTGAGCAAAATAACAGAACCCGTGGTGCCTGAAGTACAGGCCATGCCGGAAACATTGACGGTAGAACCTGCATTGGGTAAAGAACCCGTGCCTTTCAACGAAGCCGAACTTCAACCCCTGGGCAATCTCGACGATTTGTGGCGCCCTGCACAACCGGAACTGCGGCGCAATGAACGCGAGAACCTGCTGAACGGCGACCTGAATGTACCCGCCTGGCAACGCAAGAACATTCAATTGGTGCAGGCTCCTCCCAGTGAGTCAGGGGCGCAGATATCCCGCATTACCATCTCTGAGGTAAGTGAAGAAACGGATATGACTATCAAACCCAACAAACATCTGCACGACAACGTAGATTAATCAATAAACCCTCCGGCTTTGTCCCCGCAAAGCCATGCAAAGGCAGCTATCCGCTGCCTTTTGTGTTTCATAAAATACACACCCATTCTTTCATAGCATGTGGAGAACAACCTAACAACCTCCGCATTTATTACGGCTTATAAAAGAAATAAGCGGAGTTTAAAGCAATTAACACAGGTAAATTCTGACTCTGAATTCATATCGTATTCAATCGTGTGTTCCATCACCTGACCCACAAAAAAGCCACCGTAAACATCCATGCACTGCTGTTTTCTTTGCCCGCTTCCCTGCGCCGGTACCATTGGGTTTGTGTCTGAACCTGCACCCTGCACAACAAATCCGGATTCAACTCAAATTCCGACCCCATGCCGGCACTCATTCCCACATGAAAACTGCGGACATTTTTCCCTTCGGCATAAGAGGTACTGAATTGTGAATCCAATGAAGATTCAGTCCTTTCCTGCCATGACTTATTGAGTAAAAACGAACTGACAGGACCTGCACTAAAATACAAACGGCCCTGCTCATGGCCGGTGTAAACCAAAGCCTGCAAAGGCAATTGAATCCATTGTTCCCGGGCTTTATTCAAGGCAGGTGGATAATAATTCTTTCCCGTTACTCCGTTGCTTTGCCAGTTCCATTCTCTGGCATGGAATTCAGCCCCTGTTTGCAGCCATAAAAATTCAGAAATATTATAAGCGTAAATTCCCCCAATACTGATCGCATTCCCGGGCTTTTTACCATAAACAGTTCCTGCATATGGTGCATACAACCGTTTCCCGGTTCCTATACCATAGGACAAATATGGGCCATACTTGTGCTTGTTGAATTGCATAACCTGGGCAGATAGCACAAATGGCAGAAAAAACAGAACAGCCGCTGCAGATTTAATCCAGCACATAAACGATTCCGTTTTTAATTACTTCCTGCACCCTGCCTTTGTATTTTCCCTTTACCGAAAGCACACAATAATAAGCTCCGTCCGGTACCCGCTTGCCCAAATAATTTCCATCCCAAAGTACATTGAGATCAGCGGTTTCAAATACCTTTTGCCCCCACCGGTTATAAATTCTAAGGTTGGCACTGCTGTACGGACAAGTAAAGACAATATTCAGCCTGTCATTCAATCCTGAACTGCGGCCCGGCGTAAACGCATTCGGGATATATACAGGACACATACAATTGTCGAATTTAACCACAATGGTGTCCTTTTTTTCACCACATATATTTCGCGCTGTACAGATATAAGTTCCTGCCGTACTCACCCAAACTGAAGACGTGGCTGCCCCTTGATTCCAGAGATAACTTGTACCAGGAACCGGCGCAGTTCCAATCCATGTACTTTCCCCTGTGCAGAGGGTGGTGTCCGGGCCCAGATATGCCTCCGGAGGAGTACCAAACCCAATAACAACCGTGTCCAAATTGCTGCATCCATTCTCGTCTGAAACTTTTAAATGATACACTACCGGTGCTGTGATTCTTGCCACCGGATTTGCAATGACTGTTGAATTCAATCCGGCAGTGGGGGACCATCTGTACTGATTTCTTCCCACCGGATCTTCGCCGAGTTGCAAACTGTCTGCCCTGCAGAATAGTGTATCATGGCCCGCATAGGCCTTTGGTTTAGGGAAAATAAAAATGTTGGAATCTATTGCATCAGAACTGCACTGGTCCAGCAGACTCAAACTCACTTTGTATACGCCTGACTTTGGAAACACAACACCTGTCGGATTTTTTCCATTATATACCGGCAAGTTTGTTCCGGGAAATTTCCAGGCAAAAACTGCATTGCTTTTAGCGGTGGAAATATTGCGAAAATAAATAGTATCTCCTTCACAAAATGGTGCATTGACAGCCCACCGGGCTTTGGATTTGCAACAATTCGGATTTACTGTGATTTTCATAAATCCTGTTGCTTTCCTACCCAATCCATCGGTAACTTCCACGGAATAAAACTGTGTCATTTTGGGCGAAACCCAGGGTCTTGCCGCAGTCGCATGATTGATCCATACCGGGGTCCATTTGTATTTCAGCAGAGGATTTTCACACAGAAACTGTATGGCTGAAAGTTGTATACTGTCTCCAGCACAAATGGTGGTATCGGGTGGCATGGAAAGTATCCGAAACGAATCCACGGCGCGATAAAATTGCACGCTGGAATCTATACATGTAAAATTCCCCAGGCGGCTCAACACTTTCATTACTACCCTGTAGGTTCCTTGCTTTGTAAAACGATGTTCAACCGGATTGCCAGAAGCACTTCCTCCGTCTCCAAAATCCCATGACCAGCTCTCTGGAATATACTTTTCTATGGTTCCGGCATACGTAAATCCCACCGGCTTACCCCAACAATTGTCTGTGATTTTAAAAGCAGGTTTCCCGTCGCAGGGCGGTTTCTGTATTTTGTTGCTTTTGCAAATCACAGTAAGTGAAGGAGTAAAACTGGTCTCAGTTAAATTAAAGGTTACCGGCCGATTAAAATCTTTTACATTCCAGGAAAGATTCCCGCTGTTCAGTGTAATGTTTTGTACACCCGGAGTGGCATCTGTTGCATTGCAGAGGGCATTCAGCCGGCAACCTGTTTTGCCAAACCATGCTCTTGACGTTCCGGGATTCTGATAGCCTGCAAAATAGATTTCTTTATTATTTGTTGTGCGCAAACCAAAAATATATTCACTGGCAGTAGTGCCTAAATTTTTAGCCAGCAATACATTCCCGTTGCTGTCTGTAAGTAAAATAAACCCATCTTCTCCGTTGTTTGAATTGCCACCGGAAAGCAGAATCTGCTTATCTATGATTTGCATTTGCCACGGATTGGTTGTGCTCAAACTGTATTTTTTTGCCCACTTTACAGTGCCATCACTGGCTAATCGTGCAAGCATGGTTTCACGCGTCACACTTGTGTTTCCTCCACTATTTAACCCCAAATATCCATACACAATCAAATCATTTCCCCAGGACTTGATATCGTGAAAAGAAACCTGATAATTGGTGGGCAACTGATACTTTTTATTCCAAACAATACTCCCGTTTGCATCCAGTTTCAGCAGGCATCCATGTAAGACAGGAAAGGCATCCCCAAAATTTCCGATTACATACAAATCGTTGCCATTGTTGGTTTCCAGCATCTGATGATTTCTGTTCAGTTCCCCGTCTCCCACCTGTTTGACCCATTGTACATTGCCGTTGGTATCCAGTTTGTAAATGGTAAAATCCTCACTTCCATAACTTTGATCTAAAGAAAGGCCTGTGAAATAAACATACTTACGGTCTGCTGAAACATTAACCCTGTAAATGTACTCACTGCCGAATCCGTAAATTTTGCGCCAGGCCAGGCTCCCGTCGGGTTTGTATTTTGCCATTACTGCAGACCGGCCTGAGGTGGCTGAATAGGTGTAACCACCTGTATAAACTGATCCTGATTCATCGATATCCACACAATAAAACCCGTCTTCACTGCTGCCTCCTGACCGTTTAGCCCAGTTGATTTTTCCATTTGTGTTCACACTGGCCAGAAAGCCATCCTGACCTGAGCCTGACCCATTGTATCCGGCCAGTAACACGGTACTGTCATTCGCTACTTCTAAATCCAATGCCCGCATGGCCCTGCTTCCATCTGACAGTGCCATTTGAAACAAATACCCACTGTCGCAGCTTCCGCTGCCCCCTGCTGGTGGCGGCAAAACGGTGAATACGGCAGAATCCGAAACAGTGCCGTTACACGCTGACTCCGAAACAGTAAGGGGTTTATATATTGTATTCTTTTTAGGGCTAACCAATATGAAATAGGGAGAATACTGAATTCCTTTGTTTGTGAATACATTGGTTCCATCTGTATAGGTTATGTCCCAGGGTCCGGTGCCCGAAAGGATTGCTTCTATTGTGCCATAATCTCCGGAATAAATACTCTGTTTTCCAGAAAAAGCGAGTGTAGGAACCCCGGCAGAAATAGCAAACTCTATCTCCACACTGTCAGCATCTTTGCCATCCGTTACCCACAATTTTACTTTGTATTTACCTGGTGTATTATACCTTACCACCGGATGCTGTAACGCAGAACTATTCGGGGTTCCGCCGGAGAAAGTCCATTTCCACTGTGTGACATTCGTGGTGCTTCTATCCGTAAACTGAATTGTATCACCCGTGCATACCCTCCATTTTGATGGCTGAAATCCAGCAAGTACACTGGCCAAACAACGCATGGATTGCAAGGCATTGATGCGACCACTCCCCATTTGATTGATGTATGAGGGATTCATGCCATCGATGTTTTCGCAGCCAGATTTCAGGCATGCCTCTATCTGAGTGGCACTTGCCGATGGATTTTTGCTGAGCATAAGTGCGCACAATCCACTAACCAGAGGGCAGGCCATAGATGTACCACTATAATTCCCATAGGTATTTCCGGGCAATGTGCTATAGATTGCAGACCCGGGGGCCATCACATCCACCCACGAACCATAATTACTGAATCCGCTTTTGGCATCTGTATTTGTGGTAGAGCCTACGGCAATGACATGGTTATATCCTGCGGGATACATCACGGCATTTGTGCTGCTGTTGCCGGCTGCTGCAACGCAAATCACCCCCTTTTTATAGGCATAATCGAAAATGGCCTGATAGGTAGCGCTGTATCCACCGCCACCCCAGCTCATACTGACAATACGGGTCCCGTTGTTGATGCAATATTCTACGCCTTCATATCCATTATAAATATAAGGCTGTCCGTTTTTACCACATTTCACGGCGAGAATTTTAACATTATACCCAATGGAAGCAATGCCATTGCTGTTGTTTGAGGCTGCACCGATGATTCCCGCACAGTGCGTGCCATGCGAAAGGTTGTCTGAAACGACCACCCCGGGATTGTTGTCATTATCTGCCATGTCCCAACCATAACAGTCATCCGCATAGCCATTGCCGTCATCGTCTTTGCCATTGCCGGGAATTTCTTTCGGGTTATGCCATAAGGCAGGTTGAAGGTCGCTGTGGGCGGTATCCATGCCATCATCCACCAAACCAACCAGTATGTTCTTTCCTCCTTTGCTAATATCCCAGGCAGATTCAGCCTGAATTTTATTCAGGTTCCATTGTTTGGTTTGTAAGTCATTTGGCGTGTGAAAAAAACGATAGTCAGGGATACTTTCTACCATATCTACACCCGTCATTCTCTGGATAAGAATGGCAAACTGGTCCCTGACATTTGCATTACTGAATCCCTTAACTGTATAAATCCTGTTCAGCGGCTCTGTATTTGTGATAAACGTCCTTTTCCATTTATAATTTGCCAATTCCGGGTTGTCCTGCAGGAATTTTTTCAGATTCTCATCTGCATTCAATCCATCTGTTGCCTTGAGCCACACAAACAGGCCGTCTTCCGATGCATCTCCTGCAACAGGATTTTGTGCAAACAGCCACTGGGGGGCTATAAACAGCAAGACACAAAGGTTTAATCGCAGCCTCATACTAGATAGAGACGCAAATTGGGTAATTCGTTGCTTTTAAGGGCAGTTAAATTCCGGTTATTATGTCATTTTTTGGGTTTCAATGATTCCCGGCATACAGCTCAAAATACCGCTGTGCTACTTTCCGGCTGTCCCAGGCATTAAGTGCCGATTCTCTGCACACTTCACGCTTCTGGTTTTGTATTTCCTGCGCACTTTGCAACCAGGCGGCAATTTTATTTGCCAACTCATCCGAGCTCTTCAGGGGAGCCAAAACCCCGGTTTCACCATCCTCCACCATTTCCGGTATCCCCCCCACCTGAAACGCTGCCACCGGTGTGCCGCAAGCCATACTTTCCATAATGGTTGTAGGCAGGTTTTCTTCAAGTGATGTGGTTACATACATGTCTGCCAGGCCATACCATTCTGCCATTAGCTCCGGTTTTGAAATGTAACCGGTGCTTTGCACCGGCCAGGCATTGGAAAATGTCACCCCTGATTTGTTTTCACCAATCAATACAATACGCACTTTCTGCAAATTCAGTGCTTTCAGAGCATCCAGCACTTCATTCAATTGTGCAAACCCTTTGTACGGATTGCTCAGGTTGGCCGCTGCAAATAACAACACATTCTCGTCTTCACTAATATTGTATTTTTTACGGAGTTCCATCCTGTTTGCAGGTGCAAATTGCCGGGTGTCTATTCCATTCGGAATCACCACAGGACTTACATGAGGCATTACAGCACTGCGGCCAGCGGTATCGGACAGCCATTGGCTGGGAGCCACAAACTGAAACTGCCTGGCCTGCGCATACATCTGCTGTTTCTGTAAAAAAACCTGTGAACTCAAATCATCCATTTCGGGCTTCTTCAGGTAGGGACAATTCCCGCAACCGTGTGTAAATCCGTCGCAGTCCCTGGGATGGTAACAACCTCCGGTGAAAGGCCACAAATCATGACAGGTCCACACGATTTTCTTACCGGATTGCAGCATATTTTCCAGTCCATCCAAAGAAATAAATCCTTTGTTGATCCAGTGCAGATGAACAACATCGGCATTGCGGTACAAAGGGTGGCTGAGGATGTCGATTCCACTGCGGCCATGTGAAAATGCAAAGCGCACCGATTTGTCTTTTTCATACCGCAAAAAATCGAGTTTTTCGAATGCGTGCAGAGCAGTGGCCCAGTATCGTTTTATCCGGTTCTGGGCCCACAAATCGTAATTGCCGGGTGCACCACTGAATACCAGATGATGACTGAGAATATCCTGTCTTTGCTGAAAAGCCTCATGCAATCTCTGAGCTGCCATAAACGCACCTCCGGCACTGTTGGCATTCAGGTGTAGCACACGCATCATGGCAATGTTCAGATTAAGTGGTTAATGGACCTGCAGGTTTGTCTTCATTCCCTATCTGATGGGAAAGGCGAATGGCCAGCCAGAATGCAACCAGCATTAAACCTGCGGCAACCAGATACGGCAACATATAAAAAATGGAATAAATAGCGGTGGAAATCAATGGTCCAATTGCCCGGGAAAGTGAACTGAAACTTTGCAACAATCCCAGCGTTTTACCCTGATCCATTGCAGATGTATTGATAGAAACCAGTGAATTGATCGATGGCATCAGAAATCCGTTACCCACTGTAAGACACAAAATGCTGATTGCCTGCACCGGATAAAACCAGTCCTGTGATGGCAGGGGTACAAGCACCAAACCTATGGCTACAAGCGGACAACCGTAAACCAACATTTTCTTTACACCGATCCATTTCTGGAATTTCCCGATGAGTCCTCCCTGAATGACTGCGGAACAAAGTCCGATAAATCCGAATATATACCCGGTATGCACTTCATCCAGTCCGTACCTCTCTTTCCACATAATGGCGGAATTGATTTGCATCATCATAAATGCAGCAATGTATATTACGTTGATGACAAACAACTCACCAATAATTTCTACACGCCAAATGGAGGTAAACCCCTGAAAAGACTGGCTGAATTTTCGGTGATCTTCATTCTTTCTGCTCAAACTTTCAGGCAATAAAAAATAAGCAAGAATAAAATTCAGAACGCATAATCCTGCACAGAAAAAACCCAATAGTCTGAGTCCCCCATCGGGATAAATTGTTTCACCATTTTGCAGCATTGATGCGCCTATGTGAATGGATGTTTGCCCGAGATGGAACAGCCATCCGCCAATGGGTGGACCCAATACGAACCCGATTCCGAATGCTGCTCCGATAAGACCCATGCGTTTTGCACGGTCATGCGGTTCTGTAATGTCTGCGATATAGGCCTGGGCTGCGCTGATGTTTGCACTGCCAATACCGGACAATACGCGGGCTGCAAAAATCATAAAAAGACTTTGTCCGAAACCCAGGGTAAAATATCCTGCCGCGGCGATGAGTATGCTGATGAGAATAATCGGCCTCCGGCCCACCCGGTCGCTGAGTGAGCCCCACAATGGAGAAAACAAAAACTGCATGATGGCAAAAAAGAAAACCACCATGCCCACAGCCATGTCCGGACCCAAAAAAAATCCTGCCTTGGCCGCCACCGATTTTGTGAGTGTAGGTAATATGGGAATGACAATCCCGAAACCAATCAGGTCTATAAGAATGGTAAGAAAAAGAGTAAGTATGCGTTTGTCTTTCATTTTGCAAGCAGATTGGCGGCCAACTGTCGGCCAAGCCAGGAGTTTTCAAAAGGGATTAAGGCCGCTTCAGGCCCGGAGTTCAATTGCATTTCAAGTGTGTTCAAAACCAGTGTATCTGATTGAATCTTTCCGCTTTGTATAGCTTCAGCAACTTCTGTTTTGGTTAATATTCTGGCTGAATCCCCTTCCGGTACAATCAGCAAAGTGCGTTGGAACAAGTCCATCCGGTGGCGCGAACCAAAATCCTGTAAAATCCTGAATGCTTTATCTATACTGCAGCCGCTGGGTGCGGTAAAGTTTTCATCTACCGCAATACAAACCACACAATCATACAACAAAGAATAACCTGCTTTCAGGTCTGCTCCATGCGCCTGCCAGGTTGCTGTAAAATCTGCCAACAATGCACGAAGTTCATCAGCTTCTGCATGGGTAAAGGGTCTGTTGGCTGTAAACCACCAAACCCTGGAATGCGGAGCCATTCCCGCAAGACTCATGACTGTGCCGCCCCCGAAAGCAATTCAGCAATGTCCAGAACCTGTACCTCACTGTCTTTTTCAAAATGCTTGGTGCCATCTTTGATCATGGTCATACAGAATGGGCAATTCACGGCAATGATTTCTGCACCGGTTGCCAATGCTTCTTCTGTGCGTTCCACGTTCACTTCCTTATCACCTGCTTCAGCTTCCTTGAACATCTGAGCCCCGCCGGCACCGCAACACAGGCCATTGGTGCGGCATCTTTTCATTTCTACCAGGTCTGCATCCAATCTCTCCATCAGCATGCGCGGAGCTTCGTATATCCCGTTTGCACGCCCCAGATAACAACTGTCATGATACGTGATTTTGCGCCCTTTGTAAGCACCACCCTCTATGGCCAGTCTGCCAGAAGCAAGCAATTCATTCAGAAACTGTGTGTGGTGCACCACATCGTAATTGCCACCCAAACCGGGATATTCATTTTTCAGGGTATTAAAGCAATGCGGACAAGCCGTGACAATACGTTGAATGCCATACCCGTTCAATACTTCTATGTTCTGCATAGCCTGCATCTGAAACAGAAATTCATTGCCGGCTCTTTTGGCAGGATCGCCGGTGCAGCCCTCTTCGGTGCCCAGGATTGCGAATTTTACACCTGCTTTTTCAAGCAAACCTGAAAATGCACGGCTCACCCGCTGCGCACGTTCATCAAAGCTTCCGGCACAACCCACCCAAAACAAAATTTCGGGTGTCTCACCGGCTTGTATGTACTCCTGAATTGTTTTTACCTGCATATGGGAAACAGCGTGCAATTTCTGAAATAACCCACAGATTGCATGCAGGTTTTATACACAAAAATGTTGAGGCCTAGTACCCGCCACCAATCACCCCTACCACCACACGGTTGTGAATGGCCATAACAGGAATGGGACAATGATTGATCAGCTGCTGGGCCACGGTGCCCATAAACATGCCGCTGGGCTCTGTTTCAGTCATCATCATCACCAGTCCGCAATGGGTTTCCCGCGAATATTTGATGCATTCCTGGGCAATATTGGCTCCTGCCCTTGTTTCTGTGGTAAATCTTATGCCCCTTGTGGCCAGGTATTCTTCAGTCTGAGCCGCATATACCCTGAGGTGCTGAAGGGTGTCGTCGTCTTTGTCTTTGCTCACGCACAAAATATGGATGGTGCTGTGGAACTTTTTGGCCAACAGGGCCGCCCAGGGCAATTTCTGCCGGGTTTCGGGGGTACTGTCCAACGGCAACAGAATTTGGCTGAAATCCAGATCTTCTGAGTTTTCCTGCACGGTAATCACCGGGCATTTGCTGCTGCTTACCACACGGTATGCGGTGCTACCAATCCAGAATGGCGTAAACCCTTCAATGCCGTGGGTGCCTACAAGAATCAGATCGGCACCGATTTCCTTCTCGGTATGTACAATCTCCCGGTAAGCCTTTCCCTTCTTATGGTGCTCAGTTATCTGCATGCCGGTGTCGCGGCGCAGGCCTGCTACATAATCGTGAACACTGTCCCAGTCCAGGAAATGCCCGGTAGCCTCCACATACACAATGTGCAGCTCAGCCCCCATGCGCTTGGCCAGTTGCAAACCCTTTTCCAGCGCCACTGTTGAAGATGGCGAATGATCGAATCCCACGAGAATTTTTGCTACCGTTGCTTCCATATCCTGCCTATTTTTTCAACGAATATATTGGTTTCCTTCGAAAAAACAAGTGCCTGCTGCCCAATGCTATCTTTGCCACATGTTTCGTGGTTCCCTGTTATTATGTCTTTATCTCCCGCTTTCTGTGTATGCGCAAAGTTTCCGCGGAATGTGCGTTACCGGTATAAATTCAGCCTGGGTAAGCGGCAGCAAAGGAACTGTATTGCGCACCAGCGACGGAGGATTGCACTGGGATACCCTGAATCCTGAAGGGTATGAACGCAAGGATTTCCGTGATATCCATGCCTGGAGCCGTAAACATGCTGTGATAATGAGTGCTGGAGACACTTCTGTGTTGCTTGAAACAAGAGACGGAGGGAAATCCTGGAAGCTCATTTACTCCGACAGCATGGCCGGCAGTTTTTTCGATGCCATTGATGTGCGCCGGAATCAGATCCTGCTGGTGGGTGACCATACCCGTGCTTCAAACCCCTATCTGGTATTGCTTGCCAGGAATAAAAAGTCCGTCTTGTTCAGGAATCATTTCTTTCGAAAGCAGTCCACACTCTGGAAAATGGGTAATTTGAACGAATCTGGAAAAGACAGCTTTACCTTTTTTGCAGCCAGTGGTAGCAATGTGCAATGGATGGACCGCAACCGTTTTATGTGCATCCCTGTAACCCCAGACAGCAGTTATTGTCTCAGTGGTTCATTCACCCGGCGTCATGGATTGAAATATCCGGATCCATCCATCAAAGCCGAAAAGTACCTCTTCCTTGATGATTTCACACGTATTCCATTTCCTTCACAGAAAGCCGGCGGCGCCTATGGTTTTGCCATGTACTCACGCAAGAATGGCACCGCAGTGGGCGGAAGTTTTTATACACCCGATAGCGGAAGTGCAACTTGTTTTATCACCCAAAATGGCGGCAAAACATGGCTGCCCTCCACAACCATGCCGCATGGATACCGAAGCGGAATATGCGGCAGACAAAAGGGAAAAATTCAGGTCTGCACAGGCCCTAACGGTACGGACATCAGCCGTGATTTTGGCCATACATGGTCACAATGGTTAAAGGAAGGCTACAATACATGCGCCATGAAAGGAAAATATCTGTGGTTGGCTGGGGGAAAAGGAAAAGTGAAGCGGATGCGAATCCGTTAATTCAAGCTCCGAAACTGAAAATCCCTGCATTTATTTCTCCTCATGGTAATCTTCCTCCGTATTGATTTGCCAGAGATTGCTCTTATCCAGATTTCCACTGAGAATATTATCCACTGCAGTCATTGCTGTGAGCATGCTGTGATCGCTGTTGTTGTATTTGTGCATGCCATTACGGCCTATTGGGTATAGGTTTACAATGCCATCCAGTACCCTTTTCACCTTATCAAATTCCCGGTAACTGCCTGTATACGCGGGATACGTTTTTTTCATGCGCAGCAGAGTGGAATCAAGTACTTTTTCCGGATTCAGTATGCCAATTTTATGCAATTCCTGTATGGCCATTTGTATAAAAGATGCGTCATCCAGGCTCCACAATTCATCCCCTTCATTGCAAAAATATTCCAGCCCAATCCATGTGTGGTGCGGGTTTGCCACCATATAGGGACTCCAATTGTTAAAAATCTGTAAGCGCCCGATTTTTACATCTCTTTCCTGAATATATATCCAGTTGTCTGGTACGATTTTCTGTTTTTCGGATTGATTCTTTCCGTTGTTTTTTATTTCCAGTTCATCGCACAACAGGCCCACTGTTATAAAATCACGATAAGGCAGCTTCACGGCTACATCCTTTGCCATTTCATCAACCCCAAACCGGAAGGATTCAAACAAATCCTTTACCGGCATAGTACTGAACACAAGATCTGCATCGTAAGTTACTGTTGTACCGTCGGCACAACGCGCGGATACAGCATTTAATCTGTTTACCGTGCCGTCTATCCCACACACCTCTTGTTGCAAGTGCAATACAGCACCCATTTTCTTTACTTTTTCGGCCACCCCTTCCCACATTTGTCCGGGACCGAATTTGGGGTATAAAAATTTCTCAATTAATGAGGTTTCGGTGCCTTTTTGTCCGATATCTGTTTTGCTTTTACCAAAGAGAAGTTTACCTATTGCATGCATAACCGTTTTCCAGACACTTAATCCCTTAATTCTCTGTACACCCCAGTCTCTGGATATTTCACTGCATTTAAAACCCCACACTTTTTCTGTATAATCTTTAAAAAATGTGAGGTATAATTCTTTTCCAAAACGATTAATAAAAAAATCTTCCAGTGTCTTTTCCGGTTTGCGGGGAAATACATTAACCCATGCATAACTAAAGAGTATTTTGACAATACGCACTGCACCCAGATTTCGCATGGTATCCCAACCCATGGAAACGGGATAGGTAAAAAACCGGCGCAGAAAATATATCCGGCTGAGCCGGTTGCGCACGAGCATCACGTTGTCTTTTCCTGCCGGCGGAGCAGAGATTGGGACATGCAATTCACGGGACTTTCCATGATAACGGATTTCGATGTCCTTCCCGGCCTGTTCATCTACTGGCATCATTTGCAGCCACCAGTTCATCACCCGGTCGCTTTTGGAAAAAAACCGATGCCCACCAATGTCTATGCGGTTGCCCTTGTAATTTACGGTTTTGGAAATGCCTCCTATATCGGCACTGGCCTCCAGAATGGTTACTTCAAAGCCCGAACTGCGGCTGAGAAGTTCATAGGCTGCTGTGAGTCCGGCAGGCCCTGCGCCGATGATGATTACTTTCTTTTGTTCCACAAATGCACTGCAAAGATGCGCATGTGGGGTTGAAAGCGCGAATGGTCGCATTATTTTTGCCCGATGCGTTGGCTCAGGCAAGGCTCATGGCCACTGTACATTTCTATCCTCTTTGGTATTGTTGTTACCGCCTGGCAATGGTATGCCATCAATCCTGATGGAATTGCCTACAGCGATATCGCCGGAAAATGGGCACATGGCCGCTTCTATGAGGCTATTAATGCCTACTGGTCGCCATTCTGGAGCTGGCTTTTGGTTCCCTTTCTCTGGCTCGGACTTACACCACTAGCTGCCATAAGGCTGCTGGAATTGTTGCTCCTGTTCTTTGCGCTGATTGACTGGAAACACTGGCTGCAATGGCTTGCCGGAAAACAAAGACCAGCCTGGTTACCCTGGCTTGAACTGGCCGGAGGTATCAATCTGGCCTATTATGCACAAGCCATTTCAGGGCCGGATTTGTTGGCCACACTGCTTGTATTGCACTTTGTACGATTGCTTATTTCTGACAGACACACAGCATATATGGGTATTCTGCTGGGCATCATGTTCCTTACCAAGGTTTATTTGCTGTACTTTGGTATTCTTGCATCGGGCCTTGCCCTTATTTACCGCATTCAGCAGGGCACAATATGGGCTGCTGAACTTCGGCGTGTATTCTCCATTCTCAGTATTTCCCTGCTTTTCATTGTTCCATGGATAGCCGCATTGAATTATAAATACGGAAATCTGAGCCTGGGTTCATCTGGCAAATACAACGCGCAGAACCGTTTTGCCGGAGGGATAGAACATCCCTGGAAAAACGGTGGCCTGATACCTCCCCCGGATGAATACAGCACATTTGTATGGACAGATATCACAACGGTCTATCCGACTTACCAGCGTTTGCAGCAACAGAAACCGGCATCTGTTATTCCAGTGCTCAGTTACAACGTGAAAAAATCTGTGCGGTTATTGATGATTAACTGCGCATTCACTCTCTTCGCTTTTTACTTTTTGGTCCGTCATAGAAAAAAGAAACTGCATTCATTCCCACGGGTTCTGATCCTTACCGCCCTGGCAGGCCTGTACCTGGCTGGCTATCAACTGTTTTCTGCCGAACACCGGTATTTCTGGCCTGTGTTTATGATAGGCATCAGCCTGCCTGTATTATGGATGGATTTTTTACCCAAAAGAGTTCTGTTTACCGGAGGGTTGTGTCTTTTGCTCACCATTCCGCACAGCCTGGTGCGAGCATTTTATCCCAGAAACGGGCTGGATGACTACAAACAAGCTGTTGCCTTGCTTGACAAAATTCCCCCGGGGTCCAGAATTGCAAGCTGGAAAACCCGTGAAACCTGGTTTATCAGTTTCCACAACCGATACCGTGATTATGGTGGGCTTATGGGTGAGGCAGAAGTCAGACAAAGCCTCGCTGCCCGGCAGCATCAGATACAATTTGTTTTGTTCCAAAGTACGGATTTGGCTTCAGTGAAAGCCGCATTTCCGGCCCAGACCATAGACTCCGCGGGAAACTGGTACTATCTCACGCTGAAATAGGCAGGCACTTTCTTTGGATTCCGCTGGCAATTGTGCCAAAAAAGCCCGTATTTCGCGCGTTTTATGAATGAATCCCCTCAACCACGTCGGGTGGCAGTGATAGGTGCAGGTCCGGCAGGACTCACCGCAGCCTACCAACTTGCCAGGCAGGGGGTACTGGTAGATGTGTATGAAGCCAGTGATTCTGTTGGCGGATTATCCAAGACCATTGACCTGTGGAACCAAAAAGTGGACATTGGCCCTCACCGCTTTTTCAGCAGCGATTCCCGGGTGAACCGATTCTGGCTGGATATAGTCGGCAAAGACTATCGGATGGTAAACAGACTCACCCGCATTTACTATAAACGCAAATTCTTCTATTATCCACTAAAACCTTTTGATGCTCTGCGCAAACTGGGGATTTTCACAGCCGCACAATGCCTGCTCAGTTATTTTGCCGGCAAAATCTCACCCAGTGGCGATGAAAGTACGTTTGAAGGCTGGATCAGTCGCAGGTTTGGTAAAAAACTGTACCGCATTTTCTTCAAAACCTATACTGAAAAGTTGTGGGGTATTCCATGTACCGAACTGGATGCCGACTTTGCCGCACAGCGTATTAAAAAATTATCGCTGTGGGAAGCCCTTAAAAATGCCCTGATCGGCGGCAAGGGGAACAAACACAAAACGCTGGTTGATCAGTTTGCCTACCCCACGGGTGGTACAGGCATGGTTTATACACGCATGGCAGAATACCTGACGCAGAACGGACATCAGGTTTTATTGAAAACACCGGTAGACGCTGTTTTGAAAGACGGCGACAAAGCCACAGGCCTGCGATTGAAGAACGGCACCGAAATCCGGTACGACGAAATTATTTCTACCATGCCCCTCAGCCTGATGGTGCGCAGTTTACCAGATGTACCTAAGGATATTCACGACAAAGCCGGAAGCCTTTCCTTCCGAAACACACTGATTGTATATCTGCATGTTAACAATAGCAACCTGTTTGGTGACAACTGGCTCTATGTGCATGCTGCAGACTTGCAAATGGGCAGAATTACCAATTTCCGGAATTGGGTTCCTGAAATTACACAGGGCCAAAATGCAAGCATACTTGCACTGGAATACTGGTGTTATGACAACGATACACTTTGGAACTGCCCTGAACAGGATTTGATTGAACTGGGTAAACAGGAAATCATTAAAACAGGGCTGGTGAATGCAGGCGACATACTGGATGGTATGGTGTACCGCATTCCGCGCTGTTACCCGGTTTATAGCAAGGGCTACAAAGAAAACCTGAAACCGGTTGAACAATACCTGAGCAGCATTTCAAACCTGCATGTGATAGGTCGTTACGGGGCCTTCAAATACAACAATCAGGACCACAGTATTTTAATGGGATTGCTCGCTGCCGAGAACATTGTAAAAGGCACCCACCATGATTTGTGGGAAATCAACACCGATTACGAGGAATACCAGGAGAAATCGGTTATCACCGAAACCGGACTGGTGGTTGAATAAAGCCCCGGGAATTAACGGGAAAACAAATTGTATTTGAGTATGCAGTAAATGGCGCGGAAACCATCTTTCCAGCCAATTTTCTTGCCTTCAGCATAGGTGCGGCCGTAATAACTGATACCTACCTCATAAATCCGGATTTCCGGAATCCGGGCAATTTTCGCAGTAACCTCAGGCTCGAAGCCAAACCGTTTTTCTTTCAGTTTCAAACCCTGCACGATATCCCGCCGAAACAGTTTGTAACAGGTTTCCATATCCGTAAGATTCAGGTTTGTAAACATGTTTGACAGGGAAGTAAGAAACTTATTGCCGATGGAATGCCAGAAAAACAAAATACGATGCGGGTTTCCACCCATAAACCGGCTGCCGTATACTACATCGGCAAATCCGGACAATACAGGCTTTAACAGCAAATTGTACTCCTGTGGATCATACTCCAGATCTGCATCCTGTATAATCACATATTCACCGGTGGCTTTGGCTATGCCTGTGTGCAAAGCAGCCCCTTTACCCTGGTTCACTTCGTGTTTGTGATACTGTATGTTCAAGCCGGGGTTTGCTGCCTGATAGGCAAGAATGGCCTCCTCGGTATTGTCTTTGGAACAGTCATTCACAATGATGACCTCCTTTTCTATACCCCCATCCAGATTGACCACGATGAGTTTATCCAGTATGTGATGAATGGTAGGACCTTCGTTGTATGCCGGGATGACAATGGACAGCTTCTTTATCTGCATGAAAGGGGCAAAATTAAGGCATTTCAGGGATTGGATGGGCGATGTCCTTTCATACCCCTGAACAGGAGGAGAAAGAAAAGGACAATAACCAGCGGATAAAAGACGATGTGAAACCGGTCTCCCTGCCAAAAGGATAAAGCACTCACTGCAACGGTAAACACACAATGACCGGCAATAAAAAGGCCCATCCATCCAACACCGTCTGCCCTGAAGCGATTTCTGAACCACAGCAGGACGGCAAAACCCGTCAGTAAAAACAAACCAAGCGTAAACAAAACATTCTCCCATTTGCTGAGTGAATACAAAATTCCGGCATACCGGTTCCCGGGTTTCAGTTTTTTCAGCAACATTAGTTGTGGATTCCCGGTAGTTGCATTCTCCTTCATATCCTGTATCCAGGCTACAACCAGCTGCTTTTTCCTTTCGCGAATGATTTTACTGATTTCAGACTTGTAATATGCATCTCTTGCAAGCCAGTCCACCCGGTTGCTGCCTGTGCCTGAATCTTTTACAAACTGCTTGTCTGCACGCATAAAACTATCGTACATGGCAATTTGGGTGCTCTGTGGAATACTTGCCGCATAGCTCCCGACATAATGATACACCATATAATTGTCATTGAATGTGTATCTCCATTGCCCATACTGACTTTTCATGGTTCCCACCGGCAGTAAATAAAACAGAGCCATGCTGCCAGCAGGCACCAGCAATTGTCTCCATGGAACTTTTTTCAGAAGAACAAACAGGAATAACAGTGCAAATGCTGCCAGTGCCGGGTACAAATTCCCGGGGCGCACCGCGGCATTGAAAAAGGCAAGATAAAAAAAGAGATTCAGGTATTTGAATGCTCCCTTCTGCCAGAACAAATACAAACAGTAATAACTGAGTACTGACAACAGAATGCTCAAAGGCTCGGACAATGTGGTGATGTTTGCCACGGCAGTACCCGGCAAACTAAGGAATACCAGGCCTGCGATAATCCCATAGTTTACATTTTGGGTTATACTCTTAACCCAGTGCAGGAGCACGTAAGCCGTTCCCAACCAGAAACCGAACTGAAATACAATCAGGCAAACCCGGGCTGCATCCTCATTCAGTCCCAGCATAAAAGGAATCCCTGTAAAAAAAGGATAACCTGGCGTGCGAAAAGGGTGAATTTTACCCTCATACAACCACTTGCCTGCTTCCAGATAACCCGGGGCATCGCTGTTGAGGATTTCCGGGTGATGGATGAGGTCAGCAAAACCCAAAACCCATAGCACCAGCAAGGCCATACCGATTGCGCCTGTCAGGATCCAGGCCCAGGGGTTGTAAATCTTTACCTTCATTGTTGCGCACAAATATATAAGCTAGAATTACTTGCGGCACAACGGCAGATTCAGCATAGTCGTATCCACCGGAAGGTTCAGAACATAAACGGTTGTATACCTGCCTACCCTTGTCCCGTTTTTCAACAAGGGGTGTAATGTGTCCGGTGCTGCGCCTGGTGCATCTCCGTGAAAAATAAGACCGGCTTTAGCTGGTCTCAGACCTGTCCAGTAAAACAGGCTTTCCATATCTTTCAGTTTCTGCACCGGATATACCCTTTTCCGGCTTATGGCCAGCAATTGAGGTGGATTGTCCGGAATCTCAAAATTGGCACCAAACCAGATTTCATCTTTGGCCGCATGGGTTTTCAACCATTGCGCAGCTTCCATCCCTTCAAGTTCAGGAGGTTCAAACAGGTTTAGATTATTCGGCCATTGCCAGACTAAGTATGCCGCCGAACCCATGAGACCTGCAACCAAAACAGTTCTGGATTGAAATACCCTGATAAAAAACGGCAAAACCGGAAGTAAAGCCAGCAGAATCTGCCATTTCAGGGCACTGAATTCATGTTCGCGGGCATGATTGCGCAGGACAAAGGTGTGTAATAAAAAGGCTAGCCCCAGAGACAGGAAAAACCCAAAAAGAGCAGGAACGGGATTGCGCTTCCGGTAAAAAAGTGTTGTATATAGTGCTATTGTCAAAACCCCTGCCCAAACAAGGATTGAAGGAATCCACCCAACGTATTCACCCCAGTATTTTTGGGCAAAAGGAGTTGGTGGTCCGTACGATGCCGGGGCTGAAGATGCCCGCAGCAATCCCCTTCCCAGCAAGGTTTCCCACTCTCCCAGATACCAGGCATGCAAGGCTACCAAAAGACTTGCTGATACAACCGGAAGCCACTCCATAATAATTGGTTTCCATTGCCAGCTTCTCCGTTTCATAATAAATGAAACCCCAAAAAATCCTGCCACAACAAAGAGCATCAGCCAATCTGTAAGGGTGCCATAGAAAGCGACAAAGGCCAGGAGAACGGATTGTGATTTAGGAACACCCCCGGGTGCAAATCTCCTGCAGTATAACCAGCCATATAATACCACCCAGAGAATCACAGCCTGATCTGAAAAATATACGGGCATATGGTAATACATAGACACCGGAAGAAAATAGTAAAAGGCAGGCGGTACAAGCCCAAGCCATCGTGTGGTTTTGCCCGCAAATGAGGACCATACTATCCATCCCAGAATCAGGCCGATTAAAAACTGGTTAAACAAATTCCACCCCTGTATCATTCTGACCGATGGAGGGTTGCCGGAAATACGGGCCAGCAGCCAGACGGGTATCTGACTTCCAGTTCCGTAACTGACATAAAACTTCCTTGCTTTAAGCCCGGTGCCAAATTCAGGACCCGGTGGGTTCTCCACCATTGCCCCTTTAAGCAGCAAGAAACCTTCTTCGTACCAGTTGGTGGTGAATTTCAGCGTGCTACCGGTGAGATATTGGTGGTGCCAGCGATTGATACCGCCCCAATAAGGCAAACGCCTGACTACGGAAACAGAAAACAGAACGGCAATGACAAGGCAAAAAAGGAATATGGGAATATGGCGTTTCCAGCGGCTCATACCACCGGCTTGCATTGCATCAGCGCGGGCACCAGGTACATCTTACCAGTAGATTCTTCTATACATGTATAGCGCGTTCGGTTCTTTTTTTGTTTTACAAACACTTTCCCGTCCGGCGTGCTAAAACGGGTATGCGGAAGAATTTCCTCCACCAGCACCCAGTCGTTCTGCAAATCATATTTGCGCAGGGTTTTAAACAGCAATGGGCTGGTGCAACTGCTTGCCTTCGGGTTGCTCAGATAATGTCCCAATGCCTGATGCACATCGGCCGGTAGCACACGTCTCTCAAACATGGGCTTGCTAATTTCCTGAAATTGCCGCTTCCATTCCATGCCATGTGGAGACACCATGCCCTTGTGTGTTTCATGGTTGACCAAATGGGCCATCTCATGCATAAAGGTAACCAAAAATGCATAGGGGTTCAGGTCTTTGTTCAGAGATATGCGGTGTCTCTCTCCGGGCATGGGCGGCCGATAGTCTCCATATTTGCTGCTGCGTGGTTTTTTGATATGCAATTGCACACTGTGCCTTACCAGCAGTTCCACCGCATATTCATGTGTACCATCCGGTAAAAAAGGATGAAGGATATGTAGCAGTTGCTCCTTTTTCATTTTTCAAAGTGGCGCAATGCCAGCTCACTTACCGTTTGCCCGATAGACAAACTGCTGGTGGCCGCTGGTGAAGGAGCATTGAGTACATGAATACAACCTTCTCCTTCCCGGATATAAAAATCGTCTATAAGCCCGCCTGTGCTGTCACAGGCCTGAGCCCGCACTCCAGCTCCGGCCGGTTCAAGGTCTTCACTCCGCACTTCAGGGACCAGCGCTTGTAATGCCCGGGTAAATGCTGCTTTGCTAAAACTGCGGTAATACTCTCCAAACCCGGTGCGCCAGTATTTCATCGCAACCTTCCGAAAACCTTTCCAGCTAATACTTTGCCAGAACTCACCCCAACTGAAGTCAGTCTTTTTATACCCCTCCCTCCGGAAGGCAAATACTGCATTCGGTCCGGCTTCTATCTCTCCGGATATTCTGCGTGTAAAGTGAACCCCCAGAAATGGAAAATTCGGGTCTGGTACCGGATAAATAAGGTTTTTTACCAAAGCAGCCTTTTCCGGTTTCAGACTGTAATATTCACCCCGGAAAGGAATGATACGAACATCCAGCTTCTGCCCTGCCATTTCTGCAATTTTATCACAATACAATCCTGCGCAGTTAATCAGCAGTTTTGCAGTAACTGTAGTACCCGGAGTGGTAATTTCCACCCGGTCCTTTCCTATGCTTATTTCCTGTACCTGAGAAGAAGTTAAAATCTGTCCACCGGATTTCTCAAACGCTTCGGCCATCTTTTCACTCACCAACCTGTAATTTACAATTCCGGTTTGCGGTACCCATATACCTTTTATTCCTGTGCAGTGCGGCTCTTTTTCCAAAATCTCCTCCCGGTTCAGATATAGCAAACCCTCCAGACCATTGTCAAGACCACGCTGATACAATTTTTCCAGTTGCCCGAGTTCCGACTCTTTAGTGGCTACGATAACCTTGCCACACAAATCATACGGGATATCCCATGCCTTGCAGAACTCCAGCAACATATGATATCCTTTAATGCAATTTGTCGCTTTCAGACTGCCCGGTTTGTAGTAAATTCCACTATGAATGACTCCGCTGTTGTTTCCGGTCTGGTGTTTGGCCACACGGTCTTCTTTTTCCAGCACCACCACCTGCAAATCGGGTCGCTGTTCCTTAATGCGCAGTGCTGTAGCCAGCCCCACTATTCCTCCTCCAACAATGGCAATGTCCGTATGCATAAAACTGTACAAAAATACCAAACACTTATTGGCGGTTATTCCCAAATTTTCCTCATTGCACTTTCGCCAGCAGTTTTTGCCCGATGGTACAATCAAGACAGCGCTTCGCACTGCAGTACAATTGCTGCAATCCCAGAATAGCCTGACTGTCGCTGGCTGTTTGATTCTCAAAACCCAGTTTCTGCCATTGCCTTGTTATGCGGTTATTTTCAGCAGGCAAACTACTCAGCAAATCAATGGCTCTCTCTTTCCAACCATCTTCATGCGTATAGTCGCCATAGGCAAACAGCAAGGGCGCAATCGCGTTGATGAGAAGTACATCTGCTGTATCTTTACCCACACGCTTAAACCGTTGTGGACTGGGAACCCCAAAACGATAATGGCTGTGCCAATAATCCGGTGCGGACACATTAAGCCAGTTTTTCCACGCAGCCGCCGAATGGAAATCTGCGAGCAGCCCAAACCTCCCTCCCTTAAGTACAATCTCAGCAAGTTGGGCTATACGAATGGTAGGAAAATTGCCGGGATGCATGCGCATAAACTTCCACTGTTCCGGATTCAGAGGTTGCAGGTAATATTTATGTTGTAAAAACCGCCAGGTTTTGAACATGTCCCTTGAATAGGCATCTTTCATACCGGCATGAAGCATCCCTGCCGCACCAAACAACAAAGCGTGAACCTCAGCGGGCTTATCGGTGTGCCTGAGCAGGAGCCTGAGTGGCAGCCTTTCCGCCAGGGTCTCCAAGGCGTCAGCATTTACTTTCATCCCCATATATCTGGCCATCTGGCGGTAGAACAATTCATCCCAATCGCCCTTGAGCAATTTGAGTTTTTCGGTCATTACCCCTGCTTTCTTTAGCAGTCGTTCCGACAATGCCCGGTGCATCATCTGCTTAGCTTCCGGTTGCATGTTGCCCGGTTGCCCATATGCACACGGGATATTCTCCATTCCACCCATCAATTGGGTATATCTTGTCTCAGTGCCCTTGAAAAGACGGCTGCCGATTTCCAGACAGGGCACACGGGTGCCGTCTTTGCGGTACACATCCTCGTCGGCAGTATGCACCACATGCAACACAGTGCTGTTGTAGGCAGCATCACGCTGATGTCCGTGGCGGTTCCAATCCGATGCCACAATATGAATCTCCACATGACCTGCCCATTCCTTTTCATCCAGTTGAATCCGGGCATGTAAAAAATCCGGACCGGAATTGAGGTTGTAGGTACCCCTGTTTTGCAGTATTACAGGAATTCCACAGGTCGTTCTCAGCAGGCCGGGTTCAAATAAGCCGTGTTGCCAAACAAAATGAAGGTAGGCTTCTTCCATGTCAGGTTTTTAATCAATTCCTCCTTTCCCAAGGTACAACTTTGCCCTTGAAACACACAATCCTTATACCACGCAGGGATGTTTTACATATCCGCACACCGGAGCCGTAAAATGTCCTAATTTTGCTGCCTCGATGGCCTTAGAGATTAAAGTTCCTGCACCCGGCGAAAGCGTGAGTGAGGTAACCATAGCCAATTGGTTAAAAAAAGAAGGAGAATGGGTAGAAATGGATCAACCCATTGCTGAATTTGAAAGTGACAAAGCCACCTTTGAAGTGAATGCTGAAAAGGCGGGTATGATTGAGAAGCTATTGGGGAATGTGGGCGACACAATCCCTGTAGGTACCGTTGTGGCAGTGATTAACACAGAAGCCGCAAGGCCGGCATCTGCACCTGAGAAAGAAAAGAAAGGACCGGAAAAGCCCTCGGCACCCGCAGCATCTGCACCAAAATCAGAAGTGAAAACAGAAACCCCGGCTGCCGGTGCTGAAACTTCACACATCAGTCCGCTGGCTGCTAGCCTGCTGGCGGAGTACAACCTGTCCGCTTCGCAAATAAAAGGCACAGGCACGAATGGCAAAATCACCAGAACCGATGCCCTTGAAGCCATTGTGCGCATGGGACTTGCCGGCAAACCCGGCAATGTGGCTGCACCGGGCACCCGTGACGAACGGCATGAAAAAATGAGCAATCTGCGCCGCACAGTCAGCCGCAGGCTGGTGGCTGTGAAAAATGAAACAGCTATGCTCACCACCTTCAACGAGGTGAACATGAAACCCATCATGGATCTTCGCACACGGTACAAAAAGGAGTTCGAAGAAAAATTCGGGGTGGGACTTGGCTTTATGAGTTTCTTTACCCGCGCTGTTTGCATCGCACTCAAAGAATGGCCGGCAATAAATGCCAAAATTGATGGTGATGAAATTGTCTATCACGACTTTTGCGATATCAGCATTGCGGTAAGCGCCCCTAAAGGCCTTGTTGTTCCTGTGATACGCAATGCGGAAGCTATGAGCCTGGCCGAAATTGAGAATGAAATCAAACGCCTGGCAACGCGTGCCCGTGAAAACAAACTGAGTATAGAAGAAATGACAGGTGGTACATTTACCATTACCAACGGCGGTGTCTTTGGCAGTATGATGAGTACTCCTATCCTCAATGCACCGCAAAGCGGAATTCTGGGCATGCACAATATCGTGGAAAGACCCGTTGCGGAAAACGGGCAGGTGGTTATCCGCCCTATGATGTATCTGGCCCTCAGCTACGACCACCGCATCATCGATGGCAGAGAAAGTGTGAGTTTTCTGGTAAAAGTAAAAACCTTGCTCGAAAACCCGGAAATGATGCTGGATGGCACCAGACCGGTGGAGAAGGTGCTGGGATTTTAAGCGCTGTTGCTTCTCCGCGCAATCTGTATTTTTTCTCTTCCACTTAGTAACTTCGCAGGGTTGAGCCATTCGCACGACCACAATCACAGCCATCACCATCCCGGCCATGGACAGAGTCATTTGTTTGTTTTGGGTATTTTACTCAACACTGTTTTTGTGGCTGTTGAATTCTTCTTTGGTGTCTATTCCGGCTCAGTCTCCTTAATTGCAGATGCCTGGCACAACCTGGGCGATGTGGCAGGCATGGCTGTTAGTCTGCTCGCTTTTCGTATGGCAAGCCGGAAACCCACGGCAAAGTTCACCTACGGCTTCAGCAAAGGAACCATTCTCGCCTCTCTGGCCAATTGCGTGTTGCTTTTTATAGCTGTAGGCAGCATTGGCTATGAAGCCTTCGATCGGTTTTTTCACCCGGTACATGCAGAACCTTGGACCATGGGATGGGTAGCTACCCTTGGCATAGTCATCAATGCGGCCACAGCGATGCTCTTTTTCCGTCAGAAAGAATTAAACAGCCGTGCTGCTTATCTGCACATGCTTGCCGATGCTCTGGTCAGTGCCGGAGTAGTGCTGGCAGGGGTACTCATTTTCCTTACCGGATGGCAATGGGTGGATTCCCTCGCAGGTCTTCTTATCTGTGTGGTCATTCTCCGCGGCACCTGGCAATTGCTGAAACAAAGTCTTACCCTGAGCATGGATGGCGTACCTGATTCCATCAACATGGAAGCCGTAAAAAATACGGTGAACAGCTACCCGCAGATTAAAGACATTCACCATGTTCATATATGGGCTATGAGCACAACCAGAAATGCACTTACAGCGCACCTCACAGTTATTCCGATGACCGATCAGGAAACAGGAGAACTAAAGCGGAAACTGAAACACGATTTCAGGCACCTGAATATTCACCATACTACGCTGGAGCTGGAAAACAGCCATGCGCAGGATTGTGATACCTGTTAAAATCAGACCAATACCAGCCGGCTTTCCAGAAACCTCAGCAGTTCACTATAAGTGCCTTTACTGCTCAGCGGAAACGCAGTTCCATCCGTCATTACCACAGTCCTTAACGGTTTTCCCTCCTGCTGCTCTTTACGAACCGTGCGAATGGCATCGGTGTTCAAAATCATGGATCTGGATAAGCGGCAGAATACCGTTTCATCCAGTTGTGCAGCAAGCACCCCTATGGGTACTGATACCCTGATTTCTTCCCCACCCCGGCAGTGCAATACACTGTAAGAACCCAGCGCCTCCACCCAGTTAATGTCTGGTACATCAACCACGAACAGACAGTCGTGGCGGTTGATCAACAATTTGTCTTTTCTTTTTTCAGTTTTCATTATACAGTTTTTGGGATATCCTGTGCTTCCCCAGAACATCTGTGTCAGTCCGTCAGAATTTTCCGATACAAAGCAAACACACACCCGCAGGTATCAAATAATGGGAAACCCCTGTTTTCTCCCAAAACGACATAGGGGTACCCCCCCACCGAAACCGGTTTTCCTTTTACAGGAGATATCTTTTTATGTGTGAAACAGAATTTCTCTTTGGTTGTCAATAGAATCCGTTAACATTGCCTCACCCTTCAACATCCCTGCATTGGAAAGAACACTTCCTTCTTTTTTTGCACAGTTCATTGTGCATTTGGCTCCGGACGGAACCGTTATGGACTGCGAACCTACTGATGGTCTTGAATTTACACCTGATGGGCTGAATAAGAAAAAAATGCACATCGAAGGAACCGATCCGGAAACAGGTTACACGCGTGCCCATGTCGCCGGGTTTGAAGTGCAGCTCAAACCTTTCGGAAGCAACGGTGTGTATCTGGGGCAAATCATTGCCGAAAACCAGATAGCAAGAATGCCTGCTGGTTTTTATAAAAGAGTCCTGGATAATTTCCCGTCAGACATCGCCGTTTTTACGCCAGATAAAAAGTACCGGTACATCAATATAAACGCCGTGAAGGATTCTGCAACCCGGAATTGGCTCATTGGTCGTGATGACCTGGAATACTGTGAATACCGCAATCTGGACCCAAACATTGGCAGACACAGACAACAACTGTTTGACCGTGCACTGCAGAATTACATGAATCCCCTCAGCTTTGAAGAGCACACCCATGTCAACGGTGACAAGTGGCATATTCGTGTTTTTAAAGCCCTGCTCAATGAAAAAAAGGAGCCCGAATATATCATTGGCTATGGCCTGGATACTACAGATTACAAATTGCAGGTACAGCAGTTTGCCGACCTTCGCAGCCGATTCATCAATCTGGCCAGCCATGAATTCCGGACCCCGCTGACAGCCATTCAATCCGCAGCTCAACTCATAGAATTGCTTCAGGAAAAAAAGGCTAAACCGGAGGATATTCAACATTACCTGAAACAGATTCAGGACCAGGTAAACCGTTTGAATACCATCATGGAGGACATACTTATGCTGGGTAAACTGGAAGCGGCGAAATTACCCTTTCAGCCAAAACCCATTCATGTATGGCCGGCTATGGAAGAAGTATGCAATATTTTGCGCAGTGGCAATCCTGAATTGGGTGAACCCCATGTTGTGATTGAAGGCGAACCCAGACCTGTTTTACTGGATCCGGTTTTGTTTCCTATAATCGTTAACAATGTCCTTACCAATGCACTGAAATATGCCAGGGACTGCGATGGTATCGAAATTAAGGTGCAGTTTTTGCCCGAAGAGGTGCGCATCTGCGTGGCCGATGACGGGATTGGCATACCGGAATCTGAATTGCCATTTATTGGAAACTCCTTTTTCCGTGCCAGTAATTCCGAATCGTTTCCAGGAACCGGCCTTGGGCTCACAATTGTAAAAGAACTGGTAAAATACCACCAGGGATATTTTCAGATAGATTCAACGCTGAACAAAGGCACTACCGTAACGATCAGCTTTCCCGATTTCCAAAAACCGCAGAAAAATGGCTAAAATTCTCATCATCGAAGATGAAAAAGCCATTTGCGACAATCTCGAGCAAATGTTGATCCTGCACGGATATTCCGTGGCCAAGGCAAACAACGGTCCTGATGGGTGGCTGACCATTCAGCGAACACATCCCGATTTGATTCTTTGCGATATAAAACTCCCCGGAATGGATGGACGCGCTATTCTGGAAAAACTACGCGCACATGGTTCTTTGTCTCATACACCGTTCATCTTCATCAGCGCCATCATTGACAGGGAAGAAATACGAAACGGCATGAACATGGGCGCCGATGATTACATCACCAAACCATTTCACCTGAAAGATGTAATTGGCTCTGTGCAGGCCCGGATTTCAAGGTTCCAACCCATTGGCAAGCCCGCATTGAAACAATCCGCCAGCATGCAGTCCGCCTGGAATTCACTTTCGGCCAGTCAAAAAAAAGTACTCAGGCTTGTAGCCATGGGTTTATCCACCAAAGAGATTGCGGATAAACTCTGTATCAGTCCCAAAACAGCAGAAAACCACCGCTGCAGTATTGCCGACAAACTCATGCTCTCCGGACCCAATGCCGTGCTCAACTATGCCCTTACACACCGCGATGTCCTGCTGGCTTTGCCTGATTAAATCATACCTATAATCTGGCTTTTACCCAGGGTACCACGACTCCCACAAAATCCTCCATTTGGTTCAGCATGGGACTGTGACCACTGTTTTTAAAACTCACAAACGTCTTGTCAATCCCTCCGTACTGGTTGAAGCCTGAAAATCCGCTGCTAAAGGGAACCACCATATCATATTTTCCCCAGATAAATAATCCCGGTACTTTTATCTGGTTCATTTTTCCGGTTAAATCCACAGTTTTTAATTCATTAAACATGGCATTGTTTGTATAGAATTCATTCATTTTAGCCAGCGTTACACTGTAACTGCTCCGCCACATATAGGCCCCGTTTGCCACCGTTCCGCTATTCCCGGCTATCTCACCAAATTCAGACAAATAACTTTCTGCCGTAAATCCATAGGCATTCAATTTACTGATTTGTTCATCGGTAGGATTCGAAGGATCTACTGTTTTGCAATAATCAATGATTTCCTGCCACTCTGCCGTACGGCGGCCTTTCAGAATTTCTGCACCCCCAATGGATTTGAATGCATTGATGATCACATTCACACTCTTAAAGTCATGTGCGCCATCCACTTCAATAAATCCCGCAATCTTTTTTTGTCTTTCTGCATCTATGGCATAATTGGTAATCAAAGTACCGCCCCAGCTGTGGCCCAGAATAAAAATACGGCTGTCGCCGCCATATCTCATTTTTAATACATCAATCAACTTGTCCAGATCTTCCGTATAGGTAAGCAGTGTATAGTCTTCCTGTGAAAAATGGCCGGCGCTGTTGCCGCTGCCCCGCTGATCCCAGTAAACCATGGCCAGTTCCGATTCCATTTTGTCACTGAATTCTTTCATATACGTGTTATAAATCTGTGCATCGCCGCCCGGACCGCCATGTACCACCACAACAAACCCTTTGGATGTGGCATTGCCCTCTACCCATACAGGCATATCCGCCCCTTTGTGCCGCAGTGTAAACTGGTCATGCAGGTGTTGCAAATCCTGTTTGCGGCAACTGGTCAGAAAGCTGAAAATAAGAAGAACCCAAAAACCGATTCTATGCAAATTCAATGGGATCATCTTTTCACCTCCTTACCCTGAAGCAACCTGGTAAATCCTTTCCATTGAAAACGATATCCAACACTTGTATAGCTCATAAAACCCACATTGGCACCAAAAGGAGTAAGTAACGCGGCCTGTATCCTGAAAGTAAGTATACCCGGATTTTTCAACCTTTTCCAGTTGCGCATATCCCAACCCAGACCAAATGTGCCAATGCCTGCCATATAACCCCGTGTTCCCAGATTCTTCTGTTTTATACTTCCGTCCGCTTTTACTGCGTATACATCGCCCATATACCATGTGCGCAAATGTCCCAGACCCATACCCCACTCATATACAAAACCGCGGTTGCAGGTGCGGCGGTAAAATCCCTGCACAGCCGGCATCACTGCAGTATGCAATCTCTCCTGTCGGTAAACAATCAGGGAAGGCACGATTACGCGGCTCAGACTCTGTCGGCGCACACCATCTTTTACCGGAATGCCCAAACGCAGAAATACCCGGCCTTTTTTAATCTCTTTTCTCCGGATTTTATACGTCCATTCCGTAGAAGCCTGCAGGCCCATATGTAAACCAAGAGGTGTGACAAAACCCAATTCACACGGCCAGGATTGCCTGCCTTTTTTCCATATTTGTACTTCTTTGTATTTCGTTTTTTTCACTGTTCTCCATTCCTGACCCAACACTGCTGATACAGCGAAAAAACAAAGACCTAATATACAATATTTTCTCATGGAAATGGAATATCTGCTGTACTGAAACTTCTGGCCCCGAACACACCATACCCGTTGAGAATATTGCTGTATATCTGCACCGGCTCCTGGAAAAAGTCATCTTGTGTACTGTTATACAACCGAACAGAATAATCATGGTGAAACAAATCCGTACTGAGTGTATATAAATTGATCTGAAAGGCCACAACACTGTCATCGTCATAACGGTAATTGTAACTGCTGTATTCGTCAGATTCCCGGCTCAATTTCACCTGAACATTTTTACCGTCATACAATGCATCATCCAGAAAATAAAAGCCACCACCACTCATAGATGATTGATAATCATACACATACTCCAGCCCGGGCATGTTATAATTCCACCGCGGGGTATATCTGCCAGAACCCGAAGAAGGTCCGTCCCATACCTCTTCAACGGTAAATAAATATCCGTTTTTTACACCACCCTCATCCTGAAAATTGAATGTCAGCTCGGCATTTGTATATGAACCATAAATCCTGCTGCCAGAACCCCAATTATAAACAACGGTATTTTTACCCTTTACTTTCAAAGTTTTAGCCAGAATAGGGGCAGGTCTGGGCACCGTACATGCAGCTGATACATCTTTAAATCCGGGCGCACTTACTTCGATTTTATAGGCCTTACCATACTCTGCCTTTGCCTTGCTGTAATAAGTCTGGTCTATATTGTCCCACAAAATATCCTCTACAAAAAGTCCTTCACGGTACAATTTTATTTTGGCATTTTTTAAATTCTTTATCGGTGCATTATCCAGCGATGAAAGAGACTTTGACACCACAAATTCAAAAACATCCCCGTCCTCGGCCACACTGTTTACAACCAGTTTTGGGGTAATCGTTCCTACTTTTTCTATTTTTTCAACCTTTTGGCATGAGAATACCATCAGGCAAATAGCTATGTAATATATTCCTGTTTTCATTTAAATACAATGTTGCAGCTGAAGAATGGGAGTATGGGAAACAACGCCGTCCGGTACAATACTTTGTTGTTGTAATTGTCCGTTCCGAACTGATAGTAAAACGGATTGCGACGACTGTATGCATTGTACAATCCAGCAACCAGGTTGAGCTCACCGAATTTCTTCGGATAATGCCGGATAAGACTGATGTCCAGCCGGTGATAATCTGCCCCCCTGAACTGATTGCGTTTATCATAGGTCTCTACCTGAGCTATGTTTCCATCTGCATCCATGGCATTGAAACGAACAGAGCTGAGTGTAAACGCATTGCCGGTGGCATAAATCCATGTCGCACTCAGGGTATGCTTTTCGTTAATATCATAAACCATTACCGCGGCAATATTATGACGGCTGTCGTATTTGAACGGGAAACGTTCACCAAAATTAATGGTAGTGAATTTCCTGTCCGTTTTACTCAATGTATAAGCGACCCAACCCGTAAGTTTTCCTATTTTCCGCTGAAGAAAAAACTCCAGTCCGTAGCTTCTTCCCAGTCCCGCTTCTACTTTCTTGTACCACGTTTCATACGTATTGTAAAATGTGGCTCCGTTCTTATAATCAAGCACATTCTGCATGGTTTTATAATATCCTTCCACAGTGAAAATATATTTTTTCAGCAGGGTTTTCGCAACACCCAAACTTACCTGATTGCTGAATTCCGGCTTCAGATCACGCGTGCTGGGAACCCATAAATCTGTGGGCAATCCCACGGTGCTGTTCGTAAGCAGATGAATGTATTGCTGCATTCTTGCATAACTGGCTTTAATTGCCCAGTCACGATTCAAAAGATACCGCATACTTATGCGCGGTTGCAATGCATGATACAACTTTTTGTCCACCCAAAACTGACTGTAGTGCAAACCTGCATTCACTTTCCACCTGTGACCCAGCACCATATCATCTTCAATAAACACGTAATTTTCAATGGCCTGAATGGCCGCAGACCCAATGGTACTGTCCAGTTTCTGCCCGGCCTGCGGGTCGTTCAGATTATACACAGTTGCTCCGGGTGAGAATTTATGCGCAATGAGGCTCATGCCTGCCTTGGCAGAATGCTTATTGTTCGGTGTGTAGTCCAGTTCATACCTTGCGCCCCAGTCCCGCACCTGACTGCGGAAATCCTGTGCATATTGGTTTGACAAAACTCCGGTATCCGACTGCTCACTGTGGCGGCTCATCTGGTATACCCGGTACCTGTAGCGGGTGTAATTGGCAATGGCACTGCCAAACAATCTGGGACTTATCCGGTGATTCCACCTTACTGAAGCGAGCCGGTTCCCCCAGTTCAATTCATCTTTCTCCTCATTTTCATACACCACTCCGTCATACAAAAATTTATACGGTTTTACGTTGTTATAGAATTTATCATCACCCATATAACTGCTGATTAAAATCTGGTGATTTGCATTTGGTTTGATATTCAGTTTTCCATTCAAATCATAAAAATAATATCCCTGTTTGGCATAAGGGTTCAATGTAGCTGCGCGCATCAACGGCGTATACAGTGCATCCAAATAGGTGCGGCGTGCGCTGACGATGAAACTGATTTTGTTTTTCCAGATGGGTCCTTCAAGGGTGCCATTGCTGCTTACCAAACCCAGATTGGCACTGCCGCGGAATTTGCGCATATTCCCATCTTTCATCGTGAGCTCCAAGACTGAACTCAGTCTGCCACCATACCGGGCCGGGAATCCCCCTTTGATCAACTCCACCTGGTTTAATGCGTCTGTATTGAAAACGGAGAAAAAACCGTAAAGATGAGATACATTGTACAATGGGGTTCCATCAAGCAGAATCAGGTTCTGATCCGGACTACCGCCCCGCACATAGAGTCCGCTGGTACCTTCCATCCCGGGTTTCACGCCTGGCAGCAACTGTAAAACCTTCAGCACATCCGTTTCCCCGAAAATCGCCGGCATCTTCTTTATGGTTTGTATGGGCACTGAGATGGAACCCATCTGACTGCTATTGGCAATGTTTTCCACTTTCTCAGCCACTACTTTTGCTTCACCCATCACCGGAGCATACAGCAATTCCACGTTGAGCAGGAGATTGCTGTTTACCATGAGTTCGATTTCCTTTTTTTCATAGCCGGCATGGGTAAATACCAGTATGTGTTTCCCTTCCGGCACACTGATGCTGTAACTGCCGCTTGTATTGGTCACCGCCAGGGCAGCCCCGTTCTTTTCCGAAATGATACTGCCTACCCGCTTTTCGGCCGACGCAGAGTCTGTAACCGTTCCGTAAATCTGAAATGTCTTTTGTGCCTGCGCAGCTGTAAAAATGAATAGTGCCGCAAAGGCCAATAAAATCCGCATAAGTGGTTTAAACGTTCGAATATGCACTTTAATATGGTAAATTGATGAAAATATCTGTCAACTTTTTTTGACAATCTCTCACCCGATGCATCCATACCCGCTATTGGATTCAATAAACGGTTGATTCTGAAGAAATGGCTGTCTTTCTTACCCTTAAACTTTAATTGTTAATCCCATGAAAGTGTTTGTACCACTTCTGACCCTTAGGCGGCAAATTCGCGCCATGAAAAAAATATACCTGTTTTTTTTGGTATTGCTTTGTGCCGGATGGTCTGAAGCACAGTACCGCTACGCCGGTAAAGTGCTTGGTTTTGGTACACAATACAGAAAATACCCCGAGAGTTGGTGCGCCTCACAGGCCCTGGGAGCCCCAAATGTGTATCCAAGATATGACGATATCGATGGTGCCTGGACTGTGCGCAATTATGGCAAAAAAAGAGACACACTCATATTGGGTTTTGAAAACAACAGCCCCATTGACAGTATCCTGATCTGGGAAACATGCGGTGCAGGCATCATAGATACCGTGTATGTGAAAAACCCCGGCAACGGGCAATGGGTTCGGGTTTTTGGCCGCAAAGGTCAAAACTATCCCAGTGCCGGAGACACCCTTGCACGCATTCTGCGCATTGGTTTTCCCATGACCAGCTTTGCAGTATCCGAAGTACGCATTGATCTGGCTTCGGATTCTTCAACCGAGTGGCCCGAAATCGATGCCGTTGCCATTCACCCGCAAACCCTTTTGCCCACAACCTATAGCGACCAGGCTGGCAAAGCGGCTTCATTCGATGGTATAAACGATTATTACAGAACAAATTTCAGTTCCTGGCATTTGGTGAACAAAAGCAAATTCTCCATTGCAGCCTGGATAAACGGATCTGATACCGCCCCCAAAGTGGCCCGCGCAAATTACGGCAGTCCGGTCATATCCGATGCCAGTTACGGGTCTTATGGTTTGTATATCTCTAATGTGAATGGAGGCGGTGACAGTATTTATGCCTATGTAAACTGGGATGACCGCTATAGCATAGGCATTCCTTATACCAAAGGGCAGTGGGAACATGTAGCCATGGTGAATGATGATTCTTTTCTGAATGTATATCTCAATGGCCAATTGTATTCAAGGACATTTAGTACCAAATTCGATTCAACTGACGCTTTCGGTTTCATAGAATTTGGCCGTGATTATGATCAGGGTGGCCAACCTTTTAAGGGCATGCTGGACGAAGTGAAGGCTTTTAACCGTGCGCTTTCATCAGCAGAAATTATGAAACAGAAATACAGCATTGGTCAGTCTGCAGTGATTCCCGGGCTGATAGGATACTGGCAGTTCAATGATTTTTCTGACAGCTTTGCCTGGAACAAGTACACGCATATGGCAGACAGTATGCACAACGGTGGAATGTTTGCCACTTCGGGTACCATTCTGCGCACCAGGCCCATTGCACAAAACGGCAAAAACCTTTACCCCAACCCCAACAATGGTTCATTCAGCATATTGCTGCCTGAGTCAATCAAAGGATCTGTGGCAATATGCATTACAGACATGCAGGGGCGTGAAGTGTATAAGACTATCGCAACTGCAAAGGGTCGTGTTATGCAGTTGAATAACACCGGACTCGGCAAAGGCATTTACCAGCTTCAGGCAAATGACCAGGTGTATAAATTCATCATTGAATAGTTTTTTCTGAATACAATTTCCAAAGGCAGAATCAATCGGTTCTGCCATTTTTTTTTATCCCGCAATTCAATTACATTTGTCTGTAATACAACTGTAATCCCAATCATTCTTCTCATGTTGAAGCGTATCGCATTCACAGGACTTTCCATTCTGGCATTATTAACTCCGCTTTCCGGACAGAATATTGACTATTTGTATAAAGCATACCAGAACCAGTATGAAGAACTGGCAACTGCGAGGGGATTGAAACCATTAGAAGTCTCAAAAAACCTGAGTCAATTCCGGCAAATCAATTTAAATACTGTCGAAGACTTGTCGAGGAAAATGGGAGAATACTATCGCGGACAGAAAAATCTTGCTGTAGTTCTCTTTTTCTTTCATGAGGATACTTTGCACCGGTTGTTTTTTGAACCAGGCAGATGCCGGGAAATAAAGCATTTTCCCATCACCAGAAATGCACTTCAAAATCTTACCGAAAACTTTTATTCCACCCTGAATTTGTACGACATGGTGGCAAAACGGTCGGCCGTAAAACGGGGAGCCAGTGTGAGCCATTCCATAACAAATCCTACCCTTTCTTATGATCAGTACATCGATACGTTTACCCGGTTATTTTTGCCCGATACATTTACAGAAAAATACCAGCACCTGATTGTTATACCTTCTCTGAACATCGGGGTATTTCCGTTTCAATTGCTCAGACCCTATGCAAACAAACAGGAACTGATTCATCACTGCAGTTTCAGCATTGCTCCTACACTTCTTGACTTTGCATTTGCCAATGAAATGCGCAGATTTACCGGCAATGGTGCAAAATTGAGTGACACCGCCTTTTGGACAACAAATCATGCACTGCTTATCAATAATCCCACATACCCTGTGAGTGAAAACTATCATTTCCCTGACTTACCGGGGGCTGAAAAGGAAATCAAACTATCCCTTCCCTATTTTAAAAAAGAAAAGCGGATACTCACCGGAAAACAGGCCAGAAAAGACAGTGTGATGGCGCTGATGAGTGGGTGCGACCTGGTGTATTTTGCAACCCATGGAATGTCCGATGTTGAAAATCCTATGCAAAACAATTTTCTCGTTTTATCCGGAGAAAACCCCTATCTCACCTCAAAAGAAGTGATGGATATGCGGCTGATAGACAAATACCGCGCCCCCGAAATGGTCATATTGTCGGCCTGTCAAAGCGGACTGGGCAAATCCATGGAGGCGGGTGTCGCCGGCTCTATGGCCAGGTCATTTGTGATCAGCGGTACAAAATATGTCATCCAAAGTTTGTGGAGTGTGGATGATGACGCGACGGCCTATCTCATGAGCCGCTTTATGCATTGGATCCATCAGGGGGTTCCGTTTTTCCCCGCAGAAGCTTTGCGTTTGGCTTCGCTTGAAACCCGGGAAAAGTACCCGGACCCTGCCCACTGGGCATCCTTTTCACTCATTGGAACCATGACCCAATAGAAGGTTCTGTTCTTATCGTCGTCAGGATATTTTCAGAAAAGAACAAATGAATGTTTATCAAATAATGAGTTTCAGATTCGTTCATTTCTTTACGCTTATTGTTTATTCCGTTTTTTTGAATGCACAATTCAATGGTCGTACACCCAATATCAGACAATCCATTTCAGAATACAACCAGTTGCTCCATAAATCAGAAGGGATGAGCAGGAATGAATTGATTCATCTTTTAACACAAAACAATCTATTGCAACTGCACAATTTTAATTTGTCCTATACAAATGGAATTGGCGAATTCATTCACTTCAAAAATGCCTTTCATTATGCCATCGGCCGATCAGATATTCCCCGGTCTCAAACCCCGGCGGAGTATCTTGTATCTGTCATTCAGAAATACGAATCAGAAGGCAAAACAAGGGTGGGTATCGTCTATTATGATGCGTTTGTTCCCGGAGCAGAAACCCCTTCAGCGGATTTTGACCCTTTCAGTGAATTACAAAAACCCGACAAACAACGTAAGGAATATCGTTCACTGCATGCTTTCATGCGCATTTACTATTTGTCTTCACAGCAACTCATCACACACACATCAACGGCCACTTACAAACAATTGTACGCATTGGAAATTCAGATGCGCGACGAATTAAACGATGATTCAGGTTCACAGTCCGTTTCTGCAAGAGGTGCAGCAATATCCAAAGCAGGGGAAGTTGAAACAGCACGCGTGAAACCCGGTGCACTCTCCCGCTTATCATCCATCTTGTTGCCCAAACCCATTCGTGACGGGCTTATCCGGGACAGCATCAATGCACTCATTGTCATCCCGTACGAAAACATCGGCCAACTGCCATTTCTCGCATTTCCGTTTGAAAAAGACACAATCAAATCTGCAGTTGCCGATTACATGTGTGTTACCATTGCGCCGCATTTGTGCAATTACAACCGGGTATTTGGTGCAAATCAATCCAGGATCGGAAAGCAAAATGCCATGGTTTCCAGAAATCCCATCATCATCGGAAATCCGGTATATGCCCAGACTGCAGGTATGGAGTTCCCGGATTTACCCGGTGCAGAAGATGAAGCGAGAAAGGTTGCTGCCTTCCTGCACACTTCTCCGTTGCTTGGCAAATCTGCAAGAGTAGATACCGTCCTGCATCGCCTGAAAAACGCAGATTTTGGCTATTTCGCCACCCATGCTGTTCCCGATTATTCAAATCCTGCCGGAAAAAGTTTTCTGGCTCTTACGCCTGACATTAAACACCCAACAGGATGGCTGAACATTGAAGAAATCCAGGAAATCACCAACAACAGACTCAAGTTGGTGGTATTGAGTGCCTGTCAAACCGGAATCGGGAAAGCCTATAAAAACGGTTACTGTAACATTGGCCGGGGCTTTTTTATCGCAGGCACCGACAATATTCTGATGAGCCTATGGAATCTGAACGACAGGGATATGGTGCCCTTCATGCAAACCGTCATGGAGGAACTGGCAAAACCCCAGTATTTCTACCCTGCAGAAAACCTCCGGCAGGCAGTACTGCGCTACCGAAGAATCAATCCGAACCCCGCAGTTTGGGCTGCTATGGTTAAGTTTGGGATTGATTACTGAAAGCTTGGAATAAACCCAATTCAGGTATACAAATTCGCATATTTCATTTACGTTTCATATTATTCCAACAGTTTTCAGGAAAATATAGTCGAATCGCTTCTGTTTATTATTTCCTATTCATAATCCAGATAAACCACAACCGGGCGTACATCTGCATCAGATGACTGAATCAGACTGCCCGCATTTCTTACGGTCTGCTTGCCTTCCGGTGATTGGAAAATGAATGTATGATAATTGCTCAGATAAAAAGTCCTCCTGAAAATACCACTTTCATTGGTTCGACCCAACCTCACCTTGGCTTCACTTAATTCCCGGTCTGTATGATAAATCTGAGTATTTGAAACTGCACCGGTGTATGTTCTGTGGTAAGTGCTTTCATATTTTATTCCATACACTTTATACCCCGCTGCGATTGCATGATTTGGCAAAACCAAAGAAACAAACAAAGTCTTCTTCTGTTTCAGAATTATCCTGATGACCATTCCCCAAACAAATACAATCAGAAGCACGATAAATGCAAACCAAATAGCTGTTACCACCCTGAACCGCCTCCTCCACCGGCTCCACCACCTGTTGATCCACCCGAAAAAGATGAGCCGCCACTGCCAGATGATGGTGGACTGGCTGCACTGCTTACAGCTGCGCTAAATGCACCAAATGAACTACCGCTGCTCGAACTTAGACTAAACTTCATAGTATGTATATCCGTAACAACAGCTTTGCTCAATACTTCACTGAACTTTTCACTCCATTCCAATTCACAATTTAAAGCTATTGCAAAAGGCAAATAGCGATAATACAGATCGGGTGACTTTTCGGGGGCATTCATTAAATCCATTTCCTTTTCCTCTGCCATAACCAGATACAACCTGAATCCCTGAATTTCACTTAACAATTCACTGCCCGCCTTTCCGTAATTGGGCATCAAACGATACCACAAAGCCTGAAAAGCAAAGCCAGAAAGCATGCCTGCACCGGCATACAATACACCCCATGGATTTGGCAATGGCTCTTTTACAAACCACCAGAAACTAATGACAAATGCCAAACCCATTGCGATATTTCCCGGCACCAATAACTTATGATTCAACTGAATCCATACGTTACCATACGAGGTAGATTTTACAAATTTATTTTGACTGAATTTTTTTACATAAGAATCATAAGATGCCAGTGCTGAAGAATACTCACCCTTCCTGACTACGGATTCTTTTGGCATCCCGGTTTCATTCAGAAATCGAAAGTATGAAATCCCCTCAAATTCCGCATTTTCATCTGGTACTATGTGATAAAGTGTTTTGGGAAACAAACCCGGTTCTTTACTCACCCTGATGTCAATTATTCCTTTCACAGCCAAGTCGGTAAGCGCTGCAACAGTATGTCTTACGTGGTGGTCCTGCTCGTATAAAAATCCCAGTTCAGCCGGTGAATATCCGTCAGGAGGATCAAACCTGGGAAAATTGACAGATGCCCGTGTTTCCCTACCTTTGAAATACCAAAATAAGAAACCAAGAATGAATATAATTAAGGCAACTGAAGGAAAAACAAATACATATTTATTGGCAATAAATATCCATTTTATTTTATCATATAACTGAGGGCTATAGATCATACCGGCAGTAAACGAAGCCGCGATGGTAATCCCATTTCCCGGATTTAATGGGTTGAGATGCCGGATGAAAATTACCGAATCACTCAGTCTCCTTATTTCCGCCGCGCCTGAACTTGTATCACCCTGACTGCCTGAATAAATCCTGTAGCTTAAGAGAGTTGCAGGCAAAACTACCTTTGCAGATACGGAACCAATGGACATAGTCCAGCTCTGACCTGTAATGTTCCAATAAATCTCATCGAACTTTTTATTTTGTGCGAGAGCATTTTCCATCTCATAACGCAATACATAATGATGAAAACCTTCATCCAGGTAGTTGGACATGCTGCCAATGACAATTTTTCCTGAGTTTCCGGTCTCATATAGTGCCCAGTTTTCCTTTCTTTCATTGCGTCTTATTTCATGGATTGTAATCGGTGTAATTCGGTTCAAACGATAGCCAAGTTTGTAGCGAACTGGAATATACCGGATAATGCCGTACTTGATTTCATTCGTTATTCCGGAGGTAACAGCAGGGTCTGCATTGTAAACCAAAATGTTCTCCGTGATTATTATGGTTCTGAGATTTGTCACGCTGATTTCTGCATGCATATGCACAATTCTGTCATATGGTCCGGGCTCTGTGTTTGCCTTGTTGTATCTGGTATGCCCAATCCATGCATTCAATAGAGAGTCTGCCTTTTTTTTGCCAAAACCCGCACCATAGATAGCATTCTGAAAAATCAGAACCAACAATATAAACAGATATTTCAAATTGGGATTAATGAAAGATTCGGATTCATTCACACTACAACCATTGTCATTCAGAATTTGACATTCACCGGTTTATCGGCACCTGCCCCGGCTGTAAAAAATGGCATAGGAGTAAACCCAAATATTCCGGACAACAGATTATTGGGGAATATTGCAAGTGCCTGATTGTATTCCCGCACAGTGCCATTGTAATAGCGTCTTGTCTGATTCAGGAGAGTTTCGATCTCCTCCAGACTGTCCTGCAAAGCCACGAAGTTCTCGTTGGCTTTAAGATCGGGGTATGCTTCAGACAATGATAGAACCTCTGCCAGAGCCTGAGAGGTTACCACATCTGCGGCAGCTTTGTCTGATGCATTCTTGCTACCCAGCCCTTTATTTCTTGCATTAATCACTTCAATCAGTGTCTTATTCTCGTGACCGGCATATCCTTTTACTGTCTCTACCAGATTTGGTATCAGATCAAATCGCTGTTGCAGTCCTGCATCAATTCCGGATAAGCCTTCCTGGGCCATAATTCTGCCCTTGGTAAGTCTGTTGAAGATGGAAATAACCCAGAGCAGAAGAATTCCTGCCAGGGACAAACTGATAATGAGTGTTGTATTCATGTTTTTATTGTATAATTAAATACCTTGAACAGGATTTACTGCCATTTTGATAGCGAATCAGATATATGCCTGCATTCAACCCTAAGGTGGGGATATATATCGACTTCTCATTAATAAGATGCTGATTATAAATCAGTCTGCCGGTATTAGACATCAGAGACAATGTGAAGGTCCCCTCCGACATTTCCTGATTCAACAATACCTTGAAGCCACCTTTTCCGGAAGGATTTGGGAAAACCTCCATTATTGCATCTGTAGCGGCTGAATTCAGCCCTGTTATGTCATCTTCTTTGCAGGCATCCTCATAATCGGGGGTGGTTGTAAATTCGCTGAATTCATAATCCCGGAACCAGGAACTGTCTGATGCAATTAAATTATCAATATCCAGAGGCGGTACTTCAAACTCATTGTCGGAAGGTAAAATCGGGAGAATGACAGGCAACCTGAAGTTTTTACCGCCCCCACGCGATTCTGAAAGAACTGCGGAAGATAGATATGGGCTGAAAGATAATCCGGCATACAACAGGTGGCCCCGTGTTGGATGCTTAATGCAAGACTTTAAGTTATTCAGCAAATTCACACCAGTAACACAAAGATCGGGACTCGGATTTTGTGCAAAGCCACCCGGGTTATACATTAATCCATTTGTATCCAAATCAATCCAACTCGCAAAATAAGTGATACCTTCCTGATCCATCGCTGCCTTCAGATGATTCGAAAAACGAATTTTGTTCGAGGTTGATGGTGATACGCGTTCAAAATTTTTGGAATAAATGGGTGCTATTTCCCTGAATGACCAGTTTACACCCATATCAGAACTACTGAATTCAATGACTCTGCCATTGAGTGGTGCATCAATCTGGTATCCGTTGGATTGGATATTCATTTCCTTCGATTGCCATGCACCGGCAATAAACCTCGGTGTGCCATTCTTGTCCACAACCAGGTCGTATTCATCGAATAGTGTGCGGGGCCTGTTTATCAGCTTGTCATTTCCATCTACCCAATTGGTTAACCAGTTAAGGAACTTAACATCCGGATAGTAAGGTCCTGTCCATGTTGTGCCAGCATCTCCGGTTCTGAACAAAATGGGATGATATATTCCTCCGTTTAATGCGGTATCCCCGGTCAATCCAATCCAACCGATTTGACCTGATGGGTCAAATGCAATGACAGGGTCTTTTTCCACACCTCCCTGAAGGTGCGCCATACTTCCAGTATTCACTCTTTTGGTCCAGGCCCATACTACGTCTCCCGATGTTGAATTGTAAACCCCTTTATAGATTTCAATTTTTTCAGGTTCAAACATTCTATAGCCAACAGCAAAAAATGTATTCCCTGAGGCCATTGCAACTGAACTGATTCTTACCTGCTGACTGTCGAATAACGTATAGCGTTCTGTTGACGAAAAAGTTCCGGCTCCGGGCCTGCAAACGCCAGAAACTATTCCATCAAAGTCACCATTTGGGCCAATAGAATTCGCAAGCCAGAGAACACGATCATCATCAGGATCAGTAGTGTTATCCGGATTAAAAATAACAATTTGCGGATTTCGGGTTATTTTCTGCAAAGTCGTGTTCAACAGACCCAAATTCTTAACCAGATGACTCTTCATTCCATCGTTGGAATAATCCAACTGCAAACCTTTGGTCCTGACACCGCCTGTTGTGACAGTATGATGGATAAATGCCACTGAACCAGTTGCCGGGTTGCATGCAACGGGATCGGATTTGCTGCATGCAGAACCCTGATTAGAGTAATGGTTGAGATTACTATAACAGGATGAGCCGCTTGCCTTACGGAATGTATACTGAGCATGTAAAGCAGTTACACAAAAAAGAGGGAGAAACAGAATGAAATGTTGTCTACTTTTTGCTGAATCTAAATTGGTCTTCATAGCTATTGTATATTCTGAAATCTGATTGTGATAAATTGCATCCGATTAATTGAACTGCGTCAAAGTCAGATAATCTACTGTTTGAATTTCTCCAAGTGCGTTCGCATGTCCTGCTCCAGCAACACCGGCCCCGGTATACAGCTTGAAATACACCTGAATGCCACCTCCAAATTGGGAAGTTTGACCACCTATTGTCATTGTTGACTGATCCAGTATCTTCTCAGAACTCATTTGCCAGATTATCGGCGCAACACACCATACGCTGCCGATATTTCGTATAACACCTGAAGTCAATCCGGGATCTGAAGGCATACATACCAGATCCAATTTACTTTCACTGCCGCTGCCACCCAATGCACTGGCAAAACATGAAATATGCGATTTTTTTAATGCCGCCTGAATTCTGAAATATCTGTAATTGTTGTCTAAAGTGATTGAATTTCCCAGCTTTCCTTCAACGATACCACCTCCAAGTAAATCCGCGTTCATTACCAATCGGATTTTGCTTGTATTGTTGCTTCCGCTTCCTCTGCCATTTAATACACCAGAACCGGAACTGTTGGAGATAAGAAAAGGTATACCAAGATTATGAGTTGTCTCTTGAGGGGTCTGTGTGGTACTACCTGAATTAACTGGTGCAACAGAACTTATCTGGCCAAATTCCCCCATCTCAAAGGGGATACTTCCCAATATATTCTTAGCCCTGTTTGTAAGTGCCGCTTTATCAAAACCAAGATTGTTCCATGCTTCTGCCACCCAGGACTTATAAGTAGATTCAATATAACTGTGAAAAGCGATTCTGCCCTGGGTTGTAGTTATCGTGTCATATGATTCAAGGTCTTTTTTAAATGCTTTCAACTTTACAGCATCCAAACGGTCCAACTCGTTAAACACAGATGTGCGTTCTGCTTCAAATTCATTGAAAAGTCGCACGCGTGTGGCGGAATCCGGGGTGATGCTAACATTGGATCTGCTCCAGTCCTCAATCGGCTTAAAAGAATCATCCAGAATTCCGGCATTGTTTTTTTCGCATGCCACTATAAACAATAGCATGACTGACATCAAAAGTGTGCTTAAATGTTTAATATTTATCATTTTAATCATGTTTTTTGCTGTATTATTATCGGTTTAAATGTCCTGAGACAAATCCCTTTGAACGGTATGAGACAAATAAGGTAATACGCCAGATGCTTGTCAAAAATGCACCTGAACCACAGTGATGGTTGGTGTGGTATTGGCTTCGCTGATTTTGCAGTCCGGTATTTTGGTTCATGACCTCTCGACTACAAATTTGACATTTGCTTCCCGGGCAGGGTGATATGAACTCAAATCTGGTCATCCCGGTTTCAAAAACGGTAAGTTTCACTCAACAAAAGGGCATTTGAGGCTTGACTATCAGATTCAATCTATTCGGGATTTTTGAAAATCAGATGCTTCTTAATACTTTTGATTGTCTAACAGGTATATGAAAGTTTGCAAAGACGAAACATTTTCAACAAGACGTTTTCCCATTGCCTGGTTGATAATGTTCTCTTTTTCCATCCTCTCTGGCCTTTCATTCATCACTTCCTACAATCTGCCCCGGCCAGAAACAGAAGAGTTCGAAATGGAAAGAACTCCCTTTATTACCGTACATACGCGAAGCAACGGATTACCGGTTGGAGAAGTGAATAAACTCTTCCGCGACAAAAGCGGCATTCTCTGGCTGATGTGTCCGGAAGGTCTGGTCCGGTATGACGGAATGGGATACAGGCTTTTCAAATATGAACCGGGTGACAGTTCATCACTGCTTGACAACTGGGTGGAAGGACTCACCGAAACTCCTGACCGCAGAATCTGGATTGCAACCGGTAAGGGAATCAATATCATCCATCCAGGGAATTCGGCCATACAGACATTCTCCTTACCAGACACCTTTAAAAAAGACATTAACCATACAGCCATTACCTGCATTTATTATGACGCGTTTACAAAAAGTATGTTTTTCGGGTTCAACAAAGGTGTTGGACAGGTCAGCACTGATGGTAAATTTATAGGATACTATGATGTGTTCGGAGCAGACAGAGGTTACCATAAAGTTACCAGCATTTTTCGGGATTCGACACAACGACTTTGGATCAGTGCACTTCACTTCGGGGTAATGCAACTGAATGAAAAAGAAAGGAAAATAAAACACATACCAACAATTGACAACATCAGTGGAAAACCCATATTTGTGCAAGCTGTCTCTGTCTCCGAACCCATAAGGGGGATGCATTATATCAATACCTGGGGACAAGGAATATTGAAAGTTGTAAGGCTAAAACAGGATACTATGTATGTAAAATCCCTAATCTGGGATAAAAATCCGGGGCTCGAAAATTGGTCAAACATTGCGACGGGCACTTTTATGAAGGCCGACTCCGGCAGTCAATTGGTCTATTTTTCATCTATGGATGGCGGGTTCGGAACGCTGAATCTACACACAGACGAAATAGAGTTTATCAAATATCAAAACAACCTTGTTACAGGCAACCAACAAATATTTTGCTCTGATATACTTTACGCGAATGGTTCAATCTGGATTGCGACAAACATTGGTATGTTGCAATATTGTCCTGATAATCAATTCCTTGAAAAATTCAAATTTCCGCAGGATAACAGGTCTTTCTGGGGCGTGAATGCAAAATATATCGTTACGGACATCATTGCTCAACCCGGGCATAAAGGGCAATACTGGATGCTAAGTGAAAAGGGGGTCATTGCCCATTGGAATCAAAACAAACATAAAATAAAATACTTTTATCGCCCATTTCTAAACAAACCCGATTATTTTTTAGCTGCAAGAAATATTCATATTCTTACGGGACATTTTCTGCTTATCACAGACCGGGGAAATTTTGTTGTAGATAGCTCAACCATGGAAGTAAAAGAAAATCATCCATTTACTTTTTTCAAAACACATTCTGTTTCCGTAATAGAAACCATAGACAATGAGCACTGGCTGATAACCACCCCCAACCAAGGAATTTATATTTATGCCCACAGGACAAATCAAAGTCGCAAATTGTACCAGGATAACGGTGAATTGGGTTGGTTGAGGCATTCCACATTCTTCAGGGAAAACCTTCTCATTACGGGCACAACGGGATCACTCTTACTTATTGATACCGCATCCGGGAAAAAGACAACTTCGGGGACCATCAGCATCAGACATTCAAAAGACACACTGAATGGCTTGTACAGGGCTGCTATCCAAAACAATGCAGAATGCTGGCTATCCTCGCCATACGGTTTGTTCCATTATTCAGCACCTGACACCCAGGTCACCTCATGGCCCAATCCTGTTTATGGCAAAAACCATTGGATAACCGATGTTGTGAAAGATTTCCATGGAAACATATGGTACACAGGCCGATCCTTTCTGGGATTTGTAAATCATAAAAAATCAATGCAGTATACCTTTGACCATTCAAATGGATTGGATGAAATTCCAGTTCACAAACTGGTCCTGAACGGTGATAGCAGTTTGTTTGTACTGGCACGTCATACACTTTACTTTAAACCCCCGTATTCAATACAACCTGAGGTTACAAAACCAGTACTTAAGCTGGAATCCATAACTATGGAAGGCAAACAAGTACAGGAAACTATCGACAATAAAATTCAGGTTCCGGCATCGGTCAAGTCCCTTGAATTGGCGTTTATCAATCTTCGGTTCGGATCAGCCACACAATTCAGGTATCATATTATTGTCAAATCCAGCCTCGGTGATTCCCTGTACTTTAACACCAATAAAATCAGCTTCCCATTCCTTAAACCAGGTATATATAAAATATATGCTGCGGTTATCGATAAAAACAATGCATGGAATCATGCAAAATTATTTTTTGAACTGAATGTTCTGAGACCATGGTATTTAAGTTATTTGGCATATGCGCTTTACCTGGTTATTTCAGTTGGTATCGTGGCTCTTATTGTATCAATCTTAATGATTAGAAAAGACAAAGTGTACGCTGAAAAAAGGAAAATTGAAAAAACGATTTCTGACCTTGAAATGAGCACCCTCAGAGCTCAGATAAATCCGCACTTTATATTTAACTCTCTCAATAGTATTCAGAACTACATTCTATCCAATAAGGCACTTGATGCTTCTGAGTACCTGGCCAAATTCAGCAGATTAATCCGGTTGATTTTAGAATCTTCCATGGAGAACCTTATATCTCTGGAACAGGAGAAGGAACTTCTGATCTATTACCTCGAACTGGAGAAACTGCGTACAAACAATAAATTTTCTTTTACTATTTTTGTTGATCCGGCTATTAATCCGAAGGTTAAAATACCGTCTATGTTGGCCCAACCCTATCTGGAAAATTCAATCTGGCATGGCTTTGATGGAATCAAGCACCCTGGAATCATTGATATTCAGTTTCTTCTTCAACAAGGATATTGTCTGTGTATCATTCGCGACAATGGCAAGGGTCTTACCGCTGCCAGTCAGCAGATTCACACCCCCCACAAACACAAATCAAGAGGAACAGCTATCACCAGACAGCGATTACAAATAATGAGTTCAGACATAGACAAGGCAGTTGAATTAAGGGAAGTCAAGGATTTAAAAGGACGCGTTTCTGGCACTGAAGTGAGAATTAAAATTCCGATTCATGAAAATTAAAACGGTTGTAATAGATGATGAAATAAACAACGTAGAAGCACTGTGTACATTATTGCAGTATTTACCGGATATTGAAATATCTGGTAAATTTACTGAATCTATATCCGGCTTAAGATATATAAATGAGAATCCGGTTGATTTGCTTTTCCTTGACATTCAGATGCCCGATTTAACAGGCTTTGACATTGTTGAACGGATTTCGGGTCAAAAACCGGAAATTGTATTTGTAACTGCTCACAGTGATGCAGCAGTGAAAGCGTTCAGACTTGCAGCAACTGACTTTCTTGTCAAACCTGTTATTTTTTCTGAATTAAAAAATACCGTAGAAAGAGTCGGATTAAAACTCAGAGAAAGGAAAACTGCTACTAAATCTCAGAGAATCAGTTTTCACTCTCAATCAGGTATTGACATCGTTGATATCTCACAAATTTTATATTTTATGGGTACCGGCAGCTATACTGAAGTTTTTTTGTCCGACATGAAGAAAATAACTGTCAGTAAGAATCTTGGAGAATTTGAATCTATGTCTGCATTGCGGAATTTTTTACGGATACACACATCATATCTGGTGAATACCTCGCATATAGAGAAATTTATAAAAGAAGATGGGGGAATGGTGATGATGAAAAATGGCGTAATGATACCTGTTTCCCGACGTAAAAAAGAAGAACTGATAGAATGGTTAAAATCTCTTCAGGGTGAGAATTGAAATCCGGGCGGTTTGACGAGAAAGCTACAAACTACCGGTTGCTAAGAAAAAAGCCCCGCTATGGCGAGGCGAATGTAGCGGACACGTAGGGATTCGAATAGCGGGGCCTTGCCCGCCACCGCGGGTTTACCCCGCGGCCCCAAACCTTCTATGTATACTTTTGAATGAACTTTTTCAGGTCTTCCGTATTCAGATTCTTCAATTTTCTTTCGAGTATGATTGCCTCTTTTCTGCTCTCCTTATGCAATACAAGCACTACTCGCCAAGGCTTGTATGGAGATGTAGACTTTTCATAACCGGAATTGTGTCTGTTCAATCGGGAATCAAAATCAGAGGTCTGGCCTATATAATACCGATTGTGTGACGTGGAATACAAAATATACACAAAATACATAAAAAAGCCCCGCTATGGCGAGGCGAATGTAGCGGACACGTAGGGATTCGAACCCCAAACCTTCTGATCCGTAGTCAGATGCTCTATCCAATTGAGCTACGCGTCCGTTTGTTTTACCCTTGGGCAAAACCGGGCTGCAAAGGTAACAAAAAAATCGTTCATGTCAACCATTTCGCGCAGAGACCTCCCCAAAACCGGATTTTATGGCCGTTCATCGAGCCCATTGCAACTTTTCCTGCCTCTGTCCTATCATTGTAGTTCTTCTTCGCATGAAAAAACAGATACTTCTACTCATTGCGGCAATGGCCGGATCAGGCCTGCTTACTGCACAGAACAAATCCAAAAACAACAAGAAAAAGCCACAACCGCCGGCAGAGGCGGCCAAGCCAAAGGAGGACAAACCCAGTATTGCCTCTAAAACCAAAACCTGCAAAAAAATCCCGGGGCTGTTTACCCTCTACCGCGATACAGTGAACGGTAAATTGTACATGACTGTGCGCAAGGACCAGATAGGAAAGGAATTCATCCATTTTACCTACACCGAAAATGGTGTTGTGGAAGCTGGCGCCAATCGTGGACAATACCGCGGCAGCCGCATTTTCACCATAAAAAAATACTACGAGTACATAGAATTCGAGCAACAGAATACCGGTTTTTATTTCAATCCGAAAAGTGAACTTGCCAAAAGCGCTGGTGCCAACATCAGCCACTCGAGTCTGGCCTTTGAAAAGATACTTGCTGCCGATGAAAAAGCCGGTGAATACCTTCTGGATGCGGATGAACTGTTTCTCTCCGAAAAGCTGCATCAGATAAAACCCACTCCCATGCCCGGTATTTTTGGCGGAATGGGATTTACGCTGGGTTCTCTGAGTAAAAACAAAACCCGATATGATGCAGTTCGTAATTATCCCGAGAATACCGATCTGGTGGTGAAATATGTATTTGACAATCCCTATCCTGGAAACGGCGGCAGCAATGAAGTAACGGATGCCAGAGCTGTGAGCATTCTTGTACAGCACAGTTTGCTTCAGATGCCTGAAAATGATTTCAAACCCCGTTTTGACGATCCCCGTGTAGGCTATTTCAGCGAAGAAGTGAATGATATGACGACCACACAGGCTGTAAACTACCGGGACATGATTCACCGCTGGCATCTGGTAAAAAAAGACCCCGCCACCGCCGTGAGTGAACCCGTAAAACCCATTACCTGGTGGATTGAGAATACCACACCAAAAGAGTACCGTGAAACCATAAAGCAGGCTGCACTTGCCTGGAACAAAGCCTTTGAACCACTGGGTTATAAAAATGCGGTTCAGATTTTTGAACAACCCGATACTGCGACCTGGGATGCAGGCGATATCCGTTACAATGTACTGCGCTGGACTTCTTCTCCAAACCCTCCCTTCGGCGGATATGGACCCAGTTTTGTAAACCCCCGTACTGGTGAAATTCTGGGTGCAGACATTATGCTGGAATATGTGTTTGTAACCAATCGGCTTGTGATGGAAAAACTGTTTGAAGCCAAAGGCTCAGATGCACAATCTTGCGAAGCCGGCCATGCCCTGCACTTGGAAACCCTGCTGGGAGCCGAAATGTTGAAAGCCACCGGTGCAAGCGAGGTGGAAATGACTAAACTCATCAAGCAGTCTTTGTTTTATCTTATACTGCATGAAATGGGTCACACCCTTGGTCTCATGCATAACATGAAAGCCAGCCAGTTGCACAGTCCTACCGAACTCCGCAGCCAGGATGAAACCGGACGAACCGGTCTGATTGGCTCAGTGATGGACTACCCGGCCATAAACCTGAATGGGATTACCGGCGGTCCTTTGCAATATTGTCAAACCCAACCCGGACCTTATGATTTGTGGGCTGTGGAGTTTGGCTACTCTGATGCAGTTGCCGACGAATCGGCAGAAGCTGCCCGTTTGGAAAAGATTCTCAGCCGCAGCACCGAGCCTGCGCTTGCCTTTGGCAACGATGCCGATGACATGCGTTCACCCGGCAAAGCCATAGACCCAAGGGTGATGATTAACGACCTGAGCAATGACGCGATTACGTATGGTACAGAACGCATAGAGCAGGTGCAGTCACTGATGAAAACCATCAAAGACCGCTATGGAAAAGACGCCGCCAGTTATCAGGAAATGCGCAATGCGTGGTCTGTGCTCAGTGGAAACTACTCAACCATGGTGGGCGTGATAAGCAGATATATAGGCGGAGTATATGTGGAGAGGGCTGCTGCCGGACAATCCGGTGCAAAACAACCCTATACCCCGGTTTCCAAAGGAGACCAAAAGCGGGCCATGGCTGCCCTTGCCAAATATGCCTTCTCTCCCAATGCAATGGAAGTTCCTTCTGACCTGATTCCCTACCTGCAACCCCAACGCCGCGGTTTTGGTTTCTTTGGCGGTGGGGAAGACCCCAAACTGCATAACCGGGTGGAAAGCATGCAAAATTCCGTGCTCGACCATTTGCTCAGCCCTTCGGTATTGCTGCGCCTTACCGATAGCCGTGAGTATGGCAATGACTACTCCGCAGGTGAAATGATGGGAGAACTGACACAAGCCATTTTCCAGTCAGATTTGGCCGGGCCGGTAAACACACACCGGCAAATATTACAAACAAACTATATAGACCGTTTGATTGCGATTGCTGGTCTGAAATCTGGTTCGCGATATGACAAAATAAGCAGAGCCAGAGCCACTGGTCAGTTGCTGGAGATTCAGAAACAATTGAAATTAAACCCGGGTGCTGACAAGGAAACCCGCGAACACCGCAGTTTCCTGCTGCAAACCATAGAAAATGGTTTAAAACCATGAAGCTGAATCCTGGAGTTGCGGCAATAGCAGCAATCTGGTTGGGTTCTGGCATCGCATTCGGAGCATTTGGTGCGCATGGACTGAAGGAGCAACTGAGTGCGCAGTATCTTGCAGTATTTGAAACGGGCGTGCGCTATCAGATGTATGCCGGGTTCGGACTTTTGTTTTTTTCAATTTGTGGTGATTACATGAAATGGCCGGTCAGGTTGCTCATATGGGGTAGTTTCATTTTTTGTCTCAGTGTATACGCCGTTAGTCTGAATGAATTATTTGGCGATTCTTTGAAAAAATTCGGAGCCATTGCCCCTATTGGCGGACTGTCAATGATTGCTGCATGGGCATGGGCGGCATGGATCTGGATGAAAAACAAAACAAAATGATGAAAGTGGTTTTGATGCGCCATGGTAAGGCTGCCGATGCGATGGATTTTGACAACGATTTTGAAAGGCCACTCACCCACCGCGGTAAAGCCGAAGTGCGCGCTGCTGCGGAAAAACTGCTGGAATCAGGATTTCGCCCTGATGTCATTATGAGCAGTCCGGCAAACCGCACTGCCGGCACTGCAAGAATTATTGCTGATGTTTTTGGCATAGACGAGAATGCCATTGTTTATTTTGCCCCCTTATACATGGGCTCCGAGTCAGACTATCTGGATGCAATGAATTCGCGGCATGAACAAACGATATTCATTGCAGGACATAACCCGACTACCGGAACCCTGGCGGGTCATTTCGGAAAACTAAGGCATACCGGGTTTCCCACCAGTTCTTTTGTTGTTCTGGCATTTGCAGAGAAACCCATTCGTATGTCTTCTGCTGCCACCTTGCAATTTAACGGTATAAGGCAATAAAAAAGGCTGCCTGAAACAGACAGCCTTTTTTTATTCAATCTTGCGAAAATGCTTATTCCTGGGGCATATTGGGAATCTGGGGCATTCCGGGCTTTTCTTTTGATGGTGGGGGCTGCTTGCCTGGAGTCACTTTCAGGAATTCCACATCAAATATGGAAATACCATACATATCTTCAAATGAACCGGCATTTCTGCTCAGTGCAGGATAGGCATCATTGGCAATGGTCACTTCAAACTTAGCTCCGGCAGCCGACTTCTGGAATGCTTCTTCCAGGGGAGGAAGTGCCAGACCACTTAGTGTACCGCGATAGGGCATGGGGTTTTTTCTTCCATCAAATACGACTTTTCCCTTGGCATTGGTCACCTTAAAATAGCACTCTACGGTATCCCACTGGCCCGGACTTGCGCCATTGCCAGCTGAAATCTGACGGAACTGACCACGGCTTGGGAGATAAGAAACACCTGCTTTTTTGGCATTTGCATCCATGTATTTTTTCGTTTCAGCCTGGTATACTTTGATTTTCTTTTCCTGCTCACGCATCATATATCCCCGTTGCGCCTTTTCCCAGTCTTTTTCTGCAATGGCATAACCACTGTCTTTTTTCAGGGCATCTTCGATACCATGCAAAAGGCTGCTGTAGTCAATCTTATCCAGCCCTTGTCCTTTCAACCCTTTGCCCAGGTTCAATCCCACTACATAGCTGAATGAATCCAAAGAGCTTTTTGGGGCTTTGTTTACGTTTACGGTTTTACCGCAACCCGCAGCCAGCAATACCGCCAGCCCGAGAATACTTGTTGTTATTTTATTCATTTGTTTTTTGTTTCCAGTGAATTGTTAATGAGAAACCGCAGTTCCGTAAAGTTCTGCTTTGCGTTCCCTGATTTGAGGATCTTCTGCGTATTCCTCATAGGTCATATACTTATCAATCATCCCGTTGGGTGTGATTTCGATAATGCGGTTTGCAATGGTGTTCATGAATTCCTGGTCATGCGAATGGAACAACACTATGCCTGCGTATTCCATTATGCCATTGTCCAGTGCCTGTATGCTTTCAAGATCCAGATGGTTGGTGGGTTCATCCAGGAGCAGCACATTGGGATTTTCAATCATTGCCTTACTGAGCATGCAACGCACTTTTTCCCCCCCACTCAACACATTGCACATTTTCTGGGTTTCTTCCCCACTAAACAGCATACGTCCCAAAAATCCACGGATGAACGTTTCGTCTTTTTCAGTTGAAAACTGCCTCAGCCAATCCACCAGGTTGACCTGACTTTTAAAGAACTCCGAATTGTCATTGGGTAAATAACCCATTTTTACAGTAACGCCCCATTGAATTTCACCTTTGGTGGCCTTTTCCCCTCCCCACAGTATTTTGAAGAAGCTGTTCAGGGCCATGGTGTTGCGGGAAATCAATGCGATTTTGTCGCCTTTGTTTACAGTAAAATTCAAATCACGGAAAAGTGTACCGTTCGCATTTGAAAAGGCAAGATTCTCAACTGTAAGAATCTGATCACCTACTTCACGTTCCTGCCTGAAAACAATGCCGGGATACTTGCGGGTACTGGGTTGTATTTCTTCTATATCCAGCTTCTCCAGCATTTTCTTTCTTGCTGTGGCTTGCCGGCTTTTGGCCACGTTTGCACTGAAGCGGGCGATAAACTCCTGCAGTTCCTTCTTCTTCTCCTCTGCTTTCTTGTTCTGGTCCGACCGCTGGCGCAGGGCCAACTGACTGCTTTGGTACCAGAAGGTATAGTTACCGGTAAATATTTTAATTCGGCTGTAATCTATATCGCACACATGGGTGCAGACATTGTCCAGAAAGTGACGGTCGTGGCTCACCACCAAAACCGTATTTTCAAATTCCGCCAGAAAATCTTCCAGCCAGCGGATGGTATCTACGTCCAGATCATTGGTAGGTTCGTCCATCAGCAGTACATCGGGGTTGCCAAACAGGGCCTGGGCCAAAAGCACACGCACCTTCTGATTTCCACTGAGTTCCTTTACCGTTTTCTCGTGCCATGATTCATCGATACCCAGATTGCTGAGGAGGGTCGCTGCATCGCTTTCGGCATTCCACCCGTCCAGTTCTGCAAAATGGGCCTCCAACTCGCTGGCTTTGATACCATCTTCATCGGTAAAATCTTCCTTGGCATACAGTCTGTCCTTTTCCTCCATGATACCCCACAGCACATGGTGGCCTCTGATTACGGTTTGCAAAACCGGAAACTCATCAAACGCAAAGTGGTTCTGACTCAACACCGCCATACGCTTGCCGGGCTGCAGGTCTACAGAACCGGTATTGGGCTCTATTTCTCCGGAAAGTATTTTAAGGAAAGTAGATTTCCCGGCACCATTGGCCCCGATGATACCATAGCAATTGCCATTGGTAAACTTCAGGTTTACGTCTTCAAACAGGACTCTTTTGCCAAAACGGAGGGAAACATTGGAAACGGACAGCATGGACTGGAAAAATGAGGCGCGAAATTACAAAGAATAAGGTGAAACTGCTAATGCTGCATGTACCAAACCATCAGGGTCTCATCACCTTTTGGCATTGACTGTTCCCGCCACGGTTCGTAAGAGGGAGAGCAAAACAGGATGTTTCATCCTTCGCATACAAATAACCTGGTTCAAATCCACTGCATCCGGCACTCAATCACGGTTCAAAAACCTTTGTCATTCATTGCTTCAAAACACCTCCTGATTTTCTGCTGAAATCCGGTTAAACAGAATTTACGTTTCAGGTATTGTATGTCTGCGGAGTTTAAGTCTTGTGCAACGGATAATACACATAATACCAATAAAAAAGACCGGCAATCCTGCCGGTCTTTTTTATTAAAACAGTAAAATGAATTATTTATTTAAAACCACGGGAATCTGCTGAACTCCATGGTTTGTAATCACGCGCACATAATAAAGACCACCTGCAAGATTTTCTGATGTAAGGGTTACTTGCTGCGTTCCAGCTTCCTGTATACCATTCTGCAATGATTTTACCAGGGCTCCGTTGGTGTTGTAAATACCCACATTTACAGGGGTTTTGCTTTTCAGTTCATAACCAATAGTCGCTGTGCTGGTAAATGGGTTAGGGTAGCTGGTGAGGGACTGAACCACTGCTATCTTTCCGGAATTCGCAGAAGCACTTGAACCTGTTACAGAGGTGTTTACCGTGGTCTGCACTTTGGCATCTTTGGTAACCAACGCCTCAGACTGATTAATCTCTTTGTCTTTCACCGTATTGTCGGCTGCTATTTCGCGGCTGATGCTGCTGCCATTGTATATAAAGATAACCAGGTCGGTTGCATTGTTAATGGTCTCAACTTTTTCTTTGGAAAGGCTTGAATAAACCATTTTAAACGAAATACTACCCGGGAACATTTCTTTCTCACATTCGCCGGTTGAGGAAGCACCCGTAGTACCGAATGACTGCCATCCGCCTGCGTAATACGAAACTGAACCTCCATTGAGCAATGAACTGCTTGCGTTGGTTAACCGCACGGTAACCAGGGTAGTTGAAAAGGTCACTGTTGGATTTGTTCCCACATTTTGTGTCATTTCCTTACGGGCATTGCCATAAGACATTGCAAAGGTGTAATTCATCGGAAGCATTTCCATGGTTTCGTCACCACCGGTGGTGCTGCCGGAGCCAAATGTTCTCCAGCCCCCTGCGTAATACTGCAGGCTGCTTCCTTCACTCAGCAGGTTGTTGCTGTGGTCGCGCAACTCCATGGTTACCAATTCGGTTTCAAACACAACTGTGCTGTTGGTACCTACGTTTTGCGTTTTCTCCTGACGGGCAAATCCATGGGACAGTGCGAATGTGTAGTTCATGGGAAGAAGTTCCATTGTTTCATCTCCGCCTGTTGTTGCACCGGAACCAAACGTTCTCCATCCACCTGCATAGTATTGCAGGCCACTTCCTTCACCCAGCAGGTTGTAGTTGTGGTCGCGCAGTTCCATGGTTACCAGTTCGGTTTTAAACACAACGGTGCTGTTGGTGCCTGTGTTCTGGGTTTTCTCCTGACGGGCATAACCATAAGACAGTGCAAATGTGTAATTCATCGGAAGCATTTCCATGGTTTCATCTCCGCCGGTAGTTCCGCCGGAACCGAAAGTTCTCCAGCCACCTGCATAATATTGCAGGCTGCTTCCCTCGCCGAGCAGGTTGTTGCTGTGATCGCGAAGCTCCATCGTAACCAATTCGGTTTTAAATACCACCGGATTCGTGGTACCTACATTTTGTGTTTTTTCCTGACGGGCAAAACCATAAGACAAAGCGAAAGTGTAGTTCAGGGGTAATAACTCCATGGTTTCATCACCACCTGTGGTGCTGCCAGATCCGAAGGTTCTCCAGCCACCTGCATAATACTGAAGATTGCTTCCTTCGCCCAGCAGGTTGTTGTTGTGGTCACGCAATTCTATTTTCACATTCGTGGTTTGGAATGTCACAACGTTGTTTGAAGTGACATTTTGTGTTTTTTCCTGACGGGCAAATGCATGTGTCATGGAAAAGGTCCTGTTGCCCGGATTCAATCCATCAAGCAAGACCAGCAGGTTGCCGTTTGCCGGGGTAACACCGGCATTCTGCCAGCCACCACTGTAATGCTGCACCGCACCGTTGGCTATAGGGGCATTGGTAGAACTGATCAGCTTAACAATTACAGCCGTCTTTGCCATACTGCAACCAGAAATGGCAATGTTGGTGCTGTTGCTTCCATTGAAGGTAAATGTATAATTTCCCGGAAGGAAATATTTCGGATTGGAATAAGTACCCCATCCGTTCTGATAATGCTGGATGGTACCCGAATAATTGATTTCAACTTTGGTTGCCGTAAAGGTGATTGAACTGGTGCAACCGGAAACGGAAACATTGCTTTTGGTTTCCACACCATTGTTGTATTTCATCTGAAAAGTGTAATTGCCTGCCAGCAGTTCTTCGTTGGTATTGGCCGTTTTTACGCCGGACCAGCCATTCTGATAATATTGGAAAGTACCACCTGACAATTGGTTACCGCTGCAATCTTTCAGGGCAATGGTTACTTTGGAAGTAGTAAACAGCACATCATCTGTACATCCGGATATTACTACTCCACTTTTGGTTTCAACACCGTTGTTATACTTCATCTGGAAGGTATAATTACCAGCCAATAATTCTTCATCCGTATTGGCATTTTTCACGCCAGACCAACCATTCTGATAGTATTGGAATGTGCCGCCACTCAAAGCATTGCCGCTGCAATCTTTCAGTGCAATGGTTACTTTGGAAGTTTGGAACAGCACATCGTCTGTGCAGCCTGAAATTGCCACAGAACTTTGCGTTTCAACACCGTTGTTGTATTTCATCTGGAAGGTATAGGTACCTGCCAGCAATTCTTCATCTGTATTGGCGTTTTTCACACCAGACCAGCCGTTCTGATAGTATTGGAAAGTACCGCCGGATAATTGATTTCCGCTGCAGTCTTTCAGCGCAACGGTTACTTTCGAGGTCTGGAAGAGTACATCATCCAGGCAATTGGCAATCACAACATTCGACTGTGTTTCAATGCCATTGTTGTATTTCATCTGAAAGGTATAGTTACCCGGCAACAATTCTTCACTGGTATTGGCGTTTTTCACCCCGGACCAGCCATTCTGATAGTATTGGAAGGTGCCGCCACTCAGCGCATTGCCATTGCAATTTCTAAGATAAACGGTGGCAGCGGTTGTAGAGAAAAGTACTTGTTGCTGAGAACCTGAAATGGCAACACTACTTTTTGTTTCTATGCCATTGTTGAATTTCATTTGAAAGGTATAGCTGCCCGGCAACAATTCTTCAAACGTGTTGGCGTTTTTTACACCGGACCAGCCATTCTGGTAGAATTGGAAAGTTCCGCCACTCAAAGCATTGCCACCGCAATTTTGCAGCGCCACATCCACATTTACTGTCGTAAACTGCACTGTGGTGGTTGAAGTAGAAACGGTTTTGGACTGAACCCCATTGTTGTAAGACAACTGGTAGATAAGGGAACCGGAAGACGAAGTGGTAACCGTGAAGTTACCGGAACCGTCATTGGTTTTGGATGACCAACCGCCATCGTAGACCTGAAGACTTGCACTGCCTGCACCGGGCACAGTGTTACCCAGATAATCCCGCAGTTGTACGGTAATTGTGGCCGCAAAAGCGGATGAAACGGAAAAAAGTAATGTCAATAAAGCGATTCGTTTGAACACTTTAGCATTGGGCAATCCTAGCCTGAATAAAGGCAAGCTTGCAATTTGATGATGGAGGGTTGTTCTCATAACAGGTCAAAAATAGGCAGGGGGTGAAAAAAGAGAGTATGATACCCGGAGTAAGTTTACCAAACTGCCGTTTCACTTTGCGTATTTCCGGTTTCGGTTTACGAAAACGATGACATTGAAATCCATAAAAACCAGCATTTTCCGGATTGACAATCATTCGTTTAGACAAATGACAGGGCTGAATTTGACCGTTACCCAAGATGCATGTTTGAGACTTCTTTCCGTTTGAAGGATTAGGTCGGATATTGGATAAGGCACAGATTTCTTTGGACGATCACCTCTTTGCAAAATGGGAAAATCCATGGCCATTTGCCGGGATGCGGTTGGCCCGAATGGTATCCCTGCCTGAACTGACGTTCAGGCAGGGATACCAAACACCTGCTGATTATAAATAAAAACTCCGCAAATGCGGAGTTTGTGATGAGCACACTTGGTCCCTGTTCAGTCGGGACCAAGCCTGACTCAACGTCAGTTCGGACAGGGAACCAGGCACCGTTGAAACAAAAAGACTCCGCATTAACGGAGTCCTTGGTGGGCCCACTTGGAATCCCCGCCTGAACGACTTCAGTCGGGCAGGGAACCAAGCACCTGCTGATTATGAGTCACCGTGCCGTTTTTTAAGTTGTTGTTTTTCAGTTAGTTATATTTATTTTCGTACTCCGTACATTTTTATATGTACGGAATTTCTTTCAAAAACCTCTGCGTTAGAACCCCATTGTCGGCTGTTTTTAGGGTTTTAGGAGATGGTTTTGAGTCCGTACAGATTCTGTTTTACACAAATCTTAGTAATTCCGCACTTTGTTATGCAATTTCACTTAAAAATTGGTTAAAATTCACCTTTGGGAAAAATAATGTTGTTCGGTTCAAAAAAGGAGTTAACCATTTTTGAAATTTAGGTTCTTCAACAATAATGTCTTGTATTATGCTGAAATGAGCCTCATCGGTTCCACTTGTAATAAAATCGGCGTATTTGATTTTGGTTTCTCCTATAGCAGTTTTATGCTGGATGAGCTGGAATTGTTCCTGGCCGGTTTTTTGTTTTTGCTTTTAAGATGCGCTTTTATTTACCAATTTGGGTGATGTGGAAGTGAACATCCATTGTTCGAATAAGTACTTTCAGGAATGGAGACATAGGCGAGGTGCCAGGTGACCGTGTATTAAATGTTAGGAAATATTTAGAATCCCTGATAGCCATACGATTTAGGCAACAATAGATTTGCCATGCTTAAAAGATACCATGAAAATAAGGCTACCCTTTTTGATTTTTTATTTTTTCGTTTTTACTGGATTTGCTGACCTTAATGGCCAGCAAGTGCCGGTGGGAACGGCCGGATGGCAATTTTCAGCAGACGGCAGTCAGGGATTTGTAGTGAATTCCAGAAATCTGCGGATCACACAATTAACCAGCCAGCAGTTTAACAGTTACAGTTATTTACAGGATGTGCGCACCAAACAAAATCAGCTGCTTTACCGATTCACGTCTCCTTTTATCAGGGATGGTCATCCCGGGTTTTTTGTAAACCGCCGCAAACTTGGGATGGCTGGTTTTTCTTTTTACCCGTCCATGGCGGTTGGATTGGCCTGGGTGAAGGAACAAAGTGCGGTGAGTGACTGGAATCGGGATGATGCAGGAATTGCATTGGTGCCTGCATTGAATCTGGCATTGCCGTTTTCTGAAATTGAACTGAACCTGAATGCCAACTATTATTTTAAAGGGAATACAAGTATTGGCAAGTTTAAATTTCAGCCCACACTTGGAATAAAAATGGATGGTTTGTTTGAAATGTTGGGGCACGATGTTGAATTGAAATCCCAAACGGATATGACAACCATCAGTACCGTGGTAGATAAAATAGATTATTCCAGAAATGAAATTACCTATCACTATCAGGTAAATGCAAGGTCAACCCAATATTATTCGTGGACAATTCTGGGTTTTGGCGGACTTACACCGCGGTATACTTTTACCAAACCAATGCCTTGGATGGGAAAAACTGAAATGATGGGATTGGGATACAGCCTGAGGGCGTATAACAGTGGTTTTGATGTGATCGCAGAAACGGGTAAGGTCGGATATGCAAGCATGGCTGCGTATCCTTCATATACCTACGATCCGGTGCCGGAAGAAAGAAGAATTGCTGAAGATTCGGGATTGTTTTCTTCGGTAGGTACCCAAACCAGGGTATTTGCACGATACAGCATTGATCTGAAGGAATTGCTTTTTGGCATGCTGAGTCAACAGCCAAATCCCGGTGAAACGGTAATATCGAAATCCACAACCAAATATGCAGCCTCCAGAAAAAGCAATGCTTTCAGGGTAATGGGTGGTTTGGGTTTTGGTTATGCCTGGGTAAAAAAACCAGAATTTATTTATCCGGAAGCAGAAGCGGCTTTGGACAAAAAACTTTACGACAATCCGGATATGTTGCACAATGATTGGAATGATCCCCGCAAAGTTAAAAGTGGGTTGATCGTACACTACTTTGTTGCCATTGAATTTGGTGTGATGGGTGTAGAATGGGGTACAACGCAGCTCAGGTCCACACCACTCAGTGCCGGCAAACCATATGGCACTATCAGCATATACTATACCTTACCTTTGGGAAAACTGATGGCTGGATATAAGGGCATGAGAGAAACCAGAAAGAAATTGTTGGAGAGCAAGTAAAATGGTTAAAAAAATAATTTACACTTCCATATTGTTTTATTGCTTGAATTCAGTGACTGTGAATGCACAATTGCTGGCACCCCGCAAACCTACAAAAGTGAATGTCCTGCTGGAAGTTGGCGGAGCTGCAGAAATGATGGCAGAGAATTCAACCCATGCATTTATTACGGGAACAAGTACCTTACAACTTGGAAAAATTCTAATACTGAGGGGTATTGTAACGCAGGGTACGAAATCACGATTTCAGAATTTGAAAAGTCAGATCAGCAACAATCAGTTTGTTGAATTTCACTTCAGTCCTCTGGGCAAGTACTGGGGATTTTACGGAGCTTATGATCATGGTGTTCGCAATTATAAGTTCGAAAATTTAATTCAAAATGATGTAGAAACGGGGGCCAGCTCCAAACAACCTGATCCTGTGCAATACTCACCGGAAGAGAACACTGGGAATGCTGTTTTACAGTATGCATTGCCCTCATACCGATTTGGATTTGGATGGTATTTGGGTGGGGCCGAAACCAGCGAAGGTGCTGCCGTAAATTTTCAATTTTCTTTGTTCGGATGTCATTCACCCAAAGCTTCAAATTTGAACAACGTACTTTCCACCCTGAATTCATACAACGTGAATGTTCCGGTGATGTATGAAGGAGCTTCAAATCTGAAGGCCAGTTCATCGGGTTTCGGGGCTTTATTTTTATTGCAGTCCAAATATCTGGGAGGCAGAATGGAGGTAGGTAAAAGACCTACATTATACCAAAATGATCAGTATGTAACAGGGGCAGCAAAGGGCTTGTATTTTCTTCTGGGATTAAATTTGAGATTGCTGTAAAATGAGAAGAATAATGTTTTGGTCCATGCTGGTTTTGGGCTTTGTAAGCTGCTCAAAAGAAGAGCCTTTAAAGTTTGAAGATTATACCGCTTTACGTGCACATTTGCGCGCCCATTTCGAGGTGTTTGCATTAAGTGAGGTGCTCACAAAATATGTTGATTACAATGAAGATACTTCCAATTTTAAAAATATCGAAGGAGGTTTGATCGATACGTTGAAACACACGGGGGATTTGGTATATAATGATTCGAGGCAGAGAAACGGGGATATCATCGCGACTTATGATTTATTACTTTCTAATCCTGCGAATACGTTTAATTTCACTTTCAATTATTATAGAGATTCTCTGCACATCACCGGGAATTTGCAAATGATCGAACAGTTTGTGTTGAATAAAAAACCAAAAAAAGCAATTACGGGAGTCATACAAATTTCGACCCTGGACGGCACTGTATCACAACATACTGTAGACATGGTGCAAACCCCACTAAATTTGGGCAATTCAAATGATTTTCAGTATACCGGCAGTATCAGAACCAAGTTGAACAATGGAGATACGGCATATTCATATACAATTGTTCCCATTGAAAATACTTTTTGGGACGGCACAAGTAATCTGAGTTTTATACGGCCCTGGTTTGGCGAAAGCACCCTGTTTACTTCCAAACAACATAGTAAGGGTAGAATGATATGGGGATATAAACGGGACTATCAATTCAGGGATGATTTCTTATACATTGGTTTTCCTGAACAGAATGACCTGCAACTCAATATGCGTATGCAGTTATACTGAGCAAATTTGTCTTAATGTTTGCCAAAACGCGGCCTTAAATTTAGATTGTTTAGAGGCACTCTATCGGTTGGCCTTGGCTTTACCTGAACTGGAACGTCCGCCTGAACTGGCACGGACGGGGGCAGGAAGTAACTGCTAACTCTCAACTTCCGCTGCGTCGCCGCGGCGGTTTTGAACCTTTGCAGGCTGCATACTTTCTGATCATTTGATTGTGTGTTGTCCCAACAAAACGGTAACACAAAAACAGTTTTTTCAAACCCAGAGCCAAAAGTCAAACAATTTGTATGACTTTTGGGGTTCTTCTTGTGGGCCCACTTGGAATCGAACCAAGCACCTACTGATTATGAGTCAGTTATAAATAATTTTCTGATTTTTATCAAAAATGCCTGAAAGTCACTGTAGATAAGGGTTATACGGTCTTTTATCAAATGCGGGCGCTTGCATAAATTCCGGTTATTTCCCATCTTTGTTTGCAAATTGTTTGCAAATCTGACCAAAAATGAGAGTTACGCACGGCCTGTGGCTGGACACCCGGCGAAAGTTGAAAAACGGAAAATATCCCCTAAAGGTTAAGGTGACCTACCAAAGGGTGACAAAACTTCTGCAACCCCCTGTTACACCTTTTGACCCTCTGGAGTTTACGATAGAAGAGTGGGAGGTGCTGACCAAAGGGCATCCCAGAGGAGAAAGAATGCGGGATATCAAAAATGAAGTCATTAAAATACAAGCCAAACTCGCAGAGGTCATCAACAGTATCCCCAACTTTTCTTTTGAAGCGTTTGAGGTAAGGTTGAATAGCAGGAAATCCATGGCCAATGGCATTGACATTCAGGGCTTACTCCGGGAGAAAAGTGCCATTTGCCGGGAACAGGGCCGCATTTCCACTTCACAGTTGGCTGCCACCATTGCAAAAAGTCTGGACGATTTTAACAATGGCCAGAAGCTGAGCCTGAAAAGCATCAACCCGGCCTTGCTGCGCAAATATGAAAACTGGTTGCTGAATAAGCAGGTTTCCCGCGCCACGGTCGGCATATATACCAGGGAAATGCGAACCATATTTAACCATGCCATAAAAAGCGGAGACTTCCCGTCGGAACTCTACCCGTTTGGTGAAGGCAAGTATCAGCCTCCTACCGGCCAAAAGATAAAGCAGGCGTTGTCCATAGATGATATCAGGGCCATCGCAGCATATCCGGCCAATGAGGAAAACAAAGAAGCCTATTGCCGGGACTTGTGGCTATTCTGTTACCTGTGCAATGGCATGAATCTGAAGGATGCTGCTCACCTTAAATATAAAAACATGACCGGAAACCGGCTGCACTTTGTCAGAGAAAAGACCAAACTTACAAACCGGATGGAAAAGAAACTGATGGTGCCCCTGACGAAGCCTGTTTTAGAGATTATGCAGCGCTGGGGCAATCAGCCCCCCAAAGCAGAATCATTCATATTCCCAATTCTGGAAGCAGGTGACACCCCGGAGGATGTGCGCAGAAAAGTATCCAATATGAATGGCCTGGTTACAGACTCCATGAGGCGTATCGCGAAGGCACTGGAACTGAATGTACAGAACATTACGGCCAATTCTGCCCGTGATGCTTTTGCAACCATATCTGAGCACCAGGGCCGGCCGTTGTCTGATATATCTCAAAGCCTGGGTCACAGCAGTATATCCGTGACGCAACATTATCTGGCAAGTTTCAGCGATGATGAAAAATATAAATGGCAGGAGAGATTGCTATGAAAAGTATAGACTTTCAGAATATACGTGATACCGAAACTAAGAATGTACACGATCGTTTATTGACACAAATCAATGAACTGAGAAAGAAGTACCACCATCTCACCGAAGAAAACATGCACAGGGAAATCATCAGAGAACTCTTTGAAACCAGACCCTATTTCCCCAACCATTTTTCAAAGGAAACGCTGGAAGACCCAGATTCAGTAGACAGCTATAAATGGGAATTTGTAAATACGGCAACGGAGTTGTTTATTAAAATGGAAAAAGAGATCAGGCCAGAAGTATTTCTGAATCACTTTTTCACTGAAGAGCTGGACAAAATGATACAGCAGTTTAACTACAGGAGTAATTATAAAGAACAAAAACAGGCAGTACTGGCAGACTACATTGGCGAAAACAAGGCCTTTCTTTTAGCTTGTATTATTTATAACATTGAATACAGCAGCATAGTAACGGGTTCATTTTTCAGCTATTACCCCAAAGGTATGGTTCCGGAGGACACCAGGCACCTAAGAAAATTCCTTCACTTACCCGATTTAACGGCAGAAATGACAGGTCAGATTCAGGCCAACACCATACCTGAGGAGATTGAGCAAGGTTCAGAACAACGGGATATCCCCCAGATCAAAGACCTGGCAATACTACTATACCTGTTGGATGAAAAAAACTTGTTTAATTTTATGGGACATAAGGACTTGGTTATTAAAATATTGAAAACTAATAAATTAAGAGATACGGTTGAGGTTTCTAATTCGACATTGGATAGTTATTTTAATAGCAACAGAGTAGCTTCCTATTTGCACGGTCAGAAGAACATTAAGAGAAAACAGTATATGGCCAGGGTGCTCAGAGAAATTGCAAACCGGCTGGACAGAGATTAGTTGCTAACGGATTCGACAAGTATTAAGTGACAGTTATTCAGCAAGATAAATTATAAAATGCCTGATAGAAGTCTGATAGAATCCCTGACAGAATAACAGAATTCAGTGGGTAGGCACCGGGAATTTTGCACAAGAAAAATCCGGTAATTATGAACAACCCATTTGACGAACTCTCCATGCGCCTTGAACGCATAGAGCAGTTGCTGGTGAAAAACCAGCCTCCCCAGACCCAGGAACAGAAAGAAGACCCTCTTCTGAACATAGAAGAGGCTGCTGCTTATCTGAAAATTCCGAAAAAGACCATTTACCAGTACACCAGCAACAGAAAGCTGATTCCCCTGAAACCGGGTAGGCGCCTGTTATTCAGGAAATCCGATTTGGACAATTTTCTTACACGCAAATAAGAGGAAGTATGGAAAAAAAGAAAAAATCCTACGCCGGATTGACTCCGTTTGAGTCAGTCAAAAAATATCTGGATGAGAACCACGAGATCCGGCACAATCTCATCACCAACAGGCTGGAATCCCGGCCGAAGGGAGAAAATGCCCCTTGGATGGACAACGATAAGCTTGAGAATGACTTGTTGGTTGAATTGCTTGAGCACAACCTCAAGCAAGCTAAATCTTCACTGGCGGCCTTGCTGGGATCCAACTATATAAAACCCTATCACCCGGTCAAAGAGTACTTTGACAATTTGGAACCCTGGGATGGCTTCGACCATTTCTCTGAATTGTGCGCCAAAATACACACGAATGCTCCGGAGGAATTCAGGCATCATCTCAAGAAACACCTGATGCGCTGTGTGGCATCTGTTTTAGTAAAAGGGTATTTCAACAAACAGTGTTTTGTGTTTCACAGTGAAAGACAAAGTCTGGGTAAATCGAGCCTGATCCGCTGGCTGGTGCCGGAAAAATTGAAGAAGTACATTTCAGATGCTGTGCTTCAGTGGCAGGACAAAGATGCAAACATTGCGCTGGGGGAGAATTGGTTTATCAACATGGATGAACTGGCAGAGTTGGACAGATCAGAGCTGAACAGCCTCAAAGCAACCCTGAGCCGCGATATGGTAAAAGTGAGGCGACCATACGGTAAAACATCCGTTGAAATACCCAGGCTTGCCAATTTCTGGGGAAGCACCAACGATTTGCAATTCCTCACGGACCTGACAGGAAACGTACGCTGGCTGGTCTTTGAGGTAATTTATATCGATTTTAAGTACACAAAAATCGACAAGGATCAACTCTGGGCTCAGATATATAATGAATTCAGGAACCTTGCCCCGAGGAAACCTGGAGAGGTGGCATGGTATGAGTTAAGTCAGGAAGAGCAAAAACAAAACGACCTTAGAAACCAAAAGTATATGCTATCCAGCCCGGAATTGGAGGCCATCAATCGCTACCTGCTGCCGGGAGACCCGAAAGTATCTAGTCTGGGTTATGGAACACTCTACTTTGGGCAGGCATTTGAAATCATGAAGCGACTGAATGAAATGGCAGGAACCAGTTTCAGAAATGTCCGTTCATTCGGTCGTGCGCTGAATGCCGCCAACTTCAAACGCATATCCAGGTATGTCGCTGACCGGCAAATGTCCTTAAACGGATACTTCTACTATGAACACCAGATCAACTATGATGTTGATTTGAGAGATGAAGGTCAAGTGCTCGATAACTCGATAACTCGAAACCCCTTTTAACCCACTAATTATAACATTCTTAACCGAGTCATTAGATTTAATTATCATTGCTCGAAACCGAGCAGAAAGTTATTAAAGTATACGGAAATTGAAAATACTGAAGTTAGTCCAATAAAAGCCAGTCAGACCATGCGGAATACCAAGAAATACAACTGTGTGATTAAGATAAGTGCGGAAAGATTTGTTACATGGCACGCCGTGAATGACCTACTGAGAATGGTCCGCAGCCTGGACAAACATTATCCGGACTGGCGTTACTTCAATGTTTTTGACAAGCAGACGGGTGCGCAGTTAGCGAGCTTCACCAAGAACAGAAGGCCCACTGCCAAATACCTGTGAAGAAGCCAACGTAATGGGCTTGCAGTGGTTCGCCTCATCGGGGACTATTATGGAACGCCGTCTTAATTTTATTATCCCTCAAGCTAAATATGGCTTTTATTGGACTACCTTCAAAAAAAAGCCCCGGCCAGAAGGCCAGGGCAAGCAGTTCGACTGCTTTTATTGTAATGCGAAATTAAATTGAAACACTGAAATATACAAGCCAATAATCATATTTTAAGCAATCCAGATTGATGATTTAAAGGATTTGTTTTTAGAAGTACACACACCAACAGGCGAGGGTCGGTATTCTCGAATGATTAGAGTGTAAGATTGAATCTATTGGGGCTTTTTGTGTCTCTTTAGAACAGATTAAGCCATAATGCAACATTTTATACTTTTTGCATCATTTATATACAAATTGTGTAACAATTTAACAAAGTATTCTTATAGATGATCAAAATTGTATAAAATGTTACAGGGAATGTTGCAAAGCGTATAAAATGTTGCAGGAAATGTTGCAAAGCGTATAAAATGTTGCAAGGAATGTTGCAAAATGCATATAATGAACTTCAGAAATGGGTTGAAGGAGCTTCAATTTTAACAAATTCTAAGGCATTGGTGAGCATGCTGGCCACTGAATACTGGCTGCGGACCCAACAGAAATATTTTACGAATTAGTACTTTATAGTTATTGGCATTTCCAAAAATCCATTGTTACTTCGTTTACGTGGGCTCCATAGCGAGGCATACATACATATATGAGGGAAGAAAGGTTTTCGGAAGATGTGCGTTTTGTACGCAGCTTACTAACACTCATTGCCGGTGATCAGGGTAAAGCCAGATTGGTGAATTTCTACAGGCGCATGGCCAAAGCCAATGCAGAAAAGCGGTTTACATCAAGTAGCATCAAAACCGAGCTAAATGACATTGCAACAGCACTGCATGATACCATAAATGAAGGGAAGAGCCGGGTTTCAGTGGATTCCGGACTGAAAGACAAACTGCTTGCTATCCGGGAGAAGCATTCCCTTAGTGCCAGTGTCAAAGTCCTAAAACGTTTCTATAACCTTATCGGACAGTCACCGAGCCAGAAACAAGCAGAGCTTTTGCTCAAAGCTGCGGATAAGATTGGAGAATCTGATGCATACTATCCGGAAGTAAAACGGGTGATATTCCGTCTGAAGCAATTCATTGACAACAATGAACAGTCCATTACCATTGACAAACCTACCATACAGGGATTGGCTGGAGTGCTGAAAAACTGCGGCTGCAAACTTTCTGCCGGTAACTGGGAGGATGTAGTAAAAAAATAGGGGTAACGGGTTCCGAGATTCCACTCGGCGCCCTGGATCTGAGGACAAGTCCTCCAGCTGGAACAAAAAAAGCTGCAAAAGCTGAAGCTCCAGAACCTGAATTTATTGATGAACCTGATGAACCGGTGCCCCAAACCACCGGATTGGCAGGAGTGTTCAGTCGCATCACGGAAGTGAAGCCAGGGCAACTCTTCCAATTACCAGGAGAGATTGGCAAATGGTTGGGTAAAATGGAACGCTATCGTAATGTCATCATCCTGCACGGGGAACGCGGAGGAGGTAAAAGCAATCTGGTCTTTGACCTGATGGATGCATTTGCTCACCTGTCCTGGGTAAAAACCATTGGGTTCTTCAGCCTGGAAGAAGGTGCCAACACCGATCTGATCAAACGCAAACGGGACAAGTATTTCGGCGAGGATGCCAATGCCAAGGTAGTAATTGCCGATGAAGCTCCCCAGGGTATCGAAACCGTAAAACGAGCTGCCGAGCTAATGGACATTGTGGTCGTAGATAGCTTTGGCAAGCTCAAAGCTCCTCAGACAGTCATTGACGAGCTTCGCAAGCAATACCCTAAAACCATCTTCATTTTCGTCTTCCAAACTACCACTGCCGGCAATGCCCGTGGTGGCTCAAGCGCCAGCTTTGATTGCTCGGTGGAGATCATAGTCAAGAAGTCACCGGATGGAGATTTCAAGAAGAATACTGCGTATTTAGAGAAGAATCGGTATGGAGAAACTAGAGAAAGTTATTGGATTTTTAGCAGGGCACTGCGCATGATGAATTTGTAGGTATCAAAGTCGTGTGTTATCGTATAACCGCTATTAGCAAGGCCGATTTAGACTGTCGGTAGAGAGGTTTGTATAGTCCAGAATGCCATACATTTTCAAAACGTTGACTATAGTCCGTTGCATTAGTGTCTACAAGATGTGTATTTCGACTTATGGAAATTAACCTTCTCATAGGTCAAAACATTTCACGAATAAGAAGAGAGAAAGGTCTTTCTCAAGAGAAATTAGCCGGGGAGGCAGGCATTGATCGAACGTACATGACGAGTATCGAAAAGGGAAAAAGAAGCATTTCTGTCGCAGTTGCACTAAAAATAGCTAATGCTCTTAATGTATCAATTATGGAACTTATTTCTAATCATGAATAAACTTATCAATTACAAATTGATCCATCCAATAGATATTAATTATTTAATAAATAATATTAATACGGGTATTGAATTCGAATATTCACTATTCTACCATTTACTGCCAAAGGAATTAAAGGTTCTATTTCAATCTCAGGTTATTGACAAACACATTTATAGCGAAAGGATCAAATCAATTATTAATTCCACTTCCCCTGATTTAATTACCGAATTACTGAATAATCACAATATAAAACCAGAAGACATTCTATTATCCACGCAAGATGACAGCATTGGTCCAGCCGACATTGTCATAAGAAGTTCAGACATAAATATTCTTGGGCTTTCAGTAAAATACCAGAATAATTGCACATTAAATGTTAGTAGTAAATACTTTCTTACTGCAAATAATATGGCATGGTTAGGCAATCAACTACCTTTCTATGCAAATCGTTACGTAAAAGAAATGACTTCAGAATATGGGAATCCAGATAATTGGTTTAGAAAAAGAAAAACAAGCAAAGAAACTGATTCTTTTATAGATTTAATTCGTACAAAAGTCATTGAAGATTGGAGTGTCAAAAGTGTTGATCAAAAACAAACGCTACTAAATAAGTTGATACATGCCAATTCTCCAATAGATTTCTGGGTCATTAAATTTTCAGGAAATGGGAATTCTTATAATTATACAGTAAATACAACCCCTCCTAAATTTCTTGATCCTGATGTTATAACATTGAAAAAAGTCGCTACCTCATTTATAGGTTTCTTTTCCAATGGTATTCTGATTGCGAAAATGCAGGTAAAATTCAACAATGGTATTCTAGAAAAAAACACAAAAGCAAATCCTGATCTAGTTGTTGATAAGGTTCATATGAAATATGGAGATCCTTTTGGTTCCTGGAATTTTAGTATTGAATAATTAATAGGAAATATGAATCTTGATACAATAGTTTTTAGAATTCAAGAGGGCCTTAGGTTCATTGATCAAAACTATTTAGGAATAAATATTAATCGAAGAAATAAAACGCCGTATCTAGTTGGGCTTCAACCCATGTTTGAGAATCAAGTTTCTAGTGAAATTGCTAACTGGTGGAACAATTATTATCCCAATGATTTTAACCCTATCCCATTGGGTAATATCAAAAGTGAATTTCCTTACTATACAAATGATAGTTCAAAATGTGATCTTGTTTTTAATACTGACGACACAAAGGATCATTATGAATTTGCGATTGAAATAAAGAGAATTCAGTTTGTCGGAGATAACGGAAAGAACAATGATCATGGAATTCAAAAGGTACTTTCACCCTATATCAAAGATCGAAGTCTTTTTCATGATATAGATAAACTTCTTCGTTCAGATTTGGGACGCAGAAGGATAGTATTAGGATATGGATTTGAATATGATGAACAAAGTTGTATTGATGCTTTAAATTTTCATCCAAATGAAAAAACAAGAATTGGCAATATACGAAAAGTGATCTCCAAAAATGGAGGAACCCTATATCTAAAGCCAATGATTGACATGATTCATCAGTACCTGGAATTTCGGAACTTAGTAAACGACCATCAGGTCTGTAATTTTAGTGATTTGTGGACACATCCTTGCGGCGGCAAGGGTGTTGTTTTTGCTTGGGAAATAAAACATAATTAAATGATTAATATACTTCAAAACAACAACAAAATAATTATCAATACAGACATTGATGGTGTACTTTCTGGATTAATACTGCAGAATTATTTAGGGTCCGAAATTGTAGGCTTTAGCAATAGCGATAACACGGTTTGGATTGATAAATCTAAAACAAATACGATCTATGATGCTGTATATATTGATATGTACGTACCAAGGTCAACTGTAGGATGTGTGGATCAACATATCGTCTGTGTTAATGCGGAGCACCATGCACGTCTAATTAAAAATTCCCTGAAATCCAATCCTAATCTCGATAATCCAAGATATCATTTACCCAATCAATCCTATTACGTTAAATATCCGTTTGGTACAATACATTACATAATTGCAAAGTTGGAAGGTGCTGGAATAAAAATCAACTTGAATGGAAATTCACCAGTAGGTAATTTAACATTATTTGATTTGATTTTAAGAGCTGATGATGCCATGAAAACATCGGTTGATAGCCCTTATGTGGCAAATGCAAAAGATTGGTGGCAATGGTTAAAACGAAATTCAAATAATGGTTCAATGGTTACCAGTTTAATCGGATACCTGGAGGGTTTGAACTCAAATAAGGTATTGAGTATTAAAACCCAAACCACAAAATTATTGACATCTGAACCGTTCTTTTGCACTAGTCCAGACGGTGGATTTAAGAGTATATTAAATAATTCAACCGGAGACCTTAATCAAAATGTGCTTGAATATTTAAACTTTATTGCTGATTCCTGTGGTTTAAATCGAATTAAAGTTTCTAAATCATATGCTCCTAATGTTGGAAATGTTAATAGAACGATGTTGAATAATGATCAAATACATGAACTTATTGATAATAACAGTATTCAAGGGCAGGAGATATTTTCTTATGCCTTTGTGAGGTCTTCCAATAGGGATTCGAATTTTAGTTACACGATTATGTAAACTCTATAAACTGTTGAGTTTGTTTGATTATAGATTTCTTTCTTTTAAGGGAAAATTGATTTGGGTTAAAAGATTTGTTCTCTAATAAAAAGCGTGCAAACAATTCCACAACCTTTACATTTACTGAGTTTCCCAATTGCTTGTACGCAATTGAATCCTTTTCGTTCAGAATGAAGTTGTCTGGAAAACTTTGAATTCTCGCCCCTTCCCGAGGAGTAATAACTCTTCTTCTAGATCCGATAATTGATGTTTGAGTAATTGCGACTAGAGCCGGAAAGTAATCTGGTTTTTTAACTCTTAAACCCGAAGGTCTAAAATGCATAATAGTTTCCCAGATATTCGGATTTTCAGTTTTCCCAGCCTGCCATTCAAACATAGCCTTAGAACCCTTAAAATTGGGCAGTGTATATGCCTTTTTCAACCAGCCTTCTATAAAATGCAAATTGTCTTTATACAAGTAGTGGTTTTTTAAAATGAAATTTCTCTTCCATGCTGGAAGCGATTCTAAATCTTCATTAACATCCAATTCCTTTAATCGGTCAGCCCAAACAGGAAAGCCAGGAAGGGGTGTGACCAACTTTTGGGCAAACTCATTCCAAATTTCTATTAATTTAATTTGTTCTGTTGATAGTTTATACTTTTCTATATTTGGGATTAGCTCATCCGATAACAATACATCATCAATTGAACATTTTACAGTTTTGTCTGGCTCAAATTCGAATTTGGGAACATCCCCAAGGTCTTCACGTTGACACAAAATAAAAACCCTTTCTCTATGTTGAGGTATACCAATGTAATGAGGGCTAAAAATAATGGGGGTTTCGCTAACTGAATATCCAATATCTAAAAGGTTACTATGAATGATTTGCCATGTTCGTCCATTGTCATGTTTAGCCAAATTGCGAACATTTTCTAAGATCATATATTTAGGTTTATGATGCTTAGCAATTCTTAGTATATCAAAGAATAGCGTTCCTCTGGGGTCCTCAATCCCTTTTCTATTGCCTGCTTTAGAGAAAGATTGACATGGAAACCCCCCACACAACACATCAAAATCTGGAATTTCAGTTTCATCAACCTTTGTTATATCTCCTACCGGTGATATCTTATAGTTTTCAAAGTAAGTTTTTTGACATTCTTTATCTATGTCTGATGCAAAAACACACTTTCCTCCCATTCTTGACAAGGCAGTATGGAAACCTCCAATACCGCAGAACAAATCAATGAATTTAAATTCTGAATGCAATTTAGAGTTTGCCATGTGCATTTAAAAAATCTTCAAATGAATTAAATTTTAAGTATTTTATTATGTTGAATTTAAATGCTTTAGAATATAAATTAGAGGATAGTTTCACTATTTTAAACACGCCCTTTGGATCAGTAATTTCATACTGTGAATCTCCATTTATATCTGAAACTCTTTTACCAAGTTTCCAACCGGTAGAAAATTCAAGACAATTAATTTCAATTAAATCAGCATTAAAAAAAGTAACAACAACCATTGGTGTTTTATTATGGTCATAAGCTTCAAACATTATTTGATTAGGATTGGAATCAAATAGGCTTTGAATATTCCCAAATTGCAATAAGTTATCGTCCTTTAAACCATACCATTTGAAATGTATTGTTCTCCCTTTTTTAAATTTTGGGGTTACTGAGTCTATAGCCAGTTTTTCAAATGAAATTATTTGTTCTGAATTCATTTTAATAATCTATATAAATTATTTATCTTTTGCTTACCTATGAAAACTTACTGAACACAGTTTGCTTTGAGTAGTAAACGGAATCAATTGAGATTGATTCTGAAATGCTCGTAGATATGCAAAGGTCACAATTTTAGTGAATATAATTTGGGTAGACTTGTTGAATTTTCAACAACTTATAAACAGGCAAAAGTCAAGTGGTGCATAAATAATGGCCTCATTTAAGGCTTTTTCTGCAAGCATTTCCGAATAATTGAATTTATTCTTGAACTTTTTCTTCTTAAAACTGGTTTAAACAAATTTGAGTTTGATACCATAAAAAGAACAGCATAAGCGTAAATTCTAGTTTAACTTTCTTATGCTGCTTTAAACCCTTCCCCAACGAGCCTTTACAAATATCAGCATAACAGTATATGTAAAGTAGCAACTTTTTTATATTTTTAAGTAAAATTGGTAATATTTGGCATTCAAAGCAAACGGCCAAGCCTGTGTGATGGATCAGCAGGAACCGGTATAACCTGCTTTTTGAGGTAAGATTGAAGGGCGTCCAGGGTTTTGAATCCGCCATAGGCCATGAGTTCTTCGGTAGAGGCACCGGTGTTGTACATTTCAGTTAGAACAGTATGTTTCAGACTGTACATGGTGATGTTAGAGCCAAAGCCAAGCTTTTCCTTGATGGCTGAGAATTCCTTCGACCAGTAGTACTTGTTGCTGTGCATGGTGGGCTGGGGTATGCCGGAAGGGTGAAAGATGTAGTAATCTGGATTCACACCATCAATTTTTAGGTGATTCAGGAAGCGCAACAAAACGGATGGAATTCTGGCAACCCTAGGGTAGGCGTTTTTGCTTTTGGTATTTTTAATGCGAACGGTGCCGACGTTTAGGTCAAGGTCTTTGATCTGAAGCCTGCGGATTTCACTAGGACGAATAGCGGCCATTACCAGAACACAAAAGCAGAGCATTTTGGTGTTGTTCTTTTCTAGGTAATTGATCAGGTCTTTGAGTTGATCTGGACTGTATGTTTCATTTCTTTCCGGACGGTCTCCAAGTCTGGGAATACCATCACAGGGATTGTGCTTGATAATTCCCCGGAGCATCAGGACTTTGAAAGCACATTTGATAATAACCAGGTCGCGATCACGAGTCCCCTTTTTGATTTTAGATGTGTTCAAACGCCAGGACAAATAATCCATGATCACTGATTTCTCAATGTTCTTGGGATGCACTGTATTTAACCCACGTCTGGTTAAATAGGTGGTGAAGTTGGCAAGTATGTACTTGTACTGCGCATGGCCAAGACTTGTACTCTGGATTTTGTCTCCGAGAATAATAGGTACACATGTCTCCCAAGAGTCTTTGGAATAGATTACAAGATCCTCATAATCATTAGTGATAGGATTCCAGCCTTTTGCAAGCTTTTCATTGATCTCAAGTGCAATCTCGTCCAATACCTCAATGCGTAATCTTGGATTGTTAAGTTTGTTTACACCGCCTGTGTCGCGGAATCGTTTAAATCTGTCCGCTTTTTCATCCCAATACTGGAACTCTACGAACCACTCTTTTTTGATGTCGCCGCGGCGGTTATGAACCTTTGCGGGTTTGTACGTTGCTTTTTGTTGTTTCATTGTGTTGTCCCCACAACACAGAAACTCAAATCATTAATTTCCACAACCCAGAACCAGAGCCGCTTTCCGCACTTTTTGTACGGAAAACGGGGTTCTAACTGTGGGCCCACTTGGAATCGAACCAAGCACCTACTGATTATGAGTCAGTTGCTCTAACCGAATGAGCTATAGGCCCAATATGTTTGGTCTATCGTCCGAATGAGTCCCGAGGTCACTTGCAATTTTCAATTGCTTAGTGCCTCGTGGATCCACGACCGCCTAATTCTGCTTCGCAGTTCAAGGCGCGTCGGGACTATAGGCCCAATATGTTTGGTCTATCGTCCGAATGAGTCCCGAGGTCACTTGCAATTTTCAATTGCTTAGTGCCTCGTGGATCCTCGAATGCCTAAGCCGGCTATCGCCAGGCAAGGCGTGTCGGGACTATAGGCCCAAATAGGGTGCAAAGTTAATTCAAAAGCTGTTTCAAATCAAACCGGAGGGAAATGAAACCGAACCAGTCCTTCCAACGGAGATTTCAGCACGGTGCCGCACTCTATTCCATGGTTGTCGCAACAGTCTCTCAATATTTCTTCAAAAGTGCCGGCCACTGAACCCACGAAATGGGCAGGAACCTCATTCTCACGGGTATAGGGCGCAACGTGGTATCTTAAAAACTCTTCAAACTGATCATACACCAGTTTGTTCGCCCAGGCTTCATGGATTCTGGAACCCACAAACCGGGAGAATGATGATAAATACACATTGGCACCCGGTTCGCGGTACACCTTGTTGAAAACCTCTTCTTTTACTGCCCCTTTTTGATTGAGCTCGATGGAAACATCTACCGGAAGCATGCCGTACAGGTGCCACTGCAACAGCCGTTTGCCAATGGCGGAACCACTGCCTTCATCGCCCAACACATAGCCCAACGATGGAATGGGCTCATGAATCTCACTTCCATCAAAAAAGCAGGAATTGGAACCGGTGCCCAAAATACAGGCAACTCCGGGTTCCTGTCCGCAGGTGGCTCGCACCGCGCCGAGCATATCATGTTCAATTTCCGACACCGCGTTGGGGAAAACCTGTGCCAATGCATCCCTGACAATCTGAACCCGGTCAGGGCTGCTCACGCTTGCCCCATAATAATGTATGCCGGTGACTTCCCGGGCAATCTCCCGAATCTCAGTTTGTGCCTGAAGTTCGCTGGCAATGAACTGCGACGTATGAAACATGGGGTTGAACCCCAGGCAGGAAAAATGCCAGTCATTTCCATCCTGTGTTCTGCCGTACCAGGCCGTTTTTGTACTTCCACTGTCTGCTATCAGTATCATACTGTGCGCAAAGTAAGCACAGTAATTGAGTCTTGCTAACTTTGTATTGTGAACAGGCTCCCCCGGGAATGGTATATGCAGGAATCAGTGGTGAATCTTGCCCGGAATCTGTTGGGCAAACGACTGGTTACTGATATAAACGGGGAGACTACTACCGGAATCATTAGTGAAACTGAGGCCTATGCAGGCATCACCGACCGGGCCAGCCATGCATGGAACGGACGCAGGACAAAGCGCACTGAAACCATGTATTCAGAAGGAGGGCATGCCTATGTATACCTGTGCTATGGTATTCACAGGTTGTTTAATGTGGTTACCAACAGAGAAGGAATTCCTCATGCCATACTCATCCGGGGTATAATACCAGAAGCCGGGATTGAGATCATTTCAGCGCGGCGAAAGCGAGTGGTCGGGTCCAAAACGGGAATAGGTCCTGGAAATGTGACCCAGTGCCTTGGAATAGAATTGACGCATAATGCAACAGATTTATGCCATTCCCCGGAGATTTGGATAGAAGACACAGGGCTTGCCATCCCTGATGCAGACATGGAGACAACACCACGGATTGGTATCGCCTATGCCAAAGAAGATGCTTTATTGCCTTACCGGTTTGTCTGGAATCCAGCCTGAAAAATCTTTGTTCCGACGAGTATTGAGTACTTTGTAATATGGTTATAAACTCATATCCGGCTTTTACAAAGTGAAACCGGCATTTGGTAAAAAGTGACAGTTCATGCCAGAGTGAGCCATGCATCGAGGGACTATTTTCGTGCTTTCAATTAACCCTCTATCCTATTAATGAAAACTAACTTAAAAAACTCCCTCGTTCTGCTGGGCATTTTGCTCTTCAGTACAACGGTTTTTGCAGGTACGGTCACCGTAACTGTGAAAAAAAGCGACGGAACCACCGCCTTGCCGGGGGTATCCATTTCCTATTTTGACGGCTATTGGAAAGGCCTTGGCTCTACCAATGGCAGTGGACAGGTTACGGCAACCATTCCGGACAACACCTGGAATTTCAGGGCAGAATATGCCGGCAGTACCTCCACCCAAAGCGGGGTGGTTGTATCCGGTTCTACCGCAGTAAATTTCCAAACCGTACTGGCCGCAGTTCAGGTAAACAACAGCAGCGGTGCAGCACTTTCAGGTGCTTCCGTTGAATACCTCTCTGGCTACTGGCGCGGTATCGGCACTTCCAATGGTTCAGGTCAGGTAAGCTGCGAACTGTTTGCAGGAAGCACATTCCCCTTCCGTGCCAGCTATGGCGGTTCTACCTCTGCCAACCAAACCATGGATCTGAGCAGCGGCGGAAACAGCCTTACTTTTTCAACCGTACTCGCAGCAGTGCAGGTGAATAACAGCAGCGGAGCCGGCCTTTCAGGTGCTTCTGTTGAATATCTCGCAGGCTACTGGCGCGGAATTGGCACCTCCAATGGCTCAGGCCAGGTGAGTTGCCAATTGTTCCCCGGCAGCACCTACCCCTTCCGTGCCAGCTATGGCGGTTCTACTTCTGCCAACCAGACCATGGACCTGAGCAGCGGTGGAAACAGCCTCACCTTTGCCACTGTGCTTGCAGCAGTGCAGGTAAACAAACACAATGGTGATCCTTTGTCGGGTGCCTCATTGGAGTACCTTGCAGGCTACTGGCGTGGAATTGGTACGTCGAATGGCTCTGGTCAAGCTGGTTGCCAATTGTTCCCCGGCAGCACCTACCCCTTCCGCGCCAACTATGGCGGAACAACTTCTGCCAACCAGACCATGGATCTGACGAGTGGTGGTAACAGCCTCACTTATTATACTGCATTGGTTACCGTGAATGTAAAATCATGCAGCGGTACAAACATCAGCGGAGCTTCTGCTGAATACCTTGCGGGTTACTGGCGTGGAATCGGAACCACCAATGGCTCCGGTCAGGTTACCTGTCAATTGTTTGGCGGCAACACCGATTTCCGCGTGAGCATCGGTGGTACCACTTCTGCCAACAACACAGTTGCGATTCCCGGAAATGGCAGCACTTCAGGCCAATCCGTTTCTGTAACATTCAATCCCACCCAGGTAACCATTACAGGTGTTACAGGCATGCAATATCTGGCAGGTTACTGGAGAGGTTTCAGCGGTACCATTTATCTGTTCCCCGGTACCTACAGCTTCAAACTGAGTGGTTTTGAAGTAAGTGTTGCTGTTAGTGGCTGCTCGATAAACAAAAAAGGTGTGATCGTGCGCCTGCTGAACAGCAGCGGAAGCGGCATTGCCGGAGGTGTGGTAGATGCCTATGTAAGCAGTTGGACCAACAGCGTTGCCACCACAAACTCCAGCGGGAATTCCCTCGTTCTGTTTGATGGTTCTGTTACCAATGCCTATTTCCGCATGAACTGGGCAAACGCAAGTCAGCAACTGGGCAGTTACAACATCAACACAACCACAACCATTCTGTTCCAAACCAAAAATGTAACGGTGGAACTGCGCAACGGTGCGGGTAACCTGTACAACAACGAAGGTACCAATGTGGGCTACTATGCCAGCAACTGGAACACCTTCGGTTCTGGCACCACCAGCGGTGGCAAATGCAATATGGAACTGCTGCCTGTGAACTACTACTTCCGCATGACCTACCTCAGCCAACAGCAGCAACAGGGTAGCATCAACATCGCTTCGCTGGGTGCCAACCCCACCATCACCTTCAGCACTGTAACCGTTACCCTGCGCCTGAATGACGCAGCCGGTACAGGTACACATGAAGCCACTGCGCTGGGCTACTATACAAACAACTGGTACACTTTCGGTACCGGTGTGACCAATGGTTCCGGAGAAGCCAGTGTGGAACTGCTGCCCGGCAACTACTACTTCCGCATGACCTATGCCAACCAGTCTCAGCAAAAAGGCAGCATGAACATAAGTGTTAATACCACAGTGAACTTCTACACCGTGCTGGTAACCCTCAACCTGAAAGACTACAATGGCAATTCCGGCGTGCTGGAAGGCAACAGCCTGGGTTACTATACCAATACCTGGCACACTTTCGGTTCTGGCAATACCACTGGTGGAAGCGAGAGCATGGAACTGTTGCCCGGCAACTATTACTTCCGCATGGCTTACTCCAACATGTCGCAGCAAAAAGGCAGCATGAATATCAGTGCCAACACAACCGTTCCCTTCCAGACTGTGCTGGTAACCCAGACCCTGAAAGACAACAGCAACAACCCCATTTCGGGCGCTGCTGCAGGTTACTATTCAAACACCTGGCACAACTTCGGCACAACCGATGCCAATGGTGAAGTGAGCAAAGAACTGTTGCCCGGCAACTACTATTTCAACATGACCTACAACAGCTACACCAAACAAAAAGGCAGCTACAATGTAAATGGTGCACTCACAGTACCCTACACCTACACCGGTTCAGGCATTACCCGCGTTGCCAGCAACAGCACAGACCCCATCATGGAAAAAATGGCAGGTGCTGACGCCAAAGTAGATGGTACTGCAAACACCCGCGGACTGGAAGGTGCAGCTGCGCAAACTGCTTCCACTGCAAAAGTGAATGTGGTTTCTCAGTTCACTGCTTACCCCAATCCGTTCAATACCGTGGCAAACATCAACTACACACTCAGCAGCAGCCAGAATGTGCGTATGGAAGTGTACAATGCCAAGGGAATCAACGTAAAAACACTGGTCAATGGCAACATGCCTGCAGGCAGTCACACAGCTCAGTTCGAAGCTGCAAATCTGTCTGAAGGTGTGTACTATGTGCGCCTGTTCACCGACAAAGGAACCAGTCAGGTTCCGGTGATACTGACCAAATAATTCACCTGATTGTTTCAAACAAAAAAGCCCGGATATTCCGGGCTTTTTTGTTGAAAGACGCTGCGAAACTGCTGGGCATTGAATGGTTTGGTTCTTATAACAATTCTTCAATCACCTTCAGTTTCCCATTCAGATTTACCATATCCCCTTTGCGTTTTCCCAACATTGATTTTCCAATGGGCGAAGCAGCAGAAATAACCCAAACTTCTGAATTTTGAATGCTGATTTTACCTATGCCAACGACAATAAATACCCAGATTTCCGCACAACGTATCAATGTGCCGGGGACAACTCTGTCCGTTACCGGCTGCATCATCAGACTGTTCAGTGAAGATTGCATGAACTTAATTTCTTTCAGTTGTCTGCTTAACCGTTCCTGCTCCAGATGCCCCATAGCCCTGCCCGTTTCGTACTTATCGCCGGCACTGCTTTTCTCTTCAGACTCTATACCCTGCCGAGCCTGATACAAGGCATCCTCAATATGATGTAATTTGTCAGACAACCAGTGCTGACAGGCTTCCTGAATTTCCTTTTTCCACTCCTTCATTGCTTTCAATCTGCGGGAAATATACAGCCTGCTGTAGAAAAACCATGGCTCTTTTGTAGGTTTGTATGCGAATGTACAGGTATATTATCAGCCTTATCCTGTTGGGGTTTTCTTCCCGGGTGATGGCCATTTCAGGCGACACAACGGTTGTGGTTACGCATAACAGGGTATTGATTCAAACGGATCCATCCAGGGGAAGTACGCGCTATTTCAGTTGGTCTCAGTTTCCGAAAAACAAAACGTATCGTAAGGTATATGCGGATTTAACTTTTGAATGTCCAAGCGACCCCAAACTTACCTGTGGCGAATGGGATTACCTGAATTATGTACATTTGCATAAGCGCCGGGGCAAACACAACGACAGCCTGAACTGGGAGATCATGCGGTTCATTACCCCATACGGGCATTATTTCCCCAAGGGTTGGAACTTTACCTGGCGGTATGACATAACTGATCTTGCGACACTGCTGGAAGACAGTGTGGAATTATATTATACCCATACCGGCTATGAAGCAAAAAATGACCGTGGATGGGTGATGAGCCTGAAATTCACCTTTATTGAAGGCACACCGGTAAGACCTATAGAGAATATTCAACGGTTCTATACAAAAAGCGTAGGTTATGGGAACGACAGTTTGTTTGATGCCAATGTGCCCGAAATACAATACAAAACCGGGCCGAAAACCACCGAAGTACGATACAAAATATTGCAAACCGGCCATGGAATGGACAAACCAGAAAACTGCGCTGAATTTTGCGCGAAACAGCGCTATCTGAGGCACGACGGACAGGTGATAGACACCTCATGGGTCTGGCGGGACAACTGCGGCAGCAATCCGCTTTTCCCCCAATACGGCACATGGCTGTATGACCGGGCGGGATGGTGCCCCGGCAGCAGTGTGCAGGAATTCAACAAAAATGTTTGGGTGAGTCCTGAAAGCACGCACACCATGGACCTGGATATGCAATCCTACAAAACCAGCAACGGCGGTGCCAATTATATGATTACGACTTATCTGGTGGAATACGGACCGCGGAATTTCAGCACAGACGCAGAGCTGTACGACGTATCTGCACCCAGCAACCGACAAGAATACGGACGTCTGAATCCCATCTGCGGGGGACCTGTAATATCAGTAAAAAACAATGGAAAAGAAGCTGTAACCCGGTTATTCCTGGAATATGGATTTGCCGGTAAACTGCAGCAACGGTATGTGTGGACCGGTACCTTGCAGCGGGATGAAATAAGGTCTCTGGAATTGCCCGCCCTTAAGGAATGGCCAACAACTGATACCCTTTTTGAAGCGCGTATACTTGCAGTGAACGGAATGAATGACGATTGTCCGGAGAACAATTATATTGCCTCGAAAACAGCAGGCAAAGTGGCTGAATTGCCATCGCAAATTATGATACTTTTCCGCAGCAACAATGCACCGGGGGAAAATTATTTTACCCTGAAAAAATCGGATGGAACGGTGATCATGGACAAAAAGAATTTTGCAGCCAATACCACGTATAAAGAATATGCAAATTTAGACACAGGATGCTACCAGTTCACCTTCATGGACGATGGGACACCGCCATCCAACAATCCACTGCCCAAAGACGGGCTGTACTTCTGGGCAAATACAGATGATGGCACAGGGATTCTGCAGATAAGAAATGCCGGCAACAGCATTATCAAAACATTTGATGCCGATTTTGGTACAGGAATATGGTATCAATTCAGGGTTGGAAACTTACCCGATACCAAAGAACCTGTAACCCGTCTTACCTGCTATCCCAATCCTGCAAAACATGATTTGCTGATTGATTTGGGCAAAGACAGAAACGACAATATCCCACTGCATATTCTTATTTACAACACAGCCGGACAAAAAGTACTGGAACAAAAACGCACCGGCATACTGGACGCACTGCAATACCTGGACTTAACACCGCTGCAGGGGAATGGAGACAACGGTTTGTATTTCTTAACCCTGACACTTGGTGAAGAAAAATATCAATCCAAAATTATGGTGCGCTGATGAATAAGCTCATTATTTTTTCTGCACCATCCGGATCCGGGAAAACCACAGTGGTGAAACATTTGCTGCAGTCCATGCCCGACTTGCTGGGCTTCTCGGTAAGTGCCACCACACGCAAACCCAGACTAGGCGAAGCAGATGGAAGAGAATACCATTTTTTGTCCATAGAAGATTTCGAAAAGAGAATTGTAAACAATGAGTTTCTGGAACACGAAGAAGTATATGCCGGATTGCTGTATGGCACATTGTGGAGTGAAGTGCACAAAATTTGGGATGCCGGTAAAGCAGTGGTTTTTGATGTAGACGTGCAGGGTGGATTGAGTCTGAAACGCAGGTTCAAGGAAAACGCCCTGGCGATTTTTCTGCGTCCACCCAATGTAGATGTATTGATGGAAAGGTTGCGCAACCGCAATTCTGAAGTTGAACATCATTTACAGGAAAGAATTGCCAAGGCCAATTTTGAGCTGAGTTTTGAGCAACAGTATGATACGGTTGTGGTAAATGATATACTCGCGGATACTTTGAAACATTGCGAAAATCTGGTTCATACATTTCTCAGAAAATAAATGAGAACCGGATTGTTTTTTGGCTCTTTCAATCCCATCCATAACGGGCATTTAATCATCGCCCAACACATGATGAACAGCGGTTTATTTGACGAAATCCGCTTTGTGGTATCCCCGCAAAATCCATTTAAACCTGCATCGGATTTAATGGCTGAAAATGTACGTTTTGAAATGGTAAAGACAGCCATTGCCGACAACCCGGGATTTACGGTGAGTGATGCGGAGTTGCATTTGCCCAAACCCTCTTTCACCATTCACACATTAAACCATTTCAAGAACAACGAACCCGAAAATGTCTTTTCCATACTCATGGGCAGCGATCAGATGGAAAGGTTGCACGACTGGAAAGACATTGAAGGCATATGTGGAATCTGTGATTTTCATGTGTACCAGCGACGGGGCCATGCCATTTCCGAACCCGGAGTGAAAGGCAGGTTTACATTCCACGATGCACCGTATCTGGACATTTCAGCGACCTATATCAGGCAATTGCTGAAAGAGAAAAAAAGTGCTCGGTATTTGATACCTGATAGCATTCTAAGCTACTTCTCCGAACCATGAAAAATATATTCATCCTGATTTTTACACTTTTTACTGCGTCAATTTCAATTTCTGCATTCGGTCAGAGAGATCCGGTTGGCAAATCTGCCATGGCGGGAGGAGATGGTCCAGGTCCTGTTGCGAAAGGGGAGGATACCCCACAGATTGCAGAAATACAGGCCCGTTTCCCGGGTGGGGATTCCGCATTCGCGGTATTCGTGAGAAACAACTTTGAGTACCCTTTCCGTTGTCTGGACAGCGGAATCAGTGGTTACGTAAAGCTTCGTTTTATTGTTGACAAAACGGGTAGGATATCTGACATCAGAGCAACGGAGGAAACCAAAGCCTGCCCGGAATTTACGCAGGAAGCCATGCGTGTTTTGCGAAGTTCTCCGAAATGGATTCCGGGACAAGTGAACGGGAAATTTGTAAAATCTTACCGGCAGGTACCCATCAGATTATCGTTGGAGTGACCTAACAATTGCACAAAATAATTAAACGTTAATAGCGAATATTACCGTTATCATCATTCATACCTGCAATAGCCATGAAAATCTCTCAGACTCCACGCTATATCCTGGCAGTACTTCTGGCACTTACTGCCTGCTCCGGACCCACCAAAACCACCGAGCCTGAACCTGCAAAGCCTGCGGTGAAAACGAATGAGGACAGCAATGGTGTGCTTAAACCCACACAGTTGAAGAAAGAAGAAATAAAAACTGCAGAAGCTCCTCCCCCCTTAAAACCCCAGACTTTTGTAATTCCTGTGATAAAAGAGGAGCAGGATGGTGAAGCACATGAAGATGAATCTCCACAACTCCTCAGCAGGTCGGTAAAAGGGAAAGAACAAAACGACTGGCCGGGGGATGCTGTCGCTGCTCCCTTTGATGCTGCGGGGAGTGACAATACAGTTTATGAAAAAGTGGAGGTGGAAGCTTTTTTCCGGGGTGGCAATGAAAATTTCATTGACTATGTAAAAGAAAACTTTCAATATCCGTCCCGTTGCACGGAAGAAGGGATAAACGGGTATGTGTTGCTCAGGTTTGTGGTGGATAAGAATGGCAGGATTTCTCAAATCAAAGCACTGGAAGAAACAGCGGCTTGTCTGGAATTTACCCAGGAAGCCATAAGGGTAACGAAACGTTCACCACCATGGATTCCGGCACAGATCAATGGGAAATCCGTAAGTTCTTACCGCACCATTCCCATTCGGTTGGATTTGGAATAAACTCAGTCTTTGACGGGGACAAAGCCCTTGTGAACGCGTGTCATTATCCAGGCCACAATAAAGGTAATGAAAAAGGAAAACAGGGCATAGACCAATGCGGGTTTCTCCATGGTGTGATTGCCCAGCTTATCTCCTGCGATGAGCAATGCCAGTGCTGTATTGTGCAGTCCTACCTCCACAGAAATGGTAATGCGGTTTTTGAAATTCAATTTAAAAAATGTTCCGGCAACAAAACCCAGCAGCATACTCAGTGCATTCAGCACAATCATCCATGGCGCGAGTTCCCATATCTCGTGGGCTGTCATACCGGTTCCGCCCTTGTCACTGCCGGCCAGAAACTTAAAAGAAAATACCAGAATCAATAAAACCGGTAACACATAATTCAGGTATTTTTCTGCTTTGTGTGCAATTCCCTTTAAACGGTAATTGAAAAGCACACCCAAACCGGCAGGCAATATGGTAATGATGAAAATCTCGAACATGGTTTGCCAGAATGGCAATGAAATATTCTGCCCGGATTGCTGAAAATATTCAAGAAATAAATTGACCAGTGTAGGAATGGTAAACAGGGAAAGGAAGGCATTGCAAACGGTTAAACTGATAGCAAGGGCCACATTTCCTTTCACAAAGTAACTGATGAGATTGCTGGTGATTCCCCCGGGACATACAGAGAGAATCATAATACCCACTTTCAGTTCATTACTCACCGGTGCCCAGCCTGCCACCAGCCATGCCACTCCCGGCAACAGCACCATTTGAGAAAACAAACCTATTCCCAAAGCTCTGGGTTGATCGAAGAGATTTCTAAAATCTTTTGGTGACAGGGAAAGACCCAGTCCAAACATGATGAGACCAAGAACAACATTGAGTAAGATATTGATATCAATACCCGCCAAGGTGGAAATACTTTAAGAAAAGTACACAGAAATGGTAAAAGAAATAGACACCAATCAGAAGCAAAATAAGTCCGAAATATTTGTGTACATAGTAATAAACCCGGTTGCTGAGTTTGCGGCCCAGATAATCACTCAGCATCACTTTGCCAACGTCCAGAGACAAAAGGGTAACAAGAATACTGATGAGGTTGATGAAAATTTCCAGCTGGTATGTTGCATCGGATTTGTCGTACCGCACAGAAATAGCCGCCAGCAAGGTAACCCACAAAAACAGGGCAAATGGATTCATCAGATTGAGGAAGAAACCCTTGAGGAAACTGCTGCTGTTTTGCAATGGAACTTCTATACTTTTTATGAATTTGTCATAATTTTTTGCAAATCCTTTCACCCCTATCATGATGATGGCAACGCTGGCCACAAAGGAAAAAGTCATTTGAAACTCCGGATAGGTAAAAACGCGGGAAAGGCCAAAGAAGCAGAGCAATGCAACGGTGGTTTCACTCAGGAAAATCCCCAGCGCAACCCTTAGGCCGGCCTTTCTGCCCCCCTGTATTCCGGAATTGACCAGTGTGAAAAACGATGGCCCGAAGCTAAGCAGGCCAATGAGAATCCCCTGGCCTATGCCTGACAATAACGGTGCCACCCAAAACATAGATTGGGTCGCAAAATACGACTGAATTTTTTGGAAGCCAAACCGGTGTGACTGTCTATTCAGGAATCAGCCATCCGGAAAGGACAAGGGAAGGCGTAACAGACAACCGATAGATAACCGGCCCAGCTAACGGAACCAGCTGCGGCGATGCGGCAACTCGGCCTTTCCAAAGCAGCCTGCCTGCAGGATCTGTGAGTTCTGCCTGCAGCGGAGTATCTGAATTCAACAATTTCAAATGCCCTTGTGTCCATTTGAGTTGAGGTTGCTGGTTATTACTGCCCGTATACACGGCCGTAACCAGGGCGCAAGGGGCAATGGCATCGCGGATGGCAGGAATGCGGGCAAACAACTTGTCTCCAGGGCATTCGGTGGCACAACCCTGCCGGTGGCCGGCGATTACATCCAACCAGGAACCGGCATTGTCCGGATGTTTGAACTGACCATAAGGGTTCAGGGTATCCTGATGGATTTTCCAGGCCAGAAGTTTCTCCAGTGACTGAATTGCCAAACTGTCCGGCTGAGCAGAACTGAAGTTCCCAATGACACAAACGCCCATGGTAAAGTTATTCTTGCCGCAAAAGTGAGCTCCCAGCACATTGTCCTGCCTTATGCCGGCTTTTTCCGGGTCACGCCCTGCATACACGGTTCCGTTGGCTGCCACCAGATAATTGTAACCTATATCGTCCCAACCGTTTACAGTGGTGTGATAGGTGTAATAGCTACGGACAATCTGCGTATAGTTGGTATCTCCGTTGTTTTCGCCGCTGTGGTGAATGATGCAGTGATGGGTGGGGGTGGCACTGCGACCCGGCACTGGCGCCGGCAACCCTGACCGCCAGACTGACTGGGAAATCAGACCCGGGGCTGAACAGTCGGCCCTCTTCTCTGCTGACATGTGCTGTGTTTCACTAAGGGGTGGCACCCATAAAAAAATGGCAGTAATTTCTGCTGTCAAAGGCTGCCCCCTGTATTCCAGACTCAGGAGTGAATCCGGCTGTGACAGAACCCATAAATTGCTCAAGTCGGAACTTGTGTTGGGCGCATGTTCATCCCGTGTGAGGGTGGTATGTCTTTTACCGGCAGCACAAGTCCAGTTGCCAGACTGTAAAGCGCCCGATGGAAGCTTTATTGCCACAGCATTAAAAATGCCCGGCGAGGCAATCGGAAGAGAAGCCTGACCTGAGGTGGCATTTATCCTGACCTGCAGTTTCCATACTGCGGCGGTATCCCTGTCCGGGGATGCAACAGTGATGCCGGAAAAGAAAACAGTCAATGCAAAAAAACAACCTCTTTTCATGCCAGACCATTTTGCAAAACAATCTCCTGCAACTCACTGAAAACATGCCGGTTGGTTGCAAGAATCTGCCGGCCAAATAAGTAATTGCCACCTCCCTGAAAATCACCCACCAGACCACCGGCTTCTTTCACGATGAGTGCACCGGCGGCCACATCCCAGGGTGCGAGGCCCATTTCGTAGAATCCATCAAAACGACCGCATGCAGTATAGGCAAGATCAATGGCTGCAGAACCCATTCTGCGCAAGCCGTGGGTGCGTTTCATCAGTTCATGCAGGGCCCGCAGGTATTCAGGTGCTTTTTCAAATTCATAATATGGGAAACCGGTAGCAAGCAGGCTGTGCTTTAAATCGGGCACATTACTTACTGTTATGGTTTCACCATTCAGGTCTGCACCTTGCCCGTGAATGGCATGAAATGTCTCATCCAGCGCTGGCGCATGCACCACTCCAAGAACGGTTTGCTCCCCGTGCCTGAGTGCCACTGAAATGCAAAAAACCGGCAATCCATGCAGATAATTGGTAGTACCATCCAGTGGATCGATGATCCAGCAATATTCTGCGTCTTCAATGGTGATGGCTGTATTTTCTTCGGCAATAAACCCACTGCCCGGGAGCAGTTGACTCAAACCGGCGATGAGTTTTTTCTCACTTTCCACATCCACAAAACTCACCAGTTGGTTCAGGCCTTTGTCGGAAACCTTTCCCTGCTCTACTTCGTTGAAATGCTGCAGCTGAAACTGCCCCGTTTCTATGCACAAGGCTATAACGGATCTCGTAAGGTGATGCAAGTCTGGCATGGGTTAGCGCAGGAGAGTGAAGCTTCCTTTCTCTACATGCCGGAAACCTTCTGTATCAATCACTTCCACACGTACAATGTAAACTCCTGTGCGCATAGCCGTTCCTTTGTCATCCACGCCATACCATCCTTTATTCATATCGCGGGATTCAAAGACTTTTGCACCCCAGCGGTCATACAAGGTCATATGGAAACTGGCAATTGCACGGCCCTTGGGAATGTAATAATCGTTTTTACCGTTCTCATCAGGCGTAAAAGCGGTAGGAAGAAACAGGTGATACACATCTTTAATGCGCACTTTTGAGGTATAGGTATTTGTGCAACCGGGCGCTATATCTGCAGTGAGTGAAACGGTAAACCAACCAGTATCTGTGTAGGCGTTCTGCCCGTTCCCTGCAGCAGTTGATGTGTTGCCATCTCCAAAACTCCAGGAATAGCCGGTGGCACCTGTAGTGCCGTTGTTAAAAGTGATAATGGGATTCTCTATAGTGGTTACTGCAGGAACAGCAGTGAAAAATGCTTTGGGATAGTTTACCACAGTTACGGTATCAATCATGGCAAACAATTGGGTGCAACCTGCAGAAGTGGTCACTCTTGCAGTACCCAGATATTTCCCTGCCGAGGGGAATGTTTTGGTCAAAGGCATGCCTGTGCCGTTGGCCGAATCGGCGCCACCGAAATACCAGGTAACCTTTGCGGCATCGGGACTGGCATAGTTGAACTGCACCGGATCTCCGAGACAGACTGCCTTTTTGTCTACTGAAAGAACAGCACTGGCTGCCGCTGATATGTTCACGGATGCAGTGGCGCTGGACTGCACAGAACAACCATCACTGAGTATCAGGTTATAGGATTTGGAAATGGAGGGTTGAATGCGTTGGTTGGTCCATGTTGTGGCCACACCATCCACCGTCCAGCTGTGATTGGCTGTTTTACCTCCGGTGTGGGTGATTTTGATAGTTACAGAATCGCCCATGCAAATGGTGGCAGGGGTAATACTGATTCCTGCTGACAGAGGGGGTAATTTTTGAATTTTGAACCGGGTGGTGTCATTCTTCACCGTGCAGGCATCACTGAGCACCGCAATATAATTGGTTGTGCCCGTTGGCGGGCTAAGCGTAGGGGAATAACCACTGATACCACCCACATTCCAATTGATGGAATGACTGGATACCCTTCCGCCGGCGGGTGTAAGTATTGGAGTCCATGTTTGTCCGTCGCAGAGAATTGTGTCATTCAACTTGCTCAGCGAAAGGGGGGAGAGCAAAGTTACCTGCATGCTGTCGCTTACTGATGGGGAACAATTGTCGCCCAATGTAAGCTTGTACCAGGTGGGCACAGCCGGACTTACGGAAATGGATGAAGTGGATTGACCACTGGTCCAGGTGTAGACGTACCCACTGCCTTTACCGCCCAATACGATACTGTTGATATTGATGTTGCTGCCCCTGCAGATGGTGGTATCGTTGGAAACGGCCACTTTCAACGCAGGCCAGGTGCGCACAGCTGCAGTATCCTTTGCCGGCTGCACAGAACAGCCGTCGGTAAGGGTTACGATATAGAGGGTAGTGTCTGTGACTGAAGTGGATTTGCTGGTGCCAGTTCCCAATCCGTTGTTCCAGGTATAGGTGTAGCCTGCAGTATCTCCTCCGGACCCCGTTACCGTCAGATTCACGGTCTGACCGATGCAGAGCAAAGTGCTGCTGCTGCTAACTGTTGTTTTCAATTTCGGCTTGACATACACGGTCACATAAGCGGTGTCATTCGAGGGTGTGCAACCATCGGATAAGATGACCCGGTAAGTTGTGGTTGTTGCCGGAGTGACTGATTTTATTGCTCCTGCACCCAACCCATTGTCCCAGGTAAACGTATGAGCAAATGTTAATCCCCCGCTTCCTTTTGCAGTAAGACTGACACTGCGGCCGCTGCAAACGATGGTATCCTTTCTCGCCGAAACAGACAATGGCTGACGTACATCTACCGTAATGGTATCCTTTATGAATTTACCAGTACACACATCCGTCATTACCATGGAATACCCCGTTTTTGTGAGTGGGTGAACGAAAATGGACGGGTTGGATGCGCCGGTGTTCCATTTGAAAATATGATTTGGGATGTAACCACCACCATATACCGGTTTCAGCTGAAGACTGTCTCCGTAACAAATTGTGGTATCATTCCCGATTTCCAGTGTAAGTGGTTTACGCACCGCAAAATATTCAATTTTAAATCCTTTGCCTTCCAGCATGGGATCGCTGTAATGCCTGAGCCACAATGTGTTTCCTGCAAAGGACTGCCAGGCTCCACCAAACGGTGTGGCACTGCCGGTGAACCTTCCGATTTTATTGGCCCAGGCTATGGAGTTCTTAAACAGAACCACACTGTCAAATCCGTTTTCATAATCCAGCAAAAGGAATCGAAAGCGGATAGAATCTGCACCAGGTACCCGTATTTTCAGATTGGTCTGCACAAGGGCTTTGTACAATCCGTCGCCCCCGTCATCATAAATAAAACCTTTGCACTGGTTGCTGCTGTCCGTACCATTTTTGGGCATGAACACACCTTTGCAAATATCAAACGTGCTATCCACCTTCACATAGGCGGTTCGCACCAAACTGTCGCTTTTCGATTTAAAACAGGAATTGGCCACCAGTTTAACGGTAAAGCTTCCAAAGCTGTTGTATGTATTGGTAGGGTTTATCAGTGTTGAAGTATTTCCATCTCCGAAATACCATTTCACGGTTTTAAAATTCTCGCTTTGGTTACTGAAACTGATGACCTTACCCAGGGTACAGGCAATGGTATCACCGACAAATGCAGCTTTCACGTACCCTGAATCATACTTTGGCCCTACACCACAAACCCACCATGCATTGGTCACGGCAATTACCTCTTTGCTGCATTGACCATAAAGGTCCATTGCAGACATAATATGGTAAGTACGTGCATCGGCGTACTGGCTGTTCTTGGTTAAGTAAACCGACAATGTACGATAGGCGATTTTACCTGCTTTGGTGAACCCGAGTGTATCAATTTTGAAGGCCCAACCCTTTTCATTGGTGCCTGATACTCCATCGGTTATCAGATAAAACCAGTAATTCTGTACTCCGCTGTTCAGGTGCACTCCACCATTGTCTCCGGCACCGGAATACCAACTCACTCCTTTATAAAATTTAGGATGCCCCTGCAAATTGGGATTGGACATGTTGCGCAGACCAGCGCCGGAAAAGGTAATGTCCTCTCCTATTTTCCAACTCCACTGGGTGGGGCGTGCCCAATTTTCAATGGCATTGCCAAAGATGTCGGAGAAACTTTCGTTCAACTGACCACTTTCGTAGGAGTAAACAAGGTTGGCCGTATACGTGGTAACAGCATGTGTCACTTCGTGTCCGCAAACGTCAATGCTGGTAAGCGGTTTAAATGAACTTCCATCGCCATAGGTCATCACAGAGCCATTCCAGAACGCATTGTCATAATTGCTGGAATAGTGAACATAACTCAGGATTTTGGCATTGTTGTTATCGAAGCTGTTGCGGCTGTGTTCCGTTTTGTAATAGTCCCATGTCATTTCAGCACCCCAGTGCGCATCGGTGGCGATTTCGTCCTTATTGGCATTTACATTGTTCCAGTTGTTGTCGGCATCTGTAAAATCAGTGGCGGAACCATAACTGGTGCCCTTATTCAGGTTATAGGTCTCTATGCCATTTCCACGTGCCTTTTCGCGAAGGCGGAAACTGGTGGGTGTAAGACTATCCGTGGTGATGGTGCGTGTACCGCTGTATTTGGTCACGGCTGTGCCTTTGGAATCGGCATGCAAAATCAATTCATTGGTAGCCAATAATTCGCCGTTTTCTGCATCCACGTAAACTTCTTTGCCAAACAAGGGCTCAGAAGAAAAAATCCGGAATTTCCAGGCCAGCCGGTGTGGATTGGCCAGATTCAGCTCCGAGGGGATGTATGTGAGAATGGCTTTGGGGTAATAGCTTGTATCCGGGTTACCCGAACTGTACTGCAGAATTGCATTTTGTTCAGGGTCGTTCCAGTAATACTTCTCAGAAGGGAAATAGGCCAGTGCTTTGGTTAATGCTTCACGTTCTGAAAGTGACTGTTTGCCGCCAAGTTTGGCCGAAGGCACAATATCACCGTTGACTGAAAGGATCTTTCCGTTTTGTGTATGGAGAATCACAGTGGCAAGGTCCACACTGTGGCTGCCCAGATATTGCTGAGCACGGTAATGGGTTTGGCCCAGTTCATCGGTAATCTGGCTGTAAATTTTCCAGTTCAGGCCTGTTTCGCCAGACAAACGGTTCAATACAGCCTGCCAGGCAGTAAATTCAGGTTGTTTTTCCCCGTCGAATGCGTAGTATGAAAACGTACCCAAAACCGGGTGACGCATTTCTTTGGGCATGACCTGACCCCCCAGCCAGTGCGTGCTCAAAACCACCCATGTGGCTAATAGTAATTTCTTCCCCATTTTTTACAAAATTAGCAGTTTCTCCAAAGAAATCAATATTCCATGGAGAGTACCGCAGAGCTCTGCTCTACAGACGCAATTTTAAAGTCCGGCGTTGCCGGAATCAATAAATTGAGGGGTTACCCTTAGTGGGGAACTCAACAGTACTCTTCGTAAGCCATCCGCAGATTGTCGGCCAGCATATCTGCCGTGCGGCCTTCAATCATATGGCGTTCGATCATATGTACCAGTTCGCCGTTGCGAAACAACGCAATGGCAGGGCTTGACGGAGGGTAAGGTGCCATGTATTCACGCACCCGGCTCGTTGCCTCCAGATCCTGACCTGCAAATACTGTAAGAAGCTTGGCAGGCTTCTTCTCTCCGGCGAGACTTTTGACAATACCGGGTCTGGCACTGCCTGCTGCGCAGCCGCACACACTATTCACCACCACAAGCATGGTTCCGTCTTTTTCAGACATTGCACTGTCTACAGTGGCAGGATCTTTCAATTCAGTAAATCCGTTTTGGGTAAGTTCTGCCCGCATAGGGGCTACAAGCATTTCTGGATAAGGCATTTCTACTTGAATGTTTAGTCGTTATATGTGGTAACAAATTTAAGGCCGAACTGTTTGTTCTGCTAAATTGGCAGTTTTGTGAGAAAGCCTATGGATAATTCCCCTACCTTCAGGCTGCTGCTGGCATTGGTTTTGTTGATTTTCAAAAGGAACAAATCCATGTACATATGAAAAACACGATACTCATTTTCACAGCACTGTTTGCCTTAGGCTCTTGTACCATCATTCGTCAGGGAGAGGTAGGTGTAAAGCGCAAACTCGGAAGGCTCACTCCGAAGGCTTATGACCAGGGCGTAAGAACTTTCAATCCACTTTTGTCTACCATCATCAAGGTCCCTGTCCGCACCGTGAATCTGGAGGTGAAACTGGCCCTGCCCAGCCGGGAGGGTTTGACCATCCAGTCAGAAATTTCCATCCTGTACCGGATTGAGAAAGCTTCTGCCACCAAAGTCATCAATAACATAGGCCTGGATTACGAGAACGTATTGATTCTGCCTGTTTTCAGATCTGCGGCGGCCGATGTGACTTCCAAATTTTACGCCAAGGATATGCACTCCGGAGAACGGGCACTGATAGAACGGAACATACGGGATACGATGATGGAGATTCTGGGGGAAAAAGGGTTCATTGTTGAAAACGTACTTTTAAAAGCCATTACACTTCCCGCAGGACTTTCTGCAGCCATTGAAGAGAAACTGAGGGCTGAGCAGGAAGCGCAGCGCATGGAATTTACCAAGCAGAAGGAAAAACTGGAAGCGGAACGCAAAACCATTGCTGCGGAAGGCGATAAGAAGGCCGCCATTATAGCGGCACAAGCGCATGCTGAAGTTACCGAAATCAAGGCTGAAGGGCAGGCCAATGCGATAAAGATTGAAGCGGAAGCAAAAGCCCGCGCCAATGAAATGCTGACCAAAGGTTTGACCCCGGAAATCATGAAAAACAATCAGATTGAAGCCTTTAAAGCAATTTCCACTTCGGGAAATACCAAGGTGATTATCACCGATGGAAAAACACCATTGCTCGGCATCCCCGACGGACCTGTGAAATAACCCTCCGGATTACTGCAGATTGCCCAGGATAAATACCTGCGATGCATGGTTTACCCCAAAGTAATAGGGCACTGAATTCATCGCATCCCTGGTGCGGGTGAGCCAGAAATCGGCCCTTTTTCCCCTGGCTACCGAACCACAGATCTGTTCCAGTCTCAAGGCCCGGGCTGCGTTCAGTGTTATGGCATTTAATCCTTCGGAAGGCAGCAACCGCATTTGGGTGCATGCAAGGCTCCAGGCCATTTGCAGACTGCACAACGGACTGCTTCCGGGGTTGAAATCGGTTGCTATGGCGAAGGGCAGCCCGGCATCTATCAGCATTCGACCCGGGGTGTAAGGTATCCCCAGAAAATAGCTGGTGCCGGGCAGTCCTACAGGCATGGTCTGAGATTGTCTGAGCACAAGGACTTCTTCCTCTCCGGTATGCTCCAGATGGTCAGCACTCCATGCGCCCGCTTTCACGGCAGCCTGCACCCCACCTGTAAGTCCCAGTTCATTTGCATGGATCTTGGCAGGCAGACCCAATTTATCGGCTGCTGCTAAGATTCGCATTGTTTCATCCGGAGTAAAAAACCCCCTGTCACAAAACACATCCACGTGGTCTGCCAGATTTTCAGCGGCAACGGCCGGCAGCATGGTATCAATTACATGCTCCACATACCCTTCCCGGTTGCCCTTGAATTCCGGAGGTACGGCATGTGCACCCAAAAAGGTTGTCTTCACAGTTGCAGGTACCGTATGTCCGATGCGCCTGGCAATCCTTAACATTTTCATTTCACTCTCAAGGCTGAGACCATACCCGCTTTTGATTTCCAGAGTTGTGGTTCCGTGCGCAATCATTCGCAGAACCCGTTCAAGCGATTCGTCGTACAAACGCTGCTCATCCATTACACGCAACTTTGCCGCTGAATTGAGAATTCCCCCGCCTGCTGCTGCAATCTCCTCATAGCTTGCGCCCTTCAGCCTCAACTCCCATTCCGTTGTCCGGGTGGCAGCAAAGACCACGTGGGTATGGCTATCCACCAAACCGGGCAACAATTCCATCCCGGTGCAATCCAAAGACTGGTCTGCAGCGGGAAGGTCTGAAGCCATTGCACCCCAATCCGCAATAAGTCCGTCTTCTGCAAGCAGCCAGGCATTATCCACTGCATCCACCACGGACATTTCATTGCCGCTTTTGTATGCTAAGGGCACAGACTCCACTCCCCAAATCCGGCCAATATTGTAAAACAATTTGCGCATTGGTGCAAAAAAAGCATATTTGAACCGAGACAGCGGGTATGAATCTGAAAGAATTGCTAAAACATCGCATAGAACGGGGTGAAAATGTATTTATCGCAAAGAATGCAACGGCCATAGGTCGGGTAAAACTGGATTCTGAAAGCAGTATCTGGTTTGGAGCAGTGCTGCGGGGGGATGCAGATGAGATCAGTGTTGGTGCGCGAAGCAATGTGCAGGACAATGCTGTACTCCATGCTGACCCAGGAGACCCATGCATCATCGGTGCTGATTGCATCATCGGACATGGTGCCATTGTGCATGGTGCCCGGCTGAGTCACCATGTGCTCGTGGGCATGCATTCAACAGTGCTGAACAATGCTGAAATCGGAGAATACTCCATTATCGGGGCCAATGCACTGGTGCCAGCCGGCATGAAGATACCACCCTACTCGCTGGTGATGGGTGTGCCAGCAAAGATTGTAAAAAACCTGGGACCTGAAATTGAACCCAGAATTCAAAGCAATGCGGATGAATACGTGTTTCGCGCAAGGGCGTATCTGGAGGCTGGATTCGGATGTTGATTCAGTGAACAATACCATATAGCTCCTGGACGTTAATTTGACAATGAAACTGACAATACTGCTTTCCGCACTATCTGTCATCCCTGCATGGAGCAAACCGAAACCACACAAGGTACTTCAGGACCAGCCACCGGGTTTTGTGTATGTCCCTGCTGGTGCGCTGTATCAACTCAGTGATAAAAAACGCAATATGGCCGCCTTCTGGATGAAGGAATGTGAAGTATCCAATGCAGAATACCGGGCTTACATACAAGACCTTACCGATAGTGGCAAAACCGAAGAGGCACGACTTGCCTGGCCTGATACCCTGCTTCAAAAGTCCGTTTTATGGATTGGCAAAGTATCGAACTATTTCACCCATCCGTTCTTTCACAATTATCCGGTAACCGGTATTACCCGTCCACAGGCCGAAAAGTACTGCGAATGGCTCACGAAAAGATACAACCGTGAGCATGGCGATTTTCCGGAATCCAACTTTCGGTTGCCCAATCCGGATGAATGGGAATATGCGGCAAGGGGTGGCAGAACCGGCAACAGTTATCCCTGGGGCAGTACAGTGAGAAATTCCAAAGGATGCCCGCTGGCAGTTTGGAATGATGGGGAAGCATATCAACAGGAAAACAGCAACACCGCAAGTATGATCTTGTATTACCAATGGCTATACCATGATGTAATGCAAGAACCTGATCTTTTGTTGCAGGAAGCGAAAAAAAAGAGACGTCATCGCAGGATATTCTGGGGTTTGCCTCAGCAGGTTGACACCTATTTCCCGAATGACTGGGGTCTCTACCACCCCTGCGGCAATGTGGCTGAGATGATGGCCGACGGACAATACATGGGTGGTTCCTTCCGCACATTGCCCGGTTATATGAACCTGAACTGGCATCTGCCACACCCCTTTCCCGGACCCGGCCCGCAAGCCGATGTTGGGTTCAGGCCCGTGATGAGCTACATTCCTCCGCGGATAAAAGACAAATAACGCTGATGTAATACAAAAATTACCGGGGAAAAACGTCGCTGAAAGTGCGCCTGTGGGCTGTATTTCTTAATATTGCAATTCCTGCATGGCGCGCAAAACCAAATATTTCTTCAACCCCAAGAGCCTGAGCTTTGAAAGGGTGCGCGACAACCGCAGTTATGTATACTGGCGTGCAGTAGGCTTCACATCGGTTGTATTGTTGCTTGGTGTGGCATTCGCATTTGTATTCAGCCGCTTTTTTGCAAGCCCCAGGGAACGGGGAATCATGGATGAAAACCGAGCCCTTCGCAGTGAAATACGGAGCATCAACCGGAACATAGAGGAAATAGAAGCACAAATGGCAGATCTGAAGGAACGCGACCTGAAAATATACAGGGCGATGTATGAGGCAGATCCGCCCAAACCAGTGGATTACCGGGGGGCCGATTATGCGGAGTTGTTGAAGCTGCCCGAAGGTGAACTCATACAGCGTATTCATCAAAAGCTGGACAGGCTGGAGGCTGAAAGCAAAGCACAGGTCAAATCATATGACCTGCTGAAATCTCTGGTACGCACCCGGGAACAGGTGATAAACAGTATACCAGCCATACAGCCTGTTGCAAACCGCGACCTTACCCGGCTGGCAAGTGGCTTCGGTTACCGGCTTGATCCCTTCTACCATACTGCAACTTTTCATGCCGGCATGGACTTTACGGCAGATATCGGGACTGAAGTTTACTCCACAGGAGACGGTGTGGTGCAAAAGAGCATGAATGATGGCTGGGGATATGGCAACCATGTCATTGTGGACCACGGATTTGGCTATACAACACTATACGGTCACCTCAGCCGGATAGCTGTAATGCCCGGTACCAGAGTAAAACGCGGACAGGTAATCGGGTATGTGGGCTCAACCGGCCGCAGCACCGGACCTCACCTTCACTATGAAGTGCGCAAGAATGGAAACCCTCTCAATCCGGCCTTCTTCTATCACAGCGATTTGACCGATGAGCAATACCGGCGTATGATTGAAATGAGTAAACGTGAAACCAAACGATTTGACTGATGACTGAATTGCAGGAAAACCCACCCGCCGGACGTAAATATTTTAAAATCGGGGATGTGAGCCGAATGCTCGATGTTCCCGCTTCAACCCTGCGATTCTGGGAAAAGGATTTCAGGCAACTGAAACCCATGAAAAATAAAAAAGGGGACCGGATTTATACATTAAAAGACATAGAAATTCTGCGTGAAATCAAATACCTTACTCATGACAAAGGGCTCAGGATTTCCAGCGCCACACGGAAGGTTAAACGCAATGCAGAGAATCAGGATTCAAATACAGAACTCATTAAAAAATTAAGAGATTTACGCGAAACATTGCTTGAATTTAAAAAATCACTGGATTGAATCGGTTGGGGGGAATCATATTGTTTTTGTTTGGAATCAACCTCCGGGCTCAATCCTCCTTTATAGCCCTTGGACAGAACCCGGCCAATCCCATGTCCGCATTTTCACTGGCAGTCTCACCAGCTGTCTTCCCCAAATCTAAAATGAGTGCAGGGGTGTGGGGTGGAAACCGTTTTACAGGCACAGATCTGGCAAATGGTGGTATATGCGGACATTTTCAATTGCGGCACACCGCGCTGGGGTTGAGCACAACCTATGCAGGCCGGCCGGAACATGCATTCACCACAGTTCAGGCAAATCTTTCCCAGCAATTCAGCCCACGTCTCAGTGCCGGGGTGAGTGCCGGAGTGAGCAGTATTCTGCAAATCTCAGGCTACCCCAATCAGAGCAGATTTACTGGCAAACTCGGGTTGCTTTACACATTTATTCCCAATGCAGAAGTTTCTGTTTTGCTGGAAAATCCATGGCTGGACCACCGTTCCTTTTTCCCGGAATATCCCCTTGCTGCACTGAGTGTGGGTTATCATTTTGATACAATCACCCGTGCCTGGATTCAGTATCGCAATGATCCGCAGCGGGGGCCGGTGTGGGGGGTGGCAGTTGCGCATTCCCCCGCAAGAAATATCACCCTTTTTGCCTCTGCCCAAACGGGTGCTGAACCCCTGGCTGGAGGAATCCGGTTTCAAAAATCTGCCCTGCGGGCCGAATTGTCTACTGCATGGCACTCCAGGCTCGGCTTTTCACCCACATTTTCCCTCTTGTGGTCCGCCCGTTAAAATATCTCATGCCCATTGTGCTTTGTGCCGGAGGTTTGGTAAAACTGCAGGCTCAGGTACCGGAACTGATCAGAGACCAACTGGAAAAATACCTGGAATACAATGAAACGCAGGGAGATTATACCCAGTTGTACGACCAACTGTCTGGCTATCTCGAACGCCCCGTGGCTATCAACCAGGCAACGGTGGAAGAATTGCAGGCTTTTCCATTGTGGAGCCCGGTGCAGGCGTCAAACCTGGTTGCACACCGTGAAAAATACGGCCATTTAAACCATCTGGCGGAACTGCAGGTATGTGGCTTTTCACCTGAGCAAATACGGGCATTGGCTCCATTTGTTACCCTCGAATGGTCTGCTGCACAAAACTGGAATTTACTTTTAAAAGATTTGAAAAAAGGCCGCAATGATTTTGCCCTGATCACCCGTCTTGCGCAAAAAAACCAACTTCCGGCGGACATTACCGGAGACCGGTGGAGTGTTGGCCTGCGCTACAGGTACAGTCTTGCCCAACGCTTCAGTGTGGGTTTTTCCGCAGAGAAAGATCCTGGTGAGGTTTGGTGGCGCAAAGGGCCAGACCACCGCACATTTCACCTGTACATACAGCAGGTGGGTAAGTTGCAGGCGGCGGTGATTGGTGACTATCAGTTGCAAATGGGCCAGGGACTGGTTTTGGGTTCAGGAATCGGGATGGGAAAAAGCGCAGGGGTACTCATGGTAAAACGCGCAGGACCCAACCTGAAAGCCTACAGAGGTATGAATGAGTTTTTGTTCTTACGCGGTGCAGCAGCCCAATGGAAAACTGGAAAATGGCTGATAAGTGCCGCAGCTTCTTCCAAACGAATGGACGGCCGTGTTTCCGACAGTGGTACCATCACATCTTCAGATCTGGATGGCCTGCACCGCACACCAGTAGAAATAGCAACAAGGTGGAATCTGAGCCGGCAAATGGCAGGCGCCTGGTTGCAAAAAAATGGTAAACGCGGACATGCAGGCTCCGGAATCACCCATTTCCAATACAGCGCCCCTCTGAGTCCGCCGGATGGCCTTTACTATCATTATCACCCAAAAGGAAATGTGACTACTTTTATTCATGCCTGGCAGGCACACACATTTGGCAGAGTGCATGTGTTCAGTGAATGGGCCTGGTTACAACAACAAAATGCCCACGCTGCCATTGCAGGAATGTTAACGCCACTCGGAAGTCGTATCGAATTCTGTCTTGTTTACCGCGATTATCACCCCGCATTTAACAGTCCGTTTTCCACCGCATTCGGGAATTCCGGTCGCAACGAAAAGGGATTGTACTCAGGTTGGGTTTTTCATTTTAACCGAAAATGGCAACTCAGTCAATACACAGATATATGGCAGGCTCCGTGGCCGGGTTTCCGTCTTTATTCGTCCACAAAAAACAGCGAAATGCTTTGGCAACTGGATTTTATTCCGGATAAAAAATCGCATATGTATTTGCGCTTTCGTGACATGAACAAAGCCATTCCTGACCCTGAATCTATGCCACTAAAAGGCCCGGTATATCAGCGTACACAAAATTTACGGCTGCATTTCAGTACACAGTTGAACAGTGTGTTTCAAATGGATGTCCGTGGTGAACAATCTGTGGCTGTGATTGACCATAAAAGCAATATATCTTCGCTTTTTTATACAGAAATTTCTGCCAGAATCAGGAAATTAAAATCGAGAATGAGTGCACGTTATACATTGTTCCGGGCAACCACATTTACAAACCGGTTGTACGCCTACGAAAATCAATTGATGTATGACTATGGAAATATACAATATTACGGCAGCGGTTACAGTGTATATCTCATGCTCAATACGCGCATATTCAAACAGCAACTGGGATTGCGTATGAGTTACTCCTCTTCCGACAAAGCAAACAGCGGCATACCCCGGCAATCTGTTTTTATTCAATGGATGAAACAATGGTGAACCCAAAACTGAGTGTAAATATCAACAAAGTAGCTACGCTGCGCAATGCACGTGGCGGCAACAACCCGGATGTGCTGCAAATCGCACGCAATTGCCAGGCATGGGGCGCACAGGGCATTACCGTGCATCCCCGTCCCGATGAACGGCATATTCGTTATGCCGATGTGCGGGAATTGCGGCATGTGGTGCATACGGAATTCAATATTGAAGGTTATCCCGATGAAAAATTCCTGCAACTGGTGGAAGAAGTAAAGCCGGAGCAGGTAACCCTGGTGCCCGACCCGCCGCATGTGCTCACATCCAATGCCGGATGGAACACCATCGCAGAACAAGCCAGGCTGAGAGACGTTTGTGCCAGGCTCAAAAGTCAGGGAATGCGGGTGAGCCTGTTCTTAGACCCCGACCCGGGTATGGTGGAAGGTGCAGCCAACGCCGGAGCACAGCGGGTGGAACTGTACACAGAAGCCTATGCCCGGCAATTTGCAGAAAACAGGGAAATTGCCATATCCCCATACATTGAAACAGCAAGGGCAGCCCTGGCTGCAGGCCTTGGAGTAAATGCGGGCCATGATCTGGACCTGGAAAATCTGCACTATCTGAGGGTTCACCTACCCGGCCTGCTGGAAGTGAGCATCGGTCATGCCTTGATTTGCGATGCACTCCAGTACGGATTGCAAACCACCATACAATTCTATCTGGCCCGGCTGCAACCGGATTATGTGCTTTGAGAATCCTCTTTTCAATAGCACTTTTTGCCTGCGTGCAAACCGCATATAGCTGGGGATTTCTCGGTCACCGTACCATCAACCGGCAGGCGGTGTATGCCCTGCCTCCGGACATGTTCGGATTTTACAAGAAACACATGGAATGGCTAAGCACGCACAGCGTAGATGCCGACAACCGCCGCTACCTCGTTGCTGATGAAGGCTGCCGGCATTTTCTGGACTGTGACCGGTATGAAAAGGCGGCACCACTGGACACCATTCCCCATAACTGGTTTAAGGCGGTGGAACAATACACAGAAGACAGCCTGAAAGCACATGGCATTGTTCCCTGGCATTGCATCTCCATGCTATACTGGTTGAAAAAGGCTTTTGAAGAAAAGAACCTGCAAAAAATTCTGAGGCACAGCGCAGATATAGGTCATTACATTGCCGATGCGCATGTGCCGTTGCACACCACCCACAATTACAACGGGCAATTTACCGGTCAGGAGGGCATTCATGCCCTGTGGGAAAGCCGCATTCCCCAGTTGTTTTCAGACAGTTTCGATTTGCTAACAGGTACTGCCTCATACCTCACAGATCCTCAATCGGCCATCTGGGATGCAACCGGTGAAAGTTTCGGGTATGTAGACAGCGTGCTGAGGCTGGAAAAGGAAACAGAAAAGCGTCATGCGGCAGACAAATACAGTTTTGAAACCCGGGGCACCGTCACCGCCAGGGTCTATTCTGCTGCTTTCTGCACCGATTACCATCAAAGCATGCAGCATATGGTAGAAAAACGGATGCGGTCTGCCATTCGCATGGTGGCTTCATTCTGGCTCACTGCATGGGTGATGGCGGGACAACCGGATTTAAACAGCATCACAGAAACAACCCAGACGGCAGACCCAATGGATGAAAAGGCGGAAAAAGCCCGTCAAACGCAACCCATCAAAGGGCGCGAAGAGCATGGGAATGAATAAAAAAATAGAATTCACCACCTGAGTTTTCTTAATATAAATCCGGTTAATATTCATTCAGGTTTTAATGATGGGTAAACAGGAGAAAACCCGAACATATCGCTGCCACTCCCCTCACCGAATCAGATTCACACTGCCATGCACCTCCTGCAATTTGCTGTCGCAGGGGCGGCGGAACTGCACCTGATAAAAGTAGGTGGAAGAAGGCAGTTCCACCCCGGTATTGTTCACCTTTCCATTCCACTGATAATTGGGGTCTGTGCTGTGGAACACACGTTCGCCCCAGCGGTTGAAAATGCGCACTTCAAAGTCCTGATAACCGTAGATGGGTACTTTGTATGCGTCATTGAACCCATCGGCACCCGGTGTGAAAACATTGGCCAGATACACCCCCTTTGCAAGACGAACGCTGCTGCAAGCCGGTTCCCGGCAAAATTTGCCGGCATTGATGCGCAGACAAATCCTGCGTGTACCTGTGTCGGCCCCGAAATCCCAGAGTAAATCCCGCGTGGTGGAAAGCAATTTCTCCGTATTGGCTAGGGTGTCTTTCAGCGTCCAGCGGTAATTCACATCCGGACCGGTATTCCGGAATGTATATTCCGGTGGCCGGCTTCCGCCACAATCCAGTTCAAACGTTGGATTTGAACCCAACACGAGTATGTTCTTTACGGCGGTATCGTAGCAGTTTTTTGCCGGCACATTCGCCACGATGGCGTGCAGCATGACCCGGTAGGTTCCCGGCTTTTTGTATTGGTAACTAAAGGTGTCGACCCTGCGTGTGGCGGAATCACCGTTGCCAAAATACCATTTATACCAGGCTACAGATGCATCGCTGCCATTTTCAAACACAACAGTGTCCTGCAGGCACAAAGTATCCGGTGCAGTAAAAGCCGCGTGTCCGCCGCCGTAAACGGTGATGCGAAGCTGTGGTAAACCGGGTTGTGGGTATCGCACAGAGCAATAGTATTTGCTGCCTGTGGTGGGGTTGCTGAAACTGTCCCCACCGGTGATATGGGCATAATACACGCCGGGTTTCTTGTACCGGAAAGCCACGCCCGTATCCTGATTGGTGGAATAGAATGTGTTGTCCGGATCGCCGAATTCCCAGATGAAATTCTTCGTATTCCTGCTCAGGTTTTTAAACTTTACGAGAAGGGGTGCGCAACCCGCCGAGTCACTGTCAATCATTGCTTTGATTTCGGGCCCCAGCACGGTCATATTGCGGTAGGCAGTGTCTTTGCAACCATTGTCGGCTTCCACAATCAGTCGCACGGTATAGACCCCGCCAGTAGGAAAAATATGGGCCGGATTCTGCACATACACCGTTGGCGAGCCATCCCCAAAATTCCATTTCCAGCCTGTAAGGGTTATGGGTGCCGTTCCGGAAATCCAGGATGAATCGAAATACTGCCTGATTTCACTGCAATACAGGGTGGGCTGGTACTTGATAGCGGCTATGGGCATACTTACATTTACCAGCAGACTGAAGGTGTCCACACATCCCTTCAGGGCAGTGCTGATGAGTTTCACTTTGTACTTACCCCCGCCTGCATATCTGTGGCATACCTGATAACCTGTATCTGTATAACCATCCCCAAATTCCCAGCGAAGCGTGCCGTATCCGTTTTTGCGGGTCCACCGCACCATACTGTCAGAATCAAACACACTGTCGCGGAAACAAACCAAACCTCCACAGGCTGATGTGTAGCCAAAACGGGCAATCTGACCGAAGCCCACAGTTTCCGAAAAATCACCGGGGCAGGCGCCCAGTGTGGTGATGAGTGTGGCCCTTACCGTATACAATCCGGGCTTTTTGTACACATGTTCAAACGCCTTGAGCAGGGCTATGGTATCTGTAAAACCGGTGATGGTGGTGACGGAATCTCCCCAATTGATGGTGAGCTTCTGCGGATAGAGCCACGATGCCGCCTTCCAGTTCAGCCTTACCTTGTTGGGATTGCACACACTCAGGCGCTGCAGGGTGAAAGCCGCATCGGGCTTATACACCACTTTGATGGCATTGAACAGGGTATCACCCACCCACCCTTTTGCCGGGTTGATATAGTCAATAACCAGTTTGTTATTTTTAAAAGTCCATACGGTATCCGGACCCAAAAAGCGCCAGAATACCGGACTCTTGAATCCCGGGGTTTTGTAATAGTAGGTTGTAAGGCCTTTTCGCAATAGCAGACTGTCGCGGGGTTGCACCAGATCAGTGTACAGGTAATTGCGCAACCCTATTTTCCGGCTGTGGCCTGCAAGAATCTGAAACTGCTCGAAATCTCCCAGGCAGACTTTGTCTTTGATGATGAGATTGTTGCAAAATTCCCTTCGGTTGATGGTGAAGGTGGTGTCGGCTGAACAACCTGTGGTGGTATCGTAAATGTACAGGCGTACCTGATAACATCCGGGTTGACTGTATACATGCCACGCAAGGCTGTCGCGGCTGAAATTGCAGTTTGTACCCGTATACAGTTTCTTTTTTGTAAATGTGGTACAGCCGGCAGCATAATTGTCGTTGAAATGCCAGAGGCGATAAATGCGGCTCCCGGGATGGTTCTGGGATACATCCATAAAAAAGGCTGTATCACCAACACCAGTGCGGAATTCGTTGGCAATGCGACCCTTGGCTACTATTTCACGGATATAAAAGGTATCAATGAATGTTTTGGGGCATGTACCCCCGCGGTAAGCCTTCAATATGTTGAGTCCGGGCTTTACATTCTTGGCAACAAAACTGCTGCTGGTATAGTATTTTACGCCATTCAACTCCCAGAGCACATCGTATCCGTTGCTGAAAACAAGGCCGCCGGCTTTAGCCGCAGCGCTGCAAAATACTTTGTTGCCCATGGAAATTTTCATGCTGCTGTCCGGGGCCATAACCGTGGCATTTGCACTATCTCTGCAACCGTATTCATTGGTTACTTTCAACTTAAACCCGAGTGTGCCTCCTCCCTTAACCCAGGCACAGAAAGGAGACTTGGGAGTGCCTGCATAGGAACCGGCTAGCAGTTTCCATTGCTCTGTGAAAGTTTTTCCTCCCGAATAGGTAGCTGTAAAACAAGCTTTGCTGCTGTCGCAACCCGGGAAAAGGGTATCATGAAGCTTTAACGCAACAGACGGGGCAATAAAAACCGTCATGCTGTACACATCCTTGCAACCGGCACTATCCGCCAGTTCCAGACTCAGTTTGAAACTTCCGGTATCGGGAAAGGTGTGACACCATTTTGATGTAAAGGGTTGTTTGTACTGGTCTATATTCCCATCACCCCAGAGCAAACTGGCCTGTTTGAGACCCCTTGTGGCTTTCTGACTTTTGTTCTGAACGCATATCAGGTTGTTCTTCAGACAGATTCTGCTGGTGGTATCATATGCCAGGCTTGCTACCGGCGACGGCAGGATATAGATGGAATGGGTATCGGTGCAGGAAGAACCGCCGGTATAAGTAACGGTGCAGGATACGAGCACTGCACCCGAACTGGTGAATTTGAACAGGGGTGCGGTATTGGAACTTGAACCCTGCCCGCCAAAACTCCAGCTCCAGTTGGTAGCAGTGCCTGAACCCACGCTGATTCCGAATGGGACCAGGTCGTTTACACATGCGGAACGACCGGCAGTAATGGTACACTGCGCGCGCAGCAATCCGGCAGAAGCTGAAACCAACAGCCATATCCATCCCGGTTTGCGCCACATATTGTGTAAAAGACGCAAAAAAACGAATAGGTTGTGTCAGATTTTTGTAATGGCCTCAGAAATTCGGCTGCATGCTGTATTTGCTGTAGAACTCAAGTATCACATCCACGGCTTCTTCGGCAGTATCTACAAGCTTAAACAGATACAGATCCTCCTGGCTGATATACCCTTCGGTTTTCAGCAACACCTCTTCAATCCAGTGCATCAGCGGCTGCCAGAATGTACGGTCTACAAGTACTATGGGAAACTTTGCCCTTTTATCGGTCTGCACCAGGGTAAGTGCCTCGAACATTTCATCCAGTGTACCAAACCCGCCCGGCAACACAACAAAGCCCTGGGCATACTTCATGAACATTACCTTGCGCACGAAGAAATAATCAAATGTGAGCATTTTGTCCCGATCCTGGTAAGCATTGGGAAATTGCTCAAAAGGAAGATTGATGTTTAGCCCCACAGAGGGTCCGCCCCCTTCTTTGGCCCCTTTATTGGCTGCTTCCATAATTCCCGGACCGCCTCCGGTGATAATTCCCAGACCTGCTGCAGACAAGCGGCTGGCCACATCCTGTGCAATCTTATAGTGCGGGTTATCGGGCAGCGTTCGCGCACTGCCAAAAATAGAAACGCAGGGACCTATGCGGGCAAGTGCCTGATAGCCATCGACAAACTCAGCCATGATTTTGAATATACTCCAGCTCATGGTGCTGGCTACTTCTGGCCAACGTTTGTTCGAAAATGCCCTTTTGATTCGTTTTTCTTCGTTCGGTGTTAGTTTATGTGTCATTCGGTTTCAAGTATAAACGGAATACCACAAAAAAAGATTCTATCCCCCAATTTCCTGCACGCATTTGACCTGAAATTCATTTATCTTTGAATTTACTATGAAGTGGATAGCTGCACTGGTTGAAGTTCTGATGGCAGGAAGAATTTTTCTTTCACCTCTGCTTGTTGGAATTTTTGCGGCCGTGCTTTTGTATTGGGGAGGTCACCCCTATTGGGCCATCTTTTCGGTGGTCATTGCTTTTGCCCTGGGCATTCTCTGGATTTGGAAAATCACGCGCAGTGAAAGCCCTACAACCTTTATGGGCAAATTGCAACGCAAGCCGGAACTTGAATCACAAGAAAACCAGCAAATGTGATTTGCAGCAAACTGCACCCTGAGGATGTTCCGGAACTTACAAAGCTTCAGCCTGAGGGCTGGAACGACATCCGCACAGCCATGTCGATATTGCTGAAACTGAATTGCGTGGATGTATTTAAATGGGAAAACAAAGACTCGATTGTTGGTGTTGGTGCGGTGATTTTTTTCAGAGACACGGCCTGGCTGGCCATGATTATTGTGCGGGCCGATGCACGCGGTTCCGGCCTGGGAACAGAAATCACCCGCTTTCTGATTCAAAAAGCCCGGGATAAAAAGGCAGTGAATATCAAACTCATTGCTACTGAAATGGGAGAACCCCTGTATGCGAAACTGGGATTTGAACCCGAAGGAAGATACCTGTTTTACCGCAAACCCGGAGAGTTTTTTTTTAACGGTTCCACCAAAGGTGTACATGCATTGAACACAACAGATATTTCATCACTTTATGCATTGGATTTCAAATGCACCGGTGAAGACAGAAGTGCTTTTCTGGAGTCTTTCCTTCAGGATGCTCACGGGTATTCAGAAAACGGCATTCTTACGGGGTTTTATCTGCCACGGGCTGGCGAGGGATTGGTGGTTGCCAGCACAGAAACTGCCGCCTTGCATTGCATGAATCTGCGAAACCGCGATAAGTCGGTTTGGGTATTTCCCGAACAAAATGAACTGGCACAATCCTGGGTAAGCACCCAACATTGGGAACCTTTCCGACAGGGAATGAGAATGAGTCTGGGAGAAAAATCCCAATGGAAACCTGAATGGCTCTATGCCCGGATCAGCGGGCAGGTGGGATAATTTATTTCCCTACCGACACCACTTTCATTTCTATCCTGCGGTTGGCTGCTTTGCCTTCCTCCGTGTCGTTGGGCATTACAGGTTTCGAAGAACCGTATCCCTTAAATTTGAGTTGTGCATCCTTCACACCATGTGCCGATAAATAAATCTGCACAGACCTCGCGCGGTTTTCCGAAAGGGTTTTGTTATGGTCTTCCGACCCGGTATTGTCTGTGTGTCCGCTGATTTCAATCACCATACCGGGGTTGCCACGCAATAGCAGGGCAAGTTTATCCAACTCCGAATGGCTCTCCGCTTTCAGGTCAAATTTGTCCACATCAAAGAAAATGTTTTTCAGCACCATGCTCTGGTCTGCAAGTATGGGTTGAAGCCTTGCCGTAAAGAGGAACGGATTGTCTACACTGGCTGCGGTGGGTTGGAAATTCTCTGAGAACAACAAAAATCCCTGCCTGTATACATTCATGGCATAGTTGCCTGAGGGTTGCAGCATGGTGAAAAATTCCCTGGAAGAATCGGACAAAAGAATGTGCCCGGTGCCCAGATCCACGAGTTCGATTCTGCCTGCCAGTGCTTCACCCGTAACGGCATGCACTACTTTTCCTTTCACATAGGTAACAGGTTTGGGTTTTTTGTCCTCGGTAAGTTTAAAGCTGTAAATATCCAGATTGCCAAAACCACCCGGACGGTCGCTGGCAAAGTAGGCCTTGTCTCCTTTGTAATCCACATACAATCCCACCTCATCGCGGTCTGTATTGATGCCTCTGCCCATATTTACCGGCTTGCTCCAGCTTCCATCAGGCTGACGGCGTGAAACGAACAAATCATGACTTCCGTATCCGGGGTGCCCGTCGCTGGCAAAATAGAGGGTGGTACCATCGTAGTGAAGGTAGGGAGCTTCTTCGTCGGAGTCTGTATTGATGTCTTTGCCAAGGTTAACAGGAGTAGTCCAGGCGCCATTCTGCCATTGACTCTGCCACAAATCCTTTCCTCCCATTCCTCCGGGCCGGGCACTTGCAAACACAAGTGTGCGGCCATCAGCACTTAGCGTAGGTTGGGCATCCCAGGCCGGACTGTTAATCACCCGCCCGGCATTCTTTCTGGGGCTCCAGTTGATTCCATCCGTTACACTTGAGTAAATGTCACAGCCACCCAATCCGTCGTCCTGATTGCAAACAGTATAATAAATGAAGCGCCCATCTGCACTCACTGCCGTTGTACCTTCATTGTTGTCAGTATTTATTTCTCCGGGAAGTTGCACTGCGTTTTGCCACACTGTGTCTTTGAGTGCACTGATGTAAAAATCCTCATGAGGTTCAGCACCCTGCTTCCGGATCAGGCGGGTAAAGATAAAGGTCTTTCCGTCTATGGTCATTCCCGGCCAATACTCATACGTGCTGGTATTGATACCCGGACCTACATTCCGTATTTCCAGCATATCCATATTCTGCTTATCGGCCTGCGCCTGTTTTGCACTTTCTGCCAGGCGGGCTGCATTTTTCTGCATGATTTCACTTGCTCCGTCTTTCTTTGGATTGAATCCGGGCAGTTCAGACACATGCCGGAATTTTTCCAGCAACCCAATGGCCTCTGCGTATCGGTCCAGTTTAAAGAGGTACTTGGCCATATAGAAATAATTGGCCTGATAAACCGGATCGTATTTGAGACAATTCCTGTATGCTTTCAGCGCATTGCCGGTGTCTTTTTTCCCTTCATAAATAACAGCCTGCAGGGAATAAGCTTCTGCGTATTTCGGGTCTGCCTTCAGTGATTTTTTCAACAGGGACAGGGCCTTGGTGATATTGCCTTTCTCGAATTCGGTGTAGGCCTGATCGAAGCATTTCACTGCTTTGGGATTGATCTTGGGTTTACCGCCTTTTTGGGCAAAAACCGCAGTACTGATGGCAAATAATGCCAAAATAAAGGAAAGGGTTCTCATTCAGAGTGTCAAATAAAAAGGATAACGGATTAATTCCAGTGAAATGTATTCAAAATATGGGCCACATCCTGCTTTAAGAATTGAAATACAGGCTCGATACTGTCCCTTTGGGTTTGACGGTTGAAATACAATGCGGCCCGCAAAAAATGCCGGCTCGAATCTGTCACATAAAAATTGAGATTGGTGGCCGTATTCCCCTGTATGTCAAACATCACCCCTTTCAATTCCGGATTCCAGAGTGAAAGAGGTTTCTCTACAATATCTTCTGCGCGCTGCAGGTGTTTGTTTACCAACTTGCGGGTATCGTAAACCAAACTGTCAAAAAATTCCCAGTCTGAAAATTTGTAATACGTAATATGCAGGGTGGCGTTGTACGGTTTAAAATTCAGATTATACCATGCATATCCGCTGGTGAGGTTTGCAGTGGTATCCTTCTCCAGTTTCGCATAACCCGGGGCCTCGAATCGGTATGGCAATCCTTCCAGTTGAAGCATCTGATAATCCTTAGCCGGAAAATCTATGCGCGGATATCCCCTGGGTTTAGGCACATACGTTTCACCACCGCTGCAGGCGGCAAGCATGACCATCAAAACGGTTATTCCTGTATTAACTGCTCTCACTGGTTTCAGTTTCGGGTAACATTTCCACTTTTACCAGATTGATCCGCCTGAGATCGGCAGAATCAATGGTAAACAGCAAATTTCTGTAATTGATTTTTTCGCCCCTGCGTGGCAGTTTGCCAGCAATTTCTGTAATCAATCCACCCAGGGTATCGTTTTCCTCATTCACCTCATCAAAAAATGTAATGGGCAGGTGTACAATTCGTAAAAAATCAACTATGGGTGTTTTGGCTTCAAACAGCCAGGTATTGTCATCAAGCCGGCTGTATTGCCGTGTTTCTTCGTCAAACTCATCAATAATTTCTCCGAACACCTCCTCCAGACAATCCTCCAGTGTTACAATGCCCTGGCTGCCGCCAAACTCATCCACAACAATAGCAAGGTGCATCCTGTTTTTGCGGAATTCATGCAACAAATCGTCTATCATTTTGCTCTCCGGTACAAAAAAGGCAGGCATTAACAACTTGCGCCAGTCGAAGTCTTTGTCCTGATCCAGGTAAGGGAGCAAACTTTTGATATTCAGCACACCCACTATATGGTCGAAATGATCCGCATAGACAGGCATGCGGGAAAACCGCATTTCTGCCACCTTTTCGAGCACACTGCTGAAATTCATGTTCTGATCCAGTGCCGCCACATCCATTCTTGGTCGCATAATCTGCCGAACCTGGGTTTGGGCAATGTTCACAATTCCCTTCAGAATTTCCTTTTCCTGCCGCGCATCATCCTTGTCTGTGGTGATATCAATGGCATGACTCAACTCTTCCGGGGTCAGTTCCTGAGGTTTCTGGCGAATGCGTTTTTCCAGAAAGGTGGTAACCCGAACCAACAGATTTGTGAAGGGCCAGAGTATAAAAAGGAATGCGCGCATGGGGTAATTCAGCACTTTGGCAGAAGCCTGATAATGCTGTGTGGCATACACTTTGGGCATCACTTCCCCGAATATGAGAATGACGATGGTTACCAGAATGGCATCGATAAAAAACTTGACCAGAGGCAGATGATGCAGATTCAGCAAGGTTTCAAAAAATACTTCGGCCTGCACTACAAATGCAATCATACCCAGGCTGTTCAGCACCAGCACGGTAGCCAGCAGGTGTTTCGGATAACTGAGCAAATGCAGGATATTGGAAGCAGCGGTGCCTTTTGTGGCCCGTAACTTTTCCAGATCACTTTCCCTGTGTGAGAAAAATGCATTTTCAGAAGAAGCACACAGGGCTGTAAGGAGCAAACAAAACAGCATTCCCAGTCCCAGGAAGATCACCATGGGCAGTTCGCCGGTTTGCAACTCCCTCAAAAGGGGTTCAGAATTCAGCAAAGGGCCGGGGTCATCCATTCCGTTGTGTAAGTGTTGAATTAAAATGGCAGGTCATCGTCCACCGGATTCAGATCGTGCTCATTTTCGTTGCGGTCCATTACCGGTTGATTGTTTGTTGGGCTGTAACTGCGTGTGGAAGCTGCCATATCTCCATCGCCCTGTTTGGTGCCGCCCATCATCTGCATTTGCAGCACACGTATCTTTTTCACCTGTTTCTCGTTGCCTTCCGGGTCGGTAAATTTATCGGTGCGTATCTTTCCTTCCACATACAATATGCTTCCCTTACGCAGGTATTTCTCGGCAGTCCGGGCCTGATTGTCCCACATTTCCAGATTATGCCATTCTGTGGTTTCTATTTTTTGTCCGTCGCGCACATAGTAATCGTTCGTAGCCAGCGTTACATTTGCTACTACCCGTCCATTGTCCAGTTGTTTGATGAGTGGGTCTTTGCCCAATCTTCCCAGTAAAATAACTTTATTAATCATTGCTTTTCCGTTGAGTCTCTCCAGTCCTTTTTCTCCAGATATTTATGCATCAGCCTGTGTACCGGCAGGGTCTCTATTTCCTCCATAGCGATACGCGTGCAGTTTTTCTGTTCTACAATATTAGTTCTGTCGGAGCACAAATGCCAAAAACGTGCAAAAATTGTTTGGTGGGTGAGCAGATGGGTGAACTCGGTTCTATCGGCAACCACAGCTTCTCCCGGGTTGTAAAACCAGTTTCCGAAGATTTCAAGGGGTGACAATCCGGCATCATATTCCAGAATATGCACAGGGAATTCATACAATCCCGCCCATATCCCCATTTCAGGCCGCTTCTGCAACCAGGTTTCACCCTTCGATTCCAGAAACAGATAGTCATGGTAACGCTTCACTGCCGCCTTTTTGGGCCTGGTAACCGGAAAACGGTCTGTAGTTCCTGTGCGGTGCGCCTCACACATCTCTGCGACCGGACATTGATCACAGGCAGGATTGCGTGGTGAACACAAGGTGGCCCCCAGCTCTATCATGGCCTGATTGAAATCAGCCGCCCGTTTGCCGGGCATCAATTCCTGTAAAAGTGCCAGCGCCTGCTGCATAAAGGCAGCGGACTGCACAGGCTCATGCAAAGCAAACAACCGGGCCACAACCCGTTTTACATTGCCATCTACCGCAGGATATGGCAATCCGAATGCAAAACTCGCTATGGCAGCGGCTGTGTATGGCCCCACCCCGGGCAGTTCTGCAATTTCACTGTACCGAACCGGGAAATTTCCACCGTATTTATCCATCATCAACCGGGCCGCTGCCTGCATATTTCTTGCCCGGCTGTAATAACCCAATCCCTGCCAGATTTTCAGAATTTTCTCCTCCGGAGCATGTGCAAGGGAGGCAATATCGGGAAATGTGAAAATAAAATTATGGTAATAATCAATACCCTGGGCAACCCTTGTCTGTTGTAAAATAACCTCTGAAACCCATATCTGGTAAGGGTTTGAAGTGTCCCGCCATGGCAGATTACGGGCATGGTTCCCATACCATTTCCACAAACGTTGGAAAAATCGTTGCATGAATATGTTACAAAACAGAATCATATTTGTTGAATTACAAACCCATACCCAAGATTACCATGACCAAATCTGAAATCGTAAATGAAATTGCAGTAAGAACAGGCTTAGAAAAAACAGCCATTGCAGATACCCTGGACAATTTTTTCATTGTGGCAAAAAATGCCATGGTGGGTGGCAACAACATTTATCTGCGTGGATTCGGCACTTTTGAGTTGAAAAAGCGGGAAACCAAAGTGGCCAGGAATATCAAACGCAACACCAGCCTTGTGGTTCCGGCCCATTTTGTAGCCCGTTTTAAACCAGCCAAAGAATTTGCTGTGCAAATAAAAGGCAGCAAAGAACTGAAAAGCCGTCTGAAGTAAGGCTCATCTGCCCATACCTTTGTGCCGTGGATGCGAATAAAAGCCACGTTACCCTTGTATTGTCCCTGGCAGCGGCTCTTACCCTGCTATTGACCGGACTAAACTGGAAAACGTCCAAAGGAAAACTGAAAGAAGCGGCGGGCAATGCCATGGCTGCTTCCGAACTGCCCCAGCAGCCAGTGGACCGGATTGCTTTTCTGAACGAAGTGTTCAAAGAAGTGAAACCGCCGGAGTCCATAGGCCGCATACTCACCGCACCCAAAGGCAAAATGCCACAGGACTCACTGCAGGTAGCCCTGAAATGGGCAAGTGAAGCCTCGCTGCAACCACTGGTTGTGCTGTTGCAAAGTGAACTGGCTGAGCAGACCGGCACAGAATCCAACCTCACCGAAGCAGCCCGCAATCTGGTATTTTCGGGTACCGAATACCTGGACCAACCGGTATTGGCCGCGTTTTTGTTTCAGCAGGGAAAACGGCTGGTGGATATGGGTTTGGCTAAAAACCCGAGGAACATCCCACTTAGGAATGCTTTGATTGCATACCAAAGCGAATATCTGAATGCTCCCATGGTGTTCCTGTCCAGTCTGAGAGAGACTTTGGCAATGGACAGCAACAACGTGGAAACCCATTTTATCCATCTGAATCTGCTGAAAAAGTCGGGGCAATGGAAAAAAGCACTCCAAAAATGCCAAAAATTAATATCTTTGCAGCCCCAAAATCCTGTATGGCTTTATCAGGCAAGTGACATGTACGGGTATTTAGGGGACTCCACCAATGCAAAGATTTTCCTGAATCTGGGCATGAAGGCGGAAAAAGCAACTAAAACCCAGAAATAATATAAAGATATGCCCAGCGGTAAAAAAAGAAAACGTCATAAGATTGCGACCCACAAGCGGAAAAAACGCCTTCGCAAGAACAGACATAAGAAGAAATAATCGGACATCTGATAGGCTATACCCGTGTCAAACGAATTAATCATACAGAAAAATTCGTCGGGGATTGAAATTGCCTTATTAACCGAGAAAAAACTTACTGAATTCCATCGCGAGTCTTTTGGCTCGGCCTTCCAGGTGGGGGACTTTTACCTCGGTAAGGTTAAAAAAATATCTCCGACTCTCAATGCGGCTTTTGTCGATATTGGCGCCGAAAAGGATGCCTTTCTTACCTATTTCGATTTAGGACCAAATGTTAAGTCCCTGAAGAAATTCACCCGGATGGTCATGGATGGCAATCCATCGGCTGGTGATCTCAGTTCATTTGAAACAGAACCCCAAACCGTAAAAACCGGTAAAATCAGTCAGGTCTTCCGCAGTGGCGAGCATGTGCTTCTGCAGATTCTGAAAGAACCAATTGCAACCAAAGGCCCCAAGGCCACCTGCGATATCAGTCTGGCCGGTCGCTATTTTGTGCTGGTTCCTTTCAGCAATCAGATTTCCATCAGCCGCAAAATCGGCACTCCGGCAGAGAAAAAACGGCTGCAGGATCTGGCTACCAGTCTCAAACCAGAAAACTTCGGTGTCATCATCCGCACAGTGAGTGAAGGGGTGGCGATAGAAGAACTGGACAAAGACCTGCGAAACCTGGTAAAGAAGTGGGACGAACTGGTAAAACAGCTGAAAAAAGCCAAACCTGCAAGTCTGGTGCTGGGTGAAGGCAACCGGGTGCAAACCCTGATGCGCGACATCCTGAACGAAAGTTTCAGCCAGATTGTGGTGAACGACTCTCAACTGCTGGAAGAAATCCGCAGTTTTCTTCAGCGCATTTCTCCGCAAAGTGAAAAAATCCTGAAACTCCACTCGGGTCGCAGTTCGGTTTTTGAACAATATGGTGTAAACCGGCAAATCAAAGCGGTATTCGGAAAAAGTGTCACCTTCAGCGGGGGTGCCTATCTGGTGATTGAGCATACCGAGGCACTGCATGTGATTGATGTGAACAGCGGCAGTACCAGTTTCGACCCCCAGAACAGAGACGAAAACGTACTAAAAGTAAATCTGGAGGCAGTAACAGAAATAGCGCGCCAGATCCGGTTGCGCGATATGGGCGGCATCATTGTCATTGATTTCATTGACATGAGAGACCCCAAACGCAAAAATGAACTGTTTGCCGCATTGCGCCTTGCCATGAAGCCAGACCGGGCCCGGCACACCATTCTGCCCATGAGCAAGTTTGGTTTGGTTCAGATTACCCGTGAACGGGTAAGGCCACCTATGGAAATAAGCACCAGCGAAATTTGCCCCAGCTGCAACGGTACAGGCCGCATGGAAAGCCATGAACATCTGCTGGACCGCCTGAAAAACAATGTGGTGTACCTGTGGGAGAACATGAACCATAAAAAGTTGAAACTGAAAGCTCACCCCATGGTGATTGCCTACCTCAAAAGCGGTTTCCCATCTGTACGAACCCGCTGGTACCTGCAATACCGCCGCTGGCTGAAACTGGAGGCTGCTCCGGATTATTCGCTGGCACGCCTGGAATTTTTTGATTCCAACGGCCATGTAATTGCCGGAGAGTAATTCACTCTCCGCTGATTCTAACCCTGAACTTTTTGCCCAAAGCCCTGTACATGGGGAAATACATGGGCCGCAAATGGGCTGGCAATACCTGATAATTTCCCTCAAACCGCGATTGCAGTGGCAGGCTGTACTCGTATTTGCCCGGAGCCAGGTATGGAATGAATGCCACAACCCTGTCCTTGTCATACTCTAAGTGAGCACCGGCAAACAAGCCCTGCTCCTTTTCCTGGTAATTGCATCCGGCCGGTATGGGAATATCCAGTTGCACATACTCCAATGGGGTGTTTACCTGCAAAGAAACCTTTATTGCTGACGCTGTATTCTTTTTAAAGCCTGTGGTTTTTAAGCCTTGTTCAAATTGAGTCTGCACCTGAAAAGCATGGGTGCTGCTTTTTTCTGACTTCTCCGGGTACCACCAGCCAGCCAAAACCGCACCTGTGCGGGCAGAAATTGTGTATTTCCCCGCTGGCAGAACCCGCCAGTCACCCACTTTAAGCAATCTGGATTCTACTTCTCCTTCTTTCCGCAGAGATACTTCTGTTCCTTCCGCCACCAGTTCCATGTCCTCTGTAACCCATGCCAGAAGCGTATGTGCATTGGCAAATGTATTGGACATTATGCCTGCACCCTGCAACTGTTCCACCATGGAACGCTGAACACTCCTGTACAGATTGGTCCTGTTCTCCAGTTTGGCCATGCGGCATACCCACACGTTCAGTACCTGGTCCTCTGCAAACGGATCGGAAAACACCATTTCGCCGGTAAGGCTGGTTCTGCGGGGAAGCTTGCGGTACCAGGCTGTGTCATAATTCAGGCCGGCAATCTTGCGCAGGTATTCCCTCTGCAACCGCATCACAGGATTGTCAGCCGCTCCTTCCCAACCATACTGCCCAAGCGCAGCGGTATCCATTCCTATTTCCAGCAGTGTATTCAGTATTTCCCATTTGATGTAATGGCCGTTTTCGGCTTTTACCGCTGACTTCAGGTACGTGTAAGAGTTCATGATGGCAGACTCCACCTCGTCCTGCAATTCCAGAGCAGCGGCCAGGCTGCGGGTTTTCTGCAATACACGGCAAATCCAGTGGGTCATATACAGGTTATTACCTTTTTCACCCCACCAGCCCCAGGTGCCATCGTGCTGGTTGCGGATGAGTTTTTTATACAGACGTTTTGCGTCCTTCAGCTCTGTGCTGCCGAGTGCCCGGTACTGGCTCAGTGCAAAATACCCCACCAGCTTGGATGCCATTTGCTCATTGCATTCCCAGGTGGTTTTTACCAGTTGGGTGGCGGCCTCCTGAATTTTGTAAGCTCCGTTGCTGTAAAGGTGAACCATTCCGGTTCCGGCCGGTATGGTAATAACTGTATCTTCTCCGGTCCCCAGCCATGCTGTGCCTCCCTCCGACACCCAGGTCACTGTGTCCAATACCTGTATTTTGCGTCGTTCGGCGTCCTTTATCCCTGCAGATTCTGCCTTTACTTCTGTGTAAAGCAGCCCGGTATCTTTGCCAAACATGGGAAACGGCAACCAATGGTCTTTTTGAAGGTTCAGCGCATGCGGACCATTTGTTATACTTCCAGACTGAATCTGAACCCTGCAGGATTGCACCGTGCTGTCGGTGCGGTACACATGGGCAAGTCCCAGTGCGGAGTCCCCAAGCAGCAGAACCCGGGGCAAATGCAGTTCTGTAAGAAGTTTCTTGCGTGTAATCACAGATTCTGTCCAGGTAGCGTGCCTGTAATGGTCCGACGCAGCAGCAGCAAATACATCCCAGGTGGTAATGTCATCCGGCAGGGTAACCGTGGTGTGTACTTCTCCCTTTGCATCCGTTTTCAGTGAAGGCAACCAAAATGCGGCATCACGGAAGTTCTCCCGGATCCTATTTGTACTGTTTTTGTCAAATGCATCCTTTACCATGTCCGCATCTTTGTCTTCAGCATAATTGTCAAACGAAACGGCAGCAGAATCCGCTACCGCAAGTTTTGCGAAATAGACATTTGCCCGAAAAGCCAAATCGCTTTCTTCTGCCCTGTCCTTGCGCACAGTATATTTATATCCGTATTTTCCACTTCCAACGCTTCCGGCCCTGAATACAGCTCTGGGTAAAATTCTGTAACCGATATCTTCCATCCAGTCATATTCGAACAAGGTCCTGGTGTTGGCCTTGCCTCTTTTAAAACCAGGGTAAAAGTAGCTGTGCAACGATATATCCGGTTGATAAATATGGCCCGGTAAATCATAAACAGAATAGTCATCGCCATTAAAACACGCGATTTTACCTGTGCTGTCTTTGTTCCAGAATCGATACCCGGTTTTCAGCCTGAACAGTACAGGGGTATCCGCATTCAGGGAATCCATCACCCAACGCCCTGCCATATTCTGCGGTTTAATGTTCCAATCCCCGAAATCCGGAAGCATGAATGTAAAATTTCCATTCTCATCGGTGGTTACCACTTTTTCTATCCCCACCGGTCCTTTGGCCGAAACGGGTATCTGAAACAAGGGATTTCCATCTGCACTACGCAGGCGTCCGGTAACCCTGAACAAGGGCTTACCCATCACAAATTGCCGGCTCGGACCTGTAATAACAGAATCCAGATTGCGCATCACCCATACAGAATCCACCGCTGCCGGCACATTGATAGTATAGTGATAGCGGGGTTTCAATTCAGCCCAGGGCGCAAGCCAGCTTATCCCATCAGACCTGGCCACCAGCCATCGCCAGTTACCTGCTTTTAAATGCAGATTGTCTGAACGCCAGCCATACATCTGCATTCCATACCATTGTGGTTCCCCTCTCTTCTGGAAATAAAACTGAGTCCCCCATGGTAAATCCTGCTTGTTGATGAAAATGCCCGCAGTTGAAGCACCGTCGGCGATTGAAGGGTAATCCAGCGCATATGTGCTGAATTCTGCGGTCATCGCTTCCTGTTGGGTGGCCGGAAGGTTTGGTGAATAACCAGTAGCCACCTCAGCATTTTTCCAATGCCTTGTCCATTTGCGTTTTCCGGTTTTTTTCTCTTCCAGATTCAGTTTTCCATCTTCCGTGGTTATTCTGTACATTTTGCCCACTTCCGGATATACTTTGGCCTCAAAGCCTTTTCCGTCTGCTATAAACTTCACCTGTCCCGAAAAGGGTCCGACAAAGGATTCGTTTGCTTCACCCGGTTTCCGGTATACCCTTCCATCTGTTGCCCACAGATCATCGCTGGCATAATACACCGGGAGGTATTGCAACAGAATCCCCCGGATTTCCCGCTTATTCAGTCTGCGGTTGGGAAAAGCGTAAATTTTCCCTTTTTTTATTTTATTGCCGGCAGCAATCACTGAATCCAAATCGCAACTCAACTGCAACCAGGCTCCTGGATTTACATTCACACTATCCCACATCACTGTGTACTTTTCCGTGCGGTACACTACCTTATGCACTCCGGGATTAACAGCAAATGCCAGTCCTCCGCTGCCATTTTCAATTTTTGAATACACCAGCCTGCCGTCCACAGTAATGACCTCAGCGCCCAGAAATTTCAGGTTTTGAAAAACCGCAGCTGAAATGCGTGCACCTTGTTTTTTTAGGTGTGAAGAAACTGCACTTCCTTTTGCTCCGGACAAAGCAAAACGGAACCAGGCCGAATCCTGCAACTGCAATGCATGCACCAGTTCCCGGGTGAGATTTTCCCGTTGCATATTCTCCTTTACATCCAGGTCTGCCCACGGATTGTATTCTATCCGCAACAATTCAGGGTGTTTCCAATCCGGTTGTTTGTAATTGATCTGCCCCATCAGCCGGTTCACTCCAAACAGGGTAACATCTGCATTGGGTACCGGGCTGCCATTGCCGTCTTTTACCGTTATCGTTACCGGAATTTTACTACCCGGCAATGTGTCTGCGGGCAGCTTCATATGCACAGTAAGTGCATTGGACGGTGGTGTGGCATAGGCAACCGATGTGACGGTGTAACCCATATATTTTCCTATGACAAGCAGATTCACGGTTGCCTCCTTGTTCTGCACTGGTATCAGCATCCGGGTCTGGGTCTCAGTGGCGGCAATCTGCCCCTGTTTCATCAGCTTTTTATTCTCAAAATAAAACCAGTCCGCCATGCCGCCTGTCTCATTGGAAACCACTACCCATGCGGTATCCCTGTAACGACCCGTATAAGTAAACAATTTGTTCCATCGTCCACCCGATACCTGATATTCGTCTTCTACCTCACCCTTTATCTGCAGCTTTGCCAGGTACATCCATGGCAGCCAGTGAAGTGTGTCCCGGTCTTTTACCAGCCGGTGAATCAGGGCTTTTGCATTTCTGCCATGCTCTGCAAATACATACAGGTCATAGGTTTGTCCGGGCATACCTGAAACAATCAATACCGGCATTGGTTTGCTGCGGAAATGCAAATTGCCCCTTTGCTGCGTTTCTACCCTGCCCGAAAATTCACGGTTGTGCAATTCCCCATTCTGAGTGGTAAACTCCACTTTCAATTCATAATTGCACTCCGCATCAGGCCAGTTCAGATGACTGAATTTCAGCCATTGTCTCTTCTGCCCGTTCAGCCAGCCTTCAATCGCCCCAAGCGTGTCCGCCAGTTCTGTCAGCCAGGTCTTGCTTTCCAGCATATATGTACCCAGAAGCACAGCTTTATACCGCACTCCGGTTGCAGGATTTCCCAGCGCATCCGTTGCACTCAGGCCGAACAAAAGGCTGTCTCTGGCTACACCGGTTGCATCACCCGTCACATCAAACCTGTACTGGTCCAGCGTATATTCTTCCGTGCGAAAGCTGATGGATGAACCCGGAAGCGTAACGTATTTCTGCAATCCGCCCCCGTCCCGTTTCTGCAAACTCAGATCATACCATGCGTCCTGCTCCATACTATCGGTATACAACCCGTTCCAGACATAACAACCCGGTGCTGACAGTGTGGCTGGATAACGGGTACCTGTTTCGCTGTTCCTGTAGCTTTCCTTTTTAAACAGAATCCACAAATCGCCAGTGGCAGGATTTCCATCTTTGTCCCATAAAAAGGCTTTGTAATGGATACTGTCTCCCGGCCTGTATTTGGGTTTATCCATTGCCACAAAACCGGTAGCACCCTTCGATGCGGAAAGCGGGGTGAATTGCAGTCCGGGTTTCTTGTGTTTGTATTTCCAGTGATTGCGTTTGTATACCGATTCTGATTCTGTCTCTGAACTTAAATCATACAGTTCCACCCCACCTTTATCGTCTTGTAATTCCAACAACCCTTTGCGGCTGGGGGGCAATACCCAAGCCTGTTTTTCTGCATTGTACAGGTAAACTTTTTTATTCAGCACAACCTTATATCCTGTGAGGCTTTCCCCTCCTTTTGAAAACAGACGCAGGTATAAATTCCCGGGCACATCCTGTATCTGGGGAATCGCGGGGAAATGACTCCAGGCTGATAATTTCAACCGTGTATGTGTGTAGCCGGCGATCAGATAATGGCCATATGGGAGTTCGGGTGCTTTCTCTTCCAACTCAGCCTCCGGCATATCCACACCGGGCTTTTGCAACCACTTTTCTGCTTTTGTCTTATGTCTGCTCAATACAAATTGCCTGAATTCTTCAGCAGAAACAGCAATCACCCTTACTTTTCTATATTCTTTATCCAGCGGGTTTTGCGCAATCAAATGCGAAATATTAAAAAGCAGAATACCTAAAATTGATGTGATGATACGTGCCATAAAAGATCTGATAAAAACGCAATATAATGCGAATTCATTTGAACCGCTGTAACTTCCCATCCATTTTTATGAAACCTGAGCCCGATTATCTGTCAACAAACAAATCACTGTGGAACCAGCGAACACAGGTTCACGTAAAGTCAGATTTTTACGATATCCCCGGATTCCTGAACGGGAAAAAAGTACTGAACGAACCCGAACTTCAACTACTGGGTGATATTACAGGAAAAAAAATCATGCACCTTCAGTGTCATTTCGGGCAGGACAGTATTGAGCTGGCCCGCATGGGCGGAAGTGTTACAGGGATAGACTTGTCGGATGAAGCCATTCGCGAAGCCCGTGCACTGAATGAAAAAGCCGGCACATCGGTGCAGTTTATCTGCTGTGATTTATACGACACCCCCGTTGAATTGCATGAAACGTTTGATATGGTTTTCAGCAGCTATGGCACCATTGCATGGTTGCCCGATCTGGATAAATGGGCGTCGGTTATTGCAAAATGTCTGAAACCCGGGGGTGAATTTGTGTTTGCCGAATTTCACCCGGTGGTATGGATGTTTGATGATGATTTTAACAAAGTGGGATACAATTATTTCAATACCGGACCCATTCTTGAAAATTCAGAAGGGACCTATACCGACCGGAATGCGGAAATTCATTCCCCCTATTATTGCTGGAACCACAGTTTGTCTGAAACCCTGCAAAGCCTTATAGACAATGGTTTGAACATAATGCATTTCAGGGAATATGACTATTCTCCATACAATGTTTTCCGGCATTCGTATGAACCTGAACCCGGCAAATTCCGCATCGTACACATGGAAAATAAAATCCCCATGATGTTTACTTTAAATGCAATTAAACCTGAATAAAATGCTTCGGAAAGCTACGGTTATATTGTTTTATTTGGTACTCTTTTCATCCTGTTCAGGACCAACAAATTCAGGCAATTCAAATAATAAATACATATTTTTTCTTCACAACAAATTCCTGGAATTGCATTCCGAAAAAGATTCACATCCCCAATTCGGCAAAGCAGAATATTCCCAAATTATCAATTATTTCCAAAAGGATTCCTTTCTTGTAATCAGTGAAAAAAGAAAACCGAACACCGACGCAATTGCTTACGCCCACCATGTGGCTCATCAGGCGGATAGTCTGCTGAAAGCCGGTATTGCCCCTGAAAATATTACCATCATAGGCACTTCAAAGGGAGGGTACATCGCCCAATATGTTTCCACCTTCATGCAAAACCCAAAAATGAATTATGTTTTTATAGGGTGTTTTATGCCCGGAGATACCTTTGATTTCCCTGAAATAAAACCTGCCGGAAGAATTTTGAACATATGGGAAACTTCAGATTCATTTGGCAATTCCATGCAGCACCTGAAGGGCCGGAAAAATGTACCAGACTATGCAGAAATAAAATTAAACACGCGCATGGGTCATGGTTTTTTGTATAAAGCCCGCAAGGAATGGCTCAAACCCGCGAGTCAATGGGCAAAAAGACAAAAAAGTTGACCTGTTGCTGCTTTCCTGTTTATTTCGAATTTCAAGGACCCCTGCCATGAACCCATTCTGTACCCGTTTTTTCGCAATTCTCCTCACCTCCACAGCAAGCCTTTGTCTGGCCCAAACACAAACCGTACGCGGTTTTGTGAGAGACAAAGAAAGTCAGCAACAGATTGTCCTGGCCAGCATAGTCCTGGTTACCAACAACAATACCCCGGTCTCTGCGGTCACCGACAGCGCAGGCCAGTTTATCCTCACCGGCATCCCGCTGGGAAGGCAGGATTTTGCAGTCTCTGCGCCGGGGTATCTGGGCACGGTGCTGCCAAACATTGTGGTTACCAGCGGCAAGGAAGTCATCCTGAACATAGAACTGGAAGCAGATTACCGCAAACTGGAGGAGGCCGTGGTAAAAGCCAAAAACCAGCCCGGCAAGGTCATCAATGAAAATGCACTGGTGAGTGCCCGCCTGTTTACCGTGGATGAAACCGACCGGTTTGCGGGCAGCCGCGGAGACCCGGCCCGCATGGCCAGCAACTTTGCCGGTGTGCAGGGGGCCGACGACAGCCGCAATGACATTGTGGTGCGCGGCAACAGCCCCCAGGGTATTTTGTGGCGGCTGGAAGGCATAGACATTCCCAATCCCAACCATTTCTCCATACCCGGCACCAGTGGCGGGCCCGTGAGTATCATCAACAACAAGATCCTGGCCAACAGCGATTTCTTTACCGGCGCCTTTCCGGCAGAATACGGAAACAGCACGGCAGGGGTTTTTGATCTGCGCATGCGTAACGGAAACAATCGCCGGCATGAGTTCAGCAGCCAACTGGGCTTTCTGGGCTGGGATGCAATGGCAGAAGGTCCGTTCAGTAAAAAATCAAAAGCCAGCTACCTCTTCACTTACCGCTACAGCACCCTGGCCCTGTTCAGCGCGCTGAAAATCCCCATCGGAACCGATGCCGTGCCTCAGTATCAGGACGCATCCTTGAAAATCAATATCCCCATTGGAAAAAAAGCCAATCTTGCCTTTTTCGGGATTGGCGGAGGCAGCCGCATCGCCATTCTCATCAGCAAGCAAAAGGAAAGCAGTGCCAACCTTTACGGAGATCAGGACCGCGACCAGACATTCGGCTCAGGCATGGCGGTGGCAGGTACACATTTTACCTATAACATCAACAGCCGCAGTTATATCAAAGCCATTGCCGCATTCAGTCACCAGCAGGTAAATGCGCACCATGAACTGGTGTTCCGGCACATCACCGGCACCATTGCACGCAAAGGCGAAGTATTCAACCAATACGCACTGGATTCTCTGGTGCCAAATCTGTACTATACGTTCCGCACAAATACCGCTGGTATCCATCTATTCTATAACACCCGCATTTCTGCCAGAACCAGCTTTCGTTGCGGTGTTCAGGCATCTGAGAGTTTCTATTCATTTCAGGACAGCAACCGCAATTTTGACTTTATTGACACGGCCAAATACTGGAAATGGTTCACACGCTGGAACAGCAAGGGAACAGGGCTGTTGATGCAACCTTATTTTCAATTCAGGTTCAGGCTTGCTCCCAAAGTAACCCTTAGTGCAGGTTATACCGGTATGGTTTTCGCGCTGGCAGACAATCTGGAAAAGGGCAAATCCTATGTGAGCTGGGATGGTCTTATGCCACGCGCCGGACTTCGCTATCAGTTGAACCCAAAACATGCCATCAACCTGGGCCTGGGCAGGCACAGCCAAATCCAGCCCGCGTATACCTATTTTTATATTCTGCCCGGCAATACACGGCCGCACAATATGGGAATGGGAATGACCAAAAGCACACATGCCATATTGGGTTGGGACTGGCAGATAAAAAAAGATTTGCGGTCCAAAATTGAAACCTATTATCAGTCACTGGACAATATTCCGGTAGAGCTTCATTCATCCAGTTTCAGCCTGGCCAACACAGGCAGCGGGTTCAGCCGTTTCTTCCCGGATTCACTGCAAAATACCGGTACAGGATTCAATTATGGCATTGAATTTACACTGGAGAAATTTTTCACACGGGGTTATTATTATTTAGCCACACTCAGCCTGTTTGATGCAAAATACAAAGGCAGTGACGGAGTTTCGCGCAGCACAGATTTCAACACCCGCTATGCCATGAATGCACTGGTTGCCAAAGAATGGAATTTCAACAAAAAAAATGCACTGAATGTGGGTGGAAAAATAACCCTGGCAGGTGCACGACTCACAAGCCCGATGGACACCCTGGCCTCACGCAGGGAAAGGGAATATGTGGGCATCGATGCACTCAAAAATTCCGTGCAGTTTGGAAGCAATTATGCGCGCTTTGATATCCGGATTGCCTACCGCATCAATGGGAAAAAGGTGACCCACGAGCTGGCCCTGGATCTGGTGAACATCACCAACCGCAAAAACATTCTCAAATACAGCTATATCAGCGAGGCTCCTTACAACCGGCAAACCTACCAGCTGGGTTTCCTGCCCCTGTTTTACTACAAGCTGGATTTCGGGCTGTAAAGTGCCTTACAATATCGTAAGTTTGAACGATGAAACCCCTCCTTTATCTCGCAGCTATAGTGGTTGTATTCGCCTGTGGCGCACCGAAAAAAAGCGGCACCTCTGCCGGCAATGCCTGCCGGGACACCACGGCCCCCGTGGTGTTTGTAAATACCCATAACTACAAAATGAAAGTGGATTTACTGAAGGTGTCTGTGTCTGTACAAGGCAAAACCATCACGGAAAGCTGGAATTCCACAGGAACACACCTCGTGCAGGGAAATGACAGCTTAACCCTTCAACTGAAAACTTCCGGCAGATACAAAGCAGTCATATACGGGCCAACAAGCACCAACTTCAATGGAATGGGAGAAATTGACACCCGCGACATACCCGTAAAAGGATGTACCCGGTTCCGCAGTGAATTGTAAATTCAACACTCCTGTTTTTGGCGTGATTTTTGCTCCATAATGGCCAGCATGAAAGGTGCCATAAAAAACAGATCCGTCCTGCTGGGGTTACTCTCCATGCTGGTGGCGGTGTTTTTTACCTTTACCATTCTCTCTGCTTCCGTAAGCAGATCCGGTGCAGTTTCCGGCTATGAACTCACCGAAGTGCAGGACCTGGATGAATCCAGCCCTGATCAGGGATTTGCAGTTGCCAGCCTTGTGCCCTTCTTGCAGGATTCTCTGCTAATATCACTGGCCGCAACCTTTATGGTCATTGCTGCCTGGCTGGTAGAACAATTTCTCATCCCTTATGCAGGTACACGCCGCTACCTGCTGTATCACAATCTGCGCATCGCGCATTAACGGTTTTTTGTCAGGATAAGTGTGGCCCACCCTTTCGGGGGGGCTTGTCTTGTCTGCCTGCACGTAGGCACGTTGCTGTCCGTACCTGCAGGGTTCATCACACACACCGGATGGATCTCCGGTACCAGAACCAAAAAACCGAATCAATGACAACCAAAAAAATAAACTTTTCAGAAGATGATGTGCTTCATCAGTTGAAGCATTACCTGCCTTCACAGGCACCCCTTAAAGATTTTATACACCACAACACCCTGCATGCCTTTCAGCACAAGCCTTTTCACAAAGCCCTGGCAGAAGCATCGGCCATCTTTGGATACAAGGTACATCTGCAACTGGATGATTACAGACAGCTGTATTCCACTGGACAAATCCATCCGGAAATACTGGAAAAAATCATAAGGGAACGTCAGGGACATTCCATTCAACAATGGAAGCAAAAACTCATATATGAGCCTTTTCAAACCGGGGTTACACCGCGAATCGGAAGCCTGCGCAACAGCTGGAAAACACAGTATAAAATAAACCTTGACAAAATGGTGCATCCCCTGCTGTTCCGCCTGCTGGGCGGTTTCCTGGACCAGGGGATTTCCATCCGCCAGTTTCCTGTGCAGCATAAGGGTTTTCTGGCATCGGTGCGCGAACTGGAACGTAACGCCTATACCGGCATATTCAAAACACCGCGGGCAAAACACCTGCTGTTGCACAGCCACAGCAAACTGGCCGACCTGCTGCACCTGCTGGTGGGTGATGAAACCCTGTATGCCCAGTACCTCTTCGACCAGCAGTTTGCCCACCCGGGTTGGTCCGGCATGGTATCTGTGCTGGAAGACGACCCCAGGGCTCTGCTGGACAAGCGGGAGATCAACCTGCACGACCTGCTGTTTGTGGAACTGCTGATGGAAATAGATGCCCTGGATAACAAATTCGGAGAACGCTGGGCCCCACTGGCCACGCACCTGCAGGAAAAAATCCCTGCCCTGTTTGCCCCTGTACCCTGGACCGAACTGGATGAGGTATATGCCTTATGGCAGGAAGCCTATGAGTGGTCCTACTACGATCAGGTACTCAGCGGCATCCGGCAGGTTACCGGCGATGCGGCCGGTGAGAAGAAAAGCTTTGATGCCTTTTTCTGCATCGATGACCGCGAGTGTTCCCTGCGCCGGCATATAGAGCATTTTGACCCGCAGTGCCGCACCTGGGGCACACCCGGCTTCTTCAATGTGGAATTCTATTTTCAGCCGGAACACGGCAAGCTTTATACGAAAGTGTGTCCCGCACCGGTGCAACCCAAACACCTCATCCGGGAAATCGGGAACAACGGCAAACGGGGTACCGATGCCCACTTCACCAAACATACCCATAGCCTCCTGTTCGGCTGGATGATATCCCAAACCCTGGGTTTCTGGTCGGCCCTGAAACTGTTTCTGAACATCTTCAGACCTTCCATCGGTCCGGCTACCTCCTACTCTTTCAGGCATATGTCCAAACAAGCCCGCCTGACCATAGAGCACCTGCACGACCGGGATCATGTGCATGGTCTGCAAATCGGGTTTACGGTGGAAGAAATGGCCGACCGGGTGGAAGGATTGCTGAAAAGCACAGGGCTCGTAAAGGATATGGCCGGCATTGTATACATGGTGGGCCACGGAGCCAGCAGCATCAACAACACGCACTATGCGGGCTATGACTGCGGGGCCTGCAGTGGCAGACCCGGCTCGGTAAACGCAAGGGTCATTTCGTTCATGGCCAACCATAAGGAAGTGCGCCGCATGCTTGCCCAAAGGGGCATACATATACCGGAGCAGACCCAGTTTGTAGGAGCCATGCATGACACCACCCGGGATGAAATTGAGTACTACGACGAGGATGCCCTGACACCGGAAAACGCCGCTGCACATGAACGGAACAAAAAAATAATGGAACGCGCGCTGGATGCAAATGCCAAAGAACGTTCGCGACGTTTTGTGCTGATTAACACACAGCAGTCACCCGAAAAAATTCACGAGAAGGTGAAACTCCGGTCCGTATCCCTGTTTGAACCCCGCCCGGAACTGAACCATGCCACCAATGCACTGTGCATTGTAGGCAGGCGCGACCTGACCCGGCACCTGTATCTGGACCGCCGTTCCTTCATGAACTCTTACGATCCCCATGTGGATCCGCACGGAAAATACCTGTTCAACATACTGAAGGCTGCAGCCCCGGTGTGCGGAGGCATCAACCTGGAGTATTTCTTCAGCCGCACAGATTCCTACCGCCTGGGCGCCGGCACCAAACTGCCGCACAATGTAATGGGACTGGTGGGCGTGGCAAACGGAACCGACGGAGACCTGCGTCCGGGTCTTCCCTTTCAGATGGTGGAGGTGCATGACCCCGTGCGACTGCTCATTATTGTGGAGCAAAAACCCGATGTAGTGCTGAACACTATACAGAAAGCACCCGAAACCTATGAATGGTTTGAAAATGCCTGGGTGAATCTGGTAGCAGTGCACCCCGATACCCGCGCCCTGCATTTGTTCCGCGACGGGGCCTTCGTGAACTACAAACCCCTGACCCAAGCGATTCCCGAAACGTCCGATGTGATGGCACTGGTGGAAAGCAGTGGTGACAATATTCCGGTTCACCTTTTAACGAAAATCGCCTCATGAACGCCAACTGGATTCTCAATGTACTTCTGCTGATTCCGGCCCTGGGCTTGATTTTCAGTCTCATCATACCCGGTAAAAAGGAAATTCTGATTTCACGCATTGCCTACACCACTGCGGGGTTCCATTTCTTTACCTTCATCACGTTTGTCATCTGGTGGCTTTTCAGCCATCACCAGACCCTCAATGTGCGGGAAGTGGTGATTTATGCAACCCATGGTTATGAATTTCTGGTCGATTTATACTTCGACAAGGTATCGGCTGCCTACATGTTTGTGGGCTCCATCCTCACCTTCCTCATCACCATTTACAGCCGGTATTACCTGCACCGGGAAAAAGGGTACAAACGATTCTTCAATACCATTCTCTTCTTCTACCTGGGTTACACCCTCACCATCCTCTCCGGCAATTTCGAAACCCTTTTCATCGGCTGGGAAATCCTTGGGATATCGTCCTTCCTGCTCATTGCGTTTTACCGCGACCGGTACCTGCCGGTGCGCAATGCGGTAAAGGTTTTCAGCATCTACCGCATCGGAGATCTGGGCATCCTGCTGGCCATGTGGGCCAGTCACCACCTGTGGCATGAAAACATCACTTTTTTCAAGCTGCACAATTACCAACTGGTGCACGAGCATTTGCAAAACCACAGCATGGCCGGGGTATTTATTTCCCTCATGCTGCTGCTGGCGGCTGCTGCCAAGTCAGCCCAACTGCCCTTCAGCAGCTGGCTGCCGCGCGCTATGGAAGGGCCCACGCCCTCCAGTGCCATTTTCTATGGTTCACTCAGTGTGCACTTTGGAGTATTTCTGCTGCTGCGTACGTTTCCCTTCTGGGAACAACAATGCTCTGTGCGCATCCTCATTGCAGTGCTTGGACTGGCCACCAGTATCATTGCAACCCTCATTGCCCGCGTGCAGTCCAGCATCAAGGCACAAATTGCCTATGCATCCATTGCGCAAATCGGACTGATTTTTATTGAAATCGCTGCCGGACTGGAAAAAATTGCACTCGTTCACTTCGCCGGAAATGCCTTTCTGCGCACCTACCAGTTGCTGGTATCTCCCTCGGTGGTTAGTTATCTCATCCGGGAGCAGTTTTACAACTTCGTTCCCCACCGGGAAACCCTGGAAAATGCGCTGCCGAAAAAAATCCGCTACACCTTTTACCTCATGGGTTTAAAGGAGTGGAACCTTGACAAATTCATGAACCGGGTGATTTTTTATCCCCTGAAAAGAATTGGGCACCAGCTGGATTTCCTCACATTCCGCAACGTGCTTTATTATTTCATTCCGGCCTATGCCACCGGGCTTTTTTTCCTCTTTCACGAAGACCGCATTCCTGAAAATGTATTGCACTGGCTCCCACTGGTATTTTCATTTTTCGGACTGCTCATGGTGCTGAAATCCTTCACCGAAAGAAAATCGCCTGTACTGGCCTGGCTGCTCATCATTATGAATTATTTCTGGATTGCACTGGCCGTTTCATTTAATGAACATTTTTCTCTGTGGCATTCCGTGATTTACTTGTCCGGCGCACTGATCGCAGGAATATTCGGATTGGTGAGCTTGCTGCGCCTGCTGAAAGAAGAACGCGGTCATTTCGATCTCAACCAGTATTATGGTCATGTGTATGAGCATCCACGGTTTGCCATCGTATTCCTCATTGCCTGTCTGGGGTTGATGGGATTTCCCATTTCACCCACGTTTATTGGGGAAGATTTAATTTTCAGTCATATTCACGAAAACCAGTTTTTCCTGGCACTGTTCAATTCACTGGGTTACATCGTAGGCGGCATTGCCATTGTGCGTCTGTATGCCAGATTGTTTCTGGGTCCGCACATCAAAACCTACCATGAAACCCCCATTAAATCCACTTAAAAAAATGAAAAATAAAATAAAATTCTGCATTGCCCTGTCCTGCATGGTCTGGGCAGGTGCGCAGGGACAAACCCCTGCCAGGGACGCAATGATCCTTCCGCTGGATAACAGTGGTAAACATTACATTCAGGCCACCTTGTTGAATCAGGTATGGCTGCGTTATAACCAAAGCAATCCGGGCACAACAGTGCAGGGAAAAGCCGCCGCAGAAACCCTGGACATAGGGCTGCGCCGCACCCGCATGCAACTCTTCGGGCAAATCAATGACCATGTTTTTGTTTATTTCCAGTTCGGACAAAACAATTTTAATGCACAGTCTAATTTTGGAAATAACCGGAAAATTGCAGCCTTTTTTCACGACGCTGTTTGCGAGTATAAAGTAACACAAACCAATGCACTGAAACTGGGTGCCGGACTTAGCATCATCAATGGAGTGGGCCGCTTTTCACAACCCAGTATCGGCACAATTATGAGTCTGGATGTACCTGTATTTGCACAAGCCACTGTAGACCAGACTGATTTATTCAACCGCCGTTTATCAGTGTATGCAAGGGGCCAGATTTCCCATCTGGATTACAGGTTTGCCCTTGCTGATCCTTTTCCGGTGAGCACCAACGGCCTCACCCAGGCCCCGCTGACCCAGAATGCAACCTTTGCACAAATCAGCAGAAACAAACAATACTCGGGCTATTTCATGTGGCAGTTTTTTGAACATGAAAACCACACCACGCCCTATATGACCGGCACCTATCTGGGCAAAAAGAAAATATTCAATCTGGCGGCTGGCATGGTATATCAAAACAATGCCATGTGGCGGAGATCCGGTGCCGATACGGTATACCAGCCCATGATGCTGGCCTGTGTGGAATCGTTTCTGGACATGCCCCTGAACAAGGAAAAAGGCACTGCGGTTTCTGCCTATGCCGGGTATTTCCGCACGAATTACGGGACCAACTATATCCGTTTCAATGGCCTCATGAATCCCGCCTCGGGCATGAGTTTCAGCGGGGTGGCAAAGGATGCGGGCACCCAATATGGCAATGCCCTGCCCATGTTTGGCACCGGCAGCGTGATTTATACCCAGGCCGGTGTGCTGATGCCTAAAAAATGGCTGGGCGAAAACGGTCAGCTGATGCCTTTTGCTTCTGCCACATTGGCTAAGTATGACCGGCTGAATGGCAAATATGCGAACACCTACGATGTGGGTATCAACTGGCTGATTCAGGGGCACAAAGCCAAAATCAGCCTGGATTATCAGAACCGGCCCGGTTTTACGGTATTTGAAAACGGCAGCATTGCAGACAACGGCCGCCGCAGCTGTGCCATCCTTCAATACCAGATTTTCTTCTAACCTTTAAAAATCAACCTAAAAATGAAACAGATAAAAATGCAGATTCCCAAAGACGGAATCGCAGGACTGAAAGAGAATTTCAGTCAGGACGCCCTCAGCGGCTTCCTTGTATTTCTTCTTGCCCTGCCCCTGAGTTTGGGTATTGCAAAGGCCAGTGACTTCCCTCCCATCATGGGACTCATTACGGCAATGATTGGTGGTGTGGTTGTTGCCTTCATTGCCGGCTCACCGCTTACCATCAAAGGACCGGCAGCCGGACTTATCGTCATTGTTGCAGGGGCGGTAGCCGAACTGGGCCATGGCAATACAGACCTTGGTTGGCAACTCGCACTGGGCGCCGTAGTGGTGGCTGGTTTTGTACAGATTTTGTTTGGATTGATACGCATGGGCTCCCTGGTGGATTTTTTCCCTCTGAGTGCGGTGCATGGCATGCTGGCCGCCATCGGTATCATCATCATGAGCAAACAGTTTCATATTCTGCTGGGTATCAACCCCAAAACCCCGGAGGGCAAACCGATGGTGGAACCGATGGAGCTGATGGGTAAAATTCCGCATACCCTTACCCACCCCGTGGCCAGTGCCGCCCTGGTGGGCATTGTTAGCCTGCTCATCGTTTTCCTCTGGCCCCGCATCAAACAACCCCTGTTGAAAAAAATTCCCGCACCCGTTGTTGTCCTGCTTGTTGCCATTCCATTGGCCAAAATGCTGGTTTTGGACAAATCCCAATTGGTGCATTTCGACCACAACCTGGCCGAAACACTGGATATCGATGTGAAATTTGATGGAATCCATCAAACCGGAATCTTCATTAAGTATGTCATCATGTTTGCCCTAGTGGGCAGTCTGGAGGCTTTACTTACCGTGAAAGCCATAGACATGCTGGACCCATATAAGCGCAAAAGCAATGGCAACAGGGATTTGATTGCCATTGGTGCCGGGAATATGCTTGCCGGAACACTGGGTGGACTGCCCATGATATCGGAAGTGGCGCGAAGCAGCAGCAATGTGGCAAACGGTGCCAAAACACGCTGGGCCAACTTCTACCATGGAATCTTCATCCTCATTTTTCTCATGCTGGATTTGCAGTTCAGCGATCTGATCCCCACACCGGCACTTGCTGCAATGCTCATAGGTGTCGGATTTCGGCTGGCCAGTCCAAAAGAATTCGGCCGAATGGCCAAAATAGGAACAGAGCAACTCATCATTTTTACAGTGACTATTCTTGTCACTCTGTTTTCCGATTTGCTGCTGGGAATAGGCGCTGGAATTCTTACCAAGTTAATTACCCAACTTGTTTTTGGAGCTCCGTTATCTTCCATGTTCAAGGCCAGAACGGAAACGGACGGGAATATCATCTACATCAAAAGTGCCGCAGTTTTTTCAAATTGGCTGGGAATAAAACGACCCATAAGCAAGTTTAAACCAAGCGACGTGCTTGTGCTGGATCTCAGCCAGTGCAACCTGGTCGATCATACGGTGATAGACAACCTGCATCACCTCAAACTCGATTTTGATAATGCTGGTGGTTCACTTACCATTCGCGGTCTGGATGAATTCACACCGGTTACCCGCAGCAAACATGCCATGGCCGCGGTGCGCCGTCCCAAACACCATGCCCCCGGCCCACAAACATGATGGCAATATAAAAATATTCATGCAACGGTGAGCAGGGTGCCCCTCATGGCTTGGGTTTGATCGTGTATTCCCTGGTAAGGAATAACACAGCATACGGAACTTACCGTATGCCGGGCATCCTGCACCCCATTGCAGTCCGCAATCAGCGGTGAGCCCTGTCTATTGCAATAGGCATGTGCAAAATCACAAAAATAGCCGGTATCAATATCGGCTATTTTTGTAGTATGAAATGGTGGTGGATGATTCCTGCACTGAGCTTAGTTGCTTGTGTACCCGTTAAAAAATTCAAAGACCTGGAAGCCTCAAAAGCGGCACTGGAACAAAAACTCAATAAAAAAATAGACGATTGCGAAAGCCGCAACACTGACCTTACTGCTGAAATGCGTAATCTGGAAGGACAGCGGACTGCCCTGGACAAACGAATTTCAATGCTTTACGACAGTTTGTCGGACTGCAGAAGTCAACTCGCAGAAAATCAGGCCTACATCAAAAGTCTCGGCGACAAACTGGATGAACAGAAAAAAAATCTGGCCGCCGAACTGGATGCAAAAAACAAGGCCATTCAACTGAAAGAAATTGAACTGAACAATGCACTTTCCAGAGCAGAAACCGAAAGAAATAAAATGATGGAAATGCAGGCCGAACTGGAAAAAACCAGTGCACGTGTGCGCACCCTGGAAGGTGAACTCAACCGCAAAGACAGCGCAGTAAGAGCCCTGAAGGAAGAAATCAGCAAAGCGCTGGCAGGTTTTGATCAGTTGGATATAAAAGTGGAAAACCGCAATGGAAAAGTATATGTCAGTATGGCAGATAAATTATTGTTCAAAAGCGGCAGCACTGCGGTGGATGCCAAAGGAAAAGATGCCCTGCTGAAACTCGCCTCCGCCCTGAATAAAAACCCTGATGTGCAGGTAACTGTAGAAGGTCATACAGACAACAAACCCATGAACTCAGAAAAAATTAAAGACAACTGGGATTTGAGTGTATTGCGTGCAACCAGTATTGTGCGTATTCTGAGTGTGGAAGGGAAAATGAGTGACAAGAGAATTACCGCCACAGGCCGCGGCGAAACCCAACCCATCGCTGACAATGGCAGTGCAGAGGGACGTGCGAAAAACCGCAGAACAGAAATTATTCTCAGTCCCAGACTGGATAAAATTCTGGATATTCTGAATACGAATTGAGCAAAGAAAAAGCTCAGAGTATCCGAAAACCACATTCATATTTTTGATATATTATAACCACACATTTTCACCGTGCAATCAATCTAGAAACTATAATACTGTAATTATTCCGGAAAAATGAAGAACAGCATCACTGTTTTGGGCATATACCACAAGCTTATAAGCATAGTTGGAACCTGCTATAATTGCTTGCTCTGAGGGTTTCCATTCTGGATTTTTGCTTGTTTCCCGGTAAACTAACTCTCCCCAGCGGTTGTAAATGCTCAACTCGGCCGATTTACAGTATAAAATGGACGGAGCAAAGGTCTTGTTGATTGAGTTTTTACCCGTAGAATTGGGAATATAAACCACGGGTTTGCAATCCACAGCCGAATTCCAGAAAGTAGCTGACCGGCAACCAGCAGTATCCCTGGCAACTACATAATACCTGCCTTGTTCCAATTGAAACGGACTGCTCTTAGCGGCACCATTCATTGTGTATATATAGGCTGGATTAAGGGGAATCTGTATTGCCTGCACACTCTGGGTTTCGTTGCATACGATCGTATCTATCGGTCGCAAATCGGGTGTGTCAATTATTTTCACCTCCCATGTATCACTAAAATTACAACCATAAACTGTGGATATTTGGGTGATATAACGTCCTTTACTGATATTGCATTGAATATTGCCTGTAATGTGGTTACTCCATTCTACGGTATACCCCGGTTTTGCATTGTATCCTATACACTTAAATTCATTGGCACAATTTGTCTGAAACAGTGAATGGCTTTTGTTAGGGGGATTAAAAATAACGGGTATAATACTATCCACCCAACCAGCGCCAAAGGAATATAATCTTGTCCAGTTCTCTGTATCAAAAAAGACGGTATCTGCTGTAGTAAGCGTGTCTTTGCCACTTGCACTTAATGACCAGTACCTGGGGCCAGGTACTGTGGAAGTATAAGGTATTCTGCTTCCATAGCAAAGCGTATCAGGGCCTACTATGCAGGGATATGGTGTGATGCTTAAATCATCTAAATAAATGGTTGATATAATCATGCAATAATTGCTTGAATCCTTCGAATAATCAATTCGCGGAATACGGCCAAAATATCCCATTGTTAAATATTGATAATCTAGTGTTAATTTAATAATCGTATCAGTATGTACCCAAATACGATTGCTTTGAGGAATATTAGAAGGATAAAATAAATTATCAAATTCTACATTAGGGAAAACTTGATGTCTAAAATCCGTTCTCATCGAATCATCACTATTTAAATTAAGGTTCAATAATTTGTTCTTTGAAAAAAACATACCAAATGGACTAAATTTACTGTATTGAAATTTAGGGTTAAATCGACTATAATAAAACGATATCTTATATTTAGAATTCTTCTCAATCTTATATAGAGGTGTTTCCAAATATTCCTTATAAAATCTGACCGGACTAAACTCATTTCCATTATACCAATAAAGGATACTAACAAAATTGGATCCGGATTTTGGTTGTAATATAAATTCATTAAAATTACACGTTGATTTTTCACCACAACTGGATAAGTCCACATACGGCAATTTCAAAACACCATTTTTATAATGCAAACTTAACAGGTTTGGCCCTGAGGATCCAGCAGTGGGATCAAACCAATGTAAACTATATCTATTAAATGAATCTTTTCTGGCCAAGCATCCATCATACGGTATTTCTTTCAGCATTTCAAAACTGCTGTCTGGAACAATATTGCCCTGAGCCACAGCAATGCGCGGCCAGGACAATATTGTTAAAGTAATCGTGTAATAAAGAAGCCTGAACAATGCTATTGTTTGATCAGGTTTTTGGTTATACTTTGGCTGCCGGATTTAACCGTAATGGTATAAACTCCAGGGCTCAAACCCAGTAAATTCAATCGCTTATAGAGTGCATTTGATTTGTGCATGTCCATACGCTGCCTTTTCACTATTTTCCCCAAAGCATCCGTAAGAGTGACCTCAGCCTCCATATGATTCGAAAGGGTAATGTCTACAAAATCATGTGATGGATTTGGAAAGATTAACAAATTATCATCAAGGTTGTATGGCGTTGTCGGAGTTTTAAGATTGCTTCTGGATTGAACGGATTTTTTATAGAGCATATCCGTTCTATCTTTATAACTTATTTTTTCTCCTGATTCATTGTTTCTCATCATCGCAGCCTCTTCGGCCGGCATAACATGCCAATGGTAAATGATATCACTGCCGCGATAGCTGGTAAAGCCGGGCATATTTTCCTGATACAGCGCATACCGGCAGGTAATGGTATCTGCTGCCGGCAGGCTGTCCTCATAGTAAACAGCTCTTACACCTATTTGTTGCGAAAGAGAATCACCCAATGTAATACTGTCAAAACATACTTTGTCGTAATCTGTAACCCTGACAAGTGTGGAAGAGAGAATTTCAAACCCACTTCCCTGTGCTCCATTAGCAAACCAATTGTTATACAGTGCATTAGTAAATCCGATATGCAGTTCACCATAACGGTCAAACGGTTCATGAGCCGTATACCCCAGATTTAAATCCCGCAAACAGATTCTGATTGCATTTCCTGTCGGGTTGTTCACAATTGCCGTATGGAAGTCGCCTTCCCAGATACCGCCACCCTGATCAGTTGCGACCAACGGATTGAGCTCATTTACCAATTCCGTATTGCGGGTGGCCACATTGTTGTTCCATCTGATATAAGGGTCTATATCTGTATTTGACATGGATGATGCAGATACACCATAAATTATTGGGTCACTTCCGGAATTGTTTTCATTTACCCTGGTTAACATACAAATCACCGGCTTTGAGTGTCCGGTCATAGAACCATTCGTAACATCATACCAATCCGGTTTTGGCGGATACCAGGCCACACCCGCGGTTACCTTGGCTCCGGGCACGCCACCTGACGGACCTGATATAGCGGACAGTGATACAGGCGAACTTGTGGTGTTATATGGGCTGCTTGATGTGGTACCAGACAAAGTAATTTCTGATCCGGCGGGAACATCGGGATAAGGGGCTTCAGCACTTTTAACTTTATTTCTGGTCAAATCATACAACCAATCCTGCGGCCATTTTTCGCCTGTCCGAGCCCCGGTCCAGAACATACGCACCGTAACATCACCCGATGCGAGATTCGGGCATTGGCGGTTGTTTACCGTTGTGTAAGCGTAGTTGGCATTGCTGCTTCCCGGAATGATATAGTCAGGGTTGCGATGGTCTGTTAATCCGTACGGGAAAAATGTGTTGGAATAACTTGAGCTGCTATAGGTATTCCATAAATCTGGTGATTCATATAGTGAAATTCTGTGCTCCACACAATTAGGCACTTTCACATCCTCATAACGGTTTTGTTCAAATCCCAGATCATTTTCTGCATAAGCAAGATATCTGCTGCTCTGGCTGAATCCGGAGGAAACGAAATCTGCGTAATCACGCACATATGTTTCCTGGCTGGTTTTATTGCTCAGCCAGATTGCGGCATCGGCCCAAACACCGCCTCCACTTGCCACCATATACACATTATATAAAGTGTTATCTGTCCATGTACCTCCTAATCCAGAGTACCATGTTTTCAGATTAAACGTTCCATTTTTTAATGCGAATACATCACCAGCCGAAAGAGTTGCACTGTAGGTTGTAAAAGGTATGGTCGCATACGTTCCAATTGTAGCTTTGTTTACAGAAAGCACCCATGTGAGGGCGAGGCTTGAGGAGCAAGTATACTGATTGGCTTTCAGTGTTAATCCTGCGCAGCCTGAAGATGTAGAAGATGTTTCTACAATTCCGTCCACATCGCGCTGCCCATTCAGGAAAAGTTGAATTTTATCATTGGCAAGCACATAGGTTTTAGTCGAATTTACCGAGCTTGAATTCGCCAGAAAGACTGCCTCAAAACTATAGATGCCGCCTTTGATCCTGATCAGGCCATCCAGGTCCACATTGTAATTATGCACGGCATTGTCATCAGGAACGCTGTTTAAAATAAAGCGCTGATAGCTGCCAAGACCATCTTTGATAAAAACCCATACATCACTGGTTGTTCCACAATCATTCTCAACCTGCAATGTAATTGTGAAATCGCAGGTTTGACCAGAACCCATGCAAACTGTAACAGTGCTGCCGGAGGTACTTGTAGAAGCTGCATCTGGCCATGTTGCTTCTACCGAACTGGCTGCATTCAGTGATACAGTTTTTGTAAAAAACAGCAATGACACTAACATGACAAATGAAAGGTTTTTAATTGATGATAAAGCCGTGAGAATTACATTCCCGCGCCGAAATTTTGAGTTTTGTAAAAATAATTGGCGGGGAAGTGGGGGGGAGGGGGGTAAAAAGTTTTCCATTTTGTTGAATACTAAAAATGTGAATTTGCTACATGTTGTTTTTACAAAGATTACGACAATATTGTCATATTCCAAACCATCAAGTAAGTATATTGTATGAATTCCATAATACTTTATATACGTATACAAGGCATGCACTCATTCCAGAATTTTTGGATGCACTTAGCATCTTTCGCTTCAATGTTGCATGCCTGTTCCTGGTGATAACGCCGACTTCAAACACATTTCTGTAAGAAAAAGATGCAGACCCGAATTCCTTCCCTGCATAAAGTGTGTTGACGGTTGCAGAAACCCTCATTTACTTTGCCCTTATGTCTCTGCTCATACTTGCCATAGAAAATCACCGGGATAATGAAATTGATATCCTGTGCGAAAAGTTCATCAAACGCATGCAGGGAAATATGTCTGCCAGCCTGGAATTGCTGCCTGCTGCGCGGGTAAAAATTCCAGAGGAACAAAAAATAAAAGAATCCGAAACCATTCTGAAATACTGTAAACCAGGCGACCAGTTGATACTGTGCGATGAACGCGGAAAAACATTTACCAGTAAAGAATTTGCGACCTATATAGATAACAGTTTGTCTCAATCCAGAGGCAGATTGATTTTCGCGATTGGTGGTGCATACGGATTCACAGAGGACTTGTTAAAATCCAATCTTTCTATCCGGTTATCAGATTTCACTTTTCCGCACCACTTGGCCAGACTGGTGCTGTGCGAGCAATTATACCGGGCTTTTACCATCCTTAAAGGAACAGGATACCACCACGGTTAATATGGGATTGTAGTTGTGAATTCGTACATTCGAATTCATGAAAACCACTACCATTGAGCAAACAATACACTTTGCTGCCAGCCGTGAAGAGGTGTACAACGCCCTGATGAACAGTGCGGTTCACAGCGAATTTACAGGGGCAACAGCAGTTATCGGCAGCAAACCCGGCGATACTTACTCTGCCTATGATGGATATATTGAGGGTGAAATTCTGGAACTGGAACCGCCCCATAAAATTGTAAAGACCTGGTCGGCTTATGAAGATGGCTGGCCCGAAGGCCATTGGTCTAAGGTTACTTTTACCATGACCCCGGAAGCCGAAGGTACGGCCCTGCATTTCCTGCATGAAGGGGTTCCCGCAGAAATGGAAGAAACCTTTCGCCGGGGATGGGAAGACTATTACTGGAATCCCATGAAAGCGATGTTTGGCTCGCAGGATTGATTTAAAATTTATCCAATGAAAAAAATTTACCTGTACTCACTTCTGGTTTTTTTGCCATTTATCCTTCTTCAGGCCCAGCCCACGCAATGGGAATCGCGGGGAATTGGCGGAGGCGGTGCCTTGTTCAGCCCCTCGTTCAATCCGGCCAATCAAGGCGAATTGTATGTGAGTTGCGATATGTCACAACTGTTTCATAGTAAAAACAAAGGACGAAACTGGACCGAAATTCCCTTTACCTCCATTCAGGGCGGACATGACAGTTATGTGTCCTTTACAAACAACCCTCTTATACGATATACTGTAGACTACGAAAGCGTAAACGGCAATGACCATATACGGCCCATGAAAAGTACGGATGGAGGGGCCACATGGGCTGTCTTGTCAGGAAATCCATACCCACTGTCTCCCAATGGGTCTGTATTGAGATTATTTGCGGATTACAACAATCCAAACAATCTGATTCTTGCTGATTATGGTACCATATACTTCAGCAACAGCGGAGGCAGTAGTTTTACCCAAATCCATACCAACATCAGCAGCGGCGCCGGGAACCACATTGCCGGAGTATTTTTCGACGGCACAAACATTTATGTGGGAACCAATGACGGGCTCATTTACAGCACAAACAGCGGCAGCAGTTTTAGCACCATGTCCGTTTCAGGCATGGGCAGCGGAGAATACATGCTCAGTTTTGCCGGTGCTCGAAAAGGAGGAACCGTAAGGTTTTTGTGCCTGACGAGTACAAGTGTCTGGTCCGGATACCAGTATGGCAGCAATTACAACGGCGCGATGAAAGCAGTGTACACCATGGACAATGCAAACGGAACATGGGTATCCAAAACAACAGGAATTGCCATAGGTACCGATTTCCCTGTCTTTACCGGAATGGCGCAGAACTGCACGGATACGATGTATCTGTCGGGTGGCAGTTCGGGAAGCCGGCCCATCGTGTTGCGTTCGGTGAACGGAGGCAACTGGACCCATGTGTTTACTGCAGTAAACAATGTAAATATTGCCACAGGCTGGGCCGGACAAAACGGAGACAAGGCCTGGAGTTTTCCGGAAGCCCCCTTTGGCTTTACGGTGGATCCGCTGCACGCAAACCGGCTTATGCTGACCGACTATAGCTGTGTGCACCTGACCGAAGATTACGGCAATCAATGGCAACAGCGGTACCTCGACAGCAACTATCAAAATCCGGCAGGTGCCAATACCCCCAAAGACAAATTCTATAAGAGCTGCGGACTGGAAAACACCACAAACTGGCAAATCCTGTGGACCGACAGCAATGTCATGTTTTCCGCTTTCAGTGACATCAATGGGGTGGTAAGTGTGGACAAGGGAAAAACCTGGAAATTCATTCCCAATCTGACCCAAAACAGTGTTTACCGGATTGTAAGACACAGCGATGGATATCTGTATGCTGCCACAAGCAACATTCATGACATGTACCAAACCACCCGTATATACGATGCACAAATCAATTCAGGTAAAGGCGGTGTCTGGATTTCAAAGAATAACGGTGGCTTGTTTCAACTCCTGCACGACTTCGGGCACCCTGTGGTATGGATAGCAGGAGACCCCACCAATGCCAACAGAATGTATGCAGCCGTATTGCACAGCAACAAAGTGAGTACAGGTGGTATCTGGGTAACCAACAACCTCAATGCCGGTGCAGCCAGTACCTGGACCAAAATGCCCAATCCCCCCCGCAGCAATGGCCATCCGTATAACATAAACGTGCTGAAAAACGGAGATCTCATTGTAAGCTACAGTGCCAGAAAACCCACATCAGGCACACAGTTTACCGACAGCAGCGGAGTCAGTTACTACGACCTGGCCAATTCTACCTGGTATGACCGCAGCCATGCCAATATGAAATGGTATACCAAGGATGTTGTGCCAGACCCGAACGATACCAGCGGAAAAACATGGTATGCCTGTGTATTCAGCGGCTGGGGCAGTGCCGTACCTGCCAATACAGGCGGATTGTACAAAACCACAGACAAAGGGCTGAACTGGACAAAAATTGTCAATTCCTACCGCGTGGACGGGGTAACCATCTTGCCAGGCAAACCGGATGAAGTCTATTTTACCACAGAAACCGATGGTTTATGGCACAGCAGCAATGCCAGCAATCCCACACCCACCTTCAACAGGGTGAATTCCTACCCTTTCCGCCATCCCATGCGCGTGTTTCCCAATCCCTGGAGACCGGGAGAAATCTGGGTGAGTTCCTTTGGCAATGGCATGAAAGTGGGCACTGCGGGTAGTGCTGTAAATACCACAATACCGAATGAACATTCGTTCGGTATGGTGATGTATCCCAATCCGGCCGGAGATGAAATACACCTGATATCCGGCAAAGGCGGAATGATCGGAAACTATACCCTGACCGATGCAGCAGGCCGGATGATTCTGCGTGGAACCGCGGTGGCGGAAAGTGCTGTTATTTCACTGGTGAACATCCCGGCCGGAATGTACTTCATCAATACAAACACCGGCAGCTCTGTGTTTTTACGCAAATGACCCGGGCGGTATCAGACTCCGGGTTGCCGGCAGCAACCGGAGTAACTGCCAAAGTCTTCTGCCCATTGCCCCTTCCAAATGCTTATTTTACGGTAATTTCGCGGCTGAATGAAGATTGAACAGGCACTGAAGGAGAAAATCGCATCTGCGCTGCTGGAATTATACCAAACCAGTCTGCCGGTGGTGAAACTGGAAAAAACCAACGCCGATTTTGAAGGAGATTACACTTTTGTGGTTTTCCCATTGTTGCGTGCAAGTCGGAAAAATCCGGAACAAACCGCTGCTGAAATTGGGGAGAAACTGGCTCTTTCTGCCGAACTGGTGCATTCATTTAATGTCGTAAAAGGGTTTTTAAATATCGTTATTCGCGAAAATATCTGGAGTGAATTTCTTCAAAAAGAATGGAACAATCCGGCATATGCCCTTTCACCCGGTACCGGTAAAAAGGTGATGGTGGAATACTCCTCACCGAATACAAACAAACCCCTGCACCTGGGGCACATAAGAAACATTCTGCTAGGATACAGCGTAGCTGAAATCATGAAAGCCACCGGATATGCCGTAACCAAAGCGAATCTGGTCAATGACCGCGGTATACATATCTGCAAAAGCATGCTGGCCTGGCAAAGATTTGGCAACGGTGAAACCCCGGAAAATGGTATCAAAGGCGACCATCTGGCAGGTAAATATTATGTTATTTTTGAAAATGCGCTGCGTGCTGAAACAGAGGAAGTGATCAAAGCGGCGCTATCCGGAGACTTTACCGGCACCGATGCAGCCATTCAACCCAAGCTGGCTGAATTATACGCCATACTTTCAAACCCGGAAAATAAAGAAGAGAAAAAGGAAAAAGCCCGGGATGAAATAAAGGAAACCATCCGCAACCACAGCCCGCTGATGCAGGAATGTCAGGAAATGCTGCGTCAGTGGGAAGCAGGAAATCCAGATGTGCTTCATCTCTGGAAAACCATGAATGGGTGGGTGTATGATGGATTTGATGTAACCTATAAACGTCTGGGAGTAGACTTTGATAAATGGTATTATGAAAGCAATACCTATACCCTGGGTAAAGACATCATTGAAGAAGGATTATCCGCCGGGGTTTTTTACCGGCGCGATGACGGCAGCGTATGGATAGACCTTACGGCAGAAGGCCTGGACCATAAACTGGTCCTTCGCAAAGACGGCACTTCCGTTTACATCACCCAGGATATTGGAACCGCTGAATTGAAATACCGGGATTATGGACTGGACCAGAGCATTTATGTGGTAGGCAATGAACAGGATTACCATTTCAAAGTACTTTTCCAGATCATGCGCAGGTTGGGACGGCCCTATGCTGAAGGAATGCACCATCTCAGTTATGGCATGGTAGACCTGCCCAGCGGAAAGATGAAGAGCCGGGAAGGCACAGTGGTAGATGCCGATGACCTGCTCGATGAAATGCATGCCACTGCGCGTGAAAAAACCATTGAGTTGGGCAAAACCGAAGGTCTGGAAGAGGCCGCGTTGAATGAACTGTTTGAGAAACTGGGCCTTGCCGCCCTCAAATTCTTCATCCTGAAAGTTGACCCCAAAAAACGCATGTTGTTCAATCCCTCGGAAAGCATAGATTTTCAGGGAGACACCGGTCCGTTTGTGATGTATACCTATGCCCGCATTCAAAGTGTGCTAAGGCAAGCCGGAGAAGGCTGGCAATCTGCTCCGGTCGCAGGTGAACTTCATACCACCGAAAAGGAAACCCTGGAATGTCTGTATGCCTTTCCCGAAGTTCTGCACAATGCGGCCAGAGACCTTTCACCAGCCTTGATTTGTCAGTATGCGCTGGATCTGGCCAAAGCGTTCAACCGCATTTACAGCGAACTCTCATTGTTGCATGAAACTGACCCGGCGCGCAGGGCCACCCGCTTGAAAATAGCCTCCTTTACAGCCCAAAGCCTGAAAATGTCCATGAACCTTCTGGGCATAAAGGAAGTGGAACGGATGTGATTTTCCGGCTCATGCAACTTTTTCTGGGTTTCAATTGTCAAAGGGATAAATTACCTTTGATTCGGAAGGCCTATGAAAAAACTGATACCTTTCGTACTGTTCCTTTGCGCCGGCAATCTCGCTGCACAATCCATACACTGGTTCAATGTGAGTTACAGCGAACAAACGGGACTTCCGCGCTGGGCTGAAACCCAAACAGAAAACCAGATTACAGAAGACGCTTTTTTTCAATGGCTCACCCGTGAATATGTGCTGCCACCAGAATCCGAATTCAGGCTGCTGCGCAGTGATGCCGATGAACTTGGATTTGTCCACAAACGGTTTGTTCAGTATTACAAAGCCAAGCCGGTTCAGAGCAGTATGCTCATTCTGCACCTGCGCGATGGCTGGGTAGAATCGTTTAACGGGGATTTCTACAATCAGTTTGCAAACAATTTCGCCGGGATGTCGGCCAGTGCCGCACGGGACCGGCTTCTGGCACAATACGGCAATGTGACTTTCCGCTGGCAGGTTCCTGCTGAAGAAGCCATGCTCAAATCCATTACAGGAAACCCTGCAGCCACCTGGTATCCTGCTAGTGTTCCTGTGGTCTGGTACGCCGCGGAAGGCAATAAAGCCATTCCATGTTATGCTGTGCATGTTGCCATTGCAAATCCCCGGCAGGATGAAACCGTGATGCTGGATATACGAAACGGAACAGTGGCCGGTAATTTTCCTATGGAGGTGCATAGCGACAGTGCCGGAAAAGCCAATACCTGGTATGAAGGGGTGCAGAATATTACTGCAGATTTTGTGGCCAAAGACAGTTTCAGGCTCCGGGAATCTGGCAAACGCAATGTAAATACCTACAAAACCTCTTTAAACAACGACTACTTCGACAAAGACAATTACTGGAATACAACCGGAGACCGGATTGCCGGAGATGTGCACTGGGGCGGGGAACTGGTTTCTGATTTTATGAAGAAATTCTTCAATAAGAACAGTTATGATGGGAAGGGCGGGGCAATCAATCTCGTGACCTCATCGGGCAGCGGAAATGCATTCTGGAATCTGGGTTCAAATTATGCTACTTTTCTGGTGGGCAGCAGTGGATCGGTAGGTCCGTGCGCAGCGCTGGATGTGGTGGGGCATGAGATGGGTCATGGCATTGCCGATGAAATATCCGGCCTGCTGTACAGTGGAGAAGCCTGCGCCCTGCACGAAAGCTTTGCAGACATAAACGGTCATATGACTGAATTTATGGCAGATTCTGCAAAAGCCAACTGGTGGCTGGGCGAAAAAGTATGGAGCAGCACAAAAGGCATTCGCTACATGCGTGATCCCTGGCAGTTTAAAAATCCAAAAGCCTATGGAGGACAATACTGGCCAAATGGTTGTCATGGAAGCGGCGGTGTGCAGAATTACTGGTATTATCTGATGACAGTGGGTGATACCGGCACCAATGAATTCGGTTACAACTATAAATTAAGCGGTCTGGGTCATTGGAAAGCTGCACAGATTACCTACCGTGGTTACTTTTACTATATGGTTCCGGCAGCTACATTTAAAGATGCCTGCAAAGTAAGTATCAAGGCTGCCAAAGACCTGTACGGCGGTTGTTCAAATGAAATCAACTATGTTTTTGCTGCATGGAAAGCAGTAAATGTGGAGGACACTTCTATCAAAGCAGTAGACCTTACACATGGCATCAACACAGCCAGTCTGCTTTGTAACGGAACCCCTGTAAAATCCAGCATCGGCTCATTCGGCGACATGAGCAGGAAAGTTTCCTGGCTGGTGGACAAAAAAGATACTTCTACCCAGAAATCATTCAGTTATACATTTCATTCCACAGGCGTTCATACCGTTCATTTAACCACGAATACCTGCGGAAAAATATTTTATGACAGTGCGCGGATTGTGGTGAATTACCGGCCTGTACCTGCATTTACAAAACCCTTTGATACCACATGCGCCGGCACAGAAAAATGGACGTTTACAAACACCACTGTAAATGCCGATAAAAATATTCCGTTGAAATTTTACTGGTATATCAATCCCGGCGGAAACTGGGATACAAGCACCCATTTGAAAACGAATTTCCCACTAGGCCTGGATTATGAGATAGAATTGAAAGCCTATTATCCTGCCGGTTGCTGGGCCACCACCAAGACCAGGATTACCTCTTTGGAGAAGCCCCACCCCTCTTTCAGTATTCAGAAAAATGTTTGCCAGAACCGGCCATTGAAATTCACAAATACATCCGATACCAGTACCAAACCCACATTCAAATGGTATTTTCCGGATACTACAATTTTTTCAGGTTTTGTCCCACCGGCCAAATCATTGAAAAAAGCCGGCACAGCAAACATTGTCCTTGAAGCTGTGTATCTGGGAGGCAAGTGCACAGATACTGCACAACGCACTGTTCTTATCTACCAGAATCCCAAACCTGATTTTTACTACTCAAACAATTGCAGGAATAAAACCATGACTCTCATGGGAACCGGAACATTCTACAGTGCCAAACAATGGAATCAGTGGCATTTCGGGCATTCCAATCCCATCATGAAAGATACTTTTCTTTTAAAACTGGAAGACAGCTCAGCACGGACTATAGGATATACCGCAGGTGATGCCAACGGCTGTCAGGCCACAGTGTATAAAACCATTCCGCTTGGCCTGGCCAAAGCAGCGGGCAGCGTTACGGATGCCTGCGCAGGGGATAAGACCATTTACACCAACAACAGTACAGGGGACCCGGACATGGTTTCAGACTGGCTGATGGGCGACGGAATGCTTACAGGGGGCGGGCAGAAATTCTATACTTATCCCACTGCCGGGGTATGGACTTCCTCATTGATTGTCATTTCGGGCATTTGTACAGATACATTGCGCATCAAACACCGTGTCTACCCAAGCCCGTCTCCGGAATTTACTGCACCCACCGTTTGCGCAGATCAGCCCACGCCATTTCAGAACAATACACCCGGAAAAGACAGCCTGAAACACAAATGGTATTTTGCAGATGGTGACTCGTCGGAAAAGACTCATCCATTGCATCAGTACAATGTCTCCAAAACCACAACCTATGCCGTTCAACTCCAGAGCCTCAACTCATTTGGCTGTTCAAAAAGTATAACCAAGCAGGTCAATGTGGTGGAGCTGCCCATTTGTGGATTTACTGCTTCGGTTGACCCATTAAACCCGGCCACAATTCAATTCAGTCCTGCGCAGTCCGGCACAGTTACTTCTCTCTGGCACTTTGGAGATGGAGACAGTTCCATACAATCCGGCACATTAAAACATACCTATAAAAATCCGGGTAAATTCACAGCCAGATTAAAACTGACAAATCCCGCAGGCTGCAGTTGCACTGAAAGCCGGGAAATCAATGCCGGTGTAAACCAAACAACGGAAATCACGGCAAAATACCTGCGTGTTTATCCCAATCCTGCTCACGGTTATTTTATATTAAACAATACCGGAAACGAAACCATTTCTGTGCATTTGTACGATTCAAAATCAGCATTGGCCGGAAGTGGCAAACTGATGCCAAACTCCATTCAGAATTGGGATGTACAGCATCTGACTCAGGGTATTTACTGGCTGATCGTGGATCGGGATGAATCCCGGCAAACCATTAAACTGGTTATTCAAAAATAATGTGAAATTATTTTTTTAACCGATCCGGATTTTCTGACAGGAATTGTTTCCAGTTTCCCGGTTTCCCTTTTGATGTTTTGCTTCCTGTTTGACCAAAACTGCGGGGACTGAACTGAAAGAAGTGGCAAACTGCGGCGGCAAGGCCATCGGTAGCATCCAGGCTTTCAGGCAATTGGTCAAACACAAGCAGCGACTGCAACATGGCAGAAACCTGCTCCTTGCTCGCATTTCCATTACCCGTTATGCTTTGTTTGATTTTCCTGGGCACATACTCATACACTTCAAGATTGCGGCTGATGGCAGCGGCTATCGCCACCCCCTGTGCACGACCCAGTTTGAGCATACTTTGCACATTCTTGCCATAAAACGGGGCTTCAATCGCAACCTCCGTAATCTGAAATCCATCAATCAGACCGGCGATTTTCTCATAGATGTGAAACAGCTTTTTACCGTGATCACTGTATTTGTCCAGTCTTACTACCCCGGTGCCCTTCAATGCCATTCCATTTCCAAGGGTTTCAATGATTCCGTATCCCAACAGATTTGTACCCGGATCTATGCCCAGAATGATGCGGGGTTTTTCTGTTTCTTTCATACCAAAGCCGGAACAATCCGGCGAACAAAGGTAAAATGAAAAGGGCCGCACATGCGGCCCTTTTCATGAATTCGATTCAACCTTTATTTCTTGATGAGCTTGGTTGAATACGTTTTGCTGTTTTCAATATCTGTTACACGAACGATATACATTCCGGGAGACAGATGCCTCAGGTCAAACCGGTAGCGGCCTTCTGACAGACCGAGTGCTTTAGCCTGTGTCAATTGTCCATGGATATCGTACAATTCAACATTGGCTTTGAATCCGGCTATGGCAAATTCCACATCCACCTCATTCTGTGCCGGATTCGGAATCAGTTTCACGAATTGTGACCCATTCAGCTTGCCGGCATTTGCATCTTCATCACCCAGACTATATGCACCGAAAATGTAATCCTGATTACCCTGATAACTGTGCAGCACATCCCGGGCAATAGAAGACACCGGATTGGCAGCATTGTCAATGGCTTTCAATGCATGTTGATCATTTGTACTCAGTTCAGAGCCTGCAGAGTTCCATACAATGGCGGTTACGGTTTGCAATGCCAGCTCCTGATCCGTTTCGGGATTCAGCGCTTTTATAGCAGCTATGGCAGCTGCTGCATCGCCACGCTTATACAGCCAGCGTGCCTCCATATAACCCAGGGTGAATGGCGAAAGGACCGCAGCCTGACGCGCCAGATTCATGGCTTTGTCAAAGTCTGTCCTGTTTCCAAGGTCGGCCAGAATCAGCAGCATAGCGGTCTGGTCGTCCGGTGCCACAGGGGTAAGATTGACAGGGTTGCCCTTGATTACATCTATTCCTATTCCTCCTGTTCCGCTGGTACCACCTGCGTCTATCAGATCTGATTTTCCACGGTAATTGTCGCATATATCCCAATGGTTCAGTTTGTACCATTTGTTGTTCACAATACGCTGTCCGCATGCCGCAGTGCTGCTGTACATGCTGTTTCCGGGACAGGCATTGTTCACCACATTCCATGTTACCGCAGCACCATCATTGCATTCCTGAATGATGAGGCCTGCACCCAGATTACGGATGTCGTATGCACCTCCGAAATAATTGTTGCATACAAACGTATTCCGCCCCGGATTGCCTGAATTGCCTATGGTTCCGCTGTGATTCTGAACCTGAATACCTGCAATTTGAAAATTGTACATGTAATTGTTGAATATCTGTGGAATGGTGACGAACGGAGTGGTATGTCTCACATAAATGGCATAACGGGTATCAAAAATGCAATTGGTATAAATCCGGTTTCCGCTATTGCCCTGGAACATATAAATACCCACTGAATGAACGCCTGTTCCCTGATAGTCTTTCATGCGCACGATGTTGCAGGAAATATCATGGCCCTGGGAGGCTGAATCCAGTATGCCCACATCACCTGTCAAATCAATATCATTCTCATTCACAAGCGATTTGGTGCACAATCTGGTCCAGATTCCGGTTTTGAACCCTTTGATATTATTGTCGCGGATATTGAGCAAATAACAGCGGTGGGCAAAAATGGCAGTATTCAGTTTGTCAGCATTGTCGGAGTTACGCAGGTTGTTGGCAAACACCAGACAAGCCCTGTCCAGATTGCTCAGGCGTATTTGTACTTCCGCAGGGAAAACACCAGCCAGGGTTTGTTCCATGGTGTTGTTTTCTATGGTTACCACACCGTTGTTGCCTGCCACATCTATGCTGCGATACATATTGGTAAATGTATTCGAACTCATAGTACCCGATGAATTCTGCATGTAAATACCGAAATAGCGGTTGGGTTGCTTGCTGCGGTCACTGTTGCGGAAGAAGTTCTGCGAAACCATTTCCTCCATGCTTGTATTCAGCAGTTTTATACCCCAGAAATCATTGGTACCGTATAAGCCGGGCACATTGAAATTGGTGTTTTCAATCACAAACGTATTGTCTGTAATACCTTCTCTGTATGCATTTCCGGATTTATTGATCTGAATACCCACATTGCAATTGCTGAATGTATTATCCGTGATTCTTACACTATAATTTTTGGTATTCCGTATATCCACAGCATGCCGTGCATTTTTGTACAGCGAAGTGTGAATGAGTCCCTGAGATTTGTCTTTGAAAGTAAACCCTACCCAGATATCATTCATATCGCAGGGGCGGAATACGCTGTTGTTGGCACGGATAATGGTGCTGTCTTCAAAAATAATTTCACCGTCACGGTCAAATACGCAATCCACTTCGGTAAGATCCAGGATGGCGGTTTGCCTCACATAGACCCTGCCGGCGATGTAATATTTGCCATTCCATACGGTGGATGTACTAATAACTGTGCTGTCCTGCACAAGGGTATAAACCGTACCTGGCGGGAAACAACAATCCCCTGTGTCTATTTTCAGAGTATCCCAGCTTTCACAACAATGGCTGTAGAATGCATGCAATACATAGGTGCCCGGTTGTGTGGCGGTATAACAATTTCCGGTAGCAAGCCAGTTCGGGGGCTGCAGCAGTGTCCAGGTATAAATCACCCCGGGTTGCGGATTCTGGGCACACATGACTATGCCTCCGGGAGAATTCACACAAATAACCGGATTGGGTGAATTGGTAAGGATTTTAGCAACCGGCCCGGCTACAAATTGCACATTGAATACCTCAGAGGTTGATGCACAGCCTGTGGTTGCATCCACACAAACCAGGTAATAATTTCCCGGACTTGTAATGCTGATGTTCTGTGTGGTGGCATATAGGTTATTGTTCAGGAACCACTGGTATTGCAGCACCTGAGTTCCCACTGGGTATGGCCCGCAAAGGGTTATCGGATTTGCAGATTTGCAAACCCTGTAACACCCTTTGGGCACATTGCTCAAATCGGGTCTGGGCACAAAATTGTTGACATAATACGTACTCACCTCAGAACAACCGCTGGCATTGGTAACCGTGCAGGTATAGACTCCATTGCCAAAGATCCTGATGGAAAGAACGCCGGTTTGTCCTGTGCTCCACACAACGCTTGTATATGAACCGGTAATGGTCGCTGTGAGTGTGGCAGAGTCACCCTGACAAATGTAACCGGTATTGCTCAGGGAAAGACTGACCTGCGGGGCCGGCAAACTCACAAGTGTGGCGGTATCCCATGCAATACAGCCTGCAGCACTGGTCACCTGCAGATACACCGTATTCGTACCTATCATGCCAAACCAATAGGCCGTGGAACCCGTTCCGGTAAGCCCTGCTGGATTGCTGCTCCAATTATACTGATAACCTGCACCCTGCAGTGCCTGCAAGGGGGAGAATGTATTGCTGCACACAGAATCAGGTGCGAGAATTGTGGCGTTGGGTTTCGGATTTACAATCAACTGGAATGGGCCCAGTGTATCGGTGCATCCGTTGCCATTGGAAATAACCACCCAGTACAACCCACTTTGCGTAAGTGTGTCGTTTTTCGAGCTCACACCATTGTTCCAGGAATATGTCCAACCGGCACCTACAGGCGCAGCAGCTACAAATTTCTGCCCTTCGCAAATCTGATACACTCCGGGAGATACCGGGATGGCAGCAATGTTGTTTATGGTATACGTAAGTGCCCCTGCATTGAAAATGCTGGTGGTGATTGAATACGTCTGTGAGTCTTTACATCCCTGTTGATTGGTAATTACCAGTTTCGGATTAAAGGTATTCACAGTGTTATAAATATGAAATGGACTCTGCAAATTGGATCCGGTCAGATCCCCGAAGGTCCATGCCCACTGCACAATGGGCACCGGACTGCTGCTGATGTCTACAAATTGCATGGACTGACCGACACAAGCGCCACACATTGTAAAGTCGGCATCAAAATATTTCAGTTTCACTGTATCCTTTACCACTTTGGTGCAAGAAGGATTGGGAGCTGTAACGGTATAAGTGATGATAAACGTGGTATCGGTAGTGTAATTGTAAGTGTGGTTTACGGGCAGACTTCCTGCATACAGGCCGGACCCGTCTCCCCAGTCTACGTTCCAGGATACCCCGGTGCCGGTTACGACAGAAGTGGGTGTATAGGCAAGTTGTATGGTTTTATAGTTACAATTGATGGGGAATGTATGCTTGATTTTCGGACGAAGTATATAAGGCACATTTACCGTCATTTTGATGGTCACCCAGGTACAGTTGCAGAAGTAATTGAACAGCACGGTATAGGTTCCGGTGTTGTAGTACCAGTGCTGCGGATTCTGCAGATTGCTGTAGTATCCGTCGCCAAAATCCCAGTAATAGGCAATGGGTGAGCCACTGGTAACCGTAGCCGTAAACTGTCCGTTACAGGGGTCGTATGAGGGGTTTACCACGGCATTGCATGGAGTAGAACAGGGAGTACAGGGAGGATTGGGGCAGGGCTGGGTTGTGGTGCAACTGGCCGATAGTGTAACCGATGCTGTGTCTTTGCATCCATACTCATTGGTAACAATTACGGTATGTGTGCTGTTCTGCACTGTGGAGTAATGTTGGTAAATGGTATCCGAAGCTGCCGGAATCGCTGTCTGCGGGCTCCATGCATAGTACCAGGCCGCATTGTAAGTGGCTGTCATCTGATAGGGCAGCGGAAGACTCGGACCCACCATGCAATTGTAACTCACATTCACATTGGGCTTTGGCAGCTTTGGAACCGGACTCACAATCTGGGTAAGGACCGCTGTACAGCCACCTGGGCCTGTAATTGTGCAGGTATACGTTCCGGTGGAATTGACCACAATGCTGCGCGTTGTAGCACCGCCCGGACTCCAGGAATACTGTAAGTAGCCCGGAGGGGCTGTCAGCCGCACAGTATCGCCTTTGCAACTGCCCTTACCTACCGTAATGGTACCTGTTGGGATGGCAAAAATATTTACCTTCTTCACACACATTTTAGGACAAACCTTGTTTTGCAAAGTGATTTGTCCCTGGTTGATATTGCCCCAGGTCACCGTGATGCTGGTGGAAGTAAGCAGAACGATGTTTCCCCCTATGGCATTCAACTGCCAGGCATTACCCGGATTGGATGGAATGGTGTAGGTATACGTCTGTCCGATACAGGCATTGGGACTGCCGGTTATGGTCATGCACGCAGTATCCACCACACTGACCTGCAATGTGGAGGTGGAAGTACAGAAATAGGGTGCCTGACCTGTGTAGGTTACGGTGATGGTATATGTGCCTACCGTATTCCATTTGATGGATTTAGACTTAACCGGGGCTGCATTGTATGCCGCACCTGCCGGGGTTACAGACCAACTGCAGGCAGAGATAGAAGGCAGTGAATCGAAACTGTAGATAAATGTGCTTCCCTTGCAAACCACATTCGGACCATTGATGGCCGGATTCGGCGGGCGGGGAATCAGTGTTACCTGAAAGGATGCGTCATTGTCGCAGACCAGATTGGGGTTAATTGCTGTGCAATGAATGGTTCCGCTGGTGGCGCTGCCCCAGGCAATGGTTACAGAGGTAGGACTGCTGGCCATAATGGTGCCATTCCCCATTGGCCCCCAAACCACCGGCACATTGCTGGTGTAGGTCTGGGTGGTGTATTCGCACACGTTGTTGATATTAAAAACCTGAATAGGCCCCTGTGCCACAATCTGTCGGGTGGCCCTGCCTTTGCAACAGGTTAAGGGATTATCCATAGACAATGTGATGGTATAAATGCCGGGCTGATTGATGACCCCGCCTATTGTATTGCCGGGATTGGTTGTAGGATTCACAGCAGTGGTAACTCCGCCGGGTGTGGTTACTGTCCAGTTGTAACAGCTGCCGGGAATCAGATGGGTGCTGAAAGTAGCCCATGATCCCACACATACAGTATCCTGTCCCAGTATTTTTATTGTATCGGGGAAAATGGGAATATCTATGGTATTTTTCCCACAGAGGTAAGGTCCGCCTATTACTTCCACCGATACAGTGCCTATAGGTCCACTACCCCAGTTTACGCAGAAACTATCACCCTGTACCGATGGAGTACCCACCCCGCCGGTAGCAGACCAAATGTAAGTGGCGCCGGCAAAATATGGTGTATGATAACATCTCTGACTATGATGACACACCGTTCCTTTGCAGTCAATCGGAGGCGCATCGCCGGGTTTTACCAGCACCCATACCACCGTGTCATCAGAGCAACGTGCTTTGTTAAAGACCGTGAGTTTAACAGGATGTAATCCGGGAGTAAGAAAAGTATATGAAACCAACGGGCCGTTTGTACTGATCACATTGCCGCTGCCAAAATCCCAGACAAATGAATCTATATTGGCCAGTACGGTAGAAGCCGATGCATTCAAATGGCTGGCTCCCGTCAGACAGGCTGTATCTGCTTTAAATGAAGCTTTGGGAGAAGGACATACATCGTAAATGCAAGTTTGGGTATCTGTGCAACCAAACGGGTTGGAAGCAATGATGGTGACTGTCATGGTAGGACCAGCGCCTACCTGAATGCTGGCAGTGTTTGTACCCTGACCTGACACCACTGTGCCGCCCGTAACTATCCACTGAAAAGTGTAAATGCTGTTGCTGAGTAATTGGGAATTTGGATCCAGCGCCTGCATCACTTTTGTGCTCCACTGGCAAAGGCATGCCAATTGCGAGGGCTTGTCAGGATTGCCTTGATGAGTGCCCTTCCTGTCGGCACAAATATCTCCGAGTCTGGGTTGGTTGGCTACCAGGATTTTTATAGTTCTTGTGCGGCTGCAGCCAAATGTATTGGTTTCCGTGAGGTTCAGTTGCTGAACTCCGGGTGTGGGCCATGATACAGATACCGAACTGCCGGTGGCTGAACCATTGATGGTACCACCAATGGCAGACCAGAGCCAGGTGCTGCCCGGAGTTCCTGAAGCAGTGTAGGTATGGGTACTTCCATCGCATACCGTGTCTTGTCCGGATATTCCCGGGTTTGGCCTGGGATTTACCACCACGTTGTGGGTTATGGTAAATGTACCAGCTCCGGAAACATAGGTAAGGGTAACGGTGTAGGTTCCCGGGTTCTGAAAAGTATGGACCGGGCTGCACTGGTTCAATGCAATGTTTTGGGTTCCGCTGAGAGGATCGCCAAAATTCCAGTTGTAAACGCCGGGGCCCCCGATACTGGAATTGTAAAACGTAACAGTTAGCGGCGCGCAACCGCTGAATGCACTTGCATTGAATTGCGCCGAGGGCGGTGACACTGATTTTGCATACAGTCCGTAAATGCTGCTTATCAGCATCAGAAGGGTGGTAATTTTCAGTTTCATAGGCTTGGTGTTAGATTGTCAAAGCATACCCTTTAATCAGGTATATCCCTTAAATCAAGAAATCAAACTTACAATTTACTGACAATAACACCAAATAAAATTGTTGCCTGTTCATTTGGGATTTTGGCAATTGCATATATCGGCTGTTCTGCTGGCCGGGATATTTATCCGGCAATATCAAACCAACCAAACCTTGATTTCAAGGGGTTATTTTTCTCCGAACCGTGGCATTTGCCCCAAAAAAATGCGAATTTCGCGCATCGATTCATCATGGCTTTTGACCTTAACCTTATAAAATCCGTATACGCAGCCCTGCCTGGCAGAGTAGTTGCGGCAAGACAAGCACTGGGACATCCCCTTACCCTCACTGAAAAAATCCTGTATTCACACCTGTGGGACAATGCAGAACCGGCCCGTTTTGAACGCGGAAAATCCTATGTGGACTTTGCACCAGACCGTGTAGCCATGCAGGATGCAACTGCACAAATGGCACTTCTGCAGTTTATGCAAAGTGGCCGGCCAAAGGTAGCTGTGCCCAGCACGGTGCACTGCGACCACCTGATTCAGGCCAAAGTGGGTGCCACAGAAGATCTGGCTACTGCGGTAGACAAAAACAGGGAAGTTTACGATTTCCTGGCCTCGGTATCCAACAAATACGGAATTGGTTTCTGGAAACCCGGCGCGGGTATTATCCATCAGGTGGTTCTGGAAAACTATGCGTTTCCAGGTGGCATGATGATTGGTACTGACAGCCATACTGTAAATGCAGGCGGACTGGGCATGGTTGCCATTGGAGTGGGTGGTGCCGACGCAAGTGATGTGATGGCAGGTTTCCCCTGGGAATTGCTATTCCCAAAACTGATTGGCGTGAAACTCACCGGCAAAATGAATGGCTGGACCAGTGCAAAGGATGTAATACTGAAAGTGGCCGGTATCCTTACCGTAAAAGGCGGAACCAATAAAATTGTTGAATATTTCGGCCCGGGGGCGGAAAGCATCAGTTGTACCGGCAAGGGAACCATCTGCAACATGGGTGCAGAAATAGGTGCCACCACTTCCATCTTCGGTTACGATGAAAAAATGGCCGAATACCTCACAGGAACGGGCCGCGCAGATGTAGCAGAACTTGCCAATGCGGTAAAAGAGCACCTGAACGGAGATCCTGAGGTGTATGCAAACCCTGAAAAATATTTTGACGAAGTCATTGAAATCAACCTCAGTGAACTGGAACCCCATATCAACGGACCATTCACTCCGGATCTGGCATGGCCTCTGAGCAAATTTGCCGCTGCTGTGAAGGAAAACGGATGGCCGCAGGAATTGAGTGTAGGCCTTATCGGCAGTTGCACAAACAGTTCCTATGAAGACATCAGCCGCGCTGCATCTCTGGCAAGGCAGGCCACCGCAAAAGGCTTGAAAGCCAAAAGCGAATTTACAATCACCCCCGGAAGTGAGCAGGTGCGATTTACTGTGGAAAGAGACGGTTTTCTGGGCGATTTCGACCAGATTGGCGGACTTGTGCTGGCCAATGCCTGTGGACCCTGCATAGGCCAGTGGGCAAGACATGGTGCTGAAAAACAGGAAAAGAACAGCATCATCACTTCCTTCAACCGCAACTTCAGCAAGCGGGCCGACGGAAACCCCAACACCCACAGTTTTGTGGCCAGTCCTGAAATTGTGACTGCCATGGCCATTGCCGGTGACCTAACCTTCAACCCCATGACTGACTCTCTTGTGAACGACAAGGGGGAAAGTGTGAAGCTGGATGAACCCAGTGGATTTGAAATGCCGGCCCTTGGCTTTGCTGTGGAAGATGCCGGATATCAGGAACCCGCGGCTGATGGCAGCCAGGTGCAGGTTGTGGTAAGTCCCACAAGCGACCGTCTGCAATTGCTCGAACCCTTCGCACCCTGGGAAGGCACCGACCTCAAAGGACTTCGTCTGCTCATCAAAGCCAAAGGCAAGTGTACGACAGACCATATCTCAATGGCCGGCCCATGGCTTAAATACAGGGGGCATCTGGACAATATCAGCAACAACATGCTCATTGGCGCAGTGAACGCATTTAATGAAAAAACCGACTCGGTACTGAATCAGCTCACAGGCGAATACGGCAGTGTGCCTGCGGTGCAGCGCATCTATAAAGGTGCTGGTGAATTCAGCATTGTTGTTGGAGAAGAGAACTATGGCGAAGGCAGCAGTCGCGAACATGCCGCCATGGAGCCACGCTTCCTCGGAGTGCGCGTTGTACTTACCAAATCCTTTGCCCGTATCCATGAAACCAATCTGAAAAAACAGGGCATGCTGGCAATCACTTTTGCAAACAAAGAAGACTACGATAAGATTCAGGAATGGGATACCATAGATATCAGCGGTCTGACCTCATTCGCCGAAGGCACGCCCCTTACACTTACACTGAATCATAAAGATGGCAGTTCCGAATCATTCCCTGTGGTGCACAGCTACAATGCACAACAGATTGAATGGTTCAGGGCCGGTGGAGCACTGAATCTGATCCGCAAAGGCCTGGCCTGACAAAACGCATTCTGTTACACGCAACAGCCCCGGTTTATCCCGGGGCTTTTTTGCTTCATTTGCCCCTTTGTATTCCCATGAACCAGGGTATTTGCAGATTGTGTGAAAATACCCTTCCGCTTCGCAAAACGCCGTATTTCGAAGGTGAACCTGCGATAAATACAGGGTAAAACATGCCCGGTTTACCTTTTCATTTCAGCGGGTATCCTACATTTGTATTGCCTTTGCGCATTATCGTATCCATATTGGCCGCATTCCTTATCCCGTTCGGTCTCTGTGCCCAGCAGGCCGGAGGTGTGTCTGCCGCCCCTTCCAGCAACAAGGTAATTCCAGCAAGTCCGGCCAAATCCGGCAGTTCAGCCATTGTACTGATTAACAATGCAAATAAAAAAGCCCTGACTTCACCCGCAGAAAGTGCAACCGAAGCCACTCAGGCGCTGGAAGTGAGTATAAAAACAGGCGACAAAACTGCAGAGGCCTACAGTTACCAAACACTGGGTACACTTATGTACAACAGCGGCAACTACGCCTCTGCCATTGGTTATTTCAACAAAGCCATTCCCCTTTTCCAAACCCTGAAAGACAACAAAGGGCTTACCACATCTCAAAAATACCTCTCACTCGCGCTGGAAAATTCGAATGAATACCGTCAGGCTGCAGAAGTAGAAAGCAAACTGATGGCGAAAAACACCACGAACAACGCCGACTACTATACAAGTGCAAAACGAAAAGCGCGCATGGATTATAAATCCGGCAGAAAAAAAGAAGCAATTGCTGAACTGGAAAGGGTTGTGGAAAAAGATGACAAAATCGGCACAACAGAGAAACTGGATTTATACAAGGAACTGGGTGAATTGTATCTGGAATCGAAAGATACAATCAAAGCCCTTTCCTGGATGTTTCATGCCGCCGCCGGATCTCTCAATGCAGAAAGCCCCGGAGCAACTGCAGCCACCCCCGACTATTACAATGACCTGAACAACACGCTGTTAGCCAGCGGTCATTATGAGGAAAACCTGAAACAGCAAACCCAATTGCTGGAATTGGGTCAGCGCCGCAACAATGCCGTATTGCAAACCAGCGCAAATTTGAACCTTGGCAGCACCTATCTGGCCAAAAAGCAATACAGCGATGCCATTCCCTATCTGGACAAAGGACTGGCGCTGAGCAGAAAAACGGGCAATGTACAGCAGCAGGAAAAAGCCATCCGCGAATTGAGCACAGCTTACGAAAAAATGGGTGCTTTTGACAAAGCACTGGAAACCTATAAGCAGTATGTGGGCCTTGTGGATTCCTTTAAGAATCTGCAAATCAAAGATGCCGTGGAAAAAGACGCACTCAACAGGCAATTCAGCCTGCAGGCAGATAAAATACGTCTGCTGGAACTGACCCAGAAAGACCGGGACGCCAGCCTGAAACGACAAAACCGTACCATTTGGTTTCTGGCTGTGGGCTTGCTTTTGCTTGGCGGCCTCATCTACTGGCTGTTCACCAATATCAGGCAGAAACAACGGGCCAACATGCTGATACGCCTGCAAAGTTTACGGGCCCAGATGAATCCGCATTTTATTTTCAATTCTCTGAACAGTGTAAATAATTTCATTGCAAAAAATGATGAAAGAAGTGCCAATAAATATTTAAGTGATTTCAGTAAACTCATGCGCACCGTGTTGAAAAACAGCGATGAGAATTTCATACCTCTGCATACAGAAATAGAAACCCTCAAAATTTATTTAAATCTGGAACATTTCCGTTTTGGCGACAAATTCGATTTCACGCTGGAAGTGTCACCAGAGATAGACCAGGAGCACATCGCCATTCCTCCCATGCTGATACAGCCTTATATTGAAAATGCCATTTGGCACGGACTCAGGTACAGGGAGGAAAAAGGGCATCTGGAAGTGAATTTTTATACAGAAAATGAAAAATTAATCTGTAAAGTAAAGGATAATGGAATTGGCAGAAAAAAATCTGCAGCCCTGAAAACCGACCATCAGAAAACTTATCAAAGTACCGGAATCAGAAATACAAAAGAGAGAATAGACATTCTGAACAAGCTGCACAGCACCCAGTTGCAGATACAAATTACGGATCTTGAAGAACCGGGAGGGGCCTGCGGCACAGAAGTGCTGATTACATTGCCTTTTCTGGAAGAATATGAAATGGCATGAAAATACAAACCCTGATTATTGACGACGAAACTGCCTGCCGGGATACCCTCAGGAATTATCTGGAAAAATACTGCGCAGATGTGCAGATACTGGGAGAAGCACAGGATGTTCCCAGTGCCATAGAATTGATAAAATCCACCAAACCGGATTTGGTATTTTTGGATGTGGAAATGCCCTTCGGCAATGCCTTTGATGTATTGGAGGCCACATCTGTGCAGGATTATGAGGCCATTTTCGTAACCGCATTCAGTGAATATGCCATCAAAGCACTCAATTTCAGTGCATCGTACTATTTATTGAAACCGGTGGATATAGATGAATTGGTAAAAGCAGTGGATAAAGTAAAGCTACAAATGCTTCACCACCGCAGCCAGGGACCCACCCGACTGCTCATGGACCACGTAAAGGCGGGAATGGCAGACCAAAAACTCGTGCTGCCCATGTCAAACGGGTTTGATGTGGTGACATTGAAAGATATTGTAAATCTGGAAGGCGGAGGCAACTACACCGATATTTATTTGAAGGATAACCGCAAAAAAACTGTCACAAGGGTATTAAAACATTTTGAAGACATACTGGAAGGAAAAGGATTTATGCGGGTGCACAAAAGCCATATTGTAAACCTGGATTGTATAGCCAGTTATAACCGGGGCCGGGGTGGCAGCCTCATTCTTTCCAATGGCAGAGAGGTGGAAGTGTCTCCTGCAAAAAAAGAAGAACTCATGCATTTATTTCAATAAATCAATCCACCAAAGCGGATTTGACAATAAGCGCCACACCACTCATAAAAATCATAAGCAGAATAATCGCACTAAACCGTGCCTCGCTGATCCGATCCAGGACTTTCTTTCCCAGCCAGGAACCGGCAACCGCCACCAGTGCCAGAATAACCAGATAGGGCAAATCATAACTGTGCAGAAACCCATTCTTCCAGTAGATCACAGAACGGGTGGCATCTACGCCAAAATCAATGGCAGCGGAAGTTCCCACAAACGTATTTTTGGCAATGTGCATGGAGGAAAGGGCCATTCCCCTGATAGCGCCGCCAGTGCCCAGCAAACCTGCGAGAAAACCCGCACTGCTTCCAAGAAACAACTGATTGCGAATCGTACCATTCACTTCAAATTCAGGTTTGAAATAATAAAAAGTGGCAAACAAACATAAAAATATCCCAAGCGCAACATTCAGATAACGGGTGTCGTAAATCCCACTCAGCCATGCACCCAGTGCTACAAATACCACCCCGGGCAATCCCACCCACAGTATGATTTTCCAGTTGAAATGCTCCCGAAACAACCAGATTTTGGAAACATTGCTTACCACATGAAACACGGCTGTAATGCCCAAAACAGATTGGTAATCCATAAAAAAATTAGCCAGTGGCACGAAAATAACAGACGAGCCAAACCCTCCCACAGTGCCCAAAATCTCTGCTATGAGCCCTGAGAGGGCGAAAAGAATGTAATGGATTAAATCCGGCATAACAACCGCCCGACAAAAAACGGTTATTTTGCAGCAATGCCCATACGGCGAATCTATATTCTTTCACTTTTTCTGTATCTGTTATACAGCCTATGGTGCTTTATTCATTTTGGACTGGAAATCACCGACAGTGACCAGAGTCTGATGTGGCAGGCGGCATTGGACATCAGTCAGGGAAAAGTGTATGTACCCCTCTTCTATGGTCAGGCCTACAACAGTATGGCAGAAGCATGGCTGGCCGCGCCGCTGGTATGGGCGGGAGTTCCGGCCTGCAGGGCTGTGCCTCTCATTACCTGGCTTATGGGAATTACCCCTGTACTTATTGCGCAATGGATGGCCGTGCGAAGAAGCAAATACGGCGCAGCGGTTTTTATTCTGTTATTCGCAGCTCTTCTGCCCGATAGTTTCGTACAAACCTGCCAGATGAGCCGGGGTTTTGTGCAGGGTGTTTTTTTTACTTCAATAGGTGCCGGCATTCTTCTTGCCGGCCGAAAGTCACACTGGATTGCCGGAACGGGTGTCTTTTTCATCCTGTTTGGCCTCGGACAAAATCCCAATGCAATATTCCTGCTGGCACCTGTGGTATTTAGTACCAACCTCCGGCGCATTTCATGGAAACAAGGTGTCGCCGGCATTTGTGGACTGTTGCTGGCTGTTTCTTTTTTTGTCTTTGCACAATATTGGTACCGTCTTCATCCCCAAAATCTTATTCATGTGAAATCTGGTTTATTTGACTGGAGTGGACAAATTCTGATTAGTCAATTGCCGAAATCGAATGCGATTTTGCGTACTGTATTTCCTGGTGGAGTTTTCGGATTGGTTATTCTATTGGCCTTGTCTTTATGGTGGTTTGCAGGTCAACGCAGAACACAACTGGCATTTATTTTTCTCATCATTGCTGTGTTTTTCAGCATGGGTTCCACGAAAACCACAGAGGCCTCAGACAATGTTTTCTTCGGTTACAGCCGGTTTTACCTTGCCCTCCCCTTAGCCCTGCTTTTTCTGGTATCCGGTTCAAACCGCAGTATTAAAATCCCAAACATTCCATTTTATCTGCTTGCTTTACCTGTATTTTTATTCTTTGCATTCCGCAGCTTTCAGTTTCGCACACATAGCAACCTTCAGGAAATAAACAAAGCATATATTCCTTTAATGGTTGAAAAAATCAGTACAGTAAAATCTGATTGTGAAAAAGCGAAAGATTCTGCGCAGAAATACGGTGCAAAAGGAATCGTAGTGGGTGGACATTATCTGCTGGAACTTTTCTCCTGCGGCTGCAATGCCCTGGTACCAGACTATCCGGCAGTGATGCGACCGTCTTATGAACGCCGGCCATGGCTATATAAAGATTATGAAAATCTCATACCCGGAAAAGTCATTTTTCTGGAATTGTGGCAAAAAGATTCTGCTGTATTTAAAAAATTTACAGGGATAAAAAGAGACATCCGCGGAGCTGCATTTATACTGGAAACAGGTACACTTAATTTCCCAAAGGTTGCAGACTCACTTGTGGGTAAAAAGGCGCACTGATTCATCCACATAAAACTGCAAATCGCTGTGCCCGCCTTTTATTTTTTTCTCCCATCCCTCGCCGGTTCGCACAATCACCAAATGCTTGTCGGGCACCACAGCGATATACTGTCCCTGGATTCCCTGCAGATTGTAATACTTCATAGTGCCGGAGCTACCCAGCCAAAAAGCATGACCGTAATTTTCTGATTTATATGGCTGTGTTGCCATTGCAATAAACGAGGAATCAATCAGTCCGCCTCCATTGTGCAACAACATCTGCCCGATTCGTGCAAAATCGCGGCTGCGGGCATTCAGACAGCAATACATCAATTCCGTGCCATCCTCTGCGTCCAGGTGCCAGCTGGCTTCACTTTCCATACCCAGCGGTTTCCATAACTTTTCCGACAGCCAGTTGCTTACCGGCATTTTCACTGCAGCCTGCAGGGCCATTCCCAGTAGTTGCGTATTTCCACTCTGATACCTGTACTCTGCTCCCGGCGATTGATTGATCTGTACGGTTTTCATGGCCGACAAAATATCATCGCTGTAATAGGCCCTTGCGGTAATTCCAAAGGGATTGTGATAACTCTCATCCCAGTCTGAACCTGAAGTCATGGTGCTCAGATGCCGCAAGGTCAGGTCCTTTGCATATTCCCCTTTCAGCCAGGGCAGGAAATCAACCACCTTTTGATCCCAGCTTTTGATTTTCCCGTCCTGTATGGCCAATTGCACCAGCAGGGTAATTACAGTTTTTACAGCACTGAAGGAATTGGTTCGGGTGGTGTCATTAACCGGGTTAAAATATTTTTCTACCAGCAGACTGTCTTTGTATAAAACCAGAAAGGAACCGGAATGGTTTTGGCTCAACCTTGACAGCAACTCCGCAGACAGGGGAATGCGGTTGTATTTACTGCTGTGGGGGAGACTTACCATGCTGCCCGCATTTGGTACTGTTCTCTGCTTAAAGTAGGCTTTGTCCAGATAATGTGCAGAGCTTCTGCCACGCAGATATGTACTGGCCACTCCTTTGAACAAATACCGGTATGGGGTAAAATACAGGATTGCGCAAGCCAGAAGCAACAAAACGAATAATATACGCAGAAATTTCAAAACAGATTTCATGTGAATTCGGGTTCAATGATACGAAGACACATTGAATATCTACCTGCTCAAAATCACCTTTTTACTCATTACACCTTCAGCATGTCTGATTTCCACATAATACAGTCCGTCAGGAACATGCTGCCCGATATGAAGCGTAATTGTATTTCCGGAACCTACATCAAATGATTCTTTCTGAATGCATTTGCCCTGCAGGTTATACACCGAAATCATTCCGTTACCCACTGGTTCCCTGTTCCATTGCAGGGTAAGCAATCCCTTTGTGGGATTTGGGAAAAGACGCACAACATCCTCATTTTCCGCACCGTCAACTCCAGCCATCTGACTGCTGCATCCGGGTCCGGTGCGCACCAAAACGTCGCGTTCATATTGTATGGTTTTACCACTGGAATAATTCAATTGATAACTGATTTTATAATCACCGGCTACCCAGATATTCACATTAGAAGCTGTAATTTTTACCTGACTGAGAAGAGCCTCCCCATCGAAATATTCATCTTCGACTTTGATTCCACTGTATGCCCAGAAACCCTGTCCCACACACACCCGCATAGGATTGCCGGTTATTCGAGGGAGTGAAGGATCGTAAACCCATACATACCTGACTTTTGAAGCTGTATTTCCGGATCCGTCTGTCGCCGTCCACACTTCAGAATAAAAACCGCGCTGCTGAGTGTTTACATATCCGGATTTTACCACCGATATCTGGTTCAATGCGTAAAAATTGTCTGAAATAAGCGGATTAACAGCCGTGTAAACCGAACCCAATGCCACAAATACTGTGTCGTGTGTGGTGAATTGTATTTCCGGAGAGATAAAATCTTCCACACGGTACCATAGGGTATATCCATTTTCAACAGCTTTGTTGCCGGCATCATCACTTGCAGCATAAGATACCGGATAGATTCCCCGCAGCGAGGAATTTACCGGGCCATTATAGCCCGGCACGGCTTTCACAGGAATGACTCCGGTGCAACTGTCAACTGCCTGTACACTGTCTGTAAATACAGAACCTGCCTGTACTTTGATAACCGCATTGTTTTGCAGCCACTTACCTGAACGGGTGATATGTGGCGCTACAGCATCCTGCTTGCGCACAATCCTGCGCACTTCGGTGTGGAATCCCGATGGAGAGGTAACGCTGTACACAAGGGTATCCGGTGTTAACCGGTCCATTTGCACCTGTCCGGAAACGGCAATCAGATGGCTCAGGTCCTGTCCTGTTTCGGCATCCAGGGCGGTTGCACCCGGGTCGGTGAAAACCGCGCAAAGCGGTAAATTCATCACAGAAGCACCTTTTAAAGTTAGCGCCGGCAGTGCAACCCAGGTATTGCGGGTGGTGCGGGTGCGCACCGGTAATTCATCGTCGAAATAAATGCTGGCAGAATTCTGAATTGTTGCATACGGTTTTAGCAAACCTGCAGGCTTAACCTTGTAATAAAACCAGCCCTGACTATTTGAAAAACTGCTGTGGCTGTCAGGCAGATAAATATTTATAAAATGAAAATAGAGATGGTTATTCCTTTGTTCCAGAACCATGGGGTGTGAGCTCAGACCCAGCTCAACAGACGAATAATCGAGTTCGTTGCTTAATGTATCAGCAACGAGAACATCTATTGCCGGGGCCTCTCCTGTATTTTGAAAATGTACATAATATTCAAATTCCTGATTTTTTGATATAAAGGTATCCTGCACTGAAACCTCTTTATAATTCGGATCATACGGTCTCCGGATTGTTTTGGTGAACCGGCCTTCATTATTTGAACTGTCTGTATCTGCAGTATCACCATAACAATGACAATGATATGCAATCTTTCCTGTATCCTTTTTACCCACAATGCCTCCAAATTTTATCAATCTGTAATCAAGTTCGGAAAGTGCATTGAATTCAAATTCAATACTTGTGTCAGTATGGTTTATGGGCGTATAATTTGCCTGCCAATTGTCAAGCTTCTTGCTGGATGAAATATGACATTTGATCTTATTTTCCACACGGTTGCCTTTATTGGTGATTTGCAGATACAGTTTATCTCTTTGGGTACGAAATGAAGAATAACCATCTTCAGGACCAAACAACACATCCACATCATGCGTAACCGACATTTTTGCAGTACCCTTTTTCAATCCAAAATGCATGTCGCGATTGCTTTGATAATCCCAGGTATCCTTCCCATTAACCGGACAGGTAAACGATAAATCCGGGGGCGGCAGTATTTCCACTTCTTGTTTTTGTGTGTCTGAAAAAATATAATAATTTCCGTTCATATCTGTTCTGGATTGCAAATGATTCATTGGCATCTGAACTTTTATTCCAAACAAGGGTAAATCTTTCCCTTTATAATTACAATTGGTATCCGCATCAAAATAAACCGTTCCGCTGGAAAGACGGAATTTACGGAATATCCATCTTATTCTGAATCCGGAATCTGTGCCTGATCCGTTGCTGCGAAATCTTAGAAATGCATGCCCGCTGGTGCATCTTATTTTGCTATTGGATGAAACTAAACCATTGACCGTATATCCCGATCCGGGATGCATGGGTTTCCCATTCTCTGAAGGTCCGTCAAATATCTGCAGCAATTCTCCTGTATCTTTTAAATCCAGATAATCAATCTGAAGGTCAATGTAAAAACTATCCTCACTCTCTATCTGGAAATAATCATTGGAATATTTCCGGTTGTTGGAATAATCAAGATCCGGTCCGCCGTTGTCATAAATAATTCCTTCTTCCCAATTGGAGTATTTGTTTGCCCCCATGGTTTGAGACAAAGGAGGGTGACATAGAAGGTATTTGTATTTGCATGATTTCGAAGAACCCACAAGATTAGAAACTTCGAGACACACATCCCACCACCCGCTTTCATCAGCCATAAATATTGGATTCTGCTGGTTTGACGTATAGACCTGATTGGCTGGGCTGGTTACCGTCCAGGACCAGGAGGTGGGCCCGTTGGATGAGGTATCAAACAACTGCCATTGATAATAAATCTCCACCTTGGTGGGGTCTGCATAAAACCCGGCCACAGGCTTGGCCGTTGGTGCAATGACGGTGACAGATTTGGTCACAGAATCGGCATATCCACAATAGGACACTTTGCATTTTACATCATAGGTACCAGGCGCATTCCATGCAGCCGTGCCCTGAAGACCCGCGGATTGTATCACTGAAGAAGCGAAAGAAAAACTCCATTGTACGGAATAATCAGGATTGTCGGTTTTGGTTGTGAAATTCTGCTTTGTACCGGTATACACCGTGCGCACAGGAAGGTTGAAATCTGCAGAAGGGTTTGGGAATTTTTTCAGGTTCACCTCCAGATCCAGAATATTTCCAAAGGTATTGATGGTACCACAGCCATCAGAATTCAGCACAGTGAAAAAGCTGCTGCTGCCGCGCAGGCGCAGGTAGGATTTGCCGGTTTGGCTAAAACAGGGAATTGTGATTTTTACACCGCTGGTTGCCTCTTTCAAACGCGACAGCGGGCCGCTTTGCGGATCGGCAATGCAATCCGCTGCCTCCAGTGTATCATTCCGGTTCATATCCAGCCATACCCCTGCCTGGGTGTACTTCAGCGGGTAGCTGTCTTTGCTGGTGAGATAAAATACCAGGGTCTGGCCTGCATACACGGTGATTGGATTTCCTGCATTGAGCACCGTGTTTTTGGATGTACTTCCGCTGCAGGAAATGGAAGGATTGGAATAAAGGGTATTTCCTGCAAGGTCTGTAATGAGCAGACTCCGGATGTCGCCCAAAGCAATGGAGCCGCATCCGTAAGCATTGGTGGCTGTGCAAACCTGTGCCTGAGTGCGAAAAAAAACAACAGAAAAAAGGGCGAAAAACAGATATTTTGTTTTCATATGAATGAATGAAACTTTACAAAGATAATCCCCGCGGGATGAGCCGGAGTACTGCATAAACCCCGGCTGCCCGTGGGGAGGTTGTATAAGGGGATATTGGTTGCGGAAATAAAATGTGACAAACAGGTAAAAAAACCGGTGTTACCCGGTAAACAAAACCAATGCTGTGCGGAGGTACATTCATTTCCTATCCCGTAATTGATGACGCAACCGGGTGGAATGGTTGCAGGTATTGCTCATTGCAAATTGTTCGTCATTATAAGGAGTGTTTTTTTCCCGTTTCCTGTAAGTACTGACACAGAACTGACATTTTACCTGCAAAAAATTTACGGCTGTGAAACTTGTGACTGACCTTTGCATCCAATGATCATGGTAAGATTTACAGGATTTTTTCTTCTTCTCCTTTTTTCTGCGCGGGTGCATGCGCAAAATGCTTCACTGAGCAGCGGAACACTGATGGATGGCGAACCCAATCTGGCGATGAACCCGGCAAACCCCAAAAATCTGGTGGTGGCCTGGATGAATCTGGGACTGAGTGAAGGCAAAATCAAAATAACCATCAAGGTACGCAGCAGTTTTGACGGAGGAAAAACCTGGGGCGCAGCTATCAACATGCCCCATATGGCAACCACCTATGGCAGTGCAGACCCAACGATGGTCTTTCACCGCAGCGGAAAATTGTTTCTTGGTTATCTGGATTACCGTAAATCGCCGGACAGCGGCGGTTTATATGTGTGCAACAGCATGGATGGCGGTAAAACTTTTTCAACCCCGTTAAAGGCATGGGATGCCCTGGAGGTGAGCAAACGGGCCATAGACCGGCCGTGGCTGGCCATTGACAACAGCGGAACGAGCACAGACGGGACATTGTTCGTAACCACAAAGCCAGCGCCCTGGATTCCTGCGCCCAACCGGCCCTATCTCAAAGTTAGTACCGATGGCGCTATGTCGTGGGGCAACTGGAAATATCTGGATTCCACCGGATTTCTGGTGGGCAATGCCATACAAGCCCCCATGGCTGCACCCAATGTGACCAAAAGTGGATTGTTTGTTGCCGCTTTTCCAAGTTATGTGGTTTCGCAGAATGTGTACCCCAGGTTTATACTGGCCACATCGCGCACAGCCGGAGCCAAACTGAATTACATTCCCATGCAGGCGGCAAATGACGCTGTCTCGGACACCAACCTGAAACTGGGTTATTTTCTGGCCGCCGATCCCAACAATACCAACCGCATGGCCCTGATCCGGGTGGCTAAATCAGGCAGCGGGGATGCAGATATTATGGTCATGCGAACCAATGACGAAGGCGAAACCTGGACTGCACAAGTGCGTGTAAATGACGACACATTGGGCAATGGGAAGTTGCAGGATATGCCATGGGCCTGTTACGGAAACAACGGAACCCTTGCCGCGGTGTGGCGTGACCGCAGGAACAGCCCGGGAACCGGCTTTTTCAATCAGGCAACAGACTGTTATTGTGCATTCAGCAAAGACAATGGTGCTACCTGGAGCAAAAATATCAAAATCAGCACCCAAACCGCAGGGTATGATGCCATACTAACCCAAAACGGAAATGATTTTCAGGGTTGCACACTGCACAATGACACGCTGTACAGCACGTGGAGTGATACACGCAATGGCAAACTGGTGGTTTATTTTGCAATCACAGACCTGGAAAGCGGAACAACCACTATAAAAACACTGTTCTCAAACCCTACCCACATGCGCCTGAAAATCCGGAATACCAGCGAATGGAAACAGATTTCATGGCCACAGGATTGCGTTGCAAGTGAATTTCTGATTCTGGATGAAACCGGTAAACAGGTTTTCCGAAAAACAGTATCAGACAAACCGGACAGCATTTCACTTCCGGATGATTTATTGCCAAAAGGCAATTACTTTTTGGTTGTAAAAGCCATACATGGTGTAATCACGCAAAAAGTATTCTGGTAATGGATTCATTCAACTGAACCTCTGCACTGCTCCGGAATTGAAAAGGGCAGAAAATGCATAGGCAATGCATTCCGTTTGTAAATCAACGTATTCAGTATTCGTCTGATGGGTTGAACGCATTTATTCTTGTGCGACTGTTTGTTTTTACTAAAAATCCCTTTTTAATTAGCAAAAAACATTTCAGGTTATGGCACAATTCAAAAAAGCTTCCCGTTCAGCCTTTCTGAACAGTATAAGAAAAGCGTTTGTTCTGCATAAGATAAGCAGTCAGCCAGGCGCACCCTCTGCGGTTGAACTTCTGCAAATGAGCATGGAGGATGAGCATTCCCTGCCCAGGCGCAAATTCCTGAACGACATGGCAAAAGCCGGAATCATTATCGGGACGGCTGGTTTTCTGGAATCCTGCCGCAAGGTTGAAAGGTTTGCAGGTGTTAAGAAAGGCCAAAGCGGCAACTCCGTGAATGAGAACTACCGTATAGCTATCATAGGAGCCGGTATTGCCGGGCTCAACTGCGCCTACCAGCTCAAAAAAGCAGGATATTACTCAACAGTATATGAAGCCTCCACCAGAACCGGAGGCCGCATGCTGTCCAAAAACAATTTTATTGGCAATGGTCTGAATGTGGAGCTGGGCGGTGAATTCATTGATTCAGGCCACAAACACATGCTGGCCCTGGCTAAGGAATTCAACCTGAATCTGCTGGATACACAGGCAAAAAGTGAAAAAGGACTGGAAGACGATGTGTTTTATATCGCAGGTCAGTTTTATTCAGAAGCACAAATCGTTGCTGCCTTTGCACCCTATGCCAGTCAGATTGCCTCTGACCTGAAACTCATCCCGGACAATTTCGGTTTCAACAATTTCACAGCAGATGTGCAGCGTTTCGATCAGATGAGCATAAGCGGTTATTTCGATACGTTGGGAATGCCATCCGGCAGTTTCCTGCGCAAAGGACTTGAAGAGGCCTACCTTACCGAATACGGTCGCGAGGTGAATGACCAGACCGCCATCAATTTTCTTTTTCTGTTCTCAATCAATCCGGCCAACAACCAGTATGAGATATTCGGGGCAAGCGATGAGAGGTACAAAGTGGACGGAGGCAATCAGCGCATACCCGATGCCATTTATGATGAAATCGCGGACCAGGTTGAGTTGGGTGCGTCCCTGACCAAAATCACACAGAACAACAGTGGTGTATACAAACTCTTCTTTGCCAATGGCACCACTGTTTCAGCCGACATTGTAGTTGTAACCATACCCTTTACCATGTTGAAAGATGTGGATCTGAGCAGCCTGAATTTCCCAAGCTGGAAAACCAATGCCATACAAAATCTGGGCTATGGAACCAATGCAAAACTGCTGATGGGTTTCAACAAACGCACATGGCGCGACAAGGGTTATGCCGGGGGTGTCTTTACAACAGGAAGCACATCCGGAGCCACAACCTATATACAGACCGGGTGGGACAACAGCCGCATGCAAGGCGGCAACAAAGGTGGGTTTACCGTTTATCAGGGAGGAAATCAGGGGTTGAATCTCAGTCTTGCACAGTCAGGCATATTTCTGAGCCAACTGGAAGCAATGTGGCAGGGCACAAGTGCGCAATACAACGGCACATCCAAACTGATTCACTGGCCTACGCATCCGTTTACAAAAGCAAGCTATGCCTGCTGGCGTGTGGGGCAGGTCACCACCATTTCAGGCGCAGAAATTCTACCCATAGACAATATCTATTTCGCCGGGGAACACACCAGCGCCTGGAATCAGGGGTACATGGAAGGTGGCGCCGAAACCGGTGCCAAAGCCGCAAAGGATATTGTGAAAGCACTGAAGGGAACCCAGGCCATTTAAGCAGTCTGAGCCCACGGTCTGAATAAACAACCCAACGGTCTCAGCGTTTTTTCCACATCCACAATAGCGGCGATCCTGACGCCGTTATGCAAGTATGTATACGCGTTTTTTTTTCATTTTCATAGCAGTCTTTGGTATCACATCCTGCAGCAGGGGTGAAGAAAAAGGAGTGGTAAAAGCATGGGTATATACCCAGCGGACAGAAACAACAGATTTGGTGTTGTACGTGAATGATACGGCCAGAGGTACAATACCCAAACTGGGCAGGGGTATTACCTGCAACGATGCAGACAGCATCAAATCCAAATCGCTGGGCATAGACCTGCGACCGGGGAAATTGCATATTCAGGTAAAAACAAATGCAGGCAAATTGGTTGCTTCGGGGCTTATGAATTTACAAGAAGAACAAATGGATTTCAAAGGCGAATCTGGCGGAATGGATGCGCGGCAAACCGACAATTGTATGACCATAGAAGTGTTGTAAAAACACAGATTATCACGCACAAGGGGTACTTTTGCTGCGTGAAAATACACCCCGTTTATACTGCAGTATTCAATCATTATTCTTATTGCATTACCCATAACCATGAAGCCGTGGTCATAGACCCGGTGAGAGATACCGCCAGTTATTCAAGCATTGCAGATACAGATAAGTCCGAAATCAGAAATGTACTCGAAACGGCTTTGCACGATTTCTATGTAACGGGCAACCGGGAATTGCAACGGCAATACGGGGCTCAGATTCATGTGCCGGAAGGCGCGTCCGTATCCGGAAAAAGCCACAATCCCGCATCAGGCGATTGCATCCGTCTGGGTGAATACATACTTGAATATGCAGCCCTTCCTGAAAGCGGGAAGTGCATTTATATTTTGAAAACCTCAGACTTACAACCATTGGGATTATTTACCGGCGAACATTTTCTGTCGGAAATCCTGCAGAAACAACTGGCCGAAATACCGCTTTACCCCGGATTGGGCGCAGGGAACAGCAGAAACTTCAGCCCTGGAATGCCACTGAAGAATTACCCCATGAATGACGTGCATGAACAGCAAATACACAATCCGGTTCCTGACGATTATGCAGAGAACCTGATGGAAATGAACAGCAAAGGCCCCTCTGCGATCAGTGAGATTACCGGAAAAAGCAAAGCTTTTTCTGCCGATGAATTGGCTGAAGAAATCAAAAACGGAACTTTGGTCATTGACACCAGAGAACCGGAAAATTTCGGAACCTGTTTTATTCCCGGTTCATTGAGTTTGCCTTTGAATGGCAAACCCGGTCTGTGTATCCCTTTTTTGCTGGATGCAGACAGGCGTGTAGCAATTGTTAGCGAGCCCGGCACAGAAATGTCCGGCATCAACATGTTGCTGAATGCCGGTGTTCAGCAAATAGCAGGATGGTTGCAGGGAGGAATGAATACCTGGACTGCTGCGGGCAAAAAAACGGACATGATCATTTGCATAGATGCAGAAGAATTTTTGCTCGACCACACCTACTCTTCTGCCAAAGCGATAGACGCACGCAATGCGGATCAATTTGCGAAAGGCAGTATACCTGATGCGGTAAATGTGCCATTGGCAATGCTTTCCGAAGCCCTTTCAAAGGCAGGAACAGAAGAGGAAATTCACGTATTCAGTCAAAGTGGCTGCAGAAGTATCACCCTTGCATCCTGGCTGAAAATGCGGGGATACCCGCTGGTGAAAAATGTTCTGGGCGGCTACGCTTCCATACTACAGATCCAAATGCCGGAAGTACTGCCTTACAAGGGTAGCGGGGATTCTGCTGCCGGAGAATTTGACTTATCTTTGTAGGAATGATTTTGAGGATTGCAAGGCCCGCACTGATAACTGTGCTTGTTACAGCCGGGGCGATTATTACAGGCAATTGCCTGCAGAATGTAAAGAATGGTGGAGGGGAAGAAGGTGATCATCCGGGGTATTTTCAACAGTGGTTCAATGAGAAGAAAGATGCCAATGGCAATATTCCACGGTGGCTGCAAGCCAGTTGGTCTGCCTGGGACAAATCGCAGATTAACCGCAGATCTGAACCGGTAATTGACAGTGTAATCCAGTTGGGACCGAAAGATGTGGGAGGCCGAACCCGTTCTGTATGGATAGACCCCAGAAATGAGAATATCATCCTGGCCGCAGCGATCAGTGGTGGCATGTGGCGCAGCGAAAATACAGGCAGCACATGGACACCCATCAATGACCAGAATGCATCATTCATGTCCAGTTGCATTGTTTCCAATCCGTTCAATCACGACGAAGTGTATTACGGCACCGGTGAAGCCCGTGCAAACAGTGCAGATGTCAGTGGGAACGGCATATACAAATCAAATGATGGTGGAAAAACCTTCTCTGTGCTGAGCTCAACTGTAGGGAAAACCGGATTCGACGTGGTGTGGGATATAGATCACAATCTGGATCAGGACGGCTTACTGTACGCGGCTACAGATGCAACAGGTCTTTGGCGCAGCCGTGATGCAGGAGCTACCTGGGAGGAAAGTTTTTTTGGCGGAAATAAAAAAGCGACTGACATTCTGGTACTTCCCAAAAACAGAGTACTGGTTTCTTTGCAGAGCAACGGCGTTTATGCCAGTGATAGTGCAGGCAAGAAGGGCACGTTTACCAAACTGACATTCCCGGGTTTGTCCTCATCTTATCTGAGAATACAACTGGCCAGTTGCAGAAAATACCCCAATGTGTGCTGGGCACTCGTAGAAAACACAAGTTTCAGCGGTACTCCGGTTGGATTTTACAAAAGCTCAAATGGCGGCCGTACCTGGGTTTCTAAAACGTTGCCCGACAAAGCGGGCTCAGGCTATCAGGGGTATTGCGTAATGCTGGGTGCACATCCCACAGACAGCAACTCGGTGGTTGCAGGTGGCGTAAATATCGCACAAAGCACAAACGGTGGGGCCACCTGGACCAGCAAAACCGTAGGGCATAGCGATAACCATGCATTTGCGCCATACATAGGAAAACCCGATGAATTTCTGGTAGGAAGTGATGGAGGGGTCCACAGGTTTAAATGGAGTGTAAACAGCGCCCCCCTCAGTTTAAACACAGGATACTATACCACCCAGTTCTATGCCGGCAATTTTGGTATGTCTGGACTTATTTCCATGTCAGGTGCGCAAGACAATGGCACGCATGTTGCCACCAATAAACTCACCAGCAAAAAGTTTTATGGCGCTGATGGAGCCTATGCGCATATTGGCTTGCAAGATGGTTCTGTAGCCTATATGAGTACCCAAAATGACGGTATCCGCAGGTTTGACAATTTCAACCCAACCAACCCGGCAGGTTTCAGTTCCGACATCAGCAATGGCGGCACATTTGCCGCAGACGGTGTAGACTTTATCAATGCCTACAACATGAACAAGGCCGATCAGAACATGTTGTTTTACCGCACGGCCAAAGGTTGGTACCGCAGCACAGACGGGGGTGAGTCCTGGACAAAACTGACCAGTTCTACCCGGGCGGGTATCAAAGCCATTGGCATTTCGAACGATGCAAACCCTGTGGTTTATTTCGGAGGCAGTGCCGCACAAATCTACAAAGTAGTCAATGCCGGCACTTCTGGTGTGGGACAAGAAGTGAATATGAACTCCACCGTACCTGTTGCGGTAACCGATCAGTTTATCAGTGCAATCACAGTGCACCCGAAAGACAAGTACTGCATCTATTTCTCATTCAGCAACAACGGCAGCTTTTCGCACGTTTGGCGCGCATCAGGAATGGATTCCTCCAAGCCTGTTTACAAAGACATCTCGGGCAATCTGCCTCCTACCCTACCTGTAAATATGGTGGCAGTTGATCCGGCATTTCCCGATAAAAATTTCTTTGCCGCCACAGATTTCGGCTTGTACTACAGCACAGATTCAGGAAAGACATGGACCAAAGAGACCAGGGTACCCAATGTGGCCATCCATGAAATAAAAATGCGCGATGACCGCACTTGTTTCCTGTATACACATGGTCGGGGAATGTGGGCCTTTACACTCATTCCTGTAAATGGAGTTACACGCCCGGAAAAACCAAGCCAACTCAGTGTGTTTCCCAATCCTGCCACCGGATATATTCAGGTCTCATTGCCTGTAATCCGTCAAAACTGCAGCTACGAGATTTACAATCCTGCAGGGCAGAAACTAGTGCAGGGGCAAATCTCACAGACAGAGAATAAAATTCAGATATCGCAATTGACTCCCGGATATTACTTTCTGCGGGTAAAGGAAAACGGAAAATACAGTACTGCCAGATTTGCCATCAGGCGCTGAACATGAAAGATCCTCTGGAAAAAGAACTTGTGGCACTGGAAAAGCAGCTGGCCGCGCTGAGTGATGAGATGCTGGCCCTGAGCCGGGATATTGTATCAGGTAACTACAGCAAACACCCCATATTTGTCGCACATGAAGGACAGGTAGAACTGGGAGAATTGATACTGGACAGAACGGAATATCAGGTTCCCTACTCTGTGAATGTATCCTCTGCGGAGGAATTTGAGGAACTGGGACTGATAGAAGAAGGTAAGATGCCGGAATTTGAAAAAGCTTTCGGCGACCCGCTGAAAATGATGTGTGTGTTTTGGGTTCACGGAGAAATGGCAAGGTATATTTCCTATCCATTTGCCAAAAGAGACACCGATCCAAACTGATATGGGGGTTCGCACAGACATTGTTATCCTCAATTACAATACGAAGGGCTTGCTGGAGGCATTGCTGCCGCTGGTAAAAGCAAACACAAACCTGGACGGGGTGCAGATTGTGGTGGCAGACAATGCCAGCAGCGATGGCAGCGCAGAGTATGTAAAACAATACCACCCGGATATTGAACTGGTAGAAATGAAGGAAAACCGGGGATATGCCGGTGGATACAATGCCTGCCTGAAAGGAAGGACCGCCGACTACTTTGTTTTGCTGAACAGCGATGCAGAACCTGCTCCGGGGTGGTTGCCACCATTGATAGACCAGGCAGAAAATCATCCGGAATGTGCTGCTGTTCAGCCAGCCCTGCTCGATTTCTACAACCGCGAAAAATATGAATATGCGGGTGCAGCCGGTGGATTTTTAGATCATTATGGGTATCCGTTTTGCCGGGGACGCATCTTTGGCAATCTGGAAAATGTGGAAGGGCAATACAGCGAACCTGAAGAAATATTCTGGGCCAGCGGAGCTGCGCTTTTTATGCGCCGCACTGCCTGGGAACAAGCCGGAGGTCTTGATGAGACCTTCTTTGCGCATATGGAAGAAATAGATCTGTGCTGGCGTTTAAAAAACAAAGGCTGGGAAATATGGGCTTGTCCGGATAGTACCGTATACCATATGGGTGGTGCTACACTAAGCAATCAAAGTCCGCGAAAAACCTATCTGAATTTCAGAAACGGATTGCTTATGTTGTACAAAAACCTGCATGAAAAAGAACTGAACCGTGTGATTTTCCGACGCAAATTGTTGGATGGTCTTGCAGCTGTTTTTTTTATGCTTCAGGGCAAATTCAATCACATACCACAAATCTGGAAAGCCCACCGTCATTTCGATAAAATGAAACGGAATTTTTCCCGTCCGGCGTCCAACAAACCTATGTCAGAACTGACGGGCGTGCTTAAAGGCAGTTTGGTTTTCCGTTATTTCCTTAAGGGCCAGAAAACAACGACTCAACTGAAACACATGATTACCAAAGGGTAAAGTGCAACTGTGCTGATGCGGAAGATCCGCTTGTTTTTTCGGTGTTTTTCAATCCGTAATTGTATCCTGCGGAAATATGCAATTGCACAAACCGTGAATTGACCACATGCAATCCCACATAAGGCCGGAACATATACAGTCCGCTTTCATTGTGTCCCTTAACCAACGAAGTCTGCAGGCCAAAAGTAGGAATAAACACATTGCGCATGGGGTTTCGTTCCACTGAAAAATCCATACCAGTACTGAGGAACAAATACGGATGAGAAGACTTGCTGAAATTGCTCTGTCCTGCCTGCACATACCACCGGTAGTGACTCGGCCCTGGCTCCTGGGTTTGTGCTATCCGGTTGTAAATATTCCAGGCAAATCCCATTTGTGTGAAACTGCCCAATGAATCCGTTAATCCCCAATTGTTGATTTGATAAAAAACACCCGGCATGGAATACTGCCACAAATCCTCATCGATATGCACATAACTTTTAAATTCAAAGTCGCCCCGGCGCACCAGAACGGGAAACCTGTGGCTGGATTCCGAATCAAAAAACAGTGAATCTGTATGCCCGTTGATGAAATGGGCGCCATGGATATGAATTTTTTTATACCCGATGCAATCTGAGCTTAATAACAACTTTCCGGATGTTCCCAGATTCTGTGTTTCAAAATGAATTTTTTCGTCACAGGTCTTGCGGTTCATTCTCGCCAAACCATACATTTTGCCTTCAGGGGAAATACGGATTTTTTGTCTGCTTCTTCCGGTTATCGGGCTATAGACACCGCTTATCTGTTGCGACCAGATACTGTCCAGATAGCCGTGATTTCTTCCTTTTCCGTATCGGTAACTGGAACTTCCTTCAAAATCGTAGGCAGACTTCACATTTACAGAATGATAATTCAGAATGGTATTTTTCGGCCAGAGTGAGGAGGAATCTCCTCCAATACATTTCAAAAGCAACCCATCTCCGGAAGTATTTATCCAAATTTTAAAGCTGGCGTAATTAACCCATATGCGGGTATAACTCCCATCCGGTTTATATTGTGTGGTTGTGTACCCCCAGCGGAGTATAGCAGAATCACTTCCGGAGCCGCTGAAAACCGTATCCGGACGCACTGTGCTTTCTCCATAACGCGTGGTAGAAAGGATGTAGTCTCCGGTATGCATCCAACGGATTTGAATGACCTGCAAATGCCGTGTTAACCGGGCAGCTTTTTTTTCATCTTCATTCAACCCCAGAATAGCCTTTTCTGTTAATAAATCCGACACATAAATACCTGCTTTCCATGCTGACTGCGCAAAAACATGCATGCATGTTATACATGCTAAAGCGGATATAATGATTTTTTTACGCATCATTACCAGGTAGAAAAATTAGCAGATAATGAAAATTGAAAACCCCTGTAATTTTCATAATTTCCCAGGGCAAATGGCATTCCTGCCAATGCGGTTACATAAAAATTCCGGGAATTAAATATCCGCATTCCCGCCAGCGGCGTAATGACAAAATCATTGCCGAGTTGCTTGTGACGAATAAATCCGGCTTCAATTCCAAACAAGGGAATGGCCCAATTCCTTTGCAATTGATTTTCAAAACTAAAATCAACACCGGCACCCATGGTGAACAATTTATTTTGTCCTGCTTTGTCGCTGCCCAGCAATGCCAGTTTGCCGTAAAAGCGGTAAGAACCCGGACTCACTTCATCTTCTTCCCGCAAATAATCAAAATATTTTGAGTTCCTGATTTCGTTCCGGTTATTGGCTACAAAGAGGTATTCTACCTGCAGTCCGTTGTAGTTGCCGAATTCTTTGCGGTAATTGGGTCTGAAGGTTGCAAATCCGAGTCCGGGCATCAGGTACTTCGGGTCATCATCATCGCTGTATCTCTGCGGGCTGTATTCCCTCTTCGGGCCTTTCAGCCCATGGCTGAACAGCGAAAGAGTACAAATACCAATGACCAGGGTTACAATCAGTTTGTGCATGGCTGTAATAAAACGCAAGGTAAAGCTATTTGTTACTTGCTGCGGGGATGAAATTTTTCCAGTGTATCTGCCAGATAACCACGATCCAGATGGGTGTAGATTTCCGTTGTGGTAATGCTCTCGTGTCCCAGCATTTCCTGCACGGCACGCAGGTCGGCCCCGGCCTCTACCAGGTGTGTTGCAAAACTGTGCCTGAATGTGTGTGGTGAAATGGTTTTGTTGATACCCGCCAAAGCTGCCTGCCGTTTCACCATTTGAAACACGGCCTGCCTTGTCAATCCCTTGCCGCGCTGGTTCAGAAACACAATATCCCTTGAACCCGGCTCTACCTGTTGAATCCTGCGCACTGTATCCAGATAAATCTGAATATGTTTCAATGCGCGTTTTCCTATGGGTACCAACCTTTCTTTGTTCCCCTTTCCCACCACCTGCACATAGCCTTCATCCATGTGCAGTTTTGTGAGTTGCAGACCAATGATTTCACTCACCCGCAACCCGCAACTGTACATGGTTTCCAGAATGGCCACATCTCTTTCTCCGCCTGGTTTGCTGCGGTCAGTGGCAGCAATCATGGCATCAATTTCATTCAGGCTGAGAACCACTGGCAATTTGCGTCCGGTTTTGGGCGGCTCAATGAAATCAGCAGGACTTACAGGAATCCAGTCCTCCAGAACCATAAAATGGAAAAAACTGCGGATTCCGCTTAAAATGCGTGCCTGAGACACTGCTCCGAAACCAATTTCAGCCAACCAGGCTGAAAACTGCTCCAATTGTTGTCTTTGTATTTCTGCCGGCTTCAGCTGCGCGTGAAAGAGATCTGCCCATTCCTGCAACTTTTTTACATCGTGCCGATAGGCCTCTATGCTGTGTGGAGAAAGTGACCGTTCGAGGGTGAGGTATTGTTTATAAAAGCGAATGGCCTCGTCCCAGCCCGGGTTCATGGCTTCAGTTTCACTTCTTCGGCGTGCAGCACCTCTTTGGTCACCGCATCCACAATCCACACCTGGGCGTGCAGATTGTCGGGCCACCAATTGTAACGGGGTGTCACGTAGTAGTGTTTTTCAAATACACGGCCGGCGACAAGGGTATTGCTGAGGGTATCGCCGGTGGTGGAAGTGAGCAGTTTGCGCAGAATATGGCTGTGCGGATATCCATACCTGATTCCCCCGGCCGTGTCCTGATCTGATTGTATGCCTATGCGGTCTGATTCTGTAATACCAATAAATATCAGATGTTTATTGGTCTGTGCAGTGGCATATGTAGCCTTCACTTCCAGGCGCCCCCGGTTCTGAGCTGATAACCAGTTGCTTTTCAGATCGATCTGTACAGGGGTGGTAAGCGAAAGTCGGCCGGTAACAGCCCCGGCCCAGTTTGTAAAAGGCATGAAACGGGAACTGCCAAAGACAGCCTGATCGACCATACCCGTGGGCAGAGAAGAAATAGAGCCATTGGCAGTAACCAACGCTTCTGCATCAGCACTCGCCATGGTATCGGTGCCGGCCCAGGGGGTAATCAGCGGCCCACCGGTGGTGTTGGGGTATAAGGCAATTACCTGCACCCGTCCCGGATTGGCTGCGACAATATTTTCAGCAGCTTTCGCCGCTTTCGGACAATTGTTACAGCGCACGCCGGTAATGTCAAACAACATAATTCTTTTGGGTTCTACAGCCGGAATGGAGCTGGTCATATAGCTGGTATCCAGCAGAGGTTTTTCGGGTTCGGTAAAAATAACCCCCGGAGCTTCTTCCTCACAGGAAGACAAAATCAGGGCAGATGCAGCCAAAACGGTGGCAAAAAGTGCGTAGCGCATAGAGATTGTGACAGCACGAAATTAACATTTTCGCACGTAACAGAAGTGTAAAAACCATAAACCCCCGAAATTTGTTACCTACTCAGATGAAAAAAATTCTTTACGTCCTGTTCTCCGGTGCCTTCATTCTGGCCATTAAATCCTGTGTATTTGGCAAAGCCAAACTGGCAGAACCCACCGCACTGGCATTCGCCGATTCCAGCATTTACTCCATACAACTGGCTACCCTGGACGGCAAAGGCCAGATTAACTGGGGGGATTACAAAGGCAAAAAAATCCTGATTGTAAACACTGCCAGCGAATGCGGCTATACACCCCAGTATGAAGGGTTGGAAAAACTTTACCAGAAATACAAGGAGAGCCTGGTGATTATTGGTTGCCCCTGCAATCAGTTTGGAGGTCAGGAGCCGGGAGACACCGCTGAGATCCGCAATTTTTGCAGCACCAAATACAATATCAGTTTTCCGCTTTCTGCAAAACTGGATGTGAAAGGGTCCAATCAGCACCCACTCTATGCATGGCTCACGCAAAAAGACCTGAACAAGGTAATGGACGCCACGGTCAAGTGGAATTTCAACAAATTTCTGATTGATGAACAGGGAAGGCTGATTGCCTATTTCCCCAGCAGCACAAAACCCGATGATGCAGGGCTGATTTCTGCTATCGAAAAGAAATGATGGCATAAGTCTCTGCTGAATTTACTGCATACCCCCGGAAATGCTGGATTGAATTCGTATTTTCGCGGCACTTTTTGTAATCCATGAGCATTCTTGTCAACAAAGATTCCCGCATAGTGGTGCAAGGTTTTACCGGAAATGAAGGAACCTTTCACGCCTCACAAATGATTGAATACGGCACCCGGGTTGTGGGTGGTGTTACCCCCGGCAAAGGTGGAAGCACCCATCTGGACCGTCCGGTGTTCAATACGGTTGCCGCCTCTGTAAAGGAAGCCGGAGCCGATGTAAGTATCATTTTTGTTCCTCCTGCATTTGCGGCTGATGCCATCATGGAAGCTGCCGATGCCGGAATTAAAGTCATTGTTGCCATTACCGAAGGCATACCTACCCGGGATATGGTGAAGGTAAAACATTATCTGGCCGACAAAAAGGCCAGACTGATAGGACCCAACTGCCCCGGAATTATCACTCCGGAGGAAGCCAAAATAGGCATTATGCCGGGTTTTATCTTCAAAAAAGGCCATATAGGTGTTGTGAGCAAGAGTGGCACCCTTACCTACGAAGCAGTAGATCAGCTGACCAAGCTGGGTCTGGGCCAAACCACAGCCATTGGCATAGGCGGTGACCCCATCATTGGCACCACCACCAAGGAAGCAGTAGAGCTGTTCATGGCAGACCCTGAAACTGCAGGTATCGTTATGATTGGCGAAATTGGCGGGGGGATGGAGGCTGAAGCAGCCCATTGGATTAAAGCCCATGGCACCAAACCCGTGGTTGGATTCATAGCAGGTCAAACCGCACCTCCGGGTCGTCGTATGGGACATGCAGGTGCCATTGTAGGTGGCAAGGATGATACTGCAGCCGCAAAAATGGCAATTATGGCTGAGTGTGGCATACATGTAGTAGCCAGCCCCGCCGAGATTGGCCAGCGCATGAAAGAAGTGCTGTAAGCACCCGTTTCATTTTTGCCAGAGCCTGATGCAGGCTTTTGATTCTCTCAATCTGATTATTCGTCGTATCTGTCGTAAGCCTTGGCTATAATGGCTCCCATTGTGCCAAAACAAACTATTCCCCAGAGGGTTTCCATGCCTATGCCCTGCAAAGAAATAACTTTGCTCGTTGCGTAGGCTGTTAGCGCTGCACCCAAACCGGGGAGCATACCGGCAACTGCACCAAAAAGAAATCCTGTGCCCATGGTATAGGGCAAATCTGTGCGGCTGTACAGGTAGGCCATGGCAAGGCCGGAAACAACAAAACCACCTACGAGAAAGAAATAATTCATTTCTCCCTCGCCTTTGCTGATCAGTTCTGATACATCGGTTTTGTAATAGCCATCAAAGAGGACTGCATACCACAAAAATCCAAGGAAGAATCCGGCTACCGCTGCGGCAAGACCACCGATGAGAAAGGGTTTTAATTTCATACCTTACAGTTTTAGATATACGAAGATATCCAAATTGGGTATGAAACTACGAAAAGCCTATTTTTTTGTAAGATCCACCATGGTTACCCCGGGATGAGCAGCAGCACTCCACTCGAAGAATGTATCTGCAATGGGAGTATTGGGAGTAAACTTATCAATGGCAATAACAACCTCAGAGCCGTTCTTAAAATGTTGAATGAGTCTCTGAATCTTGTTGGTGCTCTGGTCAATCTCCAGTTTGATGTAAGAGTAGTTTACGGTCTTTTTAGGCACCATTTTGATTACGATGTAGGTCTTTCCGCCAACCACAGTGGGCCCCTCATAAGCATTCTTAAAGTCGCGGTTGTAAATGGTAAAGATCTCATTGGGTGTAATGGTATTGTCCTTCACTTTGTAGACCTCTTTGGTAACTTCCTTATCCAGAACATTGTATGTCCAGATGAATTTGCCGTTACAAAAAATCTCCTGTCCGGCGTAGTTCAGTTTGTATTTTGAACCCTTCAGCCATACCGTTCCGCTGCTTTTGTTGCTTTTCTTTTCTGCGGATGTGGTGGTAAGTATAAAAGTACTGTTGATTGTGCTGTATGACTGGTAGACTTTGCTCACCTTCGTTAGCAGTGCGGTTGCCTTGGGGTCACTCTGGGCAAAAACAGATGCAGGCAGGGCAATAAACAACAAGGCGAACAAGTAGGTTTTGGTTTTCATCCGGTACAAATTTATAACAGGTTATCCAAAAACCGTTCCAGACTGGCTTCATCCGGTATCAACACTTGCCGGGCTTTGCTTCCCATGTTTGGCCCCACTACACCGGCGTCCTCCAGTTGGTCCATCAGGCGGCCTGCCCTGTTATACCCCAGCTTGAGCCTTCGCTGAATGAGACTGGTGCTTCCCACCTGATTCTGTACGACAACCCTGGCGGCTTCTTCAAACAATTCATCCCTTTCATTGGGATCCATTTCCCCGCGTTCACCTCCTGCATTCTCATCCTTCACTTCCGGCAGAATGTACGCAGTGGGATATGCCCTCTGTTCACCGATAAAGTCTACAATGCGGTCCACTTCCGGAGTATCTACAAACGGGCATTGCAGTCGGATGAGTTCGTTCCCTCCGCTGAACAGCATATCACCCTTCCCTATCAGTTGGTCTGCCCCGTTTCCGTCGAGGATCGTGCGGCTGTCTATTTTACTGGTAACACGGAAGGCAATGCGGGCAGGGAAATTGGCCTTGATCATGCCAGTAATCACATTTACGCTTGGACGCTGGGTTGCCAGTATCAGGTGAATCCCAATGGCCCGGGCCAATTGTGCAAGTCTTGCGATGGGTGTTTCAATTTCCTTGCCGGCCGTCATCATCAAATCGGCAACCTCATCTATCACCACCACAATGTATGGCATAAACCGGTGTCCCTTTTCCGGATTTAGTTTTCGTTCCAGAAACTTGGCATTGTATTCCACAATGTTGCGCACCATAGCCTCCTGGAGCAATTTGTACCGGCTGTCCATTTCCACACACAAGCTATTCAGGGTATTTATCACCTTTGTATTGTCTGTGATAATGGCTTCACCATCTCCGGGGAGTTTGGCCAGAAAATGCCTTTCAATCTTGTTGTAAAGGGTAAGTTCTACCTTCTTTGGGTCTACCAGTACAAATTTGATATACGCAGGATGCTTCTTATACAGCAAACTTACCAGTATGGCATTCAGACCTACAGATTTACCCTGACCTGTGGCACCGGCCATAAGCAGGTGGGGCATTTTCGCCAGATCGGTAACATAGATTTCATTGCTGATTGTTTTGCCCAACGCAATGGGCAACTGATAATCGCATTCCTGAAATTTCTTGCTGGCCAGCACCGCCCGCATTGGTACCATCTCTGCATTCTTGTTGGGCACTTCTATGCCTATGGTTCCCTTGCCGGGAATAGGTGCAATGATGCGTATGCCCAGTGCGGCAAGACTCAAGGCGATGTCATCTTCCAGGTTCTTTATCCGGCTGATTTTGACTCCGGGGGCAGGTACAATTTCATACAGGGTAACTGTGGGACCTACAGAAGCTTTGATTCTCGCAATGCCGATGTTGTAATTTTTCAGCGTTTCGATAATCATGTTCTTGCTGTTCTCAATCTCGCCCATGTCTATCTCCTGCTTCTGATTGCCGTAATCGTTCAGCAAATCCAGTGAAGGAAACCGGTATTGACTTAACTCAGCCTTTGGATCAAATACAGTGTCCAGCCCATAATGCTCTGTTTTTTCCCCTTTGTTCTCAGCAACCAGCTCTTCTTCAATCTGAGTGTTGTCTTCAATCACAAATCCATCATCCCCACCCAAATCAATAACCGCAGGCCTTGATTCCGGTTCAGAAACCAGTTCGATTTCCTGCACAGGTTCCGGTTCCAGTGTTTTTATCGTAATTGGTGGCAACTGGCTGATATCAATCTCCGGTTCCGGTTCATCATCTATAATAATTTCCGCTTCTGGCTCTGACGAAGGAACAGCAGCAGTGACAACTGCGGGTTCCGGTTCATTTTCTTTATAAGCACCTATAACTGGCAGTTTTATGCGGGCAAATGGATTGAGGTTCAGGAACAAAATGCTGTATACCACCGCATAGGCTGCTATGAGCAGAAAGGCGCCGATTCCACCAATGGCGTGTTGCAGTTTTTGCACCCCGAAGAATCCAAACGTACCTCCCAGCAATGGAAACCATTTTTGAAAAAGGAACCCGAGTAACAGTGAAAACCATACTGTGAACAGCACAGTGTGCAATGCAATCCGCAGCAGGCTGAAGGGCTTGTACTGAAACAAAAGATACAATCCACTCAGCCCCAGCCAGGGCAGCAAAGCAAAAGCAGCCAGGCCGAATCCGTTATGCACAAACCAGTACCCGAGTCTGGCTCCCATGAGTCCCATGGCATTTTCCACTTCACCGTGATTTTGCCGGAACAATTCCCAGTCACCGCCCGCCAGAAAATCCTGATCGCTTTTCCAGCTGAAAAAGAAGGAAACAAAACTGATAAAGAGGATTGCGGTAAATACCAGGAGCAATAATCCCACTACTTTTCTTGCATTCTCATTGCGCAGCAGCACAATCTCCTGCATGTCCCGGCCTGTTATTGCAGGGTTTTCACCCCCTTTTTCAAAATCAGGAAGCGGGGTTTTGTCTTTCTTGCGCGGAGCTGCCATGCGTATCCTGCGAAGGTATTTATATATGTAACGGGAAATGGACGGAATTATTCACCTGAGTCGCAGGTGTGCAGTATTGCAGAAACTGCTTGCGCTACACCAGGTACAACTTTCCTTCTTCTGCTGTTTCGGTTGAGTCAAATTCCGCTTTTGCCTCAGCCAGCAATTCATCTGTTCCGGAATAGCGTGCACTGAAATGCCCTATAATCAGTTTTTCCACCCTGGCTTCTCTGGCTATGCTGCCGGCTTGCCTTGCTGTTGTGTGCAGTGTTTCACCGGCACGGTCCAGCAACTCATGCAGAAATGTACTTTCATGATAAAGCAGGTTCACGCCTTGAATCTGCGGAATCAGATCAGGGTCGTACACAGTATCCGAAATGTAGGCATAGCTGCGGTTTGGCTTTGCCGGAAGTGTGAGTTTATCATTCTTGATTGTTACCCCATCCGGAGTGGTATAATCCGCACCGGTCTTTAATTCATCATACCAGCTCACAGGCACATCAAAGGCTTCACAGGCACTTACACTTATCTTCCTTTCGGGTCCGCGTTCCTTTAATATGAAACCCGTACACGGAATCCGGTGTTTCAGCGGAATGCTCTTCACCTCACACCAGTTTGTTTGCAGCAATACCTGTGTACAATCTGTGCGTGTTACCACATACTCTACCGGATAACTGATGCGGGAATCACTGATGGCAAAGGTCTGTTCCAACCATTCCTTCAGCCCTGCCGGGCCATAGATATGCAGGGGCTCGGTGCGGCCAAACAGCGCCATAGAGGTCATAAGGCCCGGAAGGCCGAAAAAGTGATCCCCGTGCAAATGGGTGATAAAAATGTGCCTTATGCGGTGCATGCGCAGGCCAAACCTTACCAGCTGAAACTGGGTGGCTTCGCCGCAATCCAGCAGGATATACTCCCCTTCCATGCGTACAAATTGTCCGCTGGGGTGCCGCGTTTTGGTCGGTGATGCGGAACTGGTCCCCAATATGGTAACTTCAAAAGCACGGTGCATGCAGGTGTTCAAATCTACAGCCAAAGGCTGAGTATCCCCCAAAACTGCACCCTCCAAACTGATAACAGTTTTTTCACAATACGGAAAGTATCGCCTGTCTGGCCTGCTCCTGAGAGATGCGTGAAATACAGGGAGAATCCGGATGAACACAATGGACCTGGTCGCAGGGATTGCATTCCAGCAGTACGTGCAGAACTCTGGCCTTCGGATTTTGGGGATAAAACACATGGGGAACCCCGGGTCCGAACAAAGCAACCAGCGGCAGCTTCAGTGCATCCGCCATTTGCAGCGGACCGCTTTCATTACCCACAAAAAGAGTTGCCCTTTCCATCAATGCCATAAGGTCGCATAAACTGAAATTGTTTGTGAACAAAGCATAGGGCCGCTTCATCATGCCTGTAATTTCCCTGATCTGTGGTTCCTCTTCGGGAGTACCGGCAAAAACCGCGGTTAGTCCCTTCTCTTCATATAACCAATCCGCCAGTGCAGCAAATTCATGCACCGGCCATTGCCTCAGTTTTCTGCGGGCACCGGCGTGAATCACACAATAAGTCTGTATTCCTGATTTGCCCAAAAAATCATTTACCAGTTTGCGGTTTTCATCATGGCAGAAAAGCCCGGGGGACTCATTTGGCAGCCCATTCAGAACGGGCTCTGCAATCCGGTAATTGGTCAGCGTTTCGTGGGGTTGCGCCCCTCTTTGTCTCAAACGCACCCATCCACGGTCCATTCTGTGCATGGGCATGTACCGAATACTCTTATACAGGGTTTTCCATGTACCCCGCAACTCCAGCACCAGGTCATATCTGCCTTTCCAGGCATTGATGTCTGTGAGTATTTCGTCTACATTAGGGTCAAACAAAATAAGTCCAGCACTCCATGGTTTGGTCAGTACTGTTATTTCAGCCTCCGGATATCTTTTGCGTAAAAGTGAAAACACATGTGTGCAGGTGGCCATGTCCCCTATTTCATCCCATTTCACGCAGAGTATCGTATGGGGATTTCCCGGCCTGCCCCGCAGTGCGTTGATGAAGCGCGATAAAAGAATATTAAAGACGTACAGCCACTTTTCGGAAATCACAGGTAAGAAGGTGGTTTATACCAGAGGATAAATCACAGGCCTTGAAGGCGATGCATCGCTTTCAAAGGGAGGAAACTGCAGATTGAGCAGGTACAATCCGTCCTTTATCCCATTGTCCACATAAATCATTTCGGTAATTGTTGAATCCTCACGGGGTGCTTCAGGGTAATTCCACCAGGCATGATGTGCGGAAAGCAAACCCTCATCTTCTTCAGGATCTACAGAGGGCAAATCGGTGAGCAAATGCCTGTAGCCGCAGTCTCTGAGCCATGCCAGGGTCTCCGGAGCAAAAAACGGCGGGTTATGCCCCGACCATTCCCAACCTTTTTTTGCATCATCATTGGGTATGGTGCGAACAATCAAGGCATCCACGGGCAGCAGATATTTCCCCTCCAGCATTTGCCGGGTAATGGCTTCGCCGCGATCCAGCGCGTTCAGAGTCACTGTGACGAGTTGTGCCGTGTATACAAACCGCGTAATCAGCCGGTTCAGGCTGAAACGATCTCTGGAAAGATGCCCCACACATTCTGTATGTGTTCCGTTTCCATGTGCACAAAAACGGATTACCTCGCAATTGGCCGAACCGCCAAGACTTACATTGCCAATAAATCCACCGGCTCTGAAGGGCTCAAACTCAGCTCTGTCAATGAAAAACGCATTGGGATTGTCTCCGCCAGGGCCAATTCCCACACTTAAATCATAACCACCGGACAAATCGGCGGAATAAGTTGCATTACCTACAATGCATTGTACCTGCATACTGCGAATATAGCAGGCTCCGGTTAATTTCAATGATTTTATTCACTTTCAGTTTCCTTCAATGCTTCCGCAAGCAGTTGTTTATACTGGAAGGCACTTATCTCATATGCACCAAATTGCAGCAAATGCGGATTCAGATACTGGGTATCCAGTAACTGAAATTTTCTCCCTCGCAGAAACTCTACAAGAAACACAAGTGCCAGTTTGCTGGCGTCACGCACATGATGAAACATACTCTCACCAAAAAATGCCTTACCCATAGCAACTCCATATAATCCTCCGACGAGTTCACCATCCAGGCGGGTTTCGAAACTGTGGGCATAGCCCATTTCATGCAACTGCGTATACAACTCTAGGATGTCATCTGAAATCCAGGTTCCGTCTACCCTGGACTGGGAACACGCGGTTATCACTTGTTCAAAATCCCTGTTGATCGTAAAATCAAACCGGTTGCTCCGGTAGAGTTTTGCAAGATTCTTCGGAACATGAAACCGGTGGTCCAGCGGAATCAGTCCCCGGGTCTCCGGCATATGCCAGAAAATGTCATTATTTTCCTCAGGGTGTGCCATCGGAAATGCCCCACTCATATAAGCCCGCAACAAAATTTCCGGAGTCAGAAACACCCGGCAAATTTCGCACTCCGGCTGGATTTCATGGTCTGTATGTGTACAATTCTTTCATTTTAGCGGGCCTGTGTGTTCCTTTGCCAAAGGAAATGAGCAAGGGCAAACAAGAGAAATTCAGCGAATTTGATGCGTTTTCGAATACGCTGGACTTTAATAACGACACCAAAGGAAAATGGGCAACCATTTTTGGCAACAATCATCCCATTATATTGGAACTGGCTTGTGGAAAGGGAGATTACACCATTGGTCTTGCAAAAAGAAATCCCGACAAGAATTACATCGGGATCGATATCAAAGGAAACAGGTTGTGGCGTGGTGCAAAAACCGCACTGGAAGAAAAGCTGGAAAACGTGAGGTTTCTGCGCATTCAGATTGATTTTATTGAAAAACATTTTGCAGCAGACGAAATTGACGGGATATGGATTACTTTTCCTGACCCACAACCCGCCAAATCCCGCAAAAGACTCACCTCTTCCCGTTTTTTGAGCCACTACCGGAATGTCGCGAAAAAAGATGCGCAAATCAACCTTAAAACCGACAGTGATTTGTTTTATGAAAGCACACTGGAAACCATAAGAGAAGAAAGCCTGAAACTGCTTGAAAATATTCCGGATGTTTACGCCATGCCCTGTGCACCCGAATTGAAAGAAATTCAAACGTTTTACGAAAAAATCTGGCTCAGTGAGGGGCGGATCATTAAGTATCTCCGGTTCAACCTCAATCCATAGCTGAGGAATCTGTAATGAGATAATTTTCTGCCACCGCTTTTTCAAATTCAATCACCCATCTTCTGCGCACCGCAAGGGTATAACTCACCCGGTCTGTGTATTCATTCTTCAGTACCCTGGCAGAGTAGCGTTGGATGAGCCTGTGTATTTCCTGTTCGTGGCTGAAATCCGTGCTGAGAATATACATTTCCTCTATTAATTTTTCGGAAACAGAAACCTGCTCCAATACCATCTTTGCACACTCACCATAGGACTGAATCAATCCGGGGATGCCTAATTGGGTCCCACCAAAATACCGCACCACCACTACCAGCACATTGGTTAAATCCCTGCTGAGAATGGCCCGCAAAATGGGCTTTCCTGCTGAGTTTGCCGGCTCCCCGTCGTCAGAAGCTTTCTGTGCCGCTTTATCCGGATACAAAACGTAGGCATAGCAATGGTGAGTGGCATCCGGATAGGCCAGTCTCATTGCCTGCATTTTTTCGCGCACTTCATCTTCCGAAAAAACGGGCCATACATGTCCAAAAAATCGGCTGCCTCTTTCACGCAGTGCAGCTTCACCATGTTCTGCCGGTTCCAGATATGTATCAGAAAAAAGCATGAAAATTCATCAACAGCAAGGCTATGCCCGAAACAGCCAGACCCAGCCATCCCTTTTTATCAATCTTTTCACGAAATACAAGGATGGAAATAATTGTACTCGCTGTTACCACTCCAATATTATTTATTGCAAAAAACCATGAAGTATTGCCATGATAAATACCCAATGATCTGAACATGGCAACCAGTGAAAAGAAATTCACCAGGCCAAGGACCATTCCACCACCCAGCTCTTTGAGCCCAAAATGCAATGTGTGATATCTCAATACTGAAACACAAATTCCTATAACCGCTGCGATGCCAAATACGATGGTACTAATGGTGTAATCATCCACGGTACTGCCCAAATGGTATTTCAACAAATTCAGCCCTGTATCCACCCCCCCGGAACCCAGAAATACAAGAATCAGCAAAAACAATCCCCTGTGATTCTTATGCTCTTCGGCTGTTTCCGGACTCATCAGATACACACTTAAAAGTGACAGAATCATGCCGGCAATGAGGGATATTCCCGGTTGCTCACGGAGAAACAGAATGCTTACCGCAGCAGGAATCATAACACTCATTTTTGAGGCTACAGATGTAGCACCGGCCCCGGCATTCCGGGTGGATAAGCCCATCAGGTAAAAGGTAAAAATAAACAAAATTCCCAGTGATCCTATTTGCCAGAACCAGGCATTTTCGTATAAATTCAAGGCAAATATATTCCGGCTCTGTAACAGCAGATTACCGCAAATAAAACAGGTAATATAATTGACAACGATGGCAGGAAATATCTGAATATTCCATCGGCCAAACGATTTAAACAATAAAAACAGAACAGCGCTTGAAAAAATACTTCCGATTAACCATTCCATACGTTATTGTGCCGTTTTACTGTAAAAAACCTGAATTGTATCTGTACCCACAGTTTCAGTTTCATCGGGCATTACCGAAAGAGCAGGTGCCGCGATTCCCTCCTTCATGAACACTGTATTGCTGCGGATAATCCGCAATTCATCCCAGATGCCTGCATCCAGAAACTGTTGCAGGGTATTGCGCCCCCCTTCTACAAGTACAGACTGTATATTTCTCTTGTGCAAAGCCTGCAATGCCGACCATACGGGTTCATTTTCATTGGTCTTTATCAGGGTATGCGCACCGTAAATTCCGTCTTTTTCAAAATTAAAAATAAGGGATGGGGCGTCATCAACTTCCGGTAAATTTTTCAAATGTCCGCAGGCGAAAATCCGCGCTGGATTCCTGCCATTCCAAAACCGGGTATCCAGCAAAGGTCTATCCGTTTTCAATGTCTCACTTCCCACGAGTACAGCGGCCTCTTCACTGCGCCATTTATGAAGTAAAATGCGCGCAGGCTCAGAACTGATTTGGGTTCTTTGTTTGCCTGGTGGTGCCAAAAATCCATCTGCACTGCATGCCCATTTCAATAGAATGTACGGTCTGTTTTGCCGGTGAAAAGTAAAGAAACGCCTGTTCAATTGCGCGCATTCATTTTCAAGTACCCCGGAAGTCACTGCAATTCCGGCTGTCTTTAAAATGGAAATCCCGCGGCCATTCACCTCCTTAAAAGGATCTGAACAACCAATGACCACCTTTGGTATCCCTGTTCTTACGATCAAATCCGCACAGGGTGGTGTTTTACCATGGTGGGCACAGGGTTCCAGACTTACATACAACGTAGATTCCGCAAGCAATGCCTTGTTCTTTACACTGGTTATGGCTTCCGGCTCTGCATGTGGCCCGCCGTAGTTTTTATGCCACCCTTCACCAATAATACGGCCATCGTGAACAATCACACACCCCACCATAGGATTGGGAGCTACATATCCTGCTCCCCGTTTAGCCAGCTCCAGGCAACGATACATAAAACCGGTGTGTGACATAGCCTGCAAAATAACTGCTATTTTCGCCCTATGGTTCGAGATCGGCTCAAAAATGCCCGATTCCCCCGGCTGACCAATTTGTTCACTGGTTTTTACGCAGGCATTTCCTCCGGAGGAACACTGCTGGTCATTTGCGCCCTGGTCTCATTGTTGCTTTCAAATTCTTCTCTGGCGCCTTCCTGGTTGAATTTATGGTCTGCCCCGCTGGACCCTCACCTGCCAGGTTTACACAGCCATAGCCTTACCGGTTGGATCAATGATGGGTTGATGACTGTTTTCTTTTTGCTGGTCGGTCTCGAAATTGAACGCGAACTGCTGGTGGGCGAACTCAGCGACTTCCGCACAGCCTTGTTGCCGGTAGTTGCGGCTGTGGGTGGTATGGCTGTGCCTGCCCTGCTCTATTTCCTCGTGAACCTGAATCAAACTCAGCTGTGGAATGGTGCAGGCATTCCCACCGCTACAGACATTGCATTTGCCATTGCCATCATGCGCGGATTGGGCAACAAAGTACCGGCAGCACTCAAAGTTTTTCTTACTGCCCTTGCCATTATTGATGATTTGGGTGCCATAGCAGTCATCGCAATTTTTTACGGACAGGGTATACATACCGCATGGTTGTTGGCTACTCTCGGCATTTTCGGTTTTCTATTGTTCCTCAGATATCTGAAAGTAAACCAGCTTTGGGTGTATTTGTTGCTGGGTATTTTGCTCTGGTATTGCATGATGCACAGCGGAATTCACGCCACGCTTGCCGGAGTTCTGCTTGCCTTTACCATCCCTTTCAATAAAAAAGACGAGGACCTTTCCCCTTCCGGCAGACTCATGCACAAGCTGCACAAACCGGTAGGAAATATCATTCTGCCCCTGTTTGCCCTCGCAAATACAGCTATTGCCATCTCCAGAAGTCCAGAAGATTACTTTTTATCACCCCTTTCCCTGGGTATTTTGACCGGACTGGTTGTCGGCAAGCCGCTGGGTATTTTTCTCGCATCGTGGATTTCGCTTCGCATGAGAATGACCAGCCTGCCTTCAGGTGTTACTGTCTCACAAATCCTGGGGGCCGGCATGCTGGGGGGAATCGGTTTTACCATGGCCATTTTTGTTGCCAACCTCGCATTCGACAATCAAACCCTCATTGAAACAGCCAAAGTGAGTATCCTTATCGCAAGCACATTATCGGCTGTTCTGGGTTATTTCTGGCTGGGAAAAAGGCGTGCAGGAAAGATTGATCCGCAGAAGTAAACCCCGAACCTTTATTTCGGTTAACTTTGTGAGTCAGCTTCTTATGCACAAATCAAACCATATGGCATTGTTGTTCCTTGCCGGAGGCATTTGCCTGTCGCTTACCCTTGGCCCTTCCAGTTCCGGAGCCCCGGCTTCCCATACCGGTGCACCCGGAGAATCTACCTGCGCCAAATCCGGATGCCATGACGACAAAGCCATTAATACTGGAACCGCAAAGGTGAAAATCGATCCGGGCACCACAGGCCCATATGCTCCCGGTAAAACCTATACCCTGTCAGTTTCAATCACCGATGCCGGTTCAAAACGCTTCGGTTTTCAGCTAACAGCACTCGACTCATTAAATGCAAAAGCAGGAAAAATAAAAATTTCAGACGCAGAAAGCACACAAATGCTTCACAACACATTTATGCTGCAGGACAGAGAATACGCAACTTATACTTTTGGTGGAACCGGGGCAGATTCTCCCGGGAAAAAAACCTGGAAATTACAATGGAAAGCTCCTGCATCCGGCACTGGCCCTGTTACCCTTTATGCCGCATTTGTTTCTGCAAACGACGATGAGACCGATAAGGGAGACCACGTTTACCTGCACAGCATAAAATTGGAAGAACTTAAATAAAAGCACAGTAATGAATAAATTCTATTTACTACCAGTTGTGTTTATGGGTCTTTGCAGTTTTGTTGTACTAAAAACCTATAAAAGCTCTGGAGGCCACCCTTCCAGCACTGGTGCACCCGGAGAAAAAACCTGTGCTGATGCCCTGAATGCCTGTCACAACAATGCAAGCGTTGCCAAAGACAGCACCAGCCTGGTGAATACTTTGATTTTTTCGCAAGCCGATTCAACTTACATGCCCGGCAATACCTATACACTTACTCTAAAGGCTTATAAGCCGGGTATCAGCCGGTTCGGGTTCCAGATTACTGCCCTGAATAAATCAGACAACAAGCCAGCTGGAGACTGGGTAATTACAGATGCCGACAGAACCCACGCCATTACCGGAGATTTTAATCTGCCAGACAGGAAATATGTTACCCATAGCACCAATGGAACTCCAGCCATATCGTCCGGCCTGGGCCAATGGAGTTTCAACTGGAAAGCACCGGCTACCAATGTGGGGAATATCACCTTTTATTACGCATCCAATTGCACAAACAACGATGGGTCTGCAGGCAGCGATAAGATTTACCTGTCATCCTTCACCATCAAACCTTCTGCCAGCGCAACCGCACAATATTTGAAAAAAGGCTCGCCGTTGATGGTAAACCTGGATGCTGAAAATCACAAATTGTTGATTTCCTATCATCTCCTGCAGCCCTCGAACGCAGACATAACCCTCACAGACATGCAGGGCAAAATGGTATTCAGCCATTCGGTTTCCGGAAAAAAATCAGGAAAAATCCACGAAACAATGCCACTTCCTGCCGGGTTGGCAAAGGGAGTTTATGTTGCCACGTTATCTGTGCACAGCGAGCAGAAATCTGTAAAATTACTGATACCTTAAAACCCACCCGGGAATTGTGAACTCCGGTTAATGCGTTTGCAGAAACCTGTTCAATCTTCCGGAAGCATTTTGCCGCACATCCATATAAAAGAGGTTGTAGTCCCCCACATGGTAGTTGGGATTTCTGTACAACCTGCTTCCCGGGAATCTGGGGCGGTGAATCCACAAATATCCGTTGTGAACCTGGGCATCACAGATTTTCGGACGCACTTTGTTGTCCGTAAGCACGGCCCCTTTATGCATGCTGCGGGCTGCATAGGCTTCATCCAGTTTCCAGGTAACCGGATTGTGGCAAATGGTAAGTGCGTCGGCGCCTTTCCAACGCGGTTCATGGCCCCACAGAAAAGTACGCCAGCTCAAATAACAACCTGTCTGGGTATCAGACAGGCATGGGCCGATAGTGGTGATACTGTCTTTTGATATAGGCATTCCCACCAGCCATGCAGCAATAAGTTGCTTTTTCCAGGCTGTATTTCCAATCATTTCCTGCACCAGCCGGCGGGCATGTTCTGTTCCCTGACTGTGTGAGGCAATCATCAATGGTCTTCCTTGATTCCAATGATACATGTACTGCAGAAAAGCCCTGCGCACATCGGAATAAGCCGTATCCAGTGCTCCTCTTTTGTCCTCAGGGTGCGGGGTGAGAAATGCATAGAAATGGGCTTGCCTGTAGCGTGGTGCAAAAACCCTGGCACTGCCGTTAAACACAGAGGCCTGATAACGGATGCTTCCCTTGTCGGTTTGCACGTTTACCATCTGATTTCCTGTTGCTGCATTCCAGATAAAGGAATCATTGGGTTCGCTGGTATAAGAGGTGGGGTGCACAAAGAACACATCTGCACTGGCACTGTCCTGGTTATTTTTAAGTCCGGGGGGCACCCAGTCCGCAGCATCACTCCGCCATGGTAACGCTGCCCACTCCTTTTCCTGTTGGTAATCCGGTGCAGGTGGAACGGGTGAGACGCTAAATCTTTCCTTTAAAACAAAATAGCGGTCCTGAGCTATAATCGGAAAAACAGAAGTGCAACCTAACAGGAAAACACAAGCCAAGGGCAATGTGTCTTTCCAAAAAATCCCATTCATACCCGTGCTGTGGTTTTCTGTAAGGTCTTTACCACTTTTTCAGGTAACAGCGTTTGCGTTTGTGCTGAATATGCTCATAATTCTTCCACACCTGAATAGCCTTTTGGTTGGATTCAAGTATCCCGGTTGTTTCAGCATATTTCACCCCTTTGGCAATCATTACCTGCTGCAATTCCGTGATAAGAAGTGCCGGAACCCCCTGCCCCTGATACTGCGGATGGACACCAGTAAGCATCAAATCCACCACTGTGGGATTTTTCATTGCCTTCATCAGATGCCACCATCCGAAAGGCAACAGACTGCCATTGGCTTTTTGCATTGCTTCAGACAGGGATGGTAATCCCACAATAAAACCCACTACTTCTCCTTCAGCCGTTTCTATCACCTTTACAAATTCCGGATTCAGAAATCCAAAGTACTTTTCAGTATAGAACTTCATCATCTCCTCATTCAATGCCACCATGCTGAATAGTTCGGCAAACGCTTCATTCAGAAGCCGGAAGATTTTCGGCGGATAGGGTTTCATCTGTTCCCTGCTTGTGAAGGAAATCACTTTCAACCCATACCGCTGCTTAATAGCTTCATTCAGACGCAACGCTTTTTCCGGAATCTCCTGAATCGTGAGGCGGAATTCCACCCAGTCTATTTCCTTTTCATACCCCAATCGGTCCAGATGTCCGCCATAGTAAGGCAAGTGGTACTCGGATGCAACCGATGGAAGGTGATCAAACCCCTCCACCAGCATAGCCTGATGATCCAGGTTGGTAAAACCCAGCGGTCCGTGAATCCCTTCCATGCCTTTTTCCCTGGCATAGGCTTCCGCTGTGGCAAAAAGAGCATCCACCACTTCCGGGTCGTCAATAAACTCCGTTCGGGTGAATCTTGCCATTTTCTGACCGGTTTTCTTTATATCTTCATGATTTATGATAGCCCCTATCCGGCCTGCAGTCCTTCCATTCTTTTCGGCAAGCCAGAATTTGGCTTCACAAAAACCGAAAGCAGGGTTGGTAGCAGCCTGCAATGCCTTGACTTCGTCTTTGAACATGGGGGGTACCCAATACCGGTTGCCCTTATAAATTTGCCACGGCAGCCGGGCAAATGCTTTTAAATCTGCCGGCGATACGGCTTCCCGAATAGTAACAGCCATGCCGCAAAGCTAAACGCTGCAGCGGAATTTCAAAGGGGTAATGAGGGAAAGCTTTTCCTGCAGGGAAAGAATAACTTTATAAGCTCCGAGAGACTGAACTGGATTTCGCACAGTAAATGCCTGCCACCAATCAGAAGGGTGAAAAAGCTCAACAATATGCTGAGACAAACAACGGAGATGAACTCTCATCAGGTCTTATTCCTGCACCTGCGCCATTGTCGGACTTGCAAGCGGTTTTCACCTTTTTAGAAGGTTACTATCCTGCATAACCAGCCATTCAAAATAATCTGACTTGCATCGCTTTAGTTTTTTCTCGCGAATCAGCGCCGCCTTCTTTGTCGTATGGGCCTCCAAATAAATCATTTCCCAA
>JAEUUL010000001.1 GCA_016787485.1 Bacteroidota bacterium
GCAGCTATATTGATGTGCTGGCCCGCCCGTTTTTGAACAACGATTTAAAGGGTTCTCAATTTTATTTTTATGATTTAACGGCCAAAGTAAATTATTCGCACAAACGCGATAATTTTTATATCAGCGGATATTTTGGAGACGATGCCTTCAGCGCAGCAAACGCCTTTGGGGTCAAGTGGGGAAACAGCACACTCACCACACGCTGGAATCATGTATTCAGTAAAAAACTGTTTGCCAATTTTACCTATTACTACAGCCGCTACAGGTACAATATTGAATTTAAAAACAGAGATGCCAGTTTCAACTGGAAAAGTTATATCACCAATCACAGTGTAAAAGCAGATTTTAACCATTATATCACGCCGAAACATGTATTGAGTTACGGCGGTCAATCCACGCTGTATACATTTATACCGGGCAGTGCGGTTGTCAAAAACAAAGATGTAAGAACCGATTTCAGTTTGCCCAATAAATATGGATTGGAAAATGCGGTGTATCTGGGAGAAGATTTCAATCCATCGGGTAAATTCAGTCTGCGTGCCGGTTTGCGGGTGAGCAACTGGCTGTATATGGGCAAAGGAAAGGCCTATTACTATGACAAAGCAAGCAGCCCGGGCAGCCGTCGTTTTGTAAACCATACAAAAGAATTTGCAAATGGTGAGGTCATCAGCAGTTACACAAACCCTGAACCACGGTTGGGATTCAAGTACCAGTTGGCCAAAGACAAAAGCATCAAAGGCGGGTACAACCGAATGGTGCAAAACCTGCATTTGATTTCAAACACTGCAGCCAGTGTGCCCTTTGATGTTTGGCAGCCCACTTCCAATAACATATTGCCGGAAAAAGCCGATCAGGTTACCCTGGGCTGGTTTCAGAATTTCGGCAGCAATGGAGATTTTGAAACTTCATTTGAAACCTATTACAAACACCTTTACAATCAGGTCGATTATGTAGACGGAGCCAATTTGCTCCTGAATGAATACCTGGAAGGCGACCTGCTCACAGGAAAAGGCCGGGCCTATGGCGCAGAATTCTATGTACGTAAAGTAACCGGCAAACTCACAGGCTGGATCAGTTACACCTTATCCCGCAGCGAACGCAAAGTGAACGGGGTGAATGATTACAAATGGTATCCCACCCGCTTTGACCGCACCCACAATTTGTATGTTGTAAGTCAGTATCAGCTGACACAAAAATGGGAACTGGCCGCAAATCTGGTAATAAGTACAGGTACGCCCACTACTTTTTACAGCGGGCAATATACTGTGCAGGGTTACATCGTTCCTGATGCAGGCAGCAATGCGCGCAACAATGTGCGAAATCCTGTGTATCACCGCCTGGATATTTCCGCCACATATTACCCCAAAAAACGCAAACACTGGGAGAGCAACTGGGTTTTCAGCGTGTACAATGTGTACAACCGCCGCAATCCTTTCTCCATCTATTTTGCCACAGATTATCAGCAGAAAGGCAGCAATGCCGCTATACAATACAGTGTGATTGGAAGTTTTGTTCCTGCTGTTTCCTATAATTTTAAATGGAATTAAAAATGAAATTTTTAAAATATATACTGCTCATTCCACTTATTTTTTTGTTCAGCAGTTGCGAGGATGTGATAAAGGTGAATGTGAAGCAGGGTGAGCCCAAACTTGTGGTGGATGCCTTTGTAAACAACCTGCCCCGTAAGCAGTTGATCCGCCTTACGCGGAGCAATCCGTATTTTGCAACACCCGGCACTGAGCCTGCAGTTACAGGTGCTACAGTAGCCATTCTGGACACTTCAGATATATCCAATCCCAAACTGTTTGTGTTTGCCGACAGCGGAAACGGAAATTATATTTTCAAACCCAATCCATCTACGGGTGATACGTTTACCGTAGGCCGCAATTATGCACTGGTGGTGATAGACGGAACTGATACGCTGATGAGCCTGAGCCGGCTGAATCCCACCGCGAAAATCGACAGTCTGCATCTTCAATATGAAGACGGCACATCCTCTGCATTTAAGAAAGGAAAATATGTGGAGATGAAGGCCAATGATTTAACAGGAGCAGGCAATTATTATTGGATAAAAACCTACAATAACGATACATTTTTAAACCGCATTTTTGATATCAATATATCGGAAGACATGGGTGCAACAGGCAACAGCCAGGACGGGGGAGAATTTATATGGCCCGTGCGGTACGGTGCGTTGAATGATTTTCAAAAACCCAGAACCAGCGGCGCAAAAGTGCGGGTGGAACTGCACAGTATTTCAAGAGAAACCTATTTTTGGTTCAATCTGGTGATCAATGAAAATCAGAATGGAGGATTGTTTGCAACCCCACCGGCAAATATTGGAACCAATCTTTTCCCGTTCAACCCCGCGAAAAAAATACCCGTGGCGGGCTTCTTCTGCATGAGTGCGGTAAGTGTGGCTGAAGTGGTGATACCGTGAGGCGGTTGATAGCCGATAGTCTGCAATTGTGGGGTGGGAATCGTTCTCTGTGCTCCTCTTTTCTCTCTGTGGTTGATTTATAGGGATTGTTGAAATATGTAAATTATGAAAATGGTTGTCGGTGCAGATGTAGCAAATTCCAATTAACAAATCACCTGTAACTACTCTCTGCGGCTTTGCGGCAATGGATTGTTCTATATGCTCCCCTGCTCACCCTGTGGTTCATTTTGGGGGTCTTCGAATTGTGATATTTTGTAATTCTGTAGGTTAGTTACAAATGGCATGCGACGATACCCAATAACAATTAACATATAACTACTTTGCTGCCTCTGTGGTTGATTTTTCGGGTACTTTGTGTTACTCTGATTGCGTTGGAAAATATTTAAAAATTGAAACTACAGATCGCAATTATTATGATGAACACAAATTCAATTTGATTTGTCTCCATGAATTCACAAAACGTCCCTTGTTTTGTGCAGGAATCCATCTGGGACTGGCAGTAATTACCCGCACCATTTCCGCATTCCATTCCGGACAGGCATTGCAGCCAGACAATAATTTCACATCGTTTATTTTTCCTTTTGTATCCACCACAAATTGCAGCAAATGATATCCGCATGGAATATGATCATCCACACAACGTGAAGGGACTACAAAATTCTCACGGATATAATCAAGCAAACTGCTTTCACCCCCGGGAAAAACAGCATGGATATCCACCGAATCATATACCGTTGTATCCTGCCATACAGTTTCTTCCGCGCGGGAATCCTGCGCGCCGAGTGACGCCGTGTGACACAAAAAAAGGATGATGAAAATGGTGCCGCGCATTCTGTTTAAGATGAACTGATTTTCCCCGTAAATATTTTCACTCCATATCCTTCAGTTTCTGCCGCAGGGATTCCAGTTCATCCCGCAGCCGGGCCGCTTCCATATATTCCATTTCTTTGGCTGCCTTTAACATATCCTTTTCTGTGCGGTCTATGGTCTTTTGCAGGGCTTCCTTGCTCATATACTGCACCACAGGGTCGGCCGCCAGGTTGTAACATTCATTCTCAATATATGCCTGCGGCACATCGCCTTTTCGTGCATCTGCCACCTGTGTTGCACGCAGAATTTCCTCCCTGCTTTTGGCCACAGTACTGGGCACGATACCGTGTTCCTGATTATAGGCAATCTGCTTGTCGCGTCTGCGCTGGGTTTCTTCTATGGTTGCCGCCATGCTGTCTGTAATTCTGTCGGCATACATGATTACTTTTCCCCGTTCATTCCTTGCCGCACGGCCGATGGTTTGTACCAGACTGGTCTGACTGCGCAAAAAACCTTCCTTGTCTGCATCGAGGATAGCCACAAGGCTCACTTCAGGCAAGTCCAAACCCTCACGCAACAGATTCACCCCTACCAGAACATCGATGTTCCCCAACCGCAGTTCCCGGAGAATTTCCACCCGGTCCAGCGTCTTCACCTCGCTGTGGATATAGCTCACGCGAACTCCCAGCCGCAGCAGGTACTTGGTGAGTTCTTCCGCCATGCGCTTGGTCAGCGTGGTTACCAGCACACGGTCACCCATTTTCACGCGTTCATCAATTTCTCCTATCAGGTCATCTACCTGGTTGCCGGCTGGCCGTACCTCAATTTCAGGATCCAACAAACCCGTAGGCCTTATCAATTGTTCCACCACCACCCCTTCACTTTCGCGGATTTCATACTCACTGGGTGTTGCACTTACGTATAGCACCTGAGGCACAATCTGGTAAAACTCTTCGTATTGCAGCGGCCGGTTATCCATAGCAGCGGGAAGGCGGAAACCGTACTCCACCAGGTTGATTTTCCGGGCTCTGTCTCCGCCATACATGGCCCGCAACTGGGGCAGAGTCACATGGCTTTCATCCACCACCAGCAGAAAATCTTTGGGGAAATAATCCAGCAGACAGAACGGCCTGTCACCGGGGTTCCTGCGGTCGAAATAGCGGCTGTAATTCTCTATCCCGTTGCAATAGCCGAGCTCACGTATCATTTCCAGGTCAAAAGTGACCCGTTCCTCCAGCCGTTTGGCTTCCAGATAGCGCTGTTGCTGCTTAAAAAACTCCACCTGCAGCACCATGTCATCCTGAATCTGATAAATCACCTGCTGCAATCTTTCACGGGGTGAAACATAGATGTTTGCCGGATAGATGGCCGCATCCTGCAGGTCTTCCACTTTCCGTCCGGTGCCAGGGTCAAAACTGTATAATTCTTCTATTTCGTTTCCAAAAAAGGAAATGCGGTAGGCCAGGTCATTGTAAGCCAGAAATACATCCACCGTATCGCCTTTTACCCGGAAAGTACCCCGCTTAAATTCAGCTGCCGTGCGGCTGTACAAACTCTCCACCAGTTTGAACAAAAACGTATTGCGGGTAAGGGTTTGTCCCTTGCTGATGCGGATGATGGTGTCTTCGTAGTCGGAAGGATTGCCGGCGCCATAAATGCAACTCACACTGGCCACCACGATGACATCGCGTCTGCCACTGAGTAGTGATGAAATGGTTTTCAGCCGCATTTTCTCAATCTCATCATTGATATTGAGGTCTTTTTCTATGTAGGTGTTGCTGCTGGGGATGTACGCTTCCGGCTGATAATAGTCATAATAACTCACGAAATATTCCACCGCATTGTTCGGAAAGAACTGTTTGAATTCCGAATACAGTTGAGCTACCAGGGTTTTGTTGTGGCTGAGCACAAGGGTAGGTCTCTGGGTTTGTGCCACTACATTGGCCACAGTAAATGTTTTACCGCTTCCGGTCACCCCCAGCAGGGTTTGTGCATGTATGCCCTCCGTTACACCCTGCACCAGTTGGGTAATCGCAGTGGGTTGATCCCCGGTGGGGACAAAGGATGAAACAAGCTCAAAGGAAGGCATACACTGCAAAGGTAGCGAGGGATTGCGTACCGCATATTAGAAGCCATCTCAAAATTCCTTCTGGCCAATTCATTTCTTTTGGCTTATTCTGAAAGAAACTTCGCCTTTTTGCGTAATCCTGCGTCAATTCTTATGTCCAGGCCGCCAGCCTGAACTGCAATAAGTTCCTTGTCTTTCACAAAAAACCTTGAAATTGACTCAAAACTCATTTTTGAGATAGCTTCTAGGCAGATTGCCTCTCTTTCAATAATTTTGTACAGCACATGTCGACCCCTGTACCCGCACCTCCATCCATGTCACTGGAAGAACGTTTCCCACAGCTGGAACCCGCCCTGCTGGCAGAAATCAAAGAAAAAGGCACCCTGAAACATGTGCGTGCCGGAGATATTATCATCAAGTCCGGACAATACATGCCTGCAGCCCAACTGGTGCTGGACGGACTGCTGAAGGTGTTCCGTGAGGATGACGAGGGAAATGAATTTTTCATGTACTACATCCACAGCGGACAAGCCTGTGCCCTTTCCATCAACTGCGCAGTGAGACAAATACATAGTCCGGTAATGGCGCGGGCCATGCAGGACACCTGGCTCATCAGCCTGCCCATTACAGATGTAGACAACTGGTTCCGGGCCTATGGCACATGGGACCACTTTGTGCTGGATGCCTACCGCAACCGTTTTGATGAATTGCTGCTCACCCTGGATCAGATTGCCTTCCGCAACATGGACGAACGGTTGTTGTTTTATCTTAAGCGTTACCAGCATGAAATGAAAACCCGCGATGTGAAACTCACCCATCAGGAAATTGCCAACGAACTGAACTCATCCCGGGAAGTGATATCCCGTCTGCTGAAAAAAATGGAAGAAAGCGGAAAAATCCGCCTGCACCGGTACCATATTGAGATTGTGGATTTGGAGTGATTGGGAAACGGAAATCAGTAACGGGGAAATCCATTAACAATATCCCGTATTCATGATTTCGCCTATTTATTCAACGCTTCGTATCCTGTATTCTTAACTTTTTCATCTTTCATACCTGCCTGTGACCCTTGTCACGCATTTCGCCATGCCGCTGTTTCAACTTTGTACCCATCATTTCAAACTGAAATCCCATGAAAGTTGAACAAATCTATACCGGATGTCTCGCCCATGGTGCCTACTACATTGAATCCAACGGTGAAGTTGCAATTATCGACCCCCTGAGAGAAACCGAACCTTACCTGCAAAGGGCAGAAAAAGACGGTGCAAGAATCAAGTACATCCTGGAAACCCATTTTCATGCAGACTTTGTCAGCGGTCATCTGGACCTGGCCACCAAAACTGCAGGCACCATAGTGTACGGACCTACTGCAAAACCTGCTTTTCCGGCTTATGTGGGAAAACACGGAGAAAAACTGAAACTCGGAAATGTGGAAATAGAACTGCTGCACACCCCCGGCCATACCATGGAAAGCAGTTGTTTTCTGTTGTATGACGAAAACGGCAAACCCACCGCACTGTTTACAGGTGATACATTGTTCATCGGAGATGTGGGACGTCCCGACCTGGCGCAGCATGTAATTGCCGAACTCACCCAGGAAAAACTGGCCGACCACTTGTATGACAGTTTGCGCACAGTGATTCTCCCCCTGCCCGACGATCTGGTGGTGTATCCCGGACATGGCGCCGGCAGCGCCTGCGGCAAGAAAATGAGCAGCGAAACCACCGATACACTGGGCCACCAGAAAGCTACGAATTATGCCCTGCGTCCGGGATTGAGCAAAGATGAATTCCGCACAGAACTGCTCACCGGACTTACCCCGCCACCTGCTTATTTTCCGCAGAATGTTCTGATGAATATCAAGGGGTACGAGAGTCTGGACGAGGTGATGCACCGGGGTATGACTCCCCTTACACCCATTGCCTTTGAAGCTGCAGTGGCCGAAACGGATGCTCTGGTATTGGATACCCGCAAGCCTGAAGATTTTATACGGGGCTATATTCCCGGTAGCATCAATATTGGCATCGACGGCAACTTTGCCCCCTGGGCAGGTGCCCTGATACCCGATGTGCAACAAGACATTCTATTGGTATGCGAACCCGGCAGGGAAGAAGAAGTCATCATTCGCCTTTCACGTGTGGGGTTTGACCATACCATAGGCTATCTGAACGGAGGATTTGAAGCCTGGAAAAAGGCAGGCAACGCCATTGACCAGATTCAGAGTGTGTCCACCCAAGCCTTTGCCTCTGCCTATAAAAATAACCCGGAATTGCCCATACTGGATGTGCGTAAACAAAGCGAATATGACAGCGAACATATACTGGGTGCTGTGAATGCTCCGCTGGATTATGTAAACGAAAGCATGTTGCTGGCAGAAACAGACAAAACCTGGTATGTACATTGTGCAGGCGGGTATCGTTCTGTGATATTCATTTCCATATTGCAGGCCCGCGGATACCGCAACCTTATCAACGTAGAAGGTGGATTCAAGGCCATCAAAGACACTGGAGAATTCCGCATTTCGGAATACCACAGTCCGGCTACCATGCTATGAGTGAATTTCTGTTCTGTGTTCCCCGTATTTCCTGCGAGGGTTGTGTGAGGGCAATCAAAGGAATATTAACTACCCTGGAGGAAACCGAAATGGTTGAAGTGGACATGCAGGCAAAAACCGTGCTTGTCCGCACCCGGAGCACAGATGATTCAGCACTGCGGGAGGCTTTGGCAAGAATAGGTTATCCGGCTGATCCTGCCCTTGTGAAATAAGCCATCTGCTGAGTGACAGATTTCAATCTGCCCGGGTGATACTTGTCACGCCCTGCGCAGACTTTGAAGTGCATCTTCGCATACTCATTTTCTTACATGCAGAAACACGAAATTCTCATCATTGGTGGTGGCAATGCCGGTATCAGTGTGGCAGCGCAACTGATGCGTAAAAATCCCCGATTGGATATCGCTATCATCGAACCTTCTGAGTATCACTATTATCAACCTGCATGGACGCTTGTGGGTGGTGGGGTATTCAACCAGAAAGCCACACGGAGAAGTGAGGCCTCTGTCATTCCCATAGGAGTCAAATGGATTCGGGATAAAGTGAAGACACTTGTACCGGATAAAAATGAAATTGTCACGGATTCAGGTACCGTTTTTTCGTATGATTATTTGGTAGCTGCCCCCGGAATTCAGTTGGATTTCAGTGCAGTAGCCGGCCTGGAAGAAACACTGGGCAAAAACGGGGTTTGTACCAATTACCGCTACGATTCAGCACCCTATACGCTGGAATGTATGAAACAATTAAAACCGGGTGATGTGGCCATTTTTACCAGTCCGGGTACACCGGTAAAATGCGGAGGAGCCCCGCAGAAAATGACCTATCTCACAGCGGATTATTTGCGCAATAAGAAAATACTGAAAGAGGTGGGTGTTGAATTTTGTACAGCGGGTGGAGTGTTATTCGGTATTAAAAAATATGCCGACGAACTGATGAAGATGGTGCATTTTTATGGCATCAAACTACGTTTAAAACACGATTTGGTTGCTGTGGACGGGCCCAATCACACCGCAAGATTTAAAGTGACTGATGAGCAGGGAAATGTTTCATATATTGAAAAGAAATTCAATATGCTGGGTGTAACACCCCCACAGTCGGCTCCGGATTTTATCAAGAAAAGTCCGCTGGCCGATGAAAAAGGCTGGATCAGTGTGGACAAGCACAGCCTGCAGCATACGAAATTCCCGAATGTATTTGCGCTGGGTGATGCGACCAATACCCCCAACTCCAAAACAGGTGCGGCGGTGCGCAAACAGGCACCGGTACTGGTAAGTAACCTGCTTTCATCTATGGCCGGCAAACCGCTTACTGCTCATTATTCCGGCTATGGCAGTTGTCCGCTGGTGGTAGGGTACGGCAAACTTATTCTGGCTGAATTCGATTATACGAATACACCCACAGAGACCTTTCCGTTCAATCAGGCAAAACCCCGCTGGAGTATGTGGATACTGAAGAAATATATCCTTCCCTGGTTATACTGGAACAGGATTTTGACGGGGAAGATGTAAAACAATATCTTCGCTGCATGAACCGGATCGTACTCATCCTTTTGATGGTTTCTACCCACTTTTCAGTCTATGCAGACACGGCTAAAACCATTCCCGGCACAGACAGCATGGACAAACTCTTCAACCAGTTATCGGCAAAGAGTGATTCGCTGAAACAGAAAATCGAGGCGGCAAAACAAAAAATTGAGGATGCACAGGCAGAGAACTCACGCAAGCCGAATCTGTATATCCCCATTCTTGCCGGGGCCGCAGTGGGCATAGCGGTAGCATGGTGGCTGCGTTCGCGCAAAAAAGCCGGCAAATAATTTCCGGTGCCTGCACGGAAAGTCAAAACCATCGCCTGAAGCCAGGATTCCTGAAATTTGCCATCCCTGCTGTATTTTTGCAGGGTATGGAAGAGGCCGTAAACGGACAAACCGCCCTTAGCCGGGAAGAATTTGTGGCGCAGGTGCTGCGCGATTATCAGATAGCCTGGGAGAGCAGACACGCCAGTCTGCTTGGCCGGAAGGAAGTGCTGACCGGCAAAGCCAAATTTGGCATTTTCGGCGACGGAAAAGAAATTGCCCAGGTGGCTATGGCCCGTGTATTTGAGCACGGAGACTGGCGCAGCGGCTATTACCGGGACCAGACTTTTATGTTTGCCAAAGGCATTAGCTCCGTGCGGGAATTCTTTGCTCAACTCTATGCCAATCCAAGTGTTGAACACGAACCTGCCAGCGCCGGCCGCAGCATGAACGGGCATTTTGCCACCCGGCTGCTGGATGAAAACGGGGACTGGCTGCCTCAAACCGACCGCTTCAATTGCAGTGCCGACATCAGCCCTACCGGCGGACAAATGCCCCGCTTGCTGGGATTGGCTGTGGCCAGTAAATTGTACCGGCAGAATCCGGATTTGCACAGCTTTACCGATTTTTCAAACAAAGGCAATGAAATCGCCTTTGGCACCATAGGTAATGCCAGTACCAGTGAAGGCATCTTCTGGGAAGTGATGAACGCCGCCTGCGTGATGCAGGTTCCGCTGCTGATGAGTGTGTGGGACGATGGGTACGGTATTTCTGTTCCAGCCCGCTATCAAACCACGAAAGAAAACATATCGGAAATCCTGAAAGGGTTCAAAACCGATAAAAACGGGCAGGGCATGGAAATCTTCACCGCACGCGGTTGGGATTACGCCGAACTCTGTCGTGTGTATAAACAGGCAGCAGATGTGTGCCGTGAAAAACACACCCCCGTTCTGGTGCATGTCACTGAAGTGACACAGCCCCAGGGCCATAGTACCAGCGGAAGCCACGAAAGGTATAAATCCAAGGACCGCCTGGCCTGGGAAACCGAGTACGACTGCATGAAGAAAATGCGTGAATGGCTGTTGCAGAATGAAGTGGCCACTGCGGATGAACTGGATACCATAGAGAAAGAAGCGCAGCAATTCGTGAAGAATGAACAGAAACAGGCCTGGACCCATTTTCTGGAACCCATCAAAACGGAAATTGCAGAATTTGTGGGTGTAATACAGGCTTTGGGTGCACAGGGATACCACACAGCCGAGTTTGCCGAAATGAGTGCCAAGCTGCAGAGCATGAATGAACCGGTGCGCCGCGATTTGGGCAATGCCCTGCACAAAGCGCTGAGACTATGCGCAAACCTGGATGCAGCAGCCAAGGAGCCCTTGCTGAATTATTTCAAACGCTTTCAGGACATCAACTTCGAACGATACAGCAGCACCCTGCACAGCCGCAGCAGTAAAAACGCGCTGAATGTGCCTGAAATTCCCCTGCAAACCACCGACGAGATGGCCGATGGGTATCAGATTGTGCGTGCCTGTTTCGATGCCAATCTGGAAGCAGATCCCAGGGTTTTTGCCTTTGGTGAGGATGTGGGTAAAATCGGGGATGTAAATCAGGGTTTCAGCGGACTGCAGGAGAAATATGGAGAGTTGCGGGTTACAGACAAAGGAATCCGCGAATGGAGTATAGTGGGTGAAGGCATTGGCGCTGCCATGCGCGGCCTGCGACCGATTGCAGAAATACAATATCTGGACTATCTGCTCTATGCGCTGGAAATCATGAGTGACGATATTGCCACCCTGCAGTATCGCACCAAGGGCGGACAGAAAGCCCCTGTTATTATCCGCACAAGGGGTCACAGGCTGGAAGGCATATGGCACAGCGGCAGCCCCATGGGCATGATTCTGAACGCCGTGCGGGGTATGTATGTGTGTGTACCACGCGATATGACCCGTGCTGCCGGCATGTACAACACCCTGCTGCGTAGCGATGAACCCGCACTGGTGATTGAATGCCTGAATGGGTACCGCAACAAAGAGAAAATGCCGGCCAACATAGGAGAATTTACTGTGCCCCTGGGCAAGCCCGATGTACTGCGCTACGGTACAGACATTACACTGGTAACCTATGGCAGCAGCTGCCGTATAGCCATGGAAGCCGCTAATCTGCTGGAAGAAAGTGGCATTTCCGCAGAAGTGATTGATGTGCAAACCCTGCTTCCATTTGATACCGAAGGTCGCATAGCAGAAAGTCTGAAAAACACCAACCGCCTATTGTTCCTGGATGAAGACGTTCCCGGCGGAGCCACGGCTTATATGATGCAGCAGGTGCTGGAAGTTCAGGGCGGATATCAGTACCTGGACAGCGCGCCGGCCAGCCTCACAGCCAGGGCTCACAGACCTGCCTATGGCAGCGACGGGGACTACTTCAGCAAACCCAGCGTGGACGATGTGTTCATGGCCGTGTACAACATCATGCACGAAGTGGATCCGGCCCAATGGCCGTCCCTGACCTGAGCAACTGACGCTTTTCACCCACCCGCAGTTTATGTCCGGAATCCGTCTGCAACTGCTGCACCTGCTGGTGTGTATTTCTGCCCTGCCAGCGACCAGCCGTGCACAGCTTCCCATCGACAGCAGTTACGGCTTCAACGGCCTGCAATTCATCAATGGGGTGTACGGTGGAAAAACCCGGTTGTATGGCCTTACTGCCACCCTCGAAAACCGATGCGTGGCACTCATTGGCGAGACGTCTGGCAGTTCCCTCACTTTCTACCTCAGCGGCCGCAAGGCAGATGGCAGCGTGGACTCCGCTTTTGGTTACAACGGAATTGCGCCCCTGGGCATTTATGGCACCTATGGTCCCGGCGAATACGGCTACGGCTCACAGCCCGCACATTTAGAAACTGACAGTGCAGGCAATATTTATACCTGGGGCGATGTGGTATCCATGCAGGGCTCTCTGGTTCTTTCTTCCAGCTGGCTGCAGCGTTATACTCCCGACGGGTGGCAGGATACCTCGTTCCACCCGCTGCTGGATTTTACGAAATGGATGCCGTCCAAAGGCAGTGTATTATTCAAAAGGGCGCTGCACGGAAAATACTATTTTTCGGTAGCCAATGACCAGGGCAGAATCATGCGCATTGGGGCCAACAACAAGCCCGACAGCAGTTTTGGCGGAGATGGCATGGTGGATTCCATTCCGGATATCATCATAGATTTATTTGAAAATGCAAACGGCTCCTTCAATGTGTTTACCACAAACCCCAGTTACCAGTGCATGATGCATATTTTCAACAAGAATGGGGTGCGGGATAAATTCAGAACGACCAACGGATTTTTAAGTGTCACCTGCGGGGAAGCGAGGCCCTTGTATCCCCATGGCTATGTCATCAGCACCCTGGATTACACCAAATATCCCCTGGTGAAAAACATCTGGTACAAAGATGTTTTTACCGCATTTCCCGGCATCCCCAGCAATGGCCGCACCCAATCCAGAGATCTCGATACAAATTACATGGTAGAAGCCGGTGGCATCATTCCCATTCACGGAAAACACTACGCCGGAATCTGGAACCGGTATTCCCGGGATGACAACAATTTTTACATTGATTACAAAGGGGGCATCACCTTCTATGATTCGGCAGGACAGGTGTACCCCACCCTTCCCCGAAGTGGCAATCCGTATCTGCTGCCGCAGCGCAAAGACAACCACAAGGTAAAATATCTGGCATCCCTGCCGGATGGTTCCCTGCTGGCCGGAATGGACATCTGGAACCGCGGCGATTTTTCTGCCCTGCTGGTAAAATATCTTAAGCCCGTTTTTCCCGATAAAACAACGGCGGTGCAAATCCGCAACAAACCCCAATTTTCCGTTCTGCCCAATCCCAGCCGCGGTGAATTTGTTGTACAGCTTCCTGAAAACCACGCATGGGAAGTGCGTATTACCGACCTTTCGGGTAAACTGCTGCGGGAATATTCCTGTCAAAGCACGACGCGCCTGGAGCTGCGTTCCAATCTCTCTCCCGGTGTATATTTGCTTACCCTCAGCCGCAAGGGTATGGCAGGACACACAGAAAAAATCATCATAGAATAATTGTTCGGTATCCGCGCACATACAGCAGGTTTTTTAACCCCAGAAACTTTACGCACTGCGCTAATTACATTGCTGACCCTGCTCTGGTTTTGCCCCGGCCGGGCAACCCCTCCGGACACGATTAAAATAACACCCTGGCAATACAAGGTCAGTCCGGATTTGTGGTTTAAGTGGAAACATAAAACTGCATCCTTTTTTTATTCGCATGAAACCGATACCCGATATGATTATAAAAAAACAATATTTGATACATTTATTTTTATTGAATTTGTACAAATAGACAGTTACTTCTTTCATAAAATAAAAGATGGCATTGCCACAGAATCGGAGGTTCAGTATATTTATGACTATTATAAATCAGATGCGCTATCCAACCCTGATTCCAATGGCGGAAGAATGTACAAAATCACAAATAATCTGGATATCTTAATCCGAATGACTGACTACAGAAAATGGCCTGATCAATATATGTTCAATCAATATTACGTCGCAAGTGACGTCAATTATATTATTGGAAGACTCATGAATAAAGATACCGTGATGCCTGCAGAATACGTATTTGTTCCCGGAATTTCAGATTCTATTCCCAGTCACTCCTTATCTGAATGGAAAGAGGATACGGCAATCAGCGGTTTACCTACTGACATAAGCACCTACGATAGTTCTTTGGGATATGCGTACCCCATAGAAAAGTTACCGGCTATCTCAGCAGGCAAACAAATCCGCTGGCTGGAATCTGACAGCCACCGCATGGATTTGTTGCCGGTAAACATTGAACCATCGCACTTCATTCAATGCCAGGCCATATTCATTTCTTCCGTACAATCCGGTTCTGAAACCAATGCCCTGAACAGATATAACAGGATAAAGAAAGAAATTCAGCAGGATTCAAAACTGTTTGATATATATCTGGATTCTTCAGACTTTTGGTTTTCCGACAACAACAGAGATATCTACCGCAGTTTTACCAATGAATTAATCCCTGAATTTGCAGAAGTTGCAATCGGGTTATCCAAAGGGGAAATGGGTTTTACAACCCTGACACAATTTGGCTATTTTATTATCCGTGCCGCTGCAGAACCTGAAAAACGGGATTATCGCGTTTGGTGCAAACCCAGATTTTATCGTTTAAAAAATTAAATTACACATGGTGAAATTGTTCGGCATATTTATTTCCATGGTGTTTATCGCATCCTGCGGTATTCGTGAAAACCGCGGACTATCCCGTTTGGAAAAGCGACAGCGGGATACCATGAAAAATCCCTACTGGATAGGCATGATGGACGATACTGCCACCATTTATGCCGCTGCGGTAAGTGCCTTTGACCTGTACTGGAAAAACCGCGAAAAGCCTGTGCGGGATGAAGACAATGAAGGTCAGGATTTGTTTTCGGGAGACAAAGACAAAACCCCGGAAAATAAACCACCTGCAAATTTGGATTTGGTGTATGATTATAAACGATTTTTGCACTGGAAGCAAACCAATCAATACAAACTAAAAGAAGATGGCCGGGTAATGACGGCCTGGGATATACTGCAACAATGGAAAAAAGAACACTCGGATACCGCCCGGTAATGACTGCATGCATTCTGCTCATGCACTGGGCAGGATTGTCCGGACAAAACGACCAGTGGTCGCAATTGGGAATGGTAAAGTTTCCGGAGAATCCCAGTGTGCAAACCACCGGCATGGGCCGGGTGAGTCATTTGGTGTTTCACCCTGCGGACACGGCTACTCTTTTTGCTGTTTCGGCATCCGGAGGCTTATGGAAAACCATAAACGAAGGTCAAACCTGGCGTCAGCTCACCGATGGGTTGCCCAATACCGCCTGTGCTTCCGCCTGTATCAACTTCAAAAACCCAAACACCCTTTATCTGGGAACCGGAGATGCCAACTACTACGGGGGTGGGCTGGGTGTGTGGAAAAGTACAGACGGGGGTAAAACCTGGGTGCAGAAAAACAGCGGCATGGGCAATGTGCTGGTGGTGCAAATGCGCATGCACCCTACTGATACCAATATTCTGGTAGCCACCACAAAATCCGGCATATATAAAACCACAAACGGAGGCAACACCTGGGCTAAAAAGAGCACCCTGAACGACGATTACGACGATCTGGTTGTCAAACCCGGCAAGGGGTACAGCCTGTATGCCACATCGCGCACCTATTTTTACCACAGTCAGAATTTTGGTGAAAGCTGGACCCGGGTGAATGTGAGTTCCGGTGATACCTTTAGCGGTTTGTTTATCGGAGTAACTCCAGCCGATACCAATCTGGTGTATACAGTGGCCTGGCGCAGCAAAAGCTGGGGAAATAAAACCTATTTCGGCGGCTTGTTCAAAAGCAGCAATGCCGGACTGAACTGGAAAAAACAGAGCAGCAGTCCGCAAATTCTGGGATACAGCAGTGATGGCAGCAGCAACAACGGGCAGGGCGCCTATAACCTCACAATGACTGTTGACCCCAGGGACCCTGCATCGGTTTATGTGGGAGCCATATGTATCTGGAAATCCAGAGACAGCGGACAGACCTGGCAGTTGAAATCACCCTGGGCCTACGGCGTGCATGCCGATAAGCACCATTTTATTTTCTCTCCGCATAATCCGAAGAAACTCTATATCGCCCATGATGGCGGACTGGACCGCAGCATGGACACAGGCAACACCTGGAAAACCCTGAGTGACGGGCTGTCCGCCTCGGAATTTTACCGCATGGGACAAAGCAGCCTGAACCGTGAAAAAGCCATCGGAGGCTTGCAGGACAATGGCCTGAATCTTTATAAAAACGGGGTGTTTTATACCATACGCGGGGGAGACTATACCGGCGAATTCCTCTTTGATTATCAGGACAGCAACTATCAGTATTTTCAGGGAGGTGGCAACCAGTACAACCTGAATACCCTGGGAAGTCGCGGAATAAACGGACAGAATAACAGTGTGTACGAACTGCACCGCAAAGACACCAACATAGCCTGGATGGGATACCATATGCTGTACCGCACCAACAATCTGCGGGCCGGCACGGTAAGCTGGACCCAGCTCAGCGACAGTCTGCTGCATTATGGTACAGCTACCACTACCGCCATGGCGCAGAGCAAAGCCAACAACAATATCCTCTATTGGGCACGCAACAATGGCGTGCTGTACCGGGTAGATTATGCAAACAGCAGCAAACCCGTCTTTACGGTTTTAAACAAGCCGGGTGGCAATGTGCAGCAAATAACCACACACGCCAGAGACAGCAATGTGGCGTACATGACCATTGGCGGTAAAATTTACAAGAGCAGCAATAAGGGAAACAGCTGGTGGGATTTCAGCAAAAACCTGCCGGGGAATTACATCGTCAGTTTTCAAACAGATGACCGGGCTACCGACAGCAGTGTTTATGTGGCCACAAACTTTGGAGTGTATTACAAAAACCGCAGTATGTCTCAGTGGCAGACCATTTCCAAAAATCTGCCTGCCATTGCAGGCATTACGGATATGGAAATCTACAATGACGGAACCACCAAAAGTTGTCTGCGGATAAGCACCTATGGGCGGGGATTATGGCAAACCAGCCTGTATGGCAACCAGACCAAAGCGCCAGTAGCCGAACTCTCCGTTTGCCCCAGTACCTCTGCCTGCGCCAAATATTACATATTGAATGACGTATCCACCGGGGGTAAGTTTGACCGGAAGTGGACCGTGCTGCCTTATGGCGGTTACCGCTACATCAATGGCACCGATTCACTGAGCCGGCAACCCGAAATTCAGTTTACAAAAACCGGACTGTATACGGTTACCCTCACAGTGAGCAACAGCTATGGCAACAGTACCGCCACCGAAACCCTGCAGTACAGTGAATTGGCAGTGCCTGCCACATGTACCGTCAATACCTCCACCTTCGGTAATTACCTCATAGGAGTGCACCGGTTTGAAATGGCAGGCATTGATAAATCCAGCAATTTCAGCTTGTGGACCAATCCAAATCTGGAGGATTTCAGCTGCCAGCAAACAGCCATGGTTAAACCGGGCAACACCTATACCGTATGGGTCACGAACGGCACACTGAACAATGAGTATGCCGCCCTGTTTATAGATTACAACAACGATGGCGATTTTCTTGATGCCAACGAACTGGCGGCTACTTGGGCACAGGGCAAAGGCCGCAGGAGTGTATCAGTAAAAATCCTGAATTCGCCCCCGGTGGTAAACACTTATCTGCGCATGCGTGTGGTGAGTGATTTCAATGCAGTAACTGCAGCCTGTGGCAACCTCAGCTACGGACAGGCAGAAGATTATTCCCTGTTTATCGACAACAAAAAACCGCAGTTGGTGTGGAACATGCCCAAACCCAGGGTATATGGCCGCTTTGCAGCAACCCTGAAACTGAGTGAGTACTGCCCGGGTTTCGATACCGGAAAAATCAAACTGACCAATGCAAAGTTTACCGCGGTGAAGAAGTTGAACCCCTACAATTATGAATTTGAAATCACCCCTCTGAAACCCGGTAATATTTATGTGAACTGCACTGGTGGCAGTTTCACCGACCCGGTAGGTAACCCCAATTTCAGCATCAGCGATTCCACTTTGTTTGAAATGGGTCTTTTGTCCTTCTCCTTCCCCGGCCACAGCAAATACGACAGCCTTGTGCATACCGATACCGGGGGCAGGGTGACATGCTTTGTATATACGGGTACAAAAACGGACAGCCTGATTGCGACATTTGGCACCACAGACAGCACCAGAGTATGGCTTGGAGCCACAGTCCAAACAAGCGGGATAACCATGAATGATTTCAGAAACCCGCGTTTGTTTACACTGAAAAACCCGGATGGTGCATTCAGCAAGCGATACAGTGTGCGTGTAGTTCTATTGCCAGACACAGCCTGTGAATTGCTGTCGTTTGCGTTTCAAAATCCGGCGGTAACAGGCAGTATCAGTGCGGGCAGTGTAAACCTGACCGTACCCTATGGTACCCAACTGAAGAACAGACCTGCCTATACCACCATTAGCCCGAAAGCCACCCTTCTGGCCGACTATGCCCCTGAAACCAGCGGAAGCACCCTGCATGATTTCCGCTACCCTGTTTTATACCGAGTGGTGGCAGAGGATACACATTACCACAAAGAGTGGTGGGTGTATACACAGACAGCAAAAAATACTGCCTGCGATCTGCTCAGCTGGGAACTGGTAAACCCCGTGAAATACGGCAATCTGGATACCGCAAAACGACTGGGTACCGCGACGCTTCCTTTTGGCCAGAGCCGTAAAAATGGTGTAGCCGTCTTTACCCTGAGTGACAGTGCCGTGTTTACTGCGCAGGGGGTAAAACAACTCTCGGGCAGCACTGCACTTGACTATACAGATACGGTAACCGGAATAGTGACCTCACAAGATGGAAAACACAACAAAACCTACAGATTTGTGGTAAGCAATGCCCTGAATGATGCCTGCGAACTGTTGACCTACGAATTGGTGAATCCCGCGATGTCAGGAACCATCGTGCGGGATACAAGCGGCGGTAAAATTGCCTTCACCGTTCCGGAAAATACCAATATCACCAGCCTTGTGGCACAATTCACCCTCTCGGATTCAGCCCGGATCTTCATTGCCTCAACGCCACAGATCAGTGGGCTTACGCCCGTAGATTTCACCTCGCCGGTCACGTACACCGTGCGGTCACAGAGTGGCATCGAATCCAAAACATATGAGGTAACCGTAACCCGATTGTTGGGTTGGTACGCACCGTCTCTGGATGCCTTTGACATATTCCCTAATCCGGCAAAACAGCGGGTTTATATTCAAGCAAGGCAGCACAGCGCTTATGATGTGAAACTGTATGATGCCACCGGCAGGCTGGTGTTGAGGGGCAAAAACCTGACCTCGCTGGACCTGAGAAATCTGCAACCCGGAGTATATGAACTCAGCATGGAAGGTAATTTCCCGGTACAAACGAAGAAACTGATTGTGGAATAACCCATCGGCACCAGTCGTAAAATCATCGTATTCACAGTGTCTTTTGTTACAACCCCGGCATTCCGTTCGTAGTTTCGCACACCATGTCCATCCTGCGCAAACTGGCATCTCAAACGGCTGTTTATGGCCTGAGCACCATGGTGGGCCGGTTTCTCAACTTCCTGCTGGTACCCTTGTATACAGCGCGCCTGCAGGATGTGGCAGATTATGGCGAAGTGAATGTGGTTTTCAGCTATGCCAGTTTCCTGGCCGTGGTTTTTACCTATGGCATGGAAACCGGGTTCTTTAACTTTGCCCGCAAACACGAACAACCGGAAAAGGTATTCAGCACCGCAACACTGGCCCTGCTGATGAGTGGACTGGGTCTGCTGCTCCTGGCCCACTTCTATGCTGATACACTGGCAGAATGGGCAGGCTATCCGGGCAAACCCGAATACGCTACCTGGTTTGCCGCCATACTTGCTGCCGATGCTGTATCCTCATTGGGTTTTGCCTGGCTGCGCTTTGCCGAAAAGCCCTGGAATTTTGCCTTTATCCGCCTCAGCAACATCGCCGTAAACATCGGGGCAAATCTGTTTTATGTGCTGCTCTGCCCATGGCTGCTCTCACACGGTTATACCTGGGTAGAAACCATCTATGACCCCAACCGCACAGTGCAATACATCTTCTTCAGCAACCTGCTCAGCAGTCTGGTGGTATTGCCCTTGTTTGGCAAAACCTGGCTGAAACTGAAAACCGGATTTGACCGGCCACTGTTCCGTAAAATGCTGGTTTACAGCCTTCCTATGATTGTGGTGGGCCTGGCCGGCATGATCAATGAAACCCTGGACCGTATCCTGCTGAAGAAACTGCTGCCGGCCGGAGTGGGCGACTACGAAGCCGGCATCTATGGTGCCTTTTACAAGCTCAGCCTGGTACTTACTCTGTTTGTACAGGCTTTCCGATTTGCAGCAGAACCTTTCTTTTTCAAACGTGCTGGCCAGGGCGATGCACAGGCCACCTATGCCTATGTAATGAAATGGTTCGTGTATGTGTGCGGTTTTATCTTTCTGTGCACCATGGTGTGCCTGCCCTGGCTCGGACCACTCCTCATACGCAACCCAGCCTACTTTGCGGACCCGCGCGGTTTATACGTTGTGCCCATTCTGCTCCTGGCAAACTGGATGCTGGGCATTTATTACAACCTGAGCATCTGGTATAAGGTGACTTCCAAAACCATACTGGGTGCAATGACTGCCCTATTTGGCGCAGCCATTACCATCGGCGGAAATCTCCTGTTTATTCACACCCACTCATTCATTGCCAGTGCATGGAGCACACTGGCGGCCTATACCGGCATGGTTCTGCTGGGCTATTTCTGGGGACAAAGGGTTTACCCTGTACCTTATGCCACAGGAAAACTGCTGGCAGTCATTTGTGGCAGTATGCTGCTGGGTTATCTGGCACATACCTATAACGGCATTGTACCTGCAGCTTCGTGGCTCACGCTGCCCGCCTATCTGCTCCTCATCTGGTACCTTGAAGTGAAACAAAAATATGTTGCAAGTAAAAATTCATAACACAAGCGGTCATCCGTTGCCTGCGTATCAAACGGCACTGAGTGCCGGAATGGACCTGCACGCCCACCTGTCAGAATTCACAGAAATTGCCCCCGGCAAAACCCACCTGATACCTACAGGTCTCTTTCTGGAATTGCCGGCTGGCTATGAAGCACAGATAAGGCCCCGCAGCGGACTGGCCCTGAAGCATGGCATCACCGTGCTGAACAGTCCGGGGACCATTGATGCGGATTACCGGGGTGAGGTAAAAGTACTGCTTATCAACCATGGCCAAAACCCATTCCGGGTGGAAAACGGAGAACGCATAGCCCAAATGATCATTGCCCGCCACGAAACCGTAGAATGGCTGGAAACTGACAACCTCACGGACACCGAACGCGGAGCCGGGGGATACGGGAGCAGCGGGAAATAGGCAGTTTGACTCCAAACAGTGTCGGAAATGCAACTCTGTTGAATTTTACCGATTCATTTTAGGATTATTCCATAGGAATTTCCAACTTTTCACCCGCTTAAAATTGCCCAATTGTTTCTAAGTATTGCCATTATCTGAACCGGATAATGACTTGTAGATAGAAATCCCTAGATTTTTAATAGCTCCAACTATAACTGTGTTTGAATACACAGAATCTGAAAGTCCTGGTAATCCATTATTACCCGCCAGCCCTGATAGGAAAAAACCTACAAACTGCCTGATGGGTAGTGACTTAGTAATCATTTAATTCTCGATGGCTCAGACTACGCGGGTACAGATCCTTCCAGGGATCAACTAGCCTTAGTAATCATTTAATTCTCGATGGCTCAGACACACCGGTTAACCAGCACCCGAAAAACTTCGAAAGTCTTAGTAATCATTTAATTCTCGATGGCTCAGGCCGCGAAAGGTTCGAATTTGTAGGAATAATTAACTAGTCTTAGTAATCATTTAATTCTCGATGGCTCAGACGGTAATAGCTGATAAAGATATTATCACGACATTAAGTCTTAGTAATCATTTAATTCTCGATGGCTCAGACGCAATATGGGGAATTGGATTTTCCTGTAGAAAAGTCTTAGTAATCATTTAATTCTCGATGGCTCAGACCACTGCGCCCAGTTCAAAGGTGAACTTCCTGAGTCTTAGTAATCATTTAATTCTCGATGGCTCAGACCCTCAAACAAAAGAGGATGAGAAGAACACTGATTAGTCTTAGTAATCATTTAATTCTCGATGGCTCAGACAAATTACGAATTGATACACCCTAAGGATAATAACAGTCTTAGTAATCATTTAATTCTCGATGGCTCAGACAGCAAATTTACTTCATTCGGATGACTATCAATACATTGGCTCATCATTTTCTGTTTCTGTATTGCCTACAAATAACGTAATTGGCTCATTTATAACACTTTGTATTTCTGAAGCCTCGCCTACCCAATGCATTTCAGCCAGTGTGCGACGCGATACAACAATGAAAAATATCTTGTCCTCTGCCTCAGGTGGTCCCAGTCTTGTAAAAAGCACACTTAACTCCTGCTGCAACTGTTCCCACTTATGTACAGAATGCAAACCACAGAATACACTGAATTGCAATCTGACAAGTCCCCAGGACAAAAGCTTTTTGGCTACTTTGGTGCGAAGCCGGTCATTCTTAATATCGTAGCTTACGATTCTGTATATCATCTGACCCGGCCCTCCCGAATGGTTTGTACCAATAAACTGCTCAAAAAATGTATATGATCCTGCCTTTTTATCCGTTTGCCATTTAAATCAGCTCTTTCTGCCAGGTATGAAAACAAAGTGGTTAATATTTTTCTCCGCGCATCAAATTTTATTGTCGTTTTGTCCTGTAACCATTCGAAGTCATTTTCACCTATCGTTCCACTTGTCCATAACTCAGCAATCATGCGGTCTATCCAGGGCCGGAAGGGTTCAATGTGGTCATAGGCCAATGCCGGCCGGCCGTATTGATTGGCATGCATAATACCGGTATATGGATCCAGACCCACCATGAGCAAACTGCTTTCCACCATAGCATACAATACACCATACGCATAGTTGAGACTACTGTTAAAAAAATTTGTTGTCCCCTTTTTCTCACGACCTTTAAATGCAAATTCACCGGCAAATATTTCTCCAAATGTTTTCCAGTAGTTTTTGGAAGCCCATGCTTCTGCCGCACGCAATTTTGAAAATGTGCGTATACCATGAATCTGTTCTATACACTTCTGCAACACACCAATGCAGTCTGTGCATATTTTAGTATGAGCTATTTTTCTGTTTCGGAAATACCTGATGTTGGCTTGCTGATTTTCGATTTTCATGGAAATGATTTTCTTCATCCATTCAATACCCAACGTGCCGGATGCCATTCTCATCAATCCCATTCGCACATTGGCAATGTTTTGATAATGTGCACTCCAAACCATTGCCTGCACCTTACCGAATGCATCATACACAAGCAAAGGAACCTGATTGGTAGCGGCGAGAAGTAACACAGGGCTTGTAATGTTTACAGGCTTCATAATATTGATACTGCTTAATTTTTTCGCACTTATCAGCCGGGTCTCTTTTTCCAATGAAATTTTAAACATTTCGTTGGAAACCTCCACTTGCACGCCATATTGATCTAATATCAAATGCATTGTTCAGAAAAAGGTATAAGGCATATCCAGCCAATTCGTGCTTTCATATTCTTCGACCGGGTTAAAAGCATACTCCATTTGTAATTGCAATTCCATGAGTTTTTCATCACCCGGAATAACCATGTTGGCAAAATTCCATTTTCCCCGTATTTCCGATTGAATGAGTTTGATTTTGTCTTCATCTGCTCCGGATTTGTACTTGTGGTGCAACAGCGTGAATTCCTTAAACCGGAAAATTTCTTTCTCCAATAACAACAAATAATCAGGGGGCAATTTAACCGTTTCTTCTACTATCAGGCCTGTTACCCATTTGGTGTCTTCCGGTCCGTAGAGTTTTACTTTTTCCCTGTTGATTTCAAAACCATGATATCGAATGACCTGTTTAAGCAACTGAATGTCTTTTGTGGTGATTCGCTGATTGCTGCTAAAACTCAGGTCATCCGCGAACCGTGTATACTCCAACTGTAGATTTGAACAGAGTGCTTCCAATTCCCAATCGGTATCCAACAATGCCAGGTTACTGATTACAGGCGAGGTTGGTGAACCCATAGGCAGCCGGCCATTGAGAGTAACCAGTTTTGACAGCAACAGCACAAGCAAGGGGTCCTTTTTCCCTAGTTTGGATTCAAATATTTGTCTTACCCTGTTTTCCTTCACCGAATGAAAAAACTCTTTTAAATCGATGTTCAGCAGGAATTTCTTTCGTACATGTCTTCTGGCATTGGAAATGATATTCCTCGATTTTTCTGACCCTTTTCGTATCGTAAAGCCATATACACATTTTGGCCTGAACTGCAAATAACTGCACTGCAGCAATAAGTTCAGCCGTTTCAACATTTCCTTAAGAACAGGTTTCGGATTCTCTATGAGTCTCCTGCCTCCGTTCTTTTTTGGTATGTAAAAACTCTGATAGGGCTTCTCACGGAATAACTGAATCAACCCGGGAATATCTGTATGAAGCAATTTTTCCAGATCTGCTGTTCTTTGCAGTGCATGAAACAGATTGCTTTGATATGTGATGCCCGAATTTTTCATGTATTCCTCTCATATGTCAAAGAACTTACTGCGCCTGGGTTACACCCGCACCATAGCTTTTGTGCCTTCCGAGTGCTATTCCTCCGGGCAAAAGACAATTGCAGGAAAATACCACATCAAACTGCTTCTCGTAATGGGTAATTTTTTTTCCGCTGCCTTTGTCGTTTGTTGTATAAATAAAATCTTTCCGTGGATCAATATTCAGAATTTTGGGCTGTAAAATGTGCCCCCCCAAATTCCAGTTGGCTGCATAAGAAAAAAGGACCAGTTCGTTCAATAGTATTTGCTCTATCAATCCGACTTTTTCAAGCATTCCCTCTGCCCCCTGGTACTGTTTTGCCTTTTCCTGATTGAAGGGAATAAACCCCTGAATACTGTATTCATACCTGTGAAGGGTACTTTCAGGGACATGGTTCTCAGCATATTCTGTTTCTTCTATCAAGAGCTCCGGAATGACAGACCCATTCAATTCAAAATTATTTAATGGACCACCCCCCAAAAGCATACGCAAAGCGTCCACGCCTTCATTCATGGTCCAAATGTGGTGGCCCCCGCGCAGCCACCGGAACTGAATTTTAGCATACCCCTCTATGGGTTTCTGTGTGTTAAAATCTTTATTGGTAAACAATTGTGCATGACCAGCCGGTATACCCCCTGTGCGGTACAGTTGCAAAACATAGTGCCCAAAGGCACCGCGCAAAGCCGCAGGTGTGGTTCTACCCAATGGTGTGGTAATATGGAACAGGGCTGATTTCACGAAGATTGTTGTTCCAGCACGTCTTTGTATTTAAGCAGGTTCATCAGGTTCTGGTAAATTTGAGAATACATGGTAGCCGCAGAAAAACGCATGTCATTTACTGCAGTAAGTTGCCCGCCGCCAATAAGAAAAAACAACCTGTCATCCATATTCCTTATCTGGTGCCATACTGATTCAAGTTCTGGTTTAGTATATCGTTCTGTATCGCCTGTTTTATCATTAATGAAAATCACTATATCTGTTCTGGGTTTAACTTTACTGGCCAAGCTTTCAATGGATTGAATTGATGTTGTTGTAACATTCATAAATGACCGATTCTCATTTGTTTCGTCAAACATACTTTTCAGATTTTCGGGTAATATCTGATCTTTAAAAAGCAGGATCTGCAGATGATATTTCTTCCGCAAATTGATGGCCCAGAATTCTGTTTCCTTCAACCGGCTAAATGCGTCATTCAAGTCCGCTTGCTTTGCTTCAAGTTCTTTTTGCTGCCGTGCAATGATGAATGCGTAGAAACCTGTTATGGCAAGGCTCACTGTCGATATTACCAGGTATGACCACAAATTCTGGGACCACTGGGTTTTAATGTTATTCCATTCTATGATCATTTGGGTTTGATTCCATTCTGATTTATCTTTAACTAAATGATTGTATGCACATAGGTTATCATGATAAGTGAAGTAAAGATAACAGAATATAGCAGCAGATCCTATCAACACTGCTGACCAGGCTGCTATGGAGAATATCAAATTTCTCTTGCTCTTTTTCATACTTTTTTCAATTAAATGCGATTTTTATCCATCCCATCGGTTTTGAATCTCTGCCGGTAAATACCCTGCTGCGTGGAAATACCCCACCTTCCTCGTATTTTTTGTCAATCCATTTCAGATAGGTTTCCCATACGTCTGAATGCAATTCTTTTTTAAGCCAAAGCGCCACGGTCTGGTGAAAATACCATTTACCTGCCCCAAGCCTGATGAGGCATTCTTTGCCCGAAAGGGAATTGCATAGTTGGAGCAATTGATTCAAATGGCTTTCATACATGCGCCAGATTTCAGTTCCGAATTTCTCAACTTCGGCTATTTCTGCTTCCAACTGTTCTTTTGCAAACTGGTTTGCCAATCTGCACAGATAGGCTGCATTGCTTAATTCTGTGTCTTTCGTTTCATGTTGCAAAATCCGCGATTTGTGTTTCTTAAAGTCACTTTGATTCCCGTTTTTTCTCAAAAACCATTCATTTTGTGCATGCTGCATAAGGAATTCCAGTCCGTTATATGAAAGCTGGCCATGAACTACCTGTCCTTCCGGAATTACTTCATAACATAATGGTACACGGCTGTCATCATATTTCTGTGAGTATCTGAAGCATTTGATGATTTGAGTCTCCTGGTTCCCTGAGATAAAGTCCTCAGCATGAAGAAATCTGCGTTCATATTCAGTGCAACGTTGTTCAATGAACTTGTTCAGTTTTGACAAAGATGTCCAATTTATCTTCTCGCTGCCAGAATTTAAATCATCCAGCATGTTCTTCACTCCCTTTCCGTACTGCCGGTTACGCAAAATGGCTGCCAACCTGATATTACAAAGCGCCCCTTTGATAGTGGAACCTGGAATATACCAATTACCATTGCTCTTGATGCAGGAACTGAACTCCTGCGGTTGTGGCTGGCCCTCTGCTTCCACATAGGGCACTCTTTGTTTATAAACTACTATATCGGTCTTTAATTCTGCAAATAAAGGGGATTGAAAAAATGCTGCTTTGTTTTTATTTGTATAGGCACGGACTGTATCCAGATATTGTGCGGTTTTTTCAGGGTCACCCAATATTTGACTGAAACTCTGTGCCTTATTGATGAACTGAACCCAATCCTGTCCATCTTCTGATTTCACCACAAAATCGGTCAGCGGAGAATAAGAATTCCCATCACCGATATGCAGAGGGGTCAGCACTGTGCACTCCACGGCCATAGCAGAGAGTCTGTCTTTATTGGTCTGATACAAGGTTTCCAGTTCAGTCATGTTTAAAGATGTTTTCAGGTAAAGGGATAGCCATAAATCTGCCATAACGCAGTACCGGATCATCTTCCGTAACACTCAGGTCTGCAATCTGGCCTTTTTGTTCCTGCCAGCGGCATATGCTTCCACTTTTTACACAAGGTACCACTTTAGCCCGCTGCTCGTCGAAACCTAACTTATATCCACCACGTAACTCTTTATGATAATAAGTAAGTGCACTCATTTCCTCTTTCTCCGGAATGTAGTTCGAAATGGTCATAACCATTTCACCCTCTTTCAATACAGTTTGAATTTTTTCTTCTACCCGGATATCAACGACCGGTTTATTGGAATTCTTCCGCCCACCAAAGCCAAAATGTTTCCAATACCCAAACAGCGGAGTAAGTTCATTTTTTATCTGCTCAGAACAGTTGAGGTAGAAATACAAACCAGTTTCGGCGGAAGGTGTGTGTAAATTTGTTTCTACAAAGGTAATTTGGTAGTAGGAGTCATCGGCTTTGGGTTTGCGGGCTGATACCTTGGGGATATCCGTCTTTCTGGCAAGTACATTCACATTACTAAGCAAATCTCTTTCTGATGGTGTAATTAAAAACAAACTTTGCAATACGGGTGCTTTTTCAGAACCTGCAGGTGACAATTCTTTCAATGCGCTTTCTGAAACATACCGGACCTTACTGAGCATTTTGTCTTTCACGGCTCCCAGCCTTCCCACAAATACCGGTTTAGGCAAAAAACGCACAAGCCTATCTTCCTTTTTTAAAAAATAGAAAGCATCAGAAATGCCAATTTCATGGTTTTGAAATTGTAACACCAAAGTTTCAGCCAGCGCAGGTGAAAGCAGATTTGCCATTGTTCCGAGAGAAGAAAACAGGGTGTCTGATTTCGGAGCCCAGTCGGTATCATTGAGGTTTTCACTATCAAAAGGAGTGTACCTGCCAAACCGGAACTTGGCATTTGGTACAAGCGATATATAAATCACATATTCAGGCATGACTGGTTATCAACAACGCATGGAATGGGTCTGTGGAATCAACTTCTTCATCCGTTGCATTCAAGCTAAATGGTTTCTCCGCAACACTAAAGGTTTTCCTGTTAATACCATCTATGGAGATCTTAACTCTTCCATATCCTCTGGAACCCGAACCACCAAGGTAATCCCTTTGAAGCAAATCAAAACAAATCTCGAGTACCTTAACCACATCCGGAAGAGATGGACCAACCTCGAAATGAAAATACTCAATCGAAGAAGTAAATATTGCCCCTTCAGGTATCCGTTCAATTTGCCTGGGATTTGGCTTTCCGGTGACCCTGTTTATGGTGTTTTCGAACTTTATCTGGCTGAACTCTTCATCCAGATTTTCACTGGTAAAAGTGCCCTTAAAATGGGAGGTATTCAAAAAGGCATCGTCAAAATGCAGGCGTGTTACTGATTTATTCCTTCCACCACTGTCTCCAAAAAGGTCTTTTACGATTTGCATATCATTACCGACATCCGTTTTGCCTGTAACTTTGCCAATCAGGCTCCTGCTTTTGCCCTTAATTGTACTGCCGGGTATGAATGGCTGACCTTTACCGTCTTTAATCACCGGACTATCGACACCACCAATCTCCAGTGTATTCTTATTTCCACCGATATGCAATCCGGTTCGCAGGGTTATGGTATATTTCAGGGTATAAATATTTGTGAGTTTCATGTGTTTTTGTCTGTGTTATAGAATTTGTGGTATGCTACGATTGATTCCATGATATATTTAAAATTGCTCATGTTTTTATCTGTTGCATGCACAATCATTTTATCAATAAGACCGGCAACTGGTGCAAATTTTTTTTCTCTTGCCGCGATATAAGCCAGGCGTGGTCTTTCCAACAGCAAATCCTGGGGTTTGCGTTTGTTTCGCAGCTGAGAATAGATATTGCGCAACTGATGTGTAGTTATAACTTCCAGTCCAAATTGCATCAATGAATGTGAATCAGGATTAACAACATCCTCAAGAATTTGCAAAGCTTTATTAATAGTATCAGAATCCAGTTCGGATATATTATCTGCTTCCAAAAGCTTCATGATGTCAGGCCATTTATTGTCGATATATTTTATGACCTCCTGGGACTTATCTGTGTTTTTTTCACTCATATTTCTCATATTTATTTAACTGAATATTCAGCCAGACGAACGGCAGCAAATATTTTTTGCATATCCATTTTTCTTTCCATATCCATTTTACTTTCCATATCCATTTTGCTTTTGTTGAAAATTGCCGGCCGCAATCTTTTGTTGTAAATTTCATCCAAAAGAAACTGGTGGTCCGACCCTTTGTAATTTCGCAATCCATACAGAAATTTAGGCAGGACGAGTGGATTAAGCAGAATCTGTTCTCCGGGTTTAATGTACCTGCCATAATAAGCAAGCATGCCCTGCAACATAGATTTCGGAGATCCTTGTAATATTCGTTTGGTTAATTCTACTTTTAAATGCAATATATCTTCAAAAGCATCCCAGGAATAAGGATAACCAAGTATTGCAATGCTATTCTTTCCAGCTTGTTTGGCTTGTTGCTCGGCCTCTTCTGCAAGTTCAGCAAACCTTCTTACCGGAAACTTTGGATTTATCAGGATATATCCCGCACTGAGTGAATGTGTTGGTTCCGGAAAACACTTTTTAAATTCTGATTTAACTTTTACAGCAAACTCCAAAACGGCATCCCACCCCCCGATAAAAAAGCAGTCATCACCCCCACTAAACACGCAGTATATGTTTTGTTTAAAAGACCAAGTGTCTTTTATGGGGTGATTATTGTATTTACTCTTTTGATGTGGTTTTCTGAGAGATGTAAAGGTTTGATTCAAGATATCGTTTATCTGCTCTGAAAAGAAATTCTTTATGTATCCGCTGAAATCACAGTATTCCTGCTCAGTGTGCCGTTGAGAAAACAACTTGCCCAAATTGTCAACATCCATTTTAAGCACACCCAGCTTTTCTTGCCCGGTGCGCAAGTTGGCCAGATATGCCAGTTGTTCAAATGTGTATTGACTATTGTTCAGTTTTTGTATTTCCTTTTTTTGACTATCTCCCGGCTTATAAGTATCTATCAATACTTGAACAAAATCTTCATTGCCACCAGGAAAATGTCCTTTTATTCCCAAAGATTTGAAATCTATTATGGCTGTTGTAGAGAAGTCTATTGACAGATTTTTGAATGAGGGAAATGTTTTTCTGGCATTTTCCTCATTCTCAACGATACGGTAATGACTATGTTTCTTAAGCTTGTCAGACAGACCGTTGTAGTCATTTGTGTCTTTTTCAAAATCATAAGGTGTCGGTTCAAAATCAGGGCAAAGGCGCGAAAGATTCAGTGCTTTCTGTAATTCCAGCAGATTGTTTCTAAAAACATCCTTTTGTTCTGTTGAATAAGCCCAGGCAAATGAAAGCTCCCTGCCTTTGACTATGGTTTCCAATTCTTCCCGGCAATCATCAATGTGTGCTATCACTTCTGATTCTGGTTTCCTTGTCCGGACCAAAAACTGTCCGCCACCGTGGTATAAAACATCTTCAATGCCGATATTCAGCTTTTGCCGGGTATACTCTAGAACCAACGCACTCAAAGCTTCAATATAAAAGGAACGTGCCCGTAATTGCTTTGCCGCCCCTCTGGAAGGAATTGTAAAGATGAAATCCTGAATTCCGGAGAGTTCAAATTTCATCAATGCTGAGGGTGTAGATTCGCTGAATGACATCTATTAGCAATTTACCAATTAAAAGTTTAGCATTCAAGCCATTGTGTACAAAATGTGGATGTTTTAAACCAGGTGAATCGATTCTCATTCTTTAAAACGGCCAATTCAATTTTGAAGGAATAGTAAAAAATTGCCCGCCACGAAACCGTAGAATGGCTGGAAACTGACAACCTCACGGACACCGAACGCGGAGCCGGGGGATACGGGAGCAGCGGGAAATAGGCATTCTCTTTCCCCAATGCAGCCAAATTGGCCCGAATTTGTTTAATTTGCAGACCGAAACGGACTTGGTGTCCGGGTAGTACTGCTGAATGAAACTGATTATCCCTATGGCCGGAATGGGCAAGCGAATGCGCCCCCATACCCTTACCACTCCCAAGCCCCTGTTGCCTGTGGCAGGTAAGCCCATTGTACACTGGCTCATTGAAGACATAGCTGAAGTTTGTGGCGAACCCATTGATGAAATTGGTTTTGTAACCGGTCAGTTCGGTCCGGAAATAGAACAACAGTTGCTGGACATTGCCACCAGCATTGGCGCCAAAGGACATATCCATTATCAGGATGAACCCGAAGGCACGGCCCACGCCATTCTCTGCGCCCGCCAGTGCCTCAAAGGCGATGTGATTGTGGCTTTTGCCGATACCCTGTTCCGTGCGAAATTTCACCTGGATAAGAACCACGATGGGGTTATATGGGTGCACCATGTAGAAAATCCCAGCTCCTTTGGCGTGGTAAAACTGAATGACCGCAATGTGATTACCGATTTCGTAGAAAAACCCACAGAGTTTGTCAGCGACCTGGCCATCATTGGCATTTACTACTTCAAAAGCGGTGAAACCCTGGAAAAAGAGCTGCAATACCTGATAGACAACAATGTGCGTGAGAAAGGCGAATACCAGCTCACAAACGCACTGGAGAATATGAAAAACAAGGGCATGGAATTCGTAACCGGTGCCGTGGAGGAATGGTGGGACTGTGGCAACAAAGACGCCACCGTGAATACAAACCGGCGCCTGCTGGAAACCCGGCCAGACCTGTTCTCAGTGCCCGCAGAACGGTTCAATGGCGGCACACGGATTATTGAACCCTGTTTTATCGGCGAAAATGTGAAAATTACCGGCAGTACCATAGGCCCCTTTGTAAGCATTGGAGACAATACAGTGCTGGAAAACTGCACCATTGCCAACAGCATCATTCAGAATAACAGCAAACTCCTAAATCTGGAGTGCAAAAACAGCATGATAGGCAACCATGTGTTGCTGGATGGCAAAAGCCACGAATTCAGTATCGGCGACTACAGTACATTGTCATGAAACCTTTGCTGGCAGCCGGCCTGGTCCTTGTGGGACTGACCACCTCCTGCCGGTTGTTCAGGCACAAACCCACGCAAACCCATGCCGTGGGTGACAGTGTCAGTTTACGGGAGATTTATTACAACGGAGAACTGGCCTATAACAGCGGAAACTGGGAGGAAGCCAGGCGGCAGTTTCAGGTATTTGCCCGGGATGGCTACGCCCCTGCCAATGCCTGGTACAGGCTTGCATGCATAGCCTGGAAGCAGGGTAAAGGAGAAGAAGCCCTGGCACTGAACCAAAAAGCCATTAAAGCGGATACATCGAACGGGTACTTCCATTTGTTGGATGCCGAAATCTACAAATCCGGCAGAGCTTACGAGAAAGCGGGTGATATTTACAGCCATCTGGCCGACAGGCATACCAGACAATGGAGTTACTACCAGGATGCGGGACGAATGTATGCCTGGGGTGGAGTGTGGGCTAAACAAATCGATCTATGCAACCGCTGGGAAAAGGCTTTTGGCCTGCGGGAAGACATCGCCGAAAACCGGGTGAACGCCTGGATGCAGCAGGGGAAATACCTGAATGCAGCTATGGAATATGAGAAACTTGCAGCTAAATACCCGGAACGCAGACAATACAGGGTGAAACTGGCCGATGCACTGAGCATAGCAGGGCAAAATGAAAGGGCGAGCCGCCTGTATGATTCACTCATTACTGAAGACCCCGGAAATACCACCCTGCTTGCAACCCTTTGCAATTACTACTGGCAGCGCGGTAAAAAAATGCTGCTGTGGAAACACACCCAACGTGTGGTGGCCAATGCGGGAATGACCCTGGAACAAAAGCAATCCTGCCTTTCGCATTTCATGGACAAATTGCCGGACAATCCCTGGTACGACAGTCTGGAGGCGCCCCTTCTCAGCTTGTGCAAAACAAACGGAACCGATCCCCGCAGCTGGTATATGCTGGCCGACTGGTACTATTTCAACCAGAAATGGGCAGCAGCCGTTCCTGCCTTTTCCGAAGCAGTGCGTAGCAAACCATCGGATTTTCAACTGTGGTTAAAATACACAGAGTGTCTTGAACGTTCTAAGAATTACAACCGGTTGGCCGCGGTGGCCGACAGTCTGATTGAAGTATTTCCCGTGAATCCGAGGTCTTACTCAGTGGCGGCGCGTTCGCGGGAATTGCTGAAAGACTGGAAAAAAGCAAAGGAACTCTGCGAAACCGGTCTGTCCTATGCCATGGATGCGGAATACATCCGGAACCTGAATCACATTTTGGCGCGGGTTTTGGATGGTATGGGTGAAACCCAGGCTGCGATAACCAAATACGAGCAGTTGCTGCAAACCAACCCTGAAGATGCCAACGCCATGAACAATCTGGCCTATTTGTACACAGAAAAGGGAATGAAACCCGACGAAGCCCTGAAACTGGTGAAACGTGCGCTGGAAATAGCACCGGGAACTGCCAGTTTCATGGACACCTATGGCTGGATTTTGTTTCAGCAGGCAGACTATGCCGGTGCAGTGCGCGAACTGAAAAAGTCGGTAGAGAAAGACGGAAGCCAGGGCGAGGTATGGGAGCATCTGGGTGATGCCCAATACAAGGCAGGCAGCACAGCAGAAGCGGTTCAAAGTTGGAAGAAAGCCACGGAATTGGGCTGGACCCATACCACACTTGAAAAGAAAATACGGAACGGAAAATGGGAAAAATAAACCGCATATTCTTGCTGGGATTGGCCACTGTGCTTATCATGGCTGCCAGTTGCCGCAGTAAAAAACAGATCACAGACAAGCCAAGGCAGTTTGATTCCGTGGTATTCAGCCCACCTGTAATGGGAGAATTGAAGGGTGATCCGTTGATCCGCACCCAGTGGGACTATTTCAGCTCACGTATGGCAGTGGATTTCAACGATGGAGAAAACGAAATGTCGGGCAACATCAGTTTGCGTATGCGCAAAGACAGCCTGCTCTGGTTTTCTGCTTCGGCCAGCCTCGGGATACAGGTTGCCAAGGGCATCATCACCCGTGACAGTGTGAAAATTCTGGACCTCATCAATAAAAACTATTACCTGTATGGCATAAAGGACCTTGCTGGTACGTTTGGTGCGGAGATCTCCCTGCGCGAACTGCAGAATCTCATATTGGGTAACCCCATGTTTGATACCATCAGCTACCAGATGGACACAGTTTCCAGAGGATGGTTTGGCATACAGCCCCCACTCACCCAGATTGTATTTACAGGCACCTCGCTGAGGGTAGACAGCACCTACCTTACCCAAAAGGGAACAGAACGTCAGTTGCGCGCCAATTACAGCGGTGAAAAAAGTGCCGGGGCTTATTCTGTGGCAGAAAAACTGGCCATACTGGCCTTCGGTGCCTCAAAAAATGTACGCTTCGATATTGCGTTCACAACGGCCAGCGATGAGTATATACCTTCGTATCCGTTTAGTATCCCCGAGGGATACAGCCAAAAATCACAATAATGTCCGGCAAGGGCTTCAAACCACTGGTGTTGTTGGCACTGGTTATTACCAGCGTATGGGATACCTATGCACAGAACCGCACCCAACTGGAGAGCAAACGAAAGAAGGTACAACAGGAAATAGAATTCACAAGAGGAATCCTGAAGAAGACGGCTGCAAAAAAAACCGCTGCCCTCCACAAATTGGGCGCAATCAACCAGATCATCGGGCAACGCAAGCAGGTGATAGACAACATCAGAGACGAGATACAGGAAACAGACAGTGAGATAGTGGCCCGCAACAGCACACTCACAGCGCTTAAAAACGACTACCGGCGGGAAAAACTGCGCATGCGGAAAACGGTATTGCAGGCCTATAAAACCCGCAGACAGGCAAATACACTGGCATTTGTTATCGCGTCCAGCAGTTTCAGGCAGGCCATTCGCCGGTTGAAATACCTGAAAAAACTGGCGGATTACCGCGATTTTCTGATTGGCCAGATCCGGGAACGCGCCTCGAAAGTATCGCAGGGACTGGCAGCACTGGAAAGTGTAAAAAACGAGAAGCAGGAACTGCTCACGGACAATGAACGGGAAAAGCAGGAGTTGGAGAAAGACAAAAACGACAAATCAAATCTGGTAAACAGTCTGGCCGGTCAGGAAACGGAGTTAAAGCGGAAAATCCGGGAAAACGAACAGGCAGTAGCCCGGTTGAATGCCACCATCAGCAATCTGATAGCACAGGAAATTGCGGAAGCCAGACGCAAAGCAAAAGCACAGGCAAAGGTGGCGGCAAAACCCGCTGTCCGGTCGGGTGGCAACAAAGCCTCTCCGGCTCCGGCCAGTCCACGAAGCCCTGCAGTCACACTTACACCAGAGGCGAGAACACTCAGCAATCAATTCTCGGGCAACCGGGGCTCTCTTCCCTGGCCTGTAGACCGCGGTTATATCTCCCAGAGTTTCGGTGTACACCCCCACCCGGATCTGGCAGGAATTACCCTCATCAATAACGGAGTAGACATTACTACCTCCGAAGGATCTAACGCACATGCCGTGTTTGCTGGCACTGTATCAGCCATTTTCACCATTCCGGGTCAGGAAAAAGCCATATTGATCAACCACGGAGAATACTATACCGTATACTCCCGTTTGAGTGAAGTATATGTAAGCCGGGGTTCGGAAGTGACTGCAAAGCAGAACCTGGGCAAAGTATGGACCGATGATGACAATAAAACAATCCTGCAGTTTCAGGTATGGCAGGGGCAGGCAAAGCAGAATCCTGCTGCGTGGCTGGCCCCGCGATAATATATTCGCAGTATGAAAGTTGCCATAGCCGGTGCAGGTGTAATGGGTTCCGGAATTGCTCTGTGCAGTATACAAGCCGGTTACCAAACCCTTTTGTACGATCTGAACGAAGCAGCCACCGAAAAAGGCAGAGCCTACATATATAAGGAGCTGGCCAAAGCAGTGGAAAAAGGCAAAATGACTACCGAACAGGCCGAAAAAGCCAAATCACTGCTACATACTACCACAAACCGTGAAGACCTTGTGGCCGACCTAGTTCTGGAAGCCGTGCTGGAAAAACCGGAGATCAAGCGGGAATTGTTTTCGGCCCTGGAAACAATCAACAGCCCCGACACCCTGCTGGCCACAAACACCAGTTCTATACCCATAACGCAAATAGCCGCAGGATTGGCTAAACCCGAACGGGTGGTGGGGATCCATTTTTTCAATCCGGCCCACCTGATGAAGCTGGTAGAAATCATATCCGGAGCAGCAACCACACCCGAAGTAGCGGAAAAAGCCTTTAACTGGGCACTTTCATTAGGCAAAACCGCAGTACATGCCAAAGATGCCCCGGGCTTTATTGTGAACCGGGTAGCCCGGCACTATTATGTGGAAGGGCTTAAACTGGCTGAAGAACAGGTGGCTTCTTTTGAGGCCATAGACCGGCTGTGTGAATCTTCGGGTTTTCGCATGGGACCTTTCAGACTCATGGATCTTATAGGGGTAGATACCAATTTTTCGGTAACCAGCAGTATGTACCAGCAATTTCATTATGACCCGAAATTCAGACCCAGCCGCATTCAGCAGCAAAAGGTGGATGCCGGACAACATGGCCGCAAAACCGGGAAAGGGTTTTATTCCTATGAAGACTAGTCTGCTTTATCTGGCGGGTGCACTGCTTGTACTGCTCTCAAACTGCAAGCCCTCGGCACAGAATGAACCCATACCCACAGGTCCGGTAAACCTCACCATAGACCTGAATCTGAGCAGCAATCTGGCACTGAACACCCCCGGCAACTTTGCTTTTTTCGAAGGCGGGGTTAAAGGTGTACTGGTGGTGCACGACTACGACGACAACTGGTATGCCTTTGAACGCACTTGTGCCTGGGAGCCTTTGTCGGCCTGCAACAAAATCTGGGTAGATACACTGAACATACGACTGCATTGCGGAAGCTATGACAGCAAAGGGTTTACTCCCTGTTGCAGCAGCGAGTATCAGTTCAATGGTTTCCCTTCCAGGGGGCCTGCAAGGGCCAGACTCGCAGAGTACAGACTAAACCGGAACGGGAATCTGCTTTATGTATATAACTAAGGCACAAACTCAGGTTTCCGGAAAAAGTTCAAAAAAAGATAGCAAAAATTTTTTTTAGTGTTGAAGTTCCTATATTTGTTGGCCAAAAGCCACTAGAAACTTTACGCATTTATGACAAAACCTTACCTGTTAAGAAGAATACTCCCCCTTGCCGCATTATTGGGGTCTACGGTTGTTTCGGCCCAGACTCCTGCCGGTAAAATGGGAATTGAAGTAAACGTAGGACTGCGCGAATACCTGGGAGATTTGGGTTCCGCCCTCTTTTTTCAGAAGAAGCCCAACTATCAGGGTGCTGGCCTTAATTTCGGATACTCTATCAATCCCATGTTTGATGCGGTTGTGAATTTTTCTGCAGGTGATGTGGGTTATGCCCGCAAATTCGACTGGCGCACCGAGCCGGCTAAGTACCAGAGTTTTCGCGCCAACACTGCGGATCTGACTTTGGGTGCCCGTTTCAAACTGGCCAATGGCAACATTCTGAAAGAAGATTCCCGCATTGCTCCTTATTTATATGGTGGCTTCGGTGGATATTATATCCATACCAATGTTCGTTGGGGTGCCCTGAATCAAATCAATAACCACCTCACAGATATGGGTGCCCAACTGCAGGGCGGTTTGGGAATCAACTTTCTACTGACTGATAAACTGGGAATCAAATGGAGCTGGACTGCCACATACACCATGAATGACCGCTGGGATGGTGCAAACAATCCTGCGGGTTCTGACCCTATTGCCACTCCGCTGGTAAATAAAAGCTGGAAAACCAATGACATGTATGGCTACCACGCCATCGGCATCAGCTACGCATTCGGTGAAGGAAGCGGTCCTGTAAAAGGACCCAAAGACAAGGATAATGACGGTGTGCCGGATAAATATGACCTGTGCAAAAACACCCCTGAAAAATACCGTTTGTATGTGGATAGTGTGGGTTGCCCTGCAGACCGTGACAAAGACAGTATCCTTGACGCCGACGACGCATGTCCGGACGTATGGGGACCCCGTAAATTCAATGGTTGTCCTGATACTGACAAAGATGGCATAGAAGACAAACTGGATAAATGTCCGAAAGCAGCTGGTCTGGCAGAGTTCAACGGTTGCCCTGACAGTGATGGTGATGGTGTGCAGGATTCTGAAGACCACTGCCCCAACGAGGCCGGACTGAAAGAGTTTGCGGGTTGCCCTGATCGTGATGGTGACGGTGTGGAAGACCACATGGACAAATGCCCCGACCACAAGGGAACCATTGACGGTGAAGGTTGCCCCGATACCGACGGTGATGGCATTTATGACCATCTGGATCGTTGCCCCAGCAAACCGGGTGTTGCTGCCAATAAAGGCTGCCCCGAAATCAAAGTAGAAACCAAGAAAGCCATTGAGCAGGCAGCTAAGAATATCTTCTTCGAAACCAATAAGGACATCCTGAAGAAAGAGTCTTACGATGACGTGGACAAACTGGTATCTATCATGCAGGAATATCCTGAAGCCAAAGTAACCATTGAAGGACATACAGACAGCGACGGTGAAGATGCCAAAAACCTTGACCTCTCTCAGCGTCGTGCTGACGCAGTGGTTGCCTACATGCTGGCCAAAGGAATTTCACCTGAACGCATGACTGCTGTAGGATATGGTGAAACCAAACCCAAAGTTCCTAACACCTCTGTGGTGAACAAAGCCCTGAACCGCCGCGTGGAAATCGTGGTAACGTTCTAAGCTGCTTTGTCATATTTTTCAAAAAGGCTGTCCCTACGGGCAGCCTTTTTTATTTTTGTACCCTCTGGAAAACAACCGGGTTCATATCCCACTCTCTCAGGCAGGCTATATTATTCTGCAAACCATGATTAACCATCAGCTGGATTTGATAACCGGCGATGCTGTGGTGATAGACATTGAAAATCAGACGTATGAGTTCCGCAGCGAAACCCTGCTGTATTTCTCCTCTGTCATTGCGCCGTTTGGCATTCAGTATGAATATGTTACTGAAGCAAACAGCCCTTTCTGTGCGATTCCGCGACTCAGGCATGTGGCCGACCCAAACCGGTTGCATCCGGCAAGGATCATTCTTCCACCAGACAATGTGTTGCGCAAAATAGAAATCTGGGGCGAACATGTAGCCGATCCAAGACCACAGATAAATAAGGAGGTGGTTTGTGAAAACACCTTATTGATGGCAACCACCAGTGGCCGCCACATGATGCTGTATCATCAGGCGCCCGGCACCGACCTCCTGTTTACGATGAATGAGGAACGCATAGCTCAGGTGCTGGATTCCGGAAGGCATTACCTGCGTCATATTCTGGACTAAATCCATTATTTTAGTGCCCATATGCTAGAGATTCTTGCAATGATCTGGGTGGTAAAGAAATTTGCCTCCCTCGCTTTTGACAAAGGTTATCCACGCTGGATTTTCGGATTTGCAGGTGCACTTTCCTATTATGTACCCATACTGGTGTTGTCGCTGATTGTCCTCCCGATACTTGTAGAGAATGGAGCCATTTCTTTCGACTCAGAAACCACAGCAACTTTTTCAGTGATTGGCCTCAACCTTCTTGTAGGCGTTGCCTGCTGTGCAACTGCGTATCAATTGCTTAAACGCATGCCAGACAAAACCCTTCAAACCGGAGATTTGCTGGATGATCAAACGGTTTGATTCCGTTTATTAAAAGGCCCTGTTGATTCCGAGTATCCAGCGGAAGGCCAGATACGATTCTCCGGCTTGTATGCGGTTTACAAACAACGGCATATCAAAGCGGATTCGCAGGGGATTTGAACCCAGCAGTGCAGGCTTTTTCTTTAGTGGCCACAATTTGTTCCAGTTTTTCAACTCCAGCAGGTAACCCACACCTGCATCCGCCAAAAGACCGGAGTTTATGGCGCGGCCCATGCGGGGGAAAGCCACCACACCAGCATCTCCAAACAGATAAAGCCGTGAACCTACCATAGGGATGCGGGGAATAAAACCAAACCAGCCGCTGATGTCCCACTCCCCGTTCAGCGCAGCACCGCTGTTTCCCCGGAAGGTGGTAAACACTGTGTCTTTGTTGCTTACCGGGACGGTATACCCCTGATAGCCCCTGAGATTAAGCCCTCCACCCAGAGTAAGTGCCTTGCCAATACTGGCATTGGCCAGATTCAGATCAGTAAGGGGTATGGATCCCAGGTCGCGGGTGAACCGGTTGTCCTGTAACTCTTCGGGATTTGCACCGGAAGCGTAAAGCATGCTCTCGGCAGGCTGTGCAGAACCCTGTCCTGCCATCGCAAATGCGCGTATTTTAAAATCCGTTTTGCCAAGGCGGCGGGTATGCAACCATGTACCCTGTATGTAGCCATAAATGACTTCACTCCATGGTGTGGAGCTGCGAAAATGCAGATTCCAGCTACCATTGCCTTTGCGGCGCACATAACTATGCCGGTATCCCAGATTCAATGATATATTTCGTCCCTGACTCCAAAAAGCCTGTGCAGGCAGGAATCCGGGCTGAAATCCTATGTTTCCGTAGGGCTGTAAATAGGCGAAATCCTTGCGGTCCATGTATTTTCCAAATACATAAAACTGGTCGGCACCCTTGTCAAGACTCCAGCCCAGTTTGTGCCACCAAAGTCCTGCCAGAAAGCGGGTTTCCAGTTCTACTGTTCCCTTTTTCCTTATCTGATGAGAATACTGCGCCTGCCATGACAGCGGATACCTGGGCGCTGAATCCAGATAAGAGCCGATACCTGTTCCATACCAGGCACGCAGGGTGGTAACATGCCTACGCATGGCATACTGTCCGTTCCACTTGAAACCAAGTTTGATCCCATCTGCCGTATTGTACCACACATCGGGTCTCCACAGTACTTTGTAGTCTCCCTGGTAACCGCCATCCTGCCCGTTTTCATAATTCAGTTTCCAGGGGCGGTGGTGTTTCCATGTGTTGTTCATCCTGTTAATATCCGCCAACCGGCCACTGGGGTCAATCAATACCTGTTTCAGGGCAAAACCGGGGCGGATATCAAAGGAATAGACAGGATGCAATTTTCCCCAGCCAGTCCAGGGCAGCGTGTTTATTGATCCCGGCTTGCGGTATTGGCTTACCGGTATGGTTACAGGCAGTGTACCGCCATCTTTCCCTATCAGCAGCAAATCCACGGGCATTATCATATCCCCTTTTCGTTGAATGGCAATCCGGGTGCTGCCATCAGCCAGGCTTTTTACTTTTTTAATTTTATAGTCTGTGTACTTCGAAGTTTCAAACCACTGATCAAAGAACCAGTTAAGGTCTGTACCCACGCTACGGGTGATACTGCTTCTGAAATCTTCAATATAAGGATGGCAGATTTTCCATTGAGCCACATAGTCTTTCATGGCTTTCAGAAATACGGAATCGCCCAGTGTATATTCCAGATTATAGAGCATGGTGGCTGTTTTGTAGTACACATGACCATACCCGCCTCCGTGGCCGATGGCGTTGTTGAAATCATCGCTGTGGGTGTTCAGGCTGGGGTCTTTGCCATCCATGGCATCCCTGATATAACCTGCATATACAGTACCCGGGTCTATGTTGTTTGGATGGGTAAACTGGCCTGTGAGTTTACGCATACTCCAGCTGGTAAGGAACTGGGTAAATCCTTCATCCAGACAGGCCCGGTAAGTTTCGTTGTTTCCCACCATACCAAAAAACCAGTTGTGACCCACTTCGTGCGCAATGAGTCCGCGGTGACTGGGAAAGTACCCACCATCCAGGGTAAGCATGGGGTATTCCATCCCATCTGCAGCGTCTGCAGCCACCATTTTGGGATATTCATACATGCCAAAATCCCTGCTGTATGTGGCTATCACATCTGCGGTGAATTGTGCGCTTTTCTGCCAGGCACCTGCATTGTTCTCCTGCGCCAGAGCTATGCACTGTATTCCATTCCAGGTTGCTTCCCCGATGCGGTAGGTGGGGTCTGCTGTCCAGGCAAAATCGTGCACATTGGTGGCATGGTATTTCCAGCTTTTATACGTTCCGTCCGGTGTGATAACAACAGAAGGCTCAGAATCAACTTTTTTTCCTTCAAATCTGGATATATCCAGTTTTGCCCTCAGGTCGCCGGGGTATACTTCATTGAAGTTCTGAAGCACCCCGGTGGCTTCATTCACGTATTGATTGGGTAACTGCAACTCTACGTCGTATGCTCCGTAATCTCCATAAAACTCATGCTCCATGTGCTGGGCAGTTTCCCAGGTAAACTTGCCGTCAAACACGCAAATACGCGGGTACCAGTGAACACCGTTAAAATGCTTGTACCCGTGGTGATCGTACACTTTCATGCGGCGCCTGATGGTCCCCCGGTCGAAATAGGTAGTGAATCCCATACGGAATACGCAGCTGTCACCAGGTTTGAGCACAACCGGCAATTGGCAGCGCATAACCGTATAATCTATGCGATATGACTGTTTTGGTAAAGTAACTCCATTCACTGCCAGGGCCGTGATTTCTGTCCCCTTGCCCTGTTTCTCGTATTTGCCAAAAGTATGGTCGGTATGATTGCGGGTATACAACTCATCCACCAGACTTCCGGGTTGAACCGCATTCTGATAGAGATGAAAATATGCCTCAGTAAGTGTAAACGGAGAATTGTTGTAATACACCAGTTCCTCTTCACCCGTAATCGTTTCGGCTGAATCATCAAGTTTTGCCCTGATCTGATAGTATACATCCTGCTGCCAGTAATCGGCATTGGGCAGCTTGTTTTTCCAATACAACTTATTGGCAGGTGTGCGGTAATCATTCCCTTTGGCCCAGCTAAGCAACTGGGCCTGAAGAGGAAGTGCCGGAATGAGTGTAAAACAAAAAATAAGGATGCTGCGCATAGGGCAAAAATACGAAGCATGCACAAGTTTGGCGCACTGTGCTGAAAACCGGAACTTTGCACCCTGTGGAAAAACTGCTGTGGGAATCCAGAAACCCGGTTCAGGTAGGAAAGGGTCTTATGCTGTATCACAAGGAAGATGCATATCTGCAGCTTTTGGTGTTGGGTGAAACCGGAGAGCCGGCCCTGCACCTTGTGCTGGAGGATGCCAAACCGGATACCCTTGATCGTGTGAAGGAATCCTATCCTGATGTCAGAGTCTTTCAAGCCTGGTTTGGAACGGAGTTTTATCTTGTTCCCGATGCTTTTGCACAGGCCCGGATTCCAATGACCGATGTAAAATTGCAGCGTATGGACACCGGAACGGGAATTTCTCTGGTATTTGAAAATACCGGACAGAGTATGCACATGGCAGCAGCGGCATACAAGTTGGCCCTGGAAGGATTGCAGCAGCACAGCCATTACGCATGGCTGGCTATTCATCAGCAACGTGCATTGTTGTTTTGTTTTGAAAACCGGCAGTTGATTCTGGCCAATGTTTTCCCTGCTGAAAACGAGCAGGAGGCCTTGTATTTTGCATTGGCACCGTTTCGCAAATCGGGCACAGCATTGGAGAAAATAAGAATAGACATTCTTACCGATGCCACTTTGTTACCCGCATTTTTACAGGCATTCCGCCGTTTTGTTCCGGATACCCAGGCTGTGGCCTCACGCCTGCCCTATTCAGATAACGAAAATCCGCCCTACCACCACATTTCTGAATTGCTATACGCACTGAGACAATGCGAATTACCGGTGGAAATCTGAAAGGCCGCCAGTTGGGAGGCGGATTTGCTTCGCATGTGCGACCTACCACCGATATGGTGAGGGAAGCTATTTTTAATAAACTGGAACATGCGGGTGGCATTGCAGGCGCTGTCGTCCTGGATTTGTTTTCAGGTTCAGGCATTATCGCCATGGAATTTCTCAGCCGTGGCGCAGAACGGGTCATTTCAGTAGACCGGGATGGCAAAAATCAGGCTTTCCAAAAGAAAAATGCACGTGAATTCGGACTTTCCAACTGGGAAATTACACGGGCCGATGTGATGAAATATCTGCCGGTCTGCAATGCGCACTTTGATTTTGTATTTGCCGATCCGCCCTACGACATGCCCGGGATTCAGCAACTACCCGCACTGGTATATCCATTACTGAAGCCGGATGGCTGTTTTGTACTCGAGCACCGGCCGGATATTCAGTTTGACAACACACCCACTGAAACCCGGCGCTATGGAAGCACTACCTGCAGTATATTCGCTGCTGCTAGCCATGGAAACTAAAATTGCTGTATTCGCCGGAACCTTTGACCCCATTACCCTGGGGCATGTAGACATCGTGCGGCGCAGTCTGCCCCTGTTTGATGAAATTGTATTGGCCATTGGGGTAAATGCACAGAAAAAAACGCTTTTCAGTCTTGAAAAACGCATGCAATGGATTGGCGATATATTTAAAAATGAGCCCCGGGTGAAAGTGCAGTCCTATGAAGAACTTACGGTGGAATATTGCCGGCGCATCGGGGCCAGGTATCTGCTGCGCGGTCTCCGCAACGGCAGCGACTTCGATTATGAAGCACACATAGCTCAGGTAAACAAACAGCTGGCACCGGAAATTGAGACCATATTCACAATCAGTTCGCCCCAGCTGAGTTATATCAGCAGTACCATTGTACGCGACCTTATTGTCTATGGTGGCGATTACCGTTCTTTTGTACCCACGGAGGTGCTTGTAGAATGAGCCTGGAGAATACCGACTTTCCGGTGCGGATGCCCTTGCGCATGGACTGGAGTGAAATGGACCTTTACGATCATATCAACAATGTAATGATCCTGAAATATGTGCAAACCGCAAGGGTACATTATTGGGATACCGTGGGTATTAAGACAGTCCCCCGGCAGGACCACGGACCCATATTGGCCAGCACGAGCTGCAGGTTTCTGCGCCCTTTGGTTTATCCGGGAGAACTACAATTGTTAAGCCGCCTCAGCAGTCTGGGCAACTCCAGCTTTGGCCTTCAACACCGCATTCTGGATCAGCATGGACAAATCGCTGTGGAAGCACATGACCTGATTGTGATGTATGATTACAACAGCAATAAAAAAATACGGGTGAATGATGAGATTCGCACAGCCATGGAAAGGCTGGAGGGCAGATTGCCCGGTTGATTAAACCAATTCTGGTTTCAGCGTAAGCACCTTCTGAATAATGTCGCGGATGCTCTGGTAGGAATGAAACTCCGGAGACTGGAACCAATCCATATCTGCCCAGATCACCTCACTGATTCCCTCTTCCTCCTGGGGTTTCAGTTTGCCCTTGCCGCTGGAATTCATGAGATACCAGTGGGTTTCTTTGAGCATGACCACATCGTCTTCAAAATAGGCATGGTAAGTACGGCCTACCTTGTCGCTGATGTTCAGCATATTCAGACCGGTTTCTTCCATTACCTCGCGTAAGGCAGCAGCGCGCTGGTCTTCATGCCTTTCAATTTTACCCTTGGGCAAATCCCACAAGCCATTCCGCTTGATGGTGAGCAACTGGTTTTCTTTGTTGAATACCAATCCTCCGGCTGCCTGTATTACGGCGTATTTCTCGACAAATTCCTGAAGGGTTTCTTCCGGATCAGGGCTGATGAGGCCAAAGTTGAGATTCTTTCCATTGGATTCGCCGGAGGTAAGAATTTTAAAACTTGTATGCATTTCATCGTCGCCGATATAATACAGATTGCTCAACCCGCGCAGTGCACCCGGAGATTCCGCGATAATCAGGGCACCTTCGTTGAAGTATATTTTATAGCTTTGCGGCCCCATGTCTGATGTAGCCGCAAATTTAGCGAAATTTTTGCTTGAAATTCACGCTGTCAAGCTGAATGCAAATACCCCGTTCACCTGGACCTCCGGACTGCGTTCTCCCATTTATTGCGACAACCGGATGGTCCTGTCGTATCCGCAGGTCCGCACCTTTGTAAAGGAGCAACTGGCAGCTCTGGTTAAGTCCCGATTTGCAGATTGTACCCTGCTGGCAGGTATTGCCACTGCAGGTATTGCCCATGGCGCACTGGTGGCTGATTTGCTGGAACTGCCTTATTGTTATGTGCGGCCCGAACCCAAAAAACACGGACTTAAAAATCAGATTGAAGGATATATGCCTCCTGGTTCCAAAGTAGTGCTGGTTGAAGACCTCATTTCTACAGGGAAAAGCAGCCTGCAGGCGGTACAGGCTGTGCGTGAGGCTGGTGCCGAGGTTGCCGGACTCGTAGCCTTGTTTACCTATGGTTTTCCGGATGCCACCGAAAAATTCAAACAGGAATCAGTACCGTTTTATACCCTCAGCCATTTCGAAGTGCTCTGCGAAACCGCTGTGCAGTATGGATATCTGGAACCCGACAAACTCAGCATTGTACAGGAATTTGCTGCCGACCCCACTACCTGGTGGAAAGGCAGTTGAATAACGGCATACCCAATGCATTCCTGAACATATTCCTACTTTTGTTGCATGGAGCCACGCTATCCTCTACCCCCGTTTACACAGGAAACTGCCGCACAAAAAGTACAGGCTGCCGAGAATGCCTGGAATACCAAAGACCCTGAAAAGGTATGCATGGCCTATACTGCAGATACAGAATGGCGCAACCGGGATGAATTTCTGAACGGGCGCGAAGAAGTAAAGTTGTTCCTGCAGCGCAAATGGGCAAAAGAACATGAATACCGGCTGAAAAAAGAACTCTGGGCATACACAGATAACCGGATTGCAGTAAGATTTGAATATGAATGGCATGACGACTCCGGGCAGTGGTACCGCAGCTATGGGAACGAAAACTGGGAATTTGATGCACAGGGGTATATGGCCAAAAGATTTGCCAGTATCAACGATGTGGCCATTTCCGAATCCGAAAGAAAATTCCGCTGACAGGTATGAGCAAACCCCATCTTTTTCTGCTGCATAGCGCCCTTAGCAGCAGCAGTGCCTTCGACAATCTACTGCCCCTGCTTCAGGGTCATTTTCAATTGCACCTTTTCAATTTTCAGGGACATGGAGGCAGCCCGATTCCTGCAGAGGGAATCACCATCGACTTGCTGGTGGACCAACTGGAACAAGAAATCGCTATGCGGGCAAATGACGGACTCCCAATCTATGCTTTGGGACACAGCCTGGGTGGGTATGTTGCACTGTGCCTCGCGCTGAAACCGGAACAACCGCTTGCCGGGATAATTACCTTCGGCACCAAATTTGGCTGGAATCCTGAAAGCGCAAAGCAGGAAGTGGTACAACTGCAGCCTGAAATTCTGCTTGAAAAAGCCCCTGCGTTTGCAGAAGACCTGCAACAGAGGCATGCACCCACCCCCTGGCAAGCCCTGATTAAAGCGATCGGCAACCTGATGCTGAATCTGGGCAGCCACCCACCCCTGAACGAAAACACCCTGGCAGATACGCGAATCCCATGCCTTATCATCCGCGGTGAAAAAGACCGGATTGCAGGTGCAGAAGAAACAGCGCAGGCAACAGGCTGGATTCCCGGAGCCCAAAGCATTACACTACCCGAAACCCCGCACCAACTGGAACGTTTAAATCCCGAACTTCTGGCAAATGCAATACTGACATGGAAGAAATTCTGATTTACCACAACAACCGCTGCACAAAAAGCCGCTGTGCCCTTGATGTGCTCAGTGAAACAGGCAAACCATTTGCCGTTGTAAAATACCTGGAAAAACCACCCACCCTTGCCGAGCTGAAAAACCTGAAAACCATGCTCGGACTGCCCGCTTCTGCCATGGTGCGCAGCAAAGAAACAGTATACAGCCAGTTATTTGCCGGAAAAAAACCCACCGAAACGGAATTGCTGAAAGCCATCGCCTCCCATCCGGTACTCCTGGAAAGACCCATCGTGGTAAAGGGCAATCAGGCATGGATTGTAAGGAATGATGATGCTGTGGCTGCGCTAAAAAAGATATTGAAATGAAAAAGCGGTTACTCTGGCTGATTTTTCTGTTTCCGCTGTTTAGCCGGGCTCAGGTAAGCAATACCGGTTTTATCGATACCGGGGGGGGAGAACATATCGGGAAAATTACCATAGGTGCTTACATGGACCTGTATTACGGCCATTACACCCGCAGGACGGGTGGTACTGGATCCGTTCCCTTTATGGTGTCCAGCAACCGCAACAACGAACTCAACCTGAACCTGGCCCACCTGGATGTGCGGTACCGCACTGAAAACCTGAGAGCCCGTTTTGTGCCCGGTTTTGGTACTTACATGAACAGCAACCATGGTCCGGAACCGCAAACCCTGGCCTTTGTGGTGGAAGCCAGCGCCGGTATCCGCCTCAGCAAAAAAAAGGACATCTGGCTTGATGGGGGAGTCATTGGTTCACCCTATACCAACGAAAACCCGGTGAGCAAGGAACACCTTATGTATACCCGTTCACTGGCCGCAGAAAATGTACCCTATTATCAAACCGGACTGCGACTGGCTGTGCCTGTTGGGAAAAAAATGCATGCCTACCTGTATGGGCTCAATGGCTGGCAGCAACTACAGGACCAGAATCAGTTCAAATCATTCGGGACGCAACTGGAATGGAACATCAATGACAACAACCTGCTGAACTGGGATACCTATATGGGCGATGAACGCAGCGCCGCACGGCCCCTGGACCGCATGCGCTGGCTTACGGATCTTTACTGGATTGGAAAAGCAGGCAACTGGGATTTTACCAGCAGTGTGTATGCCGGGCTTCAGCAACGCCGCACCCCTGCCCCGGATTCAACCCAGCCCAACCCGGGTACAACCCTTTTCACGCAGCACCTGTGGTACAGTGCAAACTTCATCACACGGTGGCACATCAGCCCCAAATGGGCGGTCAGCGCCCGGGCAGAATACTTTCATGACCCTGACCATGTCATGCAGACCCCGGCAGGTGTTCCGGCCACAGGGTATAAAACCGGTTCAGGCAGTGCCTGTATCAGCTTTCAACCCGCGGATCACGTGCTGTACCGCATGGAATACCGGCACTTTTACAGTCCGGACCTGCTGTACCTGACCTCAAATGGCGCCTCCCATACTGCAGACTGGTTTACCTGCAGTGTCGCGGTCTGGTTTTAACCCTTCTTCGGCGGACAGGTATTCATGCCCACCAGCGCATAAATGGGACAAAAGCCCACCAGAGCTGTGGCAAAAAACACACCGCCCAAAATCAGCAGAATCATGCCCAAAGTACCGCTTACCGTACCGGTAAAAAAAAGTACACTGAAGAGAATCGCCACGATGATGCGGATGATACGGTCCGCCATACCTACATTGTTTTTCATGCAACAAACATAAGCGAAGCTTCCAAAAAGATGTTGTGACAAATATCACGGCTTGCTGCAGCCAGGCATTTTGCCTGTTCCTGTCATTTTTCCGAATTATCTACCAGACAAAGAACCGCTTCGACCAAACTGCCGTCATTTCCCCCGAAAAATGCCCATATTTGCAGCCCGTTTTATACCCTATGAAAAACAGAATATTTACACTCCTCCTCGCCGCAGCCTGCACACTCAGCCTGCGTGCCGACGAAGGTATGTGGCCACTGGTCCTGTTGCAAAAGATTCAGGATCCCATGCAGGCCAAAGGTCTGAAACTGACCGCCGAACAAATTTACAGCATTAACAACAGCAGCCTGAAAGACGGTGTGGTGCGCCTGATGAGCAAGCAGGGCCGCATGTTTTGCACTGGTGAAATCATCAGCAGCAAATCCCTTTTCCTTACCAACCACCACTGTGGATACGGTGCGGTACAGGAGCTGAGCACCCCGGCCGACAATATTCTTACCAACGGTTTCTGGGCCAAATCCATGACCGAAGAACGGCCTGCCAACTTCAATATTGGCCTGCTCCGCAAAATTGAAGATGTGACTGCCAAAGTACTTGAAGGCATCAACATCAACGATGAGGAAGGACCCCGCACCAAAGCACTGGGAGACAAGCAAAAACTGGTTCTAGCCGGATTGAAAGAAGCCCTGGGTGATGCAAAAAACAATTACGTGGTAGAAATATCCTCTTTCTACAACGGCAACCAATACCTGGCCATGTACTACGAAGTGTACCGCGACATTCGTCTGGTAGGTGTTCCACCGGAGAGTGTGGGCAAGTTTGGCGGCGAAACCGACAACTGGCGCTGGCCACGTCACACCTGCGACTTCAGCATGTTCCGCATTTATGCAAACGAAGCCAACTCACCTGCAGATTACAATGTAGCCAACAAACCCTATGCACCCAAACACCACTTTCCCATCAGCCTCAAAGGCATTGAAAAAGGTGATTTCTCCATGATTATGGGTTACCCGGGCCGCACCACACGCTATACATACAGCGAGGGAATCAAATACCTGGGTGGTAAAGAACGTCCTATGCGCGTGCAGGTTCGCCGCGACATCATGGACATTTATGAAGAATACATGAAGGCCGACAAAAACATACGCCTCATGTACAGCGACAAACTGGCATCCATTGGCAACTACTGGAACAAATTCAACGGCGAAGCGCACGACCTGAGCAAACCCGGACTGTATGAAAAACGCAAAGCCGTGGAACTGGAATTTGAAAAATGGGTGAAAGCCAACGGCAAATCGGATGTGTATGGCGAGGTTACTTCTTTATACGACGAAGCCTACCTGAAACTGAATCAATACGGTTTGTACTCCGTTTATCTGCAGGACGGAATCTCCAATTCACAGCCGATGACCTTTGCCATGAACCTGATTGGCATGCCGGAAATGCTGAACGACAAGAAAACGGCCGCCATTGCCAAAGGCACGGCAAACTCTATGGCCGGGGGTCTGGACGAAATGTTCAAGGAGTTTTATGCACCCATTGAAAAACGGGTATTGGCTTCTGTTCTGCGCCACTTGTACGAAGACCTGGACCACGCCTATCTGCCTGCTTACCTGAATGAACTGGTGGCTAAAAACAAACGGGATTATACCAAAATCGCAGACATGCTGTGGAAGAAATCCATTTTTACAGACAAAGCCCGCATGTCAGAATTCCTGAAAAAACCCAGCGCTTCCAAACTGGCCAAGGATCCGATATATATGATTACCAACGGGTATGTGCAGAAAATGAGTGTGGATCTGAAACCCATATACGATGACATCAATGCAAAAATGGGCCGCGCACACCGTTTGTTTCAGGCCGGTATGCTGGAAATGAATGCAGACAAAGCACTGCCTCCGGATGCCAACGGAACCATGCGTCTTACCTATGGAACCATTCTGGATTACAACCCGTTTGATGGCGCCCATTACAACTACTTCACCACTGCCAAAGGCATAGTAGATAAGTACAAACCCCGTGATTTTGAATTTGACGCACCCACCGAGTTGATAGATATGCTGAGAAACAAACAGTACGGGCAATACGCTGACCCAAAGGATGGCGAATTGCATGTGTGCTTCCTCAGCGACAATGACATTACCGGCGGGAACAGCGGCAGTCCTGTACTGAATGGGAACGGGGAACTCATCGGTACCGCATTCGACGGCAACTGGGAAGCCATCAGCAGCGATTTTATGTTCATGCCCGATGTGCAACGCACCATCTCTGTAGATGTACGCTTCACCCTGTTCATTGTGGACAAGCTGGGCAAAGCACAGAATATCATTGACGAACTCACCCTGGTGAAGTAAACCGAATAGTAACCGAAATCAGTAAAAGGCTGTCCGCAAGGGCGGCCTTTTTTTGTTACGCACTCAGCTTCCCCAGCTTTCCCGGTCCAGGCTGCTTTATAGCGGTGCTTTTGCCGGGATATATTTTTTTCATCTCTTTTTTGCATTGAATGTAATAATCTGTATATTGCCTAAATGAAAAACAAAAGATTTCAAATTAAAATGTACTGTACTGTACTGTACTGTACTGTACTGTACTGTACTGTTATAACACAGTAAGTGGTCAGGCTGTTTCTCTCACTGGAAACATGACTGTTTGCCCTGATATAGTTGAGACATATACAGCAACCGGCTCTGGCTGTGTCATAGGTAGTGTTTGTCAAGAAATCAGGAATAGTTCCATCACGTCAACAAAAACATCAAGCGAATCATATGATTTTTCAATTATTGGGGGTGCGGTAATAAATGTAACAGCAGGAATCGCAAAGATTCAGTGGAACACCAATTGTCCGCCATCTACCTTCCCGGGCGCAAAACCAAAGCTTACAGTTACATATAGGTGTACTACTTTTACTCAAAGAATTTTAGAATCAAATAATGGAACCGTTGTCACTGCGGACTGTGATATAACTGTTACAACAAAAACAGCAAGCATCGAACCTACAATCATATGTGTAAAAATTACTGAGTCACCGCTTCAGGTGGCAATAGATTGCTGCAATGACCCTTCTGAGCAGTATAATCTTGAATTTGAAACCTACGGAATTTCTTCATCAGCCGGGTTAGAAGTAGAATGGCCTTCTGGAATTGAGCAAGATGGCTTAACGGTTATCAGTTCCAATGGAAACTATAAGAAATGGAATCTCTCATTTCATACAACTACCTTTGGTAACTCAGGAACTGCAAAAATCACCGCCAAAAGTCCCTGTGGCACAGCTTACAACTCTTCTGTAAATGTCCCCATAAACAGGCATTACAAAGACCCGACCTGGAACCCTTTACCCAACTCACTTTGTTTGGGAAATTCCTACAATCATTGCTTGACTTTTGATGGTGATTGCTTTACAGTTTCCTGGGTGGTTTACCGGTATGATGAAAATGGCAATTTGCTATCTACAAGCAATCCTGTTGTTCAAACTTCCGGATTTTGCTTTCTGGCAGTATCTTCTCCTACTATCAATTCCTGCAATGAATACATGAAAGTGGAAGCCAGTGTTTCTTCTCCTTGCCTGGCTGCACCAAAAATTTACAGTTGGACCATTAAAACCCCGGCAACGGCTCCCGGAGCAGGAACATCTCCTGTCCCCAATTCCCCTACCATCATTTGCCCTTGTATATCTACTCTAAATTTTTATGCTTCAACAGATTGTGCAACCGACATGGTTGAATGGTACGTTACAAATGACCCTAACAATACCTGGTCGCAGCCGGCAACATTGGGAATAAACAGCTCATTTCAGATCAGTTTTTGTAGCCCATATTTATTTGGGAGCAACCCATTGCCCACAGGGCCATTTCAAGATATAACCATTAAATGGAGAAGGCACAATTCTTGTGGTTGGGGACCCTGGGGCCAATCCATAATCCCAGCAGGGTATTTCTATCCTGCTGGTAGTGAGCAATGTCCATTAACCAATTGAACAATGCGAGTACACCTGCTAATTCTATTCTTAACCATCTTCCCATTTATTGAAACAAGTTACTCCCAACACCATTTAGGAATTGGTTGTGCTGTTGACTTTGAAAATAATGGATATGTTGGGTTGCAATATCAGTCAAAAGTTTCATCGAAGGTTATGTGGTTACCCTCATTATTTTTTTCAGAAATGACGCGAAAGAAAACTGAATTCAACCAAAATACGGCAAAAGGTTTTCTAAATCCAATTTATACAAAAACCGATGATGAATTTACCAATTATCCTACATTTTTAGTACAATCTATATTTGCAATAAAGCATAAGGAAGGATTTGAACTAGGTTTTTCAACTATAGGTTCATATAATTATCAAGAATACAAGTCAACGGATCAAATATTTTACTGGTATTGGACAACTGGCAATTCACGCATTATTAGACAACAATCCATAATTAACAATAATAGAACCTCAAAAGTAGATTTGGGTGTCGGTGTTTATATAGGTTATTCTAAATTAATTGCTGATAAATTAAGATGCCGGGTTTCTATTTCACCAGGTTTTGGAAAGCGATTTGAATGGAAGAATATTAAAACTATCACTTACTTGGATAGTGATCCCGACCCGGTATTTGTTTCTTCATTCCATTCGCAAAAAACGATTTTTTCATCTTTAAGTATTTTACAAATTAGTCTAAATTATGAATTATAAAATTTCTTTTCTTGTGTTATTTGTTGTCTCATTTTATGCTTTAGTTGCACAATCTTCAAACACCAAATTAATTTCAGGTATCAATATGAATTCATCAAATAAATTACCAGTAACAATCGGTATTGAAAAATTCAATAAAATTGGTGTGCGGTTTGAATTGACAGAATTACCTGAATTTTTGGATAAAATAAATTTAGTTATTTATGATTCCAATAGTTTTGCAGACTTAAAAAACAATAAAATAATTGTCTCCGAAGGTTATTCATTAAAATCAAGCGGAAAATTCAGTATAACCGTATTTAAGAATCTTGTTCAAAATAATAATTATAATCAAAGAATCGGAATAAGTGTAGGACTACAACACAAAATTAATTCAGATCATAAACTCTTTCGCGCACCTGATGGAACTTTAATTAACCCGGATGGAAGCAGAGAATTGTTGTTTACCGGGTATAATTTGAATATTATTCAAGAAAATATTAAATTGATTCAATTGAATGCATTTTATTCTATTTTAATTCCTATAAGTTCAAAATTAAAGTTCGAAGTTTCCTTGAGTCCAGCAGTTACAATTTCAAAGGCTTCAACAGTTTATCACGGTTCTTCTCAATATATGGATTATTCTAAATCGGATTTAGGTGAAAAATTTCAATATTATGCAAAATCAACCGGATATAAAATTTCCGTTTTATCGCAACCATTACCATTTTTTCACTGTCACTATGTGATCAAATAATTAGTGTAATAGAAAGCAAAAACCACAATCTTGAGTTTAAGGGCATATTTGTTTAATTCAGCTTCCCCAGCTTTCCCTGTCCAGGCTGCGGTAATGGATGGCTTCTGCCAGATGCTCTACCTGTATGCTGTCGCTGCCCGCCAGGTCTGCGATGGTGCGGCTTACTTTTAATATACGGTCATAGGCACGGGCACTCAGGTTCAGGCGTTGCATGGCTGTCTTCAACAGGGTTTTACCAGCCGGATTGATTCCGCAAATCTCATGCACTTTATTGCTGGGCAAATGGGCGTTGGCATATACGCCATCCCAGTTTTCATATCTTTCCATCTGTCTTTTACGGGCTTCCAGTACCCGCTGCCGCACGGTTTCACTGCTCTCTGATGCCCGGCTGCGGCTGGTGAGTTCGTCAAAAGATACAGGCGTTACTTCTATATGAATGTCAATGCGGTCCAGCAAGGGTCCGCTGATGCGGCTGAGATAGCGGTTTACCACCCCCGGCCCGCACACGCAATCCTTGTCCGGATGGTTGTAAAAACCACAGGGACAGGGGTTCATACTGGCCACAAGCTGAAAACTGGCCGGATATTCAACAGACCAGCGGGCCCGCGATATGGTAACCCTTCGTTCTTCCAGCGGCTGCCGCATCACCTCCAGCACCGTGCGTTTAAATTCCGGAAGTTCATCAAGAAACAATACCCCGTTGTGTGCCAGGCTGATTTCGCCCGGCTGAGGGTGATTTCCTCCACCCACCAGAGCCACGTCGCTGATGGTGTGGTGCGGACTGCGAAACGGACGCTGTACAACCAACGAGCCATTGTGCCCCAGCTTGCCTGCCACCGAATGAATCTTGGTGGTTTCCAACGCTTCATGCAGGGTCATAGGAGGCATAATCGTTGGCAGCCGCTTGGCCACCATGGTTTTACCAGCACCCGGCGGACCGATAAGGATGATGTTGTGACCGCCGGCCGCAGCAATCTCCATGGCCCGCTTGATGTTCTCCTGCCCCTGCACATCAGAAAAATCCACATCGTAAGACTGATGTGCCTGCTCAAAGTCTCCTCTGGGGTCGGCTACGGTACGGGTGAGTTCTGCTTTTCCTGCAAGAAAGTCGGCCACTTGTTTCAGATTCTGTACGCCATACACTTCCAGGTCTTTCACAATGGCGGCTTCCCGTGCATTGGCTTCAGGAAGAATAAAGCCCTTAAATCCATCCTTCATGGCCTGAATGGCGATGGGAAGGGCTCCTTTGATGGGTTTCACCTCTCCGTCCAGACTCAGTTCGCCCATGATCAGATAATCCGGCAGCCGGTCTTCTGTAATTTGCCAGGTGGCGGCCAGCATACATACGGCAATGGGTAAATCATAGGCACTCCCTTCTTTCCGCAAATCGGCAGGTGCCAGATTGACCACCACACGTTGCCGCAATGGCTCAAATCCACTGTTTTTAATCGCCGCATCGGTGCGAAACACGCTTTCCTTCACCGCATTGTCCGGCAAGCCGATGATATGGGTCTGAAATTCCTTGGTGGTGCTTGTATTTACCTCAATGGTAATACGCGTAGCGTGCACACCGTGCACGGCAGACGCAAATCCCTTCACGATCATGACTCAGAAGATTTTGGCGCCCTTGCGTATTTTCAATCCAATGTCTGAAACAGCCCGGAGTTTTTCATCGCGCATGTTCTGCATCAGCTCCAGGGTATAGGTTCCGGGCTTAAGTTTTACCGCCGGCAGGAATACCTTTTCATAGCTGATCAGGTTGCTCATTCCCTTGCCGGTCCATTTGCCGGTTTGGTCCGATAACCCGATTTCGAACTGATTCTTTACAGATTTCTCAGGCCCGTTCAACTGGTACAGCAGCCATATGTTGCTGTAAGAGTAACTGCCCGTAATGCGCAGGCCACAACTGAGTTCGTACCATACCGTACTGTCGGTGATGGTGAATGTGTACCTGCGTGAATCGTGCCATTGCCAACCGGCTGAGGGAACCTCCCTGAACTCATTGTAGAAAGTGTCTTTTTCTCCCGAACATCCGATACTTAGAAAACATATTGCTGCCATAATCATCCAAAAATTTTTCATAACAAAACCTCAAATAACCCTGCGAATAAACTCATCTTCCTGCTCAAAAAGAAATTCCGGATGCGTAAATGTCATAAAAACAGGTACCGGCAGTTCTTTAAACCAGGGTTGCAAACGCATGGCATCCTTTCGTGTGGTAAGGATTGCAGCTGCTCCCGAGACAGCGATATGTTGTTTCCAACTTTCTGCATCTTTGGCAGTAAATACATGATGATCGCGGTACATAAAATGCCGGCTGATTGAATATTTCCTGGCATAATCATAAAACAGCCGGTTGTTGGCCAAAGCGGACAAAGCCATAACCGGACCCGAAGGCAATTCGGCACCAGACACAGGAAATGAAACCGGATCCGTATTGATGTAAGTCGCAAAGAAAACCGGGCAGCCGTACTTTGCCAGCCGGGTATACCATTCCAATGCCTCTGACGGACTCATGTCTGCCGGGCATCTTGTAACAACGATGCAACTTGCATAGCGGGCAGCACAGGGCCATTCCCGCAACCGGCCCGCCGGCATGGGAAAATCCCTGAAAAACGGATTGTGGTAGTCGCAAAGCAGCACATATTTATCTGCTTTCAGAGCAAGATGCTGATAGGCATCATCCAACACCACCACCTGAGTATCCGGGGCAACATGTGCGATTTGAGCTATTCCCTGAACACGGCTTTCACACACAAAATTGGGTACATCTTCTGGCAGTGCCAGGCGCATTTCCATGGGCTCGTCGCCCACCTGCTCTGCCGTGCTTGCAGCTGTTACCTGTAAAAACCCTTTGGTTTTACGCCCGTATCCACGACTGAGAATGGCTGTTCTGCGATCTTCTGCCAACCGGGTTGCCAACCATAAACTGAATGGAGTTTTGCCGGAACCGCCCACATTCAGATTGCCCACCACAATAGAATGAACATTCATTCGGGTGCGTTTCAATATACCCCTTTGATACAATTCACGGCGAATCCATGTCAATAAACCGAACAATTGTCCGAATGGGATAAGCAATATTTTCACCATCAGTTTTTCTTTGGCAATGTGCGAATGTAAGGAAACAGAATGGAGGCCAGGGTATCGCAACCGGCGTTGTTATAATGGAAAAAATCGTAATATAATCTGGAGTCAACCGGCATCAGACGATCGGTTTCAATGCACAGCACACCATGATCCCTGCATGTATTTTTCAGTGCCGTATTGTACCTGTCCAACTGTATCCTGTAGTGCAGGGCGCTTTGACCCAGAAAAGCCAGATTGCCCATATACCGGCCCGTGCTTTTGTCGGTTTCAGATGCCAGCATACCGGGTTGCGCAGCAAAGATTGGCACTGCCCCGGCTGCTTTGCACAGGGAAATGAGTTCTTTTACACGCAATACATATTCTCCGGTGTAATTGTCTTCCGGCACCTGCCACCATTTTGCCGTATCCGCGGTTTGGGCTTTGCTGAAATCTACTGGCTGGTGCCGCATACCTTTCTTCTCCGCCTGCCGGCTCAGCCGCCAGTTCAGGTACAAAGTGGCCAATTCTGACTTTTGCCATACACTGGATTTGCCACCCGTGGTTTCAAACCGGTTCAGCCCGGCAGCTGCCACGTCATTACAACCGATGAGAAAAAGCACATAATCGGGTTTCCATTTCAGCACATGTTCCTTCAGTAAAAGGATATGGCCATAGGTGCTGTGGCCGTCCATGCCGGCATTGTTTACCCACCATGCCGGATTGTCCTGTTGCAGACGCGTCGCCAGCCTTCCGGGCCAGTCCTTCCCGTCGCTGAGATAAAAACACTCTGTGGTGCTGCCACCCAGACAAAACAGTTTTATCCGTTTCTCCGGCTCTGCCGGAAAGGCTTCTCCGCGGAAACCCAGACCGTTCTTGTTGTGCACCACTTCAGAATCAAGGCCGGCTATGCGGATCCCTGGAATATGGTAGGATTGATTGGCAGGCAAAACGAAATGGTTGCCTTTGATTCGCATGGAAAAGGGGTTATAAATATGCAGTATCCCTTCAGCCAACAGCAGAGCCACTGCAATTCCAAACAAAATGGTGAGGGATTTTTTCAGCAAACTGCGCATGCAACTTTGCAAAGATGCATCACAATGTGAAACTCTGTCCGGCGGCTGGCATATGTACTTCCATATTGGAGAGGTCTGCTGCCAGTTTTTCCATCTGTGCTGGATCACCATGCACAAGAAAAACACCTTTCAATGCGCCTTTTTTGTGCGTACCCCTGATATAGCCCAGCAACTGGTCATGATCCGGATGTGCGCTGAAAGCATCTGTGCGGAAGATATCTGCCCGGACAGGCCGTTTCTTAAAATTGATTTCAACAAAATCCTGCCCCTGCAGCAAGCGGTGTCCCAAAGTGCCATCGGCACAAAAACCCGCAATAAGTACACTGTTATTTGCTATTCCTATGTTGTTGCGCACATGCATCTGAATGCGCCCTCCTTCTACCATGCCGGCCGCAGAAATAATCACGCAGGGCTCGTCAAGGGTACTCAGCAGTTCACTTTCGTGCATATCCTCAACCACCTGCAACAATGGAAAATCAAATAAGCTGCCCCATTTCTTCTGAAATGCAGCTGCTTCATCGTTCATACATTCCATATTGTGCTGATACACGGAGGTGCTCCTTATGGCCAGCGGACTGTCTGTAAAAATGCGCACTGCCGGTAATTTTCCCTCGCGGTATAACTGATGAAAGGCAAACAAAATGGCCTGGGTGCGACCCACACTGAAAGCAGGAATCACCAGTTTGCCACCTTTGGACACACAGGTGTCCTCCACGTGCCTCAACAGTACATTGCAGGCATCGGAGCCATGGGAATTGTGATTGCGGCCACCATAAGTACTTTCAGAAACCAGATAATCCAAGCCATGCATTTCTGCCGGGTCATTCACAAGCTTGGTGCTGTAATTGCCCAGGTCTCCTGTAAATCCCACCCGGATTTTCCGGTTTTCTTCGGTAACGGTTAATACCACGGAAGCTGCTCCCAGTATATGACCAGCCTCGGCAAATTCCACGGTGAGTGCATCATTGTACTTGTAGGAATTTCCAAATTCAAGCACCCTGCACTGGTCCATCATATCCATGATATGCTTTTTCAGATACAGTGGCTGAGCTTCTGCAGCCTGCCTTCCATGCCTGTGTTTCTTGCCTCCCTTTTTCTTCATTGCCCTCTGCCTGGATTGCAATTCCATCCGCTGAATATTCAGGCTGTCCTGGAGCAAAAAATCACTCAGTTCCATGGTGGGGCGTGTACAAAGAATAGGACCCGTGAAGCCCTGTCTGATCAGATTGGGCACATTTCCGCTGTGATCAATATGTGCATGGGTAAGTATCAGAAGGTCTATGGAGGCAGGATCAAAGGGGAAGCGGGCATTCCGTTCATCGAATTCGTTTTTCTTTTCATAATCAAGACCGCAATCGATGAGAATACGCGTACCGTCTTCCAATTCGGCGAGATGCTTACTGCCGGTAACCTGGCGCGCAGCGCCCCAAAATGTGAGTTTCATGGATGGAAATCAACCCCCGGCAACAAGTTCCGAATCCGGAATTTCCACCGCTGGTAAGTCCTGCAAATTTAACACAGAATCTCCTTTCAACCGCTGAGGGGTGTCTCATCGGGTCCCAACCCGCGCAGGATACGCATCGCACTCTTTTGTTTGCGCCTTTCCAGTGTAGCCGGTTGCTTTGCCGAGGACAGGAATTGTATGTGTTCCCGTTTCCGGCCCGGTGTCAATGCTTCAAATGCTGCATCCAAACCGGCATGGGACAACCACACCTTCATAAATTCAGGTAGCTGCAAACCAGGTTTTGTACGCGGCAACTCCCTGCCTGATGCATTGAATGCAGCTGCTGCCCTGATATAATCTCTGATTTCACTCTCAACCACCAATGTATCTTTTTCAAATTTTATCATTCGGTTGCGGGCGTTGTCTTTTCCATGCTGAAGCAATCCCGCCGGATCTGGCAATGCCGCACCTTTGAAAAACACCATTGAAACATGGTGTTTAAAATGCCAAATGCCCAAAAACATGCCTTTGTACTCCCAGTGAGGGCCCCATTTCCAGGTTTCCTCCGCCTCCGGGACCTCTTCCCGTATCAGGCGCCGCAAAAGCAGACACAAATCCCGGGCCCAGGGATCAGCAGCATGAAATCGGGACAGTATTTTTTCTGTAACATTCATGCATCAGGGCAGTATAACCTGCCATACTGCTTCGGTAAATGCACCGGTCACACCATATCCTCCGGGTATATTTCCCTGCAGTGCACCCGGTATTTGGGTGATGGACTGCTGCTGCCATAAATGGGCATTCCGGGTGTTGTAATAGTTGTATAAAAACGGATCGGTATTCTCAAGGTGAACGGTCAACTTTAACGGACGCTGATAATTTGTTTTTACCAATTTATCGGTGGTATAAAACTCAAGTTTTTGATTTACTCCGTTGAATGTTGCATCGGTAAACAGCAATTCGCGAGAGGTATAATTGTTGAAATTGTTTTGTAAAAATGGCAATTCCCTGCCTCCGATACTGACAATGGATTCCTGAATCATACTGTCCGCGAGTACGCCCATAAAATCATAAATGTACTGATAATATGTTTTGGTTACATATAACCTGTATTGATTCTCATAACGGGCACTGTCTGCAATGGTTACCCGCATGATAAAACTCCTTCCCACACCGGCCACCAGTCCGGTAGCCGTATCCAGTGCGGGTATCACCACTCTGGAAGGGATCTGCCCATTCACGGTAAAACTGCCCAAAGTATGCTGTACGTTCACCGAAAAACTGTCTCCGGGTTTGAATATTTTCGCAGCCGCATAATTTCCGCTTACGATGTGATTCATTGTGGCTGCAGAGATACCGTTTTTCATCAATTCAATCTGTGCATCAGAAATAAAAACAGGGTTTTCCAGAATCTGGGAGCTACGCCAGAAAGTGGCTCTGGATGGACTATCCGGATTGATATACATATGAAAAACCGGCACCGGATTCATCTTTGTTTTCGGCGTGAAGGGTACCTCCCGCACACAGGCTGAAATCAAGATAAAAAAAGGAAACAATATGAATATTCTGTTCTTCAAAAAGCAATTTTAAAACTGATGTTTGGCAACAATGGCAACATACTGGTTTGAAACAATTTCCGGTTGCCCTGTTTGTCGTATCCCAGAGTCAGATAAAAAGGATTCAGCCGGTTGTAAACATTAAATAAACCTACGGTCCAGGTGCGGGTATACTGCACTTTACTTTTTACAAAAGACACTGCTATATCGAGCCGGTGATTGTCTCTGGAACGGGCAATATTCCGGTCGCCATAAATAAATATTTCCCGATAAGGGTCACTGGGTGTGCCCGAGATATAGGAACCCACAGGCAGCGTAAATGCAAATCCGGAATTATACATCCACGAAAGAGAGCCTTGTATTCCCTTTGCCAACTGATATACGGCCGCCACATAAAGGTTGTGTCTCCGGTCATACCTTGCCGGAAATGTTTTACCCTGATTGAGGCCGGCAAACTGCCGCTGATTCCACATGAGTGTGTAGGCAAGCCAGCCAGTAAGCCTGCCACGGTGCTTTTCCGCCAGTAATTCCATGCCCCAGGCCTCTCCTTTTCCCTGGGTTACAGCATCTTCCCAGTTGATGGCTGAGGTTACATATCCTGCATTGTCTTTGTACTCCAGCAGGTGATTCAGTTTTTTGTAAAAAACCTCAGACCCCAGCTGCCAGTAGCGAAATTCATGGGTATGCCCCAGACTGATCTGGTCGCACTGACTGGGTTTGAAATTCACACTGGACGGCACCCACAAATCGCTGGGCAAACCCAGAGTCAGATTGGTAAGTAAATGAAAAAACTGGCGGGTGCGGGTGGCAGATGCCCTGACCCAATCATTTTTACCCAGATGAAATTTGCCCTGCAATCTCGGCTCGGGCAAATAATAGCGCTTTGAGGCATCAATAAAAAACACCGCCATACGAATACCTGCTGTCCCAAACCACCTTTCTCCCCATTGCCCCTGAATTTCGCCATAACCTGCCACCTCGTAATTCAACACATTCGGATCATTAAAAATAACTTCATTTTCCGTGCTGTCTATGCGGCTAAGCAGGCTGCGGTTTCCTGGTATAAACTGATGGCGGGTGGCAGACAATCCAAACTCTGCTGCCATCCCATTTGTGATGCGGTGAATCAATCCTGCAGAAACTTCTGCATCCAGTATCCCATTGCGCAACCTGTATTGCGTAAAATCGTTGATGCCATTGCCGGGAGTGTTTTTCTGTGTTTTTTCAAAGCGATAATTCTGGCGGAATGAATAATTGTAACCTGTGGTGTGTGCCTTGATGAGTATCCCTGTTCGCTTGTCCGGCTGATACTGCCAGCGAAGGGTTGCCACGGTATTGCCCCAATTGGACAATTGCTGACGTCTCTCATTGATGCGTATTTCTGCATTTTCCGAATGTGCTTTTTCATCCAGGCCTATTACATCGCGGCCTGTATACGCAGAGAGAGTAAGGCGGCTGCGGTTGCTAAACCTGTGGGTCACAGAGGCATTGGCATCCCAGAAATAATAAACATTGTTTTTCAGGCTATCGTCAAGCAGAACCATGCGGGCAGCAGGTTGAACCAAAAAATCGAGATAACTGCGCCTGAAAGATGCAGTAAACGCAGTGCGGTTTTTAATCAGGGGTCCTTCCAGAAAAAGCCGTGAACTGAGTATATCCAGGTTGACTGAACCCTTGATACGGTAGATATTTCCTTCTCTGGATTGTACAGAAATGACACTGCTCAGACGGCCGCCATAACGCGCAGGAAAACTGCCCCGCATGAGGGTGGCACTTTTTACAACCTCATCATTGAATATGCTGAAAATGCCATACAAATGATAACTGTTAAAAACAGGAACATCATCCAGCAACACCAGATTCTGATCGGCGGCACCCCCGCGCACATACATCCCCAGCATACCTTCACTGCCTCCCACTACTCCCGGCATCATACTCATGGTACGTATGATATCCGGCTCTCCCAAAAAATGTGGAAGCCACCGTATTTTCTGCCTGCTGAGTATATTGTGGTCACCTTGTCCCAGCAACACTGTTTGCAATTCCCTGCCCTTAAATGCCTTTACTTCCGCGGTTGGCAGTGGGGTTGTTCTTAAATCAAGTGTGTATTTCACCACATAATTCCGGTCACCAATCAAGGTATCCCGGAACAACTCAAAACCCGGATAGGATACAATGATAACATTGGTATCTGTGTTCAAAAAAGCAGAGAAAAAACCAGCTTCACTGGTAAAAAAATACCTCCCTGTATTCACGATAAATACCATGGCATTCACGAGGTACTCACCGCTTTGTTTTACCGCCACACTACCACTGAGCAAATACTGTTTTTTTGCTTCTGTCAGTGCAAGCTTACTGAGAATGACCGAACTCCCTCTCACTGTGTATCCCAAACCATTCTGCTGTAAAAATTCGGTGAGGGCCTGATCCGCACGTATGTTCCGGTAATTGACGGTATAGCGGCGTTTCGGGGGAAGTAACTGTGCATCGTACTGAAACACCACCCCGGTTTGAGATTCAAATGCAGCCAGTATCTCTTCAAACGATTTTTCTGTGACCGTAAGTGTAAAGCCCGACTGCAGTCCACTCCCCTGACCACGCAGCGCGTGCAATCCCAGAAACAGTAAACCAAAAAAGAAAAACAACCTCACTCGCGCAGAAGAAGCGGTAAATGTACCAAATCCTGTACAAAAAAAGTCCGGCTTACGATAAACCGGACTTTATTTATGTGGAATGATCTTAACTGCCTTTTTGAGAATCGGCGTAGTTAAATACTTTTTTAAGAATTTCCGTGGTACGTTTTGCGGGATTGGCGCGGATGGCATTTTCCTCTTTTTCGATTTCAGTAAACAAGGCGGTGGTGGCTTTCTCGGTTACGTACTGATTCAAATCCGGGTTGATATCTGATTTGATTCCCAAAACAGCCTTGGCCAGGGGTTTGTTGATTTCGGTAACCACCGGAGTCCAGTATTCACTGATTTTCACTTCGTCGAGTGCGGATTTAATGACCGGCTTAAATGCAGTGTGCAAGGCAGTGGTGGTTGTGCTCTTCAAGTATGAAGTAGCAGCGCCGTTTCCCCCTTTTAATATACCCATGGCATCCTGAATACTCATACTCATGATGGCATTTTTAAATACAGGAAATGCTTTTGCCATTGCATTCTCAGCACCGTCATTCATGGCCTGTATGCATTTGTCCAGTTCACCACCAATGGCGGCATTCAGAAGGGAATTGTTGCGTATTTTGGCCTCTACATCCCGTACTTCCTGGGGCATCAGGATTTTCAGTGCTGCATTGGTAAAAAAGGCACCCCGCTTGTTCAGATTTCCGGTTCCAGAGCTCACTCCGTTCACCAGGGCTTCTTTCAAACCGCTGATGACTTCATCATTGCTGGGAATCAAACTTGTGGCTGCCATTTTTCCGGCCTGCATCAGAACATCACAGGAAGCCAGCAATGTGGCTGTGCTAAAAAGGATTACTAAGTGTTTTTTCATTGTTCTCTTCTTACCCAGACAAAAGTAATACCAAATTGAATGCACATCCTATAAAATCCCGTTTCACGTCCTTCCTCGCAAAAGCTGCGGACATTTGTCACAAAACCGGATGGGTTTCCTGTGTTCATTTGCACTATGATTCAAAAGTCCCTGCTTTTCATCCTGGCTTCAGGCATTGCATTTGCGGCCTGTTCGCAGAAAACTTCCAGCTCAGAAGAGACACAAACTCCGGTGTCACATGTATCCACCGCAGATTTTGAAAAATCGCTTGCATCCACTCCAAAACGCATCATACTGGATGTACGCACCCCTGAAGAATTTGCTCAGAATCACCTGGAAGGGGCCATCAATATGAATGTGAATGCCGATGATTTTTATCAGCAGATTTCCCGGCTGGATACCGCACAGCCTGTATTCGTTTATTGCCTGGCAGGCAGCCGCAGTGCCCGTGCAGCAGATATTCTGGCAGAAAAAGGTTTCCCCGCCATTTATGACATGCTGGGTGGTATGAGCCGGTGGAGTGCAGAAAACCGTGCGGTGGTTTCACCCGAGGGAGAAGCACAAAAAGGCATGTCCAAAGCCAGTTTTGAAAGCATGCTCCAGGCCGGAGACAGTCTTGTATTGGTCGATGTTTATGCCAAATGGTGTGCGCCGTGTAAGAAAATCATGGCCTATCTGCCCGATCTTGAAAAGGAATACAACGGCAAACTGAAAGTGGTGAAGGTGAATTACGATGACAATCCCAAACTCATCCGCGAACTGGGGCTTGACAATGTACCCTTTCTGCTGGTGTACAGGAACAAGCAGCAGGTATGGAAACACAGCGGCTTTGCAGAAAAAGCGGCAGTACTTGCTGCACTGAAAAGCCTGTAAAACGAATATAAAAGAGCAAATCATTTGGTCCTATTTTCGCCGGGTTGAACAATACCCATCTGCGATTTGATGCCTTAACCGGAATCCGCTGTATTGCCGCCAGCATGGTATTTGTATACCACAACCGTAAGTACTGGCGTGGGTTTATGCCTCAACCTCTGTTGCAATGGGTGAATGAATGGCATATGGGGGTTTCTCTTTTCTTCGTTCTCAGCGGTTTTCTTATCGCATGGACTTATGGCCGGCAACCCCTGCAATCCGGCAAAGATTACCTGCGGTATTTTTTGCAGCGCATGGCCCGTATACTGCCCGTTTACTGGCTGGTGCTCAGCGCACTGTATCTGGATTTTGGTGTGCCTAAAAATGTGAGTCTGCTGCAAACCTATTCCCTCTTTCATGCATTCAGCGGCCAAAACAATCTGGATGGCATCAGTCAGGCCTGGACCCTCAATATTGAACTCTGTTTTTATGCACTGGCACCCATTCTGTTTCTGCTGGCACTTCAAAGACCACTGCGGTTGCTTTTGCTTATGATTACCCTTCCGCTTGCTGCAGCCGGACTGGGCTGGCTCTGGCATGTGATCAACGGAAATCCGCAGGAATTTCTGTATCCACCCCGCTTTGTTCTTACCGCCACCTTTTTTGGCCGTAGTTTCGAATTTGTAGCAGGTATGGCCCTGGTTCTCCATCTCAGGCACGGCAAATTTGTCTGGTTGCAAAAGGTACCACACAAGACCATTTTGGGTGGAATCTCAGTGGCGCTTTGCCTCTATGCCATTGGTCTGTTTGAACCCGACATCTTTCACCATGGTGCAGATCGTACCGGCGGTTTGATTTTAAGTCTGTTTGTTTTTCCCATATGTACCGCTTTATGGTTGCTGGGACTGATACAGGAAAAAACGGGGTTGCAGCGCTTCCTCTCCACCCGGTTTATGGTACTGCTGGGCAACGCTTCATTCGCATTTTATCTGCTGCACCTCAGTTATGCCAATATCAGGCTGCGTGGTTGGGTTCTGTGGGCAGACCGTAATTTTCTCCTGTTGTGGGTTCTTTCTGTTGTTGTATATCTTTTGTTTGAAAAACCCGTCTATAACCGCATCCGTCATTGGTTAAAGGCAATGTAAATGGTACATTTGTTCTGGCAATGGCAGAGAGCAAAAACATACAAACTGAAGTGGATGCCGCTTACCTGTATCAGGTACTGGCCGACAATGAAAATGACACGGCAGTAAAAACCATTTTCCTTCAGATGGCAGAAATAGAAAGACAACATGCGCAGACTTTTGCGGACGCTTCAGGTCTTTCATTGCCCAAACCATCCGGGCGTGCCCGTGTGCTGCATACCATTGGTCGCTTAATGGGCTACGATTATGTGCTGGGGGTGCTGCTTGATACGGAAAAGAGTGTGAGCCATGCCCTGCAAAAGGCCCGCCGTGGAAAAGGGATGGAAGCCCAGGCTGCAGACACAAACCATGTCCGCATATTGCGCAATATTCTTGACAACCAAACCCAGGTAACCGGGCCGGGGATGGCCCGTTTTGAAAAAAGACACCGCAGTGTGGGGGGAAATGCACTGCGTGCTGCAGTGCTGGGCGGAAATGACGGATTGGTATCCAATTTCAGCCTCGTGATGGGTGTGGCAGGCGCGGCAGAAAACAACCAGATTATAGTACTCACCGGCATAGCAGGATTACTTGCCGGTGCGCTATCCATGGCATTGGGTGAATGGATTTCGGTTAAAAGTTCACAGGAATTGTACGAAAATCAGATGCAGCTGGAAATGGAGGAACTGGAAGTGAATCCAGCCGGGGAAGAGAAAGAAATTGCACTCATCTACATGTCAAAAGGAATACCTGAGGCCCAGGCCCGCAGTATGGCTGCAGAGCTGATGAAAGATAAGAATCAGGCACATACCCTGCTGGTGCAGGAAGAACTTGGAATAAAACCCGAAGAATTGAAAGGCAGTGCATGGGAAGCCGCCATTTCTTCTTTTGTGCTGTTTGCGGTTGGTGCCATTTTACCTGTGATTCCCTTTTTGCTCAGCAGTGGTTACTCTGCCATCATTGCAAGTGCCGTATTATCGGGCGCAGGATTGTTCCTTATCGGTGCGGCCATCACTTTATTCACCGGCAAATCTGTGTGGTACTCAGGATTTCGTCAGGTTGTATTTGGTTTGCTGGCAGCCGCAATCACCTTTGGTATTGGCAAGCTCATTGGCGTGAGTGTGGGCTGACAAGCCCACACCTGATATCACGGATCAGGCAGTTTTTTCTGCCGGTTTTACAATGTAATACATTCCCATCGTAAAGAAATCCCGCAGCCGGGGAATACCTGCCACCAGCTTGTTTTGCAGCCTGGGACGGATTCCGAATTTGAATTTATAAATGGGATTGAACAGATAAAACCGGCGTGACTCTATTGCAAATCCGCTGTTGCGGCAAATTTTCTCAAACCGCTGAATACTGATTCCGGTGCTTCGGATTTCGAGCATGGTGGCAATGCTGTTGGCGGGCATGCCCAGTAATTTCAGCATACCCGGATACATGGGACCTGGTAAAAGATGATACCAGGGCAGGCGGCTGGCGGCCTTTCCGGGCAGTACCTGCTGGTGACCCCCGTAGGGCATATACCAGGGCGGAAAGGCAAAGAAAACCCTCCCTCCGGGTTTCAGCAGTTTGTGCAACTGAGGCATAAACTTCGCCTGATCGGGAATATGTTCAATCACATCTTTCAGTATCACCAAATCAAATGCTTCACCTATATCTGTCTGCACATTCACATCGTAAATGTCCTTGTTCAGAAACTGCACCTTACCGGCCTTCAATTCTTCGGCCATAAACTGCCGGGCAAATTCCAGACGGCTCTCTTCGAGTTCAATCCCGAAAGTCTGGCAGCCCAGGTCTGTAAACGCTTTCAGCACACCGGCTTCGCCGCAGCCAATCTCCAGCACCCGGGTTTCCGGTGATAGCGGGAAAGATTCTTTCAGGTACGGAATGATGTATTCTTCCGTCACCTGCCTGGTCATATCAAAATACCTGCGCTTATCGCCGTGAAACTCGTACATGCGATGCAAAGGTAGGAAAGTGAATGAGTCTTAAGGCAACGAAGCCAGTCATAATATAGATAATCTAAACTGTATCTTAGTATACATCTCAAGAAGGATAAAATACATATTTAATTACACAATCATTCTCCATCAGCTTTCATTTCTTTCTCTTTCTGCAAATTCAACATATATCGCACTCCCACTGAAAAGCCGATAATCGGGCCTTTTTCGATCAGGTTATCTCCGTTAATATTAAAATCCTGACAACCGAAACGGCATCCCGTCCAAAGCTTTTCAAAATATACCTGTGAGTAAATGGCTAACCCATGAAACCGCAAAGGCGAATAAATATAACCCAGTCCAATCCGTACACCATCGCCAACAATTAAATTATCACTGTAATTGGTTGAAAGCAAGGTGTCATTTCTGTATATTCTATGCTTTTTATGGTGGGTAACAAATCCACCAGAATAACCAATGAATAAACTCAAAGTATGTCTGTTCTGGTAACTATGATAAATACTTTTACCAATTGTAATACTTAATTGTCTAATTGGGAAAGTTACTTCTGATCTATATGTATTATTCTTTATATCTGTCCGTGATGTATTAGAATGCATCAAAAAACGCTGATAACCAATAGCAATACTGCTGTTCATAAACTGATAGCCCAATTTAAATTCTTTGCCCAGTCCTATTCTTTGATTCATTCCATACGCATACGGTTGATTTCCACCATTTTTAATTCCTATAAAACAATTCCCGCTGATTTGAAAAACAATCCCACCAATATCTCCGTGCTTCAAACTGTCTCTACTATTTCCCGTTGATTTTGTAATAAATAATAATATAAACAATATGAATGTTGGACACTTAATCATAGTTAAATGTATATTTTACTCCTAACGCAGCACCTAAAGTAATTCTTGCCAACTTCACATTTGGGTTTAATTCTTCCGCTTCTTTAAAGGGAATAAACACTACATCAGAATATACCGCGATAAATATGTTACATTTTCTCTGCATCACGGACACATTCAAATTCAGCTGTTGTCTCATACTGCCTGATTTGCCCAAAACAGATCCATTATAAGTAGAATCTATTCTGGAACCATCCCTGGCTGTGGCTATATATCTGGTATTCTTCATCCGGCTTTGAACCAATCCTGTATAATAGTCCAATTCGATTTTTTTGTAATGAATCAGGTTTAATCCCAAGAGAATATATCTATTGCCAACTTTTGAATTATAATATGTATTCGCAACAGCCCAGCTTGGAAGATTGTTCAGTGTATTGTTTTCTGCATACCTCTGAGTAAACAGTTGTAAACCAGCTGACATTCTATATTTCTTCAATTTTAAAGTTAGCTCTGATCCAAGACCGGCATTTTTGAAGTTTGAAACGCGTTTAAAATGTACTTCAGGTCTGTCTTCCCAAAAGTATACAGGATAATTTCCATAAATTGAAAGTGCTAAAACTGGTGGTTTAATCATGGTAGAATATCCGGGCGACACCCCAATCAATGTCACTAATCCAGCAAAAATACTTTTTAATGACATATGATAGCTTTATCAGTTACAGTTCTATTTGAATCCAAATTTTTTAATGTCACAATATAGATTCCAGATTTAAGGTTCTCCGTTGAAACTGAATAATTCAATTTATTAAATACATTTGTCCGCAAATGTACATTTCCCATACAATCCGTAATTGTAATTAAAGTATTTCCTTTAAGACAAGCCGCAATGGGAATATTCAATTTCTCAGATACTGGATTGGGGTATAAATTCAAAACACATTCTTGAGCACGTACTTGTAATGTTGAATTTGATGATGGGGCATCAATTGGAGGTGGTTCATTGCCAAATGGTGCGCATAAGTTTGAGTTTGTTTCAATCCTGAAATATGCCTGTTTATCCACTGAAAATACACTTGATTTGTTTATAGTGAACCTCTTTGACACAATAGTTTTCACGGCACAATCATTTGGGATGGTTTTTAAAGAATAGCAATTGCCAATACTGGTCAGAGAAGTTCTTTCAGGAACATTAACATTCACTTGTTCCCCTGTAATCACATTAAATAATTTAGGATCCGCAATCAGGGCACTCAAATCGGAAATCGTCAAATAACCAGTGCACGGCTTTTGCTGAAAAACCTTTACCCAATCCACTTCCATAGTTCTTGGAAAAGTCCCCGCGCTTGGAGCAAAGTTATCGCAGGATTGAACAGCCATATTAAAAATTATTCTCATTGGTGTTTCCGGATATCGAAGTTGTTTCCTAGACCATTTATTGCCTTTAACTGTGCAATCGTCAGCATTTGTACCAAAGTAATGCTTATAAATCCATAATAACCTCTCATTACTGCCATTTTCATCTTTAATTGACATGGTTATTGCATAGGGTGTCCAGTAACAGGTGTAAATGTGAAATTTTTGAAAAAACTGAGGATCGGATGGATGAAATGACTGTTGACATTGTCTATGTTCGTTATCAACCTGACCGTGAATGGTCATTTTCATGTCTCGGTCATTATTATCCCAAAATTCAAAAATATCAATTTCATTCCACACATTGGGTGTACTGCCATACAACCAAAATGCAGGCCACATTCCGTGCATATCTGGTAGTTTTATTTTTGCATGAAACATGCCATATTGAAATTCATATTTCATATCTATTCTGCCACTTTCGTACTTAAATTCCTCACCATAATGATCAAAATAGGTTTCCTCCCACCTATCCCAATAATGCATTGGATAATGCAAAGTGCCATTGTTAATGAATGCGCTATTTTGTAATGCTTTAATATTCAACAAACCATCAGTTGTATATGCATTATCATGGTTGTACCATTGCCAAGTTCGTGATAGATCTCGATATTTATAACTCGAATTGCTATTAACTTGTTTTTGAGTAGCATGTTCATCAAATTCATTCGAAAGACATGACTTATGAGGATCACTATCAGTTGTGCCGTCCGGATATAAGTATTGACAGTCGGATTTTCTTAATTGATCCCATGCATTATGCCAAATTCCTTTCTGTAATTTGCTTTTAAAATCATCATAAAACACCTGTATATAGGGATTGTTTGAACAGAGATTAATGTCGGATGTGGGTTTAATTTTGACTATATCGCTTCTGCAGGTTTGCATTCTTAGCATTCTGTTCAATTGTGTGAACGCAGTATTAGAGCTTACCAAGCTGTCTTCCACGTCATCCAATGAATCATCGTAATTGATTATGGCAATTATTGAATCTGGAAAACTTTTCTGGATTCCTTGTGCGTACCCCAAATTTACATTTAGCAATATAAATAATGCTCCTATCCAACTGAACAATCTTTGGAAACTTATACGAATCTTCATAATTGTACTATTTCTTAACCCGTTGTTGTTTCAATTCGGCAAGTTCCAATGCTTGACGTTCCAGAGTATGGTTGACCTGCTCATATTTCACTTTCAATTCTGATATTTGAACATTTTGATTTATCAGTAATAAAGTAAGTTCTTCTATTTTCAATTGCTGGAGTCTCTGCAATTGAGGCACATCTTGTCCTTGAGACAAAACATCTTCTCTGGAAGGCATTCCTGGTAAATGATGATAGCGATTGATAAAACGTGAAACACTATCTAAAGAAAGAATTGTGTAGCCTTTTTCAAAAACAAAATCAGGCCACCATTGTGGTTCACATGTGAAACCGTTACATCGCAATTCTCCCTGTAACTCCAGCTGCCCTTTAATGAGTACGTTTCCAGTCGCATCCATTCTTAATCCGCCTCCACTCCCGTTCATGGGCACAATGGCCAATCCTGCGCTGGCATTGGTTCCGTTATAGGCAGGTCCTGCTCCTGGTCCGCTGCTTACGGTGGTCTGCCCTTGCCCGTCGGTATAGCTAATCACCAAATCTCCCTGCTGGGTTAGGCTGCTTACCGTTCCGGCGGTTACGCCACTGTACAATGCAATATGCCTGCTGTAAAAATGATCCATGGGTATAGTGTTGGGTGCGGTGCCAACTGTTAAGCTCACGTACCTTGACTTTTGCCCAAAAATGGCGGTGGGTTTGTTTGTGCTTCCTCCCATTACATCAAGTATGGCACGGGGGTTTGCACTGTTCACGCCAGTGCTGCCATCCGGCAATACAATAAACCGCGCATTGTCCATGGCAGGCGTGGGATTGGGCATAATATTTCCCGGTGCAGTAAGGTCTCTTATCAGAAAAAGGGGTTCGCCTTTGTTCACTGTACCATAACCCATACCCGCAGGTAGAATGACCGGCAAGGATGGCAATGATGCAGAAATGGGTATATACGGTGCATCCCCACCAGAACCCGGGCCGCCTATATCGCCTCCCAGTGTGCCACCACCCGGAGGGCCGCCAGAACCACAATGGTCTGTGGCGGTTACCACCAGTCCCTTTACAGGTACCAGTGCATTGCAAAACCGTATTTCCTGCCAGCCGGCGGGTATGCCGATGCCTATACCCAACGCACTGTTTGTTGCTGTGGTTACATCGGTGCCCGAAAGCGACCAATTACCCACAACCTGAGCTTTAAGCCCCCCCCCCCGCAAGGGTTATGCCAAAGGCAATAAAAAGGTGTTTTCCTCTTCTCAATGGTAAAAATTTGCTTTTCATATCAATTTTGAATAAGAAATACGAAGTAAACAAGCAAATCTGAGAAAAACATGAGTATAAAATACCATGCCCGCAATTTGGAATCATTCAAATTTACATGATATATCAGTTGATTCATCTGCACTTTCATCTTACAATCCGAGCACAGTGGCTTATTTGCTTCACTGCCCATTTGCAAAATTTGACACCGGAGTTGAAAACAATCCAGCCATACACAGTTCATAGCTTCCCACATTTAAACATTTGACAAGGTACGGGCTACAAAGTATCCATACCATGCGTTACAAACTCTTTACCTAACATATTCTCAGCTTCCAGAACTGATTAAATCCCACCTGCCCCCATCATTTTCTATCCCGGCTGCTTTTAAAAGAATGGAAATTTTGCCTTATCCGCTAGTTAATCCATTTACATCAATTAAACGGTAGCGTGCAACACTAGCCAATGTCTGTCTACAGCAATCAATCCTTCCACATTGGATGCCGCGGTACCCGAACCTTTGGCCGGGTGTTGGGAGGAGTTGGTTTTACCGGCGGTTGAATGGCCTTGGGCGGTGTAGGCGCCTGATACCGGTCTTCATATAGCGGTGCTTTCAACCGGTCCCTGGCCGTTTGCACCGAACACAAAACATAAATACCATGATGCCATGTGGCCACCCATATGCTTCCGTCTTCTGCCCGCCGCACCTGCTGGATTCCATCAAACTGCCCGTGGGGAATGGGGACCGGGTAAGATTTCCAGTTGGAATCCCGCCCGACAATTAAATAAGAACCAAATTGTGTTGCAGCTACAATTCGGTTGTCGGGCAAAGCCAGCAACCGGTGCAAACACACTTTCAGGGTTCCGTTATAATCATATTGGGATTCTACTGGCAAACCAGTCTGCAGCACCCAGTCTTCTCCTTTACGGTAATACAACTGCATATCCGGAAACGCAGAACCCCATAATACACCCTGTGCGTCTTCAACCATATCATAGAAACACAGTGCTGTTTGTTTTTGGGGTTTGGGTTTGAAAGAGCCATCCGGTTTAACATGAAAGAGATATGTACCCTTCCTGGCCGAAATAAGTACATTGCCATCCTTGTCAAACCAGAAGCTGAACGCATCTTCCAGACTGTCGCAAAGCAATGTAAATGTGCCATTGCTGTAAGTATAAATGGAGCTTTGTGAATTGAGGGATGTGCCGAGCAAAACCACTCCCTTCGGACTCAGGGTCGCTTTCCATACCTGCTTGCCTCCTGGCGTGGTCTGATACACCCAGCGATTGGTGCTGGGATGGAAAAACACAAGTTTGCCGGGAAAACCGGTAATCAGTATGCGTCCATCTGGCAATTTCAGCGTTTCATTCAGCCAACCCGATTCTTCTGCCAGGGGCACCCTGCCTTTTACGGGGCTCCATTTGCCCTTCTCAAAACGGCTTAATGCCAGTCCGTCGGTTGTAGCAAATGTCAAATCTTTGCTTTCAAAATGGATATCACGCACATGGTTCCCTGTCAGCGCACTGTTCAGCGTATCCCAATGCACCCAGCGGAATGTGTCGAAATTCTGTGCATGGCCGGAAAGGCTGAGCATGAGCAACATGACTAAAGAAGAATATTTAACACGGGATACCATGATATGCAGCAAATGTAGAACCCGCAGGAGTAACGTATTTATGTATTGTGTAAAATTGACACTGCGGATGGCAAAATACACCCTGCACTGTACAAATGTGACAGTTTACAGAATGAAACGTCCGTTTCACAAAAGGTAAGTAAGCACACAGGCGGGTTTCATTATTTTTGTAACAGTATATAACCTACTATGAAACACATCATTTTCTTTGCTGCCTTTCTTCTGGCAACAGTTGGAGCCATCCAGGCCCAAAAATCTGAAGACTGCAAAATCGAATCCATTTCAACGGTTTACATCAGCAAATCAGGATCTGAAAAGACCGCCGCAATTGTTATTGCGCTGAACACTTCCAAAGAAGACAAATCGGTCCCCCTGGCCACAGCGCTTGAAACTGAGGAATTAAGCTCGGTGAGTTATCTGGTAGCCAGCAACGGAAAATATACCTTTACGCTGGAAGCGAAGCTGGAAGATAACAGCAAAGAAGGTCGGCTGGAATACCGCTTTGCCCTGCCCGATGACGACGGAAAAACACCCTGGGAATGGACTAGCAGCAACCTGATTCTGAGGACCCAATGCGGAACACGAACTGTTTACGCCATTCAGAATAAAAAGAAAAATGCACTCAGTTCCAACTGGAATGCATACGATGCCACACCCCAGGAAAAAAGCAATGACAATAGCAATTTCAAGGTTGAGTATCTGAATATACAGCCATCCTCATTTGAGATCAGCGGTGGTAATATCGTTTTTCAGGACAACTCAACAGTAACGATGCGCAGTTCAGTGATTACAAACGGCAATCCACCGGCTGCAGTCTGGTTTATTCTCACCGGCACAGACCGCAAGGGCCAGGCCTTATATCACAGGGCACGGGCCACTTATTACAAAAGTTCACGAGAATACCGTGCAGATTCTAAATTTGACAATGCCTTTATTCTGGGCGAAACAAACTGCAGCCTTATGAATTTATATGAAGATACCACCACATTTACCGGCACCTATGGCAAGGCGGATAAGAAAACCAGTTTTGCTGTTTTGTTATACGGGAAAAACCGTCCGGCGAAATATGGCCAATGCTGGGTATTCAGCAAATCAACAGGAAAAAATGATTCGTTTGTGAATATCGGCGACATTGAAACCGTTACCACCAATACCGTGAACAAAGAAAAAGGGAATTATAACACTACAATTGAACTTGATTTTCCCGGCAAAAAGGACAACCCGTCTAAAATGCAAGAACTGCTTATATGGGATGAAGTAAAAGTATATTTCGAGGCCGAATTGTCTGATAAAGACGGCAAATTATTTACAGCCACGCTTAAGCAGAAATTTGATGAGAAAAGAGGAAATGTGATTTTGTACTATAGCGGCACAAGCAACAATCCGGTGTGGATACAGTCTCTGTATATGAAAAGGGCAGATTATTGTGGTACCGGCACTGCGCAAACCGTAGACACCGATCTTAAAACAGGTACCGATGCAGGTGACAGCCGCACAGAAATATGGAAAGCCCTTCAGGAAACCGGAGACGGCTGCAGCAACCAGATGCAGATTGAAGATGCTACTGCCTCAGCCAAAAGAGTGAGTGGGGTTTATGCCCTGAATTTTGAACTGACACCGGGTAAAAAGTTCGATGCCAATGGCTACATTGTTGTGAATCTGAAAATGGTGAATTGCAAAGGAACCACAGAGTATGTGGATGTGAAACTGAGTTACAATAAATCCACCGGAACATTTACAGGCAATGTGGGCTTTTACGATGAAAAAGATTGTAAATGGAATTGTGAAGACCTGAGTCTAAGAACCTACAATGCATGTGGTGAATTGTTGAAAAAGGGCGGTTTTCCTGCACTGATCACTAAAATGAAAGATAAAATTGCCAAAGGAGACGTGTAAATAAATCCTCCATTTATAGGATAAATGCCGGTGTTCATCCGGCATTTATTTTGAATGTACCACAGGTGTTTTAAACCGGGTGTAAAACTACTGTTAATGAAGGATATATGTGAGCTGAAAGCGGTTTAAGAATCACCAATACTCTTCTGGATGTTTGCGTTTAAATTCCTGTATTTCTGACAGAAATTCGTCAGCCGAACGCGAATCTGTGGCGGGCAATTCTGTTTTATCCACAGCATCCAGGGCATGATAATCAGCATCTCCATCCGCATCTGTCCATTCATACAATACAGGAAGACCCAATACATCTGGCACAAAAAACTCACCTCCGATTAAATATTTTTTTAACTCGGTGGCAAACCAACGGGCAGATTTGTTTTCAGGATTATGAAAAATGACAGAACCATAAACGTCTGTTTTCTCATCGGGTTGCCAGGAGTAGTTCATTCGCAGATTTTCCATTGTGCAGGGTACTGCAACAATAGCAATAAAATACCGGTTGAAGATTACTGTTATAAATCACGGACAGCCATGTTGTTAAATGACCTGATATACCGACCTTTGTGCCACAGTTTATGAAACAAGGTCTTTGTGCCTTCTCCACCGCAGTCTTTGCGGTGATATTGCTGCTCCCGGGCTGCAGCAGTAAAAAAAATACCATATCCCCTGAATTTACGGACATTGTTGAATCGGTATATGCCAGTGCCACAATAGCTGCAGCAGACCAATATATGGTGATCGCCCCGGTAACCGGCTTGCTTGAGGCCAACCTTGTGCAGGAGGGAGACAGTGTAACAGCCGGGCAGGTTATAGCCCGCATAGACAATACCAATCCTGCACTGAATGCAGAGAATGCAAGGCTGGCCATGGAACTGAGCCGCCGCAATCTGAACAACCTGGATGAGATAGCGGCACAAATACAGACAGCCCGCAGGCAGTTGGTGCAGGATTCGGTGAACTATACACGTCAGCAGGAGTTGTGGAGACAAGAGATAGGCACACGGGCCCAATTGGAGAGCCGTCAACTGGCATGGGAAGTTTCGAAAAATACAGTTCGTGCCCTGCAGGTGCGGTATAACCAAACTCGGATTCAATTGCTGACCGCAGAACAGCAGGCTGCCAATACTGCGGCCATTACTGCCCGCAGCAGCAACGATTTTGTCATTCGCAGTCTCATCGCCGGCCGGGTATACACGCTGAATTACAAACCCGGGGAAATGGTGGTGCCGCAGCAGCCGGTAGCCATGCTGGGACGGGCTGGTCAGTTTATATTAAAACTGGAAGTGGACGAAGTAGACATTGCGCGCCTGAAACCCGGGCAAAAAGCACTTGTGAGCATGGAAGCCTGGCAGGGAAAAGTGTTTGAAGCCCGTATATCCCGCATATTGCCGAATATGGATTCACGATCGCAAACCTTCAGGGTGGAAGCCGAATTCATGCAACAACCTCCTGCGCTTTACCCCGGAATGTCTGCTGAAGTGAATGTGGTAATCAGCGAAAAGAAAAATGCAATGGTCATTCCGCTGGATTATTTGAAAGGCGGCGATAAAGTATACACAGCGCAAGGGAAAAAAACGGTAAAAACCGGATTGCGCAGCCTGGAAAAGATTGAAATTCTTGAGGGGATTTCCAAAGAAACCGAACTGAAAAAACCGGAATGAACAGCCGGGTACTGCTGAAAATCGCGAAAACCCATTTGCTGGCCCGTAAAAGGCAGTCGGCAATTGCTGCACTGGGTGTTACCTTTGGCATAGGTACATTTGTCATACTGGTCAGTTTTATGACCGGATTGAACAACCTTCTCGACGGGTTGCTCATGAACCGCACTCCACATATACGGGTGTATAATGAAATCAAACCGAGTGCACTTCAGCCTGCACAGCTGCATACACCTTTTAAAGATGCCATGCATGTGATTCACTCAGTAAAACCCAGAAACACACTGCTAAAGATTCACAATGCACGGGCACTGATGGATGCCCTGCGCAGGGATTCCCGCATAAAAGGTGTAACTCCTCAGGTAGCTTCCAGGGTTTTTTATGCCTCCGGCAGTGTGCGGCTGAATGGCACTGTGACCGGTATAGATGCCCTGAATGAATCACGCCTGTACAACTTTCATGAATACGTTTTGCAGGGAAAACCCCAGGATCTGGAACACAATGATAACGGGATTATACTCGGAATAGGTGTTGCAAGAAAACTCTCAATCGCTGTGGGAGACTATGTGCAATTGATAGGAACAGCAGGAAATGTGGTGCGGTTGAAAGTGGAAGGGTTTTTTCAAAGCGGACTGGCCGATATTGACAATGTTCAGAGCTATGTAAATGTGAAAACTGCACAACGGCTGGCTGGAGAATCAGCCAGTTACATTACCGACCTCAGCATTAAACTGTATGATGTAAAACTTGCCCCTTCTATTGCCGCAGATTTGCGCCGGCGCTATGGCTTCAATGCCATTGACCTTCAAAAAGCCAATGCCCAGTTTGAAACCGGAACCAAAGTGCGCAACATGATTACCTATGCGGTAAGTATAACACTGCTGGTTGTTGCCGGATTTGGCATATACAACATACTGAATATGCTCATTTATGAAAAAATGAATGACATTGCCATCCTCAAAGCCACCGGTTTCAGCGGAGGAGATGTAAAACGCATATTTCTCTATCAGGCCATGCTGATTGGGGCGGTTGGCGGCGTGCTTGGTCTTGTTATGGGCTTTCTGGTTTCAGTGGGAATTGACAATGCACCGTTTGAAACCGAGGCCTTACCCACCATCAAAACCTTTCCGGTGAATTTCGATCCAAAATACTACATCATAGGTACTGTTTTTTCACTCGCCACCACGCTGCTTGCAGGTTATATGCCAGCCCGCAAAGCCAGTAAAATAGATCCGGTGGAAATCATTCGCGGACAATGAACCCACCCATCATCGAAGCCAAAAATATCGGAAAAATTTTTCATGATCCTGCCGGGGATCTGGCTGTGCTGAAAAACGTAAGTTTCAATATCGGACACGGGGAATTTGTATCCATTATGGGTAAATCAGGTTGCGGAAAAAGCACCCTGCTGTATATCCTCAGCACCATGGACAGCGATTATACAGGCGAATTATACCTGCATGGAGAAAAATTGGGCGACAAAACACCCGACGAACTCGCCGAAGTGCGGAACCGGCGTATAGGGTTTGTGTTTCAGTTTCACTATCTGCTGCCGGAATTCACCGTGCTTGAAAACGTAATGTTACCAGGGCTGAAACTGGGCAACCGGAGCCGCGAAGAGGTTGAACATGACGCCATGGAGAGCCTTAAATTGCTGGGCATGGAAGACCAGGCGCTGAAACTGGCCACGCGCATTTCCGGCGGACAGAAGCAGCGGGTGGCCATTGCGAGGGCTCTTATCAACCAGCCCGATCTGATTATGGGAGATGAGCCTACCGGAAACCTGGACAGCCGCAACGCAGGGATTGTTTTTGATATTCTGAAAGATCTCACCAGAGAAGGGCACCACAGTATGCTCATCGTAACCCACGATGCGGATTTTGCTGCCAAAACAGACCGCACCATTACCATGGCAGACGGGCAAATCGTGGGTGGAATCTGATTCCGGAAATCGAAAAAGCAGGCAATATTGTCCGGCAGGGCAACGTTTATACAGCGGAGAGGGTCTGTATCCTGAATTAAAAAAAGTGTATATTTGCCGTTTAACCGAATTTATGAAATCCCTGAAGGTAGTGTTACTCTGTGTTGTGGCTTGTGCAAGCATCCCGCTTTCGGCGCAGAAAAAACTGTTTAAAGGAAAACCCCTGGAGGTGGGCTTAACCCTGGGTGCCAGCAACTATATGGGAGACCTGAGTAAGCTGGTGGCTGTGAATGAGACCCATCCTATGGGTGGCCTCATCTGCCGATTCAACATGAACGACTGGATCACATTGAGGGGGAATGCCGTTTTTGGCACCATCAGCGCAGATGACAAAAACTTTGACAGCGATGCATTCCGCAAACAGCGGAACCTGAATTTCCGTTCCAATCTGGTGGAATTCAGTGGTTGTATTGAGTACAATCTTCTTGGGTTTGAAGAAACGCAGCGGGGAACCCCGAGCACACCTTATTTGTTTGCCGGAATCGGGGTGTTCAAGTACAACCCCAAAACCCAATTTCATTATTTGGCCACAGACCCTAACGGACTGGCACTGCATGATGCGGCACTGAAAAAGTACGACAACCAGTGGATTGAGTTGCAAACGCTGGGAACCGAAGGGCAGGAAACCACAAAGTTCAACGATCGCAAGCGGTATCCACTTACACAAATCAGCATACCGCTGGGTGTGGGTTATAAAAAGCAATGGGATGATGTGTGGGCCTGGGGCGTGGAATTTGGAATGCGCAAAACTTTTACAGATTATCTGGATGACGTAAGCAAAGATTACGTAGACAACCAGATTGTGGGCGGAGCCAATGGTCTGCTCGCCGCTGCACTGAAAGACCGGGGACCTGAACTGGGATATGCACCTTTTGACAATGGCATGGGCCGTGGCAATTCATCCAATAAAGACTGGTATATGTTTCTGAACTTTACGATTACAAGGAAAATCGTGGGTGGCAAAACTGTCTGCTTCCAGTTTTAAACAGCAAGCCAAAATTGTATTGGCTGCGGGTACCACCCTGGTATACTGCGGCTACACCCATGCCCAAAAATACTTCAGCGGTCGCTATGAGCTGGGCATAACTGCCGGTAGCAGCAATTACCATGGTGATTTGAGCCATGGGAACCCATTGCCGTTTTTTCACCCTTCCGGCGGGGCATTTTTCAAATATAACTTCAACGGGTATTTCGGTTACAGGCTTCAGGCCTCATATCTGCGTGCCTCGGGAACGGATAAGGATGACCCAACCTACAAAGTCCGCAACCTGAGTTTTGCCACAGACATTTATGAGATGGGCAATTTGTTCGAGTTCAATTTCCGGTCGTTTGGCACCAATGTAAATGACAAATACTGGACCCCATATTTTTATACCGGACTGAACCTGTTTCTGTTTGAGCCCACACGCATGGAGAACAGCGACATCAAACTCCGCAACCTGTATACAGAGGGGCAGAAGCGCAGGTACAGCCGTCTGCAACCCTCAGTACCTATTGGTTTTGGGATTAAAACCATGCTGCAACCCCAGAAAAACCGGGGAGTATGGATACTGGGAGTGGAAGGCTGCTGGCGCAAAACCTTTACAGATTACCTTGATGACGTAAAAGGCAGCTACCCCGACTATGCCGCTATGGTGGATCAGCACGGACTGGGCAGTGCAGAATACAGTCATCCCGAAACCAAAAACGGGCTTGCACCCTATGCCGCAGGCACCATGCGGGGTGATACCCACCTCCGAGATTATTACTACTATCTTGGCTTTACGGTATCTTACCGATTTACTCCGCTAATTTGCACACGACTCCACTGATAACGGGAATTTAACCCTTACTTTGCAGGTTCATTTATAAAGGGTGGCGAATAGCGCAGACAAATCACAAATAGACCCCGACCGCATACCCCGGCACGTGGCTATCATTATGGATGGAAACGGACGCTGGGCGAGGCAAAAGGGCCATTTGCGCATATTTGGCCACAAACATGGTGTGCGCACCGTTCGCAATGTCATTGAGGCTGCTGTTGAACTCGGTATTCAGTATCTCACCCTCTACGCTTTTTCCACTGAAAACTGGAACCGGCCCGAAGCAGAGGTAAATGCACTGATGGAACTGCTGGTGCAAACCATAAAGGGTGAAACTCCCACCATGATGGAAAACGGAATACGCCTGCAGGCCATAGGGAATATTGAAAAACTACCACCTGGCTGTAACAAACAACTGCAGGAAACCGTAAATACCACCAAAGACAACAAACGCATGACTCTGATTCTGGCACTGAGTTACAGTGGCCGCTGGGACATCATTGAGGCAGTGCGTAAAATAGCAGACCAGGTGAAAAGCGGAACCATTCAACCGGAAGAGATCAACGAGGAAGTGCTTGGCGCTGCGCTGAATACCGCTGCTTACCCCAATCCGGATTTGTTGATACGAACCAGTGGTGAGCACCGCATCAGCAACTTCCTGCTGTGGGAAATCGCCTATTCAGAATTTCATTTTACACCGGTACTCTGGCCGGATTTTACACCCGACGATTTATACAAAGCAGTGCTCGATTACCAGGGACGGCAACGCCGATTTGGCAAAACCGGAGAGCAAATACAACCCGTACATTGATGAAACGACTTCTTCTCCTGTTACTTACCAGCGTTGTTCCGCTGTTTTCTTTTGCCCAGGGTACGGTAAAAGACAGCCTGTATACCTGGTTTTCATACAATTTTACAGAGCCCGGTGAATATACCATCCGCAATATTCTGGTAGAAGAAGTAGATAAAAAACCCGTGCAAAAAGCACTTGTGGTGATTTACTCCGGACTTTCTATCGGACAGAAAATAAAAATACCGGGGAATGAAATTCCACAGGCCATAGAAAACCTTTGGAAACAGCACTATTTCAGCGATATACAGGTGTTTATGAAGCCTGTTGGTGATGGTGCCATCGTTGTTAATTTCGTGGTAAAAGAGCAACCCCGGCTGTACTTGTTTCGTTTTCACGGAGTAACAACATCACAAGCCAAAACGCTGAAGGAAGAAACCGGATTAAAACGGGGATTGTATATCACCCCGAATATGATTAACCGCAACAAATCCAGGCTACTGAAACATTTCCAGGAAAAAGGATATTACAATTGTCAGGTGCAAATCAAACGCATACCTGCGGTGGATTTAAAATCAGGAATGAATGTTCCGAATTATGAAACATTTGAAATTTACATAGAAAAAGGACCGAAAGTAAAAGTGTATGATTTTGTATTTGCAGGCAACGAGAATATGGAAGACGGGCAACTCCGTAAGTCTATTAAGAAATTAAAACGCCGTAAAAATAAAATCAACATTTTTAGCAGTAGCAAATATATCGCCAGCAAATTTGATGAGGAAAAACAGAATATTGTAACCAAATACCAGAGCAAAGGTTTCCGTGATATGCGGCTTGTTTCAGACAGTGTGCATCAGATCAACCCGAGACGGATAAATGTGCATGTTTCTGTGTATGAAGGTCACAAATATTTTATCCGCAGTATCACCTGGAAAGGAAATATAAAATTCCGCACAAGTCTGCTGGATACTTTACTGGGTATTCGCAAAGGTGATGTTTTCAACCAGTCTCTGCTGGATGAACGCTTGTTCAGCAATCCTGGTGGTTTTGATGTGCAGAGTCTGTATATGGATGACGGGTATTTGTTTTTTAACATGACCCCGGTAGAAACAGGTGTATTCAACGACAGTATTGATCTGGAAATCCGCATCAACGAAGGGCCACAGGCCCGAGTGGGCGGGGTACACTGGGTGGGCAATACCAAAACATCAGACAAAGTGATTCTGCGGGAAATACGCACCAAACCCGGAGACATTTTCAGCCGCAGCGAAATACAGCGCACCATGCGGGATTTGGCAGCCATCGGACTCTTCGATCCCGCGCAAATGAATGTGAATCCCAAGCCGAATCCTGCGGATGGAACGGTAGATATTGAATACAAACTGGCAGAAAAACCCAGCGACCAGATTGAACTTTCCGGTGGATGGGGCGGCGCCGGTTTCAGCCGCAGAGCTTCGCTGATCGGGACCGCTGGTGTGGTTCTTAACAATTTCAGTACCCGCAAACTGCTGCACCCCAAATTGTGGAATCCGGTTCCCACCGGTGATGGTCAGAAACTCACATTGCGTGCGCAGAGCAATGGCAGCAATTACCAGGGATATACATTCTCATTTACCGAACCCTGGTTTGGAGGGAAAAAGCCCAATTCCCTTTCCGTTTCCATATTTCACACTGTAAACAGTTTCGATTTCAGGCAGCGAAATGACCCTGCCCGCCAGGTGTTTTTCAATACAGGAGCTACACTGTCCATGGGCAAACGGCTGAAATGGCCCGACGACTTTTTCAGCATACAATATTCACTGAGTTTCCAGCGGTACAAAATGCAGAACATGGATGGCGGATTCTACGGCTTCCCTTCCGGGTTTAAAGGCATCAGCTACAACCCGTCTGCGCAGATTATTTTGTCGCGCAGTTCTGTAAGCGACCCCATTTTCCCCACCTCAGGAAGCAATATTTCCCTGTCTGTGCAAGGAACTCCCCCTTTCTCCCTGCTGAATGGCAAGGATTACACGAAGCTTACCCTGAATGAAAAATACAAATGGGCTGAGTTCTACAAATGGAAGCTGGATGCAGAATGGTATACCCCGCTGAAGAAAAAACTGGTACTGATGACCCGGGCCCGATTCGGCTTTCTGGGCTACTACAACAAGGATCTGGGATATACTTTCTTTGAACGTTTTCAGGTGGGTGGTGCAGGTATGTTCGGATTCAATATCGCGGCTACGGAAATCATCAGTCAGCGGGGGTACGACAACTATACCATTTCGCAAACGGCCATGGGTAGTCAGCAGGGTGCACCTATTTATAACAAGTTTACCACAGAATTGCGGTATGCCATTACCACCGGACAAACAGCCACCGTGTATGCACTTGCCTTTGCCGAGGCTGGTGATGCATGGCAGAGCATGAAGAGCTACAACCCCTTCCAGTTGAAACGGTCCGTAGGTGTGGGTGTGCGTTTGTTCATGCCCATGTTTGGCCTTATCGGTCTGGATTACGGCTACGGATTTGACTATAAAAACGTACCTGCCAGTGGCAAAGCCGGTCAAATTCACTTCTTCATAGGTCAGCAGTTTTAGAACCTGTTGATGTTTGCATAGCAAACTGCTTACAGGTTCTTGAATCCCCGACGCTTCGGTCGTGGACACGCCCCGATCGCAGCGTCAGCGGAGCATCGGGGTTCCTATGATCTATGAATCAATCAGAATGGGATGAATGATTGAAGCTATTTCGGATTCTCCTCAACCCATAATATACACCAGGCCTGCAAAGGCTATACTGATTCCTACGAGTGTGCCTCCGTATAAAACCGGCACATTGTGACCGACAAGGAATGTGTACATCATGGCCGCTAAACAGATGAATGCACCAATGAACAGCAGCGTCATGCCGCGGTTTGTATTTCTTTTGCGTATGGCCAGACGCACTTGGTTTACGGTTTGTTCCGCAACATCCGATTCGGTTCCTTCATTGATTAACTGCTCACTGATTTCATTCCACAGGTAACCCTTACTGCGCAGTTCCTGTATTTTCTGGATGAGTTGTTCCATATCCGGCACAATTTGTCTTACTTGCTAATTTGCAAGTAAGAAACACCGGAATGCAATTCCAAGTTTTGGATATAATACAGATTGATTCTAAGAAACTCAGATATCAAACTGGATACCCTGCGCCAGTGGCAGAGACTTACCGTAATTGATGGTGTTGGTTTGCCGCCGCATATAGGCTTTCCAGGCATCGCTGCCACTTTCTCTGCCGCCGCCGGTTTCTTTTTCACCACCAAATGCACCGCCTATTTCCGCACCGCTTGTGCCTATATTGATGTTGGCAATGCCACAGTCGCTTCCGGCATAACTGAGGAAGTACTCGCTTTCCTGCAGATTGTCTGTAAACAGGCTGCTGCTGAGTCCCTGTTTTACATCATTTTGCATAGCCACAGCTTCTGACAATTCGTTGTATTGCATGATATAAAGTATAGGCGCGAACGTTTCCTGCTGCACAATGGGGTAATGATTCATGGCTTCACAAACAGTGGGCATCACGTAGCAACCACTTTCGTATTCCTTGCCGGTAAGTACTTTGCCTCCGAAGAGAACCTTTCCTCCCTGGGCTTTCAGTTGAGCCAGCGCTTCTTCGTAATTGGCTACTGCCTGCTTGTCTATCAACGGCCCCATCAGGTTCGTTTCTTCCAGTGGATTGCCAATGGTGATTTGCTTATAGGCTGCAAGCAACTTTTTGGTAAATTCTTTATAAACGCTGCTATGGACAATAACCCGCCGGGTAGTGGTGCATCGCTGCCCGGCTGTGCCTGCAGCTCCGAAAACCACAGCCCGCAGTGCCAGATCCAGATTGGCGTGCTTGCTTACAATAATGGCATTGTTCCCGCCCAACTCCAGCAAACTTTTTCCCAAGCGTGCCGCAACCGCTTGTGCCACATGCCTGCCCATCCTGGTGCTGCCGGTGGCACTTATCAGGGCTACACGTTCATCTTCAGCCATTCGCTGTCCGGTTTCTGCATCTCCCTGCAGCAGTGTAAAAATTCCCTCGGGCAATTTGTTTGCCACCAATACCTTTTTCAGAATATTCTGCACAGCCACTGCACTAGCGGGGGTTTTCTCACTGGGTTTCCACACACATACATTGCCACATACAGCCGCAAGCATGGCATTCCAACTCCACACGGCAACCGGAAAATTGAAAGCCGAAATGATACCTACAATTCCCAGAGGGTGGTATTGTTCAAACATGCGGTGATCCGGCCTCTCACTGTGCATGCTGAGACCGTACAACTGCCTGCTGAGACCGGTGGCAAAATCACAGATGTCTATCATCTCCTGCACTTCACCCAAGCCTTCCTGCAGACTTTTTCCCATCTCGTAACTCACAAGCGTGCCAAGATTCTTCTTTTGCTCGCGGAGGGCATCGCCAATCTGACGCACAATCTCACCGCGGGCAGGAGCCGGCTTTTGCCGCCAGATTTCGAAGGCAGCAGCAGCCCTCTTGATTACGGCTTCATATTCGGTCTCGCCGGCAAACACCACTGTGGCGATTTTCTTACCATCAACTGGCGAAACTATATCACGGCTGCGGGTACCAAGGGCTGTAATCCAGTTCGTTCCGGTGCTGGCCGATTCAAGGCGGGCAGGAACCGCCAGTTCTTTCAGTATTTTTTTGGTGTCCATTTGGATTTGCAAAATTAGGGAAGTGCGGCCATTTGCAGCGTGCGTCGGGTCACATGGGAGAGTATTTGATTTGCAATGTACCCATGTGAAAACAAAGCAGTGTTATTCGGTAAATTCCTTTAATTCTTCCATATCATCTGCCGTGCGTGGCGGGTGATTGTCCTTGCGCATAATGAGATACACCGCGCCCAGAGAAAGCAGCAACCCCACAAACATATTCCAGGTTAGGGTTTCCTTGTCGAACAAACCCCACATGACCGCAACAACGGGGATAATGAATGTATTGGTACTTGCCACCAGTGCGCTGGTATAACGAATGAGGTAATTGAACAGAATCATGCTCACTGCACTGCCCAGCACGCCCAGTATGCACAGAAATCCAAATGATTTCCAGGCTTGTGCATTGTCTGCTACCCAGGCCTGATCTACACGCGTACCACCCAGAATAAATGCGCACAAAATGCCCATAAAGAAAAAGGGATAAGCCGTTTTTATCATCCCGGGCAAATGATGCAGCCGATGCTTGATAAGGTTGATATTGTAACCGTATAAAAGGGCTGCAAACAAAACCATTATAATAGACAGAGGATCGGCCTGTGCACCGCTGCCTCCGCTGAGAGCCTGATAAACCGCCGGGCCAAAAAGGAAAATGGCGCCAGATATACCGCATAATACCCCAAGGAACCCGTTGCGGGTGAGTCTGTCGCGAAACAGCCAGATTCCTACAAGCAGGGTAAACATAGGTGTAAATGCATTAAGGATGCCACTGAGTCCGCTGGGAATGCGGGTGCCGGCATAGCTGAATAGAAAGGCAGGAATTCCGTTGCCCAGCAGTCCGCTGAGGAAAAGGTTGATATAGTCTTTTCTAAGCAGTTTGGGATTGTGGGTGTTTTGCTTATTAACTCCCCGCTTTATAAATGAATACCGGATAACCCAGGGTGTAAGAATTAGGCCTGCCAGAAACAACCGCCATCCTGCCACCTGCACCGGCTCAAACGCGAGTAAGCCGCGCTTGATGAGTATAAACGAAGAACCCCAGATGCAGCCCAATAAGAGGATCAGAGCTGCCGGCCACCAACTTTTTTTCAATGACAGCAAAGGTACCCTTGTCCAGCGATTGTAAAAAAGAAGTTCCCCTTCTTTTTAAGCGTTGGATTCGGACTCAGAGGGCCGACCTTTGCACCTATGCGGTTTGCAATCCTTTTCGGTTTGTTTTTGACGCAACAAGTGCAGGCACAAGTGCCAGATGAATTGTTGTGCGCCGAAAAAACCCGGTTGGACGCCCGCTTGCGAAACCGTGCAGCCAACGCCACGTTTTATGGGTATGATGTGCTTCACTACCGCTGTTTCTGGCGGGTAAATCCGCAGCGAAACGGCTACCTGAAAGGTTCTGTTTACAGCAAATTTGTGATTACAACAACCACCGATTCCGTGGGTATGGATTTGCGGGCAGGCATGAATGTGGACAGCGTGCTGTGGCAGGGGAAACCCATTTCTTTCAACCGCATCAATCACTCGCTATACTGTTACAAGCCCGGAGGCTGGACAGCGGGAAGCACTGACAGCCTTACCGTATACTATCAGGGCAATGCGGCTGTAGTTTCAGGAGGTACGGGATATTTTACCTGGGACCGGCATATGACGGGTCCTATTTTGTCGACACTGAGTCAGCCCTATGGTGCACACTATTGGTGGCCCTGCAAGCAAACGCTGAATGACAAAGCGGACAGCATGGATCTGTTCATCAGCACAGATACAGCAACCCGTGCTGCCTCAAACGGCATTCTTGTCTCGGATAGAATACTGAACGATACCACCCGTGTTTTTCACTGGAAACACCGCTACCCCATTGCCATTTATCTGGTAGCCATTGCAGTGAGTAATTACAAGGATTTTACCCTGCAGGCCAGGTTCCATAACCGCCCTGATTCGCTGCCGGTGCTGAACTTTGTTTTCCCTCAGACTCTGGCAGAAGCACAGCGCGATGTGCCTGCCATTCTGCCCATGCTTCGCCTGTTTGACAGTCTTTTCGGTACCTATCCCTTCATGCAGGAAAAATACGGACATGCCCAGTTCACTGCTGGCGGAGGCATGGAACATCAAACCATGAGCTTTATGGTAAACTTTAGCTGGGACCTGCAGGCCCACGAGCTGGCCCATATGTGGTTTGGTGATAAAGTAACCTGCGGCTCATGGCAGGACCTTTGGCTGAATGAAGGATTTGCGACTTACCTCAATGCCCTGTGTTACGAGTACCTGAAACCCCGTGAGCAATGGCTGAACCGGCTCACATCTATGCGCAACGATATTACCGGCGCGGATGACGGCAGTGTCTTTCCCAGAGATACGGTAGCCGTGAACAAACTCTTCAGCGGAAGGCTTACCTATAATAAAGGTGCTTTTGTACTTCACATGCTGCGGCGCAAAGTGGGCGAAGCCGCCTTTTACAATGCACTGCGGAAATACCTGAATCAGCCCCCCAGAGAATATGGATTTGCCCGCACCCGGGACTTGCGGTTACTTATGGAACAGGAATCCGGACTGAAGCTGGATACATTTTTTCAAACCTGGTATATTGGTGAGGGCTTCCCGTATTTGCAGATTTCCTGGTTGCAAAGAGGTGCTACGGTGACTATACAGGCCCGGCAGAAACCCTCCCATTTCAGCACACCTTTTTTCGGCATTCCATTGCCTCTGTTGTTCCGGGGGGAAACCCGTGATAGTTTGTTTACATTTATAATGAACAAACCCGACGAAACTTACACCATACAGTTGCCTTTTTCGGCAGATACTGCGCTGTGGGACCCCGAAGTAACTGTACTTGCAAAAACTTCATTGGGCGGAATCAACGCAGATAAGCAACAGAAACAGGCATTTCTGATTGCTCCGAATCCTGTAAAAGATGCATTGATGCTGTATTGCAAAAACCAACTCCCCGAAAAAGTAGAGGTTTTTTCATGCACAGGTAAAAAAGCAGGAGAATTTGTTCCATCAGGCAACAATACAGGGACTCAATTTGTTATACCCGTGAAGCTGAGTGCCGGAACTTATGTTACAAAAGTATTCAGCGCGGGTAGTGTATATTCGCTTAAATTTATCAAACTATGAGGTATGTGATTTCCGGAATGGCATTGATGATGCTGCTTACCGTTTCCTGCTGCAAGAAACCTGTTGAAAAACCAACAGATACCGGCAAAGGAATCACCATTTTGTTCAAACCCATGTGGGACGGACAAGATTTGGTATTCAATTCAAAAAGCTACACCAAACCGGACAAAGAGGTGATGACGTATACAAACTGGGCCTGGATTATCAGCAAACTGGCGCTGGTGAAAACGGACAACAGTGAAGTACTTCTGGGTGACGGATACCAATACATTGAATTCAAAGCAGGCAGGGTAAAGTTTAACTACGCCGCTGCCCCCGCAGGCGACTACAAAGCCATTACCTTTCAACTGGGTCTGGATTCCGCCATCAACCACGGCGACCCGAATATCTGGCCGTCGGACCATCCGTTGAATGCGAATCTCACCGGACTGCACTGGGGATGGGCTGGTGGTTACATTTTCCAGGCCATGGACGGTATCTGGTTTGATTCAGCCACTTCTTCCAATCAGAAAGCATTCAGTTTTCACACTGCAACCGACCCATTCAAGCGCAAATTCACGCTTCCCATGAATTTTACACTGCAGGCAGATGGAATGAAGACTGCAACCATTGAAGTGTGGGCCGACGAATTTTTCAAAACCCCCAATTCACTTTCGCTTAGCGCAGGTGCAATGTCACATACATTGGGCAGCACAGAAATTGCACTGATGCAAAAAATCATTGACAATTCCGCTGAAGTTTATAAACTGAAATCTGTGCAATAAAGCATGCTGAAAAAACTCAGGTTCCAATGGATATTTGCAGCACTGGCCTTGTTGCCGGCTTGTAAAAAAGATCCCAAACAGCCTGCAGATGCCACAGGCTACGCACCTCATTATATCAATCCTGCACTGCTGTTTCCCTCTATTTTTGGCATGCCGGATTTGCCCAAAAACAATCCATTGACCGAAGAGGGTGTGTTTCTGGGACGCATGTTGTTTTACGACCCTGTATTGTCTTTCGACAGCAGTATCAGCTGCTCTTCCTGTCATGATCAGAAACATGCATTTGCCGACCCCCGTAAATTCAGTACGGGTGTTTTTGGGCTGAAAACAGGCAGGAATGCACCGCCGCTGATGAACATGGCCTACAGCCGTGTTTTCTTTTGGGACGCACGCCAGAAAACCCTGCAGGAACAAGCACTGGAACCTATTCAGGCGCACAACGAAATGGCCATGACACTGCCATTGCTTGAGAAAAAACTAAAGCAGATTGCACGGTACAAACTCTGGTTTAAAAAGGCCTTCAATTCCGAACCGGATGTTTTCAATACTGCCAAGGCCCTTGAGCAGTTTCAACTCACCATGGTAAGTGCTGGCAGCCGTTTTAATCAGTTCTTTCCCAAAAACTGGGATGTGCTCACTCCGGATGAAAGAAAGGGGGCCATCCTTTTCAACAATACAGTGGATTTTGTAGGAGGCGTTGCCACCGGTGCCGATTGTTTTCATTGCCACGGCGGACAATTAACCCAGCAGAACAATCCGAATCAGGGTGGCATTTCCAGCAATGGACTGGATAGTGTGCTTACTGACAAAGGATTTGGCGGCATTTCGGGTGGCCCGTTGGATATGGGAACTTTTAAAACGCCGTCTCTGCTGAACATTGCACTGACCGCGCCCTACATGCACGATGGACGCTTTGCCACACTGGATGAGGTCATTGACCATTACAGCGACCATATGCTCTACAATGCACCCAACCTGCACCCGTCCATTAAGGTGCATGCGCCGGAACAGATTCGCCTGAGCCCGGCCCAGAAAGCCCAGTTAAAAGCCTTTCTTCTGTCGATGACCGATACCGCATTTATAAACGACCCGGCTTTCGGGAATCCTTTCAGGTAAGATTTAATACCCCAGCACAGGACTGAGCCATCGTTCTGCCTGTTCAAGGCTCATACCCTTCCGTTCCGCATAATCGGCAACCTGGTCTTTCCCTATTTTACCCAGTCCGAAATAACGGGCCGAAGGATGCGCAAAGTACCAGCCTGAAACGGATGCAGCCGGCCACATGGCCATACTCTCAGTAAGACTGATGCCTGTATTGGCTTCCACATTCAGCCACCTGAACAATTCGCTTTTTTCAGTATGGTCCGGGCAGGCCGGGTAGCCCGGGGCAGGCCTGATTCCCCTGTATTTCTCTCGTATCAGCGCTTCATTGTCCAGGTTCTCATCCTGCGCATATCCCCAGATATTCACCCGCACTTCCCTGTGTAAATATTCAGCAAAGGCTTCTGCCAGCCGATCGGCCAGGGCTTTGGCCATGATGCTCTGGTAATCGTCATGCTCACGGTCAAACTGCTGTACGAGTTTGTCCAGACCAATTCCGGCAGTTACTGCAAAGCCACCCAGGTAATCCATGAATCCGCTTTCAGCAGGGGCAATAAAATCAACCAGAGACAGGTTGGGCAATCCCGCAGACATTTGTCGCTGTTGCCTCAGAAAGTGAAACTTAGCTGCCACCTGCTGGTGGTTTTCAAGGTCAAAAACCAGTACATCTTCACCCATGCGTTGCGCAGGGTAAATGCCCATCACCCCTTTTGCACACAACCAGCGGTTTTCGATTATTTTATCGAGCAGTGCGTTCGCATCATGGTATAATTGGGCCGCTTCCGCACCCACAATTTTATCTTCAAAAATATCGGGGTACCTCCCACTTAGCTCCCATGTTTGAAAGAAGGGAGTCCAATCTATGAATTCCCTGAGCACATTCAGATCCATATCGTCCAGCACCCGTATTCCGGTGAATGCAGGTGTGGCCATCAGAGCCGGATTATCCCAGGTTATTTTTTCACCCCTTGCGCACGCCTCGGCAAACGGCAGCAAGTTTTTGGCCTCCTGGCGTTTTGCATGGTCACTGGCCAGTGCAGTATACTCTTCGCGGATTTTCTCAGCAAACGTGTCAGCAGATTCTTCACTCAGCAGGCTGCCGGCCACCGGAACACTGCGGCTTGCATCCAGCACATGCACAACGGGAGAGGATATCTTAGGTGCAATCTTCACAGCGGTATGTACACGGCTCGTAGTGGCCCCACCTATTAGCAGCGGGGTGCGTATGCCCTGTCGTTCCATTACGCTGGCCACATGCACCATTTCATCCAGGCTGGGAGTAATAAGCCCCGAAAGGCCAATGATATCAGCGCCCCACTCTTTGGCCCGGGCCAGAATTTTGTCTGCCGGTACCATTACACCCATATCTTCTATTTCATAATTGTTGCAGGCAAGAACCACACCTACAATGTTTTTGCCAATATCGTGTACATCCCCTTTTACAGTTGCGAGCAGGATGCGTCCGTTTGCCCGTGTAGCCGGATTGGCCTGTTTCTGGGCTTCCAGGTAGGGTTGTAACCAGGCCACGGCTTTTTTCATCACCCTTGCACTTTTTACCACCTGGGGCAAAAACATTTTGCCGGCACCGAACAGGTCACCCACCACATTCATACCATCCATCAGCGGACCTTCAATCACCTTGATGGGTTCACCCAGCTTCAGCCGGGCCTCTTCGGTATCCTGGTCTATAAATTCGGTTATTCCCTTTACCAGACTGTGCGCAAGTCTTTCTTCAACTGTGCCCTTCCGCCATTCAGCCTCTTCTGCTTCTTCCGTTTTTTTCCCTTTGACTGTATCTGCAAAGGTTACCAACCTCTCTGTTGCGTCCGGTCTGCGATTGAGCAGTACATCCTCCACTCGTTCCAGCAGGTCTTTCGGAATTTCATCGTACACCTCAATCATTCCTGCATTCACAATACCCATATCCAGTCCGGCACGGATGGCATGAAACAGAAAGGCGCTGTGCATGGCTTCGCGGACAGGATCATTTCCACGGAATGAAAATGAAATATTGCTGATACCTCCGCTTACCCGAGCTCCGGGCAAATGTTGCTTTATCCAGCGTGTGGCCTCGATAAAATCTACAGCATAATTGTTGTGCTCATCTATACCTGTAGCTACGGTGAGAATGTTGGGGTCGAATATGATATCAGACGGCGGAAATCCAATCTTTTTTGTGAGCAGATCATAGCTGCGCTTACATACTTCTATTTTGCGCTGAAAGGAATCCGCCTGACCATGCTCATCAAAAGCCATGACCACAGTGGCAGCACCATACCTGCGAATCAATTTTGCCTTGCGCAGAAACTCCTCCTCTCCGTCTTTGAGACTGATGGAATTCACGATGCCTTTGCCCTGCAAACACTTAAGGCCTGCTTCTATCACCTCCCATTTACTGCTGTCAATCATTACCGGCACACGGCTTATATCCGGTTCGCTGGCGAGCAGATTCAGAAAATCTACCATTGCCTTCTTACCGTCCAGCATGCCCTCATCCATATTTACATCGATAACCTGAGCACCATTTTCTACCTGCTGCCGGGCAATATCCAGCGCCGCATTGTAATCTCCGTTCAGTATCAGTTTGGCAAATTTTCTGCTACCGGTAATATTCGTGCGTTCCCCAATGTTTACAAAATTCGTTTCACGCGTAAGGGTAAAAGGTTCCAGTCCGCTGAGACGAAGGGTGTTGGTGAGAAAATGTGATTCTGTTGTCAAAACGGTTGCAAATTTCGGTAAAGGCCAGATACATTCACCACCGTCTTAAAAAGAAAAGGCTACCCATTCAGGCAGCCTTTTCTTTTGGTTATTCAGAATGTTATTTTCTCAGTTTCACCAGTTTTTCGGTGTGCTGTATCATACCACCTGCAGATATCTCAAGGTGATAAGTGCCTTCTGGCAGAGTCGCGGTTTGCAAACTCAACTCGCTGGCGCCTGAGAGGGTACCGCTGTTGCGTTCAATCACCACACGGCCGGCAGCATCGAATACCTTTATGTTAACAGGCGCTGCCTGAAGCAGATCCAGCTGCACTTTCAACACATCGCTGAACGGATTGGGCAACACCTGCACAGAGCCTGCATTGACCATAACATGGCGGGTTTTCACGCCCCAGGTTGTCATACCTACACCAAATTGTCCGAATCCTGCAACTTTCAACCGTTCTGCATAGCCGCCTGCAACAATGCCGCCTATGTACTGACTTGCTGTAGGTGGCAATTTCCAATCCACAGCATTGCTGCTGCCATTGTTACGGTTAAGTATGCTGAACTTGTTGTCCTCAAGGTTGAGTTCGAATGCATTGTCACCACTGAAATAAGTTCTGAGGTCAAAATCACCGGATGTAGGTGAGGCATTGCCGTTGATGTACCAAACTCCACCGTTGTTTACTCCGGTATAATAGGTACCACCTTCACTTACAAACAAGCCGGCATCGGTTCCGGGTTTGGGTCCGAAGGAAGCGGAAATGTTGCTCACACCTGCGAGGTTATGGTTCTGTAAGCGGGCATTGTGTCCAAAGAAGGCGTCACCAACCGGGAAGTTGTAGACGCTGTCGTTGGTTTGGAAGCTACGCACAAGGATTCCATTCACCCATGACTGGGTAAAGTCCGTGTTGCCTGCACCCGCCGTGATGGAAGAAGCCAGACCATTGTTCACAAACAGGGTATCACCGGAGGTGCTGATCGTACCTTTAATCAGGTGAAGGTTTCCGGATACGTACACAGAACCATTGAGATCTGCTACGCCACCACCCTGTACCCACAGATTGCGAACTGCGAGTCTGTCTATGGTCGCATTCACATTGTTGTTCAGGCGCAGTGTTCCGTTTCCGTTAAAGCTACCCTTGCGGCTGAAGCTACCATACAGATCCAGTGTCATGTTGCTGTTCAGTCCCAGGGATGCTCCACTTTGCAGATCGATGTTATGGGCTTTGGCCAAACCGGCATAAATCACAGGCATGAATTTGGTGCCCGATGGGATGATCACATTCGTGGTCGCTGTGGGGATTCCACCGCACCAGTTGTCTTCATCATGCCAGTTGTTGTTTTTAATACCCACCCAGGTACCGGTAGCATAAGGCAGTACAGTAATGTACTTGGCAAGACTGTTGCTGCTGAAGCACTGATTCTCTGTGCGCACATACACCAGTTGTGAAGTTGCCAATGTGGCATAGGCAGTATCACCGCTGCCAATCGAAGTGAGAACACCCGGCGTAAGGTATATATACCAGTTCCATTTCTCATTGCTCAACAGCTTGGGTCCGTTCAGCCAGAATTTCACTCGGGTTCCAGTGCAAACGGTATCATAATTTGAGAAGATGGCTGTAGGACCGGCAGGGCGGCGAATTACATTCACCTTCATGCTTCGGCAAGAGCTCACGTTGCAATCCCCTTCAGCGCGTACATAGTAAGTAGTGGTATCTGTGGGAGATACAGTAAGCGTGAGGCCACGGTGCACCAATGTGCCACCACAGGCGTCTTTGTACCATGCCCATTCTGCACCTGTTCCCAGTTTGCCACCGATAGGCTGCATACTCACACTGGCTCCCAGACACAAATCTGTAGTAGTAGGTGTTGGTTGAGAAGTGGTGGTGGAAATACCGGTGGGTGTAGTGCTGGTATCCTTTATAGATACAGTTACAGGTATACAAAGGGTTGAATTACAGGTGCCCTGGGCACGAACATAATAGGTAGTGGCTGTTGTGGGTGAAACATTCACCGCGGCTCCCAGCTGAATAGGTGTTCCACCACAACTGCCCTGATACCAGTACCACAAAGCACCTGCTCCCAGTTTACCGCCAGCTACAGTCAATGTAGTGGTTTGTCCTGAGCAAATGGCTGTTGTGCCGGTTATTGCACCCGCAGGTTTAGAAGTATCATTCACGGTCACAATAACCCCAACACATGCGGTGGTGTTGCAGGTGCCTTCAGCACGAACGCTGTAAGAATAGGTTCCTGCAGTGGTGGGTGTTACGGTAAGTGTATTGCCGGTAGAAATAGCTGTACCTCCGCAATTGCCACTGTACCATTTCCATGCAGCACCAGCTCCAAGATTGCCTCCGTTCACTGTAAGCGTAGTGCTTTGTCCCAGACAGATGGTGGCGTTGCCCGAGATAGTAAGGGCAGGACGTGAAGAGTCACGCACATTCACCACCATGGTGCGGCAAAGGGTATTGTTACATGTGCCTTCGGCGCGCACATAGTAAGTGATGGTTGCAGCCGTTCCAGGGGTAACAGTTACTGTTGAACCCGTGCCAACCAAAGTTCCGCCGCAACTGCTTGTATACCATTTCCAGCTGGCACCTGCACCCAGGCTTCCGCCGTTTACAGTAAGCGTAGCTGGCTTACCCAGGCAGATGGTGTTTGTACCAAAGGTTGAAATGGCTGGTTTTGATGTATCACGAACAGTCAGCAAAGTGCTCACGCAACTGGTTTTGTTGCAGGTGCCTTCAGCCCTTGCATAGATGTTGTAGGTGCCGGCCTGTGCCATGTTCACCACAATGCTGCTGCCTGTACCCAGGAATGTACCACCGCAAGATCCGCGGTACCAGTTCCAGGTTGCACCCGCCGCCAGGCTGCCACCGCTTACACTCAGCGTTGTGCTCTGACCCAGACAAACTGTGGTTGTGCCTGTAATTGAAGTAGCCGGACGGCTTGTATCGGTAACCGTAACATTCATGGATACGCATTTTGTGGTGTTACAAGTGCCTTCGGCCCGCACATAATATGTAATGGTACCTGCTGAAGTGGGTGATATGTTCAGAACAGGTCCTGTGCCGGCCAGGGTGCCACCGCAACTGCCTGTGTACCAGCGCCAGCTTCCGCCCACTCCCAGTTGTCCGCCATTTACAGACAAGGTGGTGGATTTGCCCAGACAGATGGTGCTCACACCATTGATCGAGTTTGCAGGAACAGATGTATCCTGAACGGTAATTGTTACACTGCGGCAAAGTGTTGTGTTGCAATTGCCTTCTGCACGCAGGTAATAGGTATAAACCCCTGCAAGAGACGGTTTGACGGTAAGGCTGTTGCCTGTACCTTCCAAAGTAGCCCCGCAATTGCCAGAATACCATTTCCAGCTGGCTCCTGTTCCCAGACTGCCACCACTGGGGGTAAGCGTGCTGCTCTGGCCCAGACAAATGGTGGTGGTTCCGCTGATGGAAGTCGCAGGCCTTGAAGAATCCTGAACGGTAAGGGTTATACTGCGGCAGGCCGTGTTGTTGCATGTTCCTTCTGCGCGCAGCCAGTAAGTAATGGTACCAGCAGTGGTCGGTGCCACAGTGAGGGTGCTGCCAGTGCCCACATTTGTGCCACCACAGCTACCTGTATACCATCTCCAGCTGGCTCCTGTACCCAGACTGCCACCGTTTACAGAGAAAGTATTGCTCCTGCCCAGGCATATTGTTGTGTTGCCACTAATGCTGGTTGCAGGTACAGATGTATCGCGCACCGTAACTACAACACTGCGGCATACTGTGCTATTGCAAGTGCCTACAGCACGAACAAAGTAGGTATAAGTACCACCGGGTTTGGGGCTAACAACAAGCGATGCACCGCTGCCCAGATTCGTGCCACCGCAGGAGCCACTGTACCAGAACCAGTTTGCACCGGTACCCAGATTTCCACCAGTTACACTAAGCGTGGTGCTTTGACCTACACAAAGGGTTGTACTGGTTGCATTGGCAGTGGTTGCGGGGCGGGATGTGTCACGCACAGTAATCGTATAGCTGCGGCAGATGGTACTGTTGCAAGTGCCTTCCGCACGGACATAGTAAGTATAGTTGCCTGCAACGGTTGGTGTCACTGAAAGGCTGCTTCCCGCGCCTGCTGCTGTGCCTCCGCAACTTCCCAGATACCATTTCCAGGTTGCTCCTGTGCCCAGACTACCTCCGGTGAGGCTTAAGGTTGTGCTTTGACCCAGACAGAAAGTGGTATTTGTTGCTGTTACAGAAGTTGCAGGTCTGCTGGTATCATTTACCGTTAATGTAAATACCACGCAGGGAGTAGTGTTACAACTGCCTTCAGCTCTCAGATAATAGGTTGTAGTTCCGGCAGTCTTTGGAGAAGCAGGGAAACTTGTACCAGTATATACCAGCGTGTTTCCGCAACTACCGGTATACCATTTCCAGCTGGCACCAGTGCCCAGACTGCCACCATTTGGTGTCAGTGTGCTGGTTTGGCCCAAACAGATAACTGATGTACCGTTAACCGATGTTGCGGCCCTTGAAGTATCGCGCACTGTTACAACTACACTGCGGCATACTGTTGTATTGCAACTTCCTTCGGCACGTACAAAGTATGTGGTGGTAACCGCCGGGGATACAGCCACTGTGCTGCCGGTTCCTGCTGCACTGCCTCCGCATGAGCCGCTGTACCATTTCCAACTTGCACCTGCACCCAGAGAACCGCCTGTTATTCCCAGATTCGTGGATTGTCCTGCACAAATAGTCGCATTGGAAACTGTAGCTGTAGCAGCTGGCAGTGAGGTATCATTTACCGTTATGGTTCTGCTCACGCAGGGGCTCATATGACAGCTGTTTTCAGCACGCAGATAATACGTTGTGGTTACAGCAGGACTTACCACCAGGCTTGAGCCCGTTCCTACAGGAGTTCCGCTACAACTTGCACTATACCATTTCCAGCTTGCACCGGTACCTAAACTTCCACCGTTCGGACTCAAAGTTGTGCTTTGACCTTTACAGATAGTTCCGGCAGTTGCATTGATGCTTGTAGCTATAACAGAAGTATCATTTACTGTAATTGTGCGGCTTACGCAAGCAGTGTTATTGCAGGCGCCTTCTGCCCGCAGATAATAAGTGGTAGTAACTGAGGGGGAAACCGCAATGGATGAGCCCGTTCCGACCGAAGTCCCGCCGCAACTAGTACTATACCATTTCCAGCTTGCGCCGGTACCCAGACTACCACCGTTGGGAGACAGTGTTGTGCTCTGACCTTTACAGATAGTGGTTGCTGTGGCATTGATGGCGTTGGCTGGTACAGAAGTATCCTGAACAGTAATCGTACGACTCACACAGGCTGTTGTATTGCATGTGCCTTCTGCACGCAGATAGTATGTGGTTGTAACTGATGGGGAGACAGTTGCAGATGCACCAGTAGTAACCGGTGTACCGCCGCAACTTCCTGCAAACCACTTCCATACTCCTCCATTGCCCAAACTGCCTCCATTGGGTGTCAAAGTAGTGCTTTGACCTTTGCAGATGGTAGCCGATGTGGCATTAACAGAGGTTGCAGGAACCGAGGTGTCCAGAACAGTTATTGTGCGGCTTACACAAAGCGTATTGTTGCAAGTGCCTTCTGCCCGCAGATAATAGGTGGTGGTGGCAGCCGGACTCACAGTCAGTGAAGTGCCTGCACCGGCAGCAGTTCCGCCACATGAAGAAGTATACCATTTCCAGCTGGCTCCTGTACCCAGGCTACCGCCGCTAACACTCAACGTAGAATTTCTGCCTTTGCATATAGTGGTGGCTGTTGCATTAATTGACGTGGCAGGCACGGATGTATCACGGACTGTAATGGCAATGCTGGCGCAGGTGGTGATGTTACATGCGCCTTCCGCACGAACAAAATAATTTGCACTGCTGCCAGGCATTATGCTCACACTTGCACCTGTGCCTATTGCAGTGCCACCGCAACTGCCACGATACCATTTCCAGGAAGCCCCTGTTCCCAGAGTGCCACCGTTTACAGAAAGGGTAATTCCCTGACCCAGACAAATGGTTGTTGCTGTGGCTGTGATGCCCGTAGCCGGCACAGATGTGTCCTGAACAGTAATGGTTTTGCTCAAACATACTGTGTTGTTGCAGGTACCTTCTGCACGCAAATAATACGTGGTTGTAGCAACCGGATTCACAGTCAAAGTATTGCTTGTACCAATCGGATTTCCGCCGCATACCCCTTCATACCAATACCATCCTGCACCATGTCCGAGTTTGCCACCCGAGAAGGAAAGTGTTGTGCTTTGACCTTTACAAATGGTAGCAGCGGTTGCATTGATTGCCGATGCAGGAACTGAACTGTCGCGAACCGTAACAACCACTGTTTTGCACACGGTACTGTTACAGAATCCGTCAGCTCTACCATAATAGGTGTATGTACCTGCTTTAGGATAAATGGTAGCCGGACTACCCGTAGCAACAAATCCACTTCCACAACTGTTCTGATACCAGTTCCAGTTCGCCTGGTATCCCAGGTTTCCTCCGGATACACTTAAGGTGGTTGACTGACCCTCACAAATAGTGGTGGCAGTGGCCGATGCTGAAGTCGCAGGACTGGACGAATCGTACACTGTGATTGTATAGCTCCGGCAGATTGTATTGTTGCAGGTGCCCTCAGCCCGCACATAATATGTGTAGGTGCCCGCAAACGCTGGACTCACTGTGAGGCTGTCTCCCGGGCCATAACCGGAACCTCCGCAGGATCCCAGATACCAGTACCAGCTGGCTCCTGAGCCCAGATGTCCGCCTACTGGATAAAGCGTGGTAGACTGCCCCAGACAAATTTGCGTATTTGATACGGTAATATGATTGGCTGCTATACTGCTGTCACGGATAACAACAGATACAGATACACACGGGGTTGTATTGCAAATTCCCTCTGCACGCACCCAATATGTTGTATTGGCAACCGGGTTAACAGAAATCGATGATCCACTGTCAATCAGCGTACCACCGCAGCTTCCGGTGTACCATTTCCATTTGGCTCCGGTTCCCAGTGCACCACCGCTTACGCTAAGGGTCGTACCTGCACCGTTGCAAATAATGGTGTTACCTGAAATGCCTGAAGCTTTTACTGAACTGTCTCTTACAGTTACCACTGCAGAAACACAATTGGTATTGCCGCAGGCATCTTCACCCCGAACATAATAGGTGGTGGTGCTGGCAGGTGATACGGTTATACTGGTACCGCTGCCTTCAAAAGTACCACCGCAACTTCCGCTGTACCAATCCCAGGCACCGCCGGCTCCGAGGGTTCCGCCAGTCAGCGTAAGGGTAGCTGTTCCTCCTGCGCAGATTACCGCAGGGCTTGCACTTGCAGAGGATGGTGTGGTGCTGGTGGTGCGCAGTTTGATAAACTTCACTGCACATGGGGTGGTATTACATACTCCCTCAGCGCGAACGTAATAATTTGTAGAGGCTGAAACCGCGAAAGTAATGCTGGTGCCGCTGCCCATTGCGGTTCCACCGCAACTTCCTTCATACCATTTCCAGGAAGCACCGGTTCCCAGACTTCCGCCACTCAGACTCAGTGTGGTATTCACTCCCAAACATCCGCTGTCAAGCGTTGCTGATACAAATGTGGCAGCGTTGCTGGTGTCTTTTACTCCAATCAGCTTGCTTACGCAGGGGGTTGTGTTACATGTACCTTCCGCACGAACCCAGTATGTTGTAGGAGCACCGGGAGTAATGATTAATGTTGAACCGCTGCCTGCCAGTGTGCCTCCGCAACTTGCAGTGTACCATTTCCAGCTGGCTCCGGCACCCAGTGAACCTCCGTTTACACTCAGTGTTGCATTTGCATTGCGACACACTGAATCAGCCGTTGTGGTGACAGAGGTCGCTGCAACGCTTGTATCATTCACAGTAATGGTGCGGCTTACGCAGATGGTGTTGTTACAGGTACCTTCTGCACGCAGATAATAGGTGGTTGTCACTGTGGGGCTCACTGTAATGCTGGTTCCTGTGCCTGCTGCAGTACCTCCGCAACTTGCAGTGTACCATTTCCAGCTGGCTCCGGTACCCAGACTGCCTCCGCTGAAGCTCAGCGTGGTGCTCTGACCTTTGCATATGGTGCTGGCAGTGGCATTCAGTGATGTGGCAGGTACGGATGTATCCTGCACTGTGATTGTCCTGCTTACACACAGCGTTGTGTTGCAGGTGCCTTCCGCACGCAGATAATAGGTGGTTGTCGCTGTGGGGCTCACGGTAAGGCTGTTGCCTGTGCCCGCTGCAGTGCCTCCGCAACTTGCAGTGTACCATTTCCAGCTGGCTCCGGTGCCCAGACTGCCTCCGCTTGCACTCAGAGTCGTGCTCTGGCCCTTACAGATGGTAGATGCTGTAGCGTTGATAGCTGTTGCAGCCACAGATGTATCCTGAACTGTGATGGTGCGGCTTACGCAGATGGTATTGTTGCATGTGCCTTCCGCACGCAGGTAATAGGTGGTTGTCGCTGTGGGGCTAACTGTAATGCTGGTTCCTGTGCCTGCTGCAGTACCTCCGCAACTTGCAGTGTACCATTTCCAGCTGCCTCCGTGTCCAAGACTACCGCCGCTGAAGCTCAGTGTGGTGCTTTGGCCTTTGCAGATGGTGCTGGCCGTAGCATTCAGTGCGGTTGCAGGTACCGAAGTGTCTCTCACTGTGATTACCATGTTTGCACAAGTGGTGGTATTGCAGGTGCCTTCCGCACGCACATAGTAATTGTCTGTAATTGTCGGACTGATGGTTATGCTGGTGCCGGTTCCAACAGCGATTCCGCCACAGGTATTTTTATACCATTTCCAGCTGGCTCCGGTGCCCAGACTGCCGCCACCTACACTCAGTGTGGTGGACACGCCTTTGCAGAATACCGTACCCGCTGTTGAACTGATGCCTCCGGCGGGTACTGAAGTATCCTGAACCGTAATGGTACGGCTTACACAAATGGTATTGTTGCAGGTGCCTTCCGCACGCAGGTAGTAAGTCGTTGTTGCAGTGGGGTTCACCGCAATGCTGGTGCCCGTGCCCGCTGCGGTGCCTCCGCAACTGCCGCTGTACCATTTCCAACTGGCTCCGGTGCCCAGGCTGCCGCCGCTGAAGCTCAGCGTGGTGCTCTGACCTTTGCAGATGGTGCTGGCAGTGGCATTCAGAGATGTGGCAGGTACGGATGTATCCTGCACTGTGATTGTCCTGCTTACGCACAGAGTTGTGTTGCAGGTGCCTTCCGCACGCAAATAATAGGTGGTTGTCGCTGTGGGGCTCACGGTAATGCTGTTGCCTGTGCCCGCGGCAGTACCTCCGCAACTTGTAGTGTACCATTTCCAGCTGGCTCCGGTGCCGAGACTGCCGCCGCTTGCACTCAGAGTTGTGCTCTGGCCCTTACAGATGGTAGATGCTGTAGCGTTGATTCCGGTTGCTTGATTGCTGGTGTCCCTCACTGTGAGAACTATGGATTTGCACACTGTGGTGTTGCAGGTACCCACCGCCCTCACATAATAATTAAATATACCGGAACTGGCTGGAATAACCGTTTTTGAAGTTCCGGTTCCCAATCCAGTTCCGCCGCAACTGCCACTGTACCATTCCCAGGTTGCTCCGTGACCCAGACTGCCGCCTGAAATGCCGAATGTGTTGCTCTGACCCAGACAGATGGTCGTGTTGCCAGTAATGTTGTTCACAGGTACTGAAGTATCGCGAACTGTCACGGTGGTGCTCACACAGGTTGTGGTGTTGCATGAACCTTCAGCACGGACAAAATACGTTGTATTGCCTGCCGGGCTTACACTGATGCTGCTTCCTGTGCCCACGGCTGTGCCACCGCAACTGCCGCTGTACCATTTCCAGGTTCCACCGCCTATGCTTCCGCCACTCACACTGAGTGTTGTACTCTGGCCCTTGCAGATGGTCGTTGTTCCTGTGATACCTGTTGCCGGAACACTGGTGTCATTTACCACCAGGGTTACAGTGCGGCAAATGGTGTTGTTGCACGTACCTTCAGCACGCAGGAAAATGTTATATGTTCCGGGGGTTGTTCCTATCCAGAGGGTGCTTGTTCCGGTAGCAAAAAGCGACCCGCCACAGCTGCCGGTATACCATTTCCAGCCGGCTCCTGTGCCCAGGCTGCCGCCATTTACACTGAGTGTAGTGCTTTGTCCTTTGCAAATAGAGGTAGTACCGGATATTGATGTTGCAGGTACTGAAGTATCCTGAACCGTAATGGTGCGGCTTACACAGATTGTGGTGTTGCACGTGCCTTCTGCACGCAGGTAATATGTGGTGGTTGCGGTTGGGCTTACGATAAGACTGCTGCCTGTGCCGGCCGCGGTACCTCCGCAACTGGCGGTATACCATTTCCAGCTGGCCCCGGTGCCCAGGCTGCCACCATTGGGTGTAAGCGTTGTGCTCTGGCCTTTGCAGATGGTGGTGGCTGTTGCATTAATCGCTGTGGCCGGAACGGATGTGTCGTTTACAGTGATGGTTGTGCTCGCACAGGATGTGGTGTTACAGGTACCCTGAGCACGCACAAAATAGGTAGTTGTAGTTGTGGGATTGACAGTGATGCTGCTGCCCGAACCAACAAATGTTCCGCCGCAGCTACCATGGTACCAGTTCCAACTGGCACCCGATCCCAGAGAACCGCCGTTCACACTCAGGGTAGAACTCTGTCCCTTGCAGATGGTACCTGCGGTTACACTCAGAGAAGTGGGTGCAGTTGAAGCAGGTAAAACAGTAATGGTAACCGTCTTACACACAGTTGTGTTGCAGGTGCCCTCCGCACGGACATAATACGTAGTGGTAACAGAAGGTACTACATTGATAAAGCTTCCTGAGCCTTCAAGAGTTCCACCGCAACTGCCGCTGTACCATTTCCATGTGGCTCCGTGACCCAATGATCCACCAGTGAGGTAAATCTGGGTTCCAACTCCCTGACAAACTGTATATGCATTTGCCTGAGCAGTGCTGGCAGGCACACTGGTATCCCTCACGGTGAGGGTTGTGCTGGCGCAAACGGTATTGCCTCCCGGACCTTCTGCACGCACAAAATAATTGGTCGCACCGGCAGTGGTTGGGGTTATGCTGATAGATGATCCGGTTCCGGCCGCAGTACCTCCGCAACTGCCGGTATACCATTTCCAGCTGTATCCGCTGCCCAGGCTGCCGCCCACAACTGAAAGTGTGGTGCTGCCTCCCAAACAGAATGTATTGGTTCCGCTGATTCCGGTAGGAGCAGCTGAAGTATCATTGACCGTAATCACGATGGAACGGCAAATGGTGGTGTTGCAAGTCCCTTGAGCCCGCACATACACCGTTTTGGTTCCGATTGAAGCAGGTGAATAACTGAAAGGATTGCTGCCGGTATTAAGCAAAGTACCACCGCAACTTCCTTCATACCAGTACCAGTTGGCCCCGGCACCCAGGCTGCCGCCATTGCGGGTAAGGCTTGTGCTCTGGCCCAGGTTGATGGTGGATGTTCCTGTAATGGATGTAGCCGGCGCCGAAGTATCTCGTACCACTATACGTTTTTTCACGCAACCGGTAGAGTCGCAAATGCCCTTGGCCCGAACAAAGAAGCTGTCGCTGATTGTCGGGTTCACCGTTATACTGTTGCCTGTTCCAACATAGGTGCCGCTGCCAAAGCCGCAACCGCTGCGGAACCACATCCATACAGAACCTACACCCAATGATCCACCATTTACAGTGAGTGTTACTGCAGAACCACGGCAAACTGTATCAGCCGATGCTGTAATGCTTGTGGCTATGGTTGAGGATGTTCCCACATTCAGATGAGCAAATGTGGTGTATACTGTATCGATGCCATTGCAATTGATTATACGGAGACGATAATCACCTGTATCACTCACAGATACACTGCTTAATACAAGGGAATCGCTTGTAGCACCGCTGATGTTGCCACCATTGCTCAGTGCTGAGCTGCCCTTAAACCATTGATAATCGGCAGCCGGCGAAGCCTTGCCTTTGAAATTCACATCCACACCCGGACACACATTTTGTGCAACCGGATTTTGTGTGATTTTGGGTTTCACATTGAATTCGTCTGCACCAATATCTGGTTTTGACAGCATACGGCTTTCACCCCAATAATCTGCAGTTACAGAAGGTGAGCTGCTCACTCTGCCAGCGCCGTTCAGTGCACAGTTGGCAGCTGTTGTAGTATCTATTTGCAGGTGATTGGTTACTGACGGATTGGTCGAATCGCGGAATACAGGACGATAGCTGATGGAACTGCCCTCTGCACCAGTATAGGCTGTAAAGGGGTATCCGCTGTAGCTGTTCGTTCCGTCGAAGAAGAGGTATTTATTGGTACCCACGCCCACATAGCAGTTGTTGCCGCTGTTGCTGTTATACAGTGTCGCATTGGCTGAGCTGCTGCGGCGCAGAGCCGCTGATATGGCGCTGCCCGTGGGTGTGGTTGCATTTACAATCAGGTTGTTCCTGAAAATGTTGCTATAGGTTCCGGAATGATAAATTCCGTTCATACCAAACCCGGTTCCTGAACTGGTGCCAGACAGATAAATGCTGTTGTGCTGGAATGTGCTGGGACCATTGTTGTAAATGCCATAAGACAGCGTAGTGGAAGCCGGTGCTTTCAGATTTGAAATGATATTATTGTTATACTCCGTTGTATCAGTGCCCGAACTATATATACCGTAAACCTGATATCCTGCCCCTGTAGTAGAAAGATTGCCAATTTTATTGTTATTGTACTTCCAGGCTGCTGAGCTGGTGCTGTAAATACCATAAACTGTATATGGAGCCGATACAGTATAAATTACATTATCACAAACCGAATCAGGACGGGTTGCATTTGCCAGATTTGCATATACCCCATAGATTGTACCAGCCGTTGCAGAACTACTCAGATATAAATTTGATACCTTGTTCCCATTAACCGATTTGGCAGGAGTACCACCATTGTTCTCAAAAATGCCATAAATGTACTGTCCACCTGCACCAGTTCCTGCAAAATAGAAACTGTCCACGGTATTACCACTGGTCTTAACTACCTGATTCACAGAGGCTGTACCATTGCTGTATGTTCCATATATGTATCCGTATGCATTGTTATGATAGAATCTGCGCAGGGTGTTGTTGTTCATAATGTAGTTGGTGCCCGAGGTTCCTGCGCTGGTAAACAATCCATAAATATATCCCGTGCCGGATGCGTAGGTATTTTTAAACCCTTCCAGGTTGTTACCTACCAGGTAATTGTCTGTAGCTGCATTCGGAGTGTTGTATATGCCATAGATATAGTACAGACCATTGAAGTTTTTCAATGTGTTGTTAGTGTAATACATCTTTGCACCAGTAGTGCCTGAGCCATAAATTCCGTACAATGTATATCCTGAACCATTGGTTACGTTCAGGTTATTCAGTTGATTGCCGGTAAAGGTTTTAACTGAATTTACGCTGCTTCCATCATAAATACCGTACAAACTTCCCTGAACCCAAAGATTGGAAATGGTATTGTTCTGGTAAGTCATATTGGTGCCGGTGGTTGCAAATCCGTATATCCCATAGATTGAATAACCTGCTATATTGCTTATCAACGAATCGATGGTATTTCCGTTGAAGGTTTTGCTCAATCCTGAACTGCTCTGTTCATATATTCCATAGATTTGGCCATCACCTACAATTTTTCGCAGGGTATTGTTGTTTATCGTCATAACAGCATTCGTGCCGCCGGATGTCAGAATTGCGTAGATATAAGCGCCTGAATAATTATGGCTCAGATTGTATAATGTATTTCCTGAGATATTCTTTGTCGTTCCCTGTGCAGAAACATCATAAATCGCATAGATATAATACCCGTTTGAAATGTTTTTCAGGATATTATTTTGCACGGACATGGTTCCATTTACCCCGGTATTCAGATACATCACAAACATAGAGCTTCCGGCATAGTATAGGTTTCGGAAATTCTCAATCCGGTTGCCATTTACCGTAAGTGAAACTGTGGGTGATGTTGCTGCATATATGCCATAAATAGTGCTGCTGTAATATTGGGTATCGTTCAGTATGTTGTTGTTTGATACATTTACCACATTGCAAGTTGTGGCGATATAAATGGGATAATTCGCTACATTCAGTGAAAGATTGCTGGCAAAATCCAGCAAACTGTTCCGGGTCACATTGATTGTTCCTGTACCTCCGATCTGGGTATAAATTCCATAGAAGGTAGAAGTTGAATTGGGACGAAGGCGCAGGGTATTGCTGTCCACGGTCACTTTTGCATTGACTGCACTACCGTTGTAGATACCCATCACCTGGTAAATGGTGCGCACTCCACCGTTGGCCTGCGGGTCTATATAGTTACCACCAATGGTGATATCCGTATTGTACTGCTGGTATACCCCGTAGGTAGTGCTACTGGACGCCAGGTTGCCAAAGTTGGTGATGCTGTTGCCCATGCTGGCACGACCCAGGTTATTGCCTTTGTCATATAATGCATAAGGTGATGGCGCATTGTAACCCTGAGCCCGAATTCCAATGTTTACACCGGAGATATTATTGCTCAGGAGGCTATTGTAACTATTAGTACCATTGGTGTCTGTGGTAATCACCTGATTGGTAGGGTCATTGTACAGCGTAGGCATTATAACCATACCGGTGTTACCCACACCAAAATAGGTTCCACTGAAATTGCTGTTGATCCTGTTCAGCTGAATATTACAATTCTTAATGGTCACATTGCGGGTACCATTTAATCTGCTGGCTTTAAACAATCCTACACCATATTCCATAGTTGCAGGATTCAGGCTGTTGGTATCCAGCATGTCAAATCCGTCGAAGGTTACCCAGTCGGTTCCTGCAATGGTAAGAATACCATCCAGTGCGCGACCTGCAGTAGAGGGCAGGGCAGAGCCACCTGCAGCACCATATAATATCGGATTGCTGCCGGATCCGGATTTTTTAAAGATCACCTGCCTGTTGATATTGGTGGTATCTCCGCAGGTGTTTTGATTCAATATCACGATACCCGGGCCAAGCGGTACGGATTCCACATGGCCAGCGGCCACATTAAAGGTCACATGACCACTCACACCGCGACTGTTCAAATCCAGTGCTGCAGCATTCACTGTGGTGTAATCTGCTGGTATGCCATAAGTGCCGTTCAGAGGTCCCACCAGGGATCTGGCACCTGCAGGTGCCGGGCTGGAAGGTGTGTAGTTTGTGCTGTTTATGGTGACAGTGTCGCAGGTTCCATCGATCAGGTTGCTCAGGGTTGACCCGCAGTTCACATCATATGCAAGCCAGAAATACACAGTAGCTCCGGCACAGGCAGATGCAGTTCCATTGAATACCATGCGGCCATTGGGGTTGTTCACAGAATCTCCGAACCGAACAGCGGTGGAGAAAGCAGAACTGCTGCCGGTAAAGTACAATTTTGCCTTATCCAGATCTGCCACATTGGTGGTCCCGGCGGTTGACAATACAAAACGACTAATGTTCAACGCTTTGCCTGCTCCGGATGTGCTCACTGCTATGCGCAATACATGCTGATTTGCTCCACGGCCTGTTTGACCGGTTACCTGGGTTACCGCCAGACTGGGCGTGCCCGAACTCGCAGGAGTAAAGCTACCCTCATCCGCACCTAAATCCGGTGTGCTGCTGCTGCGGGTTTGGCCATCAATGTCTTTGGTTACCGATGCAATCGGGCCGCCGCCATTCTCAACAGTTGTCGCAACACTGGGGTCCACATGCATAAAGTTGGAAGAGTTCGGTGAAAGGCTCAGGAAGGCCACATCTTCACTCACAGCCCCTGTTTCCCTTGTGGGACCCAGCAGGTTGATATAATCACAGATGGTTCCGGCAGTAACTGCACCTGCATCGCTGAATATCAGGTTGCCAGATGACGGAGTACCTGCATAAATCAGGTTGTTGTTGCAGGTGCTGGCCATGGTTGCCAATGCATTGGTTCCATTTCTCCACACTCCCACGGCAGTCCCTTTTGAAGTGTTGGACTCGTTGATCAGGATATTGTTCCGCAAGTCCAGGGTGGGGGCGGTAGAGCTGCTGTACAACGCGGCAGAACCAAACAGGGTGCTTACAGTTCCTGGTGAACCATTCAGGTACACGCTGTTATGGTATACATTCTGCAATTGTCCGGCAGTTGTAGAAGCCAAATATATCCCTACGATGGAATTGCTGAAGCTGGCGCCTTTGGCTTCCAGATTGGCAACCACGTTGTTGTTCATATTCAGGGTACCTACAGAACCGGCATAGATTCCCATCATGCCAGCTCCGGTTGCGGTGTGGGTCAAATTGCCCACCCTGTTGCCAGAGTAATCCACTGTTGTTTGTCCAAGGCATAGTATTCCATAGGAGGTTCCTCCACTCGCACCCCTCAGTGTAATATTCCGCACAGTATTGTTGCGCAGGCTGAGATAGGTTTGGTTATCGCAACGCATACCATACATGGAGGTAAACGTATCATCTTCTGTGGTGTTGTTTTCTACCCATGTGGAATCGCCACCGATAATATACATTCCTCCCCCAAAACTTGAGGAGGCAGTTGGACTGTTGAAAAATCCGGTGTGCAGATTGCCGGTGATGATCCTCTTATGAAGTACGGACGTGCTGACGTTGTCATAAACTCCATAGCATGAGGTACTGTTTATATAGGAGGGGATGGAACCCAAAGCCCTGTAATTTCTGAAAATGTTATTGGCAATGCGGCTTATGCCGGTATTTACCGCAATGCTGCGGTATATGCCATAGGTAACATACCCTGAAACCGAAGTAGCCGCAATACTTGTAACACTGTCAAACCGGTTGTTGTCAATGACTTCAAACGGGCAATTGGTTTGGTGGTAAATGCCATAAATACTTCCATACCCAAACAGTGTATCCATTGCAATGGCATTGCCGCTGATGGTATCGGATGAAGGGGCGGCAGCAAGCCAGATGCCGGCAAATGTCTGACCTAAGAAGTTCTGCACTTTGCAGTCACGGATATTGTTGTCCAGGATTCTTACCACACCTCCACTGGCTGAATAAATGGGATAGGTGCTGATATTGGAAGTTTGAATCGAAATGGTATTTCCGCTGATGGTGGCATTTGCATTGCCCGACACTTCAGTGTAAATACCATATCCACCGCCTGAGCCCATGCTTCCTCCATTGGCCACATTGTTCAGGTAGTTTCCAGAAATCTGCACGTTGTGCTGGTCATCGGCATAAATACCATGATACCTGGCCGAAGATCCTCCCCAATAGGTAAGGCTGTTATTGCGTATTGTATTCATCCTGTCCGATGTATACAGGGATCCGTTATAGCCTTCCAGCCACACCGGATTGTATGTATTTCTTACATCGTTGGATGCAAACGTATTGTAGCTGTTCAACCCAAAGGTATCGGTGGGCATCAGTTCTGTGCCGAGATCATTGTACCAGCTCGGGCCAATGTAAAAGGCTTTACTGCCTGCGCCAAACAAGGCAGAACCGGCGATGTTGTTCAGGGTGCTGGCGGTAATGGCACAATTCTTTACAGTCACAAACCGGGTACCGTTGGTGGCAGATTTCTTAAAGAGACCCACCATATACTCCATGCGGCGGTTGCCAATGGTATTTGTATCCCGCATATCCAGGCTGTCTATGGTAATCCAGTCAGTTCCCAAGACAGTAAACAATCCATCCAGCCGTGTGCCTGAAGTTGTGGTTGCAGGGGTTGCATTTCCGTTGCTTTGTGCATAGAAAACCGGTCGGCCGCCTCCTGCAGTTTTTATGATGATTTTTCTTCCGGCCGAAGTGGTATCCCAGCATCCGGTAACATCAATCAGGTATCCGTTGTTTGGTGCCTGCTCAGTATGTGTGCTGGCTATATTAAAGGTAACAGTGCTGGAAAGTCCTTTGTAATTCAAATCGCGGATGGCACTGTCCAGTGTAGGATAAGCAGAGGGAATGCCATACGAACCGGCCAAAGCGGAGGGAGTGGCAATGCTCTGTGTTCCGGTAGGGTTGGTGGTAGAAGGAGTAATGGAACCACCTGTATAATCAACTGATGATACCTCTGCATCCAGCACATCGGTGCTCAGTGCACCGCATTTCACATCATACATCAGCCAGAAGTAGTAATCTTTCTGGCAACTCAGGTTTTCATTGCCAGATACCGTGTAGGATCCGTTAGGATTGGCTACATCACTTCCATACTGTGCAGCAGTTTGCAGATTCAGGTTACTGTCAAGTGCTGTATAAAATACACGGGCTTTGGAAATATCCCGGGTAGGATTGGTGGTACCTGTTGTATTCAGGGTGAATTTCGTTACCGTCGTTCCGGATGCTGTTGAGGGTGTGACTTTTATACGCAGCGCTTTGCTGTTGATTTCACCTGCTTTGGGATTGTTGGTTTGCTGGGTAAGAACCACCGTAGCGGTGCCAGTAGAGCCGGCAGTGAATGCATCTTCATAACTGCCTATATCCGGTGTGGTGGTGCTGCGATTGGTACCTGTAACATCCTGAGCAGCTATTGCCACGTAGTTGCCCCCGTTTTCAATGGCAGAAGCCACGCTGGTACTGCCTTTGAGGAATACTGAAGATGCAGGATTTAGAGACTGGAAGCTGATATCTTCACTCTTGCTGCCAGCTTCCTTGCCCAGTTTCAGGGAATCAATCATTACACACAAGCTGGTTACACTGGTACTGCTGTCTCTGTACATGGCATATCCGGTGCCTGTGGGGGTGTAGATAATGTTTTTATTAGAAGCCAGGGCATGTGAGTTTTTAAAGCGGGTAGCCCTGTGGAACGCGATGGTCTTACCACTGGAACCGGGTACTGTTTTATTGATAAGGATATTGTTGCGCAGGTCCGTAATGGGGTTGCGGGCAACAAACAAGGCTGCACTGCTGTGGAATGCGGGTTTGGTTAAGCCATTGTCAAGTAATACGGTGTTATGGTAAATCTGATTTGTAAATCCGGTAACATTTCCGGCAAACTGCATTCCATATACATTGAATGCATTCACACCGGGGTCGGCAGTACCCAATCTGGGTGCGGCTATATCATATATCAGGTTATTGTAAACAGTAGATGCATTGCCTGCACTATAGATACCATATGCATTGCCATTGGTAGACCAGTTGGAAAGGTCGGCAATCCTATTGTTGTAAATTCTCAATGGAGTGGCGGTGCCACCGTTGAATATGCCAGCCACGGAAACGGAATTGACGGTATTTATTCCGGCAGCAACATTGTTAATGTTGTTGTTGTAAACAAACTTGCGGTTACCCGAGGTGAGATAAATTCCATAGACCAGTCCCAGTGTACTGGAATCATTACTGATGGTATTGTCGCTTATATAGGCAGAATCACCGGAGAGATTATAGATGCCATACAAAGTACCCCCTGTGCGGATTTTATCCAGGGTGTTGCCCTGTATCCATACATCAGCATTGGTGCTTACCTGATTCTGTATTGCCGTTAGAGGCCGTGCAATAAATATACTGCTGGCCTGTACATTGCGGAATGTGTTGTTCAGCACATAGTCCCGGCTGTTGGCTGACGGGCTGCCAGCATTGTAATACAGCGTTGCCTGGGTTGAGGACAATGGGTATGTGATGTCCAATGTGTCAATTACATTATTCGCAAAATAACTCAGGTTGGAACTGTTGTTCATGTAGTACCCGTAAATGGTGCTGTTTACCTGAACCACATTGTTCCGGATGGCATTGTTATACATGGAATCATAGGCTCCTGTATTGGCCGAGGCCTGAAAGATTGCATAAAACAAACTTGAATTCAATGTATGGAATGGTTTGTAACAATCCCGTACTGTATTGCCACGCACGGATACTGTTCCGGTACCTGACGGATTGAAATAGATCCCATACATGGCGCCAGACGAAGGCAAACTTTTCAGTGAAACAAGGTTGCCATGAATTTTCAGATTGCTGTTGGGTGAGCTGTTAATATAAATACCATTGATCTGGTTTTGGGCAAAGGGGTACGAACCAGTGGCATTGATCACCCGGTTGTTGGCAATCACATGATCTCCTGTTTGCGAGGTGGTATAAATGCCGGTGAGCACACCAGCCATAGGACCACCGAAATTGGCTATGTCATTGCCGCGTATAACGTTGTTGCGGTCCATGAGGGTATAGGGAGAACCTACACTTATACCTATCAATGTTATAGGGGTACCTCCGCAATTGCGGATTGTGTTGTTCTCAAAGCGGTTGTAGCTGTTGGTTCCGTTGGTATCAAAAGGCGTGTACATGGTGCCAATCGTGTCATACATATTGCCGCCCATATAAATACCTTTAGAGCCAGCAAGGAAATTGGTGGATCCATCCTGCCGGTTGCCTTCGAACATGGTGATGTTGCAGTTCTGAATGTTTACACCTTTCACCCCATTGCTGCTCCAGCGTTTGAAGAGACCGTATCCATATTCAGCCGCATCTACTGTATTGGTATTGTTGTCTTTTATGTCAATTCGGTCGAAAGTGATATAATCCATACCACTTACGGTTACCACACCATCCAGAGGCACACCTGCTGTGGCAAAAATGGGAGAATTGCCACCCATGTTGGCATTCAGCACAGGGTTTGCGCCGCTACCGGATTTCTGTATGGTGAGTGTACGGGTAGGTGTGGTATAGGTTGCTCCGCAGGTATTGTTGGCACGAATCAATATGCCACCGGGACTTGCAGGAACAACTTCTGAATGGTTGGCGGCCACGTTAAAGGTTACCGAAGCAGAAATTCCCCTTGTATTGAATGCGTTCACGGCATCTGCCAATGTGGCAAAAGGAGTCCCGGGAATGCTGTAAGTGCCACTCAGGGCGCCCTGCACGGTCATTCCACCACTTGCACTGCCGGGGGTGAGAATTCCGCCATTGTAATAAATGGTATCCAGGGAGGCGTCTTCAATGTTTCCGGCGGCGGCAGTGCACTTCAAATCATACACAACCCAGAAATACTGGGTTCCTGTAAATAACGGACGGGATACATTCACTGCAAAACTTCCGCTGGGATTATTCACCGTGCTCAGCAAGGTAGCGGTCGTAAAGTTGAGTGCAGAACTGCTGCCTGTGGCATATATCCTGGCCTGTGAAATATCGGAAGCACTTGTGCTTCCTGTGGTACTGAACACAAGCCTGGAAATACTGTCTGGACAATTGCGGTTGAAACCCATGGTTACCGATGCTCTCAGTGCAATCTGGTCTTTTGCCCCGGGGCCGGTATGCAGGGTGGGGTGAGCCACTGCAGCTGTAACAGTGTTGCTGATGGAATTGGGCGAATAACCATCTTCAAAAGCTCCAATATCGGGTGTGGTGTTGCTACGTGCGGCAGAATCAAAGTCAAATTCAAAACCGCTGATAACCTGTGCATTGTTCTCTGCAAAAGTGGGTGTTGAGAGGGAAGGATGCAGGTAACTGGAGCTGGTTGGATTCGTGCTGATAAAATCCATTCTCTCTGTATACGAGTTTGTATCTCTGGGAGAAACCAATGCCTGATACTGGCACCAGGTCTGAAGGTTATTGGTCACATCAAAATACAGAATATTCCGAGGACTTGGCATTCCAGCATACAGGATATTGTTGTTGCTGGTGGTCGTCCATTGGCTCAAGGGCGTACCCGATGTGGTTGTGCCCCGCGCAATGGCAATTGTTTTGCCGGTGTATGTGACATTCGATGTAGGCGAACTTTCGTTGATGATTAAGTTATTGCGGACATCTATATTGTAACCACTGGTTACGGTATTCTGATATATGCCGGCTGTAATGTTGGCCCCGTTACCATTGTTGGTTACGTTGTTCAGATAAACCGTGTTGTAATAAATATTGGTGGTTGTTACTGAGGTTGTCAATATGCCGGCAATCATTACCGCATTCGCATTGGATGATGCGCCGGAAGTAGCAAACAGTCCCCCCACCAGGTTGTTGTGGATATTTGCTGTGGTACCAGCCGCGCAATAAATGCCTACCAATTGGGTTCCTGTGGTCGTAAAATTCGACAACAAATACAATTCACCGATTTTGTTGCGGTGTATTTGCACCGTCGGAGAACTGCTGGCATGGTATATACCGTATGAAGTGGTACTGAAGTTGATGATGTTGCGAATGGTGTTTTTGTAAACCTGCCAACTGCTGCCGGTGCCCGTTGCACTGTATCCATAGATACCGTAAAATGTTCCGTTGACTGTGTCATTGTATATCTCGTTGTGCGACACAATATTGTTAAGCCCGCTGAGACTGTAGACACCATAAAAGGTCCCAGCCCTGTTGTCATGCACTTTATTGTACTGCATCTTTCTGGAATGCCCTGCTGCTGTATTGCAATACATGGGGTAGAAAGTACCAAATGTGCGGTTGTAACGGTACAGGTTGGCAATCAGATTTTCATTTCCTGAAGTAGGGCTGCCCAGGTTATAATACCCGTACCAGGTTCCGGACGACAGGTTCTGGTTCTTCTCTATCAGGTTGTTGGCATAATACACGTTGGTACTGGTGGAACTGTTATAGAAAAAATAGGCAGTTCCACTGTGGTACCAAAGGTTATTGGCCAATGTGTTGTTCGTAATGGAATCACTTGTTGCTGTGGAAGCATGGTAAAACAGATATGTTGTTCCTGATACTGTGCCATAGGTAGCTGTAGCCAACAGGCTGTTCACCCAGCTGTTATTGCGAACCTTAATATTTCCGGTGGCTCCATTGTATAATCCATACAGTGTTCCTGTAGACATCTGCCGGAAGGTAAATGTATTGCCAATGTAATTTGCATTGATTGAGGTTCCCGATATGAACATACCATAAGTTGCACCCGAGCTCCGCATGGTAATGTTGACCACATTGTTGGTATACTGAACCGGAACGGTGGTGGTCGTCAATGTGGAATAAATACCATACGTTGTGGAAGTATGCTGCACATCCAATATCACCGTGTTGTTGTTCACAATCAGGTTTGCATTGGCTACGTTCATATTGAACGGATAGATTCCATAGGTTAATCCTGTCGTAGACACACCTCCGTTCTCCATATTCGCCACGCGGTTACCGGTGATGATCATGTTCAACTGGTACTGCGTAACGATACCATTTACTGTAGTTGTTGATCCACCCCCAAATGCACTGATGTAATTGGAAATGATGGTATTTCCTGTTCCGTAGTAGGTTGTAGTAGTGCTACCCAATATACCGATACCGGAAACCACATTCTGTATGGTATCCTGAAAGAACTGACAAAAACTGTTGATACCCGTTGCATTGGTAGGCGTGACAGCGGTTCCGCTGGTGGCACTGTGCTGTCCCATCCAGATTCCGTAGTTGCCGTTGGTGGCAGTATTGGCGCGGTTCAGAATAACTGTACAGTTGCGGATCGTGTCGTAACGGCATCCATCAGTTGCACTGGTGGTGGACAGGTGAAACCCGAACTCAGCCATGGTGGTACTGGTGGTATTCGTAGAACTTTCACGCAATTCCAACCCATCAATGGTAATATAATCTGCTCCGTTTATCTTGAATATTGCATCCTGCCCGCCTGTTGCCACTGTAGAAGTTTGGGTGCCTGCACCTGCATTGATCCTGGGTTTATTGCCAACCCCAATTCTGCGAAAGACTATAGGATTAGAGGCAGTTCCGGTTTTGGTAAGCAGGATACCACCACCAGCTGCTGTTTCTGTGTGACCGGCCTGCACCAGCAGGGTCACCGGACCAGTTACAGTACCGCCGTTTAAGGCGGTGACAAATGATGCCACAGTAGCATAACAACTGGAAGGAACCAGGTAGGCACCGGTGAAGTTTGTACCAGAAGCCACGGTGTAGCTGTAATTGCTGCCGCCGTTGTTGTTGATATTCAGCACAGCCATGTCGTGTGCATCCTGTCCGTTTGTGCCAATACTGGCTGTCAACTGAGCAGGTGTAAGGCTGGAAGTGTAAACATAATAATATACGGTTGTGCTGGCGGAGTAGCAAGGTATGGCGGCTTCACCTCTGGTGCCGTTCATGGCAACCTGCACCCAGCTGCTGCTGCTGAAGGTAGAGGAAGTGGAGTAACGCAAATACACGTATTCACCCGCTGCCGGAGCAGCACCAGTAGTCACCTGCACAAAACCTGCGTTGTTTTGATACACGGTAGACGGATTAAGGGTAACGGAGGAAATGGAAACCGGATTGAACGATGTTTCAAGTACTGCCAAATTCTCATTGGCCGGAGTTCCACTGGTACTTTTCTCCGAAATATTAAATGTATAGTACCTTCCGCTGGTCACTGCCGGAAGTGTGCCACTTACACCACCTGAACTGCTGTTCGTGGTTGCAGAGCCATAGCTTGGAGGCGAACCGGATGCCGGACCAATAAACTGGTTGAACGCGGGTATCATTACCTGCGATCCTGAACCGCTGACCGGTCTCCAGTTTGTGGTAAACGAAGGAGAACCCACGGAACCCGTTCCGAATTCCCAGGTTCTGCCAGCGGAACCTGAACTGCTTGCCTGAATGCGCACCTGCCGGAAAGTGCCATAGTCTGTAAGGGCACTTACTGATGCACTGCCAGAGGCAGTCTGACTGTTCAATACGGTAGCCTGTCCTGAAAGATTCAGGATGTTGAGGGTGGCGGCAATAAACAGGCTGAGGGAGAGTTTGTAGTGGTTTGTCATACGCAGTGACGTGTAGGTTTGTTTGTTTTTTAATCGACAGTTTTGTCAATAATTCGTCAAACATATTCTATGCATCTGTCATTTCCAACAATCGTGTGGATAACTTTCATCAAATCCACTTGTTTTTGACAATTCGACACAACTAACTACCGTTTGTTAATGAATAAAAAAGCCGGGGCGTATACACCCCGGCTTTGCCGTTTAAACTTATAAATGCCAATTACTTGGCAATACCTACAGACCGTTTTTCACGAATCACCGTAATCTTTACCTGACCCGGATAGCGCATTTCTGTCATAATCCGGTTGCTGATTTCAAAAGCCAGTGTATCGGCCTGCTCATCATTGGTTTTCTCTGCACTCATGATGATGCGCAGTTCCCGTCCTGCTTGTATGGCAAAAGCTTTCTCCACGCCAGGGTATCCAAGTGCCATATTCTCCATCTCCTTGATGCGTTCCACATACTGGTCGTCTCCGCGGCGGGCACCGGGTCGTGAACCCGAAATGGCATCACAGGCCTGAATAACAGGTGCCAGCAGACAATTCATTTCTATTTCGTCGTGGTGCGCACCTACGGCATTGATGACATCCGGGTGTTCCCCGAATTTCTCAACCAGCTTCATACCCAGCAACGCGTGTGGGGTTTCCTCGTCATTGTCGGGGCATTTGCCTATGTCGTGCAGCAAGCCTGCGCGTTTGGCCAACTTCACATTCAGCCCCATCTCTGCTGCCATGGTAGCGCACAAACGGGCAACCTCCCGGCTGTGTTTCAACAGATTTTGTCCGTAGGAACTGCGGAAACGCATGCGACCCACATAGCGGATCAGCTCAGGGTGCAGCCCGGTTATACCCAGGTCTACCACGGTGCGTTCGCCCCACTCCACCACTTCTTCTTCAATTTGTTTGCGGGTCTTGTCCACCACTTCTTCTATCCGTGCGGGGTGAATACGTCCATCTTTAATGAGACGTTCCAGAGATACCCGGGCTATCTCTCTGCGAATAGGGTCATAGCAGCTCAGCACAATGGTTTCAGGTGTGTCGTCTATCAGAATCTCCACGCCTGTTGCAGCTTCAAAGGCCTTGATATTCCGGCCTTCACGGCCAATGATACGTCCTTTTACATCGTCATTTTCAAGCGGGAAAGACGTTACTGTATTGTCAATGGCCGTCTCAGCCGCTGTGCGCTGTATGGTTTGCAGTACGATGCGCTTGGCCTCTCTTGTAGCACCAAGTTTGGCCTCTTCAATGATGTTTTTGGCAATCTGTAATCCGTCGGTGTGCGACTTTACCCGAATGTTTTCCAGCATTTGCTCCTTGGCTTCTGCAGCACTCAGTCCTGCCACCTTCTCCAGCTGGGTCAGCTGTTGATCGCGCAGGGAATCCACTTCCCGCTGTTTCAGTTTCAAAGCCTCCACCTGCGCTTCAAAAGTCTGGCGGGCCCGGCTCAATTCCTCTTCTTTGTTGCGGTTGTCTTTCAGCTTCTGATCCAGAGACTGCTCTTTCTGCTTCATGCGGTTTTCCGCCTGATTCAATTCCTGGTTTCGCCTGGATACCTCTTTCTCATGCTCGGATTTGAGGTTGTGGAATTTCTCCGTTGCCTCCATAATCCTGTCCTTTTTAATGTTCTCTCCCTGAAGTCTGGCTTCCTCCAGCAATGCGGCCTTTTGCTGGTCCAGCTGCTTTTTGCGCATAATCACAAAAAACAGATAACCCAGTGCCACTCCGGCAAGAATGCCAGCCAAACCGAATACTACGATTTCCATGTGTCTCCTTTTGTTTTCTTTTATTGGTTGTACAGGAGATGCACCGGTATTGTCCGAAACGCGGGGGGAATCAGCGGCCCTGCAGCAGTTCTTCCAGTCTTTTCAGCTCGTCTTCCACGGCTTCAGTCTGGTTTTGGCCGGATCTGAGATAACGCACAAGGTCACCTGTAAAATCCAGCGCTGCCCATGCAAGGCGGTCTATGGTCTCACCGGAATTGTAAGTCTTAAACTCTTCCATCCGGCGATTTAACATACGCGCTGCCAGGCGTACGTATTCCTCATCTTTTCTGGCCACTTTCAATGGCAACAACCTGTCTGCCACCGGCACCCGAATCGGAATCATATCATCTGGCTGCACTTTTTCCTTATTCGTTCAGCAAATCAATGCATCTGTCTATGTCTCTTACCAACTCATTGATTTTGATTTTCATGTCAAAATGGTCTGAACCGGTTAGAGATAAATTCTTTGCAAGTTTAATCATTTTGTTCCGATCTGTCAGGTCGGCAATCGTATTTTTTTGCAGCTCAATCGTTTTTTCCAGTTCCTGAATGCGGTCATTCAGTTGTTTTTCCGCTGCCTTCAGTTCATTGTTTTCTGAAAGCAGTCTTTCAACTGCTTCCCTGATGCGGGTTAAACGTTGCTCTGTGGTTTCCATGTTTACTTCCGTATCACAGCTCCGTTGTTTTGTTCAAACGCTGCCATCAGCCTGGCCATGTCTCCATCTGCTTCTGCATCCGTGAGTGTGCGGTCTTCCATACCCAGATAAAAGGCTATGGCTATTGCTTTCTTGCCTTCTTCAAGCGGTTTTCCTTCGTATACATCAAATACCTGCACCTCTCGAAGCAAGCCGGTTTTTGACTTTGAAATGGTTTTTTCCAGCTCTGCGTAGGGCAGATTTTTATCAACCACCAAACTCAAATCCCGGCGCATAAATGGAAATTTCGGGGGAGTCTGTACCCTGAATCCTTCAGATTTCAGCCCTTCTGTGGCTTTGTCCCAATCCAGTTCGGCAAACCAGACTTTGCCTTCTATGTCCCATTTTTTCAGCACATTGCGGCTCACTTCTTCCATTTTCACATTTTCTGCAGACAGGGAAGTTCCCATGACCTGCAGACACTGCGCCACAATTGCCTTGAGATCATAAAATCCGGTTTCTTCTTCTTTTCTCTCCCAGGCTTCCTCATACCGGTTGCCTGCAAGCAGAATCCCTAACCGGTTGTTTTCCCAGAATCCTTCTCCCCGCCGGCCATACACCCTGCCCATTTCAAAAAAGCGGATGTTCTGCTGTTTGCGGTTGCGGTTCCAAGCCATAGATTCCAGCATGCCGTGTAAGAGTGAGGCACGCATCACAGCCATATCCGAACTCAGCGGATTGTCCAGCAACACCAGTTGACCTTGTTTCTCTTCAGGATAATGAGATGCCGAGGTAAGGCTGTTAGTGGCAATTTCGTAAAAACCATTGCTCATCAGAAACCGCCTCACCTTTTGTTCGGTTTGCCGCCTTTTTACACCCGAAAAGCCTGCCAGACTAGCCTTCATTTTTCCGGTCAGCGGCACGTGGTCATATCCGTATATCCGCATCACTTCTTCCGCAAGATCGGCAAATCCTTCCACATCATTCCGCCACGATGGCACTTTCACCAACCATTCATTTTCCCCTCCCGGCAACAAAGTAAAACCCAGGTTCCTGAGAATGGCAGCCACGGTTTCCGAAGGAATTTCCATACCGGCAAACCGGTTTATATCTGCTGCCTTCAGCGGTATTTCCCTTAGCCGGGTTTGCACAGGATGATAATCTGTCATGCCCACAGCGCTTCCACCGGCGGTTTGAATCATCAAATCTGCCGCACGCATCGCCGCAAACAGGCACATCTCAGGATCAGTGCCGCGTTCAAAACGAAAACTCGCATCTGTAGACAATCCATGCCTTCGGGCCGTTTTCCGCACTGCAGATGCAGAAAAACAGGCGCTTTCAATAAAAACCCGGGTGCTGCTTTCCTGTATGGCAGAAGCCTGTCCACCCAATACACCAGCAAGCGCAACCGGGCCATTTTCAGCGGCTATAATCAAATCCCCGGCTTCGAGTTTGCGTTTTTGCCCATCCAGCGTCTCCAGGGCTTCACCCGACACTGCAAAACGCACAGTAATGTTCCGTCCGATTTTGTCCGCATCAAACGCATGCAGGGGCTGTCCCAACTCATGCATCACATAATTGGTGCAGTCTACCACATTGTTCCGCGGCTCTATGCCTATGGTGCGCAATCTGTTTTGCATCCATGCCGGAGACGGGCCCACTTTTATTCCTTCAAGCAGCAATCCGGCATAACGCTGGCACGTATTCTCCTCTGCCGCAATGCGGTATTCCATTGCTGGAAGTGCATGGGTATTCAGATGTGGCAACCTCACCGGTACTTCAAACAGTGCCGCCAAATCCCGCGCAACTCCCAGATGACTGGCAGCGTCTCCGCGGTTTGCCGTGAGACCAATTTCCAGCACCTGATCTGATACCACGTGAAAATATTCTGCTGCAGGCATACCCACCGGTGCTTCAGCAGGCAAAACCAGGATGCCATCATGGCTGTTTCCAAGTCCGCATTCGTCTTCGGCACATATCATACCCCGGCTTATTTCTCCCCGGATTTTGGCTTCGCCAATGGTAAAGGTTCCCTTACCCGGCACCGTTACTTCGGTTCCCGGCAGGGCTACTATCACTTTTTGTCCGGCTGCTACATTGGGGGCTCCGCACACGATGGGGCTCCAAGTTTCGCCACCGGTATTCACTTTGGTTATACTCAGCTTATCTGCATTCGGGTGTTTGCTGCATTCCATCACCTCTCCAACCACAAATCCGCGCAACCCACCCGGCACAGAATCCCAGTTTTCTATGTGTTCCACTTCCAGGCCGGATACCGATAACCGGTCAGCAAGCGCTGTGGTATCCGCTTCTGTTTCAATAAAATCCCTGAGCCACTGCACCGAAATCCGCATACCCGGCAAAGATAATACACACCCTCATTCAGGCACAGCAAAACCACAATTAAACCTTTGCAACAAGGCCTGAATCCGGTTTCGTGATTCTCCACCTACATTTGCCGTTATGCGTCGTTTGTGGACCCTGATTACTTATGTTTTCTTCCCCGGTACCATGGCGGTTGCCGGAGCCTGCTTTCCCTATTTCCCCACAAAACCATTCGGCCCGCTTGTTCACTGGCAACAATACTTTTGGCCTTCTTTGCTGATATATATCGTTTTGCCCTCTGCCGGGGTTTGGCTGATGATAAAAATCGGGTGGATATCTGACTTTCATATTGTAAAAAGAAAAGAACGAAATGTCTCATATCCCTTGGCTATTGTACCCGCAGCGGCGCTGACTCTCTACTACTTCTTTTTCAGAATTTGGCCTGGTGAAAAATTCCCGTTTCTGTGGTCTGGTTCCATTACGCTTGTATTGGCTCTGCTCTGGCTGATCAATTCGCTTTGGATAAAAGCATCTGCACACATGGCTGGTGTGGGCGGATTTCTCAGCATGATTATCGCACTGCATTTCAATCCATATACCCATTTCCAGGCTATCTGGATTGGCATTTCCATGGTAGTGTGTGCTCTGGTTTATATGGCTCGCCTGGGATTGTCTGCCCACAGCCATAAAGAACTGTGGGTGGGTTTTGGCCTTGGATTTCTTACTACCTTTGCAGTATTATCGCTATGAGCTATAACAGCATTCGCTACGAAAAGAAAAGCAATACGGGATACATAAGTCTCAACCGCCCAGATGTGTTTAATGCATTTAACGACGAACAGAGTTATGAATTGCAGGATGCGCTAAAGGAAGTAAAGAAAGACAATGACGTGCGGGTCGTGGTCCTCACCGGTGAAGGAAAAGCCTTTTGCAGCGGCCAGGACTTAAAAGCCATTGCGGGCAGTAAAAACCGCAGTCTCAGCGATAGTTTGTATAAAAGATACAACCCTATCATCAGGGCCATGCGCGAATTGCCCAAACCCATCATAGGGCGCATCAACGGTGTGGCTGCCGGTGCAGGTGCTTCCCTGGCCCTGGCCTGTGATTTTATTGTGGCAGCAGAAAACGCTTCGTTCATTGAAGTGTTTATTAACGTAGGATTGGTGCCTGACAGTGGAAGTTCTTATTTTCTACCCAAAGCCATAAGCCCGGCGCGTGCATTTGAATTGTGCACTATGGCAAACAAAGTAAGCGCACAACAGGCACTGGACTGGGGATTGATAAACCGGGTTTGCACGGCAGAAAACCTGGATACAGAAGTTCAGGCTATTGCGGACTACTACGCAGCGGCACCCACCAAAGCCATTGGAATGATTAAAAAAATGCTGAATAAAGCGACATACAGCGATCTGGATACTATGCTCGAATACGAAGCCTATTGCCAGGAAATTGCCGGACGCAGTGAAGATTACCGCGAAGGTGTAGCCGCTTTTAATGAAAAAAGAAAACCCGCTTTTAAAGGGCAATAATGAAAAAAATAATCATCGGAGCAGGGGTGCTCATCTCAGGTTTGTTTTCTCTTCATGCACAACAGTCTGAACCGTGTGGCTATGATAAGGTGATTCAACAGCTCGAAGCCCAATACCCGGGTTTTCGCAACGGATACGACAAAGCCTACCAGAACATGCTGAAACCGCAAATGGAAGTGAGCAGCCGCAAAACCAAAGTTCGCGACACGCAGTATTTTTACGATACGGTATATACCATTCCGGTTGTTTTCCATGTGCTCTACAACAATGCCACAGAAAACATTCACGACAGTTTGTTGCTATCCCAGATAGACGTACTGAACCGCGATTTCCGGCGCAGAAACTGGGATACCACCAATACCCGCGGGGTATTTAAATCACGCGCCGGTGATACCAAAATACAATTTGTACTTGCATCCAAAACTCCGGGTGGAGCTGCAACAAATGGCATAGTCCGCAAGAGCACATCGCAAACCACATTTGGCAGCAGCAACGGACAAATAACAGATAAAATAAAATTTTCCTCGCAAGGCGGAGATGATGTGTGGGACCCCACCAAATACCTCAATATCTGGGTAGGAGACCTGTACTATCCCGGTAGTGGAAATTTCTTATTCGGATATGCTTATCCGCCATACGGTCACCCAAACTGGCCCAGCAACAATTGGGTAGGCAATCCAAACCAGGGTGTGGTGCTGCACTATCAGATTGTGGGCAGAAACAATCCACTTGCCACAGGCACCTGGGCCATCAGTTTCAATGGCCGGACTGCAGTGCATGAAGTGGGTCACTTTTTCGGCCTTCGACATATCTGGGGCGATGCAGGTTTTGGCAATCAATGCTCAGTGGATGACTATATAGACGACACCCCAAAACAGGGCAGTAAAAGTGCTTCTGATTGCAATAAAAATCAAAATACCTGTTTTGAAAATTCCGGCAAAGATTTTCCGGATATGGTGGAAAATTATATGGATTACAGCCACTGCACCTGCCAGAATATTTTTACCCGACAGCAGGCCATGGTTATGACCAATACCATTAAAACCTACCGCAGTTCTCTACCCATTGATACCACCATAGAAATCCGTCAACGGATTTATGATACTGTGGAATACAACGATTTCAAAATTTATGCCGATGAAAAAAATGAAAGAATTGGTGTAGAATTGAGAAATGCGGAAAAAGGACAAAATCTGATTTTCGAAATGTACAGTGCATCCGGCGCAGTTGTTTTCCGTGAACAGCCATTGCTGCGAAATGAAAACTTTTTTAATACCACCGGCATCGCCCCGGGTTTGTATGTTGCCGTTGTGCGTCCTTCGGCGGGCGAAAAACCCGTGTTGACACAGAAAATTTACATTCACAAACATTGAGTGCCGGCAAGCTCTATCTGGTAGCTACCCCCATTGGAAATCTGGGTGATATCAGTTTCCGGGCTGTGGATATTTTAAAACAGGCAGACCGCATTCTCGCAGAAGATACACGCACATCATCTGTACTGTGTAAGCATTATCAAATCAATACCCGTCTTGAATCTTTTCATCAGCACAATGAACACCAGAAACTGAACGGTTTATTGCGCGAATTGGAGGAAGGTGCCATAATTGCGCAAATCAGTGATGCCGGCACGCCCGGCATTTCGGATCCCGGCTTTTTGCTGACCCGTGCATGCCTGGAAAAGAACATTCCTGTGGAAATTATTCCGGGTGCTGCTGCATTTATTCCTGCATTGCTCAAAAGCGGTTTTGCACTCCACCGTTTCGTTTTTGAAGGTTTTTTACCCCAGAAAAAAGGCCGGCAAACCCGTCTGCTTGAGTTGGTGAATGACGTGCGGACTACCTGCTTTTACGAGAGTCCGCACAAATTGCTCAAAACACTGCAACAACTGGCAGAACTGGCAGGCCTTAACCGCAGAATAAGTGTAAGCCGCGAAATCACTAAAAAGTTTGAACAAACAATTACGGGCAGCCTGAATGAAGTGATCCAACATTTTACCTCACATGCGCCAAAAGGTGAATTTGTGGTTGTATTGGAAGGATTCGGTGCTGGTCAGAACACTGAATCAGAATCCGATGAAAATTCATAGCATTCCCTCCTGGTTGCTGATGCTGTTACCCGGCATTTTCTTCTGGCTGGGATGGCCGCCCATGCCGGTGGTTTTTACACTATTTATTGCATTCGTTCCATTGCTGGAATTAAGCGAGAGAAAACTTCGCGGGTGGAAATATTTTTTATATCTGTATACCTCCCTTTTTCTATGGAATTTATTCACCACCTGGTGGGTATGGAACAGCAGCCTGGCAGGAGCAATGGTTATGCTGTTCTGCAACAGTCTTTTTATGACCATACCCTGGCTTCTTTACCGGCGAAGCAAACCATTTTTGGGTGAGTCCTCAACCTATTTATTTGTGATTCTCTGGCTCGTTTTTGAATATTTTATTCATCGCTGGGATTTAAGCTGGCCCTGGCTTACCCTTGGCAATGGACTTGCAGGCGCCCCGTGGCTCATTCAGTGGTATGACATTACCGGCACACTGGGTGGAACCGCATTTATTCTTGCCATCAATGTGCTCATCTGGAAAGCATTGCGGTTTAAAAAACGATTATATTATTTTGCAGCACCCGCCCTTTTCCTGTTCGTTCTTCTTTCTTCATGGTTCAATATATGGAAATTCCGCAATCATGGTCCGGTGCCGGTGGGAAGCCTGAATACAGTGGTTCTTCAGCCCAGTTTTGATCCCTGGCACGAAAAATTTGCGCGGGATCCCATGGATTTATTGCAGGAAATGCTACGGATTTCTGCAAAAAAAACAGATAGCTCCACCCAATTGCTGGTATGGCCCGAAACTTCGCTGGTAGACGCCATAGATGTGCAATCCACAGACAACGATTATCAGCTTCATGCACTCCGTGGTTTTCGAAAAAAATATCCGGACCTGGAAATACTTACCGGCGCAGATATGCAGCAGATTTACCGCAATGTTTCAAAAAGACCAGGAAACACCAGCAGACCTACACAAGACCCGTCTGTATGGTATGACTTTTATAACTCAGCGCTGTATGTAAACAGGTTGGACAAAGTCTCTTTTTATCATAAAAGCATATTGGTGCCCGGCACGGAAAAAATGCCATTTACAGAATATTTTCCGGTATTGAATGATTGGGCCATTGCACTGGATGAAAACAGCTCCACAGGCAGCCTGGGTACCTCACCCGAACCGAAAAACCTTGGCCCTGAAAAACATCCCGTTGCAGCTGCGGTATGTTATGAGAGTATTTATGGTGATTATCTTGGCAAATTCATTAAAAAAGGAGCACAATCCATAGCAATTATCACCAATGACGCATGGTGGGGAAACACACCAGGCTACAAACAACATCTGGCGTATGCAACCCTGCGCGCAATTGAACAACGCCGCTGGATTGTCCGTTCGGCCAACACCGGCACCAGCTGCTTTATCCAACCCGATGGGTACATCATAAAAGCCACAAAATGGTTTGACAAAACAGCCATTCAACACACCATCAGTTTATACGACAATAAAACCCTGTATTGCCGCATGGGTGATGGGGTAATTCTGCTTATCCTGTGCGGTATATGCTGTGGTCTGGGAACTGTTTTATATTGGAAAAATTCCACTGTAAAACAGAATTGAATACCTGGTGAATCTCCCCTGGGGCGGAAATCTGCAGCAATCAGACAAACCTGGGATCTGTTTCCATCATATGGCCACAGCTCTTGCAGGTGCGCAAATCTTCCGATGCATAATAATGACGGAAATGCGGCTGAAAATCATTCTCAATGTCGTGCAATTCAAAATAAACTTCGTGCAATTTTGTATTGCATTTATCACAAAACCAGAGCAAACCATCTTTAAATCCTTTGCCCTCCCGAACCCTTTCTATCACCAGGCCTATGCCTTCGGCCATTCGTCCCGGACTGTGCGGAACTCCCGCCGGGTGCAGATACATATCTCCGGCTTTCAAAGGCACCTCCACACATTTGCCTTCCACCTGAATTTTAATCAGGGCCTCGCCTTCAAGCTGGTAAAATAACTCCTCAGTTTCATTATAATGGTAATCCTTTCTGGCATTGGGTCCGCCCACAATCATCACAATATAGTCGGTTCCTTCCGGGTACAGGTTCTTATTGGCCACGGGCGGTTTCAGCAGATGGCGGTTTTCCTCTATCCACTGGTTCAGATTGAAAGGCATGCGGTGTTTCATACGGGCAAACTTACAGAATTTCCAGAAGCCTTTGAGTACGTATTTCGTATTTTCGTGAGTAATTACCTGTCCCACATTGCTATAGCTTGTACCGGATCATGAAACAAATATTTGCACTCTGCCTTTTTTTAACTGCCTTAAAGGCAAGTTCCCAATCTCCACCGCAGCACACCGGCGTATATGGATTCTGCCCCTCTCCTGTGTATCAAAATACACGACAGATTAAATTGTGGCTGAATCCGGATAATACTTTCCAATACCGGGATGACAATGCCGGAGGAGAGAAAAAATTCATCAGTGGCACCTGGGAAAACAAGGGAAAATATGTGCTTCTGCGCAGCAGTTCTGGTATCAGGGGGTTTCACCACCGCTGGTCATTCTCCCATGGCCATACTTGCCTGAAATCCAGACATGTACTGAATTTTCGTCGCATTTGCCGGCTTAGCGGGCCTGATTCAAAAGCATTTTAACAACCTGATTGCCGCCTTGTAAATAGTATACACCTGCCGACAAGCCGGATGCTGAAATGGTACACTTTTGCCAGGCCTGTACTTTATATTCTCTCACACACAAACCCCGGCTATCCATCATCCGGAAAAGACCAGGTTGGTTTGAAATGATTTCCGCATTTTCACCATGGGCAAATCCCTCAGAATTGAATACTTTGAAAATAATTTCCTTTTTCACCTCGGAAATGCCCAACGACGGCAACAAATTGCGCGGATAAAATGCCTTGATGATAGGCCAGCGATTCCGCGCATTGTTCAACAAACTGTCTGTTCTCAGCAATACCTCCGCTGCCTTTTGCATACCCATTCCCGCCACCATCAATGGCATGGACTGCAATACCAGTTTCATGGTACTGTCAGTCCCTGTTTCCCTTGACAAATCGTACAAGGCCGCACCCCAGATTTCACCATCCACATGGGGTTGATTGGTCATGCCCTTGCCATACATTTTGTTATTCAGCAGGGTATATCCGGGGTAAAATTCATTGTGCCCGTCCCAGTTGTTGACGATTCCGGCCTGATTGGGTGTGTGTCGCAGCGAATACGCCACGGCAACAAAATAACAAACCCCTTCCTCAATGGCCTGCCGCTGACTACCCACGTAACTATCCGGCACAACGGCACCAAAAGCCGCATGGGTGTACTCATGCACGCAGACATCGGCATCCTCGGCATCATCCACCCCGCCGGTGCCAAATTCGATGGCCGGTGGAGTCAGCAAAGGATTGTATCCGCTTTCGTCGGCACCCCCCATGGCATGGGCATCAATCTGCACCGTATCAGACCAATCTGCAAACCCCAGACTATCCCACCACCGGCTCAGTGATTGGATATGAACAAACGCATTAAAATCCTCAAAAGCAGGAACATCCCTGCCGAAATCAGGGTTGCCAAAACTGTAACCTGCAGGATATACAGGTATACTGATTTCCCTGAAAATGAGTTTGTCACTTTCAGGTTTCAGGGTATCTCCTGCCTTGCGCAATGTTACCGGCAACCAGAACCGTTGTTCATTTAAATGGGCCGGATTTCCGTCGCTACTGTCCTTCCATATACCTCCGTAAAGTACATTCGCCCTGCTCAGCGGATCAGGCGCGTGCACTTTTGCCTTTACTGTTGTGTCTTTGTTGAAATTGCGCCGGTATTCGGTCCGGGTAGTAAAATCAGCATGCGAAAAAGTCCGGATGGAGCCACTGTCATGGTAAGATACCAGGCAATACTTGTTTCGGGTTTTGTACCAGATTGTATTTTTCCCGGTTGTTTGTGATGATTCAAACGGAAGGTCTTCCGGAAAATTTGAGGTGACCAATCCGCCTTTTGCTGCCCTGAGCACAGAAACCATACATTCATGCACCGGTATACCCTCTTTTACAATCCGGTAAACGATTGCAGTAAAACCCGCGCCCCTGCTTTGCGAAGTCCGCTGCAGAGTGAACCCCTGAGGCAATCTGCCTTCACTTTTCAGCCAGAATTCAGGACTGCCATTCTCTGCCATCCATGAGGGATGCGAGTGAAAACTCCATATTTGTGCCAACAAAGGTTGTATATACAACGAATGCCCGATTAGGAATAAAAGGCACACCACACGCATACTCTCAAAGGTAATATTCGGTCATGACTTCAACAATTTCCCGCAAGATTTTAACTAACTTTGCATCTCCTTTCAGGGCATGAGTGATTCCATACAGCACGAATGTGGCGTAGCCTTCATTCGCTTGCGCAAACCTCTCAGCTATTACCGCGAAAAATACGGCACTTCTCTCTACGGACTTCGTCAGCTGCAATTTTTAATGACCAAGCAGCTCAACCGTGGTCAGGACGGTGCAGGTATCGGTGTGGTAAAGCTGGATCCCGACTTTGGCGACCGCTACATCGCCCGCAAACGCAGTGCAAGCAAAACCGCCATCTCGGACATTTTCGATGAAGTGGCAAAGAGTTTCCTCGCCATTCCGGAGGAGATCCGAAAAGACGATGCCCAATTGAAAAAACATTACCCCTATTCAGGTGAACTGTTGCTGGGTCATTTGCGGTACGGCACCTATGGCGGCAATAGCCTGGAAAATATTCATCCATTCCTGCGCCAGAACAACTGGATGGCCCGCAACCTCATGCTGGCCGGCAACTACAATGTCACCAACGTAGATGAACTTTTTCAGCAGCTGATTGACCTGGGACAGCAACCTAAGGAAAAAAGCGACAATGTGCTGATGCTGGAAAAAATCGGCCACTTTATCGATGAAGAAAACCAGCGTTTGTTCTCGATTCTTAAATCACAGGGATTCAGCAATCAGGAAATTACCGAGAAAATCAAGGAAGATATTTCTGTGGTAAATGTGCTGAAACGCAGCTTTAAAAGCGTGGATGGCGGATACAACATGGTGGGTGTGCTGGGTCACGGTGATGCATTTGTCATTCGCGACCCTGCAGGAATACGGCCTTCCTTTTATTACATCAACGACGAGGTTGTGGTTTCGGCTTCAGAACGGTCTGCTATCCAAACGGTATTCAACACGGCCATTGAAGACATTCACGAATTGCAACCCGGTTCGGCACTTATCGTGCGAAAAAACGGCGAAGCCACAGTGCACGAAATCATGCCTCCCACAAGGCTTATGCGCTGCTCTTTTGAACGGATTTATTTTGCCCGTGGCAACGATGCATCCATCTATGCGGAACGCAAGGAACTGGGCCGCCTCCTCTCTGCCAGGGTGATGTCGCGCCTGGGCGACGAATGGAAAAACACCGTTTTCAGCTATGTTCCAAACACAGCCGCTACAAGCTTTTATGGCATGATAGACGGAGTGAATGACCTCATACGGGAACTGCAGTATACAGCCCTTACCCAACCTGATGTGGCGGGAAATCCTGCCAGAATGAGGGAGATACTGGATTGGAAACCCCGCAGGGAGAAAATCCTGATCAAGGATGCCAAAATGCGTACCTTCATCACCAATGATACCGACAGAAATGACCTGGTAGGGAATGCATATGATGTTACCTACGGCACCATTCGCCCGGGGGTAGACAATCTGGTTATCATTGACGACAGCATTGTGCGCGGTACCACTTTGCGCAACAGCATCCTGCGTATACTGGACCGTCTGCACCCGCGCAAAATCATATTGGTTTCCTCGGCTCCGCAAATCCGTTATCCCGATTGCTATGGCATAGACATGAGCCGCCTGGGCGACTTTGCCGCATTTCAGGCCGCTGTATCCATTCTGAGGGAACAGGGAAGGGAATATCTGTTGCAGGATTTGTACAAACTGGCTGCGGAAGAGATGAAAAAACCTTCAACAGAGCAGATCAACGTCATCAGCAAACTGTATGAAGGCATGACCGATGAAATGATCAGTGCCAGGGTGGCGGACCTTGTAAAACCCGCAGACCTTAAGGCCGAACTGGAAATCGTGTACCAAAGCGTGGAAGACCTTCATAAGGCTTGTCCAGGTTACGATGGTGACTGGTACTTTACCGGCAACTACCCCACACCCGGCGGCACCAAAGTGGCAAACCGGGCCTTTATGTACTACATTGAGGGTCGGCGCGAAAGGGCTTATTGATATCCAGAATCAACCCAGCGTGTGGTTTACTCCTTTTTTTTAAACCCGAGACTTACCCCGTTGATACAGTACCTCAACCCTGTAGGTTGACCGTACCCGTCATTGAATACATGACCAAGGTGGCCACCGCATTTGGCACACACCACCTCGGTACGAACCATGCCATGGCTCTTATCCAGTATTTCCTTCACCCGGCTTTTGTCTATGCTCTGGTAAAAACTGGGCCAGCCGCAACCCGCATCAAACTTGGTGGCGCTGCTGAAGAGTTCTGAGCCGCATCCCTTGCATACATATGTGCCGCTATCCCATAAAGTTTCATATTCACTGCTATAGGGTCTTTCGGTGCCCTTTTCGCGCAAAACCTGGTATTCTGCGGGACTCAGCGCGGCTTTCCACTCCTCTTCGGTTTTTTTCACCGGAAACGTATCTTCTGTTTGCATTGTTGTCTGTATTTTTTTTTCAGTTATTTGACGGCTTTGTCCGCACCGGGCAGCGGAAAAAAGCACCCCGGCGCAAATGAAACCAACATAGATGAATTTTTGTTTCATACCCTTCTTATAACAATTATACCGCCAAATGGTATGAACTCCGTATTTCATTCGACCAACAATTCAGCTTCAGAGACCAGCACTTATCTTTGCCCCAGAAACGATTGAATTACTTTTCCCATTACTATTTCGATCACATACACTCGCTGGCAAACCATAATTTCGGCCTTGCCCTGCCGGATTTTGTCCGGAATTTTGCCCGGGGCCATCGTTTGAAACCTGGTCTGCAGCCGCTGCCGGGCATGGAAGACAGCGCAGAACTGGTTGCCGGAGCTGAGAAACACTTCAGCCGCGACCAAGTTTTTCATAATTCTGCGTTTTTTCACAATACAGAGCAGCACATCATCGGTCATCTGCGCCCTGTGTTTCAATCTCTGGGCATTCCCAGGTACTGGTTTGCCGCCCATGTTTTGGGAGAAATGATGCTGGACCGGGTTTTGATGAAGCAACACCCTGCCATGCTCGATGCATTTTATCTGGACCTTTCTCTGGCATCGCGCCCCACCATTCACAATTTGCTCACCGCGCACAGCGTAAATTCCACCTCGGATTTTTTTACACGGCTCGATCGCTTCTGCGAAATTCAATATCTGCGTCGTTATGTGGAAGATGACACCATGGTCTATTCCCTGAACCGTATATTTATGTATACCGGTGCCGATACCGAATGGGACAGCAGCAAATACCCGGCAATCATGCAAACCCTGCCGGAAATTGAACACCATATACAATCTACATTGTCTTCACTGCAGGAGGAAATGGTTTGAAACGGATTCTCATTGTTACGCTGTCAATCGCATCTGTATTCGCCCTGGATGCACAGAATGCGAGAAAATATGTAAATGAATTTATGCATATCGGGGTGGGAGCAAGACAATTCGGGATGGGCAAAGCAGGAGTAGCATCGGTCCGGGACGTGTACAGCTGTTATTGGAATCCTGCAAGCCTGGGTTACATTAAAGACAATCTGCAAGTGGGTTTCATGCACAACTTTTACTTTCAGAACATAGCGAACATGGATTACCTTGCGCTAACTGCAAAAGGCAAAAAACAGAATGGTTTCGGCCTTTCTATGCTCCGTTTCGGGGTAGACGGCATTCTGAATACGATGGATCTGATTCAAAATGGCGAAGTAGATTACAACAGAGTTACGCAGTTCAATGCCGTGGATTATTGCTTTGCCGGCTCCTATGGCGAAAAACGGCGACTCATCCGCAATTACAATTACGAGCTCAGCTGGGGCACTTCTGCCAAGTTTATTCACCGCAAAGTAGGTGAATTCGCCTCGGCATGGGGTTTCGGCATGGATGCCGCTGTTGGTCTGCACGATGTGAAAGGAAAATGGGGGTTCAGTGTGGTGGGCCGGGATATTACTTCTACTTTCAACAACTGGAGTTTCCATTTTACCAACCGGCAAAAAGATGTACTCTACCTTACAGGAAATACCATTCCGGAAAGCAGTCTGGAAATTGCCCTGCCCAGGTTCTGTACCGGCGGCTTTTACCGCTATACCCACGAAAACTGGATACTGCAGGGTGAAGCCAATCTGGACCTCACCACCGACGGCAAAAGGAATACCCTGTTAAAAACCGGGTTAATCAGTGCAGACCTGAGATTGGGCGCGGAAGGCGGAATACGGAATGAGGAAAAAGGATTTGAATTGCTTTTCAGGGCCGGCATTTACAATTTTCAGAAAGAAATACGCCAGAATGGGAAAAGCGGCTACACATTTCAACCTACAGCCGGTGTAGGTATCGTTTACAACAATCTGCACCTGGATTATGCACTTGCTGGATTTGGCGCCGGAGGTACCGGACTTTATTCCAATATCATCTCCCTGCACCTGGGTATCAACAAAACCGCACGGTAATTCATTGCCAAAACTTTACACAGCTTTGCACCGTGTTGCAATGGGTGGTGGTAATTGTGGCTAAATCTTCGTGATACCCTCCACCAAGGGTGGTGACCACCGGCAACCCTTTGTTGAAACACCATTCATATACCAGTTCATCACGCTGTCTGCAATCATCCGCAGTAAGCTGCAAATCCCCCAGTTTATCCCCGGCAATTACATCCACACCTGCTACATAAAAAACCATTTCAGCCCTTGTATTATCCGACAAAAGCAACAACTCCTGTTTCAGACGTTCCAGATAACTTTCACCGGTTGTACCCGCAGCAAGTTCCACATCCCGGTCAGATGATTGCTTCTTCAGCGGATACCCCTTGCGGCTGTGCATACTAAAGGTATACACAGCTGTATTTCCTTCAAAAATTTCAGCCGTTCCGTTTCCCTGATGCACATCCAGATCAACAATCAAAACCTGATACATTCCCTGTACTGAAACCATTTCTTGTGCAGCAACAGCCACATCATTAAATATACAATAGCCTTCCCCTTTGTCTGAGAAGGCATGGTGCGTACCCCCGGCAAGATTAATTGCAGCGCCATGTGCGATGGCATACTCTGCAGCCTGAATTGTGCCACCGCAAAGCAATCGTTCTCTTTCTATAAGCTCCTCAGTAAGTGGGCCAAATCCCAAACGCCTGAGCATGTTATCCGGCCAGTTCAATTGCAAAGTGCTCTCTACATATTCCGGATGATGCACCCTTTTCAACTGATTTGTTTTTGCCATTTCCGGCATATAAAAATGCGCTTCATTGCACAATCCTCTGCGTATAATTTCCTCATGCACATCGTTGTATTTTTGCATGGGAAACCTGTGTCCTTCCGGCAATGGATGCGCATAACACGTGTGCCAGTAAAACCTGGTCACAGCCCTGGAATCTGAGTATTATACAGCGAAAACAAGGTTGCCATGAGGAGAATATAATTTACGAAATTCTTCCACTTTTTTCCCTTGCTTCCCAGTAAAAAATAAGAGGTAAATATTCCTGCCGGGATGGAAATACAAAAATGGTAAAATTCCAGAGACTGGTAACGAAATAAAATAATAATCAACGCATAGATAAAAAATGCTATAAATAGCAAATTAATCCTTCGAGTTCTGATGTTGTTTTTGAAATAATTCATGCCGCTTTTTGCGATTCCAGCAATGGAAATCAGAATAAATAAAACCAATGGAATATAACGTACAAATTCTTTACCCAAACCCAGCGTGAATGATACAGATACAGCAGGTTTATACAAGGGCAAACCGATGAGGTAAATAACCATAGATACCATTAGCCAGGGCATAATCACACCTGTGATAATGGCAAGAAAGTCCCGGATAGAAATGTTTTTAAAAGCCATGGTTGCTACCACAAGAAAAAGGGGTGCAGTCAGAAATTCCGGGATAATCAATGAAGCGATACCAAAAAACAATCCTGAATAAAATACCAGTATGGCCGATTGTCCGCTTTGGTATAACCGCATTAAAAATCCCAGGCCTGGGATTACAAATAATAGGGAAACCAATGCCGGACTCAGAAACAAACCGGCAGGGAAAAGACTGGTTATCAATATATAAATATAAGCTGGTAAATAGGTTGGTGTATACAACACATCATGGTCTATGCACAACTTGTTGATATACATTGCCTGAAAATATACCACAAACAAAGTAATAAGCATGGCAGGAATACCCAGATTGTTGAGTTCTTCCAGCCAACCCCCAACGCCTTCACCACCTGTGCTCCCGCTATGTGGCACATACAACCAAACGGCAGGCAAACGCAGAAGCAGTGCCGTTACAAATACTGCCACGAAAGCAGATGGGCGGTTATGTGAAAAGATCTGTAACAAATGTGGTGCAAAAATCAGTCATTCTGCAGAAGTTCCAGCCAGGAAACTTTTTTATCCTGTATCAGGGTAACCACATAGCGGTTATACCCTACCTGCTTTCCTTCAAATGGAATGAGTGCCGTATATGCCTCTTCACTGTCAAAAAGGATGTTCTGCTCTACAGTGCCACTGCGGTTCACCCGCACATGGATTACCCGGTTGTTTTGTCCTGAATTGTCGTTGTAAACCATATGCACGGCTGTGTCACATGCATAGGTGCCTATGGAATTGTAATAACTGCCGCTTGCATAAGAACTCTGTCTTTTGTGCAACACATACCGCCATTGCAGGTTCGCGTTGCTGTCCAGCATCAGCAGCACCACATCGTCATAATGGTACACATTCTTAGGTGAGGTTTGTGGTGCTCCATTCATAAAAAATGTTTCCATCTGCTGGGATACAAAGAAATTCTCTGCCACCAGCAGTGCTCCTCCATCACTGCGCGGAATCACTTTGCGCAGGTATAAATCTGTGGGTTCGGCGCCCTTTTCCACCGCTTTGGCCCCTATCAGTTCACTTACCAGATCTTTATCAAATGCCTGCACATGGGTATTTATATACCGGTTTCCGGTTTGGTAAACCGCAGAAAATACCCCGTGACACTTGCCGGCCTCCTTAAAATCGTAGAATCCGGTGGCCAGAAAACTGCTGTCGGCATCTCTGCTCACCAGTTCCACATCCGATACAAAGAACCATGTGTTCATGCTTATAGGCTCTGCCATCCCGTCCATGCTTGCCCCAAGCAGGTGAAAATGCTTTCGGGAAGGTTCATTGCCTTTCGACTTTTCATTCACCTGCAACAATATGGCGCTGGCGCCATCCGGAGCACAGGCCGCTTCACCAAATTCAACATCGCCGGCCTGCCAGTTCAGTTCCCGGCTGTATTCCCATATTTTCTGCTGCTTTTCATTCAGGCAAAGGCAGTAAACAACCTGTTTTCCTCCGGCTCCTGTTTCCTGAAACCACACTACGCTGTATTTCCGGTTGTTGCTGTATTCGACCTTTACCGCATTGTCCGATTTTTCCAGTCTTTCTGTATGGTAAATCCCGGTTCCTTTTTCCACCGCACGGAGTCCAAACCGGCTCCGGGTTACTTCTACTGATGCCGATTGTTTTTTCTGCTTTAAGGTAAAAAACTGCAACCCACTGTCTGTGGTATAGGCTTTAATCAGCTTTTCCCGCCTTCCCAGCGAAAAATCCTGCTCCTCCATGAAATCCAGACGGTGGGAATACCTGTCCAGACTAAATCCAAACCGTAACTCCGGATCACGGAAC
>JAEUUL010000005.1 GCA_016787485.1 Bacteroidota bacterium
GGCACCTCGATGTCGGCTCGTCACATCCTGGGGCTGGAGAAGGTCCCAAGGGTTGGGCTGTTCGCCCATTAAAGTGGCACGCGAGCTGGGTTCAGAACGTCGTGAGACAGTTCGGTCCCTATCTGTTGTGGGCGTTGGAAAATTGAGAGGATCTGATTTTAGTACGAGAGGACCGAATCGGACGCACCTCTGGTGTATCTGTTGTGGCGCCAGCTGCATTGCAGAGTAGCTACGTGCGGAATAGATAAGCGCTGAAAGCATCTAAGCGCGAAACTAGCCTCGAGATGAGTTTTCCTTTAAGGGTCGTAGTAGACGACTACGTTGATAGGCTACAGGTGTAAAGGCGGTAACGTCATAGCCGAGTAGTACTAATTACCCGTAAACTTACCTTTAATTATGTTTTCTTATAACTGTCTTATTTCCAACATTTGTCATTGACCTTAAAGAACTTATGGTGACTATGGCGAGTGTGTCCACCTCTTCCCATTCCGAACAGAGAAGTTAAGCCACTCAGCGCAGATGATACTGGAGTAAAATCTGGGAAAGTATGTCGTCGCCGGGATTATAAAACCCTATCAGAAATGATAGGGTTTTTTTTTGCCATTTCTTGTCAGGTATGAATAGACGGTTTCTCTTTAATTTGGCTCTACTTACCAAAGGTTTACAGCCGGCCTCAGCTGCAGTGTTATTGCATCACTCTGATCTTTTTGCCTCGTCCCAGTAAACATCCATTTCTGTAAGTGTCAAACTCCCTAATTCTGTGTTTTGTTCTGCAGCGCGTTTTTCTATGTGCTCAAAGCGCCGCTGAAATTTCCTGTTGGTCTGCTCCAGTGCATCATCCGGGTTGATACCCGCCTTACGCGCGTAATTCACCAGGGCAAACAGCAAATCCCCAAATTCTTCTTCCTTTTCTTTCGGGTTGCCGGCCTGCTCAAATTCCTGCAGTTCCTCTTTTACCTTGGCAAAACACTCGTCCGCAGTATTCCAGTCAAACCCTACGCTGGCCACTTTTTCCTGCATGCGATAAGCTTTTACCAGGGCAGGCATACTTTTGGGCAAACCCTGCAATACACTTTTGCGTTCGTTGCCTTTTTCCTGCAGCTTGATTTGCTCCCAGTTTGATTTTACAGCATCGGCATTGTCTGCCTTTACCTCACCGTAAATGTGGGGATGCCTGCGGATGAGTTTGTTGCAGAGTTCATCTGCAACATCACCCATGCCGAAAAGGCCGGTTTCAGAGGCGATTCGGCTGTAAAAGACAATGTGCAGCAGCAGGTCTCCCAGTTCCTTTTTGACTTCTGTTGTATCCTTATCCAGTATGGCATCCGATAACTCGTATACCTCTTCTATCGACAAATGTCGGATGCTCTCCCAGGTTTGTTCCCTGTCCCATGGACATTTCTCCCGCAACTCGTCCATAATGGTGAGCAAACGGTCCAGTTGTGCTAAAGTCTCTGCCCGGTTCATGCCGCAAAAGTAAGGATTCGTTCTTGCCTCAGAGCCTGTGTGCCCGCTGCTCCATATATAAATCCAGCAATACGCAGGCAGCCAGGGATTCCACTATGGGCACAGCCCTGGGTACCACGCAGGGATCATGTCGTCCTGCCGCTTCCAGCGTCGTGTTTTCGCCGGCAGTTGTCACCGTTGCCTGTAGGGTTTGGATGGTAGAGGTGGGGCGAAAAGCCACCTGAAAAAGTATGTCTTCCCCGTTTGAGATGCCCCCCTGTATTCCCCCGGCGTGGTTGCTCAAAGTATGGATTCCACCTTGGTCATTTATCAGGGTATCATTAAACTCGCTGCCTCTTTTATGCACGGCGGCAAAACCATCTCCGAACGAAATGCCTTTGACGGCATTCAGACTGAGGAGGGCGTGACCCAGGCGTGCATGCAGTTTGGAAAATACCGGGGCTCCGAGTCCGGCAGGCACACCTGCGATGCGACAGGTAATCAGGCCCCCGGCGCTGTCACCGGCCTGCTTCAGCGCTTCTATGGTTTCTATCATCTGCCGCGCCACCAGGGCATCCGGACAACGTACGATATTCCCGTCCACCTGTTCCCGGTTTTCCGGCTGGATTTCCGGCGAGAGACTTACATCCAGCACGGAACTGACCCATGCGATAATTTGTACCGGCAATACGGATTGAAGGATTTGTTCAGCAAGAGCTCCGGCTGCTACCCATCCGGCGGTTACCCGCGCGCTGCTGCGTCCACCCCCTCTTGGATCCCGGAATCCGTACTTTTTGTCATAGGTAAAGTCCGCATGGCCGGGTCTGAACACATTCTCCAGATGATCATAATCAGCCGGACGGGCATCTTCATTCGGTATGTACAGGGTTACCGGACTTCCCAGGGTTTTTCCTTCATACAAGCCCGATAGTACCTGCATACTGTCTTTCTCCTGCCGCGGGGTGGTAACCGCACTCTGTCCGGGTCTGCGCCGGTTCAGCTGAATTTGCAGGGCTCTTGTATCAATTGGAATTCCCGCGGGTACGCCATCAATCACCACACCGACCCCGGGCCCGTGACTTTCTCCAAAACTGGTCACCGCAAAGTATTCACCTAGGGTATTGGCAGCCATGTCACAAAGTTACTCTGCAATTGAGAACCATGTACCCCATTCTGACCAGAAACCCGGAAAGGATTTCTTTACGCATCCGGCATCGTCTAAATGCACTTCGGTTTTCAGGGCAAAAAGGGCCATTGCCATAGCGATGCGGTGATCGGAGAATGACTGTATCGTGAGTGCTGAAACGGGGGGAGCATCGGAAAGGTAACGCAGCTTCCACACGTCGTTCTTCTCCGTAAATTCAATCCCTGCGGTGGCCAGGTTGGTTTTTATAGCCTGAAGCCGGTCACTTTCCTTGTATTTCAGGTTCTGCAGACCTTTAAAAGACGCATGCAATCCCAGGTATGCACAACAGGCAATAACGGCTGGCGCAAGATCAGGGGCATTTTCAAAAGAGAATTCCGGTTGTTTTTCAGGTTCCTGTTTCCTCCTGATGTGGACTCCATTCTGAAAGGCCGTGGTTTCTACCCCCAGCTTTTCGTAGATTTTGGCACACACCACATCTCCCTGAAGGCTATTCAACGACAGACCTGGCAATTCCGTTTCAACCCCGGCACAGGCAACCAGGCTGTAAAAAAATGCGGCTGAAGACCAGTCGGGTTCTACCCTTATACTTTCAGGAGCCTCATACCCTCCTTCGGGAATCACAATGCTGTTGCCATCCCGGGTGGCATTTACGCCGAACTGCTGCATAACACGCAGGGTCATATCCAAATAGGGTTTGGAAACCAAACTGCCTGTAAGTTGCAATCGTTTGGTGCCGTGAAAAACAGGCGCTACAAGCAGCATGGCACTGGCATACTGACTGCTGATTTCACCCCCTTCCAGGGTCTCCGGAAATTGTTCCATTCCCTTCAATACCCTATATCCTGTTTCAGTCTCCGATATCTGAGCCCCGCAAGCCCGCAGTATTCGCAGCAATGGACCAGAAGGCCTGGCTGCGAGTTCGGGGCTGATGTGAATTTTACAGGGGAAATTCAGTGCAGCTGCCCAGGCCAGAAAAAAGCGGAACGGGGCGGCACCATCCGCCAGGTAAATATCTGATCCCGGTTTTGACGTCAGTGCATGGGCAAGCAACTGCGTATCATTGGCATCAGACAATCCATGAATGGATGAAAACGGCATACCGCACAGGCTGGCCGCAATAAGCATCCGGTTTGATATGCTTTTGGAACCGGACAATTGCACATCAGCCCGAAATGGGAAATCAGTCCGTCTGACCAGTTTCATGCAGATACTGACTAAATGCAAGATTCATTGTTTCCGGAGGAACTTCTACCACATCAAGCGGAGAACCAGGCTCTGCCACGAGGCTGCAGGCTACACCCTTGCCTGTGTGTTTTTTGTCTTTCAGTGCAAAATTCATCAATTGCCCGATTTCATCGGGTTGAAAAACAACCGGTTCAAAATGCCTTTTAATCACCCAATCCAATTGTTCCGGGAACTCTTGCCTGGTGAGGCCCATATGGGAGGCTGCCAGGGTCTCTATACGCATGCCTGCCGCCACTGCTTTTCCGTGTGGGATTTCCACCCCACGGGATAAATATAGCCCCTCTAACGCGTGGCCGGCCGTGTGGCCAAAATTCAGGCGGGCCCTGAGGCCTGTTTCCTGCATGTCTGCTGAAGTTAATGACAATTTATATTCCGCATTCTTCTGTATCAGCGGCAACCAGGCGGTTGTTTCCGTTTTGGCAGGAAATACCGATTGGCAGCATTCCCACAGTTCACCTCCAGCCAGGGCCCCGTGTTTAATCATTTCAGCAAATCCATTGACCAGTTCCTGGTCAGGAAGTGTCTTCAGAAACTCCGGGCTGATGATAGTGGCTGATGCTGGTGCAAAAACACCAATATAGTTCTTGAGTTCTCCCAGGTTGATTCCGGTTTTACCGCCAATGGAGGCATCTACCATGGCGAGCAGGGTCGTGGGTATGTTCACAAACCGGATCCCCCTTTGATAGGTAGCAGCCACAAATCCTCCGATATCAGTTATTGTTCCACCACCCACATTGAGCATAACGCTGCGTCTGGTGGCACCACCACCCGCGAGTTGTTGCCAGAGTGTGCGGGCAGAAACAAGGTTTTTAGCACCTTCTCCGGGTGCTATGGTCATTGCCTCGACCAATTCAGGTAAATCCAGATTGGGTATACACCAACTATGTGTATGGCTGTTACCAAACACAAAAACCTTATCTGGAGAAAGGCTGTCCAGCAGGGGAAACAGTTCAGCCGATGCTGATTCTGTATAGATATTCAATTTTTTATTTTTTCGTAGCGCTGCCTGTTTACCGGATCCAGCTGGGCCAGCAGGCTCAGTGCGTTGTTCTTTTCCGGAACAGTGCCGCCTTTATAGATTTCGACCAACTCAGACCACTTGGTATTGAAAAAAGTCTTCTGTAACAAACTGTTCGGAATACTGGTTACCTGTTCCTGCAGACTTTTCATCGCATCGGTTATGGCTGTACGCGCTGCCTCCGGTTTTTCGTACATCTGGTCCATGCCTTTGCGATGGTAGGCATACACAAATTTGCGGATGGCCTGAAAACGCAGATTGTTGAGATTTTCTGCCAGGAAATAACGGTTGCGGAATCCCTTCCCGTCACCCTGATTCCAGCCGGGTTTACCTGTCATCAATGAAACTATACTCTGTGCGCGGGTAAAAAACGGACTGCCTCCCAATTCTCCGAAGGAATCATAATCATACCCGATAGCAATGTTTGTATAATAAGCCAACAGACTGGTAAGGTCATTCATGTTCTGATTTTCCTGATATTCCAGTCCTTCACCTTCACGGTATGAAAAGTAAACTTCCTCATCACTGAAACTGAAAACCGTGCTTTTGTATCCGCTGTTAAAAACCGGGCGTACTGATTGCACCTGTACGGTGGCCTTAAAATCATTGTTGGTTGAGATTTCCTGCACCTCGAAAAAGATTGAGACTTCAATCTTTTCACGGGCCTCAAAATTGTCTTCTGTCCACTTGCGGTTATTTACAAATTGCTGCATGGCATTTTGCAATGTGGCAAGGATTTGTTTATTGGTCATTTGCACCCTGGGAGCCACTACCTGTATGGTGGATTTAACTTCCTGTGCCAGAATCTGACCTGAAGCCAGCAGTAAAATCGCGATAGCTAAAATTCGCCTCATCGTTCTTCAAATGTAGTTTGTTTGTACCAAATCTGATATGGCTCCGGCGATTTTGTCGGCCACTGCATCTTTGCTTTGCAACGGCAATTCCTGCGCCTTACCATCGGGGGTAAGCAATGTAACCTTGTTCGTATCGTGTCCAAAACCTGCACCTGTGTCACGCAGGGAATTCAATACTATCATATCCAGGTTTTTATTTTTCATTTTTCCCAGTGCATAGTCCAGTGCGTTTTGGGTTTCCAGCGCAAAACCAATGATGAATTGTCCGGCTCTTTTCTGGTTGCAAAGTGTCTGCAATATATCCGGATTACGTGTGAGGGTAATTTGCAATTCATCTCCGTTTTTTTTCATTTTTTCAGTGGCCACTTCCGCTGGTCTGTAATCGGCTACTGCGGCAGCCATGACTACAATATCGCTTTCCTGGGCGAATTGCAGGCATGCATTCAGCATTTCTTCCGCACTTTGCACATGAACACATTGCACGCCTGCCGGTTCGTTCAGATGCACCGGCCCTGTTACGAGAGTAACCTCTGCTCCGAACTCATAAAAAGCCCGGGCCAATGCAAATCCCATTTTACCGCTGGAATAATTTCCAATAAAACGAACCGGATCCAGATTTTCATATGTAGGCCCTGCTGTTACCAACACCTTTTTACCGGCAAACAGGGGATTTTTCCCAAAATGGGAGGCAATTTCGCCGGCAATGGTTTCCGGCTCTGCCATGCGGCCTTCTCCATGCAATCCACTGGCAAGGGCTCCTGTTTCGGCAGGAATCACCTGCACTCCGCGTGACTTTAACAGCTCAATATTCGCAATAAACGAAGGATGGATGTACATGTCCAGATCCATTGCAGGTGCCACCCAAACCGGACAACGGGCAGAAAGCAGTGTGGTGAGAAGCAGATTATCGGCAATGCCTGCACCCAGTTTTGCAAGGGTATTGGCCGTGGCAGGGGCAATCAGCATCATATCTGCCCACAAGCCCAGGTGCACATGATTGTTCCAAGTACCTTTGTCGTCTTCAAAAAAATCGGTATACACCGGTTTGCCAGATACCACAGACAGTGTTTCTGCCGTTACAAAACGGTGGGCTGCCGGAGTCATCAAAACCTGTACTTCTGCGCCGGCCTTTACCAGCAAGCGCACAAGTGCAGGGGTTTTATAGGCAGCTATGCCGCCTGTTACACCCAGAAGGATTTTATGGTTTCTCAGGGAGTGCATTGGCAACACTTGCCTCGGGCAAACGCCAGTAGGTTTTGCCCTCTGTAAACTCCTGGGTTGCCTGCAACGTGGGTTTCGGCATTTTCTCGTACATCAGAGAGATTTCTATCTGCTCCCGGTTTTCCTGAATTTCTTCCAGATTGTCAGTGTCATTTACAAACGGTTCAAGTCTGTTCTTCAGTTCCTCTTTTTGCTTTTCAGCAATCTGATTCGCCCTTTTGGAAATGATTACCACAGACATGTATACATTCTCGGTTTCAGGATCCAGTTTGCGCAGATCCAGGGTATCTGCTGTGCGTGAAGCGTTGGTGCTCATATGTTTTCGTTGAGTTTGTTCTGTTCGTTGTTTATCTTTTCCTTCAGGGCAATTACATCCTTGTAATGCTTGCCCGTGGTTCCGTTGGTGTACAAATAGTCCTTAACCAGTTCTGCAGCCTCACCCAACCGGGCCCCCTTTTTCTTCTCTATGCTGTTGATGGCATACAGCAACTGTGCTTTCACAGCCAGGTATTCCAGTTCCTCCTTTTGTTCAAGATCCGGAAAAGATTTGATTGTGTTTTTTGCTGAAACCACTGTGGCCCTGTAATCGCCCATGCGGAAATACTGTATCACAATGTTGTATTCCTTCTGCTGCAATTTCCTTCTCAGTGCATCAATATGGTCGTTGCATTTTCCTGCATAGGCCGTTTCGGGATAATAATTGATAAACGTTTGCAATGCCCCGATAATCTTGTAGGTCTGGCTTTGATCCAGTTCCGGGTCTCCCACACTCAGAAAATCACAATATACGGCCATGTATGCGCACTCTACCAGTTTGCGGCTGTTGCTGAAGTTCTCGGTAAAGTCTTTGAAATACATGGAAGCATATTCATAATCGCCGGTTCCGAAATGGCTGTAAGCCGTGTAGTAATAAACTGTTTCCAGACTGTCGCTGTTGCGGTATATATCCCTCAACTGTTCAAACAGAGGCAGTGCGCGCGCGAAATCTTTTTTCTGGTAAAGTTCTACCGCTTTTTCAAATTTCAAATGGGCATTTTTGGATTTGAAAACCTTGTTGTAATCCCCGCAGGAAGCAAGAGCTACAACCGATAAAATCAAAACTAAGCGGCCAACCATTTGAACCCGCGAAAATAGTACAAAAATGGGCATTTTGCAAGTGAAAGTACAGCAAAGACGAACAGACCCGGGGCTTTGTTACATCATCTGGTGAGCAAACTATCGGCGAGTATGCTTTTTTTCATCTCCAGCATTTCATTTCCGGTGGCTATGGAAGGTTGCCGGTTTGCTGCCATAAAGGTATATACGGGAAGCGTGGCCACCAGTTTTCCCTTGTAGATATAGTTTTGAAGAAAAAACGCCTGTCTCACATCTGTACGGTGAGTTTGGTCAAACAGAAAATTTCCCAGTCCGTAATAAACAGGTTTCCCGTTTTCTACCGCTATTTGCTGAATCTGATGTGCTTGGGAACCATACACCAAATCTGCGCCCCAGGCTGTGAGGTCTTTGCAGATGGCTGCCTGAGTGCTGCTGGGGGCGTAAGAATCCACTTCGCCAAACTGCACTGAACATATCACCAAACCATTGCCAGCCTTCTTTCGGGCCTCTGCCAGCATGCGTTTTGCCTTTTCTGCATCATACCGGCAGGCACCCGGGCTGCTGCCTGCAGCACACTCTCCCAGCGGACACAGTTCATTGAACCCGACAAAAGCAACATGGGTGCTGTCCTTGAGGGTAATCAGCAGTGGGGCAGACGCCTCTGCTTCATTGCGGCCTCCGCCAAAAGGACGGATTCCGTGTTTCAGATACCACTCATAGGTTTGATTGAATGCGGCATTGCCATAATCCCGGTTGTGGTTTCCGGTAAGTTCTACTATATCACAGCCCAGATCCAGCAATGCCTGGAAATGGGCCTCTTTGCTGCAAAAACGGGTTCCACCTTTCGGGTACTGGCAGTCAGGGGTAAATGACACCTCATTGCTCATATGCAGCCAGTCCGATTTCGTAAACCACGGTTTCAGGTTCTTTGTGAGAAAGTCCACCCCATAGGCATCGGCAGCAAAACCGGTATTGCGGGTGATGGCTGTAACCCCGGTAATGCTGAGCAAAGTCACCTTTCCGCTGAATTCGAAGCGTTTCTCACCTTTTTCCATATAGGGCCAGCTTTCTGGTTTCTCAAAGAAAGAGTGCCCGTTTACCACCAGCGGTTTCAGCAATCCGTTCAGGCTATCCAGTGGGGCCAGCAGAAGTCCTTCAGGAAAATTACGCCTGAATTCGTTCAGGCTCACCGTTTTTATCCAGTGAAAATCCATGCCCATGGCCCGGGCTATCAGACTGGGGTCAGTTCCCTGCAGTTTATACAGTGCATAATCTTTTCCGGGTTTTACCTCTATGGAGTCACGCAGGTTGCCAATTCCGGTCAGCAGCAGCCATGGTAAATCTTCCCCGCGGCTTTCGGCGTTTAATTTTTTTTTGTCGTTCGCAGTAGTGCGTCCGGTGCAGCATTGCGCGCACAGCAAGCCCAGCAACAGCAGGTTTCTGAAACCAAACATGGTTCAAAGGTAACAAAGCATATTGGCAGCCTGTTCATCGTTGTCTTGAAAACTTGTTAGTACCGCCACAGAGTTTTCATCCATTTTTGCATCAATGGCTACACTTGCCGAATTACAGACGATGGCAACCCAGGTTCGCCGTGATATCCTGAGAATGGTTTACAACGTGCAAAGCGGCCACCCTGGCGGTTCGCTGGGCTGCGCGGATTATTTCACCGCCGTATTTTTCCATTTCATGAAACACAATCCAGCTGCTTTTGATATGCAGGCTCGCAACCAGGATGCATTCTTTCTCAGCAATGGCCACATTTCGCCGGCATACTACAGCGTGCTGGCGCGCAGCGGATATTTCCCTGTACCCGAGCTCAATACCTTTCGCAAACTGAACTCCCGGCTGCAGGGTCACCCTGCAACCCATGAAGGATTGCCCGGAATCCGTGTAGCTACAGGAAGTCTGGGTCAGGGGCTGAGTGTGGCTGCCGGCATGGCCCTGCAAAAAAAGCTGGACAAAGATCCCCACACCATCTGGGTGCTCACTGGCGATGGAGAGTTGCAGGAAGGTCAGGCCTGGGAAGCCATCATGTATGCGGCACACAATAAGCTGGACAATATGCTGGTAGCTGTGGACTTCAACAAGCAGCAAATTGACGGTTCTACCGTGGATATTATGGGCTTCAGCGAACTTGGCAACAAGTTTGCATCATTCGGTTGGGAAGTTGTGCAAATGGACGGAAACAACATGCAGGAAATCCTGACTGTGGTGCCTCAGGCGCAGGCCCGGCTTGGTATGGGAAAACCCGTGGTCATCATCATGAAAACCGAGATGGGACAGGGTGTGGATTTTATGACCGGTACCCATGCCTGGCACGGAAAAGCGCCAAATGCAGAGCAGTTTGACAATGCCATGGCCCAACTCCCCGTTACTGAATTGGGAGACTACTGATGAAATCAATCAAACATCTTGCCCTGTTTGCCCTGCTTTGCACAGCAGCAACGGCTCAGGCGCAATTGAAAAATGCCTTTCCGGGGCGTAAAACCCGCATTCTGTTTCTTGTAGACGGTAGCGGAAGTATGGTGGCCGAAATGGGCAGCAGTCATCGCTGGGCGGTGGCCGTCAATCTCATGTCAAAACTCATGGACACAGTGCGAACGGTAGAAAACCTCGAAGTGGCCCTGCGGGTTTTCGGACACAACAAGCCCATTACAGCAAGGGATTGTTACGACACAAAGCTGGAGGTTCCTTTTGCACCGAACAACCACAAACAGTTCATCAACCGGATGAGAGCCATAAAGCCATTGGGCTTTACCTCTATCACACAATCCCTGCTGGCCGCCGCCAAAGATTTTCCGCCGGATAAAACCGCCCGCAACATGATTATTATCATTACAGACGGGATTGAGGAATGTCCGGGTGATCCCTGTGCCGTGAGTGAAGAATTGCAGAAAAAAGGCATCATACTCCGTCCCTTTATCATCGGATTAGGAACAGATGATGACAAATTCCGCAAAACCTACAGTTGTGCCGGCCGGTATTACAATGCCCAGAATGAGGAAGAATTTCAGAAAGCCATTGGCGTCATCATCAGTCAGGCCCTGAACAATACAAGCGCCCAGATCAACCTGCTGGATGCACAGGGAATGCCGCGCGAAACCAATGTGCCTATAACCATTTACGATGCAGGATCGGGTGCCATACTGGAGAACTGGGTGCATACCATGAACGGGAAAAACAACCCCGACACCCTGTACCTTGATCCCATCCGCAAATACCGCATCGTGGTGCATACCACACCTCAGGTGGTAAAAGACAACGTAGAAATCATACCTGGCAGACACAATACCATACCTATCGAAACACCGCAGGGTGATCTGGCCCTGAAAATAGGGGGCATTACAAAATATGGCCGCCTGCCCTGTATTGTGCGTAAGAAGGGGGATATGAATACCCAGAATGTTCAGGATTTCAATACCACCAAACGTTATCTTACAGGTAGTTATGACCTGGAAATTCTCTGCACCCCACGCATATTGATTCCAAACGTAACCTTGCGGCAAAACCAGACCTATACGGTAGAAATTCCTGCTCCCGGAACCCTGCAACTGGGTGTGGTCCGAGATGTAACGGCTGCCGTTTTTGTCATCAGGGACGGCAAAATGGAATGGGTAATGGATGTGGATGGTTCCAAAACCACCCAATATCTCACCCTGCAACCCGGAGATTACAAAATGCTGTACCGTGCCAAAGGCGAAACCCGCACCATGTATAGTAAAGTAAAGGATTTTAAAATTACCACGGGCTCCAATACCGTGTTATCCCTATGATAAAATTTGAAGTAACCGCACAAAAAGACACCCGAAGCGGATTCGGTGAAGGCCTGCTGGAACTGGGCAGACAAAACGACCAGGTTGTAGCCCTGTGTGCAGACCTTACCGGCTCACTCATGATGGATGCCTTTAAAAATGAATTTCCGCACCGGTTTTTCCAGGCGGGCATTGCAGAAGCCAACATGATGGGTCTCGCAGCGGGCCTGGCTACAGGGGGTAAAATCCCCTTCACCGGCACTTTTGCAAACTTCAGCACAGGCAGGGTCTACGACCAGATACGCCAGAGTATCGCCTACAGTGATAAGAATGTGAAAATATGCGCTTCGCATGCAGGTCTTACACTGGGAGAAGATGGCGCAACCCACCAGATACTGGAAGATCTGGGACTCATGAAAATGCTTCCCGGCATGGTGGTGATTAATCCCTGCGATTTTAACCAGACCAAAGCCGCAACCATTGCCATTGCTGCCCACCACGGACCGGTTTATCTCCGTTTCGGGCGTCCCAAATGGCCGGTATTTACACCGGCTGATCAAAAGTTTGTGATTGGCAAAGCACTGATGCTGAACGAAGGTACCGATGTTTCCATCTTTGCCACCGGCCACATGGTGTGGAAAGCCATACAGGCAGGAGAGGCGCTGGCAGAAAAAGGCATTTCAGCTGAAATCGTCAATATTCACACCATCAAGCCCCTGGATGCGGAAGCTGTGCTGAACAGCGCCCGCAAAACCCGCTGTGTGGTAACTGCAGAAGAGCACCAGATGAACGGTGGACTTGGGGACAGCATCGCCCAGTTGCTGGCGCGCAACCTGCCCCTGCCGGTAGAAATGGTGGCCGTGAACGACAGCTTTGGCGAAAGCGGCAAACCCGAAGAACTGCTGGTGAAATACCACCTGGATACCCCGGACATTGTGGCCGCTGCCGAACGGGTGATGGCCAGGAAGTAACTGGATTTGTATTTGTGATAAAAGGCACGAGGCAACTGCGCCTTTCGAACCATGTCAGCCATCTGGTGCCGGTTCGGGTTCTGAATTCTGCTAATGCCTCTCAGGTTTCCGGATAAAAGTTGCCCTGATTGTTAAAGTGCTTCTTCTGCAATTGCAACCAAACAATTCAAGAACGGATTACCTATTAACGAATAACCCAAAACCCCGACCTTTGCACTCCCATTTGTGAATACCCGGGATATTTTGCACCGCTTTGGTCAGACCGAACCGGTGCGGCAATTGCAGCAACTGCTGCTGTCTTCTGATTCGAATACCGTTTACCTGGAGGGCATTTGCGGCTCCGGGCCGGCGATGATATTGTCTTCACTTTTTCTGCAGGAAGGCTGTCCCGCACTGGTTATTCTGCCAGACAAGGAAGAGGCTCTGCATTTCAAGACAGACCTGGAGAATATGTTGCCAGGCGAACACATTCTGTTTTTGCCCGACAGTTGTCTGAAACCGTACAAAATGGCCACGGAAAATGCCATGTCGGTGCAGGAAAGGATAGAGACACTGAATGCTTTGCGTAAAAAGAACAGGAGGCTGATTGTGTCATACGGGGCAGCCGTGGCCGAACTTGTGGTTGAAAGTGCAGAGTTGGAAAAAAACGCCTTCGACATACAGCGCGGACAACAATTGTCTCTTGATTTTCTGCTGGAATTTCTTCAGGAAAACGGTTTTGAAAGGGAGGATTTCACCTTTGAGCCCGGACAATTCAGTCTGCGTGGTGGCATTGTAGATGTATTCTCTTTTGCCCATGAACATCCCTTCCGCATAGAGCTGGACGGGGATGTGATTGAAAGCATCCGCACCTATGATGTAAACAGCCAGCTTTCGCTGAAAGAAATGGCGGCATTCACCCTGGTCCCAGACGTGCAGCAGGAAGGGAGGGCATTGCGCACGGCAGATTTCTTTTCCTACATAAGCCAGGACTGCCAGATATGGGTAGTTGAGCCCGGGCTGCAAACCGAAGAACTGGCCCTGGCCTGGGAAAAGGCACTTCAGGAGCATACCACCGCCCTGGATTTGGGGGCAGATAAGCAAATGCCGGATCCAAGGCAGCGCCTGCTTACCCCGGCCACACTGCGAAGCCGCATGGGCAATCACCGCATGATTTACATGGGAGGTGAAAGGCCTCCGCAACCATTTGCCCGTGTGGGATTTGCCCAGCAACCCCAACCCCTTTTCAAACGCAATTTCGATCTGCTCACGGCCTGGCTGAAGGAAAATGCCGCACAGGGAATTGAAACCCTGGTTTTCAGTGAGAACAGCCGGCAAATAGAACGGTTGCAGACCATACTCACGGACTTGCAGGCGGGTACTTCATTTCACCCGGTATACCAGGGCCTGAGCAGCGGATTTACAGACCTTGATGCAAAACTGGCATTTGCCACAGAACATCAATTGTTCGACAAATATTACAGGCCCCGCAGCCGACAGCGGTACAGCAGCAATACAGCCCTTACCCTCCGCGAACTGAAAAACCTGAAACCGGGAGACTATGTAACCCATATGGACCATGGCATCGGTCGCTTTGCCGGTCTGGAAAAAATGGAGATGAACGGTGTGGTGCAGGAGGCGGTGCGGCTGGTTTACAAAGACAATGATCTGTTGTATGTTTCCGTAAACAGTTTGCACAAAATTGCCCGGTTTTCTGGCAAAGAAGGCACTGTCCCCACCATGCACAAACTGGGTAGCCCGGCATGGGAGAAACAAAAAAAGGCCACCAAAAAGAAAGTCAAGGATATTGCCAGGGAACTCATAAGTCTGTATGCCCGCCGAAAAAACCAGAAAGGATTTGCCTATGCGCCCGACAACTATCTGCAATTGGAACTTGAGGCGTCTTTCTTCTATGAAGACACTCCGGATCAGGCCAAAGCCACCGAAGATGTGAAAAGGGATATGGAAGATGCCAAACCGATGGACCGGCTTGTGTGCGGTGATGTGGGTTTTGGTAAAACTGAAGTGGCCATGCGGGCCGCATTTAAGGCTGTGTGCGACAGCAAGCAGGTTGCAGTGCTTGTGCCTACCACCATACTGGCCCAGCAGCATTACCGCACCTTCAGCAAGCGGTTTGCCGGTTTTCCGGTCACTGTGGAGTATCTGAACCGCTTTAAATCAGCCAAAGAACAGAAGGATACCCTGAAAAAGGTAAAGGAAGGCAAAGTGGATGTGCTCATTGGCACCCACCGCCTGCTTGGCAAAGACCTTGAATTTAAGGACCTGGGATTGCTGATTATCGATGAGGAACAGAAATTTGGTGTGGGAGCCAAAGAAAAGCTGAAAGAATTGCGGGTGAATGTGGATACACTGACCCTGACAGCAACACCCATTCCACGCACGCTGCACTTCAGTCTCATGGGAGCCCGTGACCTGAGTGTGATTAATACCGCACCCCCAAACCGCCAACCCGTTCATACAGAACTGCACACATTCAACAGGGAGATTATTGCTGAAGCTGTGAGCCATGAGATTCACCGCGGCGGGCAGGTGTTTTTCATTCACAGCCGTGTGAAGGACATACACGAAATGGCGCATATGATTGAGGATGCCGTGCCGGGGGCAAGGGTAGTTGTGGCGCATGGACAAATGGAAGGCCACCAACTGGAAGATGCCATGGTGAGATTTGTGGAAGGTGAATTTGATGTGCTCGTGGCCACCACCATTATTGAAAGCGGGCTGGACATTGCCAATGCCAATACCATCATCATCAACAATGCCCATATGTTTGGCCTGAGTGATTTGCACCAGATGCGCGGAAGGGTGGGGCGCAGCAATGTGAAGGCGTATTGCTATCTGCTATCTCCTCCTCTCAGTGTTTTGCCCGAAGATGCCCGCAAAAGACTGCGCACAATAACTGAGTACAATGAACTGGGAAGCGGTTTTCAGGTGGCCATGCGCGATCTCGATATTCGGGGTGCCGGAAATCTGTTGGGCGGGGAGCAAAGCGGATTTATCAATGAAATGGGTTTTGAGATGTACCACAAAATTCTGGATGAGGCGGTGCGCGAGTTGAAACATGAGGAGTTCAACACCCTTTTTGAAGAAGATGAAACCGATGTGAGCAGCCGGGAATGTCAGGTAGAAACAGACTATGAAATGCTCATCCCTTCAGACTATGTATCCAATATTGCAGAACGTCTGAGTCTGTACAGTGAATTGTCTGATATTGACCAGGAAACCGCTTTGCTGGAGTTTGGTGACAACCTGCGGGACCGTTTTGGCAAAATTCCCGAACCTGTTATCCGCTTAATGGATACCATGCGGTTGAAATGGGCCGGTAAAAAACTGGGTATAGAAAAAATCACCCTGAACAACAGCAGTATGCGGTTGTATTTTCCCGGAGATCCGGCGGCAGCCATTTATTCCAGCACCCTGTTTGACAGAATTATGCAACATGTGGCAGAATCCCCGCATAAATACATTCTGAAACAAACCGACAAAGCACTGATTCTGACTGTGCGCAGTGTGGAGACCGTATTCGAAGCAATCTATGTGATTCAGAATATGGAAACCGGTGCACAACCCGACCGGGTGATTATCTCGTCAAACTGATGTCCTATTTGCCTATGGCAAATGAAATTCCAAAGAAAGCACCGGTTTTAAAGGTTTTCTGTGTGGTTGGTTCCACATAGTCATTGGCCAGTTTGTCGCCAATTTTCAATCCTTTGCTCAGGCCGGGTAACTGGCCTACCGCGAGTCCGGCATTGATTACCACCTTGTTTGCGGCACCCAATATGGCACTGCCCCCCAGAAAGAAATTCAGGCTGCTGGTTCCTTCGGACTGCACAGGCAATCCCACACCGAAACTGCCACCCAAATGGGCATTGTGGCCCACATATGGATAGAAATTGACAAAGGTGCTGATGCAGGGTGAGAAGTTGTTGCCGGGAGTGCCGGTGATTACAGAATCGCGGTTGCTGTAGATTTTGTTGTTGCCAAAGTAGGTAGGAAAGCCCAATCCGATACTGGTATTGATTTTCATATCACCGCGAACCATCACATTCATGGATTTGGTGCGGATTTTTCTGAGGGTGTCCACAAAATCTCCGCCAGGATGCGCATAGCCCATGGTGCGGTTGTAGCGTGATGATTCGAAAAAATCCAGGGTAAGGCTTACCATATCGCCGGTAGCCATGTAGTCGCAATTGTATTTATAAGGAGTGTAGGTAATACTTTCATACTGCTCTTCCAGCAGATCTACATACTTGCTGATAGAATCCGCTGTGTAACGTTCCTTTAGCAGTTTGGCTTTTTCCTGCAAATCCCGGACTTTCTTGTCCAGCCCGATTTCTGCCACATTGCCTGTATTGCTGGCGGAAAACTGATTGTAATAGGATATAAGGCTGTTTGCGTTGGTGTTTAATATATCCAGCTTGTCATTCATGCCGGAACTGATGTTGTTGCTCAGATTCATAAAGGTGGTGGCACTGATATACTGAGGCAGATTGTCGCTGTTGCTCACCGGATACAAGGACCGGAGTACCATCTGACGGGCAAGGTTTTTGAGGGTATCTCCCGGCATGTAAGGGTTGTATTTCAGACTTTTCAATTTTGCAGTGGCCATGCGAATGTTGTTCACCGATACATCTATCTGGTACAGGTTGTTATAGCTTTCCAGCACATTGTCAAAAGCCACCCGGGCAAATGGGTTGTCTTTGAGCAGACTGGGTGCCCCGCCCCGTTCCTTGGCGTCTTCCGGCGTTTCCATTTTCAGGGCTGTGAGCAGTTTGCCTATTCCTCCGCCAGGCATGGTTACCCCCGGGAGTATGCTGCTGATTGCACTGATGGTACTGCTGCTGTTGTCATCCACCACTTCCTTTTTCCAGTTGCAGCGCGCAACGTATACAAATGGATTCATATTGTCCACTTCAACACGTACCTGATAATTACGTTTGATAACCGGTTGTTTCACTTCCTTGTTTCCCTGAAAGAAATGGTACTCATCGGTGAGGAAATTGTACCGGATGGTGAGGTCCTGAGCTTGTGCTGAAATAGCGCCAAACAGGAGTGCAATGGGTATGAGCCGTTTCATAATCGTTTTCGAATATATAGTGTTGAATCCGTTTTGTCATACAAATGTAAATGCGAATTCGCCGTTTATTCATCGCAGGCACTCCTTTAACTTCGCAAAATGCAGAGTGGGTGGAAAAACCGGATTTGGTTTTGGGCCGGACCGGTAGTGGGTCTTTTGTTTCCTGTTTTCGTGCAACTGGACCCTGTCCACCCTGCAGTTTCGGCAATGGCAGGCATTACAATGTGGATGGCGGTATGGTGGCTTTCTGAGGTTGTTCATCTGGCTGTTACATCACTCATCCCACTTATTTTCCTTCCGCTGCTGGGCATAGCCGATGCCAAAATGGTGGCATGGCAATACATGGATCAGGTTATCTTTCTGTTTATCGGGGGATTTCTTCTGGCTTTTTCCATTGAAAAGTGGGGGCTGCATCAGCGCATAGCTTTGTTTATCCTGTCCCGTTTGGGAAAGTCGGTAAACTGGGTCCTGTTTGGTGTCATGGGCACAGCATGGCTGCTGAGTATGTGGATTTCAAATACAGCAACGGTGATGATGCTTCTGTCTGCCGTTTCTGCCATCATACTGCAGGTGGAATTGCATGTGGAACCCGGACAGCATAAACGCACTGCAAGGGCTTTTTTGCTGGGACTTGCCTATGCTGCCACCATAGGTGGTATGGCAACTTTGGTGGGTACTCCCCCCAATATGGTATTTTATAAAGAATATCAGGAGGCATTTCCGGAAAGGCACGACATGGACTTCGCCAGTTGGTTCGCCATAGGTTTTCCGGTATCACTTGTCTTCTTGTGCTTCGCATTTTTTCTTTTGCAGAAAATATTTCTGGGAAAAAACGGGAGTGCCCGGTTCGACAGGAAAAGTTTCTATTCCGGACTTAAATCCCTCGGAAGAATGACACGTGACCAAAAGGTGGTTCTGTTGGTCTTTTTTGTCACCGTATTGCTTTGGTTTACACGGGAACCTCTCGTTTTGGGTCGTTTGCATTTGCCGGGTTGGTCCGGTTTCTTTCCCGGTGGCAGGTTTGTATTGGATAGCACAGTTGCAGTTGCTATGGCATTTTTACTCTTTTTCATACCCTCCAAAGGACAAAAAGGACAGAATTTGCTCAGCTGGGAAGAAATCAATCGCTTGCCCCTCGATATTATTTTTCTGTTTGGTTCCGGGTTTGCACTGGCAAAAGGATTCGAACTGTCTGGCTTGAGTGCCTGGTTGGCCGGCAGGCTGGCAGGAATGCAGGACGGTGGTATATTGTTGTTGATATTGGGGATATGTGTTGTTGTTACAATCATTAGTGAATTTGCCTCAAATGTGGCCAGCATTCAGTTGGCTTTGCCTGTACTTATAAGCATGCAACAGGTTTTGCAGGTGCATCCACTTCTGTTGATGGTTCCCGCGACACTTGCCGCCTCTCTGGGTTTCATGCTGCCAGTGGCTACCGCACCCAATACCATTGTGTTTGGCACCGGGCATCTGCGCGTGAAGGATATGATGAAGGCTGGATTATGGCTGGATATCGCCGGAATTCTGCTGATTACCGGATTTGTATATGTGCTGGTGAGGTAGGATGAGGGATTACCGCTGCACTGTCGTTTGCGGTAGAAGTTGTTTGTTTACGTTATCAACTGCCTTCGGCACTTGATGGACGATGTAAATTTGTCAGTAGGGGTTACAGCTGCATTGTCGTTTGCGGTGATCCCGTTGGGGGGGGGCTAAATCCAATGAACCCATTGCCTTCGGCAATGGTGTTTTGAAGGGCCCTGCCTTCGCTTGATCCCTTCGGGCTCAGACTCGGTTGGAGCCTTCAAAACAAAACCCCGCTGTCGCGGGGTTGTTCATTGGGTTGCGGAGAGGGAGGGATTCGAACCCCCGGAGGTTTAACCCTCAACGGTTTTCAAGACCGCCGCATTCGACCACTCTGCCACCTCTCCGTGGTTTGTCAAACAGGGGTGCAAAAATACACTTTTCATCCTCCGGCCGCAACAGACGGTTTGATGGTTTTCAAAAAAAAAAACTTTTTTCAAACATTTGTTTAAACGAATGTTGTTTGTATCTTTGTACCACAATTCAAACCAATATATATGGAAAATCTAACAAACTGGGTAATTGACCCCTCGCACAGCGAAATCGCTTTTCGCGTAAAACACCTCATGATTTCCCGCGTTAAGGGAGTATTTGGCACCTACCAGGCACAGGTTCAAACCAATGGCGACGATTTCTCCACCGCTTCGGTAAACTTTACAGCAGACACTGCCAGTATTGATACAGGCGACGTTAACCGCGACGGCCATGTGCGCAGTGCAGATTTCTTCGATTGTGAAAAATTCCCCCACCTGTCTTTTCAAGGCAAAGGGTTGACCAAGGTAGATGGCGCAAACCGCTACGCCATTACTGGCGATCTTACGATCAAAGGCACTACCAAACCGGTTACACTGAATGTAACACTGGAAGGGGTTATGAAAGACCCATGGGGCAATTTGAAAGCCGGTGTTTCTGTTGAAGGAACGATCAACCGCAAAGAATTTGGACTGGAGTGGAATACCCCACTGGATGGCGGTGGATTTCTGCTGGCCGACGATGTGCACATACTCTGTGAGGTTCAGCTGCTCAAGGCTGAAACGGCTGCTGCCTGATCCTTTACGTCAAAATGAATTTTGTGTTCCTCCGGGTTATTTTCCCGGAGGAATTTTTTTATTCAGGCTTAATGGTAAATTCAAAACAGGGATTCGTAAAGTCAAAAGGGGGTTTGGGAACATTGTGGACTAATATCGGTTGTACAAGTTTAATTTGGTTTGTTGCTTTGCATAAGATTCCAGTCAGTTCATTATATGAAAATAATTTTAAAAAATAACGCTGTACTGGATAAAGTTAAAGATTTGATTTTGAGCAAAGGTGAAGTGATGGACCATTCTGAACATGAGCATTTACCGGGATGTGAACCGGTGAAACGGGTAATTGAGGATTTGAAAAATCTGGGTTTCAATCTGGAGGAACACAGAGTCAGTGATTTTCAGGAATTGTATTTTCGCATACATGGCAACAGCCACCTCATTAAGCATATTGACCTCACCGGTTTTCAGCGTGTGGACAATAAACTCATTTGCGATTGCCACTGGAGCACCGTAGAAATCAAACACATTTAAGGTTTCCTTTCACCCTCGGGGGATTGATTGTAATTTCGCCAGACTGTGTCTGAACGGCTCACCCTTTTTGCTCAGGTATTGCTGCCGCTTCCTATTGAGGGAACTTATACCTACCGTGTACCCTATGAATGGAATGATTTGGTGCGCATGGGTCAGCGTGTCGTTGTTCAGTTCGGTTCACGTAAAATTTACAGTGGAATTATTACTGCATTCACCGAAACCCCACCTGATAAGTATGCAGCCCAGTATCTGCTCGAATTGCCCGACACGGAAATCCTCGTAAATCCGCATCAACTGGCCTTTTGGGACTGGATTCACTCTTATTATATGTGTCACCTGGGTGAAGTAATGGCCTCGGCCCTGCCTGCAGGCTACCGCATTCAAAGCGAAACCATGCTGGTTCTGAATCCGGAATTTGATGAAACCGAAACCCTGGAACTGGATGAAAAAGAATGGTTGATTCTTTCCGCATTGCAAAAGCACAGAGAAATTTCGGTAGATGATGCAGCAAGAACAATAGGGCAGAAGTCAGCGGTAAAATATATTAAGTCACTCTTCTTGCGCGGAATCCTCAGTGTTAAGGAAGAACTGGCCAATACATTCAAGCCCCGCATGGAGGAATACTTCCGCCTGGTTCCGGAATGGAAGGATGAGGATTTTGCCAGAAACACGCTTGAAAAACTTGAAAAAAGAGCACCCAAACAGGCGGACGCTGCTATGTTGTTGCTGGGGTTTGGACAAAAAGAGCTCACATTCCGGGAGTTAAGCACCCGTGGAAGTATTGAACGGTCTCACCTCAGGAGCCTGATAAACAAAGGCCTGCTAATCCGGGAGAAAAGGGAAGTGGATCGCATTGCGGCCGGCACAGGATCTGCAGATTTTGAACTGACACCGGACCAGCGAAATTGCGTTGCAGAAATTCAGCAGGCTTTTCAGGAGCACAAGCCGGTTTTATTGCATGGGGTTACCGGCAGTGGAAAAACCTTTGTCTACATGGATTGTATCCGGCAGGCCCTTGAAGCGGGTCAGCAGGTGCTGTACCTCATTCCCGAAGTAGCACTTACAGAACACCTGGTGCAGAGGCTTTCTGTGTTCTTCGGCACGGAGATGGCCGTGTGGCATAACTTTTATTCCATGCAGGAACGCACCGAATTGTATGAGAAGATAAAAGCAGGAAAACTGAACCTGGTCATTGGTCCCAGGTCGGCTTTATTCGCGCCGTTTTCAGATTTGGGACTCATCGTGATTGATGAGGAGCACGAAAACTCATTCAAGCAATTCGAAAAACGCCCACATTACCATGCCAGAGATGCGGCCCTGCAACTGGCATTGCTGCATAAGTGCAAGGTCCTGCTGGGTTCTGCCACTCCTTCCTACGAATCACTGGAGGCGGTGAACCGGGGCAAATGGCATAAAGTGGAATTGAATGCGAGGTTTAATCCCGTTCCGGCTCCCAAAATTCTCCTTGTACACATTGGCGAAGCCAAAAGGCAAAACCGCATGAAGGGGGTCTTCTCACTGGCATTGCTCGAAGCCATCCAACAGTCTTTGGATAAAAAGGAACAGATACTGGTTTATCAGAACCGCAAAGGATATGTGCCCTTCATTACCTGCGATTTCTGTGCACATACATCGCATTGTATTAACTGCGATATCACTCTTACCTATTATAAAGCCGGTAATCAGCAAAAATGCGGATACTGTGGTTATACGCAGGAACCTCCGGTACAGTGTCCGGCTTGTGGTAGCGGCAGCATGAGTATGCGTGGCTTTGGTACAGAACGTATCGCAGAAGAATTGTCGGTCATTTTCCCGGATTTGCGCATCAGCCGGCTTGATCAGGAAAGCTTGAAAAAACGCAGCGATTTTCAGCAAATTCTCAATGGCTTTGCCAATGGAGAAATCGACATTTTAGTGGGTACCCAACTGCTAAGCAAGGGTCTGGATTTCAGCAATGTGGGGCTTGTGGCTGTGCCGGATGCAGATATGCTGCTGGGAATTCCTGATTTCAGAACAACAGAAAGGGCTTTTCAGCAATTGTATCAGGTCCGCGGCAGGGCAGGCCGTGGCAGCTTCCAGGGCACTATGTTGATTCAAACATCACAGGTTTCACACCCGGTCATTCAGGCTGTTTACGAAGACGATTTTTATGGACTGGCCAAACAGGAACTGGCATCCCGTAAAGAATATGCATACCCTCCATATAGCCGGCTAATCCGCATTACGCTGAAACACAAAGACCTGCATACCTGCCGCAAAGCAGCAGAAATTTACGGGGACTTGTTGCGCCCGGCCCTGAACAAAAGAATGCTCGGCCCGCAGGCTCCTTCCGTTTCCCGTATCCGCAACTGGCACCTCCAGCAAATTCTGGTGAAAATGGACCGCGACCATGACAATATCCCCAAAATCAAACAATTTCTGCAGGACAAGGCCCGGTTACTCCAGAAATCTGAGGGTTTGCGAAGTACCGTTGTAGACTTCGATGTTGATCCCGCTTAACACTTTCAGCGCTGACATTTTCATTTTCCCCGTTTATTTGCTTATTTTGAACTTCTTTTTCAATGGAAACCCTAGAACTCACCTCACAAGACACAGACCTCGATTTTCTGCCCTTAAATGGCACTGACCATATCGAATTCTTTGTAGGTAATGCCAAACAAAGCGCATACTATTACCAGAAAGCCTGGGGATACAAACTTGTGGCCTATGCCGGTCCTGAAACCGGAGTGCGCGACCGGGCCAGCTATGTGCTTCAGCAGAACAAAGTACGCCTCGTTCTCACAGCAAGCATGCACCCAGACACAGAAATCAGTCAGCACTGCAACCAACATGGCGACGGTGTGAAATTTCTGAGCCTGTGGGTGGATGACGCCACCAAAAGCTTTGAAGAAACCGTAAAACGCGGAGCAAAACCCCATACCTATCCCACACGCATGGAAGATGAACACGGATGGGTGGTTGTTTCCGCCATACACACCTATGGCGATACCGTTCACCGCTTCGTTGAAAGATCCAATTACAATGGTCCCTTTCTACCTGGTTACAAAGCCGTGGAAAATGCCATGGAAGTGGAACCCGTAGGGATCAAACATGTTGACCACTGTGTGGGCAATGTGGAACTGGGTGAAATGAACACCTGGGTGAAATTCTATGAAGATGTGATGGGATTCAAACTCCTGCTCACTTTCGACGATAAAGACATTTCCACTGAGTACAGCGCACTCATGAGCAAGGTTGTGAGCAATGGCAACGGCTATGTGAAATTCCCTATCAACGAACCTGCAAACGGACGCAAAAAATCACAGATAGAAGAGTATATCGAATTCTATCATGGCCCGGGCTGTCAGCACGTGGCGCTGGAAACCTACGATATACTTGCCACCGTGGGCGAATTGCGCCGCCGTGGTGTGGATTTTCTGTATGTGCCCGATTCCTATTATGACGAAGTTTTGGACAGGGTAGGGCAGATTGACGAGAATCTCGAAGACCTGAAAAAACTGAATATCCTGATAGACCGCGATGACGAGGGTTACCTCTTGCAGATTTTTACCAAACCTGTAGAAGACCGCCCCACTTTGTTTTATGAAATCATCCAGCGTAAGGGTGCCAAAAGTTTTGGCAAAGGCAATTTCAAAGCCTTGTTTGAAAGCATTGAACGTGAACAGGAAATCCGGGGAAATTTATAATTCCTGCTTCCAGCATTCAGAACAGCATTCAATCCATCGTTTTACAAAGGGCCTCAGGAGGCCCTTTGTGTTTTTTGCAAAAGTTCAATTTAACAAACTGTATATAAACAGTTTACCCAGCGGGTACCACAGCACTATAAAGACCACCAGCATGAGACCCAGCATGGCAGCAGCCCGTTTTCTGTGCATGGCATGCGCTGGTCCCAACATGGCACTGTTGCGGTACAAAGCCACATCCGTGCTGGCAGACAGCGGCAGAAACCAATAGAATAACATCCACATCCCCTCAAAAAGCACAAAGGGCCGGTTTCTTTCTTTCCAGCTTATAAACAAGGAAATAAGCACGTAAGCGGTCATTGTCAGGTTCTGGATTTCAATCCAGCTTGACAGTGAAAATGGCTCCGAAATGAGATGCTGCCATCGTATCCCCAGCATTTTCAGCGGACTCTGTATTCCATGTCCGTATTTGCTTTGAATCAAAAACAGGGCATTCCAGTGGCCTGTGACCCACTGGTCATAGCCAAACCAGAGAAACAATCCTGCCAGAGCCGGGATCAGCGTTTTCAGCAGAAAATACCAGGGCAGTTTTTTCTCTGCCATCCAGCGGCGAAATGCTTCCATGCCCAATACCGCCAGGAGAAAAAAACCGATTCCGTAAGACAATACAGCCAGACATGAAAACACACCGGCTGATAAGTACTTTTCGCGTCGCAATTGCAGCATCACCAGTGCAAGGAGAAAACATGCCAGCGATACAGGGAAAAGGGCGTGCAGGTAAATACTCCCCGGGGCAAATGCAGCGATGCTAATTCCCAGCCAGTGCCGCAACTGAAAGTTGTTTACTTCCCACAACCGGGCGACTACGAGCAAATATGCCATTTGGAAAATCCAGCTCAGCCAGAGTGCTGTCATTGCAGGGTCTGTTTTCAGCAAAGCAGTGAGAACGGCAATAAACAACGGATACAGTGGCGCCCATCCGGCAGTCCCCTGCCACATTCCGGCATGTCCCTCCCATGGAAACAAGGTATGCCCATGTTGTGCAATGCGCAGATAGAGTCCGCTGTCGGCACGCATCCAGCAGTCTGGAGTAAACCCTGCCTGGCAGTTTCCCTCCAGAGCAATGAAAGCTGCAGCAACTCTGGCCAGTACAAACACCACAAACGGTATTACAACCGCAGGGTGCGTCAGCCTTTTTAATACCGGCACCGCCAAAACTTCTAATTCATTCGTTGCAGATAGCTATCCAGATGTCGAAACAGATTCTTGATATTTCCTTCGGAGAAATCGAATCCGGGACCAGCAGCTGTGTACATTTCCGGTATAGTGCGGGTATAGCCCAGTTTCAGGGCCTTCTTATAGTCACCAAGTGCTTTTCCTGCATCGTTGCAATAGCTCATCCACACACCCAATGCCCCCAATTGGGCAAATCCGTATTCTATGTAGTAGAAGGGAATTTCAAAAATGTGCAATTGTTTGTGCCAACTGTATTTCAGGGCATCCTCACAGCCGGAATAGTCAACTTCTCCCGGGCCAAACCTTCCTTGCAATTCCAGCCACTTAGCCGCCCGTTCCGCTGCCGTATGTTCCGGATTTGTGTATATCCAGTGTTGAAAAGCGTCAACCTGGGCAATCCAGGGCAGGGTTGCCAGTATTCCTTCCAATTGTTCACGTTTCGCCCGGTTTAAGTCTGTTGCGTCGGGAAGGTAAGCATCCCATGCATCCATGGTAAGCAATTCCATGCTCATGCTTGCGAGTTCGGCCACTTCGCTTGGGGTATTTTTAAAGGCATTCAGCTCCAGTGGTGCCATCAGAAAACTATGCACGGCATGGCCGGCTTCATGCACCAGTGTTTCCACGTCGCGCAGATTGCCACTGGCATTCATAAAAATAAAGGGTTTGTTGGTTTCTGCCAGCGGGTAATTGTACCCTCCCGGTGCTTTCCCGATTCTGCTTTCCAAATCCAGCAGATTGTCTTTTTTCATGGTTTGCAGACATTCAGCAAAAAACGGATCTGTCTTTTGCAGGCAAACCAGCGATTTCTCCAGCAAATCGGCACCATCGCTAAAGGGTTTCAGCGGGGCCCGGCCTTCCGCATCTACTGCCAGGTCCCAGGGCCGCAGCTTGTCCAGTCCCAATTTGGTTCTGCGGGATTCTGTCAGTTTCCTCAGCAAGGGAACCACACAAGTCTCAACAGATTGGTGAAAATCCAGACAATCCTGCACCGTATAATCATACCGGCCCAGTGCTTTGAACATGTAGTCGCGGAAATTGCTGAAACCTGCATTCAGTGCCACCTGATGCCGCTTTTGAACCATAGCATCAAACAAGGTTTCCAGTTTGGCAACATCGGCATTCCGGCGTTCGAACATTTTTTTCCAAACCACTTCACGCACGGCACGGTCTGTGTCCATGAGATAATTGCCGGCCTGCTGCATGGTGATGGTTTTTCCATCATGCTCTATGCTCATTGCCCCTTGTATTGCAGCGTATTCCTGAGCCATAGAGGCCAGTTCTGCCTGAAGTGGCACGTTTTCCTCCCGGAAAATCTCAACGGCACCGCGCAAGCCCCGCAGATAAATGCGGTAAGCTTCGTCTTTTTCAACATCCGCTGCAAATGGAGATTTTACAATTTTGTTGTTGATTTTGTCTTCCAGCGGCGCCAGATGCGGTTGTATCTCCTGCACAAAAAAGAGATAAGCCTTTTCCCGTTCTTTGTCGGTGGTATCGCAGGTCATGCGTATATACCGCCAGGCCAGGTCTTCACTCACCGCACTTTCAAGTTCACTCACATCGGCAAGGAACTGCCGGTATCCGGCTTCATTTTGAATCTCGCGGTTTGCAAGTGATTCATACCAAGAGATGACGTCTTCGCGTGTTTCTATCGTTAATTGTTCAGGAATAAAATGTCTGGGCATAGTTGTGAAATTTCACCTTGGATAAGGTGTGTGCGTTGAATAAGGTTTGAAAAGAAAAGGGTGTCAGGAACCCATTTTGCGGGGCGTGGTGGTTTTGGCCTTTACGCCACCCACCGGTTTCGGTGCACTGGTCTTTACCTTTTTGGGTGCTGCCTTGTCCTGTGCCGCATTCCGGGTGGGTTTCTCGGCACCTGATTCCGGTTCGTCCGTTTCTTCGGTCTCTTCTGCACCGAGTTTGTCAAAATCCAGCGAGGATTTCAACATCTGGTACCAGCCAAAGAGTTTTTTCATATCACCGGGGTATACCTTTTCCCTGCTGTAGTCAGGAAGCACCGCTTCCAATCCTGCGCGCAGTGCATCGGCGTCTGCTTTCCCGTCGGGAATGGCATTGCCAGCATCTTCGTGGGCTTTCAGGCTTTTCAGCACCTGCCACAATTTGGCTTCTCCCTCTTCTGTAAATATTGCGATGTCAGACAGCACACTTACGCGGTGTCTGGGTGTGGTGCTGAACTTTCTGCCGGTTCCTATGGTCTCTACAATCAGACCATTTTTGTTGCGGCCTTTTACATGGTGTAATCCGGGTTCACCGGCTACAGATACAATATCCTTTAATTCCATTTTGTGCAAATTTCCGGTAAACGGCCCAATTACGCAAACCGGATGCTGTTTCTATTTTGCCCGGTCCAGCAACAGGGTAGATTCCTGCATGAAAAATGCGGGTCGTTTGTTCTCGCTGTAGTTTATCATCAGTTTCATGCCACCCGTTGGCAAAAACTCAAAAATAGCCGGCATGGTGTTCACCAGTTGCATGGTCGCTTTTTTATAAATCAGCAGGTCCATCTGCATGGGCTTTGTCTTGTAATTTACCTTGTATTTCATGGCGTATTTTACCCCTTCTATGTCATATTCCTTGCCACCGATGGTATCCGATTCATAGACCATGCCGGCATATCCATCCGGGTTGAAAAAAAACAGACTGCTTTCTTCCTGATTGGTTACCTGCCATTTTCCGGTAAGCACTGTATCTGCCGGGGCAGAGGCCGACAATGAGGAGCAGAATCCAACAAAAATCAAAAGCAAAAGGTATTTCATTGCGTATTGGGAATCAATAATTGTGCCGCGGTATCATTTGGAAACAACTCCTCCGGAACTCACCTGTACAAAACATATTCGGTTTGAGTGCTGTTGACTCCGAATTTTCCGCTGTTGGGAACCGGAACATTCTTCTGGTATTTGGCATTGTAGTCATTGATGCCTTTGCGCACCTGCTTTACAATTTCCGAAATTTCCAGCACCGGATCGGTATTGATGTTCAGGCATTGAATCAGTTGGGCGGAAAAAGGAGAGTGGGCTCCGGGTGTGCCATCCGGCACATACTCTTTTCCGCCGCTGGTGAGGTAATACCGGTTGGCGCAATTCAGTTGGGCAGCGGCCTGCTTCTGACCGTTTCCGTTCAGTATGGATTTTAACAATTCTGCCTTTTCCGGATCACCGCAGGCATTTACATCCTGTTCCTGCTCGGTACCCACACTGATGGTTCCTCCGAAGCATACATCCAGCACTACCAGTACATTTTTTATGGGCAGATTGTTCAAAAGGTTTACCAGGTTCACATAACTCTGATAATGGATCATTTCCGGATTCTGTGCCAGAGGTTTGGCATCGGTAAATTGAATGACACCTGTTTTCATGCGGGGGTAATAATTTCCATGACCGGCCACATAGAGCAGAAACTGGTCGTGTTCATGGTACTGCACTGTATCCAGGAAGTACAGCAGTGCCTGCATAAAACCGGCACTTGTGCTGTTCCGCAGCAGCTTTGCTTCATACCCGTATTTTTCAGTCAGCACTTTACCCAGGGCTTCTGCATCGGCAATGGGGTTGTTCAGGTCTGTGGTGTACTGGTAATCATTCATGCCCACCACCAGGGCGTATTTCTTTGGTTTTTGCAACCCGTCCATCAATCCTCCCGGTTTGATCAGAGGAACAGGGTCTCCCCGCATTTCTTCCCCTTTTTCGCCTGCATTGTGTTTCAGGTAATTCTGCAGAATTTCAAAAATGTCCTTTTCACGGATGTAATTCAACAGGGAGCCATGCGCCATGGAATCCAGCTTCTGCTGTAGTAAAAACGGCAGGTTGTTGGGCTGCGATTCCTCGTCGAACATATAGTTCCAGAAATCGGTACGGCCCAGTTGTGTGGCCACGGATGCCAGGGAAAGGGTGAGTGCACCGCCCTGTCCGCGGGTTTCCATGCCATACCCCATGTTGCTCAGAAAAATGCGGTTGCGGTTTTCGGCCAGTGCTTTTTCAAAGTTATTTTCCGTGAGCCGGGCAATCATTTCCTCCTTCAGATGTTCCGTTTTACCGGCATCCAGAAAAATAAGCTGCCTGCGGGCGGGCATCAAATCCAGCCATAGTTTCAGGTCTGAGAGGGTGAAGTACTCACTGGTTTGCCCGGGCTCCATGGAGAGGTAAAAGCGTATTTCTTCTGCGTGTGTATTGGTGTCGGTTTCTACGGGTACAGAAATGCCGGAGTAGTGAAAAATGAAAATATCTTCATTGCCCATACTGCGTATGAGTTTTTGAATGCTGTCCAGCAACTGGGAATTGTGCACCGGGTTCATCAGTGCACTGATGTGTTCCGGTCTGGCATTCCATTGATCCCGGCTCATACGGCTCAGGTTGATGACATCCAGGTCTGACTGAAAAAGAGGGGTGACAAATGCCGAGTCCATTCCCATGCCACGGCCATCGAAACAGGCTTGTGTAATCCCCACACCCATGTAAAAAATATGCCCTTTCAGGCTGGTATCCCGCCGGCTCAGTATGGAACCGGCACGGGCCTGTTGCACACCAGTCGCAGTCAGTAACAGACCCGTCAGGCATTGGAATATGCGTTTCATGCGTTTACAATGATACATGATTTGGAAAAAAGGTAAGCGGCGGACGACAGAAAATTGATTGCCTCCCGGAATTGCATTTGCTCACCCGCCTCCGAAATTTTTCCGGATGAGGACCTTTTGAAACACCCGCAGCACAATGGCTTTTGCCAGATTCTCTATCCAGTCCCCCGGCATGGATTTTACCTTCCGGTACTGGCTTTCACTCAAATCCACGCGGTTGATGATGCGCATCAAAGCGGCCGCATTCCCCGTTTGCTGTTTCTCCAGAAAAGCCTGAATTTCAAGTACCATGGCTGGTAAATCAGGGTATCCCGTTTCGCGAAAAGCGAATCCGGCAATCCCCAGATCTTTTTCCAACTGTTGCTGCGTTTTTTGCAGCATGGCCGCGTCTGGCGTCTGCAGTTCCAGTTCTCCGGGATGCATCACTCGGGTTTGGTATGTGGCACATGTTCCAGCGCACCTTCCCATTTGCTCACCGCACTGGTGGCCAGGGCGTTGCCCAGTACATTGGTCATGCTGCGGCCCATATCGCAGAAATGGTCTACAGGCAATATCAGTGCTATGGCCTCCGCTGGTATGGTTGGCATAAAAACAGCACAGGTAGCCGTTACCACCACCAGACTGGCCCTTGGCACCCCCGCAATACCCTTGCTTGTAAGCATGAGCATGAACAACATACCCAGCTGGGTCTGAAAATCGAGGTGAACCCCGTATGCCTGAGCCAGAAAGATGCTGGCGAAGGTCATATACATCATGCTCCCGTCCAGGTTGAAACTATAGCCCAGCGGAAGGACAAAGGAGACAATATTCGGTCTGCAGCCAAATCGTTCCATCTCTTCCGTGAGTTTGGGGAATACCGCCTCACTGCTGGTGGTGCTGAAGGCAATGACCAGAGGGTTCAATATACGGCCCAGCATGGTTTTCAGCCGTTGTCTCAATATCAGATACCCCACTGCCAGCAGGATAATCCAGAGCAGGGCCAATCCTACATAAAACGTGCCTATGTAATACAGGTACACTTTTAAAACGCCAACGCCTTTCAGTGCGATCACCGAGGCCATGGCGCCGAATACCCCCAATGGGGCAATCTGCATGATGTAGCCCACCATTTTGAGTATCACATGTCCAACCAGATCAAACAACTGAACCACAGGTTTGCCTTTTTCTCCAAAGGCGGTAAGGGCAATGCCAAAAAACAGGGAGAAAACCACCACCTGCAATACTTCGTTGTTTGCCATAGCCTCTGTGATGGATTTGGGAAAAACATGTTCGATGAATTTGGCCAGACCCAAATGCTGGGTTTTATCCAGGACCTCTTTGGCCGAGCTGCTGTCAATATCTGCCAGCGAAACACCCACCCCGGGCTGAAAAAAGTTGACCAATACCATGCCCAGCAGCAAACTCACCAGGCTGGCACTTACAAACCAGAGCATGCTTTTGCCTCCAATTCTGCCCACCGCACGCAAGTCGCCCATTTTGGCTATGCCCGCTACAAGGGTAAAAAAGACCAATGGGGCAATAATCATCTGTACCAGCCGCATAAAAATGGTGGTGAGTAATTTGATCTGACCAGCAAATTCTTTCAGTTCTTTTGCTCCGGCTGTCTGGTGTACCCATTCCCCCACAGCTACGCCCAAAACCATGGCCAGCAGGATGAACAGGGTGAGTCGGTGTCGTTTGGGAATGCGTATCATCCCTGCAATTATACCACCATTCTGCGGGTGTACCTGAGGGATTCAGCCCTTTTCAACTGTATTTTTCTTCATCCGGATTAAGCAATGGCAGGCTGGCTATCTGTTGTACAGAGGTATGGCTGGAGTGGGAGGATCCGGGTTAACCCCGATAAATCGCAGATTTCACCGGCCTTCTGGCAGATTATGCATTCATAATGCATAATCTGGGTTAATTTTGAAGCAGTATGATTGTGGTAACCGGCGCAGCCGGATTTATTGGATCTGCCTTGCTGGCCGGCCTGCAACAACAGGGTTATGGCAACCTGGTGGCTGTTGATGATTTCTCAAATCAGGATAAGAACCTGAACCTCCGGGGCAAAAACGGCGTGGAACGCGTAGAAAGGGAGCAATTTTTCGAATGGGCCACCCGCCACGCCACAGAAATTCAATTTATTTTCCATATCGGCGCCCGCACAGATACCGCAGAGTTTGATGAGTCTGTGCTCAATCATCTGAATGTTCATTACTCACAGCGCATGTGGCAGTTGTGCACAGCGCATTCCATCCCCCTTATTTATGCTTCGTCTGCGGCAACGTATGGCAACGGGGAATATGGATTTTCTGATAACCCGGACAATTTGGCGAAACTGCAACCGTTAAATCCCTATGGCTGGAGCAAACACCATTTCGATCTGTGGGCGTTGGGGCAGCCAACCGCACCTCCATTCTGGGCCGGTTTCAAGTTTTTCAACGTGTTTGGTCCCAACGAATATCACAAACACCGGATGGCAAGTGTGGTTCTGCATGCCTGCAAGCAAATTCAGCAAACCGGGCGGGTGAAATTGTTCCGCAGCCACCGCCCCGGCATAGCAGACGGCATGCAGCAGCGCGATTTTATTTATGTAAAAGATGTGTTAAACGTACTCCTGTGGTTTATGGAAAACCGTAAGAACAGCGGATTGTACAACCTGGGTACCGGAGTGGCCCGCAGCTTCCTCGACCTCACACACGCGGTTTTCAGTGCCCTGCAACTGCCTCCGGCCATCGACTTTGTGGACATTCCCGAAGACATTCGCGACAAATACCAGTATTATACCTGCGCAGATATGCAGCGTGTGCAGCAAACCGGCTACTCCGCAGGTTTCTCCACACTTGAAAATGCGGTCACAGATTATGTGAACGGATATCTGAAGGAAGGGAAATATTTCTAACGGAATGAGTTGGTTCAGGCAAACAGGACTGGCCTGGATTGCAGCAGGTTTTCTGGTCATCCTTACCGGTCAGATTATGCTGGTGCGCAACCAGAACCTGGGACCCGACATCGCCCTGCAGGACGAGGCACAAAGGCTTACCCGCACACTGGCAGAAGCCAGAAAGGTTATCAATGAACAGGCTCCGGAATTAACCGGCATTCCGGGCATGGATTCCGGAAACAGAGCCATAAAAACCCTGCGAAAAGAGAATATAGAAACTTTTCTTTTCAGACAGGGTGTTCCCGTTTACTGGACCACCAATAGTTATAACCTGCAACCCTCCGGCAAAACCGGTGTGGAAATACAAAAACACTACTCCCGGTATCTGGCAGTATGGACCATACATACAGATACACTCGATTATCTGTTCGCCCGGGATTTGATTAAAAATCCCGAATTCAAATACCTGGGAACCAACATCATTACGGAAGAAAAATCCAACAAATTTTCCCTCGCCGTAAATCCGCTGGAACATAGTGCACGCATAGAGGTAGATGGTCTGCCACCCTTTTATCTGGTTATCGATGAGTTCCGCCCCGGTGTGGGTTTTGATATTCTTGTGATTCTTGGTCTGGCACTTCTCAGTTTGGGATTGATGCGGTATTTCCAGTCGCGCGCGGTCTGGTATCTCGGCCCGCTGTTGGTACTGCTGCTTTGGGCCTGCACCGAGATTTTGTTTTTTCACAACAAAACACTGTGGAACCTGAAAGAAACCAGCCTTTTCGCTTCTGAAGTGTATGCCAGCAGCTGGTATTTTCCCAATTTGGGCGTATTGTTATTCAATGCAGTTTTGTCGGCTTTCGGAACCTATTTCTTGCAACGCTGGGTTGCCCGGTATCAGGTAAATCTCAAATTGTGGATGCGCCGTTTGTTGTGGCTTATTTCCACGGCAATTCTGTTTGCATATTCATTGTTCCTCATTCAGGAGTGCGGCCATCTGGTAACCGACAGTACCATCAATTTCGATTTTCATGAAATTCACCTCATCAATGGATTTACATTGCTGGGTTTACTGGGTGTCATTCTGGGTTTCGGCGTGCTTTTTTTCCTGCTTAAATTGCAGCAAAGTCTCGAAGCAGGATATACGCGAAATACGAGACGTTTTCTGGCTGCCATTTTTATGTTGCTGCTGCTGGCCCTGCCCGTTTCCCGCGGAGAATATTTTCATGCAACCCTGGTTCTGCTATTGCTGGGGGGAATTTACGGGTACGAGCTTGTAAGCCAGAACCGCAGGGCCGCCGTGCGCATTGCACTCCGGTTGCTGCTACCCTGTCTGGTTGTGGGTATCGTATTCAACAGACAGGTCAATCAGAAAGAATATGAATTGCGGGAAATACTTGCTGCAAAAATCCTGTTGCAAAATGAAAAAGAGCCCTACAATTTATTAAACAAAACAGAAACACAACTGCTGCAGGACAAGGGAATTCTCGATTACTATACATGCAGGGATGAGTCTAAAAGCATGTTCGAAAAACGTTTGCGGCAGTTATATTTTACCGAATATTCGGAGGATTTCGAAATACATGTGTTCGATTACAACATGGAGGGAAAAGGGTATCGCGAAGAAAATGCATTTGATTATCCCACCATACAATCCCTTTTTGCAAGTGATGTTTGCAAGCCGCTGACCACGCATTTTTCGGTGGTAAACGAACGCAAACTCAAAGGAAGTTACCTGGGCCGGTTTATGGTGGGCGACGGACGGGATTGGTACGGCGTCTATTTTGTGCTCATCAAGCCACGCATGTCTGCCACTCAGGGTCGTCTTTCCGATGTGTTTAACAAAAGTCCGCTGGAATCCCTGTTTATCGAAAATCAGTACAGTTACGCCATCTATAACCGCAATCGCCTGTACCGCAGATTCGGGCAGTACAATTACCCAAACACCTCTGTATTTACAGCAGGGCCGGCATTGCAGTCCATCAGCGGATTTTCGCATTTCAGTTACAGCGACGACCTGGGCAATGTAATTGTCATCAGTAAGCCCAAAGTGAGTTTTCTGCAGGCACTTACCGGATTTACCATTCTGGGGTTGGGCAGTTTATTTGTAGCACTTGTTTATTATTTATTTATCCTTCTGCAGCATCTGGTTTTGTCTGTGGGTCAGGGGAATTCAAGCCGTGCCAAGCTCATGCGGAGCCTGCGTGCGCGCCTGCCGCTGATGAATCAGAGTGACCTTTTTCTCAGTAGTAAACTGCAGTTGTACGTTACGCTGGTCGTATTCGCTACGTTTATTGTTGTGCTGTTTGTAACCATCAATTATTTCAGAAGCAGTTATGGGGCGCGGCAGCGGGAATTCCTGTGGAACAAAACCAATGAAATTGCAAATTCAATCAGTACTCAAGCCAATCTGGATGCTTTGTTCAATAAAAATCAAAATGGTTTGATTTATGATCTGAGCAATTATTACAGCACAGATATCAATATTTACAATGCAGACGGAAGGCTGATGGTGAGCAGTAACGACCGCATTTATGAGCAGGATATTGTGGGGAATCTCATGAATCCTGCGGCCTATGCAGATTTTACCGGCAAAGGAATTTCGGGATTTATCAGAGACGAAAAAATAGGAAATCTGCAATACATTTCCGCCTATTATACCTTGTTCGACAATGACCTGAACATCAAGGGATACCTCAATCTTCCCTATTTTTCAAACCGCAAGGATTTGTACCGGGAAATATCCAATTATGCAGTAACCATTATTAATTTATTTGCCCTTGTTTTTGCCCTGGCAGCCATTGTGGCCTATATCATGGCACACCGCATCACCGAGCCGTTAAACCTCATACGCAGGCAAATGGCCCTTGTAAAACTGGGAACCCGCAACCAACCCATTGCATGGCAGCACAACGATGAAATTGGTTTGCTCATTGCCGAGTACAATCACATGATCAATGAACTGGAGGCGAGTTCAAATAAGCTGGCAGAAAGTGAAAGGCAGGGAGCATGGCGCGAAATGGCCAAGCAGGTGGCACATGAAATTAAAAATCCGCTTACACCCATGAAATTGTCTCTGCAGCATTTGCAGTTCGCCATACAGCGCAAAGACGAAAATCTGGAAGAAAAATTCCGCAAAACCAGTGAGTTGCTCATCAATCAGATTGATTCACTCAGCAAAATGGCCGAAGAATTCAGTGCCTTTGCCAAAATGCCGGATGCGCGCCCGGAGCCTGTAATTGTGAACGATGTGCTGGAACAGGTGGTAACCCTGTTCGGCCGCGATGCATCCCTGAAAGTGGATTACAGTCCCCCTGCTTCACGCATAGAAGTGGAGGCCGATCCCCACCATCTGGGACGCATTTTTACCAATATCCTCAAGAACGCGGCACAGGCCATCCCGCCCGACAGGCAGGGCCAGGTAAAGGTGGACACCACCTGCGATTCCCGCAGGATTGTGATCTATTTCCGCGACAACGGCAAGGGCATCCCCGCCGAACTCAGAGACAAAATCTTCAGTCCGAATTTCAGCACCAAAAACAGCGGGATGGGACTGGGGCTGGCCATCTCACGCAAAATGGCCGAGCAGTTTGGTGGCACCATCGACTTTACCAGCACAGAAGGAGAGGGGGCCACTTTCTTCGTCACATTGCCAGTAAACCGGGTTTTGTAATTGCCTATGCGTTTCAGGCCGGGAAACCATATCATGCTTTTTCTGCTGCTATGGCTGTTCAACACGGCCAGTGCACAAAAACTCCCGGTACAGAGTTTCATGCGTGTTCTGGTGGTTGCAGATACACTGTATCTGGATTCGGCAGGTGTGGTCCCATCCACCCTCCGGGTTACGGACGGGGAAACCGTTCTTTCCGCAGGCAAACATTTTACCCTGCTGCCGGGATTGGCACATATCCGGCTTACCGGTTCGTTCCGTGGCCATACACTGGAAATACGGTGGATTTCCATGCCAAAGTGGATTACCATGTCCCGGGCAAACCGGCAACCCTACATCACTTACAGCACAAAAGCCCCGGAAATGCCGGAGTTCAATTCCGGCACTGAAACCACAAACCCCGCCGACCCGCTGAACACCGACGGGGTATTGCTGCGCGGCCTTTCCTTCGGCAACGCACAGGACCTTACCATCAATTCCAGCCTTAACCTGCGCATGAATGGGCAGGTGAGCCCGGGTCTGGGTGTAGAGGCTGCCCTCACAGATCAGGAGTATCCCTTTCAGCCCGATGGCACCACCAGTGCCCTGCAGGATTTCGACCGCATTTATGTGAAAATGTATACGCCGCGCCTCTATGTTATGCTGGGTGATTATCCGTTTATCAGTCCTTCTGTGTCGAGGTTTACACGCTACAGCAAAAAAAACCGGGGACTGCAGCTGCATTACCGGGATACCCTGAAAAGCAAAGCCATCCTGGACCTCGAAGGTTCAGCAGCGCTGGCAAGGGGCCGGTTTGCACGCAATGAAATTCAGGGACTGGAAGGGATGCAGGGGCCCTACCGCCTCTCCGGTGCAAGAGGTGAACAATTTGTGATTGTGGTCTCAGGCACCGAGGTGGTATACCTGGACGGTAAACGCATGGAACGCGGACTGCAGTCCGATTATGTGATGGATTACAACCTGGGCGAAATTACCTTCACCCCCCGGCATCTCATCAACGCCTTCAGCCGCATTGTGGTTGAATTCCAGTATTCCGACAGGCAGTATACCCGTGTGGTTGCCGCCTCCCATGCTGTGCTGCAAAAAAAGAAGTGGACGGCATTTGCCAATGTGTATACCGAACAGGATGCCAAAACCCAACCCATTCAGCAAAACCTGAATCTGTACGACTCCACCCGCGGACTGGATGCCAAACAAATTCTGGAACTGGCGGGAGACAATCCTGCCCTGGCGGTGATGTCTGGCACAGGAAAACCGGGTGCATTCAACACTTCAAGACCCAACTACATCCGCATCGATTCGGCTTCCCTGGTTTTTTACCGCTTTGCAGCTGCTCCGGATACAGGACAACAGTATTATCAGGTGGCATTCACCTATGTAGGGGCAGGGCAGGGGCAATATGTCATTCAACCCTCACTGGCCAACGGCAAAGTGTTTCGCTACACCGGGCCCGCTGCCGGAGATTATGAACCCTTGTTGTTTCTGCAGCCCCCGGGCTCTGTAACCATGGCAGAAACAGGGCTGGAACTCAATTACAGCAGGCAAAACCGGATCAAAGTGAATATTGCCGGTTCCAGGCAGGACAAAAACCGCTTTTCCGGCATAGGCGACAATGACAACAACGGGCTGGCTGCGGGTCTGAACTGGAGTCATGTGAGCCTTGTACATAAGCGGGATTCAGCCCGCACCTGGCAATGGAAAAACAGCGTGGAATGTGAATATACCAGCACCCGTTTCACCAGCATAGAACGCTACCGCGATGTGGAGTTTGGCCGCATCTGGAGCCCGGAACTGGGCAATCCTGCAGGCGGCTCCAACCCCGCCGGTGCCGGATACGTCCTGCACAATACTGAGATTTCCGGCAGACACCTTACCGTTCGGGCAAACTGGGGGGCACGCCGGTTGAACAACGATTGGTCGCGCACGGGGGGTGTGGGTTTCCGCCTTTCAAACAAGGGCTGGTTTTTTGCTCCTTCCGCGTTGTGGAGCAGCAATGAAGCCAGCAACAACCGTTTCAACCGCTATCTGGCAGAAACCGGTTATGAAGGGAAAAAGTCTCAGGTGAAACTCTATGCCCAAACAGAAAAGAGCATCTATGATTTATTGATTCTGAAATATGGCACTGCTTCCTACGGATTTACGGAATGGGGCACCCAATCCCGCATTCAGGCAGGGCGCTTGTCCTGGAATCTGCTGCTGAACCAGCGCGTTACCTCCGCCCCCGAACTGCAGATGCTGAAACCTGCCAATGCGGTTTGGAATGCTGTCACCGATCTGAGTCTGCCCGACCGCAAAGGCAATGTGCTGAAACTGGGCCTCAGTTACCGCAATATGGAACTGCTGGATACCCTCTTTCAGCATCTATACCGCACAGAAAACCATCTGGCTTCACGCGCAGAATACAGTTTTCGCAAAGTATTGCGCCGACTGGACGGCAACATTTTTTATCAAACCCTTTCGGGTCGCGAAGCGCAAAAGCAATATTCCTATTTTGAAGTACCTGCCGGACAGGGTTATTTCACCTGGATTGATTTCAACGGCAATGGTTTGCAGGAGACCAGCGAGTTTCAGGAGGCCCGGTTCCGGGATCAGGCCCGGTTTGTGCGGCTTCTGGTACCCACCGGCACCTACATCCGTTCACAGGGCGTGGATTACAGCGGCAACCTGCACTGGAGGCCAAACCGCAATGCCAAAGGCACATTCCAGTCCCGCACGTCATGGAACTATTCCGGAAAATCAGTGGCCGGAGCTACAGCAAAACGCTATTTCCCGTTTTTGTATGCAAACCAGTCTGCCGATATCCTGTCTGCCAACGGGTTGTTCCGGAATCAGGCCGAATGGGAATCCCCATCAGGCAAATGGCTGATTCAATACACCACATTGGCGCGCAGCAGCAAGGTGTTTTTTACCAGTGGTTTCGACCGCAGGCACCAATGGAGGCATACAGCCTTTGCGCGCACAGAATTTGGCCGCAGCTGGCAATTGCGCTGGAGTGGAGAGTGGTTGCGCAGCCGGTATGCTTCTGAGATACAGCCGGCCAACGATTTCAAATACAGTGCCTGGCAGACCGAGCCGGTTATCACATGGCAATCGGGCAGCCGTAGCCGCATCAACCTCAGCCACAAGGTTCAGCAGAGTTTCAGTGCCTCGTCGGTAAAACTGGCCCTGCTGAACGAAACAGCCATTCAGATCACCCGCAGTCTGGGCCGTGGCGGTCAGGCCGATGTCCGTTTCAGTACCCTTCAGGCCAGTTACAACGGACCGTTGAATACACCCCTGGCCTTCGAGCTACTGCAGGGATTCAAGGCAGGCACCAATTTCCGCTGGAATGCCGACGTGCGCATGAAAGCCACCCGTGCGGTCCAACTTGTTTTCAGTTACGAAGGCCGCCACCTGTCCGAAAGCCGCATCATCCACATCGGCCGCGCCGAAGCCCGGTATTTGTTCTGATGAATAACATCCCTGGTTTGAATCGGTTAGGATTCATTTTAAGTTGAATTGAGTATCTGGCAGCTTAAATCATAATTAGGTTACAAATAGCTTTTCCACTTTTGGCTTGAACGGTAATTATATACCTGTTAGACCAAAAGTGATATGAAAAAAAAAGTTTTGAAAGTAAAGATAGATGGACTTGACGAATCTATAAAAGATTGGGAGAGAGTTTCTGAATTGTCAAAAGAAATCACTTCAATTTTAAAAAGGATTAAGAATCGTCGTTTTCGTCTTGTGCAAGAGCCTCCTGAATAGATTCTTGTAGCCCTTCTGGAACATCCTTGAAATTCATAATAAGGCCATTGAATTCTTTATTAATATCTAACGATACAATTCCACCACATTCTGTGAGTTCAGATTCAAATCCTTCAACTACTTCCTGAATATGGTCTATCGCTGCTTCGATAACAGAAAACCTTAAATCGTTTTCAACATCCTCTGCATTAAATGGCTTGCCATTCCAAAGTAATTTGAATCTTTTCATTTTTTCTTTTGGGTTTTCTTGGGATTAGGCTTCGGGTTATCTTTAACCGAGGCTTTGATGATACCTTCAAACAGTTTTATAGCCTCTTCCGGCTTCTTTTGATTCTTAGCCATACGCAAACCTACAAAAATTCCTTTACATCCATACCGAACACGTCTGCAATGCTTTTCAGGGTTAAGATGTGGATGTTACTTTCCCCGTTTTCAATAAACCAAAGGTTTGACATATCCACATTACACTGCTTACTCAAGGTTGGTAGACCAATTTTACGTGCCTTTCGAGCCGCTTTAATCTTGTTGCCCATATCCTTCAAATATTTACTATTATCCATTGGTAAGTTCTTTGTATTGAAGTCTACCCTCACAGTTTGAAATAGCGTTTGCAAAACGTTCGTCCTGTTGAATTTCGCGGCTGTTGAACCTGAATGCAGATTCGTCACAGTAACGCTGCAAATGTTTGGGGCTTACGAAGTGGTGAATACCGTTGATCTGTTTTTTGAGAATGTTCCAGTATCCTTCAATATTATTGGTATGAACTAATATTACATCCTGGCGAACGTATTCTTTACGCCCGTGATTCACTGTTTTATGTTCGTAAAGGTGTTTAACCCTATTGTAAGCATGGTGTTCGTCGGATACCATAATACTGTCAGGGGCAATAAACTCCTGAATACTGTTGGTAATGTTCTCGATGTTTGTCTGAGGAATAACTTTGGTTTTAACCTTTCCTCCACGTTCAACAGCACCGAAGACCATTGTTTTACTATCATTCCTGTATTTATTGGCAGAACGCTTATTAAGATGTTTATTGGATTCTTTGCCGCCAACATAGGTTTCGTCAACCTCACAAATTCCTGTCAGTAATTCAGAGGCACTATTTGTCAGCATTTGGCGAATACGATGGTTCAAGTGCCATGCAGATTTCTGGGTAATACCTAACCATGTAGCCAACTGGAGGCTGCTAATTCCTTTGCTGTGTACAGACAGGATGTAAGTGGCAAGGAACCATTTGGTAAGTGGCAGCTTAGAATTTTCGTAGATTGTGCCAACGGTAACAGAGAATTTCTGCCTGCAACCCTTTTCACGGCACTTGAATATCCGGTTGTTGGTAGCGAAACGGCAAACGTTCTCAGAGCCGCAATGAGGACAGGCAGGAGTTCCGTTCCATCTCTGTTCCTCTAAGTATTCGCGGCACTTTTCTTCAGTGTTGAAGTGGTTTTGAAATTCGATTATTGACTTGAAGGCTTTCATTTGACCAGTAACGTATTGCAAATGTATATACAAATACAATACAATACAAGAGTGATTTATAAATTATTATTTGCAATGTATATATTTTGTATATACATTTGCATAGTGAAAAAGAATGAGAATCTTATTTTCAGGGTAACTCCTGAAGAAAAGAAGGATTTCGAGAGAGCTGCTGAAATATCTGGTTTGTCATTATCCGCTTGGATTAGATTAAAGCTAAGAGCTATCGCGGCTAAGGAGTTGAAAGATATGGGTGAGGATGTTGAGTTTTTAAAACCCAATAAAAACCCATAAATTTGCAATACAAAAAAAAGGAGAGGTAAATGAACCTCCCCTTTTGCTGAAATACTATGGTGGCGTGTACCATTCAGTTAATGAGGCTGATGGCGTATCACAAGAACCTGGTTCTTTGCCATATCTACTTGTGGCACATAGTTTTCAGATTGGCCCTCGACAGACCAATATCATTCAAAACCCCTCTGCAAAGGGGTTTTTTGTTATAACGAACTTAATATCTTGTTTTCATATTCCTGTTTTAGTTCTCCATTTACAACCCAATCACTCAAAACCCACCACCAGCGATTATTAGCACCAAGTCCCGTTTTCTGGATAGCAGTGAATCGTTTATCCATAGACAATATAGTAGCTGCAGTTCTTCTATTAATGTCAGTATTGGTATTTTCACTAAACGAATCAATAGCATCCTGAATCTTAATAGGGTAACCATTTTGGAGTAAATCATAAACATGATTTCCAAATGAACGTTTACCTGAATCATCAGACTTTTGTTTAGTTGCCTGAACTTTTGATTTACTTGCTGCTGGCTTACTTAACTCAACATCCACACCAAGTTTACTTAATAATTCTGCTGCTTTATTCGCTTCTTCAGTATGCCAAGTATATGAATCTTTCAACTTTGAAATAAGTTCAGAAATATCCAAATGGGGTGTTACAATGTTTTTCTCTACGTCCATGATACAAATATACAATACTTAACGTTAATCTGTCAAGCACTATAGTTCTAACCACGTTTTCAACACTTGACGAACATGAAATTAGTAATTATTATATTACGCGCGAGATTTTGGTCTAACATGTATATAGTTACCGCTTGAACCAAAAGTGGAGCAAATCCCGATAGCTATCGGGATCAAGGCTTCAGGGCCTGAAGTCTGAACATTTGCAACCCGTCGAATGCCATCGGTGATCTCCTCGCACACTCGGAGCTTCCCCGGCATTTCGCGCCGGCTTGCGGCACTTATCAGCCTTCATTCCCTGAGGCCGGCCGACCAAACAGCTCTGATCGGCAGCATAAAAGTCCGCAACAGACCGGCAACAATTGTAGCGTCCCGGCATTGCGGCTTCAAAGCATTTGGGTAAGAAAACAAGATGCCGGCTGTGCGCGCGGGCCTGCCGATTTTTTCAACCTTTTTTCCCAGATGCTATGCAGACTAAATCGCTGCAAAAGGCAGCTCTTCACTTTCTTTAATTCCGGCAATCCGTGTTGCGTCCCGGTGAGACGGCCCCGCAGCGCGAGGAGGGCAGCGCAGCCCGCAACAAAGTGGAGGGCGCAAGCTGGCAAGCTGCCCGGGCAGGCATGTGTAGGGAAAGGCGCCTTGGGCCGTCTGCCTTTTTGGCTCCACCTTTTTTGGCGAAAAAAGGTGGTATAATAAAAAATCATTTCCAATAGATTTATAACCCAGTACAATTGAGCTGAACAATGGCGTGTTTTTTTTAGAGACAGGTAATGCGCAGCATTACCTGTTACCAATCACCGCCTCCATAAACTTACCATACCCCGCCCGCGCCAGAGGCGTATGCCCGAACAACTCCCCAAATTCCGCCTCCGTTAGCTGCAGCCAGCGTGCATGGTCCCAGTGCAGCCAATCCCCTGCGGGTTCAAACCGGGGCTGCGCATGCGGTTCGGCAAACCGGTTCCACGGACAAACCTCCTGGCAGATATCGCAGCCAAAGGCCCAGCCGTTCAGCATTTCGTTTTCTCCGGCCGTTAGCGGTGATTTCTTTTCAATGGTAAGGTAGCTGATGCATTTGCGCGCATCCACCACCCCGTCCTGCACAATGGCCTGTGTGGGACATGCATCGATGCAGGCGGTGCAACTGCCGCAGTGATCCGTCACCGGGGCATCCGGTTCCAGGTCCAGGTCGCTGATGATTTCTGCCAGAAAAAACCAGGAGCCCACGCCCTTGCGCAGCAGCAGACTGTTTTTCCCAATCCAGCCCAGGCCGGAGAGGGCAGCCCATTGCCGTTCCATCACCGGGGCGCTGTCGGTAAACACGCGGCCCTGAATGGGTCCGGCCACGGTTTCCAGTTCCGCCACCAGGTCATACAGCACATCCTTCACCACGCGGTGGTAATCCCCGCCCCATGCATAGCGGGCCACAGCAGGGGAATGGGGGGCCTGGGTGCTGCCGGGAAAATAGTTGTAGGCAAAGCTGATCACCGTTTTGGCTCCGGGCACCAGTTCTCCCGGGTGCAGCCGTTTGTCCCGGTGGTTTTCCATATAGCCCATTTCTCCGTGATAGCCCTGATTCAGCCAGTCAGTCAAGTGCTGCTCTTCCTCCTGAAGTTTGCGCACCTGCGCTACCCCCACCGCCACGAACCCATAGTCCAGGGCCAGCTTATGCAGGTGGTTTTTCAGTTCAGCGGCATTCGGGGCAGGCACCCTGCAAAAATGGGGGAAAGGCGTGGAATCCCGGATGGCAGACGTAAAAGAGCCATTATTTTCCTGCCAGTATGTTGATATTTACCCCGATTCGATATTTTGATAATTGGGTGAATTGGGTTTTTCCCAGAATGAAACTGCTACCCACGAACAAATTAGCCACTCCGGATAATGAGAAATTCACTTCTGGTGTAATTCTGTATTCATTGAGTCCTGACCTGTAATAGTTTTGAAAATTCATACTGATTCCGAAACCATTGTGGTGGTTCCAGTTTAATTTGAATCGCGGACCGAATATCAGGGAATCAGCTAAAACAAGATCCGTGTAAAAACCGCACGAATAATTGGTTTTGGTTTTGTGCCCCAGATTCTTACCAAGAATTCCTCCCAGTGCGAAACCCCATTTGCCCTGATAGTTCATTTCTGAACTGAAGCCACGATCATATTTCAACGTATGGGATATTTCTGGCTCAGTAATAACCTTGGAGAGCCCCTGAGAATAGGCTAAAGGGAAAAGGCAGGTGAATAATATGGTCAGGATAAAAGTTTTCATTGTCATGATTTAATGGGATTTTCGGGGTGATTTCTGTCGGGTTCATGGTGCAATGTCGGAGTTTTGCATGAAATCCTGTGTGAATTTTAAATACCGGCTTCCACAAAATACATCTCCATTTCACCTTTGTGTTTGGCCATGATTTTGCCGCGTGGCGTGCATTTGAATTTGTCTTTAACCAGCAGATACGTGGTTTCGCTGATATTTACCCTGCCCGCTTCACCGCTGCTTTCCATGCGGCTGGCGGTATTCACCGTGTCGCCCCATATGTCATATGCGTATTTTTTTATACCCACGATGCCCGCAATCACCGGACCCGAGTGGATTCCAATGCGGATGAGCAAGGGATCTTTACCCAGCTTCACCCTTTCTTTTGAGTGTTCTTCTACAAATTGCTGTATGGCAAGCCCGGCACGCACCACGTCTTCCGCATGGCTTTCTGAGGCTGTGGGCAAGCCACCCACACACATGTAACTGTCTCCTATGGTTTTTATTTTTTCTATTTTATATTGGGTGACAATCGTATCAAATGCTTTGAAAAATGTATTCAGTTCATCCACCAATTCATTTGGGGTCATTTTCTCGGAAATCTGCGTGAAATCTTTGAAGTCGGTGAACAGCACGGTCACCTCATCAAATTGTTTGGCATCCGCACTGCCTTTCGCCTTCAGCTCTTCTGCCACTTCTTCCGGAAGGATATTCAGCAATAATTCATCGCTGCGTTTTCTCTGTGTTTCCGCTTCGTTTTTCTGCTCCACCACTTCGCGGGTTCTCTCTTCCACCGTCCGTTCCAGCTTTTCTTTTTCTGCCCGCAGATTCCGTTCTCTCCACCGGATAAAGAAAAACAGGAATGCAAGCGGTACCACTACATACAGCACATACGCCCACCAGCTGCGGTACCAGGGCGGCATTACCCTGAATGCATAAGACACCGGCGCTGTCCAGTTGCCATCTGGTCCAAGGGCTTTCACTTTAAATGTATACCTGCCTTCGGGAATATTGCCAAATTCCGCATGACTTGCCATGGTTACCGGATTCCAGTCTTTGTCATATCCCTCCAGCATGTATTGGTACTTCATCTGCATGGGTGCGGTGGTTTCAACCGCTGCAAAATCAAACGATACTTTATTCAGATGATAGGGCAATGTAAAATGTCCGGGCACGGGGTAAAACGGCCTCAGCCCTGTTACTTCAATGCCCTTCCATCGGTTGAGCAGGGAGTCTTTTTCTGCCGGACTGAGGATTTTACCGTACGCCAGCATTTCCTGGAGTCGTGCAGTTGAACTGTCCTTTGCGGTTTTCCGTTTTGCGTTAGTGAGCAGGTTGTACCAGCAAATGGGTTCATCCATGATTCTGATATGCTGTATGACCACTTCAGGCCTGGCCGGCTGCCTGCCGGTTGCAGCATAATCCAGCCGCACCAGCCCGGTATTTTCAGCACCCGTTCCTGTCCACAGCATTCCTTTCCGGGTCACACACATGGCCTTGTGGCCCCGGTTCACCAGCTTAACCGGATATCCGCTGCTGCGGTTGTACATTTCCAAACCGGTCAGTTTGCCTGCATCGGGTGTGGGCTGAAACAGCGCAATTCCGGATTCCGTACCCACTGCAATTTTGCCATCGGGCAGCTGAACCAGCTGCAACACATACGCACTGGGCAATCCATCCGTTATGGAAAAATTCCGGAACCAGCGCTTCACCGGGTTTTTCTGTGTCTTTTCCCGCAAGGTCAGTTCCATCATTTTCTGTTGTTCTTCCGGCCGCAGGCAACTGATACCCTTTTCGGTGCCGAACCACAGGTTGCCGGCCTTGTCTTCCAGTATGCTCTGCACTTTGTTGTGCGCCAGTCCCTGCGCCGTGGTGAATGTGGCAAAGGTTTTACCGTCATACCGGGTGACACCGTCGCCCCAGGTGCCAAACCACAGATTGCCTGACCTGTCCTCCTGCATGCACTGCACATAGTCGCTTCCCAGACCCTGGATTGTACTGTACCGGGTCATGGTTTTCCCGTCGAACCGGGTGACCCCGCCACCCCAGGTTCCAAACCACAGATTGCCTGCTTTGTCCTGAAGTATGCTTACGATCACATCGTTGCCCAGTCCCTGGGCCAGGGTATAGGTGGTGAGTTGTTTGCCATCAAAACGGCATACGCCCCCGTCCCAGGTGCCCAGCCACAAACCACCCGCTTTGTCTTCTGCCAGTGCGTAAATATTGTTCTTTGGCAGTCCCTGTGCTGTGGTGTATTGTGTAAACGATTTGCCGTCAAAGCAGCTTAACCCTCCGTCTTCCGTGCCCAGCCACAGCTTGCCGTTTTTGTCTTCCAGCAGGCTTTGCACCCCATCCAGGGCCAGTGCCTGTGGCTGGGTGAAGCGGGTAAAGGCGGGTCCTTCATACCGGTCAACACCGCCGCCCCAGGTGCCAATCCACAGTTTTCCTGCTTTATCTTCTGTGAAACTGCGGATGTAGTTGTTGGTCAGTCCCTGCGCTGTGGAGTAGGAAACAAATGCACTCCCGTTCAAACAACTGATACCACCGCCCCAGGTTCCGAACCAGAGCTTGCCTTCCTGGTCTTTGTGCAGACAGCGGATCTGGTTGCTCGCCAGTCCGTGTGCCGTTGTGAAATGGGTGAAGGTCTTTCCGTTATAGCGGCTTGCCCCTCCGCCATCGGTACCAAACCAGATATTCCCTGCGTTGTCCTCTGCCATGCAGGAAACTGCATTGGCAACCAATCCGTCTGACTCTGTAAAATTTGTGATTTTTTCGGGTTTTCCGGCCACGGGAGGTTCGTAGCGGTTTACGCCCCCACTCATGGTACCGAACCACAGGTTGCCGGCCTTGTCCTCATAGATGCTCACCACCGCATCGTCTCCCATCAATTCCCGGAAACGCAGTTGTGTAAAGGATTTGCCGTCATACCTGCTGATGCCTGCTCCCCAGGTGCCAAACCACAGATTGCCGGCCCGGTCTTCCAGCAGGCTGAAAACCTCGTTGTTCGACAGTCCGTGCGATGTATTCAGGGTGCTAAACCCCTTTCCATCGTATTGGCTCACCCCGCCGCCATAAGTGGCAATCCACAGGTTGCCCTTACTGTCCTGCAAGATTGCGGAAACATGGTCAGAGGCCAGGCCATGCGCAGTGGTATAGGTGGTAAAGGCTTTGCCGTCATACCGGGTTATGCCTTTGTTCCAGGTGCCAAACCAAAGGTTTCCCGTTTTATCTGTGATTGAGCAGGTGATTTCATCCTGCGGCAGACCTTCACCCGTTGTAAAGTGGCTGAAATGGGAAATACCCCCGTTCCCGGCAATCCGCGGTTTCCCGGTGGAATCCTTCAGGATTTCGCCTTTCTCATTTTGCACCGCCGGCAGGGGAAATAGCAGGGGAGATGGATGTATGTTTAGGCTTCTGTCTGGATTTGGGGATAGGGAGGAGAAGAGCCCAGCCCTTTCCGGGATGTTCACTGTTACAGGTGCAGGCAGGGTATCCAGTGCCCGCACGCGGGGTTTCAGGCTGTCTGCCAAGGCTGACAGCACCGTGATTTTCGGAGTCGAAAGGGTGTCTGGTGCGGTGTTCTCCCTCAGGCCAGATTCCGCCCCTCTGCCGCAGGACAGCAGAAAAAGCAGGGGAAACCATATCGCAGGGAATTTGCGCATTGCAACAAGCCCCGGCTCATTTCAGAACCGGGCCTGTGCGAATATACAGCATGGGTAGTGTGCTATGGATTTATTGGCAAGCAGGGTGGGGAAATGCATCAAACAGAAAGAAAAATACCCATTAAGACAAACTCCGCAGGAGTAGCCACTCCCGATAACTATCGGGAGGTGTTGGGGGTATTTTAAATGGTTTGGTAACGGTTTGCAGCTTGGCGAAGTGGCGGAAATTGAAGCACAAATATTCAGTTTTGTACAAATATTCAATCGAAGAACTGAACTTGAATTTAGCAATGAACCCGCCATTTTGCCAAACTGCTGTTATGTGCCGTATTTTTCATTACTGTCTTCTTAAATGAAGTTCTCTTATAAACAAGAATAATGGAAAACCGAATGCATAAGCAACGCATACAGTTAAGAAAAGATATAGCCAAATTCTCTTCATTTTTAGGCGAAGTCCCTCAACCAGTATAAAGAACGTGCCAGCAATAGTACCTGTCCAAAAGTCAAAACTCAAACTTTTTGCATAATAATTGTCTGTCCAAGTACTCGTAATAAACTCTATGCTGTCGAAATCTCCTTTGTGTTCAATGATGCCAAGCACTGCAAAATAAAATGTAAGTCCACCGCCAAGTATTGTTAGTAATAGGTAGAAGTAATGTTTGTTGTTTAAAATTGTCGTCATATTGAATTTTGTTTTAGATAATTCTCGATGATAATAAGACATTCGTTTACGCCATTTTCGAGGTACATTTTTTCTCCAATGGATTTTGCATTTCGCTTAAATTCAATCGAATCAACTTTAGTTATTCCACTAAGCAGTTTTTCAAAAGTCAATTTTTTGTATGGAATATGTACACCTGTTTTATTTTTTTCTATTAATTTGCCGTTAAATGGTTGGTCTGCAACAATAGAAACAATAACCATTGGGATTCCAGCTTTTAATGAAGAACCAATAGTTCCAATACCACCGTGAATAATTACTATTTTACATCTTGGGAATAACCATTCGTGATTAATGTTTTCGATAACAAATAGATTTTTATGTTTCGTGTCAATGAATGGCTTAGTCCAGCCGTTACAAAAAACTATTCGATGATTAGTTTGGGTCAACAATACATCTATAATTGTTTTTAGTAAGTTGGTGTCTGGAATAGGAATACTTCCAAAACCAATATAAATAGGTTTTTCTCCATCTTCAATCCATGCTTTTAATGCTTCAGGGATTTGTTCGTTAATATTTCTATTTCGTTCAGTCGTTGGGATTTCAAGAAAACCAGTTACAAAAGAATTAGAAGACCAGTCTTTAGGCTGTTTGAGCAATTGATTACTCATTGGATGAATGACAAGCCTATTCTTTCTTAATAACTCTGTCATTAATTCTGAGGTTTTCCAATTTGGCAAATTAAGTAGTTTGGCTGTTAGATTGACATCTTTTTGAATAAACAACTTTACCGCTATATAAGTGAAAATAGAATAAGATATTTTATTTATGAACGGTATATTTTGAAACCCAAATCCCATTGCAGGAAATTCTTTTGTAATAGAGTAGGGCATACTAAAATTAAGAATACCATATTTTATATTTTTCTTTAATGTTATTGGTAAAATGTTGGGAAAAGCTAATCCGCTTGCAATTATAAAATCGAAGCTATCAGAAGCCTTGTCAATTTCAAAAATTATTTTTTCGTTATATTTTTCTGAATTTTTGCCAATCAGTCGAGCAAATTTTATCATATTGCCTTTACGAAGTACCTCTAAAACGTCTTCTGTATAGGCTTCTTTTTCAATGTCCATGCTCAATGGGCAAAATTCTATGTCATAGTCAGAAACTTGTTTTTGGAAGTTTTTAAAGGTTACAATAGTAACTTGATGTCCATTGTTTTTTAGCCCTATTGCCAATGCAATAAATGGTTGTATGTCTCCTCTTGAACCTTTCGTTACTAATCCAATTCTCATTTTTTATTTGTCAATGCTTTTTGAGTGGTTCGGTAATATGGCACATAACGTTTTGCAGCTACCCGAAGGGCGGGACTTTTACCACAAAACTTGATTTGAAAAACTAATGTTTCATTAACCACAAAACTGTCTTTGGAACACGAAACCCCGCCTTTTGGGTAGGTGCTGTTATGGGCTGCCTTTCTATTCATTCTTAATATTAAAGTCTCCTGTTATTGGAAACTGTTTTGTAATTCTGTCGAGTTGATTTACTAAGTCTTTTATTTCTGTCTGGTCGAACCCCATTGTAAAAGTAAGTTCGCTTGCATTAACTCCTGGATGGTCACACGCTTTTACATCAACTTCAAAATGTCCGATTCCGTCACCTGTAATTTTTAGTTCAAGATAACCTTCTAAATCATTGAAGTTTGCTGTGCCTTTCAAATTGTCATAGAGCCGAGAAAGTTCCTGTTTGAATTTCTCAAAGTCTACAGTCATAAAGTCACCCGAATATTGTCCTGAAAACTTTCCGCCTTTAACTGTCACGTTTGTCTTTACCCAATTCCTGTCCCAGTCGAGGTCTGAGTCATATTTAATTAACTCCAAAGGCTCAAGTCGAACGATGTCACCAGCATCAAATATTTCAAAATATATTTCTTGTCTTTCTTTCATTGTTGTGTCGTCCTAAGGTTGCCCATAACGTTTTTGCGCTTGGCGTTCGTGCGGGATTTCGGAGCACCAAACTGTCAACCCAGCACTAAAGTTGATTTGAAAAACTGAACTTGAATTTAACCATTTCACCCCGCATGACGCCAAACGCATGTTACCTGCTGTGTTTCGTTCTGTCGTCATAAGTTGTAGCGAATTACTTGTGCCGCACCTTTTTGTTTTAAATGAGCAACCGATTTGTTAATATATAGATTTCTAATTTCGTCTGGTGCAACATTACCGTCAAAGCCGTAACCTGTGACATCTACTTGGATTTTGATTTTCTTTTCCTTGTCAATGGTCTTGTTTTTAGGTCTTTGTTTTGGATACCACTTTTGAACTTCAAAAACTTCAACGATTAGTCCCCGAAATTCGCTCAATACATATTTAATTTGAGGAAGTCGCCATTCGCTTATCAACCAAGTTTCTTTTGTCGCTTGATAGATTGGGTCTGTTCCGTTACCACGTTTATATGTTCTGTTTATGTTAATCAATACGCAGTCTGAACCCATTTCGCTTAGTGGTTGTGCATTGTAAAGTCTTACGATTTCTTCAGAAGTCATAAGTCCTTTTTCGATTGAGTTATGTCCACCGACAATATTTGAAAGTAAAAGTCCGCAATATGTCAAGGTATCAATTAATGAGGCTTCAATTTGAAATGCTTCACTTTCTGAAAGTCCGTGTCTGACTATGATATGTTTTACTGTCTGACCACTTTGAACAATCTCTCTTATTTTGTCGTATTTGGCATTTGAAGTATCTGTGTCTGTTAATGCACAAGCTAAATGATTAAATACTCTGTTGTCAATACCCTTACCAACATAGAAAGGTTTGTTGTCAGTCGGGTCAAGCAACATATAAACGTAATATTTCAGTGCTTGTCGTGATTTTTCGTCAAACATTGGGCTAACTTATTTTCTCAACTTTAAAATTACCTGCACTTTTATAGGATTGTGCTTGTTTGTTAAATCCCAATCTTGCAATTTCTTTTTCAATGTCTTGTGCATTTGGTGTCGGTGTTGTTGCAGAAGCAACTTGGAACGTGTAACCCTTCGGCATATCTCCGAATTGTCTTGGTGCTGTTAGTCTGTAAAGTGCCATACTTTTTTGTTTTTTAATTGTTCGCTTACTCTGGTCGGTTTTCAGCTTACCCGTTTTCTGCAAATTTCGTTTGTCAGTCCGTCAAACTGTGTCGTTGTGGACGGTCGTCTTAACATAGCAGGTAACATCATATATACGCTGTGTGCGCCATAGCCTCATCTTCTGTAATTCTATCGTGGCTAGGGTTAGCAGAGTATAACAGAAGCGGGGATTGGCGAAGGTTGTTAAAATACTTGTCAAACGAAAGGGTCTGTGGCTTTGCGAAGTTTGTCATGTTTATTATCAAATTGTACCTGTTTTCAGGAGAGTAATTGTATAGTGTAAACGCCTCTTTCATTTTAACGGTCTTGATATTGTTCAAATATCACTTTTTCATAAATTGAAAATCCTTATTTCTGTATATATTTTACAAAAAGGTTGTTTGAGTTTTTAAATGCCTGTTTTGACTTTATAACGTCATCCCATCTTTTTACCCCCCGCAAATCCCCTTCAATGCACTCACCAATGCATCCAGATCCTGCAGGGATGTGCTCAGGTGAGGGGTGATGCGCACACCGTTTACCACACGATGCTCAATGGCAACGGTAAAAATCTGGAATTCATTCATCAGTTTTTCCGCCAGGTCTGATGGGGCGTAACCATCCACACGCACATTTGCTATGGCACAATTCCGCGCATTATCCGTGTGCGGATTCAGCAAACTGAGTCCGGGGAATTTTTCTACCCGTGTGGTCCAGTATTGCATGAGATAACGAAGCCGGTTTTGTTTCAGGGTGCCGCCAATCTGATGGTGAAAGCGAATGGCTTCACCCAGTGCAATCAGGCTGTGTATGGGTTTGGTACCCTGGTGTTCAAAATGGCGGATGTTGGTTTCGGGATGGTCAAGGTCCGCCATCAGGGGCCAGAATTTGGGAATATGCGCCTGTTTCATTTGCAGAAAACCCAGGCCCAGTGGCGCGCACATCCATTTGTGCAGACTGCCGGCCACAATATCTGCTTTCAGGTCGGGCAGTTTAAATTCCAGTTGGGCCACACTGTGGGCTGCATCCACCACCACCAGCACATTGCGGGTGCGGCATGCATCGGCAATGGCAGACACGGGAATCACCTGTCCGGTCAGGTTTATCACATGGGTGAGGTGTACCATACGGGTTTTTTTCCCCAGGTGCCGGGTGTAGGCCTCTATCACTTCAGCATCTGATTTGGGGTGCAGCGGTACCTGCGCTGTCTTGATCTTTATCCCATACCGTGCCGATGCCTGCTGAAAAGCCTGCACCATGCTTCCGTAGTCCTGATTGCCGATGATGACTTCATCGCCCTTTTTCCAGCGGTATCCGCCAATCACGATATTCAGACTTTCGGTGGTGTTGCGGGTCAGAGCCAGTTCTTCCGGACCCACACCCAGAAAACCCGAAAGGGCATGGCGTGCATTTTCCACGGCTGTATAATGTTCGCGGCGCATAAAATAGCTGTTCCGCTTGTTGATGTCCTGCTCCAGCTCCTGGTGTTTTTGCAGGGTGCTGACGGGCTGGTGGCTGAAATATCCGTTTTCCAGGTTGATGTAGCCTTCGGGCCGCGGAAAATAGTTGCGCACGAGTTCCCAGTAGGTTTCATCCTTTACAGGGTCGGGCCCATGGGGGTAAAGGCTCAGATCGGACAATGCGGTAGCAGGCATGGATGGGGTTATGCTGCCGCCAAGGGCAGTTCCGGATAAGGCCATGGCACTGGTTTGCAGGAATGATTTGCGTGAAAACACAAGGCAAGATACTATTTTGTTTTTGGTTGGGAGAAATTAAAATGGAGGAATGGTGGAATGAAAGGAATGGAAGAATGAAAAAATGAAAGAATGAAAGAATGAAGGAATGAAGGAATGGGTTACGGCAGAGCCGCAAGTTGTGTTGGGGTTGTTCCTGACAACCCGTAAAAAAAGCAAATGGCGATAGCGGGGCTTGCCCAACAGCTGTACTTTGTCAGTACATATTAAGCGGGTTTTATATCCCGCAATCTCAGTTGAAGGCTGGTTCTTCCGTTGTAGGTGTTTTCCTCTATGCTGTAGCAGGCATGAAAAATGCTGTGGTTGCTCACATGCATAAGGTGGTGGCTGAGGCCGAAACCGATGCCGTCCAGCGGGGTTGAATTCTGCGAGATCTGCAGTTTCAGGTGTTTGTCTTTAAGCACCCGTGCCGTGCCATGGCTGTTCAGGTTGTTGGTGCGGAAAATGGGCAGCATGTTGCCGGGGCCGAAAGGTGCCATCTGGTCAATCAGCTTCAGCATTTTGGGGTTGATGTCTTCCAGCCGGATTTCCAGATCGTATTCAATTTCAGGCACGAGGCTGTGCTGACTAATGTTGGCCCGCACCACCTGTTCGAATTTTTCGGCAAAGGCTTCAAAATTCTCTTCTTTGATGCTGAGTCCCGCTGCGTATTTGTGTCCGCCGAACTGCTCCACGAGATCGCCGCAGGCACCGATGGCTTCGTGTATATCAAAATCTTTTACACTCCGCGCCGAACCTGTGAGGTAACCGTCATTCAGGGAAAATACGATGGTGGGTTTGTAGAATTGTTCCACCAGACGGCTGGCTACAATGCCGATTACGCCTTTGCTCCAGTCTTTTCCCTGCAAAACGGTGCTCAGCTTGCGGCTTTGAACCTCATTGTTTTCTATGAGGGAAACGGCTTCCCGTGTGATGTCATTGTCCAGTTCTTTCCGTTCGGTGTTGCGTTCCTGCAAAACCTTGGCAAGCTGGCGTGCGGTATGGAAATCCTTTTCAATCAGCACCTTTACGGCAGCTTTGGCATCTCCGATGCGGCCCGCTGCATTGATTCGGGGGCCGATACCGAAGACAATATCCATGATGGAATAATTGCTTTTCTGGGTGTACCCTTCCAGCAGCGCATCCAGGCCCACTGCAGGGCGATCGTTGAGTTTTTTCAGTCCGTAGTAGGCGAGGGTGCGGTTTTCGCCGCGGATATCCACCAGGTCGCTGGCGATGCTCACGGCAACCAGATCCAGGTATTCCTGTATGCCTTCGTAGGGCAATCCGTTTTTTTCAGTATAGGCCTGTACCAGTTTAAAACCGATACCTGCGCCTGAAAGTTCTTTGTAGGGGTATTCGCAGCCGTTTTGTTTGGGGTTCAGCAAGGCGACGGCATTGGGGATGGTTTCACCCGGTAAATGGTGGTCACAGATGATAAAGTCTATACCCAGACTGCTTGCGTAATCCACCAGCGCATTGCTGCGTGTGCCGCAGTCCAGCGCTATGATGAGTTTCACCCCGTTTTCTGCGGCATAATCTATACCGGTTTTGGATACGCCGTACCCTTCCTTATAGCGGTCGGGTATGTAGTATTCTATATTCTGGTTGAAATTGCGGAAGAAGGAGTAGACGATGCTCACACTGGTGGTTCCATCCACGTCGTAGTCGCCATAAATGAGCATTTTTTCACGGTCGTCTATGGCTTGTTGGATGCGGGCAATGGCTTTGTCCATCCCCAGTATGAGGAAAGGGTCGTGCAGGTCTTCGAATTTCGGGCGGAAGAATTTTTCGGCTTGTTCGTAGGTTTCAATGCCGCGCTGCACCAGAATGGTAGCGATGGTTTGACTCACATGAATTTCGTCTGCGAGGCGCTTTACCTTTTCTTCGGGGGGAATCGGCTTGGCGGTCCATCTGAAATCCATAGGCTGCAAAAATCGGAAATTTCAGGGGTAGGAAAAAATCAAATTCACGGTTGTCAGCAAATTGGGGTTGGATTTCGGCATATTTGTATGGTTTACAGCCAACCGACAGTGATTATGGAAAGGTACCTCCAATCTGCATTCCGGGTTTGGCGACAGGCAGGGATTGTCACGCAAGTTTGCTTTCACACCGCTGCGGCGCGGTGTGCAAATTGCCCGCCAATCCCAGGTATAGCTTGTAGCGTCGCTGCCGTCACAGCTGCATGAACATCACCCCTTCGGGGCTGGCGGTCAATGGCACAACAGGGTTCAGCCTTTACCCGATTACCGGAGGATACACCAGTTGCCTGCAGGGGTATAACCTGCACGGTCAGGATAAAACTGCAGGGCAGCACGTGAGGGTGCAGTGTGAAAACTGCCCTGAAACTTTGTTACCAGAGGAATGGTAAAACTATGGTTACCGAAGGGCAAGTGTTCAAAAAAGATGAGCACACGGTCATTGAGGTATTCCCTGTGGCTTTCATAGGGCGATTCAAAACGGATTTTCTGTCCGTAAACTGTGCCTGCAGGTATGGGGATTTCTGCAACCGCGTTGTAGTGGTCTCTTGCAGCAAACACTTTCACCTTCAGGTTCAGGGCTGTTGCCGTTTTCAGGTAGGCTGTGTTGTGTTCCGGAGTCTCTGTGGTTATTTTAAACTGATTGGGGTCGGATACCGGAGCATAGGTGCGGAAACTGCGGTTCCAGGCCACATAAACCGGGGCACCGCGGTGTTCCAGTTTCAGTGTTTCACCGGGCTTCAGCCTGAAAATGGCAGGCATGTTTGCATTCTGAAAAGTTTTGCCGTTGGCAACCAGGGTGCAGTTCAGGCCTTTAGAGATGCCAGAGTCCCGGCGGGCTTCGGCCATCATGGCTTCTACACCATAAATCCATGCATTGGCAGGAGAAGTACATTCTGTAATGAGATAATCCACCAAAGCCTTGCGCTTCACAGTGTGAGCACCGGCCATATACATCAACTGCCATGCGCGGAAGGTATTGGCGGCATCATCCGTTACAGGGGCACAGCGCCAGTTCCATGTACCCTGCACATACAGGTTTCCGTTTGCCGAGGGGATGAGCAGGCGGTCTGTTGCGTCGACCGGGACTTTGCGACCCAGTCTGGCAGTGAGCAACTGATACTCCAGCCATTCGGTCTGATCCATTTTTTCCGGAACCATGGTTTTAATCAGACTGTCATAGTCCGCCTTACGTTCCATCTGATGCAGACACAGCAGGTATTCGAGCCGGGTACTGCCCCATGTGGCGGTAATGTTTTTTTGCATGTAACGGGCTGCATTGAGCCAGCTGTTGTTGTCAAATCCCTGCAACTGGGCTCGGTACATGGCTATGGCTGCGGTTGTGGTTACGGTATAGTCTCCGCTGCCCTTTCCCCACCAGCTCCAGGTTCCGTCATTGCCCTGTGCTTTTTTCAGGCGTGACATGGTTTCCCTGATTTGGCGGTCTTGCGTAAAGGGCATATTGAGCCATTCACAAAGCCGTTTTTTCAGCAACAAAACCTGGAGGAATTGCGCGGCACTTCGGTTGTCCCAGGCAGGCAGGGATTCCGCTTTTTTCAGCATTTCCAGTACCATGGCCAGATTTTGGTTATACACGGCGATTTCCATACCCAGATCCCCGGCCTGCGGTGCAAGTGTAATGGTGGAGTCTGAAGTCCACTCAAAGAAACGGCTCTGCCCTGAAAGTATAGTAGCAGCGCGTACATCCAGGCTGCGCATTTCGGCATCGCGGTAGCCATTCGGCATTTCAAAGGCTGTTTCCAGGCTCAGCGTATCGCCGGGGATTTTACCGGACAACCACAGGCTGTCGGTATGGTAATTGCCCAGATGCAATTCCTGTGCTTTTTTGCCTCCGAAACGCAGCGCACCCGGCAATGTAAGTCCGGTGTAGTTAAAGGTGCGGCTGAAACAGAGCACAGAATCACCCTCGTTCAGGAAGGCAGGCATAGCCAGTGTGGAGGTAACCGGTTTATACGAACGAATGGTCATATCACCCAGCCCGCTGTGCCGCTTACCGTCCATGGCAGGCACAAACATGCGCCATGAAGTGATATTGTCCGGATATTTTACAGTAAAGCCGGCTCTTCCATCGCGGTTGGTGTAGAAGTTGGGTTTCCAGAAGGCATAATCTCTGAAATCTTTCCTGGTTTTGCGGGCTTCCGGGTTCGCAGCCAACTCATCGAGCCGGTCCGCCTCTTTTTCCTGTTCTTCTTCGTCCCATGCCTTAAATTCAGGTTTGCGGGCGTATGCAACCTCAGCTTTGTTTTTTACCCGGATACCATCAATAGTTGCAGCATTTCCATCGGCCCGGGACCCGCGTATACTGATTCCGGCCGCTTTTTTCATCACACTTACATTTGATTGACTCAGAGCCATGCTGCTTCTGCTGTATTTCTCCGACACCTGTGGCGCATAAGAAGGGGATACGCGATCCGCCTCCACTGCCATTCCATCTGCAGTGCCTTCGGCCACATCATACGCTACTTTTACATTGTACTCGCTGTGGGGTTTCATGCTCACGTGAATCAGATGTTGGATACCGGGTTTTATTTCAAGTGCATAATGAATCCAATAGTGGTATTCGTCAGCCTTGATTTTCAGCATGTACAGCCCGGGTTGCAGATTCTCCATCACAAAACGGCCTTCACTGTTTGTAAAGGCTCCACGCACAAAAGTTCCCTGTTTTTCAAGTACCACAAACGCATTGTCTACTGTATAGGTAATTGCGGGTCCGGTTACTGTACCTTCTATATTGCTTTTGCCGTCTTTGCTTTTTACCGGCAGAATAAACAAACCATTGTTCACCGTGGGTGTGTCTTTCCAGTTTCTCAGGGGTTCTTTGGACAGATTCTTGGCCAGCCGGTCAAACAATAGGTGTTCCCTGCGGGTGAGGCGGCGGAATTCTTTGGGTTGAATTTTCAGAAACGTATTGGCAGAACTGTCTGTAATCAGGGGTTTTACCAGCCACAGTGAATCGTCGATCTGCATCACCAGGGTATATGCGCAGCGGCCTTTGGTGCGGGTATACAGGTGCAGGTTTCTGCGGCTGCTCAGTCCCACATCCCGGTGATTGTATTGAAAACTATATCCGTTTTCAAGCAGGGAGAGAACCGAGTCTGTATTGTGAAACAACCAGATGCGGGTCGGATTATATTCATATTGGATGTATAAATTCAGATTGTGATTCAGTGTTGAATTGTTCTGATAAATATATTGTTGCGGATAATAATTGCGGTACTGGTATTCCGGCAAATCCGGACGATAGGGCTGATAGGGTTCCGGTTCGTACTTTGGCGGGACCGGCAGTTTGGTGGTATCTTTAAACAAAGGGTCGAACCAGAAATGATTGGTTTGAATGCCATACGTTGCAGCAAATCCGAACAGTTTATAGGCCTGAAGCAGGTCGGCCGGCGCATCGGTTATATGTTCTGTTTGTGTAAAACTATGAACGGTATTGGGTGTAAAACGAAATTCATGCGCATATCCTTTTTTCCACTGTAACTCTACCCAGTCGCCGTCTTTGAACGGTACCATCATCATGAAACTTTCATAATTTGTGTACCGGTTATTTTGTTTTCCGGGAGTGAACAACTGCGTTTTTACCTGTGCCCATGGCAGTTGATAGGACATCTGTGAGCCAAATGGAAATGCACGGATGATTTTATGATTTACAGATACAATAAAAGTATCCTGAAGGTACTCATTCAGGCGGAAAAACAAGGTGCGTTCCGCAAGCATTCGTGCCTCGGTGAGTGAAAATTGTCCGGCACCTGCACTGTCACCGGTTTTTAGAATTTTCAAACTATCCGTATGCAAACAAAGGAAATGTTTTTTCCCATTTTCTATCTGCACATTTCTAAAGGAAAAAATGCGGTCATAGGTGCGGACTTCAAAGTGATATGTGCCCGGTTCTATCCGCTGCACCATAGGGTGACTTTTGCCCGGAATCCAGAACAACTCACCGTCTTTTTTCACCCATTGAATGCCTTCCATCGCACCCAATCCATGCGAATAAAATTCTATTTCTGTGCTTTTTCTGGGGGTTGTGTCTTTCAGCACCTGAAATCCTTTTTCGGGGTAGGCCAGCCGGAACATGGCATTGTCCCTGAGCCGGAAAGCGGGAACCTGCCAGGCTTTCACCGGAGTTTGCGTCTGCACGGTAGCTCTTACCACCGGGAATTGACGTGTGGGCAGTGGTTTTTGGGGTTTGACCAATCCCAGATAAGGGACATTCGGTGTAACGATTCCTTCCAGTTGTGTGTTTACAGCCCATGCCGCCAGGTTCACTTTGTTCAGGGGTTTACCCCAGGCATCTGTTATGCGCAATTGCACTGCCACTTCCTGTCCCGGATAAATGGTGGCAGGGTGGGTGATTTGTATGTTTACTTTTCTTTCTGCCAGGTGAAAACTCCGGCTGTAGAAGCGGGGGGTTGTAACAGACCCTTCGAGTATGCCATATTGGAGATGATAGGATTCTTTTTCTGTATTTCGTGCATGATAATGCAGTTCGGTATTACGGCCCGATGCTACAATTTTATTGTTTGCATAAATGCGGTAAAACACAGGAATATCTTTGTGAGAAACAAAATGAATATGCACTGAATCATGGGTGCGGTTGCCGCTTACTTCGGGCAGACTGGTCTGGCGGTAGAAAGTGGCAGTCAGTGTATCACCGCGGTAGATTTGTGCGTTGTATACATTGGTGGGCAGATACTGATGAAATGGTGTAAAAAAAACAGAATCAGCGAGTAAATCATTGCGGCTGTATATTTTAATGCGCATTTTTCTGCGGGTACTTATATTGTTATACAATCGCAGCACATGCAGCGTGTCCTCCTTCAATGAAGCTTCCTGCCGGTCCCGTGTTGTTTTGTAGTAAAAACTCACTTCACGTTTCTGTGTTTCATTGTCTGAAGTGATAAGGGTGCATTGGGCATTGAAATTTCCATCGAGAGGAATGAAAACAGAATCGGGCACATCAAAAACAGTAACTCCGGATGGATCGGTTTGCATGGAAATTTCATACCAGCTGTTCCACTTTTTATTGGTGATTACTACAGAATCCCCATCGGTAAAATTTACATTGGTAAGGTAGAGTTTTAAACGCAGCACACCATCCATTACAGGCAAATGATTGGCAGTGGTAACCGAAGCATAGAAACGCACACCGGATCCCGGTGTCACCTCATTTTTATCTGCCAGAAATGAAAATTGCAAATCGCGCAGTTCGTAATTTTCCAGCATGATGTATTGGCTGCGGATTTCTCTTCTTTTTTCATTCATCATCACCAGATTCAGGGATTGGTCTATGACAAAACTGTCTGTTAGGACAAAAAATCCTGAGTAATCTCCACGGACCTCTGGTTTCAGCAGCAATTCCTTACCATGTCCGGTATAGTTTTGCGATAACCTGAACAACAGTTTTTCGCGCAGGGGTTTGCCTTTTTTGTTTACGACAAAGGCTTTGAAAAATACGGTATCCCAGGGCTTGTACCTGGGTTTATTGGTTACCAGATAACCCTGATAGGGGATTTTGGAATAATTGTATCGGTCTCGCGGAGGAGCTGTATTGTTCTGTTTGTCGTAATATCCGTTGAGATGGGTAATTGTAAATATCCCATTTCTTTCAATTTTTAATTTGCCAAAAATCTGATTTCCGGGAATGCGATACCCCCCCACTGAACTGTCAAACAGGCACAAAGACGTGTCAAGATGCACGGTTGCGTTGTACACAGGCAAGCCGGCAGTATCTTCGACAAAGATGAAGGTTTCAAATCCAATCTTGTGTACTCCGGCATTGAACAGGGGATTTTCAATGAGACGATAATTTACATTGTAAAGTGTTGCACTTACTTCAATAAAATATCCGTTTTCTTTGATATCCCACACATGAAATCTGTTCTGGTATTTACGGTATTTGTTTTCATCGGTAAAAGGATGAACCGGCATACCATCCATGGGTTTTTTACGCAGTGGAATCAAACTGTCTGAGTGCACTTTGCCGGCCAGGTAAGTGTACAGAAATGAACTGTCCATGCGGTCGGGATGATTCATTACAAACCGCATTTGCTCGGCATTCAGTTTATACAACAGCAGCCAGGGCGCGTTGAAACTTTGCCTGTAAATCCCTTGCGCACGAAGTGCAAGGGTACCAGCCAGAAAGAACAAGAGGAGTGAGATTTTTTTTCTCATGTGCGTGGTCAAAATTACAATGAGAACAGTGAAAACAGGGGGAAGAATGTATGAGTGGCCCGATTGGATGTATAAAATGACAATCTGCGGAGGTGTGGATGAGAAAGGTACGACAATTTCAGGCAGGCCCGAAAAACGGTGTAAGGGCCGGTGTTGTTTCTCCTGCAAGGTTCTTTTCCATCCATAGCACATCGTGCCATCGATCCAGTTTGTATCCGGCCTTTTCATGGATGGTGAGATGGCGGAAACCACAGCGTGCATGAAGTTTTTCACTGGCCGGATTCGGCAGTGTGATGATGCCATAAGCTCTTGTGAACTTCCGTTCAACCAGCATATTCAGCAATTGGGAATAAAGGGTTTGGCCTAACCCACGGCCACGGGCGTTATCTGCCATGTAAATACTGGTTTCCACTGCCCATTTATAGGCTTCCCTTTCACGGTGGCGGCTGGCATACGCATAACCCAGCAGTTCGCCGTTTTCTTCCAGCACAAGAAATGGATATTGCAAGGAAATGGCCTCTATGCGGTTTCTGAAGTCATGAAAACCCGGAAGCTGGTATTCAAAGGTGACTGGAGTATCGGCCACAAAAGGGAGATAAATGTCCAGAATCGCGGAAGTATCGGAGGGCAAAACCGGTCTGATGTGCGGCATACCTGCAAAATTACGCTGTTGCTTAATTCTGATATGTATATTTGTACATCATATACCGCATGAAATTTTGCTTCACCGCACTGATGCTTGCTTCTGCGAGCCTGGCAAGTGCACAGATAACCATTACTCAGGCTCATATGCCCAAAGCCAAAGACACCCTGCGTTATTCCACTGCTTCTGCTGCCGGGGTAGACCCCGAACCGGCCAACCGCGGCGCAAACCGTACCTGGGATTTCAGCAGCCTTACAGCAACCGGACAGGACATTTACAAGTATGTAGCTGCCAATACAACGCCTTATGCGTTTTATTTTTTTAATCAAATCGGGCAGAAAACGGCAGACAGTCTGGGTGCAGGGCCACTGGTGTTTAAGAATTTGTATTCTTTCTATACCTCCAATTCCAGCACTTTTAAAGCAGAGGGACTGGGTTACAGTTATTCCGGAATTCCACTCGCAGCCAATTATACAGACGATGACGAGATTTATCAGTTTCCACTGAACTATGGCGACAGCGATGTTTCTACATTTAAATTCAAATTTGCGATTCCGGGACAGACTACTTTTTCATTCCTGCAGGCCGGCACGCGTACCAATGTGGTGGATGGCTGGGGCAGTATCACCACACCCTATAAAACGTATCCATCGGTAATCCGGGTTCGCACATTTGTAGATGAAGTAGACAGTCTCATCACCCAGATAGCGAAAGTACCCATTCCCCGCAAACAAATGATTTACCGCTGGCTGAGTGCAGATGAACGGGTGCCGGTGCTGGAAATAACCGGTACCATGGTCGCCGGAAATTTCGTGGCCAATCAGGTCCGCTTCCGCGACAAATACAACGGATTGCAATCACCTTTCCGTCCACGTGCCTCTTTTGTGGTAGATAAAACCTCCGGATTTGTCAATGCCGATACCTTTTCATTTACAGACCGCAGTACCCTGGGGCAGGGCTATACATGGCAAATCACACCGAATACAGACATAAAATATGTAAACGGAACCAACAACAAAAGCCGCAATCCCAGAGTGGTATTCGGACAACGCGGGCTATACACTGTTTCCCTGGTGGTGAGCAACCCATTCGGCGCAGATGATACAACTGCAGTGGATTTAATCAATATCGCCTACGGGGTTGGCACCAGTGTTATGCAGCTTAAAGGAGCAGACCTTTACCCGAACCCTGCGAAAGATCACTTTTCATACAGATGTGCATTTCCCGTTAAATCAACAATCCAGGGGTTTGACGGAAGGCAGAAGAATCTGATCCTGATGCCCGGAAGACCAATCGATATCAGTAAATTCAGTCCGGGTGTATACATTGTAAAACCTGAGAATGCCCCTGCCCAGGTGTTGATAAAAGAGTAAACTGCGCCTGAGGTGTGTAATCTGACGCGCAAGCACTTGCATTGCGGTGTAATTCAATTATTTTCGCCGTCGCTTATACAATCGTGAAAATTGCAGTTCTGAAAGAATCCCGCGACGGAGAAAGAAGGGTGGCGGCGACGCCAACTTTGTGCGCCCAATGGGTAAAACAAGGCCACGAGGTGGCAGTTGAAACACAAGCTGGTATTGCAGCCAATTATACAGATGAAATGTATACCCTGGCAGGGGCATCCATAGCTCCCCGTGTTCAGGTGCTGAACGGGTCCAGGCTTGTATTGCATGTAAATCCTCCCACCGATGCGGAGATTGCAGAGTTGCCTGAAGGGGTAGCCTTCATATCCATGCTTTACCATCGCAGCAATCCAGCTGTTGCAGACGCACTGAACGGTCGCAGGGTATCCGCTTTTTCTCTGGATGCGATTCCCCGTATTTCCAGGGCTCAAAGTATGGATGTGCTCAGTTCCCAAGCCAATCTGGCAGGGTATAAAGCCGTTATCAAAGGTGCCGAGAATCTGGGTAAAATATTCCCGATGCTGATGACCGCAGCAGGTACGATCACCCCGGCCAAAGTTCTGATTTTTGGAGTGGGTGTGGCCGGCTTGCAGGCCATTGCGACCGCCAAACGACTGGGTGCAGTTGTGGAAGCCACGGATGTCCGGCCTGAAACCAAGGAGCAGGTTGAATCTCTGGGGGGTAAGTTCATTGAAGTGAAAGGTGCCGAGGTAGGCAGCGAAGGCGGATATGCCAAAGAAGCCACCGAAGAATACCGGCAGAAACAGCGCGAAGCTGTGAATAAATCACTGGCTCAGGCCGATTTGGTTGTTACCACAGCGCAGGTTCCGGGTCGCAAGGCTCCCGTACTCATAGATGAAGAACAACTGGGCATGATGAAGCATGGCTCGGTGGTTGTGGATATGGCTGCCGAGCAGGGTGGCAATTGCGCACGCACTGAAGCCGGAAAAATTATTCAGGTGAACGGGGTTACCATTATCGGTGCCACCAATTTGCCTTCTGAATTGCCTATGAATGCCAGTGAATTGTTTGCAAAGAACATAGACGCACTGCTGAAACTGGTTGCCCCTAAAGGGGAATTGCAGTTTGATATGAATGACGAAATTGTGCAGGGTTGCCTTGTTTGTCACGAGGGAAAAGTACTGTTGGGTGAAACGCAAAAAGCATAAGACATGGAAATGATATTAGACTTTATAGGAGAAAACATTACCACCATTTACCTGATTATTTTGATGGTTTTTGTGGGAATCGAACTTATCGGCCATGTGCCAAGTGTGCTGCACACTCCCCTGATGAGTGGTGCAAATGCCATTCACGGGGTGGTATTGATTGGTGCAATCATCGTATTGGGCCATGCCAAAAGCGACGATTACTTTAGCCTGGTTGTAGGGTTTGTAGGTGTTATTGTGGGCACACTCAATGTCATTGGTGGCTTTGTGGTTACCGACCGCATGCTTGAAATGTTTAAGAAAAAACCGAAGGGAGGCGATAAATGAAACATTTACAGGAACTCTTTTACCTCCTGGGTTCAGTTGGATTTATTGTAGGATTGAAAATGATGGGCAAGCCGGATTCTGCCCGCAAAGGGAATCTGGTGGCAGCCGCGGGTATGGCATTTGCCGTGCTCGGAGTGTTGTTTTTCAACTGGAGTGAAGCAGACGAATCCTTTCATATCACCGGCAATCTGGGACTTATTCTCGGAGGCATTGCCGTAGGTACGGTTGTTGGCTGGTTGATGGCCAAAAAGGTCAAAATGACAAGCATGCCCGAAATGGTGAGCCTCTTCAACGGAATGGGAGGATTGTGCGCCGCGCTTATTTCCATCATTGAATGGCGAAGCCTCACCGGGGGTGCTGAAACAGTGACTTTGGAGGCCGGACATTATATCGCCATCATTGCCGGACTTATCATCGGAACGGTATCTTTCACAGGCAGTATTGTGGCCTGGGGTAAACTCAGCGGCAAGCTGGGTGATTTCCGCTTTGGCGGTCAGCAATACATCAATATGGTTGTGCTGGCCGGATTGCTTGGCGCGGCATATATGAATTTCTCCGCAGCACAGGATGGCAATGGCATGTACTTTTACATAACCATTGCTATTGCCATTGTATATGGATTGCTTTTCGTGTTCCCCATTGGTGGAGCCGATATGCCGGTGGTGATTTCTCTGCTCAACTCTTTTACAGGTGTGGCAGCTGCCTGTGGCGGATTCCTTTACCATAACAATGTGATGCTGATGGGTGGTATTCTGGTGGGTTCTGCCGGTACCATTCTTACAGTGGTGATGTGTAAAGCCATGAACCGCAGTCTCACCAATGTTCTGTTGGGCAATTTCGGAGGTTCTTCTGCCACTGGCGGAAGCAGCAATGCTGCCGGAGGTTCTGTGCGTGAGGTACAGGCTACTGATGTTGCCATAATGATGAAGTATGCGACCAAAGTGATTGTGGTACCCGGTTATGGATTGGCGGTAGCTCAGGCGCAACACGTTGTACACGAGCTTGAACAAATCCTGGAAGAGGGTGGGGTTGAAGTGAAATATGCCATTCACCCTGTTGCAGGACGTATGCCCGGTCATATGAATGTATTGCTGGCAGAAAGTAACGTGAGCTACGATAAACTGGTGGAAATGGAGCATATCAATCCGGAGTTTAATACTACGGATGTTGTCTTAGTTGTGGGTGCCAATGACGTTGTGAACCCGGCTGCTAAAACAGACCCGGGCAGCCCCATCTATGGTATGCCTATACTGGATGTAGAAAATGCAAAGCAAGTGGTGGTGTTGAAACGCAGTATGAAATCTGGTTATGCGGGTATCGAAAATGAGCTGTTCTACAATCCCAAGTGCGGTATGCTGTTTGGCGATGCCAAAGACAGCCTGCAAAAACTCGTAAACGAAGTGAAAATTCTGTAACGATTTCCTTCGGGACTCGTCTGTATAAATATGATAAAGAGGTTGATGATTCTGGCCGGGATTCTGGCTGGTATGAATGCATTGGGTGCCCAGAACTGGTATTTTGAAAAACATACCGGCGGCAATCCTGGCTCCCTGAATAAAGAACCGGATGATTATGCCGCAGAAAAAGGCTGGTCTGTGTTGCTGCAGGATTCTACATATCCTGGCATGTCTAAGCCGTTTTCGATGCCATTTGCCTTTTCTATGGGTGGCAATGCAGTTACCCATTTCAAGGTGTCTGGTGCAGGTTATCTCACTTTTGACACAACTGTTGTTAATTCTTCAGTTACACCAGGCGCCATTCCCACAGGCAATCTGCCAAATCTTAGTATAGCGGCATGGGGTCTTTACATGACAGGTGGCAACGACCGTGTGCTGGGCAAAGTATTCGGCACAGCGCCAAACCGGCAATATTGGGTAAAGTTCAGTTCCATGAGCACGCCCGGGGATACCGTGAAGCCGGGAAACAGTTTCAACTATTATAGCATCGTACTTGAGGAAAGCAGCAACCGCGTTTATATTGTTTCACAGTATTTTGGCTCTGCAGTGGGAGTTTACCAGTCTCCGCTTCAAAGCATCGGTGTGCAGGAAACAGGCAGTATCGGCGTGCAGGTTACGGGATCGCCGGCCTTGAAAAACCCGGCTGCAACAAATGGAATTGCAGATAACCACTGGTACGAATTCAAAAAAGGAATTCAGCCGACGACAGACGTGCAAGTGCAATCTTTAGGGAAAGCATTTGCCAGTGGCAGAGGATATGTTGGCGCTGGTGATTTCACCTCGCCAAGTGTAGTCATTCGCAATTATGGCAGTGCACCGGTTACTTCGTTGCGTTTAAACTTCCAACAGGGTAATAATCCCGTACAGGTTAACTGGCAGGGCCCTGTGAATATTCCGGCAAACGGAATGGGATTTATGGTGGTAACGATGCCGTTTATTGCCGGAACCAATCCGGGTGATGTTGTGAATGTAAAAATATGGGCAGACACGGTGAACGGCACTACGGAAACCATCACAGCCAATGATACCCTTATCCTGAGAGTACTGACCATACAGAAAAACCAGTCAAAACCGGCTGCCATTGTGCTGGAGAAAGCAACCGGAGCCTGGTGCGGAACCTGCCCCGATGCCGACCTGATTAACGACAGCCTGAGCCGCAAACTGGGCAAGCGTCTGATCACTTTGGCTTACCACAATCTGGATGCCATGGCCGGAGCCGGAGATTCGGTTAACGACCTTTATCAGGCCATATACCCGGGTGCTATGTACAACCGGCAGTTGGCTCCCCAGGGCTATTACTACCTGCCGGACAGCTGGCTCAGTGACCTCAGTACCTGGCAACCAACAAGCAACGTTATGGTAAGGGTAAAAGAGGCAAAGCTGGATTTGATAAGCCGGAAACTGGACTGGAAGGTTACCGTAGCATTTTTAACCCACGTGTTCAGGAAAGATATAACAGTAGGCGGGCTTGTGAAAGAAGATCATGTGCGCGGTCTGGGTACCGGCTGGGATCAGACACTGAGTTCTGTCATCAATAATAAAGCTGGGCATCCGCTGTATCAGAAAGTGAGTACCAGCCTCCCCAAATTGCTTGGCTATTATCACAACGATGTGGTGTGGGGAATCCCTTCCGGTGTAACAGGACAACCCCTGCCGGGCAATGCTGAGGTGCTGAGCCCGGGTGATTCAGTTACCCTCAGTTTCAGTTATACCTTTCCATCGCTGAACGATACAGTGCGGTTGCCATCGGCATCCCAATATCAGCCATCCGGTACCGTTTACTCGCGGTATAAGCCCGCAAGTATGAAAGTGGTTGGAATGGCCATGACACCCCACTCCGGCGATGAAATGGGTCGTACCTATATTCAAAATGCGGCTGAACTGTCCGTGTGGAATGTGGCATTGGGAAACAAGCAGCCCTCATTAACCGGAGGACTTCGTGTTTATCCCAATCCGGTACAAGGCGAATGCGTACTTGAATTCAATACCATGTCACCTGCCACTGTAAATCTCCAGGTACTTTCTATCACTGGTGTTCAGGTATTGCCGGAAAGGGTTCTGAACACCAGCGCCGGTGAAAACCAGGTGATCATTCCGCTTTCACAAATACCCGCAGGTATTTATCTGATTACATTGCAATCAACAGACGGCAGCCGCAGGCAACAAAAGGTACTGGTTACCCGCTGAGGAACAGTTTATCCCTTTTTACCTGCAGGCGCTGAAACCTGGGAGGGTTTTTCGGAAGACTTCTGTGCAGGCTGTTTCTCTTTCAGCTGTAATTGTACCAGTACGATTTTGTCGCCTTTGGGTTCAACGATTTGTCCGGCGGAAGCAAAACCTTCGGCATTGGCTTCTACGATGTAATTGCCACATTCGCTGCCTTCAAACTGAAACGTGCCGTTTGGTGCTACTGCAACCTCAAATACCTGATTGAGGCAAACATTGGTGATTTTCACACGGGCACCGCTTACCGACTTTCCGGATTGTGCGGTTACTTCACCCAGGAAAATCAGGTTGTCATTCCGGATGCCGGCCATGGCTGTACCCATGGAGCAAATTGTCACTGCGAGGGAAAAGAATTTTGTTTTCATGCAGCAAAACAAACAAGCATCAGACCATTGGTAAATCACTGAATCGCCGAATGCAAAGTGTTGACGGACAAAAAGTTGAATTGTCGAGGAATGTCTCTTTTTTACGGATGAACGCCCAGCCAGTCCTGTACCAATTCTACGGCATGATCTGTTGAATTCACAGGTTCAAAGCAGGTTTGGTCTGCACAGACATACACCAGCGTTTGACCGGATTGGCCTTTTCCTGCCAACAGGGGGATTTCAGCAGTTGAAGCCACAACCAGGCACCAGGATGGTACTTTCGCCCTCAATTGCCTGGCATATTCTGCCGCATCTGGTCCTGTGCAAACCATCTGCACCAGACCTATGGCTTCTATGCTTGCCAGTCTTGCCCAATTGCTGTACCAGCCGGGGTATTGGGTAACTTGTTGTCTCACTGCTTTTAATTGTCCGGTAGCTATGCGGTTATAACCTGATTTTCCCAGCAAAACACCCATCTTTTGCAGTGCTATTCCCAATATGCTGTTGGCACTGTTTATGACATCATCACTCAAATCTGCCTTGCGGATAATCAGACTCTCCCCGTCTCCGGGGGTAAAATAAAATATTTCAGCATCGGCGTCGTAAAACAGACGAATGCTGGTTTCAAGCAGTGTATCGGCTTTTTCCAGCCAAATGTAGTCTCCGGTGGTTTCAAACAGATTGAGATACCCTTCAGCCACACAGGCATAGTCCTCAAGAAAACCATGGGTGTGGGCTTTCCCTTGGCTGTAAATGCGAAAAAGTCTGCCTCCGGCCTGCATATTTGACCATATCCAGTGTCCCAGGTTACAGGCATCCTCAAGGTATTGGGGTTTGCGGGTAAAGTCTGCCACTTTTGCCAGTGCGGTCAGCATCAGTCCGTTCCATGCAGCAATGATTTTGAAATCCAGACCCGGCCGGATTCGTTGGTTCTGTGCCGCTGTCAGTTTTGACTTTATCTCCTTGCAAAGCCGGGTATAGGTCACTGCATCCAGGCCGGTTTTTTCAAGCAGTTGAAGCGGAGCCAGTGGTTTGTGCAAAATGTTAAAACCGTGTTCCCAGTTGCCATTTTCGGCAATGCCATACAGAATGCGGGCAAACTGCAATTCTTCTTCTGTGAGTGCATGACTCAGTTCATCGAGGGTAAATACATAAAACCTGCCTTCCATACCTTCTGAGTCCGCATCCAGTGCTGCCATATACCCACCTGTTTCAGCAAGCAGTTCATTTCTGCAAAACGCCCGTGTTTCTTCAGCCACTTCCAGAAAAAGGGGGGCGCCTGTAATGGCATAAGCCCGGCTGTACAAGGCAGCCAATTGTGCATTGTCGTACAGCATTTTTTCAAAATGCGGGGCAAACCAATGTCCATCGGTGCTATACCTGCAAAATCCACCCCTCAGATGGTCATAAATGCCACCGTTTGCCATTTTCAGCAGGGTGAGTTGGGCAAAATCCAGTGCTGCAGGGTTACCGCAGGTTTGATATTCATCCAGCACATACTCCAGAATGTTTGGCATGGGAAACTTCGGAGCCCGGTTTTGGCCGCCTTCCTCCCAGTCGAACTGCTTTTCCATGGTTTCAAACAAACCAGCCAGAGTGGCGCGCGTAAATGTATCCGACGGTAGGGTTTCCACCAGATTCATCTGCCGCAGTCCGTGTTGCATTTGTGTTGCATAGTCCAGTAGTTTGGCCCGGTCGGTTTCATACAAGGTCTGGATTTGTAGCAAAATATCCTTCCATTTTTCCCTGGGGAAATAGGTGCCGGCATAAACCGGGCGTCCATCGGGCAGGCAAATGGCATTCAGTGGCCAGCCACCGCGACCGGTCATGAGCTGGCAGGCATCCATATACACCATATCCACGTCGGGCCTTTCCTCGCGGTCTACTTTGATGTTGATATAATGCCGGTTCATGACGTCGGCTGTGGATGGGTCTTCGAAACACTCATGCGCCATCACGTGGCACCAATGGCAGGCAGAGTAGCCCACACTCACAATTACCAGTTTGTCCGTGTTTTTGGCTGTGGACCACGCTTCGTCTTCCCATGGATACCAGTCCACCGGATTATGTGCATGCTGCATGAGGTAAGGACTGGTCGAATGGATGAGTCTGTTGGTGAATTCGGGATTTGTGGTCACAATAAAAGGCTGTTAATTTGAACAACTGATGGGCAAAGTTCGTTTGTGTCTTTTGAGTTTTCTCTTTTTTGCATGGGTTTCTCCCATCTTCGGACAAACAGATACTTTTCCACGGCAAGGATTCAGGCTGCCTTCTGATGCTGCCGACACAATCTGGTCAGCACTTACAAATAAAAAAACCACAACACTGAAGGCTTTTACTGTATCAGAAGACGTATTTAAAGCAGAAGTCCGCAGGCGGGGAGATACGATAACTCCAGACCAGATTGTGCACGGGCAATGGCTCGCTTATGCTTACAAGGTGGACAAAGGGTTTTCAAAGACCAGAAAAGTCCTGAAAAAGAAAAAAGTAAACCTTAAAAAAAGCTTGAGGGATACCGTACTGACTTATTCCAATCCGGAAATGCCATATAACCGCAGAATGGAAATGTACTTTACCAGAGGGAAAAAAACCGGGGTTATCCGTTTTGAATTGTGGCGTGTGGCCGACCTGTGGTACCTGATGGGGAAGATGGAATACCGGGAAGAGAACGGGAAAATTTAATCCAGCAGATCTTTCACTATCCAGGGTCCCTGATAGATAAACCCTGTATAAATCTGAACAAGTTGTGCTCCGTCCTGCTGTTTTTTGCGCCGGTCTTCCGCCGTGAAGACACCTCCTACACCCACCAAGGGGTATTGGTCGCCTAAATGCTGTCTCAGATAACGCAGTACTTCATTGCTGCGGTCGAAAACGGGTTTCCCACTCAGCCCGCCGGCGCCTATGGTTTCCAGTTCCGTCTTACGGGTTTTCAGTCCATCTCTGCTTATGGTGGTATTGGTGGCTATGAGTCCTTCAATATGATGCTGTTTTACGGTTTCTATGATTTCATCCAGTCCTTCCTGTGCCAGATCCGGGGCGATTTTCAGCAGGATGGGTTTTTGAACCTCATACCGGTTGCGCATGTCATGCAGGGTGTCAAACAAATTGCCCAGAAATGCCTTGTCCTGCAGTTCGCGCAACCCCGGTGTATTCGGGCTGCTCACATTCACCACAAGATAATCCACCCAGGGGTATAATTTTTCAAAACAGTGCAGATAATCGTCGATAGCCTGCTCATTGGGTGTGACCTTGTTCTTTCCGATATTGCCACCGACAATCAGTCCTTTGGGTCTTTTTTTCAACCGTTCCACCATGGCATCCACTCCTTCATTGTTGAATCCCATGCGGTTGATCAATGCCAGATCCGGCTTTAAACGGAACAATCTCGGTTTGGGGTTTCCATCCTGAGGTTTAGGAGTAACCGTACCCACTTCTACATGCCCGAATCCCAGTGCTTTCAGCAAACGGAGCCAACGCGCATTTTTATCGAACCCGGCTGCCAGTCCCACCGCATTTGGAAATGAAATCCCCAGGAATTCCACGGGATGTGCATTTTTGGGTTTGAAACTGCTGTGAAGCCAGGAGTTCAGTCCCGGAATTTTCAACGCAATGTTGAGCAAATCCATTGCCAGGTAGTGGGCTTTTTCCGGAGAAAACAGGAAGAAGATAAATCGGATGGCTTTGTACAAGGGAGTCTGGGTTTTGGGTTAATTATCGGGTTTGGGATTAAGCATTGCAGCCATGATTCCCTGCAGTCAATCCGTATTTTTTCTGATTATTTTAGTGTTTAAAATGCCTTATCCCTGTCATTACCATTGCGAGCCCATTTTCGTTGCAGTAGTCAATGCTGGCCTGATCTTTAATACTGCCCCCGGGCTGAACGACCGCACGTATACCTGCTTTGTCGGCAATTTCCACACAGTCTGGAAACGGGAAGAATGCATCTGATGCCATGACCGCACCTTCAAGGTCGAAACCAAAACGGTTGGCTTTTTCTATGGCCTGGTTCAATGCATCTACGCGACTGGTCTGACCCGTGCCGCTGGCAAGCAGTTGGTTGTTTTTTGCCAGTACGATGGTGTTGCTCTTGGTATGTTTTACCAGTTTCAGGGCAAATTCCAGGTCACTGAGTTGTCCGGCTGTGGGAAGCGTTGTGGTAACCGGATTCATATCTGCAGACTGTTCCAGTGCGCTGTCGCGATCCTGCACCAGTTCTCCGTTCAGCACGGAACGTGTAAGGGTTTGCCGGAATGGGGCATTGTGGGTTTGCAGGATGATGCGGTTCTTTTTGGCTTCCAGCAATTCCAGTGCTTCGGGAGAATATCCGGGTGCCAGAAGAACTTCAAAAAAGAGATCATCAATTTTGCGGGCTGTTTCCAGGTCTACGCTGTGGTTTGTGGCCAGTATACCCCCGAATGCACTCACCGGGTCGCAGGCCAGTGCATCCGTCCATGCCTGCAGCACTGTGGGCCGGGTGGCGACACCGCAAGCGTTGTTGTGTTTTACAATGACAAATGTTGCACCATTTTCAGGGTTGAAATCGCGCAGCAGACACAGGGAACTGTCTACATCCAGCAGGTTATTGTAGCTTAGCTCTTTACCCTGCAGTTTGGTGAAAACGGCTTCCAGATTGCCCCTGAATTCTGCTTTCTGGTGCGGATTTTCTCCATAGCGCAGCGGGTAACTTTTCACTCCGTTGAACCAGTCAGCAATCTGACGGTCGTATTCGCCGGTGGTGGCAAAAGCCCTGGCTGCCAGATTGCGCCGAACCGCGGCAGAAATTTGCCCGTTACCGGTTTGGTATTGCTCCAGAAAGTAGCTGTAGTCTGATTTGTTGGCGACAATGCAGGTATGGGCGAAGTTCTTCGCTGCCGCACGAATCAGGCTTACACCGCCTATGTCTATTTTTTCAATGATATCCTGTTCAGTGCCTCCTGCTGCCACGGTTTCGGCAAAAGGATAGAGGTCTACTATGACCAGGTCATACAGTGGGATTTCATATTGCGCCAGTTCTGCCAGGTCTTGTGCATTTTCCCGGCGGGCCAGAATTCCTCCAAATACTTTTGGATGCAGGGTCTTTACCCTGCCGCCAAGGATACTGGGGTATCCGGTTACGTCTTCCACAGCGACACAGGGAATGCCCAAATCCTCAATGAATTTGCGGGTTCCTCCTGTGCTATACAGGGTTACACCATTCTTGTGGAGTGCTTGAATCAGGGGTTCCAGTCCATCTTTGTAAAAGACAGAAACGAGGGCAGATTTCAGGGTCGTATTCACAGGGCAAAGGTAGACCCGACCTGTATGTCCGAAGCCCCGCTGTGAGGAAAGGTTTTTACAATTTGTTCACAACGTTCACATTGTTGGCAATGGCAGTATTTCCCTTCACATGTCTTGGACTATAGGGACAATGCCGGCAACCGCTGCCGCAGCAGAAACCACGCTTGCGCAGATAGGATTCAGTCCATACCCGGAAACCGTGTTCCAGGTAAAAATCGGCTTCATCCGCTGTTTCTTTCTTTGGGTCTTCCATCGTGTGAAGCATTCTGCATAGCACGGATTAACGCATAACCAGCCGGTGGAATCCCCACGTCACTTCAGATTATCTGCAATCAACCTTCCTGCCCATGGCAGTTTTTGAATTTCTTGCCACTTCCGCAGGGACATGGATCATTGCGGCCCACTTTCACCTCGCTGCGAATGGGAGCCTGCGGAATACGTTCAAGTTCCTCCGGCATAGGCGGTCTTTCCATGCCGCCAGCCATTACCGGGCCACCACTGATGTCTTCCCTGCCCGCTTTTACACGGTTGTTTTCCTTGCGCGGTGCCGGTTTGCGGGCTTCTTCCACCGAATCACCGGTATCTATGCCACTGCGGAACAGGAGTCCCAGAACACGTGTATGAAGCCGGTTCAGCATCTGGCCAAACATCTCAAAACTCTCAATCTTGTAAATGAGCAGCGGGTCTTTTTGCTCATACTGGGCGTTACCGGTGCTTTGCTTCAGTTCGTCCAGTTCGCGGAGATGTTCTTTCCACTCATCATCAATGACCTGCAGGGTGGTGTTTTTCTCCAGTTCATGAATCATTTCACGGCAATCGGTCTGAAGTGCTTTTTCCATGTTCACCATCAACTGGAAAGAGTGAATGCCATCGGTAAACGGCACCACCACATTTTCTATTTTATCCCCTTGCTCGGTGCGGATCTGGCGGAACACCGGCATGGCCTGCTGAGCCATTTTTTCACATTTGTCTGTATAACGTGCCTGCAACTCGTCAAACAAGGCATCGGCCAGTTTGTCTTCATTGGTTTTGGCAAACGTATCTGCATTGAAGGGGAGGGGTGCTGCCAGTGTACGCAGCACTTCCAGTTCCAGTTCCTCGTAGGAGTTGGTGTCTTTGCAGCGGGCTACCGTTTCTGAACACCAGTTGAACAGCATATTGCGCAGGTCTATACTCAGCCTGTCTCCATAAAGTGCATTGCGGCGTGTGGTATAAATGTTCGTACGCTGTTTGTTCATCACATCATCATACTCCAGCAGGCGTTTGCGTATGCCAAAGTTGTTCTGCTCCATCCGTTTCTGGTTGCGTTCAATGGTTTTGGACATCCAGCTGTGCTCAATCACATCCCCTTCCTTATAACCAAAGCGATCCATGAATTTGCTCACCTTTTCTGAACCAAAAATCCGCATCAGGTCGTCTTCCAGACTTACAAAGAACCGGCTGGTACCCGGGTCTCCCTGACGTCCTGCACGACCTCGCAACTGACGATCTACCCGGCGGCTGTCGTGGCGTTCTGTACCAATAATGGCCAAACCACCGGCAGCTTTAACTTCGTCACCAATCTTAATGTCTGTACCACGTCCTGCCATGTTCGTGGCAATGGTCACGGCTCCGGGCTTACCTGCTTCGGCTACGATTTCAGCCTCACGCTGGTGTTGTTTAGCATTCAGTACGTTGTGTTTGATGCCACGCAGTTTCAGCATACGGCTCAGCAACTCACTCACCTCTACACTTGTGGTACCTACCAGTGTGGGTCGGCCCTCGCTGCTGAGTTTTACGATTTCATCAATTGCCGCATTGTATTTTTCACGCTTGGTTTTGTACACCAGATCTTCCAGGTCTTTGCGAACGGCCGGTTTATTGGTGGGTATAACCATTACGCCCAGCTTGTATATGTCCCACAATTCCTGAGCTTCCGTTTCGGCAGTACCTGTCATACCGCAGAGCTTGTGGTACATTCGGAAATAGTTTTGCAGGGTAATGGTGGCGTAGGTTTGGGTCGCGGCTTCTACGTTTACATTTTCTTTGGCTTCAATCGCCTGGTGCAATCCGTCACTATAACGGCGCCCATCCAGCACACGGCCGGTTTGCTCATCTACAATCTTTACTTTGTTGTCCTGCACAATGTATTCCACGTCGCGTTCGAACATGGTATACGCCTTCAGCAGTTGCTGCACACTGTGGATACGTTCACTCTTAATGGCGAAGTCACGCATGAGTTCGTCTTTTCGCTGCAGTTTTTCCTCTTCAGTTGCAGCCGTACGTTCAATATCAGCCATTACCGAACCCACGTCGGGCAGCACAAAGAAGTGCGGGTCTTCCCCAGCACCGGTAATGAGTTCAATGCCCCTTTCAGTAAGATCTACACTGTTTGTTTTTTCTTCTATGGTAAAGTACAGGGGCTCATCGGCTTTGGGCATTTCTTTTTGCTGATCCTGCAGGTAGTGGTTTTCTACCTTGGTGAGGATGCTGCGGTTGCCCGATTCGCCCAGAAGTTTGATAACCGCTTTGTTTTTCGGCATACCTCGGTGGGCGCGCAACAATGCAAGTCCGCCTTCCCCTTCTTTATGGCCGGTGTTGCCTTCAGCAAGTAACTTTTTGGCGTCGTTCAGCGCTGTATTTACATATTTTTTCTGTGCCTCCACCAATTTCTGAATCCGTGGTTTCAGGAATACAAATTGCTGGTCGTCGCCCTGCGGTGTGGGTCCGCTTATGATGAGGGGAGTCCGGGCATCGTCTATCAATACGCTGTCCACCTCATCCACCATGGCAAAATGATGTTTGCGCTGCACCTGTTCTTCAGGTGTGTGTGCCATATTGTCACGCAGATAGTCAAAGCCAAATTCATTGTTTGTACCATAGGTAATATCCGCCAGATAGGCCTTGCGGCGATCTTCACTGTTTGGCTGATGGTATTCCAGACAGTCAACAGTAAGTCCCAGGAAATTGAAAAGGGGACCGTTCCATTCACAGTCACGGCGGGCCAGGTAATCATTCACTGTTACGATGTGCACGCCGCGTTTGCCCAGAGCATTGAGGTAGGCCGGGAGTGTACTCACCAGGGTTTTACCCTCACCGGTTGCCATCTCGGCGATTTTACCGCGATGCAGTGCTATACCTCCAATGAGTTGTACATCGTAGTGCACCATATTCCAGCGGATATGACCGCCGGCAGCCGACCATTCATTGGCATAAACAGCCTTGTCACCCTGTATCTTCACATTCGGTTTGGACACGGCCAGTGTGCGGTCCAGATCGGTGGCACTCACTTCCAGGTAGGCGTTTTCGCTGAATCTGCGGGCAGCATCTTTAACCACGGCAAAGGCGTCAGGCAGAATTTCAGCCAATACTTCTTCCAGTTTTTTGTCTCTGGCCTTTTCCAGTTCATCCAACTGGTGGAAAATACCATCTCTGGCATCGGTTTCAGTTTCGGGGGTGGAATCCAGCCGTGCCCTGGCTTCGGTGATTTCCTCGTCTATCTGGGTGAGGTAGGCGTTTATGCGTTGTATCAGTTCCTGTGTTTGTCCGCGCAATTCATCGTGCGACAGGGATTGCAGTTCAGCGAAGCGCTGGTTGATGGCATCCACAATGGGGGCCATCTCTTTCAGGTCCTTGTCGGCTTTGTTGCCGCCCAGTACCTTGCTTACACCAGCAATTATTTTAGCTATCATAAATCAGGGTTGCGAAATTAGGCTTTCAATAGGCACGCCAAAAGTGCAAAAACCGAAAAAAGCAGACATTTTGGCTGAAGTATGGGGATTTTAGGCATGTTTTGCCCGGGTATCGTCAGATCCGTTGTTTTTGATCCTGGATAGTTTTGTCCGGTGGCCTGAATAATTTGGGTTATCAGGCATTCCGGATTTTATTTCTTCATCAACTTGCAATTGAAAATGCCAGACTCTGTCTTCAGCAGGGCTATGTATAGCCCTGCAGGCATGTCCTGCAGATGAATCTGGTTAACAGGATTAGCAGATTTCTTCAATATCTTGCCGCTGAAATCAGACAAAACATAGGCAGCAGGTTGACTAAAAGACACGTAGTTTTCTGCAGGATTCGGATAAACCGTAATGCCGGGTTGGCCGGAAGTTTTATGAACCGCCAAATCCGGCAGCGTATAGGCATACAACTCCGAACCTGTGGTGCCGTTTGTGGCTGCCAGCCATATTTTTGCGGCACCTGCAAAAATCCACGTGATTCCGGCACTGCAAGTGGCATCGCAAATCTGAGCCATCATTTCTGTTCCTGAAATAGTGCCATTGGTTCGCCACAACTCTATGCCATTTACACCATCGTTTCCTGCAAAATAATAATACCCGTTGATGATGTATGGGTTTACAATAAATCCCGAAGCCGGTTTTGCATAGGCTTCTGAGTTTAACGAATTTACACCGGCTCCGCTGTTAACATACAAATCCTGCAGCATATGGGTACCTGTATCTGTTCCGTCAGTGGACCAGATTTCATTGCCATAGGCCGATGTGGTTGCGCTGAAAAGCAATCTGTTATTCAGTTCTCCCAGCAAAGACATCGCTGTTCCTGAGCTGCCGGTATTGATTTCGTGAACCATACGTGTGCCGGCCTGCGTTCCGTCGGTAAGCCACAGTTCGCGCCCGGCATTGCCGTCATCTGCAACAAAGAACAACTTGCCGTTGGCTTTCATAAAATCAGAAGGATTGCTGCTGGCATTGGCACCCGTGTTGATATTCTTAAGCATTTCAGTAGTGCTGCCGTTGGTACGCCACAATTCTGTGCCACTGGCTATGGATGATGTCCCTCCGAAGTAAAGCCAGCCATTGTATTCATACCCGTTGGTAGATACACCATTGCCTCCGCCGGGGTTGATATCAGCCAGAAGGTGTGTGCCTGTGTCCGATCCGTCGGTAGACCACCATTCCATACCATATCCGGGAACCAGTGCCTGAAAAAACAACCGGTTTTTAAATACCACCATATTCTGCGGATAGCTGCCATTGTCATTGCCGGTAAGGTCTTTCACCAGTCCTGTGCCTGCATCAGTGCCGTCAGAGCTGCTCAGTTCCTGCCCGTTGGTCATGTCAAAAGTCTGAAAATACACTCTGCCCTTGTAAACAATAAACTGGGAACCAGACAGTCCGGATGCTGCGCCGGGAATATGGTCCTTAACCATTTTTGTGCCAGGGGTGGTGCCGTCAGTTACCCAGAGTTCCTTGCCATTGGTACCGTCATTGGCCGGAAAATACAGTTTCCCGTTCATTATTGCCGTTGTTGCATAAGCAGCACCAGACCCGGCTGGATTGATGTCGGCAAGCATTTTGGTGCCTGTTGCTGTTCCATCGGAAATCCATATTTCGCGACCATGGGTGCCGTCATCAGCAAGGATAAATGTTTTATCCGCACCTATGGAGGCAATAATCATCGGGGTGGAGGAACCCGCACCTGCATAGATGTCTTTCACAAGAGATTGTGAGGAAAGCGCAAATGTGGGAAGGGCGAAAACAAAGAGTAATGTTTTTTTCACAGTAATAAAGGTGCAAATTACAGTGCAATAAACTGAAACAAAATTATCAGACAGAATTATGACATCCTGCTGTTTGAGAGTAAGGTCAATTATCTATTGAACCACTTTGTTTGCGCAACTGCTGCTGGCAAATGCATCGGGCTTGGCCTTGAACTGAAAGCCCATGCCCAGGATATACCCCATGGCTTCTTTCAGCGCCACATTGCTCATAAAGTGCGGGTCCTGGTTGATGTCCGCATGCACTTCCATGGGAATGTCGTACCGTTCGAGCATGGGACAGAGTTGGTAAGCTATTTCGATGCTGCGGCTCACTTCGTCCAGCATGCGTTGTTTCAGTCCTCCCTTGTACGAAAGTACTTCTTTTCTAACCAGTAGAAATCCACCCCGTTTTTCCCGCAGAAAAACAATGGCTGTGGCAAATTCAACAAGCGCCGCGTGCCATTGGCTGTCGGTACCGATACAAATTTTAATCCGGTTTCCTTCTGCAAGTTCCCGCAGAATGATGGTTTCAGTTTCGGAAATAATATCCGAAATGGGTTCTCCGTTGAGTCTTCTCCACTGGTTGTTCATAGGCTATACAAATGTATCTTTCCAGTATAACCAAAAAATAACCAACCGTATTTTTCATGGAATGATTTGAACAAGAAATGAACATTTCTTTTTTTCAGATGTTTCTTTGCATCAGATGAGAATTATAGGATTTTGTTTTTCAATCATTTTTTGCATTTCACTTCAGGCACAAGATATTGTGATACGGGGTGTGGTGCGGGATGCCGGTACAAACAAGGGAATCTCAGGTGCAACTGTGAAAATTTTAAAAGGGAGCAGTACCGTCAGCGATTCTGCAGGGGCTTTTTTACTGAGCCTTGGTGAGCCCGGCTTTTTTATTTTATCTGCGGAGGCTGCTGGCTATCAATTGGGCTATTCTCCCGAAATGCTGTTCACTTTTGATAAATCACCTCTGGTGCAGATCAATCTGGAACCAGTTGCTTCTTCCATAGGGCAGGCCAATGTGGTGCGCAGCGGACTGCAGAACCGCAAAGCGGAAAGTCCGGTTAGTGCCCAGCAACTCAGTATCAGGGAAATAGAACGCAATCCCGGTGGTAACCGCGATATCAGTAAAATTGTGCAGTCACTTCCCGGTGTTATCAGCATACCCACTTTTCGGAACGACATCATCATACGCGGAGGTTCGCCGGGTGAAAACAAATTCTATCTGGACGGAATAGAAATTCCAGTGTTAAATCATTTTCAAACCCAGGGCAGCACGGGTGGGCCGGTGGGTATTTTAAACGTCAATTTCATCAAGGAAGTCAATTTTTATACGGGTGCTTTCCCCCTGAATCTGGCCAATGGAATGAGTGCGGTTCTGGATTTCAGACAGATGGAAGGCAATCTTGAAAAACCCAAATTCCGGTTTACCCTGGGCAGTTCCGACCTGGGGTTTACAGCGGATGGTCCTCTGGGGAAAAAGAAGAAAACCACCTACATTGTTTCTGCCCGTCAAAGCTATTTGCAGGGTTTGTTTACCCTTCTGAAACTGCCTTTTCTTCCCAATTTTATAGATTATCAGGCCAAGGTAAAAACACGGCTGAATGACAAGGAGGAATTGAATTTTATCATGCTGGGTGCCGTGGATTATTTCAGACTGAATGAGAAAGTAAATGACGGGGTGACCGACAGCCTTACCCTTAAAAACAACAAGTACATTCTGGGTTACCTGCCTGATTTCAGCCAGTGGAATTATACAGTGGGTGGGTCATACACGTATTTCGGAAGGAGCAAACATCAGGTATTCCTTTCCCGCAATATGCTCAGTAACCGCACCGTGAAGTATCAGGACAATGATGAATCAAATCCTGCTGGTAAAATACTGGATTATAAAAGCACAGAGGAAGAGAACAAACTGCGCTATGAAAACTCAAGACGCATGGGTCAGTGGACTTCCCTGAACGGGGGAGGATTGGAATTTGCCCAGTACGGTGTAAAAACGTTCAACCGCATAAGTACCCCCGGCGGTCCGCTTACGGTGGATTTCAGCAGCAGTCTGAATGTGTTTAAATACAGCCTGTTCAGTCGCTGGAGCCGCGCACTCAGCAATGGAATTCTTCTTGCAGGCGGATTGCGTTTGGATGGCACCGGGTACAATAAATCCATGCAAAATCCATTGAATCAGCCTTCTCTCTCCGTTTCGGCGTCCCTGCCTTTAGCCAGAAACCTGTTTTTCAGTGCCAATGCAGGGCAGTTTCATCAGTTGCCTGCATACACACTGCTCGGTTACCGCGCCAACGACGGAACGCTGGCAAATCAGGCTGTGGCCAAATACCTGCGCAACCGGATGGCTGCTGCCGGCTTCCAATACAATTATGGAACAGAAACCAAAATCACAGCCGAAGGTTTTTACAAACGGTATGCAAACTATCCGGTAACCACAAGGGATAGTCTGAGTCTGGGTAATCTGGGTGCAGATTTTGCAGTGGTAGGTAACGAGCCGGTAATGAGCAATGGCACCGGTGAGGCGTACGGGGCAGAATTCCTGGTTCAAAGGCGCAGCCGCACCGGCCTGTATGGGATATTGAGCTATACCCTGGCATGGAGCAGGTTTGCCGATAAAAACGGGAAAATGTTGCCCAGTGCCTGGGACAGCCGTCACACACTCAGCTTAACAGGGGGGATCAAGCTGAAACGCAACTGGGAAGTGGGGGCCAAATGGAGATTTGTTACCGGCAGGCCTTATACACCGGTAGATACGGTTCGCAGCCTGCTCAAACAGAACTGGGACGTTACCAATCAGGCACTGCTCAACTACAACCGGCTGAACAGCGGCAGATTGGGCAGTTTCAACCAATTCGACATACGCATAGATAAAGTATGGTATTTCCGCCGCAGTTCCCTGGATCTGTATCTGGATATACAGAATGTATTCAACTACCAGTTTGTGGGTCCGAACACGCTGATAGCGGCACAAAACCCAAACGGGACTCTGATAACCGATCCGGGCAATCCCGGTAGTTACAGGGCAGATTATCTACCCAATACTTCAGGTACCATTCTGCCCACCATCGGTATTATTCTGGACTTCTGACCCAACAAAAAAGCCTGACGCAACCGACAGGCTTTTTTAAGGGATATTTCTGGTTTAATAATCGTAGGTATAACCTGTTTCGCGCGGATGAATGCACATTACAGGTGTATTGCTGCGATTCACAATCTGCTGGGTATACGTTCCGCGAATCATGTCTGTAAGTCCGATTTCAGTGTCGGTCATTACCAGAATCAGGTCCGCATTTGTTTTTTCAGCAAAATTCATCACCTCTGTTGCGAAGTTTTCAAGCAACTTGTCTTCGATTTCAGTACATACAAACCGCACGCCATTGCGTCCCAGTTCATGCTCCACAGCTTTTGCATTGGCCACAATGCGGTTGTGTGTAAATTCATCAGAGCTCCCCTGGTATACCACATGTACTTCAGAATTGAATTTTTTCGCCAGGTGAATGCCCCAGCCCACCTTTTGGCGGCTTTCGGGTGATAAATCCACCGGCATCAGAATTTTCTTATACCCTTCACCGATAGGGTTGTTTTTCACCACCACAACCGGAACCTCTGCCAACTGAATGGTGCGGCTGGCGTTGGAACCAATCACCTGCTCCAATCCATTGGCACCATGGCTGCCCATAATGATGGAATCGAAATCTTCGCTGTTTGCGATATGGCTGATAACTTTATAAATACGGCCACTTTCGATGCGTTTGTGAACTTTGATTCCGTATTGGGAAGAGATTTCTTCAGCCAACTTACTCATGCGGTTGTCCACAGCTTCTTTCACCAGCTCGGTTTGGTTGCTGCCACCAAAGAGTCCGCCAAAAAGGCCTTCATCTACAATGTTTAACAGTGTGATTTCATTTTTGTAGGACTGGGCCACTTTTACAGCATGGTTGAGTGCGTTGGTCGCCACGTCTGAAAAATCGGTAGGCACCAGAATATTGTTATTTGTCTTACGGTCCATAATTGGGTGCAAAGGTACGCTGACTGTCTGAATCTTACCACAAATTCCGATAAGGTGGGCTAGGCGAACTGCGTGAAAATAAAACAGGCTGCCGGGGGCAGCCTGTTTTGAAGGAGAGAGAAAATGAACCCCTATTTCATGGTTCTATCTGGTAATCACCACGCGGGTGGTGTAGTACCCTTGTTCAGTTTGCAGTCGTACGGTATATACACCTTCAGACCATCCTGCGGTATTTACAGCGGCTTCGCTGCCTGCTGCTTTTGCAGTGTAAACGGTGCGGCCCTGCATGTTCAATACTTCGTACTGAGTGGCAATTCCATCCCAGGAGAGGTAGAATGTACCTGCAGTTGGGTTGGGGTATACTTTGAAGCTACCGTTTACAATGCCATTCACTCCGGTGCTGCTGCGTGTTTTGTACACTTTTATCACCAGGCAATAGGTGGCGCTGCATTTTGCCACAGTATCATATACGGTTAGGCAAATGGTATCTACACCTGAACTGCTGTATTTGTGATAGCCGGGATTCTTGTCTTTGCTGGTGGTTTTGTCACCCCAACTCCACAGGTAGGTATGTCCACCGGTGCTCAGGTTGCGCACATAGGCCACACCTGCACTGCTCACACTGTCTACTACAAAATTGGCTTTTACATTGCAGGGTGTGCAATCCACTTTCACGGTAATGCACAGCGTGGTATCGCAGTTTTTGCAGGTATTGGTCCACTTCACGCAAACTGTATGGTTGCCGGTTGTGAGGAAGCTGTCTATCATATACTTGCTTGCACTGCCGCTGCCATAGGCTGATTTTGCCTTGCCATCAACGGTCCAGGTATATTTGATACAGGTATCTGTAGATCCGGTGGTGTAGAAACTATACTTGCGGCAGTTGTTCTGATAGCCAAGGGTAGGTTTCATGTTCCACCAGGTACAACCTGTAATGCCATCAACCTTGATTTCTTTGCACATCACAGTATCGCATTTTTTGCAGGTATCTATCAGTTTCATGCACACAACATAAGAGCCATTTTTTGTAACTGTATATGTCATACCTGCAGCCTGTGTGTATGCACCACCGGCCAGAGACCAGTAGGTTTTCACACAACCATTCTGGTTGTTGTTATACACCGAGATGGTGCCTCCTTTGACTGAGCTGATAATTGTGGGATTTTGTTTCCACCAGCGGCAGGGTTCTGTGTTGTTGATACAGGTAATGCTGCGTGTGCTGCAGAAAGTGGTGTCACATTTGTTGCATGTGTCATAGACACCCACACAGAGGGTGTAAGTGCCGTTTTTGGTAACCGGGTAGGAGATTTGGCGGCCATAACCTACAACCGCACCATTCACCATCCATTTGAATTTCCAGCATCCGCTGATGTTGGTTCCAAATCCGATGTAACCATTGATACTGTTGTTTTTATTGCTGCCCATACAGCTGTCCCAGAAGTATACGGCCGGCTTTTTGGCAGCCCAGTTGCATTTATTGCAGTTTACTGTGATGGTCTTGCATACTTTGGTTTCGCATTTGAGGCAGGTGTCCACCACGGTCATACAAACGTTGTATGTTCCATTTTTAAACACATGGTCGGCTACTTTACCCGTTGCCTTTGAGCCATCTCCGAAATCCCAAGAGTATTTGTGACAGGGATTTGTATAAATGGTGCCATTGCTGCCTGTTACTTTGTAGCCGTCAAAGATGTATTTGTTGCAATCGGTAATGGTTTGTGACCAGCCTGTAGGCAGCACACAACCTTTGATTTCGATTTTCTTGCAAATCTGGATTTTGCAACGCTTGTTGGCGGAATAGATAGTAACACATACTGTGTAAACACCTGGTTTGGTGTAAGTGTGAACAGGGTCTTTGCCGGTTCCTGTGCTGCCATCACCAAAACTCCATTCATAGAAAGCACCATTTGTGCTATAGGCATAGAATTTTACGCTGTTGTTGTTTCCACCTGTGCCTTGTTTCCAGGTAAAGTCACCGGTCACTTTGCATGGGTTTTCAATCACAACGGTTTTGCAGATTTTCACCACGCATTTGCGGGTTTTATCGCTGATTTTAACACATACTGTATAGGTGCCCGGTTTCTTATAGGTATGGGTCAGGTTTTGGCCGCTGCCAGTAGTTCCGTCTCCAAAATCCCACTCATAATAATAACCTCCACCTGTGCTGCTTGCTCCGAATTTTACCACCCCGTTTGGAGTAGCAGAGAATTTGAAATCACCTTTCAGTTCGCAGGGTTTACCGCAATTGATTTTGATTTCTTTGCAGATTTCCTTTTTACAGGTTTCACCTGAATTGGGATCCGTCCATGTGGCCACTGCACATACTTTGTAAACACCGTTTTTCACATAGGCATGGTATGGGTCTGCTCCGGTACCAGTGCTGCCGTCGCCAAAGTACCAGGTCCATTTCACTCCGCTGGAGTTTATGGTGCCGTAGAATTTCACTTTAAAACAATCTGCTTTCCAGCTGAATTCAGGTTTCAGGTCACACGGGGTGCAGGATACCGTAATTGTTTTGTAAACGAAAGTGTCACAACCCTTGCAGGTGTCACGTACCGACATTTTTACAGTATAGGTTCCGTTTGACGGGAATGTGTAACTGCCGGTGCGGCCCGGAGACAATGTCACTACCTGGTTGGTGCCTGAATTGTAAACATAAAACTGATACTTCAGGCATCCATTGTTGAAGTTCTTGCCTTCATAGTTCAGCGTTTTGCACTTCAGACCCCAGGAATAATCCATTCCGGTCCAGTTGCAGTTGGTACTGCAGTTTACTGTCAGTGTCTTATAAAAAACGGTGTCGCACTTGTTGCATGTGTCAGAGGCGGAAAGCCTTACAGTGTAGTTGCCATTTGCGGTGAAGGCCTGTGCAAATGTCCGGCTGTTTGACGTTGTAATCAGGGTGCCTGCAGAATTGTAAATTTTCCAGGAAAATTTCAGGCAACCGTTCAGGGTATTGCCATTGTAGGCACCTGCAGCCTCAAAATTGTAGGTGTTGCACTTGCTGGTATTGCTCCATGCAATAGACACCTTGCGGGTAGACGCACAGGCGGCTTCTGCCTGCTTTGCAGAGAATCCTGCGGTAAGCAGCAAAAGAATGCCGAGTGCCAGATTGTATAACTTTTTCATAACGGTTTGATTTGTTTGTGGTTTAATGTTTTGTCTGCGTTTGGTTAAAAGGGTTGCATCTGGTTTAGTTTTTTTCAAATATTCCTTTTTCAATCATCCCAAACTTTGATTTTGCGGTCCAAATATACAACCCGGGTTTTAAATTCATCGTATTCATTTTCAAAGCATTACCCTCGGAATTCTGCTCCATCACTTTTTGGCCGGTCAGGGTAAAGACTTCTGCCTGCGACAGGGCAGCCACTCCCTGCAGTGTAAGCAAACCGGAGCAGGGGTTTGGGTAAGCTGCAATGGTGTTCCGGGAAAAGACAGGAACCTGGACATGGTTTGCAATGGCTTTTGCCACCACCGTATTGGTGAGCAGGGGGCTTCCGTAATCCTGATAAATACTGGCCCGGTTGCGTATACTGGTGCTTACAGGAATCAGATTGGGATCTATGCCGAGTCTGAAACCGATAAACCCGGTGGATGCGGATACTTCCGGATTGCCGTTGGGGTTCGGTGGCAGCTTGATGTTGCTGAAGGTATATACCAGGATGGCTTTGCCAGGCATATTGGGATTGCTGTATACGTTTCGGGTAAAATTGTGACTGGATCCGGTTTCCTGAACATAGGATACGTAGTCAGGTATATTCACCGTATCCCTCACCACCACTGTGTTAAGGGTATCCGTTCCGGTATTCGTGAATCGGATAATGTAATCCAGTTTGCCTGCAGCAGGATTAAACCAGGCAAAACTGTCGCCCGTCGCTATGGGTGGATCCTGGAATTTTGCAGCCGGTGGCAAGTATTGGGTCAGTTGTTGCTGCAAACTGTCACTGTTGTTCTCATTGTTGTCATCAGCTGCGGGCACGGCTTCGGCACTGAAAAGAACCTGCTGGCTGTTGCTGAAATCTGCAGAAGATGCAGTCATTTTTATTTTTACGGTTTTTTCTTCACCCGGATTCAGTGTTCCGGATTTCCAGGTAAGTTTTCCGGCATTGATTACATCGGCCGGAGGATCCGTTACGATATTTTTGATTTTGCTGTTGAAATGCAGATCAATATTTGCTGAATTGTTGGTGATACCTGTATTTGCTACCGTTACATAATAGTATTCACTGGTATCGCGGCGCATCAGCCAACCATTGGGTGAGGTAAGTGTAAGCCGCATATCGCTGAAATTGGATTTGCGGAATTGGCACGGAAAATCTACCAACCTGTCTCCGAATGTGTCAGTGCGGAATGTGTACACAAAATTGTTTGAAAACTGATTGTCGGTATTTTCAATTTTTAAACTGAAGGTACTGGCTGCACTGCGCGAGAACAAGAGGGTGAAGTATCCGTTTTTATCTACGGGTATTAAATTTTTGGAAGGAGAAATCCGCACCATTCTGCCCGGTAGTTTCTGTTCGTTGAATGAATAAGTCCCACTGTTGTCCTTGTCATGAAATACACGGCCTGTGAATCTCACGGCATCTGTATTTATTCTGGCAACTGTAAAACTTTCCGTGAAATTTGTGAGAAAATTGAAAAATGCACCACCGGTGTACAATTCACCATTAAACAGTTCACAGTAATCCAGCCTGGAAAGCTTTTCAAGGTCACTCACGATTTTGGATCCTGTATAATGAAACAATCCCTGTCGCCTTGTAGTTCCCGCTGGCCTGGATGAACCGCAGAAATAGGCCATTTTATTCAAAAAGAACAGACTGTTTACAGCAAATATGGTGTCATTTGAACTCTGAATGCTGGCTTTTTGCAATACATAATTGTACACACAGATTTTACGCAGTTTGTTGGTGTCATCTTCCACCACCATGGCCAGAATTCCACCCATCACCGCCAGTTTATTTATGCTGTTGAAGCTCTTGCTTACATCTTTCTGAATAACTGTATCCTTTAAATACGCGAGTCCTCCGCGGCTTGTTCCCAGCGCCTTGTCGAATCTGCCAGCAATGAACAACCCTGCTTGCGAGGAATCAACTGCCAGGTCATTAACCATCCCGTTTACTCCGTTTACATTCCCGCTGCGCACGGCTGAAAGGGTATACGTTTTATCCAGTTTTGCCAGATTCAGACATTCGGTTTGGTTTACCTTGTTGAAAAATCCACCGATATACAGCGTGTTTTGTACAAATGCGAGGGCATTGACAACCGCACCGCTGGAATTGTAGGAAAAGTCAAGGTCGGCTTTCCATCCGTTGGATACATTATTGACATCTATCCAGACTACACAGCTTTTGCTGCTGGCAGGCGATTGGAATATACCCGAGAGATAGATTCGGCCTCCGGTAAAGGCAACATCGGTAAATTCCACCTTACGGCCTAAGGATTTCATCAGTTTCAGGGAGGGGTAGGGTTTCCATGTGTTGCCGGTTTTGATGGACAACTGATAAGTGCCTCCATCTGTATTTTCATTCAGTGTCTGAATCACACAAAGTTTTCCCTGTCTGACTTTCATCAGACTTACAGGTTTTAAAAAGGGAAATTCTTCAGGCACCAATGCCTGCGCAGTTGCCTTTCCCCCCAGCAGGCAGCCGATGATAATGATACCCAGTTGAATTCTCTTCCCTCTCATAGTTTAGAATTTAAATCCAGCCCTCAGTTGCAGTCCGTACATGATGTTCCTTTGATTCCATGGTGTGTTTTTCCAGGTTTGTGATATATAATACAATCCGGTGGTCTGAACCCCCAAATCAAATTTGGGCAAATGGTACTGAATGCCCAGATTGACACCTGTTCCTGCCCGAAATTTGCGCAGAAATTCGCTTGCATCTAAAGTCGCTGATGTGTAATCTGCCTGTTTGCCAAGTTTGTATTGCCAATAGTCTGCCGGCTGACCCAGATACGGATTGGCTACCTGCCTGTTTGACGAGGCCAGAACGCCAAAAGTTGCCTGCAAACCTGTGTTTAAATCCCATTGATTGTTCAGTCTGATGGTATGACGCACACCCAGCGGTATTTCTGCCCAAAGTTGGGTTTGGCGGTTACCACTGCGGTTACCTATCGTTACAACAGAATCTTTCCATTGCACCGCAAGGTGGTACAATGTATCGCCCTGCATATTCTGATAAGGTATCCACCGGGTGGCTATTTTTACTTTGTATTCTGTACCCGCCAGAGTTTGAGCCGAAGCATCTGCCCCGATACCACTGTACAGGTAAATGTTCTTAACTTGGATTCCGGCACCGGCTTCCGCACGGAAGTGAATGGCAGGAATGGCTGTGGTTAACAATTGTGTGCCTTCCCAATTGCCTGATGGGGTTGAACTGTTCAGTTTACCCGGGCTATACAAAAGGCCGGCCTGGGCATAGCATTCAAGCCCGGATTTGGGTCCGCCGTCCGGGTTTTTACCTTTAGCAGCTTTCCAGTTGTGCAGGAAACCCAGCATCATATTTTGCAACAGTACCGGCCATTGACGCAGCGATGCTCCTTTCAGACTGCCAAATCCGGGTTTGGGTTCATGGATTGTGGTTCCTTCGCTTACCCCTTCTTCTGGATCTGCGGGTATGCTTATTCCCCGTTCTGCAGGTTTTGGCGGAGGATATATATTGTTGACCGGATTGGTGTTATGTGCTACTTTGGTATTGTTTCTTTCCGCAGCCTGTGCAGCCGAGAACTCCTTGCGCAGAATGCCGGACTCTTTTGTATTGGGCTCCACACCAGTCCCGTTGTCCGCAATTACATTTTCAGGTGTTTTACCTGGTGCCGGTTGTTCCTGAGCAGTTATTTTACCTGCAGCCGGTAAGCTTTGTTGTGCAGAACCCAACCAGTAAGCGGCGCCACTACCCGCGAGCAAAAGGGCCAGCAAGCCCCAACGGCGTTTGCGGGAATCTTTGAACCATGCAATGATACCTCTGCGGCGTTCCGGCTTCTGCAATCCGGCCTCTATTGCATTCCAGTCCATGTCCGTAACAGGCATCTCAAAGCCTTCGAATGCATTGCGCAGCGAGTCTTCAATATGGTCGAAACGGTTATCCACGGACTACTCCTTTTTTTACCAGTGCATCGAAAATGAATTTCTTGGCCCTGGCATACTGACTTTTGCTTGTACCCTCCGAAATGCCCAGGGTTTCTGCTATCTGCCGGTGGGTAAATCCTTCCAGACAGTATAAGTTGAAGATGACCCTGTATCCTTCCGGCATCTGATCCATCACCAGCAGCACTTCTTTTGCATTACAGGGAAATGAATTGTCTTCATACACTTCGTCCTCAGCCTCTGCATTGTCAGGCAGGGAATCGAACATTTTGCCGTAGGTACTTATTTTTTTATACTGGTCAATGGCCGTATTGATAAAAATCCGGCCCATCCAGGTGTCCAAAGCACTATCGCCACGATATTTTTCCAGACTGTTAAACACTTTGATGAATCCCTCCTGAAGGGCGTCGTGAGCATCGTCCTCCGATTTGCAGTAGCGACGACACAATCCCAGCATTTTCGGGCCTGCCAGCCTGAAAAGTTGCTGCTGGGCAAGTCTGTCCCCCGCAATACATTTCGCTATGATTTCCTGTATAGCTGTCACTCACGATACCCTTTTGTCTGCATCCGTTCAAAAGGGTTGCACCATTTTACGGATTTTTTTGCAAGTTAACTGATTTGCTGCTTTTTCGGGAAATCAGAGCATCCAGTCCGCTGTAATCCCGTCAGCCAGCAGTCGGCCTTCCAGGGTCAGGGTGCAGCGGGTGCCCTGCCTGATCACCAGTCCCTGTGATTCGGCCCGGCCTATCAATTCTTCCAGGGTTGCCGCATCCGTGAGGCCAAACGCCAGTAGTTCCGGCAGGTCCACGCCTTCCGTGGTGCGGATGCGGGTGAGCAGGTACTCGTTGTACATGTCGCGGTTTTCCAGTACTTCCTGCGTAAAACAGGGTTGCAGTTCCTGCCATGCCAGGGTGTACTTGCGGTTGTCTGATACGTTCCAGCGCCGCAGTCCGGGGATATAACTGTGCGCCGAGGGCCCTATGCCAAGGTAGGGCCGGTTTTTCCAGTAGTTGCTGTTGTGCACCGCCCTGTGTCCCGGTTTGCTCAGGTTGCTGATTTCATAAAAATCCCAGCCATGTTCTTCCGCATAACGATACAATTTCCGGTATTGTTCCGATTGCCGCTTGTCGTTCACTTCAGGCCATTCGCCTTTTGCAATTTTCTTGTTCAGAAAGGTTTTGGGTTCTACCGTGAGGGCATAAGCAGAAATATGGTCTGCTCCGCTGTGAAAAGCCCAGTCCAGCGTTTCTTCCCACAGGGCATCCGTTAGCCACGGTGAACCGAAGATGAGATCCAGGTTTACTGAGCTGAATCCTGCTTCCAGAGCACGGTCTACAGCTCCCAGGGAGTCTGCGGCAGTGTGGTTGCGGTGCATATGGTTCAGGTCTTCCTCCCCGAGACTCTGCACTCCTATGCTCAGCCGGTTGATTCCGCTGCGCTTCCATGTTAACATTTTTTCCGGCTCCAGATCTTCGGGGTTTGATTCCAGTGTAATCTCCGCACCGGGCACCACATCAAACCACTGGTTCACATCCTGCAGCAACTGATCTAGGCCTTCGGCAGGCAGGAGGGAGGGAGTGCCGCCACCGAAATAAACAGATTCCAGACGACGGGTACCCATGAAATCCTTTTCGGTTTCCAGTTCCTTTCGCATGGCCTGCAACAAGGGTTCCATGTCCCGTGTATTGGTGCTGAAATGAAAATTGCAATAAGAACAAACCCTTCGGCACCAGGGAATGTGGAAATAGAGGCCGGCCATCTGCGTGCAAAATTCGATATTTGCAAGGGACTTGCCACACCGGATACTGCTAATCTCTCTTTTCCTGTATTTCCCGTTTCTGCGGTCCCAGTTGTCTTGTCCCTGCAGCCCGTCTTCCGGCCAGGTTTTAAAACCGATACAACTGAATGCCGGCAAGGATTCTGTTTCCCTGAATAAGCTGATTCTTCACTACCAGACCAGAGGATATCTGGGTGCATCAGGGCAAAGGGACAGTGCAGGACAACTGTTTCTCTTTCCTGGTCCTCAATACGCAGTCGTAAGAATTTCGGATCCCGGGCAAGTAGCAGGAGACACCCTGTGCTTACCGCCAGCCGATTTGTATACGCTGGCAACTGCCTGGCTGCAGGAAATGGATAATTCAGGCTATCCGTTTGCAAGATTCCAGTGGTTTGTCTCTAACATCGGTGAGTGCTTGTTATTTCAGCCCCGCAGGGACAAAGGCTTATTCGTTGCTTTTGATTCCGTCTTGTTTTCGGGTCTGGATTTGAGCCCGGGTGCCATGCGCAGAATCGCAGGAATAAAACCGGGTGAACCCTACAATCAGAGCAAAGTGGATTTGCTCAGACTGAGGCTGCCTGCCTGTCAGGGAATCATGGCTTCAGCTGCGCCGGCCCTCGAAATCCGGGATGGACGCCTGAGGCTTACTCCCGGAATTTTCAGTACAAACCGGGACAGGCTTAGCCTGCTTGCGGGCCTTGCCACCAGTGAAGTGGGGAGGCCGGTATTTACCGGTGAGGCCGATGCTCATTTTTACAATCTTTTCCGCAATCCTTACTCAGCCTGGCTGCAATGGCGTGGGTTCAGGGCCAGATCTCAGGAATTGCATCTGGGTACAGAATTACCGTACCTTTTTGGTTTGCCCTGGGTAACGTCTCTTCAGGCGGGGATGGAAAAACTGGACACCTTGTATACAAGGTTTGCCCAGTCGGTGGCATTCCGTATTCCGGTTACCCGTCAATTCAGAATATCCGTAATTGCTGATTTTGTGACCCGTCGCGGTATTTATGCCGATGTAAATCATGTGCAACAGTTTCGCAATCTCCCTGAGAACCCCGACAGCCGCAATGCTTTGTATGGCATGGGGCTGGAATGGAACTCACTGAATGACTTGCGTATGCCGGTAAAAGGTCTGTGGATTTCAGGCAAAGCCTCGGCCGGGCAAAGAACCATCTTGCGTGACAGCCGTCTGGAAACAGTGCAATGGACCAGCAGTGCCGGAAAACTGGAAAATGTGTACGACAGCCTGGCCCGCACCGGCGGATTAAAAAGCAATCAGTACCGCACGGATGTGCAGGCTGAGTGGTACCTGCCGGTCAGCCGGGTGTGTGTTGTGAAATGGTCTGCGGAATCGCACTGGTTGCATCTGCCGGTAATCTATTTCAATGAGTTGGGCCGGTACGGTGGGATAAAAAACATGAGGGGATTCAATGAGCAGAGTATTTTTGCAAACCAGTTTCATATGGCTACGGCAGAGGCAAGACTTTTATTGGCAGGTTCCGGATTTGCAGGCGCTTTTGTCTCCGCAGGCTATTGGAAAAATGAATCCCGTACCGGTGCTGCCTATGGGAACCCGGTGAGTACCGGGATTTCAGCGGCAATTCAAACCCGTGCCGGCATTCTGCAACTCGTTTGGGCGGTAGGTTCTGGAAACGGCCAGTCTATGAATCTGAACAATTCCAAGTTTCACCTGGGTATAGCCAACCGGTTTTGAAATTCAGGTATTTTCTGTGTCTGTTGCTTTGCTTTTCCATCACAGGAACGGCTCTGGGATTGCCAAGGCCTGCTCCGCAGCAGCAGGCTGAACCCGAAGGGGATATTGTGGTTTCAGACAGTGGTGATATCAGATATGTAACAAAGCACCATCCGTTCAAAGACAGTTTACTAACAGATACACTGCGCACACAGTTGTTCAAACCGTTTACAATCCGGTTGCCGGAATCGAAACTGGGCCGGCAGAAAGACCCGTTTGATCCGTTTGTGCACCCCACCTACTACAGGGTAGGTATGGGCAAATTCTGGTTTTTTGTGGTGAGTCTCATCATTCTCGGGCTCATGCTCTACTACCGCAATGCCTTTCCCAAGCAGTTCAATCAACGCCTGAGGGGTATATTTAATGAATATTACTTCAAGGAGTTGCTGTCGGACTTCAGTTTGTCCTTTGCCTCAGGATCCATAGTGGCTGCCGTATTTACCAATATGGTACTGGCCCAGCTTTTCGTACTGGTGGTGCTTTACTTCAAGTTTGTGCAGCTCAATCTAATTATCTTCTATGTGCTGGTTTTGCTGGCCGTGTTTGCATGGAAGGGGCTGCTTTTTCTTTTACAGGGCATACAGGCATGGGTTTTGAACCTGGGTGAGACCACCCGGCAACACACCCAGCGGCATATCAATGTGGATACGGCCATGTCTTTGCTTGTTTTTCCATTGGTGAATGTATTGTACTATAACAGTGGCAGATTGCAGGGATTTCCGGTGGGGGCATGGCTTGCAGGTTTGTTCATCTTATGGGTTGCCGTGCGTATTCTGATTGAGTTTTTCACGATGATTCGCGAAAGGGGTACATCTGTGGCAGGTATTTTGTATTTTTGCGCCTTCGAAATTTTGCCGCATGCCGTCCTTATCACGGCGCTGCTTAGAACGTATCAGCTGAAATGAACGAAAGAGAAAAAAAGGTTAAGAGCATCCTCATCACGCAGCCACCGCCGGAACCCGGCAAGAATGTGTATGAGGAAATGGCCAAAAAGAACAAGCTCAAAATTGATTTCAGGGCGTTTATCCACATCGAACCTCTTACCGCCAAGGAAATCAGGAAACAAAAAATTTCCTTCCCGGATTTCACCGCGATTATCTTCAATGCCAAGAATGCCGTAGACAACTTTTTCAACATCGCGGCTGAGATGAAGGTAGAGATGCCGCCCGATACGAAGTACTTTTCCATCAACGAAAGCGTGAGCAACTATGTACAGAAGTACATCGTACCCCGCAAACGCAAAATGTTCCATGGCAAAGGCACTGAAAAAGATTTCCTTACCCTGTGTAAAAACCACAGCGGGGAAAAGTTCCTGTTTCCCTGCTCAGACATACGGAAACCCAGCATCCCGGAGTTTTTCGAGAAGAACAAACTCAACATGCGGGAGTGCATTATCTACCGCACCGTGAGTTCAGACCTCAGCGACCTGAAGGAAGTGTTTTACGACATTCTGGTTTTCTTCAGCCCGGCAGATATCAAATCCCTGTACGACAACTTTCCGGATTTTGTGCAGAACAATACCCGCATAGCCGGTTTTGGTGAAAGCACACAAAAAGCCATTCTGGAGCACAACCTCATTCTGGATATTCCAGCCCCTGCAGCGGATTCTCCCAGTATGCTTGCCGCACTGGAAAAATATGTAGTGCGTGCCAATTCCGAGAAAAAAGGCTGATTTCTCCGCAAAGGCTGCCTTTTATTCCTTCCTGCAAATAAAGCAGCGCTTACTGCTGTCCCTGCCCGTAAAGAACAAATACCAGTCACCTCCGTCTTTCAATCCCAGTTTTTTGCGCACCTCCTCTGCACCCAGCGTATAGTTGCGGCTGCTGATGTTAGCCCGGTCTATTCCCTGCTCCTGCAGCCATTTTTTTACCGTCTGCAGGCCGCCATCCAGTTCCTGCACAAGCCGGAAACTCCGGAACAAAGGCCTTGGCAGGTTTGCTGTTCCGGTAAAGAAGGTAAAATTCCCTGCTGCATCCTGCAAGCCCGCAGATTCTGCCAGTGCCTGCGCCAGTCCGCTTTTGATGAGCCCGGGCGTAGCTTCGTAAAACTGCCTGTGTGCTGTGTGAATGAGTGGAATGGGTTCACCACCCCACACAAAGGCTTCATGCCCGCTGTCAATGTCCACCACCCGCACTGTATCCGATACATCTGTCCCCAATTCCACCAGCAATTCTTTTATTTCCTGTCCATGGCTGATTACATAGATTCCCGCAGGTTCATTCAGTTTGCGGCGCAGCCAGCTCAGGTCCACCATCGGACTCAGTTTAATCAGCCAGCGCCGCCCTTTTTGCCGGTGTTCAGCCAGCAACTGGAAAATATCCGGACTCCATTGCCCGGCATCGGTGTTGCTGCGGGATTTTCCTGCCCTTCTGTCAGGGTCGGCGTATATCAGGTCAAATACCTGGTCTGTGGAGGATAAATACTGCTCTGCGGTGGTGGTCAGCCGTTGCACATTGTGTGCCGACAGGCACCCGGCATTGTAATCAAACAGGCAGTTGAGGCCGGAATCCGGGTCCAGACTTGTGATTTCGTCAAATCGGCTGCTGAAAGCCAGGTCGTCCACACCCAGTCCACCGGTGAGGCTGAGCAGGGTTTTGCCGGAAAAAAGGGATGCTTTCCAGCAGGCCACAGCCCAGGAGGTGGATTGCTCCAGCGGGATCCGTGAAAAAAGGCAACCTTTTTCCCACAGGTGCGGTAGTTTCTCTTTGGCCCTCACTTTCAGTGCCAATTGTTCGGCCAGCAAAGGGAAAAATTCCCCGAATTCTGACTTTAAATTGTGCACAAGGGCAACGTTTGCAGAATAAATATGTCTGTAAAATCGTTCTGACAAATGAACATTGGCACGCAATTGGTTTAATTTGCAGTAAATATCACTTATCATGAAAAAGGCAAAAGTAATTCTGGCAGCACTCATTCTGATGACCGCGGCCTCCGGGTGTGGGATTTTTCAGAAAAAAGACAGATGTCCGTCCGTGGGCCAGGCAAACTGGGGCATGACCGAACGGAAATGAGTCTGCACTGGCAGCACCTGGAAACCACGGAACAGGCAGCCCGGATCCGGGAGGAATCCTTCCGCGTACCGGTATGGATTTTCAAGCACAGCAACCGCTGCAGCCTGAGTTCCATGGCACTGGGCCGGATGGAGAAAATCAGTCCGGTGCTAACCACCCACGCTGCCTGGTACCTGCTGGATGTGGTGCAGGCACGCCCCGTTTCCCAATGGGTGGCAGACACATTTCAGGTACACCACGAATCTCCCCAGTTGTTGCTCATCCGCGACGGGGAGTGCATTTACGAAGCATCACACCTCGAAATCAGCCCGGCAGAGGCTGAAGAACAGGTAAGCCCGCGCATCTGAAGCGCCCGGCACATTTCAATTCCATTTTCCCATTAAAAACGTATTTTCCATAGGAGATCATAAAATCATCCGTCACACAGTGGTGGAGGCAGATTTGGCAGCTTTTGAAACCGGAGTTGTGCACCCCTTCTATGCCACTTTTGCCCTGGGCCGCGACGCAGAGTGGGCCTGCCGGCAATTTGTGCTGGAAATGCTGGAGGATGACGAAGAGGGAATAGGTACCTTTCTCAATATCACCCACCGTTCACCAGCCATGTTGGGTGACACCGTGGATATTACCGCTGAAATCATCCGCCTGGATGGCAATGCCATAGATTGTAGTTTTGCTGTAAAGGTGGGAGACAGAATGGTGGCAGATGGCACCCAGGGACAAAAAATCCTGAAAAAAGAAAAAGTACAGCGACTCATCAGTAACCTGAGCCATGGCGGATAAACGGATAGAAATCACCAACCGCAAGGCAGGTTTCCAGTTTCATGTGGAGCAGAAATACACGGCGGGCATTATGCTCACCGGGTCTGAGGTAAAGAGCATTCGTGCCGGCAGCATCAATATGGGCGATGCCTATTGTTTTATTGAAGCCGGTGAACTCTTCATACGGCACCTGCATATCTCAGAATACAACAGGGCGGGTTACAGCAGCCACGAGGTGATGCGCGACCGCAAACTGCTGCTTGGCAAACAGGAATTGCAACGGGTGGAGCTCAAGGTGAAATCGAAAGGCTATACCATTTTTCCCATACGCCTGTTCGAGAATGAAAGGGGCATCTTCAAACTGGAAATCGGCCTGGGCCAGGGCAAAAAACTCCACGACAAACGCGACGACCTGAAGGAAAAGGATGTGAAGCGGGAGATGGAGAGGTATAAATAGTGGATAGTGGTGAGGCTTACTTTCGATTGCAGGTATAGTCAGGCAATTGACTGTAGGCTGAAATTTATCGGTAGACTCCTTAGTAAATCGTTTGCTTCTTCAACGCATTGATTAAGACTAATAGATTCGCGTACTGATTGTCTACACCCTGTATGTACTGTGGGAGCAACTTTTCATCAATGGGCACAGTTTTGATGGCCTCATGCTGCTTCTGTGAATATTCTACATCGGTAGTTCTTACAAACAAATCATAGAATTTTTGATGTGTGATGCCGGAGTCTGTAAAAGCAGGCTTAGTGCCATTGTTTGATGATTTTAAGTAATCTGAATATAAAGAACGTATTTCAAATACCAACTGCATATTGCGTTCATATTTGACGATCAGGTCTTCTCTCAGTGTCATGAGCAGTTTATAATAAAGAACTACATTTTCATTTGAAGATGAACCGGGATGTCGCCTTCTTCAATGGTGGTGAGTATCTCTTCAGAAATATCAGGGATGTGAATGATTCTGTTGGCCTGATTGCTCACGGTTGACTCAAATATATTTCTGGCCAGTCTGCCATTTCCAAAAGTTTCATTCTTTGTCTCACATAAAACCCTGAAAATACTTAATGCCTTGGTCGTTGCATCTTCAGTGAGAATGAATCCGCCTTCAGTTGCAAAATGGATAAAAATAAGCTGCAACTGCTCCGGAGTATAATCTTCAAAATAAAAATATTTATTAAAGCGTGAACGCAAACCCGGATTGGAGGCGAGGAATCCCTGCATTTTATCGGTATAGCCTGCCACAATCACAATCAGATCATCCCGGTTGTCTTCCATGAGTTTGAGCAGAGTGTCAATTGCTTCTGACCCAAAATCACTGCCTTCGCCTGTTAAGGTGTACGCTTCATCTATGAATAGTACTCCACCCAGCGCTTTGTTTACCACCTCATGCACTTTCAATGCAGTCTGGCCCACATAGCCTGCCACCAGACCGGCACGGTCTGTTTCTACAAACTGGCCCTTGCTGAGTAAATTCATGGACTTATATATTTCTGCCAGCAAACGTGCAACAGTGGTTTTACCTGTGCCGGGATTTCCATAAAAAACCAGGTGTCTGGAAACTGGTGTATTTGTCAGGCCGCGTTCTTGCCGCATCTTTTGGACTTTCAGTAAATTCACCATTTCCTGTACATCCTTTTTTACATTTTCCAGACCTATTAAAATGTTCAATTCCGCTAATAAATCCTCCAGTGATTTAGAACTTTCTGTAACGACACCCTGGATGTCCGATTTCTCTTGCTCCGTGGTGGATTGAGATATTACAGCAGGATAAAACAGCGATTTCAAATTTTCCATTGCTGCAATCTCCTCCTTGGTTATGCGGCCATCAGCGGAGACAAAATCAGTGGCGAACTTGTAATACATGGTGCGGCAAATGTCCCCATAATTGGTGCCGTGCATTTGATCATAATCATCTAGACAGACAATTGCAAATGGGAGGGAGAAATCATCATACATGCCATTGCTGTCTTGATAGTGCTTTTTATAAAAGTCCAGTATTTGCTGTTTGGTTAAATTTTCTATATGGTACGAAGGATCAAAAATGGCCTGAATATCACGCATATAATCCAATTCATCCATTGAAAAATCCTTGTCAACATTGGCAATATGCATACTTATCACTACGAAGCCCAATGCGATGATGTTTCCTGCATCTATCTCTTCATCCAGATTATACTTCCTTTTATTCAGCACTTCTTCAATCGGTGCAATCAATTGAGGATAACATTCCTGTATGTATCGAACCATGGGTGCTGATTCGTCGTGGTACCGCATGTAATTTATATTTTGAATGTAGTTATTTCAACCCCTCCATCACAGCCCTAAAACTCTCCAGTCCTGCTTCCAGATTCTCAATGATTTCGGCGGCAATGACATCCGGGTCAGGGAGGTTGTCCAAATCAGCCAGGGAGTTGTCTTTGAGCCAGGTGATGTCCAGTGAGGTTTTGTCGCGCGTGGTGATCTCTTCATAGCTGTATTTTCTCCAGCGGCCTTCAGGATTGGATTCTGACCAGATTTCTTTGCGTTTGTTGCGGTTGGCCGGGTTGTAGCAATTGATAAAATCGCGGAGGTCCTCCAGTTTTAATGGATTCTTTTTGAGGGTATGATGCACATTGGTGCGGTAATCATAAATCCATACCTCTTTGGTCCAGGGTTTTTTGCTGGCAGGTTTTCCATCAAAAAACAACACATTGGCTTTTACTCCCTGGGCATAGAAAATACCGGTGGGCAGGCGCAGGATGGTGTGCAGGTCGGTGGTTTCCAGCAGCTTTTTCCTTACGGTTTCACCGGCGCCGCCTTCAAACAGCACATTGTCAGGCAGCACCACTGCCGCCTGACCTGTGGTTTTCAGCATGGAGCAGATGTGCTGCACAAAATTCAGTTGTTTGTTGCTGGTGGTGGCCCAGAAATCCTGCCGGTTATAGGTGAGTTCATCCTTCTCCTGTTCCCCTTCCTCGTTGGTAAAGGTCTGTGAACTCTTTTTCCCAAAAGGCGGATTGGCCAACACATAATCGTAAGTGGCGGGTGATGCTGCAATCAGCGCATCGGCAGGAGAAATGAAATTGTCGCTTTCTATATCGCCTATGTTGTGCAGAAACAAATTCATTAAGGCCATGCGGCGGGTGCTGGCTACAATTTCGTTGCCGAAAAATGTATTCAGTTTCAGAAATTCATTTTGCGCTTTGTCCAGTTTGTTGTGTTCCACCAAATAATCATAGGCTGCCAGAAAAAAGCCACCCGTTCCGCAGGCGGGGTCTGCAATGGTGCGCATGGGTTGGGGCTGCACACATTCTACCATGGCACGTATCAGTGGCCGAGGGGTAAAATATTGTCCGGCCCCGCTTTTTACGTCCTGGGCGTTTTGTTCAAGTAATCTTTCATAAATATCCCCTTTCACGTCTGCACCCATCACCAGCCATTGTTCGCTGTCTATCATGTCTATGATCTTAGCCAGCATGGCAGGGTCCTGTATTTTGTTTTGGCTCTTTGTAAATATCTGCCCCAGAATGCCTTTGGCGGTACTCAGCTCCCGCAACAGGGTGGCGTAGTGCAGTTCCAGTTCAGCCCCTTTTTTGTTGGTGAGGCTTTCCCAATTGTATGCGGCGGGTATATGCAATTTGCGGTTGTGGGGCGGTTTGCTGTATTCATCTGCCATTTTTAAAAATAGCAGGTAGGTAAGTTGTTCCAGATAATCTCCGTAACCCACACCCACATCACGCAGGGGGTTGCAAAAGGACCAAACCTTGGAGACTATAGAGGAGGTGTTGAATGATGTTGAACTCATTTTAACATCACAAACTTAGCTTAAACGAAACAAATTCATGTAAAATGCACTGGATATGAATCATTTTGTATCTTCGCGACGTTTCACTCTTATGGCACAAAAGTATTCCAACCCCCCTCTGGTGGAAAGTCTTGTTGAATTTCGTTTTGGACTGGAAGATCCAAACGACCCTACATTGCCTGGGCTTTTGTATTCAGAAATTAAAGAACAGTTTCCAAATCGAGCAAACCGGAATATTGCCTTTCCGAGTCCCAATGGAGATGGTAAAGAAATAGAATTAAAATTGACGCCATTAGCGCAATTCAGGAATACAGACGATTCAATGTTAGTTCAAGTAGGTGGTAATTTATTAACTATTAATTGTATCAATAAGTATGTCGGTTGGGATCTGTTCTCTTCGACAATTAAGAATACATATAAACAATATTGTCAGTTAGCCGCACCTTCAAAAGTTATAAGAATTGGCTTCCGTTGTATAAATAAATTCGATTTTCCTAAAAGTGAAGTCAACCTAAATGACTATTTTGAATTTTTACCAACAAGACCTTCTATTTTAACTTCACCCTATAATCACTTTGGAATACATATTGAGTGCCCTGAAAACGATAACCGTGACTTACTCATTATGAAAAATAATAGTGTTGTTTCAAATATTCCAGACAACATAGGCGTAATGCTTGATATGGAATATGCAACTCAGAATGGCATTGTATTAGATACCAATGAAGAAGTTATAATTGACTGGATTGAAAATGCACATACGAAGTTGAAGGATGCGTTTGAGAGTTCAATAACTAATATTTTACGTAAAACTTTTGATTGACTATTATGAATTCTGAAAGTCTTACAGGTATTCTAAACATAATTACTATGTTTGCTCCATCACAAGGTAATCTGCCGTCAAATAGTATGGATCTTTCAGTTACCCGCACATCTGCGTATCAGCAAGTGCAACTCAGTACTAATAGGAGTCAGACATTTCGAAATGATTTATACTATGAAAGTTCAATTTACAATTATACTCATAAGCTAGTTTCAAAAATAAATGAGTTATATGTCATAGTTAATTCAGATGAAGTTAACAATTTGCTTTTTAGCAATTTGACAATTGCTGAAGCTTTATTGGATTTGAATCAAGAAATCATTAATGAGTTTGGGTTTAATGCTTCTCATCTAGAATTAATATGTGATTATGAAGTACCAGATTGGAAAAATATTTTTGTAACGATACATCATTTCGAAGACCCATTATTAGCTGATGGAAAATTGAATGAATTGCTTCATAATTGGTCTGTTAAACAAACAAGAGAAGTCAGAAGTTTAGTTACATTGTCAATTTTATAATGGCTAAAATTGCATTTAACTGGCAAGATTATATTGATTTTGCTCAAGAGCTGCTAGAAAAAGACATTTCAGAAAAATCATTGCGGAGCTCAGTTAGCAGGGCTTATTATGGTGCTTTTATTTGTTGCAGAAACAGATTAGGACTTTCGAACAGAAAAGATAACGAAATTCATAAAATCGTATGTGAAAGATTTAACTCTGATAATCCGACAAAAGAAGAAATGTCCATTTTTAATAGCCTGAAAGACTTACGAAGGTTCAGAAATACTGCAGACTATGAAAATTTTTGCGATTTTACACCACAACAAGTTGCCCTTATAGTTGATAAGTCAAAAAATGTAATTTCTTTACTAAATAGCATAGAATTAGATTAACCTCCCCTCAAACGCCCTTTTCAATATACTCTGCCTCAGCATTTCTGATTGTTGCAAGCCTTGGGTTATGGTTTCTTCCATTTTTTCGAGAACTGTGAATTTGTTCACTATTTCTAAAGCTATAATATCCTGTTCTTCTTTTGAACAAACCAAAATATTCAAATTTTTTATTGGGCCTAAAAATAAATTTGCTTGTGCTGTTGCTTTTTTGCTTTTTTCAATTTGACTTTGAAGAATAGGTGATTGAAACAAATACTCATAAAACTTGGATGAGTATTTAACCCAATCTAGTTTTATAAGCGCAACACTTCTGACCATTACAAATTTCATATGCTCTGGAACGTTGCAAACTCGACCAATTGTGCCAGAACAAGAAATAAGAATGTCCCCAGGTTCTGGATTACACCTTTTGACTATCCTCAAATATTCATCTTCAGGTACATAGTCTACATTATCAAGAGCTAAATAACCATTTTGAATATTTCTTGCAGATAGCAGTAGAAAACCGCTGGAAGTTCTCCTTGGAGTAATATGCTCTCCATCTGTGATTTTTGTAGCAATGTTCTCAAGTTTCACCCATTTCCACCCCTCCGGCAACTCCCCTTCCTTCAAATTATCATTGGTCAATTTCCCCTCAAACGCCGCTTTCAGCAAACTCTGACGGTACACTTTCAATTGCTCCTGTGCTTTCAGCAGTTGCCGCTTTCCGCTTTCCAGTTCGCTGAAGATTTCTTCTATTTTGGCTACGATTGCGGCTTGCTCGGGTAGGGGGGGAATGGGGATTTCTTCTTTTAGTAAAAACTGAAAATGTCGTGCATAGCCTTTGTCAGGTAGCTTTAGGCTTTTAAGAGCATAATAAAAATATTTATCATTAATATGTTTTTTGGGCTTCAGTACTTTTACGCCATCGGCACCAGCTATGAACTTGAAGGGTATATGTTTAATGATTTTAGTATGATCACCAAAAATAATGTATGGAGGTTCTTCTTGAATTACAAGTGTCTCATCGTTGTAAAACCCTCCAATGTCTTCCTGACTTTGGTCTATTACAGGATATTTACCCAAACTTTTATAATCGCGCTGCTTAATTTTCTTATTTTTGAGTGATATAACTTGACAAATATCTTTAATTATATAGCGCTGCATTCAAAGTGATTTTAGTTTCTTATAGAGTTTCTATTATTTCCGGCATTTCATCCCAGGTCTTACCTTCAAGCACACGCCCTGCTTTCTTTTTATTTGTACCGCCCCATTGTTTGAAAAAGAAAGCCACATTAGATTGCACACATTGGTTTTTTATATCCGTTACCCATTCTTCTTTCATTGGTCGGGGCTTACGGCCACTTTCACCACCTACAATGACCCAATCGATTCCATCAAGGGTTAAGTTTTTCAAGGGCCCAATCAGAGGCTCTAGAGATAAGAATTTCACACGGGCTTTGGTTTCACGCAACAACTTAATCCTGTTTTCAACTTTTGCATTTTCCACGGAAACTCCCATCCAGATATTGTGGGTCCATTCCAACAAGCCTTCACTGTCATAGTATCTCAAAATATCTGCCCTTTTGGTTAATACCTGAAATACATGCTGAGGGTTGTCTTTCATAACCTTAAAGACTCTCTGAATAAATTCCACAGGTACATCCTTGTGAAAAAGATCACTCATGGAATTGACGAATACCACTTTGGGTTTCTTCCAGGTATAGGGTGTCTGTAATTCATCTTCGTGCACAGTTAACTTAAAGTTGTTCTCGTACTTCTCTACACCCATTGCCTTCAATCGCCTTGACATAACCTCTGCGTAACAATGTTTGCAACCTGCAGAAATTTTATCACACCCTGTTGTAGGGTTCCAGGTCATTTCGGTCCATTCTATGCTAGATTGTGCCATTTGACTATACTATTTGAATATAACTTTTAGGTTCTCTTGTTTTAACATCATCCCACCTAATATAAAAAGATCCTTTTCTTGCGTCCTTTCCATCATTTAGGGTTACTTTCAATTTATTTCGATCTTGAAGGTCCTTGAGAATGATATTTGTATGCTTGACAAGGTGTCTATTTAATATTGTAAATCGATGCACTTCAATATTAGTTCTTTTCTCCCTTAAAAAAACTTTTAGATTTTCCTCAAATTTATCTAAAACAGGGCTACTGTCCACTGGATTGAACAAATCAATTTGACCTGCTGACTTCGGGCTCCATCCGCGTCCTTGTTCTTCATCTATATCCCATTTAGCTTCTAGAAATTTTTCCAATCCATACAAATGATTTGCAAAAAAGAACATTGCAAAATATTGATTTCCTTCTCTTGTAATAATAAACGAATCTACATGCTTGGTAATTAATCGATTAGAAAACCCTTGCTGGAGATTATTAATAAAATCAATTCCTGATTTACTTGATTTTAGTTCAATATCTTGCATTGCATCATTCAAAAATATTTGTAAGCTATCAGGTGTTGCTTCTTTTTCAAATCGATACATAAACTGTGTAGGTAAAAATAGCAGAACTTCCGTAAAGCCGTCACTTAACATTCTTTCAATATCCGTAATTTTAATGTCTTTATATCCATAAGGATCTATAAAAATAAATCTTCTTCTATTACCAGGTGTTTTGGAATCAAGTAAAGGTATTTTAATTTCATTATAATCTACGTTTTTGCAAGTAAAGGAACCAAAACCATCTAATGAAATATTATTTTCAGATATATATTTCTGCAACTTGGCTATTTTATCTTTATTAAAATCATTGAATACACATTTGAAATTTATATCTCCTTGAAAATTTGAAGAGTACTTAAGATAGATGTCCCGAATTAAATTTAAAATAATTACTGGACTTCCAGTTTTTCCATTCTCATATATTCCTTCACCACAAAATAAATCGTAAACTTCAACTTCCGATATAAATGGAGAATGTGCAAGAATACTAATATATTTTTCCAAATACTTTCTTAGCAGTAGTACTTTAATTTCAGAATGTTCTTGTGGGTTTATTTGAGAGTCTTTCATATAAATCAAATATTAGGTTAAAACCTTATAATTACCAAATATTAGTTTAAAGCCTAATAATATGCAATTATAAGTGCTGGAGCTAATAAAAATCCGTTATTTAACTTTACGGCACCTAAATTTAAATAAAAGGCAGCCTTATTTAACTTTCCTTTGCTAATTTTCATATTATGCTGCCAACACTTCATTGAGTTCTTCCAGGATTCTTTCATAATCGTCGCGGAACAGCGAATAGAATTTACCCAGCCCGCCAGCAGCATTGAAGGGATTAAGGTCAAAATCTTCCTTGTCAATATGGAAACTGCCGGCCACGTAGTCTTTAACCATGCGCAGCCATTGCATTTGTTCTTCACTGAACCTGTTGTGCTGTCCGGCATTCTGTTTGAAAATCCATTGCTGAAAATTCCGGTCCACCGTGCTTTCATATCCTGCAAGCCATTCATCAATGCCAATGACCTTGCGGATGACGGACACCAGCAGAATGAGCTCCTGTTTGGGTTTTTCGCTTCGGGGCAACCGGTGAACCATTTTGCCTTCAGCTTCCTTGTCTTCCACCTCGGCGCAGGCATCCCACAGGGCAGACATTTTAAGTACCGGCTTTTCTGCTATAAGTAGGTCATACATTTCTTTAATCATTTTATACGTCAGATCCCTCCGGCGGTAGGCCTGTCCGTAAAAAATCTGAAGTGCGGTAATTTCATTTTTATGTTCTTCCATCCAGGCTTTAAAATCCTGAATCATGCCCATGGCTTTCCCGGTGTTATCCTTTTCCCAGCCCGCATTCAGTAGTGTGTCTGGGTTAATGTGGTCAATCACCTGAGCATGGGCTTTGCGCACATTCTCAATGTAATTATTCAGGTCTCCGGTAAATACGGCAGCGGCTGCGTCCTGCAGACGGGTTACCTGTTCATTGTATTTTTCATCTTTCAGCAGCGGGGCTTCACCGGCAAATTGCTGCTCCGTTTGCATGCGTATCTCCTCCAGCGTATCCGGGTCAAAGGCATTCAGCAGTTCTTTTACCACCTGGGAGATGGATTTGCCGCCGGATTTTTCTTCAAAAACCGCTTTCTCCTTTTCTGTCACCTGCTTTTCCAGTCGCGCCAGCCGGCCTGCCAGTGAGGTAAACAATTCCTCATCCCTTGCGCCTACTGCTATTGCACCCAGCAGGTCTTTCAAAGGCACACCGGGCTTTTTCTCCAGTGGCCGGCTGTCGGTTTTCAAACTCTTGGTTACCCCAATGGCATCCACAATCACAAAATGGTCTTTGGTGAATTTTGCGGTGGGCGTCACTTTTTTCAGTGCTTCCAGATTTATGGTGCGGGTGCCACGGCCCTTCATCTGTTCGAAATAGTTGCGGCTTTTCACATCGCGCATGAACAGCAGGCATTCCAGGGGTTTTACATCCGTGCCGGTGGCAATCATGTCCACTGTTACCGCTATTCTGGGCAGGTAATCATTTCTGAACTGCGCCAGGGTGCCTTTGGGGTCCTCAGTATTGTAGGTGATTTTTTTACAAAACCGGTTTTCTTCGCCAAATTCTTCTCGTACAATTTGAATGATGTCATCGGCATGAGAATCTGTTTTCGCAAAAATCAGAGTCTTGGGTACTTCAAAAACCCCCTGGTCATCAAAGCGGTCCGGGAACATTTCCGGCAAATGGTATTTAAATGTTTTGATGATTAAACGAATCTGATTCGGGTTTACTACTTCATCATCTAATTGCTTGTTGGAGTATGTTTTGTCTTCATCCAGTTGTTCCCATCGTTTGCGCCGGGTCAGTTTTTCCCGGTGGTCTACATATTCCCCTTTCCAGATGACGCTGCCTTTTCTGGTGATTTCTGTTTCAATGGTATAAACATTGTATCCCACATTCACGCCGTCGGCCACCGCCTGTTCGTGGGTGTATTCACTTACTACATTCTGGTTGAAAAAACCAAAGGTTCTGTTATCCGGTGTGGCCGTTAAACCGATGAGAAAACTGTCGAAATAATCCAGCACCTGTTTCCACAGGTTGTAAATGCTGCGGTGGCACTCATCAATAATAACAAAGTCGAAAAATTCTGCAGGCAAAGTGGGATTGTATACAACGGGAACGGGTTCCCGCTTTTCCCACTTTACTTCACCCGGATTGGTTTCCTCCGCACTTTCTTCCATCTCTTCTCCTTTTAGGATCGAATAAAAACGCTGAATGGTGGAGATATACACCTGGCAATTGCCGGGCACGAAAGAAGATTTGAGCCGGGTCACGCCATACAATTCGGTAAATTTCCGGTTGTCGTCATTGGGCAGAAAAGCCATGAATTCCTGTTCGGCCTGTTCTCCCAAATTTTTAGTATCCACCAGAAACAATATCCGTTTGGCCTTGGCATATTTCAGCAGGCGGTAAATAAATGTGATGGCCGTAAATGTTTTACCGGAACCTGTGGCCATTTGTATCAGGGCTTTGGGGCGATTTTCCCGGAAAGAATTTTCAAGTTTGGTGATGGCGTTAATCTGGCAATCCCGCAGGCCGGTAGTGTTTAATTCCGGCAAATCAAAAAACCTGCCGCGTAGTGTTTTGTCTTCTCTGATCCATTTGGCAAAAGTTTCAGGCCGGTGAAATGTAAACACGCTGCGGGACCGGGGTTTGGGATCGCGGTAATCTGTAAAGCGGGAAATCTCCCCGGTGCTTTCGTAAACAAAGGGCAATGGATCGTTGTTCAGGTATTTAAGCTTTGCTTTGGCATATTCTGTAGATTGATTTTCTACTTCAGTTACCAAAGTAAATCCGGCATCTTTTTTCTTGGCTTCAATCAACCCAACAGGCTTTTTATCTACAAATAATACATAATCCGCGGGACCAGCGTCGGTTAGATATTCTCTTACAGCTATGCCTTGTGCGGCATTCAGGTTGATTTGTGACTTGTCCTGAATAAGCCAGCCACAGTCCAGCAACTGCTTATCTATATGGTCACGGGCTATTTGTTCAGGATTCTGATTGGTCATGCGAATACAGGCTAAATCAACAGGCCAACATTTCAAAAAAGATCATACGCTTTCAGGAATTCATTGCCATTAATCTGCACCTCTCAAATAAAGTAAACAAGCCACACATTTGCAACCACCAACCACCCTCAACTTTACCAAACCCCGTTTTGAATTTGTGAATGCGGAGCCTGGCCTCCGTTTCCTCCGTGATCTCTGCGGTTAGATGCCAGGTCCGGCGGTTTGAACAGGCCTTTTGCAGGGACTCACTGCATCTCCCCGGATGGGATAACATGCACTCCGGATTTAGCCTGCAGGGCATGCTGCAGCATGCTCTGAGCTACTTTTTCTACATGGATGATTTTGTAGTTTTTGGGGATGAGGAAGTCCAGAGCACGCATGAGGGCCTGGCCTATGCGTTCGCCGGTGCGGTTTTCTGTTCTTGGACCATCCAGCATGCTCGGGTGAAAGATGAACAGGCCGGGGTAGTCCAGTTGCCGCAGTTCGCGTTCCAGTTCTCCCTTTATCCGGTTATAGAATATCATGGATTTTTCATTGGCCCCCATGGCCGAAATGAGCAGGTAGTGCTGTGCCCCTTGCTTTCGGGCTTCCCGCGCCAGTGCCAGGGGAATTTCCAGGTCTACCCGCCGGAATGCTTCTTTGCTGCCGGCCGTGGCAATGGTGGTGCCCATGCAGCAAAACACATCTTCGCATTGAAGGTTCAGTTCGGGCAGATCATCAAAACGTGTGATGATTTGTTCCAGTTTGGGGTGGGTGATGGGCAGCGGTTTGCGAACCAGGGCTTTTACGGCATTGTATTCGGGTGCATCCAGCAACTTCTGTAGCAGAAAGCTGCCGGTTAGACCGCTGGCACCTGCTATCAGGGCTGTGCGTTGTGACATGGTATTTCGATGAGGAGAGGTCCGTTTTGTTGCAGAAGGGTGTTCAGGGTGTCCGGATTGGATTGAAAATAGGTTAATCCGTAACGGTTTGCCACCGTTTCAAAATTCGTGTGGTGGGTGGTTTGCAGCCAGGGCAGAAGTTCAGGCATGCGGGAAGGTCCGGCAATGCGGGTAAATATCTGGCCACCCCCGTTGTTCAGAACAACCACTTTCAGGTTTTGGGGTTGTGGATTGCTCCAGAAACCATGTTCATCGTACAATACCGAGATGTCGCCAAGTACGGCCACAACCGCGCTTTCGGGGTGGGCCAGTGCAAATCCGGCAGCGGTGCTCAGGCTGCCATCAATGCCGCTGGTACCGCGGTTGCACCAGATGCCGGCTGCACCAGAAAGTCCGGTCTGGTCCGCCCAGCGCACAGCCATACTGTTACCCAGATGAATATGTGTTTGCGGCCCGGCGGTTTCAAGCACTTGGTTCACCGCACCGGCTTCTGTGTTTGGCCTGAGTGCGGTTTTTGCTTCCCTGCATGCCTGTACCCATTTCACCCGGTACTCCGGATCCGGGGTAAGTGAAGAAAGGGCTTGTAAAAAAACCGTTTCAGAAACACGCAACGTTTCCGGCATGGACTGGAAAGGGTCTCCCACGGCGCCGCCTTCGTTGATATGGTAGTGTTTCAGCGGTTTGTGCCGTCGCAGATATTGTTTCAGGTTTTTGGACAGGATAGACAATCCAAAGGTGACAAGAATATCAGGTTGCAGTTCCGGACCGGCTTTGGCTGCCACTTCGGAGTAGGTGTGCAGAGCCGCAATGCCATGAAGGTTGGAACAAATGTCTGCCAGCAGTGGAAATTTCAGGGCTGCCGGCCCGGCGGCTTTGGCCCATGCAGCATTCGGTTTGTGTTGGCCTGCCACAATCAGTACTTTTTTGGAATGTTTCAGCGCTTCTGGCAATGATACCGGGTCTGTGACAGCGGGTTTCTGATGAAATTCCAGTTTATCGTGCACCGGCAGGGGCTGGTCCAGCCCTTCGTACAGGGGCTCTGCCAATGGTATATTCAGGTGCACAGGTCCGCCATGGGGAATTGTACAGTTCTCCCAGACCAGCTTGCATATTTCAGCCAAAAGTGATTTACCGTCAGACAGATGCAAATTTGCAGGCGTTTCGAATTCACCGCATACATGGGTATGAAACAGCCCTTTTTGTCGTATCGTTTGTCCGTCCCACTGGTCTATCCATTCCGGTGGCCTGTCAGCCGTGATCGCGAGCAAAGGAACACGTTGATAATATGCTTCACAAATGGCGGGCAGAAGATTTGCTGCTGCGGTACCGCTTGTACACAGCACGGCTGCCGGCTTTGCCTGAGCCTGTCCCATTCCCATTGCCATGAATCCGGCGCTGCGTTCGTCAGGTGCAGATACCAGCTGAAAACCACCCACACGCAAAAAAGCGGCAATGATGGGTGCGTTCCGCGAGCCGGGACTTACAACCACAGATTCCACGCCCAGGTCTTTCAGATACAGGGCGAGATAATCCAGGTTTTGGCGCAACAGATTCATACTCAGAAAAACGGATTGGTTTCTTTTTCATAGCCTATGCTGGTTTCCGGACCATGGCCACTGTAAACGGTATAGTCTTCGGGCAGGGAAAACAACTGGTGGCGAATGGCATCCAGCAACTGTGCATGGTTCCCGCCGGGCAGGTCGGTGCGCCCGATACTGCCGCGGAATAGGGTATCTCCGCCAATAACCCAACGTTGGGCGTGGTTTACAAAAACCATATGGCCTGGCGCATGTCCGGGTACAAATCGCACCTCCAGTTCGTCGTTTTCCATTTTCAGCACTTGTCCGTGTATCAGGTCATGGTCGGGTTCCGGACTCGGATTGTAGTGCAGGTTCCACAACATGGCCATGGCTTCTGCCCGTTCAAAAAGGGGCAAATCGAGCAGGCACATATAGTACGGGATGTCCCAGGTGTTTTTCACAAATGCATTGCCGAAGATATGGTCAATATGGCCATGCGTATTCAGCAACATTTTGGGCGCCAGTCCTTCTTTCTCAATAAAATATTTCAGTTCCTGTTCCTCGCTGGCATTGTAGCAGCCAGGGTCAATAATCAAACACTCGCGAAACTCATTGTACAGAACATAGGTATTTTCAGCCAGCGGACTGAAAGTGAAAGTTTGAACCTGCAACATGGGTATGCAAAGTTCGGGAAAAAGGGGGCAAAGGCTGCAGAATCAGGCTTTAATTCAGTCTTCAGATTGCTGAAACTGGCAAATGCTTATTGCAGCAGGTATTGTACGAAGCATTCTCTCCGGTCAATCCCTGTCTCTGTTTAACTGACCACTATGGACAATCAGCTAGGGTTTGCGGGTTTGTATTTCACAATACGGCATCTGGGGCAGGTGGATGAAAAAGAAAATCCGGTCAAACGGAGAAGTTACCTCCAATTTGGCCAGAAGGTCAATATCGCTGTCATCATACGGTTCTGCTTCAGTATAAATCACCAGCCATAGTGGCGTTGCGGCATTGTTCTCTCTGTAGGTTTTCGCTTTTTGTGAAGCGGCCTGAATGATTTCATCCAGATATTCCGGCTTCAGGTGCCCACTCCAGAAAGCCCCCATATTGCTTACATGCTGGTCTTCTATGCGGGGGTCGCAAATGAGTGCTATGCTTTTTACGTATTTGGGGAGTACTGGATATTTGGGGTTTGGCCGGTCCGTTGCTGAGTTGCAGGAAAAAGATTCCCGGTCCTTGTACATTCCTACCACATCTACGATCCATGCATTGATGTCAGATCCTATTTTTTCTGGGTCAACGGCCGCCCGATAGGGCAAATCAAGAAAAATATTTACATGCAGCGGAAGCGCCAGTTCTTCACGACAGTGGTTTTCAACAACCTGCAATACCTTGTCTATGAGCCCGGTACGGTGCCGGTTCACATTCAATATGTCAAGGGAACTGACTTCGATTCCTGTGCGTTGATTGGCCTCTATCCACCAGAATTCCGGGCTGGTATCCTCAATCAACTGTCCTTCCTTGCCTGGTAACAGTTTTTCAATAAACCTGGACAGGTAATATTTATCGTGCAATCGCTGCCGGTTGCTGGCTGCATGGCCTGGATTCACCGTAGGCTCCTTTCGCTGAGTGAAACAAGGATATGGGCTAAGAGTAAAGTCATACAGTTTGAAAAGAGTCTCAATCCACAAATAAAGGTCTTTTTCTCTTAATCTTTGAAAGAAATCAACCATTGCCTGTTTTGACTTTGTGAAACCTGATTTTGACTTTTTGTACAGCCGGGACGTCATTTGGTTGAGACTTTTACTCATTTCACGCATTTTGCCATTTACCTTTTGGGGATTTACCGAATTTTGAATGTGTGAATGGCTGTATGGATGCCAGGCGGCACCCATATACCTGAACAAGAAAAAACAACACTTATGAATCAAACAACCCGACTCTCCCTGCTGGCACTGTTGCTTTTATGCACTGGCAGTGTCTACTCTCAGGCTTATTTCGAAGGCAATGTAAAAGATGCACTCACCCGAAAATCCCTGAACAATGTAAAAATCATGGTCATCAACAACATGGACACTTCATGGTTTAAAGTGGATGAAACGGGCAATTTCAATATAACGACCAAAGAGGGCAGAAACCGCATTTATGCAGTGGGTGAGGGGCTTGTTACAGAACTCAACAGCATTGAAGCAGCCAAAGGTTCAAAGAACCGTGTAGATATCAGTATGGTGCGCACCGCCGAGGTAGAATCCGGTGGTGAAAAACGCAAAGCGCATAAAACGCATTTCACAGAAACAGCCCCTGCAGGTGCAGCAGCAACATCTTATATGTGGGGCTTTTCAGGAGGTTCGGGTGCTGCCCGGGGTGGTGACCTGGATGCAAAATCCGTTTTCATATATGACGGGGTTGCGGAGAGAAAAGCTGGTCTGAGCCGCACAGCCGGCACCGGCGGACGACTTACCGCGGGTGAAATCAACGATTTTGCCAAATGGACACAGTGGAATGACCTGAATGCCGGTGAATTTGCCAAACACAGCGGGCACTGGCACATGCAAACCGGTAAGCGCTACGGTGTACAACTGGTGAATCAAAACGGAACCCCGGTGGTGGATGCAAAAGTGAGTCTGTCTAATAATGGCAAAGTCATCTGGGAATCACGCACCGACAATACGGGCAAGGCAGAATTATGGGCCTTTTTGTTTGCCGGGGAAACCGGAGATTCCAAAAACATGAAAATAGGCGTGGAGGCATATAATCAAACCTTGTTTTTTGACAATCCGCAGGAGTTTTACCAGAATGGAATGAACTTTTATAAAATCACAGGTCCCTGTGCCATGTCTGACCAGCTGGATATTGCATTTGTAGTAGACGCCACAGGCAGTATGGGCGATGAAATCAATTACCTGCAGGACGATCTCGATACGCTGATAAAAATTGTAAGCCGCACAAACAGCCATATCAATCTGCGCATGGGTTCTGTTTTTTACCGCGACCGCGGAGACAGCTATGTCACCCGGGTATCCCCTTTCAGTTCGAATACAAGCATAGCAGATAATTTTATCCTGGACCAGGGAGCTGGTGAGGGGGGCGATTTCCCGGAGGCAGTCGACAGTGCCTTGTCTGATGCGCTGACCAAACTGGACTGGAGCAGCACAGCCCGCGCCCGCATTCTGTTTTTGTTTCTGGATGCTCCGGCCCATCCTGAAATGGAAACACAGGTGAAATTGCAACGCTATATGAAGCTGGCTGCAGCCAAGGGAATACGGATTGTACCGGTTGCCTGCAGCGGTGCAGACAAAAGCACTGAGTTTCTGATGAGGAGCATGGCACTGGCTACCAATGGGAAGTACATATTTCTTACCGACCACAGCGGCCTGGGCGGTGGACATATCGCGCCAAGTACAGATTTTTACAAGGTGGAAACATTGCTTGAAGTCCTTTCCCGCACAGCCAGAGAATTCAGCACTGTACCTGAGTGCAGCAATGAACTGCCGGTTACAGTGATTACTGCCACCGACACCATACGCATAGCTGAAAGTCCACTTGGGAAGAAAGACAGTCTGATATCCGCCCTGAGCAAAGACTCCAGTATTCGCAAAAAAGACAGTCTGGCCCTGGGTTCAGATACCAGCCAGCGTGTACGAGACAGTCTGGCCGCTGCCCGGGAACGCAAGCCCGTGACCGGACTGGTGAAGTTTTATCCCAATCCCACCAGTGGGGCGTTGCATGTGGTCATAGAGGAGGACATTCCGGAATTCTACATTGCAGACATCGGTGGTAAATTGCTGCAGAGGTATACCTGCAAGCGGGGCGATCACCTGGTGATTCACCTGGAGCAGTACAGTGCCGGTATTTACTATATCAAGTATCCTACTCCGCGCGGCTGGCTGGCAGAACGGATTGTGCTCAGATATTAACCTTTCTTTTTCATTGTTATCAGAGCCTGTATCCGCAAGGGTACAGGCTTTTTTGTACAAAGGAAAAATTTACCTGCTAGCCGATTTCTTTCTCATGAACTTGATTTTCTGACAATTACAGTTAATTTCGAATATCTTAATACTATCACAAGCTATGAAAAAAGGACTCAAATGGATTGGAATTATTCTGGGAGTTTTGGCCCTGATCGTCGTCGTGGCCATCTTCTTCCTCAATTCCAGTGCTAAAAACAGACTTGACAAAACCTATGATGTGAAACCCACAGCACTGAGTGTTCCCAAGGACTCACTGAGCATTGCCCGGGGCAAACATCTGGTAGAGGTAATGTGTGTGGAATGCCATGGTCCCGATTTGGGAGGCACTGCCTTCTTCAGCGAACCCAGCCTGGGAACCATCAATAGTGCCAACCTCACCAGGGGAAAAGGCGGGGTGGCTGCATCCTATAAAGATGAAGACTGGGTGAGGTCCATACGACATGGCATCAATCCTCAGGGAAAACCGCTGTTCATCATGCCCTCTAAAGAATTACACAATCTTTCTGCCAATGATCTTGGGCAAGTGATTGCTTATTTGAAATCATTGCCGCCTATGGATAGGGAATGGTCCAAACCGGAACTGACCACCAAAGCAAGGGTCATTCTTTCGCTGGGCGGATTCGGAGACATAATCAATGCAGAAACCATAGACCATGCCGCTGGATTTGTCCCGGAGCCGGTTGCCGGACCAACTGCTGCCTATGGTGAATATTGGGTAAAGGCCATGGGATGCCGCACCTGCCACGGTCAGGACCTGAATGGTGGTAAGGATCCCAACCCCAAAGCACCGTTCAGCCCTAATCTCACTCCGGGTGGCCCCTTGGGCAAGTGGACCGCCGCAGATTTTATCAAAACCATGCGCACCGGCACCACTCCGGAAGGAAAAGCGCTGAAAGCAGAATTTATGCAATGGCGGGCATTGGGTCGGATGACCGATGACGAACTTACTGCTTTGTACGCTTACCTGCATTCTGTCCCGGCCAAAGAAACCGCTGCACAGTAAGTCACTGTAATCTGAGCTTTTTTCTTATAGGTTTGCGCCATTATACGATGATGGAATTGTCGCAAACCCGAAAACTGGTACTCTTACGCATTGCACTGGGTATTGTTTACGTATGGTTCGGAGCCCTTAAGTTTTTTCCGGAAACCAGCCCGGCCGACGGATTGGCAAAGGACACCATGGATTCATTGTTCTTCGGGCTGATTCCCCGCGAAACTTCTATTCTGCTTCTGGCAACCATGGAGGTACTCATCGGATTGGGTTTCTTACTCAATTTTCAGGTGCGGCTGGCAGTTTATGTGGCCTTGTTTCACATGGTATGTACTTTTACCCCGCTGTTCTTTTTCCCGGATGTGGCCTATCGGGGGCCTCTGATATTTACCCTCGTGGGTCAGTATATCATGAAAAATATTGTGTTTGTAGCGGCTATGTTATTGATTTTACCGCAACGCCGGAAAACATGAATTGGTTCTGGGAACATGACCCGGCAACAGGAATTCCAGCACGTCAATCCAGACTGTAAATGTCCCTTTCACTTGCCAGTTCTACAGGGAAGGAAACATTCATTTCTTTTTTTACCTCAGCCAGCATTTCTTCCAGTCGTTCATCTGTATGGTCCGGATCATGGTGGAAGAGGAGGAGTTTCTTCACATCTGCCATGGCGGCAAACCGCAGTGCATCGGACTGTGAGCAATGTCCCCAGCCCTGCCGCTTTTCATATTCTGCTGAGGTATACTGCGCATCGTGAATTAAAATATCTGCTCCTTCAGCCACATCCATACCCGATATCCATTCCTTACCCGCTTCCCAGATATCTGAAACCAAAACCGGTTCATGGTCAGGGAAATAGGCGACACTTTTATTGCCAACAGCCACCCTGAAGGCGAGTGTGGGACCCTGATGACAGATGAAATTGCTGTGAATTCGGAAAGGTCCCAGTGCAAAAGTGTCATGCCCAATCTCATGCAATTGTATCCGCGAAGGCAAATCGCGGAAATGAACAGGAAACAGTGGTGGCGAAAAATACCTGATCAGCCGGTCTTTGAGAGTTGTATTATATCCCGCCGGACCCAGTATATGAATGTCATAGGCCGGATTGTACATGGGTTTAAAAAAACCAAGCCCCTGTATATGGTCCAGATGCAGATGTGTGAGCAGAATGGTGATTTTATGGCTCCTTTTAAATAGTTCTGGTGGAATACGTAAAATACCGGTTCCGCCGTCCAGTACAAGTACATCGTTTCCTTCACTGATTACCACACAGGCTGTGTTCCCTCCGTACCTGGAAGCTGTGTCACCTGAAACGGCATAACTGCCACGTGTGCCGTAAATCCGGATTTCCATCAGGTTTCTTTCCAAAATAAGGCCATTGCACCTAAAAAACGATTACCCCGGCCATGCAAGGGTATGGCAGTTACGGTAAGGGTATACAATTCTCCGTTTAAGCTGCGGATACTGAAACTGCCATGGTGTGGATTCTGCGACTGAAGCGTGCATACCAGTGGTAAGTCTTCAGGCGGCATAGGCACACCCTCCAGGGTAAGGGGTTTAAACAGTGTGGCCCATACTTCTACAGGCATAGGTCCGGTGTCCGAAAATTTCTGACCCAGAATTTCCTCTGCCCCTTCGTTGTAATAAACAAGATTACCCGCAGTATCAGTCAGAAACATGGCCTGCTTCAGACATTCTGCAAGTTGCCTGCTCAGTATCAATTCTAATTCCTGGGTGGCCATTCTTATCGGGTTAGTTACGAATGTATAGGGCAAAAGTGGGAAATCCAAATTCAAACTTTCCATAGTGCCCGCTGTGTGCCCGAAATGATTTAATTTTGCCCGCACAATCATCATCCATGAAATTTGATATCGCAGTCGTTGGCAGTGGCCCCGGAGGCTATGTAGCCGCCATCAGAGCTTCTCAGTTGGGAAAAAATGTGGCCATTATAGAAAAAGCAGAGTTGGGAGGCATTTGCCTTAACTGGGGTTGTATACCCACAAAAGCCCTGCTGAAAAGTGCACAGGTTTTCGATTATATCAGCCATGCCGCCGATTATGGCATCAGCGTAGCAGAAGGTAAAGCAGATTTTGACGCCATCGTTAAACGCAGCAGGGGAGTAGCCTCTGGCATGAGCAAAGGGGTGGAGTTTCTCATGAAGAAAAACAAAATCACTGTAATCAAAGGCGCGGCCAAACTTGCAGGTAAAGGCAAAGTCGCTGTCACCCAGGACGGGAAAACGGAAACAGTTGAAGCCGATCACATCATTCTGGCTACCGGCGCACGCAGCCGTGAATTGCCAAATATAAAAATAGACGGTGTGCGCGTAATCGGTTACCGCGAAGCCATGGTGCTGCCCAAACAACCAAAAGAAATGTTGGTTATCGGCAGTGGTGCCATAGGTATGGAGTTTGCCTATTTCTATAATGCATTGGGCACCAAAGTCACCATCGTGGAATTTATGCCGCGCATTCTGCCCATTGAAGACGAAGAAGTGAGCAAAGCCATGCAGGTGAGCTTTAAAAAGAAGGGCATGGAAATCCTTACGGACAGCAGCGTAGAGAAAGTGGAAATCATTGGCGAACGCTGCAAGGTAACCGTGAAAACCAAAACCGGCGAACAGGTTTTTGAGGTAGACAATGTACTCAGTGCTGCTGGTGTTCAAACCAATCTTGAGAATCTGGGCCTGGAAGAAATGGGGATTAAAACGGACAAAGGCAAGGTGCTGGTGGATGATTTCTACCAAACCAATGTTACTGGTGTATACGCCATTGGCGATATCGTACCCGGTCCGGCTCTGGCTCACGTGGCCAGTGCAGAAGGCATTATCTGTGTAGAACACATTGCCGGTGTGCATACCGATCCCCTGAATTATGGCAACATCCCCGGCTGTACTTACACACATCCCGAGGTAGCCAGTGTGGGACTTACCGAAACACAAGCCAAAGAAAAAGGATATGATATCCTGGTAGGTAAATTCCCCTTTAGTGCCAGTGGCAAAGCCAGTGCCGGCGGTCATAAGGAAGGATTTGTAAAAGTGATTTTTGATAAAAAATACGGTGAATGGCTGGGCTGCCACATGGTGGGCGAAGGCGTAACCGATATGATTATCGAGGCAGTAGTGGCCCGAAATCTTGAAACCACCGGCCATGAAATTATTAAATCTGTGCACCCTCACCCTACCATGAGTGAAGCGGTGATGGAAGCTGTAGCCCAGGCTTACGGCGAGTGCATACACTTATAAAAGATTATGAAGATCAGAAAATCCCGGTTTAAATCCGGGATTTTTTTTGTCCTTAAGTAAATGCATTAAGTTTGTTCATCATGCTTTTTTCAAGGTTGTGCAGGCGTGTTTTATTGACCATTGTTCTGGTACTTCCCCTTTTATTAATTGCTCAGAATCAGGCTGCAGCCCCCGTTTCATTTTCCGATTCTTTTGCCCCAGCAGAATTTGCACAAATAGAACCCTGGCTGAAAAATTCACGCATTATCGGGGCAGGAGAGGCCACACACGGTACCCATGAATTCGGATTATACCGCAAAAACCTTTTCCGGTATCTGGTGCAAACCGGACAAACCAGGGCGTTTTTTCTGGAAGCAGACGCAGGCTGTTGCTTCGCCATTAACCGCTATATTCAGGGGGATACCGGCAATCCGGAATCGCTGATAAAGAATATACGTCTCTGGCCATTTATCAATGACGACCTGATTGACATTGTGAAGTGGATGCGCAGCTACAATGATGTGCACCCGACAGACAAACTCAGGTTTCAAGGCGCTGACGTTCAATTTATACAAGACGACATCGGACTGTATTTTCAATACGGAAGAAATGTGCTGAGTGCAAAAGATTCCCAGTTTCTGACCACTCTGAAAAAAATTCAAGCAGATACATTGGCCAAACATTTTCCCGATTCTTTTTTCAGTTATGTATCGCAACTCAACCGTATGGAATGCGAACTGAATGATGAAATGCAAAATGGAGAGATTCTGAGGGGATTTTTGCGGGGTATGAAACAATATATGCATCTGCACTCCCCTGAAAAAACCTATAACACCCGCGATAGTTTTATGGCAGAAAATATGCTGTACTTCAATTCCATGTACCCGGAAAAGGGTATATTTTATTATGCACACAACGGGCATGTTGCCAAAATCAGGAATGCCCGGTACGGCATGCGGACGGGGTATTACCTTGGGAAAAAATATCCGGAATATCTTGCCATAGGTGCAGAATGTTTTAGCGGCCAATTCCGTGCCGTAGGCAAGAATTTCAAAACGAATACTTATACACCCGGCATTTTCACTTTGCCAGAACCCCGCCGGAAAACCCTGTCACACATACTGCATAAAAAATACGGACAAAATCTCGCATTGCAAACCGCCGTTTTTCCGAAGTATAAAAAAATGAATGTGACGATGATAGGAGCTGTGTTTTATCAGGAGTTTCCGCACAGAGCCCGGAAAATTCTGTCTCAGCCTCTCTTCCACTGTTTTGATATAATTGTTTATACAGAAAGAAGCTCACCCATTACCTACCTGGGAAAACAAAAGTAACAGACAACTGTTTTTGCATTCATCGGTAAATCAAACAGCAACAATATCTGCCCGTAATTGCTCTGTTTGTTTCAGCAACTCCTTGAAAAACTGAAACCGTTGTTTTTCGGCTACTTTGCTTATCAGTGTGCTTTTGGCAATGAGATTCTGCATCCAGGCTTTTTCCTGGGTATTAAACCAGGAGTTCAGTGTACGCATGTAGTTAAAGGAGTTGTACCCGATATAACTGGCTTCCCGTTCCCCGGCCTGTATGATCACACAGTTGCTGCCTATCATCAGGTCGCAGGTATACAATTCATACGTAGTTGTGGTTTGCTGTCCGCTACCGGGTGAACGTTTGTACCCGTTTTCGCATTGGCTGCGGAGCAGTTCAATAATTTTCACCAGATCGCTGCACACCGCCAGTGCGGTCTCTTTCTCCCTGATGAATCCGGCTTCCCAGTAATACCGGACCTGACGGATGGTACTTTTCAAACTGTCTTCATTCCATATCTCGGTTGTGTTGAGATGTACGAATGACTCAGCAATTTCGCGCATGAGCACAAACCAATGCTCAGGTATGGGAATATCTTCAATGCAGAGGGATTGCAGGCTTTGCACGTTCAATGTGCTTTTATTCCAGTACCCTACCTTGAACCGGGCCAAAGAAGGAAAGAACAGTGAGTAAAAAACAGGCAGGTCCTCTGCGGCATAGGTTACATGGCTCGAGTCTGCTTTCAGCAACAATTGAAGGTCGCGGTGCAGGGATTCCAGATACACCGCAAAACCATCCATGGCACCGGTAAACGGATGAACCTGAAAAGTGACGGCCCCGGGTTGCATGGACCACAGCGAATCCATCGAAATCTGAAAATGCCGGGCCAACTGCATCACTTCATCCAGACTCAGGTCTGTCTCACCCCGCAACCTGCGGTAAGCACTGTCCGCACTGATCTTTAAAACCTCTGAAACTTCCTCGGCAAGGCTTATATGCGCTGGCACAGTCTGCTTCAGCAGCTCTACAAACTGTTTCTGGTACCCTGCGTTCTCCATTTTTCTTTTGCGATTTTCCGTAAACGGTTGGTCAAAGATTGGCATTTTTTGCCAAAATGCAATCTGCTTCTGGTGTTTTTTGCCAGGTTTTGCCCCAATCGTTTGGCTGAATACCCCATCGTTTCATTTACTGCATGAATTGCAAAACCGCTTGCAGGTATCCGTTTTCGCCGCGGTTGACTCATCTCCAACTTTGCCGGTACCAAATCATAACAAATATGAAAAACACAATGAAGAAAATCAGCAGCCTCCTATTTACCAGCCTTGTTTTATTGCAAGGGCAGGCACAAAATGGAACCGGCAAACCCCGTGTAGGTATGGCCGACTTTGATTGCAGCGGATATACCATAAACTCCCTGCAGGTAAAACAGTATTTGATCAACGAACTCATCCGCACCGGAAAATACCAGGTCATGGACCGGCATGAGACCGAGTTTCTGGCAAAAAGAGATTCATTGCAAAGCGAAGGTTGCTTCAGCCGCGAATGTCTCTCGGATTTCGGTAAAAAATTGAATGTGGACTATATGTTTACCGGCGACATCATGCGTATAGGCCAGAACATCAACGTAACGCTGAAACTGCTGAATGTGAGTAAAGGCGAATTTGAAAATCAGCATGTGAAAGAATTTCTGTACATCCCCGGAAATGAATTGATGATGTTGCGCATTACGCTGAACGAAATGTTCGGATTGCCGAATGATGCGGAAACGGTAAAAAAACTGACAATGAAAGAAGATTTTGACAATGCAGTAAACAATCCGTACAAGCTGAGGTTGCGTACCGACGGTCCCCGCATGGGATTCGTGTTTTTTACAGGTACCAATGCAGACATTCTGATGGATAAAAAATCAGCAGGCGGTTTCGAAAGTGGATATCCTGCCATGTTTCAATTCGGTTATCAGTTTGAAAAACAGTATTTAAATGAAGGCAATTTTCAGGCTCTTTTCGAATTTATCCCCAATATTTCCGGCATTGACCAGGGCCGTTTTATTCCCAGTTTCACATTCCTGAATGGACTGAGAAACAACAAAAATGGCTGGGAATTTGGCATTGGTCCCAGCATTACGTTCACAAAAATGGCCGAAGGTTTTTATGATGCAGACAACAATTGGCACCTCAGCAGTGAGAAAGACATGTTTCCGGGTCTTACCCCCGATTTTGTGACCCGTCCGGATAGCCGTGGAGACGTGACCATGACCACAGGACTGCTGATAGGTGTGGGTAAAACCTTTAAAAGTGGCCGGATGAATATACCGGTAAACGGATTTGTGATTCCTGCCAAAAACGGACTCCGCTTTGGAGTGAGCTTCGGCTGGAATGCCAAAGGACGATACGACACAGTAAAATAAAACCCTCCCTGCTGCAGTACCGGGTAGTACCGGTGCTGTGGAATAAAACCAAAATCAATCCAATATGAAATTTACCATTTGTCTGTTTATCACCCTCATGTTCTGTTCCTGTGGTTCTGTGCAGATTTCCGCCCGCAGGTACAGCCGGGGATTGCATATCGAAACCGGTTGGCTGCAAAAAAAACAGCCGTATCTGCGTGCGGATTCCAAAAAGCACCGGACTGCCGGTTCAAAGCTTGATCAAAGCTTAGAAGAGCCCTGTATTTTTATTGAGAAAAAAACAGAAATACAATCGGGTTGCGCTGAAAAAAACGTGCAGTTAATCAATGATAACCAGGCAGTGGTAAAGACCGCGGACAAAAAGACCTGCGTACAAAACCCACAGAGGCTGTCAGAAAAAAAGAAGAATTTCTGTTCTGTAAAACAAGGCAAAGTTGCGCATGATTCTGCCCATCCCATTGAAGAAACATCCTTCAGTGCGCTGCATATCATTACCCTTATTTTCTCAGTATTGTTTGTGACCGGATTTCTCCTTTTTGGTACATGGATAGATGCCTTATTGTTCATTGTGCTGGCCATACTGGCCATAGTGGGTCTGCTTATAACCGGTGTATAACCATGAAAAACAGCATTTCAATCCTTCTTTGTCTGGGAATTTTACAGAGCAGTTTAAAAGCCCAGTTGCCTTTTTCCCGTCCACTCATGAGCAATGACCTCACGTATCGCCCGGTACGGAATCAAACCGGGGTGACAGGCACATTCAGTCCAGGCAATTTTGGGATCAGTCATTTTTATCAGGGACGCATTCAGGGTGCAAACCATATAGCCACAGAAATAGGGACATTCTCCAACGGCGATACCCTGGATCTGAAACACTACCGCTGGGAGCAATGGTTTGCGGGTGCAGGAATGGGCAGTGAAGTGCGTTTCCAGTATATCCATCTGCAAATTCAGTCAGGTATCGGTTATCAGAATATTTACCACAAGCATTACGATACTGGCAGGCAGATACAGCGCATGAAACAGGACCATTTGTACGGATGGCTGCAGGGAAGTATCAGCTATTCAAAACCCCGTTTCCAGGCAGGCATTTGTGTGCGGGTTTCCGGTTATTATTCCATTGCCCGGCAGGGTACGACACAGGAATTTTCGGAGAATCCGGAGAAATTTCGCACCGGGGTTTTGCTCATGTCCAAATACCCCACGGCAGAACCCGCAATATTTGTAAACAAAACACTGAGCAGAGACAGGGGAACCAGCATCGGTATGCAGATTACAGGCAGGGAATTTATGCAGGATAACGGGATTCAGTGGCCTTCGCAATTCAGTGCGAATGTGAGTGTGAGGTACGGGTTTTAAATCATCACCCCGTCGCGCATTTTCAGGTTGCGGTCTGCCATGGCAGCCAGTTGCGGGTTGTGGGTCACGATCACAAACGTTTGTCCCATTTCGTCCCGCAGTCTGAAAAAATATTTGTGCAGCATTTCTGCATTGGCACTGTCCAGGTTGCCACTCGGTTCATCGGCCAGCACCACAGCCGGACCATTAATCAGCGCCCTTGCAATGGCCACCCTTTGTTGTTCGCCGCCACTCAGTTGGTTGGGTTTGTGGCTTGCCCTTTCTCTGAGTCCGAGCAATGACATCAATTCCTGTGCTTTGGCAGTGGCAGCGGATTTTTTCACCCCGGCAATCCAGGCGGGTATGCACACATTTTCAAGTGCATTAAACTCTGGCAGTAACTGATGGAACTGGAATACAAAACCAATATGCGCATTGCGGAAATCAGCCAGTTTGTTGCCGCGAAACCCGGAAATAACCTGTCCCTGACAAGTTACTGTTCCAGAGTCAGGTTTGTCCAGTGTACCCAGGATATGAAGCAAGGTACTTTTGCCCGCCCCGCTTTCTCCGGTTATGCTCACAATTTCGCCGGACTGTACCTCCAGACTGATCCCTTTCAGCACCGGAAGTGCGCCATAAGACTTTACAATACCTGTACAACTGAGCATAAAAAGAAACCTGCGCAAAACTACAGGGAATCGGTCAAATCCGGGCCAGGGTGAAAAATGACTGAAGAAAGCATTCTGAAAGCGCAGAAAAACGGGTAATTTCGCGACCTCAATTCGAATCAGATTGTATGAACATCCATGAATATCAGGCCAAAGAAATCCTGAAGAAATACGGAGTAGCCGTGCAGGGTGGCTTTGTAGCCGAGACCCCGGAGCAGGCTTTGGAAGCTGCCAGAAAAGTAAAAGAAGAATTTAACAGCGACTGGTGTGTGGTAAAAGCCCAGATCCATGCCGGTGGCCGTGGCAAAGGCAAAATTGCCGGCACAGAACACCGTGGGGTACAGGTGGCCAAAAACCCGGAACAAGCCTCTGAAATTGCAGGCAACCTGCTGGGCGGCACCCTGGTAACCATACAAACCGGTGCTGCCGGTAAAGTGGTAAACAAAGTGCTGGTGGCCCAGGACGTGTTTTACCCCGGTGCACAGGAACCAAAAGAGTACTACATGAGTGTGCTGCTGGACCGCCAGACCAAGCGCAACGTAATAATCTATACCACCGAAGGGGGTATGGATATTGAAGAAGTAGCCGAAAATCATCCGGAAAAGATTCACCGTGAGTGGGTGGATCCGGGAGTGGGTTTCCAGCCTTTTCAGGCTCGGAAAATCGCCTTCAACCTGGGGCTGGAAGGAAAAGCCTTCAAGGAAATGGTGGCTTTTGTTACCGCACTGTACAAGGCGTATGAGGAAACCGACAGCGCCATGTTTGAAATCAACCCCGTGCTGAAAACCAGCGACGACCGCATTATTGCCGTAGACGCCAAGGTAAACCTCGACGACAACGCCCTCTACCGCCACCCGGACTATGCTGCCCTGCGGGACCTGGCAGAAGAAGATCCTACTGAGGTGGAAGCCGGTAAGTACAACCTGAACTATGTGAAGCTGGACGGCAATGTGGGCTGCATGGTAAACGGCGCCGGACTGGCCATGGCCACCATGGACATCATCAAACTCAGCGGCGGGGAGCCGGCCAACTTCCTGGATGTGGGAGGTACAGCCAATGCAGAGACCGTGGAAGCCGGTTTCCGCATCATCATGAGTGACCCGGCGGTAAAAGCCATCCTCATCAACATCTTTGGGGGCATTGTGCGCTGCGACCGCGTGGCCAACGGTGTGGTGGAAGCCTATAAAAAAATCGGCGATGTAAAAATCCCCATCATTGTGCGCCTGCAGGGCACCAATGCGGTGGAAGCCAAAAAAATCATAGACGAAAGCGGACTGAAAGTGTACAGCGCCATTGCGTTGAAAGACGCGGCCGACCTGGTAAAACAGGTGTTGTCTGAAAACAGTGCGGCGTAAATCCCAAACTTTAACCCATATTGAAATCCGGTCTGTAATGACCGGATTTTTTTATTTCCTTGCATTTTCCCTGTTTTGGAATAGGTTTGCAATACCAACTAAATCAAATTAACCATGGGATTTGTATCAGAATTCAAAGAGTTCATCAACAAGGGCAATGTGATGGACCTGGCCGTGGCCGTAATCATCGGTAGCGCATTTCAAAAGATTGTAGACAGCCTGGTGAATGACATCATCATGCCCATTATCGCCATGCTGGGTAATATGGACAACATTGAAAAACTCGTTGCAGGGCCCTTTACCTATGGCAAACTGATGGCAGCGGTCATCAATTTCATACTCATCGCCCTGGTATTGTTTATCATGGTAAAAGCCATGAATCGGGCGAAAAGTACGGTGGTGAAGGAGTAATTCCCCCCCCGAATATTTATTAAATGCCGACATTCATTGCCGGTCTGTTTCATCGTGCGCCCTGGTTTTTACAACACTTAATTATGGTGATATTTCACATTTCCCTTCCGCTTTTTTTACCCGTATTTTGTGACCGCATAACACAATGAAAATACGCAGCTTCTTTTTCGTATTCCTGATGGCCGGCAGTTTGCTTCGTTTGCAATCCGCTGCCAATGACACCACCAAAATCTGGACCCGCGGCGCGGAAATCGGCCTCAATGCCTCCCTCTCCGGTACCTCGCCCAACTGGAGTGGTGGCGCAGCCAATAACATCGCCGGCAACGTTTTTTTCAACGGTTTTGCCAATGCCAAAAAACACCATAGCAGCTGGGACAATGTGCTTAAAATCAATGTGGGGCAACTGAGTACACAATACCTGGATAATTTTGGAACCAAGCACCGCAGCACTAAAAAGAACATCGACAACGTATTCTTCGACAGCAAATACGGCTACAGTTTTCAAAAAGTGAAATGGCTGAGTGCCTATGCGGGCCTGAACATACAAACCCAGCTGCTGCCCGGCTACAGCTATGGCAAAGACAGCAACGGCATAGAAACCCGCAGCCAGATCACCAGCTTCCTCAGCCAGGGACAATCCATGCCCGCCATAGGGCTGGAAGCCAAACCCCGTGAATGGTTTTTTGCCCGCCTGGGTCTGGGGGCTATCAAACAAACCTATTTTCTGAACCAGAAACTGTATGGTTTGCGGAATGAAACCACAATCGCCGGGGTAAAAAAAGGAAAATACATTTACAATGAAGTCGGGTTTCAGTTGCAGGCCGGCCTCAACCGCGATTTCGGCAAGGCAAAACAGTACAATCTGAAAGTGAATTATCTGGGCTTTGCACCGTACAATTTCGCAAAAAGCAACAGTCCGCTGGATAGTCGTGTTGACGTGGGATTTGTGGCTAAAATCAGCAAATACGTCAATTTCAATTATACCCTCATCTCCATTTTTGACAAGGACCTTTCCAAGCCCGGGCACAACGCCTGGCAAAACAGCTGGATTGTGGGATTGGGATTTTTGTATAAGCTGTAAGACCGGAATTTTTGCGATAAAAAGCTGACAAGGGGACCTTTTCAGACCTGCCTTTTTTGCCGTAATTTGCCATATGCGATTTTGCCTTTTACTGGTGTGTTTGCTTGCGACCTCCCTGGTTGAGGCACAGATGATGCCGGAATATTCTGCCGTACTTAAGAAAATATATAAAGTATACGAAACAGAAATCATGTCTCCCTTTCAGCTTATGAAAAAGCGTGATGGATGGTGGATTGCAGAACTGGATTATTCCACAGGAACCACTGTGAGAAAAAATGAGAAACTCTACTGGAACAAAAAAACAGGCAATTTTACTGCACTGAATTACCCGAAACGGAAAACCCCACTCAATTCACAGGAAGAATTGTATGCCCATGGTTACCGTGCAACCGATGCATACAATTATGAACGCTGCATCTATTATGGGTACGATGACTGGAGTTCAGATGTCATTCAGGATTTAGGCCACCGCAAGGACCTGAGCAATGAAGAATTGGAAAGTCTCGCCAGGGCGTATAGCCATTATGCTATGCCTTTTCTGGGCAACAATCAATGGTTGTATGCCGCCAACCCTACAGGGGCCCACCGGGATAAAATGAAATATACCGTGTTACCCCAGAACCGGGTAGACAGCTTTTTGAAATATTCAGAAGCTGAATTAATGACTATACAAAAAATCATCGGCAGAGATCCCAATTATCCGGTGATTGTAGGACATATCCGCAACAAAATGGCCAATGAATGCATGCATATTTATCACCAATTGCATATGGCGGGGCGCGGTGAATATGCAGAACAATTTCTGTTGAGAGCACAATACGATCCCCTGCGCATAAGCACTGCAAAGAATTTTCTGAACGGATTGCCCGCGAATGCCATATTGTTTACCAATGGAGACAATGATACATATCCCGTATGGTATGTGCAGCAAGCCCTGAACCATCGCCGGGATGTATGCGTCATGAACATAAGTCTGCTGGGAATTAAAAAATATGTTGACCTTACAACCACACCCGGAAGCCCTTTTGGAACAGTGAGAATGAAGTACCGGAATTCCGGTGGGTACAAGAATAAATACATCAAAAGTGAGGTGGTTGAAAATCGCAGTGAAAAATTACATAGGGTTCAGGATGCAGACACATTGTTGATGCAATTGTATGACGATACCAGCGGAAACCTGACATTTTATCTGGACGAAATATACCTGCATAACGGGCAGGATTCAGCTTTCATTCCTGCAAGTCGTTATTATTCGTATACGGATTTTGCACAATGGGAAATTTTCAATTCAAACAAGCGCCCCGTGTATTACACGTTTTGGGGTGCAGAGGAAAACAATACGTTCCGCCAATTGTCTCTTGAAGGGGTGAATTATCGTTTCCGGAAAATCAATGATGAAAAACCTTTGCGCATTGATTCCGCAGGCACATCCGGTTTCTGGCTGAATCATTTCACCCCTCCTGAGGCTGACACAATGGACGCTGCTGTTACCGACTGGTCCATGCAAGCCCTTTTTTCAGAATATTATAAAAGTCTGTCGGCCGCCATACAATATCACTACCACCTGGGTCAGAAAGAAACGGTGCGCCAACTCATAGACATAGGGATGAATCTGTATCCCGATCACGGATTGCATTACAACAGCGGTTTGGGACCCTTTATCAGGGCCGTGGCGGCTACCGGAGATATGTCCAAAACAGGTTTATTGCTCCCCCGGTATCTTCAGATGTGCAGGGATGAACATGCTGCGTGGCTCGCAACATCAAATGAAGAGGAAGAAAATGCCCTGATATTCCATTCAAATCAGCAATATGAAGTGGAAGCCATGAAATACGAGCCTGCATTAGACCAGTTTTTACCGGCCATAGACCAATGCCTGGATGAATTGAAGGCAATGAAATAACTGATTCGTGCGGATTTGTTGTAATTTGCGCCTATGCAGGTTTTCAGGGCACATGAGCACCAACTGAACCATGCGGAGTTGCAGGAAATTCAGCTGGCACTGAAAAAAGGAGCCGTTGCCATTTTTCCCACAGATTCTGTATATACCATGGCCTGTGCATTCAGCAGCAATCAGGGTATTGATAAGCTTTGCAAACTGGTGGGCAAAAAATCTTCCCAGGCCAATTTGTCACTGCTCTGCAGCAGTTTCGAAATGATATCGGATTACACACTCCCTTATTCAACCGCCGTCTTCAGGTTAATGAAACGTGTATTGCCCGGACCCTACACATTTATTTTAAATGCGGATGTACGCAAATTCCGCGGATATGAAAACCGCCGGAAAACGGTTGGAATTCGTATGCCGGACGAGGCGTTTCTGATTGAAATGATTGGCATGCTGAATGAGCCCCTTTTTTGTTCCTCTTTGCACAGCGAAGATGAAATGCTGCAATATTTTACCGATACGGAAGAAATTGAAGAACGCTTTGCCGATACAGTACAGTTGTTTGTGGACGACGGACCCGGTGGGCTGGAACCCAGCACAGTGATTGACTGCACAGGCGCAGAACCTTCAATGGTAAGGCAGGGAAAAGGAGAAATATAGGCGTATACCTTTTTATTAAGAAAAATCCGGAGCTCTGAGAGTATGCTGCTCTATCCAGACTCTGAAATTTTCTAAATCTTTGGAACTGCGCACTCTAACCCTGTGGCTTTCTCCTTTTCTGTCCGCAAGGAAAAGCATCTTGTTTTCAGCATCAGTCTTTACAGATTGGATGCGGGAAAACGGCAAGGAAAATGTACTGCTGTTTACATTGAAATATAGTTTGTTTTCGTCGAGGATATAAATATCCCTGTACTTCTTAAATCGGTATTCAACAATAAATTGCAGAGCCAGCACACATGAGAAAATGAAAAAAATGGATAATCCGACAGACTGCATCTGTGAAAATATAAGCCAGGCAAATATCCCTAATATCAGCACATTGAATATAGCAAACATTTTCAGCGTATCTTCTTTCTTTTTAATGATTTCTATTTGCTGTTTTTTGAATGCAAAACTCAAAAACATATATGTACCCATACGCATAAGAAGCGAAAGTGAACCAATCCAAATCCACACCCAGATAAAATCACCATGAAATATTCTCATGAACAGAAACAGGATAGGAAAAAGGAGAAATATATAAATACGCTGAAACCAGATGACCCTTTTCATGATGGAAATTATTTATGGTGATTTTTATGTTTTTCGCTGCTGTATATCATGCAATCCGGGAAAAAAGCCAGGTAGGCAAAAGCAAAATGGTTGCTTTGCGGCAACAGGTACAATTGTTTGCCTTTCATGCTGCCTTCCCTGCAAAAACCGGTAATGTCCCAGAGTGACCCGGTCTGATCATCTTTGAACCAATGTCCGCTTTTGTGGAAAGTATAATTTACTCCGGCAATATCTGTGCGGTAGGCCACAGCCGTGCCTATATGTCTGGATCTGGAGAGTTTGTCTTCATCCAGTACCGAAACCGTTTCTCCATGGTAAAAAATACTGTAGTGCATGTTGTCCAGCACTTCATTGATCACAGGCTGATGGGCCAGTTCTGTAAACGGATAAATGGTGGTATGGTCTGCGGAGTGTATATCCAAAACCCTTTCCAATGGAGGTAGTCGCGGATCTACTTTTTCGGGAATATAAAAAGCAGTATCCATGGTTTTGGTATCGTGGTTGAGGTGGTGAAAAGGCCGGTGATGTTTTTTGTCTACCAGCAGCGGCATATTCTCAGGTGATAGGATTTCTCCGTCGGGAAACCGTTCGTAATATTCCTTTACCGAAATCAACCAGGCAGGCATCATTTCCAGGTTTGTGCCGGTAAGTTCACCCACGATGGCGGAACCCATCATCTGCTCCCACCACGACTCGGTTTGCTTGTCATACATCACCATGTCATTGTGCTGCAGCAGGCCACTTACCCCAAAGTGCAGCAGTTGTTTTTCCGCTTTCCCTTTCACTTTTACTTCTCTGTTATACACTATCGCGGCATTGCACATGGGGCAGAAAGTGATCATCAGATGTTTGCCTCCAAGGGTATCGTTTGACAATTCGAACAGTGTGAGCAGGCTCAGGGGATAGGCCTTGGCCCGACCGCCAAACTGTATGGCAATGACCGGTTCATGTTCATAAAAGTGAAACGCTTTATCCTTGCGGTGAATGAACTTCGGATAATCAAGGGTGTGCAACTGGTCTTTCTGAGTGGCCATGGTAAGTTCACTCAATTCTTCCATTTTCTTTGTGGTATCCGTGCGCCAGGTGTAAGGCAGGTTGTGTGGGTTGTTCAACTGCGCTGAGAGTGCGGTTGAAGTCAACAATACAAACAATACAAGCAATCGGGTCATTTTCATAGCCTGAATTCAAAGATAAAGATTTCGCACATATTTCAGCGTTTCAGAAAAAAGGCAGCATAGCTTTTTTCACCGCATTGGGCACTGAACAGGTACATGCCGGGTGCCAAAGCAGAAACATTCACCGGATTTCCCCTGTGCTGGTTCTGCCCCGTTAAAATGATTTTCCCGGCAGGATCAAGAATGCTGTAATTGAAAGCGTGCCCGGGCAATTGCGGTCGAAAATCGCGGTCCACGGGATTGGGGTACAATTGGATTTTTACTATCTTTTTGTCAAGGTTTTTTTGTGCAGCACTGCTGTATTCAAAAGCCCCCAAATCCGGCGCAGTGCCGGCAAATCCGGAATTAAGCCCGGGTATGTGCACCCCTTTATCCATACTTTCGGCACCCGGTTTCAGGTGAAAATCGAATTGTTTTGGGTTGACCCAGTCTGTATAAGGATTGAAATTGTATCCGTGTTTTTCTACGTTGGAATTGGGGTCATTGATATTGCCCAAAATTCCTGCACCTGCTGCGGAAAGACTGCTATATTCGGCATAATCAGGCCTGTCTTTTCGCGCACTGAAACCTTTTGAATTGTAATAATTGTTGTAATCGAGGTCTACACTGTCTGTTGCCCTTACCCACAAACAAAAATTGTAGGATGATGTATAAAAAATATTGTTTTTGGCCACCACTTTCTGCCAACTGCTTTTGGATTGCGGCTGAAACAACACAAAGCCATGCGATTCCGGCCCGGCTCTGACGGTATTGTGCATGAAATACACGGTTCCCGGCAGGTCGCAATATCCCGCATTCAGTTTCAGCGGGCTGGCCTGTATGGTATCGGTAACCAGTGTAACCACATTCACTACATATTGGTAAATGGTTTTGCGGAAATTGTACATCACGTTGCGGAAAATGTATACAGGTCCATAACAGGGAGAAGCCACGGAAATTCCGTTGCCCGCACCATGCATTACATTGTCCCAAACCCGCATGTTGGCTGCATTTCCGTCCAACTCAAATGCATCGTCACTGCCTTCTCCGAATTCATTGCCATAAATGTCGAAATGCCTTGCAACAGTGCTGTCTCCCGGTGTATCGGGGCAGGTAATGCCATCACAACCACCACTGATAAAATTATAGCGCATCACATTGCCACGGCCGGTAAATCCGTGATCAAAATAGATACGGCCCGGTTCCACATTTCTTGCCTGAAACGGAAAATAATTGGGATAATTGAAATTCAAATGCTGATAATCCAGCCCGGTTTCTTTGAATTGGAAATAAGTGAGTTTGGCCAGGTCGTCTTCTACCCGGCAGTGCTGAATGGTATTGCGACTGGAATTTCCTTTCAATGAAACGGCGTGATCGCAGAAATCAAAAGCACAACTGTCAATCAAAATATGCTGACTGTTTTCAATGAAAAGCGCTGTGCGGTAGTTGTTGCGCCCGGCAGCGCCGTAGTACATAAAATGGATGCCCCGGAACTGCACATGGGCTGCATTGAGCAATCGAAAAGCATGGGTTTTCAGCGATACATGAATGTCTTTGCCACTGGTGTCTGACTTATTTGCAAATTTGATATAGGTATTGGGGTTAAATGCGGTGTACGGAAACGGATTGTCTGCCGGATTCCTCCCGTCGCGGAAAAATCCGTCCAGTCCCAGTTTAAATACCCCGCTGGCATTGCCATTCAGGTCTATGGCCCGTATGGTGCTGTGGGTAGATAATTCCAACAGATTGCGGTAGGGGTAGAGTCGCTTGCCATTCACTACCACACAGTTAGAATTTACGCCGCCCAGATTGGTGTAAAACAGGTTGTAATTCACATGCGCCGTATCTGTGGAGGCACGGGTCCATGGAAGGGGAGAAGCATTCCCCCCATCCAGAATGACTTCACCCTCTGCGATAAACTGAATGGGGGCATTGGCAGTGCCGGAGGTGTTCAATAGCAATTCTCCTGTATAATACCGGCCTGCTAATAAAATCACACGGTCTCCTGTCTGCAGTTGATTCAACAGGTTTTGGCTGAGTGCCCCAGGGCTGAGTTTGTTCGTGGAAATACCTGTACCGGAGGGGGAAGTGTAAAAGGTGCGCACAGCAACGGGAAATGAAGGCTCAGCCCGGGTGAAGACTGAATCCGTAAGGTTGGCCACCAGTGCTTTGTTATAAACCAGCCATGCCCGGATGCGGTATTCCTTTCCCGGTTCTGTATGGAAGACGCAGGATGCAAAATAGCGGTCGGTTACCCGGGTGAGTTCAAATCCCTGTTCTTCGGTTGACCAGCCATTGCCCTGGCGGGTGGAAACAAACAACATTCCTGAAGCACCTGAAGGAGCAGGCGCATCCAGCCGCAAACTCACTCCGATGGTGTGAAAATTGGGGTATAATTCCAGGGAAGGTGAAGCTATCAGTGACCCAATGGAAAAAAAGAATAAAATGACCAGATATTTTCTCCCGGGCTGCATGTTTCAAATGTACGGGAAATATAAAAATCGTGAAGCAGAGGGTGATTTTTCTTGCTTGCAGTGAAATATGAATACCAATATTTGGCGCACTGCGAAATTATCCTCAGATTTTTGGTAATCGTATTGTTTTACATTTTTTGCAACAAACCAAGGGCAGATTTTCTTGCTCCATGGCTGAGTGAATCCAGAAACCGGGGTTCAGTGAGGTAATCGAATTCATCCTTCAGTTCGGGATACGTTTTCGTCATATGAATGATTTGCTGCAGCGCATGCCAGCGCAGCGATCCTTGTTTCTGAATGTCTTGCCACAGATCTCTGCAGATTCCGTACAGTTGCCATTCCTGTTCTGTGGTTAGGTCCAGTTTTTTCAGAACTTTCAGCAACTCTCTTATATGCCCGTCAGGGGCGTTTTTCATGCGAAAAAATATCTGTGGAACGTATTTCTTCGCCTCAGGATCATTTACCGACATCACATCGCAAAGCAACCAGGCCGCACGCCACGCACAGGGGGTTTCATCAGATACAGCCAGGTCCAGCATTTCTTGCTTGTAATGCGGATTCTCCTGAGCATACTGAATCATCTCCGGTTTCATACAATGGGTAAGAATATGGCGCAGGGATGGTTTCATTTTTTGAACCCGGCAAAGAGAATGGATTAAACCTTAAACTCGCTGGTGGTATGGAATGTAATATCCGGATTGTTTTCCTGTGCCATGCGAAGCACAAAGGCGGTTTCTGCCAGAAATACAGGATGATTGTCTTTGTCCCAGGCAATGTTGTTCATCCGGAATTTCATAAATTCTTTCACTTTGGCTTCATCTCCACTCATCCAGCAGGCTTTGTGCACATTGCGCGCTTCAAACCGGCATTTGGCGTTGTATTCATGTTCCAGCCTGTATTGCAATACTTCAAACTGCAGTTCACCCACAGTGCCCACAAACTTGCGGCTGCCGGGTTCCTGTATGAACAAAGAAGCCAGTCCTTCATCGGTGAGTTGCTGTATGCCTTTTTCCAGTTGTTTGCTCTTCATGGGATCCAGGTTGATTAACTCTTTGAAAATCTCTGGTGAAAAACTGGGAATACCTTTGAACTGCAGGTCTTCTCCTTCCGTAAGGGTATCTCCGATTTTGAAGTTGCCGGTGTCGTACAATCCCACCACATCACCGGGGTAGGCATAGTCTATCACTTCTTTGCTCTGGGCAAGGAAAGTGTATGGATTGGAGAAGCGCAGGGGTTTATGCAACCGGGTGTGTTCGTAGGGCTTATTCCGTTCAAAGCGGCCGCTGCAAACCCGCAGAAAAGCAATCCGGTCCCTGTGTTTGGGATCCAGATTGGCATGGATTTTAAAAATAAATCCCGAAAATTTCTGCTCATGAGGGTCAACCACCCTTTCACCCGCCGGGCGGGGCATGGGTACGGGAGCAATGTCTATGAACGTGTCCAGCAGTTCCTGTATACCGAAGTTGTTCAGTGCGGAGCCAAAGAATACAGGCGCCACATCGGCCTGTAAATAATTTTTTACATCCAGATCGCCATACACGCCTTCAATCAACTCGGCATCTTCACGCAGTTTTCTGGCATTTTTGTCACCCACCAGCTCGTCTATGCGGGCATCCTCCAGACCCTGCACTTTTACCACGTCTTCCGCCAGTTTGGTTTTGTTGCTTTCAAACAGGTTCAGACTCTGGTCATGCAGCAGATACACCCCTTTGAAATCAGAACCGCCGTTAATGGGCCAGCTCAGCGGATGCACATGGATATTCAGTTTGGCTTCGAGTTCGTCCAGCAAATCGAATGGGTCTTTGCCATCGCGGTCCATTTTGTTGATAAAGACAATCACCGGAGTTCTGCGCATACGGCATACTTCCATCAGCCGTTCGGTTTGTTCTTCCACGCCCTTTACGCAGTCTATCACCAGGATGACCGAATCCACAGCAGTAAGGGTGCGGTAAGTGTCTTCAGCAAAGTCTTTGTGACCCGGAGTATCGAGAATGTTTACCAGTTTGCCTTTGTACTCAAAGCTCATTACGGAGGTAGCCACGGAGATTCCCCGCTGTTTTTCTATCTCCATGAAGTCGGAGGTGGCTGTTTTTTTGATTTTGTTGCTTTTTACAGCACCGGCTGTCTGTATTTGTCCGCCGAAAAGCAGGAATTTCTCTGTAAGCGTGGTTTTCCCGGCATCGGGGTGTGAGATGATGGCAAACGTTTTTCGCCGTTCAATTTCTTTGTCAAAAGCCATGAAGGAGGCGCAAAATTAGGCCCTATGGAAGAATTTCCATCTTTAATTGCCCTGGTTTTTGCATTTTCAAAAAATACTGTGGACCTTTGCAATCAATTCAAAAGAAAAAACGATCATGAAACTGAAACTGATTCTTACCCTGGTGGCCGGAACCCTCCTGTTCGGCGCATGCAAAAAGAACGAGCACCGCATCAACGGTACCTGGCTGTTGACCAAGGTAACCCAGGCCGGTAATGATGTAACTTCAACCTACACCAACGGCAGCTACCGCGAAACCTTCAACAATGAGGCCATGGCTTACAGCTTCAGCGGCAAAGCCGGAAAAATCAGCACAGGAAGTGGAAACTACGAGTGGAACAGCAAAGAAGAGTTTACCCGTTATGCTGTTTTCAACTACCCATATGAAGCACAACCCACTGTAAAGTGCAAAGTGAAAGAACTGAAGCGCAAATCCTTCAAATACTCCTACACCTACAACGGTGAAGAATGGGCATTTGAATTCAAGCGCTGATTCCCGATTGAGAATGTGAAAAAAGCCGGCTGTTGCCGGCTTTTTTTATGCACTACATCAGTTAAATCGGGGTAAACCGGTTAAACCATTATTCAACCGATACAGATCAATCCTAATTACTGCATTGTCAAAAGACACATAAAATACAATCTATCCAGCATCTGCCATTCTGAAAATCCAGGGTCTTAAATACAAACAAAATCAGCTACAGGATAAGATACCCGGCATGTTTTTAAGTCATGTTCGGTAATATCCATTCCAGTTAATAGGAATAACCAGGCAACTCTCCATTACTCAATTCCAGGTTGCCGAAACAACCCAATATTCCATAATCAGGTTAATAATACACGGTAAGAGTATTATATATTTAATCAGCTTGCAGTAGAATCTATTCAAATTGCAGGACTAGATCACGCATATGGCACAAAATAAGAAAATGCAGCAATTCAATAACCCTGCCACCTTATTCAAGAAGAATTACACATATCGCTAAAAATAGACCCAGATTTTAGTATTGCTTTGAACCTCAGTTATGATCACTCAATCTACAAATAACAAAACATATCCTGTTCGTACAAAAATCTCCAAAATTTCAAAGGAAACCGAAAAAAAACCGAACAATCAGAACAGACTCAGTCGTTTAGAAAAAATGAGAACCTTTGGTGAAAACAGAAGCGGCAAATTTATCATCCATAAAAAGAACAGAATTGTTGTATTTACAGCGGCCGACATTCTTTTTGCATCAGCCAATGGTCCGTATACAATCATTACCACAAAAGTTTTTGGGGAAGAAAAATTCTCAATATCAATGAATACATTAACATCAGCATTACCGGACAGTGGCTTTCATAAGATATCAAGATCATTAATAGTAAATCTAAACGAAGTCATCGCGGTAGAGAAAAAGGACTTACACAGCACCAAAAGGGTAGCCAGCATATATTTTACCGGCGGGCATTATCTGCAAATTTCAAACCCAAAACGACTAAAAGAGTTGGTAACAGGTTTGGAGAAGATTGCACAGACCCTAACTCAACTTTTGCCAGTCCAAAAGCTCTGAATTTATATTGCTCCTGTTTTGTTATTGCCTTTTGACATGATTAATCAATTGATTCCGTAATTCTGAAGAAATATTCATGGCGCTTCCATCCCGGAACATTAGTTTGGCTTCTTCATCAACTAGCCGGTGCAACTCCTTAATGTTTTGTACATTAATAATAATAGACCGGTGCGGTCTGATAAAATTGTCATTCAACAATAAGTCCTCATAATACTTCAATGGTTTCGAATTAATTATTTTTTCATTATTCTGTAGAACAATTGTTGAATATGGCCCACCGGCTATAATATAGTTTATATCGTCTATTCTGATAAAATAACATCTGTCATGTCTGTTTACAGCCAACATGTTATTATGCCGAATAGAGAATTCGGAAGAATTTAACTTTTTTTCAATTATCAGCCGATCTATTAACTCCATAAGCAATTCGATCGTAATAGGTTTTACAATATAATCAAAGGCGCCTAGTTTTAGGGCCTCTATTGCATATTTATTATAACCTGTGACAAAAACATAAGTACTGTTATCCAACAACTTAAGGTGTTTCACCATATCAAGACCGGACATTTCTGGCATTTCAATATCTGTAATAACCAGATCCGGCTTTAGATCATTAAACTCTTTGATAACCTGAAGCGGATTACTATAGGTTGCTACAATATGCAACTTGGGTATAAATCCTTTAATTATTCCAATTAATGAATCCAGTGACTTTGAATCATCATCCACCAATATAGTTCGGTATATCATACTGCGATTGATTATTGTCTAACATTAATACTGGCAAAATAAATCTCACCCAGAAACCTGAATAATATGTAGGGCGAATTTCATCAGGATTTATTTCCATAATTACTTCTATGCCAAGTTCTCGCAAATAACTCAAACGTTCTTTGGTGACTTTTAGACCTGAATTCCTGCCCAAATCAACATCATTCATGACTTTGCCAGGGCCATTATCAATGATATCGATTACCAGTCTATCTTTTACAGTTATTCCAATATAGACCACAAATGGTTCTGACAAAGATCTGCCATACTTAAAAATATTCTCTATCACAGGCAATATCATCATAGCCGGAATAACCAGCCCTTTCATTCCTGCGTTATCCGGATCCTCCACTTGTAATAGTACCTCATTACCATTGATTTCCTGTAAATTAACAAACTTTCTGATAAAGTTAATTTCCTCCGATAAAGTCACCCATTCTTTGCCTGCTTGTTCAAATATACTGCGCATAAAACTGCCATATTCACCCAATACTTTATTCGCGGTGCGGAAATCCTTTAAAACCATATGCCCTTGAATGGATTGCAATAAATTGGTTATAGTGTGTGGTTCAATCTGTGAACGCAAAGCCATCAATCGATTGCGTGCCAATTCCTTTTCAGCTTGTGCATATCTGAGATTTCTCGCAGCTTGTTTCAATCGTTTTTTTGCAATAAACCGAGACAGGATATACGATATTCCCAAAAAAGCTATAACAAGAATACCGATAAACCACCGCGACAGATACCATGGCCCACTGATAACTATTCTAACCGTTGCTTCTTTACTATTAAAGCTACCCCAAACTTTATAATGCAGAACATACTCACCCGGTAAAAGTCTTTCATATTTAACTGCTTCTTCATCCGAGAAATGGCTCCATTCTTTTTCCAAGCCCTCAAGATAATAGGCATAACGCGTGCTATGAAGAGGAAAGTCAATACTACTGCTAAAATAAAACTCTAAATTATTTTCATTTGAAGCTAAAGTAAAACTTTTACCTTGTGAAAAAAATCTGTCAAATGGATTTGATATGTTCCTGCCATTAACCTTTACTTTAATCAATGATGTTTTACAATTCTCAAGTTGCAGTAGTTCTTTCAATACCACCATGTCTGAAATATAGAACCGCAAATTGTACGAACATACATTATATGACTTACCGTTTTGGACAATGTTTCTACCACACAAATGCAACAATTCCTTTAAATTTCCAGTACTATCTATAACCTGAAACAATATTTCATTGGACGCTTCTTTAAAAGCTACTGCATGATGTATATCGGTAAAAAGCCGTATCCCATTGTCTAATGCATACCGATTCACGATTCTCTGAAAAGGAGGTAAATTATTTTCAAAGCTCCGGAATATCAGGTTAATATTCGTTGAATTATAATATTTTAAAATAATTAACTCACCACTACTAAGAATCACCCAAATCAACCGGTCTTTCTTGTCAAAATAACTCGAAATTTGATTTAAATCCCTAATACCCAGTTCCTGAGATATATTTCTTTCTATCCTGGGGTCTATTTTACTTCTCAGAACAATTCCTTTACTGGTGAAAAGTAAAATATCTGTTTCAAATATTTCAGTTTGATAAATCAATTCATCATTGGTTTTTTGAATTGACTCATATTCCCTCTTAAATAAATTATATCGAATAAAATATCCGTCTGATGGTATTATCACAATTGAGTCACTCTCAACTGTTATTCTCTGGGTGCGTTTTGAAAATCGTGCCTTCTCAGGAAATTGTATTTCTTGTATTAATTCCTTATCCTGAATATAATGATATGCGCCTGAGTTATACGTAGTAATAATAAAATCCCCGTTAGACAGAAAAGCCCAGTCAACCACTTCTCCAAATCCTTTTTTATCAAACTTGTTCCAAACTTTCAACACCTTACCAGTATATGCTGTATTCATTATCCCATCACACAAGGTTATTCGATAATTTCCTGCATTCTCTATCATATAAATGCCATGATCAAATGGAGATTTACGAAATATAACAGGATCATTATGATTCAGATTATCTGACTTAAATGCCCAATTGATATCAGTAAACTTCGTATAACTTTGAAATCCACCCAGATAATAAGTGGGTTTTGGCGACTTCTCAATCAATAAATCGGTATTTGCCGGTCCGCCTATATCATAAATTACTATATTATTTGATATCTCATCATAATAATACATCTGGTAATCACCGAAATATACACGTTTTTCATAACACAATAAAGGACCTGCAAAATTTGGGTGTACATTCAACTTGATCAATAATACACTATCTCCGGCTATCCGAAATAAATGATTATTACTAAAGTAAACGTTATTTTCAGATTTTACAAATTTTGTATTTCGCAATTGTTGATTATCAAGTTGAATGTTCAACTGATATTTCACCATGAAATTCTGGCCAGTTAATTTGACAAGCCCATTATCTGAAGCAATTACCAAAGCTCCATCCGGAGATTCAATAAAATTATATACAGGTCTATTGTATATCTGCTCATGGTACAGTGAATCTCTGGAATATCGTTTTATTCTGAACAATCCATCCTGGGTACAAGTATACAATTCGTTATTCTTTAGTTGACGCGTTTGATAAACAGTGATTTGCTGGTTACCTTTCAGCCTAAAAGTTGAAAAATGATAGAATTCAACTCCATTGTAAACATACAAACCATTATTCGCAGAAATCCAAATCAACCCTTTACTGTCTTCTGCAATATTGTTCACGGGAACCACGGGAAAACCGGTCTTTTCGGTATAATAAGTTAGTTTATTGGCCGTCTCAGAAAACAATCCTCCATGACATCCAATCCAGGTTATTCCACGACTATCCTTTAAAATACAATTGACTTTTTTTAAGCCGGGGTATTGAATGAAACTGTGAATGTTGGACACATACTCCTGTGCAACAGACTCCTGAAATCTGAGCAATAGGATGAAAAACAATATAACAGATATGCGTTTGCCCAACTTAACAATGGCTCATATGTATCAATGCAAATGTAGCGCGTTGATGCAATAATTCAAAACTATATTACGGAAATTAGTTTGCTTTATACGTTAAATTAAATTGGACTTATCGTAGATTGTATTTATTAATAAAATCACATTTGTGTCTGTTTGTTTATTTTGCACTCTATAAACTTGAGCAGCATAAGAAGACCGTGGCATTAAATAGTAAAAGGCCGCTGTGCGGCCTTTTACTATTCTATCAATGCAGTACACTAACTCTTATAGGAATCGAATTTCCCTCCGACGTCCTAATCACAATATAATATATGCCAGGGGGGATAATGGACGCATCAATGGTTTGATTCCCTGAATAATTCCTTTCTGAGGACAACAACACTCTTCCTGTATTGTCAATAAAATTCCATGAATATTGAATTTCCAGGTCATTTGGATAAATACCAAATTTATCTTCCGTCGGATTAGGAAATATTTTGAACAACTCGCTTTCAATCTTCAAATTATTGAACCATACAACTTTAATCGGCGAGAATTCTGACTGCAGTATACCCGAGGTTGTAACACCCTCAAGCCGATAGTATACATGATTCTGCAGAACTTCACTTTGGCTGTCTATGTATTGATAATTTGTATTTGCACTGAAACTATGATTTATTCTGCCAATTATCCTGAATTGATTTTCATTCGATAGTTTTCTATGTATATTGAAATAATCAGGATGGTAATTATTACTGATTTGCCAGGTAAGAAGTGCTCTTCTATCAGTCCATTTAGCTGCAGTAAAATTTTGCCATACCAGTGGCAATGGTGAACCGAAATTGATCTGATATCTTGCAAATGCGCCTTGGATTCCAGCTGCGTCTATCATGGCATAGTCGAAGTAAGTACTCGACTGATAAGCCATTTTGAAGAATAGCAGCAGATTGTTCGGATTAAAACCAGTTATTTCATATTGTCCGGTTCCTGAATTCCAGAATGAGAAGGCAGGGCTTCCGCTTGCAGGATTGGGATATAGTAAAACATCCGTACCCGAATTTTTATATACAAGTATGGCATTATTTGTGTCAGGCAGGTTGGTAAATACCATTTTTGCTGAATTGGTGCCCGTCAAACCTCCGATTCTGCCGCTTTCTGCATCATATACAGACACTTTGCCCGGCATTACAAAGGTACTCACAGAGTTTACCGTTGTATCTGAATTTCCTGTAGCATGTGTTAATGACAAGAAATGGGTAAAATTGGGCAATCCTGTTAATTGATATATCGAATCCGGCGTGAGAGTGTAAGATTTGGAATGGGACATTGGTTTGAATTCCACACCAAAATCAACCTGATTTAATAGTGATGCTGTGGTTTGAACTGCTATTTTGAGATTCGGCGTGCCCGACTCAATTCCGGTTCCTGCAGCATTGGGGCTTCCATAAGAATCCCCCACCGGAATCCAGTTTCCAGGCAATGCCGTTCCACTTGGTTGTGTTCCTCCTAAAGGCACCACAGTACCTGAAATTGTTACCGAATAATTTACACCACGCAAAGCCTGTGTGAGTTTATATCTGCCTGTATTGCTGTTAACTGTAGCAGTGTCCACAACATTCCCGGAACCATCGATCAAGTAGGCATACAATTGAACAGTGTTGTATTTGCCTTTACCTGTGCCGTCAATTGCCGCGTTTTGAAGTCCGTTTGGGTCATGATAAACTGTTCCCGTAATGCTGTCTCTTGGCGGATCTCCGATGGTCAGGTACACCGTAGCCGTATCACATACACTTGGGGTGCCATTGTCACAGGTTCTGTACACAAACTGGTCGTTGCCCACAAAGCCCGGGTTCGGGGTGTAGGTGTACGTGCCATTGCTGTTCAGCACCAGCGTTCCGTTGCTTACATTGCTTACCGGTGTGGGGTTTACCGTTTGGGTATTGCCTTCAGGGTCAAAGTCGTTGACTTTCACATCTCCGGTTATCGGGGTGTTC
>JAEUUL010000010.1 GCA_016787485.1 Bacteroidota bacterium
ACAGTTGCCGTTGTTTACCAGCCCTTTCAGGCAATTGTAAATTTTTACATCTTTCAATATCAGCGGTTTGTGGCCCCCTTCGGCAAAGGTGGTAATGCCTGTGGCGCAGCGGTTTACGGTTACGTCGTTCAGTGTAGCCGGGTTGTCTATGAGATGCAAGCCGCCAGAGCAGAGTTTGTAATCAAATTCCGGATTGGGGTGATCGCCGAAATACCCGTTTAGCGTTACTTTATTCATTGCAAATGACCGGGCCCGCGATACCACGCGGCTGTTTTCTTTCAGCACTATTTTACAATCATGGATTTTTACCGAAACCAGTTGGGGTGGCAGCCACATACCCCAGCCGCCGGTGCATACCAGGGCAGTTTGTGACTTATTGGTTTGATATAGTTCCAGCTTGCTGCCCGGCCCGGCCAGCAGGGTACCATTGCCAAAATGCGGGCTCCCGCCTCCGTTGTCCCAAAGAATATAGCCTTTGCCCGCACTGCCGCCCTCTATGGTGAAGGTAGCCCCTGTATCTATTTTCAGGGTGCCTTTGATATGCAGCACCGCGTTTGGGCCATTGAGGATAATATGTGCCCCGGATTTGTACAGGAGGGTGCCGCCGGTTTCAAGCACCAATCTTGTATTGTTATTTATAGTAATTTTCGCATTGTTTTCTATGGTAACGGTTGAGTTTCTAATAATTATTTCACTTTGTGAATTAGTGTATTTATTCGAATCTATCTTCAATTCACTTCCTGATTTCAAATCCAGCGAATTGCCACAAATGACCAAATCCCGGATCACTTCAAGTACCTGGTTGTTATTCACCCGATAATAATGATTGATATATTCCGGATTTCTGATTCCATACTTAACATGAGCCGGATTCAGATCTGTGGTTTTTACCAATGCATCCTGCTGGCTATAAGAATTTCTAAATAAAAAATAATGATTCCCCTGATTGTAAAAATATTCAGGTTCGATGGCATTAACCCGCAGAGTGCGGTTTAATAAAAAAGAATCAATATGGCAGGGACAACTGTTATCGTAAATAGAATTTACAGAGTCTCCCCAATGCTGGATTGAGGCAATTCTATAGAGGTTATAATAAAGCATAAACCCGAAATTCGGGCCATAATCACCGGCATCAGGATAAGTGTTGTTGCGCTTGGATGGTTTCATTGCTTAACCACTGAGCACATCTCTGTCAAATGGAAATCCGTTCCCGGTGTTGGCCTGACAGTTCATGGTTTGCAGCATACTCTGGTAGTAGCTTTTGTTGTACAATGGTGTTTTGTCATTCAATACATCAAACTGCAGGCTCATCATTTTAAAGCCACACTTATCAGCAAAGCGTGCAAAATCGCTTTGACCCCAACTGCCATCACATGCTGCCAATTTGGCCATCATAATATTCGGGCTGCCGGATTCGGTGGCGTATTTTGTCCAAAGCTCATTCAGATATTTGGTGGAGTCTCCCAGACGGGTCCATACATCCTGCCAGAAATAGGAATGCTGCGGAGTAAACCAGTTTCCGGTAAGACACTGGCTATAACCCTCTACGCCCATTGTGGTGCCGGGAATGTAGCAATGTGAAACGACATCTTTAAGAATGTCTTTCCAATTAGCCTCACTCGGGTTATTCCATGCGAATAGGGCAGCAACCGGCCTGACTGCAGCGGCCAGAACCCCTATATCCCAATTA
>JAEUUL010000020.1 GCA_016787485.1 Bacteroidota bacterium
TTCACTCGCATCGCAGGGCAACTCATTGGGTAAATTGCCTACGGCCATGATGTCTATGCTGTCGGGCTGAAAGGGTTCGCATGGTTTCTGACCATTGCGGCTCCAGCCAATGACAGGATCCTGAATGGAGGTGGCTTTCCAGGTAATGGGCACACTGCCATCCACATCGCAACTGATATCAGCAATTACTTTTGGGCGAAACTCTGGCTGTGCGGTGTCTGATTTCTCAAACAAAGGTGGCAAATCTGCGGTCCAGAAAATGCCGTTCATGATAATATCTGTATGCGGCAGAAAATCCCGGAAGCTGCTTTCGTATTCCGAATGGTGGGCATAGAAGTACTGCGTATCCCAGACTTTGCCATCCTTATGCCGGTAAATTTCCGGACTGTTTAAGTGCACAAACACCGGTTCATCGTACTCCCTGTGGATGTATTGGTAAGGAGTAACCTCACGGATACGGAGGTTTCGCAGAAAATCCAATGCCCCGTTGGCAACCCGGCCACCCCCCGTGAGCACAATTTTCAAATTCCCTATATCTACGGCCCCTGCGTGATGCAGCAACTCGCGGTAATCTTCACACTGCCAGGCTGGTTTCAGATGAAATAATCCTGTTTTTTTTCCCCAGGTAAGCAGCCCGTTATACGCACCCACAATACCGGCAAACCGGCCAAACCCCAGTACCCTTTGTCCGTTTTCCCATTTCAGGGTTTCATAATCAATCAGGCGGATTTCTTTTTTGATTACATCCTGCAACATGGCCTGATTGTAGGGCTGTTTTTTTATGGTATGCGAGAAAAAGAAATAGGTTTTGCCCGGTATCAGTTTTTCTTTCGGCACTTCTTTGATTCCCATCAGCACATCACAATCAGATACATCCTGTTTCACTGCAATACCTGCATTCTCATACTCTTCATCGTCAAAGCAGCGGTCCGGTGAAGTTTCAGCAACAATCCGCACCTGTGGCCAGCGGTTCATCAGGGCTGCACATTGCACCGGGGTTAAGGCCACACGCACATCGGCAGGCTGCTTGTATTCGCGAATGAGTCCGATTTTCATCTGCCGCAAAGATACTGCAGCCCAAAGGTGGTTACTTTGTGCCATGTGTTTTTCCTATTCGGTAAACCTGAAAGCCGATCGCCTTCAAAGCCGGCTGGATTTGCCTGAAGTGGTGCTGCCCCAATCAGGCTACTTCTTTTCAGGCTTCAGCTATCCCCTATTGCCGGTGATTGTTGCAAACGGGAATCTTCACATGACCACCATGCACTGGGGTTTGATTCCCGGATGGGTAAAAGATGAAAAACAGGCGCTGGAAATGCGCAAACTCACCCTCAACGCCCGCGGCGAAACCATGCATACAAAGCCCATGTTCCGGCATGCTTTTCAAAGACACAGGTGTCTGGTGCCAGCCGCAGGTTTTTATGAGTGGCGGGATTTCAATAAAAAGAAATACCCGTATTATGTTTTTCCTGCAAATGATGATTGTTTCCTGTTTGCCGGCATTTTTGACGTGTGGACCAACCGGGAAAGTGGTGAAGAAATTTCGTCCTATTCTATCATTACCTGTGAAGCCAATGCACTGATGTCTGTGATACACAATTCCAAACTGCGCATGCCGCTGATACTTGAGGATTCCGATATCCAAACCTGGCTCCACGGCACTCCCGATGAATGCCTGAAACTTGTAAAACCATATCCTGATGAACACATGATGGCACACACTTTAAGCCCCATTGCCAGTCAGGCACGTGCAGACCGGAATACACCTGAAGTACAGGAAAAATATGTTTATCCCGAACTGGAACAAAACTTGCTGTTTTAATTCACTCATGCGCCCGATCTTTATCGCATTGCTGCTTTTTTCCCTGCCAGGCTGTGGCGGACAAACCGAACCTGTGATGCACAGCCGGCCGGCTCCTCCAGGACCTTCGTACAGCAAGAACATCCGATACCGCGGTGTGGATATCCTCATCCAGTACCCTTCCGATTCTTTGCCCCTGAAAGGCGACCTGTTGCTGTTGCCCGGTTGGAATTACAAAAATACCCTGTGGTGCGACAGTACAGATGTGTGTAAAACTGCCATGCAAAAGGGCTACCGGGTGATTGCACCGCAAATGATGCAGAGCATTTATGCCACCCACTATTTCCCTGAAACCCGGCAGGACCTGCGCAAATATCCCACCCTACTCTGGCTGGATTCTGCCCTGAATTACCTGCACGATTCCGTGGGCCTGCTGGGTATGAAACGCTATGCACTGGGACTCAGCACCGGCGGAAGGGGTGTGGCCATGATCTGTGAAAAAAAGCCTTACTTTTTTCACGCAGCGGCTGCCTTAAGCGGAGACTATAATCAGGCTGCCATGCCGAAAGATGCCCTTTGCACTCTGGTCTATGGTCCCTTTACACAACATCAGGAACGGTGGAAGGAATGGGACAATCCCCAGGCAGACAGAAAGAATTTCCAAACTCCGCTGTATCTGGGCCACGGACAAATGGACCGGGTAGTGCCGGTGCGGCAAACCCTTGAATTTGGCAGGGCGGTAACAGAAGCGCACCCCAGACTTTCTGTAAATCTACATATAGACACAACAGCAGGGCACAACTTTGCTTACTGGCGCAGCGAATTACCCGCAGTATGGCAATTTTTCGAAAAACACTGAACCATTGGTATCTTAAAAGATACGTTCTCTAAAGTATATTTGTACCCTCGTATGCGACTGCTTTTTCTGGCGGCTCCGTTGCTCTTCGGAGTGGCCTGTAACGGAAACTCAACCACACAATCCGCCCCCAAAGACACCGCTGCCCCGAAAAAGAAGGCAGACACCCTTACAAAACTATCTCCCGGCGAAACCCGGCCTGTGGACTCTGCACTCACCGGATTTGCCCGCTACATTGCAGGTATGGATGGCCCGGCAAAGTATAAAGCCCTTCAGGCTGAATCCTGGATCAATTACAGCAAAACCAACACGGCCAAGTGGACAGAATTGCAGAATAAAATCGGAAGCAACATTTCCAATTGGGTGAAAGAGGCTAAGCTGGAACGGGAAAACGAACCCCGCACTTTGTTTTATCCATTTGCAGGCGGAGATTTCTATTATGCCAACTTGTTTTTCCCGAACCAGGATACAACCATCATGATCGGGCTTGAACCCGGAGGCAGCATTTTCATGCCCGACAGTGTGAAACCTGCAACACTGGCAACCTACTACAGCAACCTGCAGCATTCCATGTTTTTCCCCCACTGGCTCGGTTTCTTCCGCACCAAAAGTATGGCGGTGGATTTCAATAAAGGTCCGCTGAACGGAACCCTGCACACCTGTCTTTTTTATCTGGCACAGGGTGGTTACAGCCTGCACTATATCGAACATTTCAACCTGGATAAAGACGGCAGGGAAACGGATGTGGTTCAGGCCGCGCAGCATGGCCGGGGTAAAAAATACACCGCTTACCGCATTGGATACAGCAAGCCGGGCTCGCCTGTACGCCAACTGGTCTATTTCAGTTACGACGCCAGCAATGAGAACATGAAAGCCCGGCCCAATCTGCTGAACTGGCTCAACCGCCGGGGCAAAGTGGTTACCTTTTTCAAGGCAGCCAGTTATCTCATGCATTACGACATGTTCAGCACGGTGCGCAACTTTGTAAACAACCGCAGCACCCGCCTGCTGCAGGACGACAGCGGACTGCCCTATGCCTTCATGCTTAAAAACAATTTTGAAGTGAAACTGCTGGGCAAATACACCAAAACCATTGCACTGTTCGCCAATGAGTTTCAGCCAGACATGAAGGCAGCCTACGCAAAAGCACAACCTGCCACCCTGCCATTTATGATTGGCTACAACGCCGAATTCAGGGAATGCAACCTGCAGGCAGCCTGGAAAAAACCATGACCGGTTTTATCGAATTGCAGGTTCAGCTGCGGGAACCCGGTGAGGAACAAAGCAACATAGTTATCGCACTCCTCGGTGAGTTTCCTTTCGAAACGTTTACCACAGAAAACGACGGTGTGCAGGCCTACACGGGCATCGACGGTATCGACGAAACAGAAATGCAGGCGGCCTGCGAATGCATTGAGCCGTTCATTCAGGGCAAACCGATTATCAGAGAAATACAGAAAGAGAACTGGAATGCCCTGTGGGAAAAAGAATTCTTTCAACCCACAACCCTGCCCGGCGGCATTCACATCCGCGCACCTTTTCATCCCTCAGCACCCGATGTGCCTTACGTTATCACCATCGCACCCAAAATGAGCTTTGGAACCGGCCATCACCCCACAACCCAGCTTATGCTGCAACTTATGCTTGCACATGCCGCTGATTTTCAGCAGTCCCGTGTGCTGGATATGGGAAGTGGTACAGGTATTCTGGCCATTATGGCAGAAAAGCTGGGAGCCGAAAGTGTACTGGCCATAGACCATGAAGACTGGGCAGCAGAAAACATCGTGGAAAACGCAGCCCTCAATCAATGCAGCCGCATTACAGCCGCGCATGGCAATGCAGATTCTCTCGAAGCCGGGCCTCAGTACCGGACCGTACTGGCCAATATCCACAAACAGGTGCTGCTCGCAGATATGGCAGCCTACGCAAGCACATTGTTGCCCGGTGGTATTCTCTATATCAGTGGCATCTATGCCCAGGACAGGGAGGAAATGAATGCCCATGCAGCTGCACTGGGACTCAGTTCCACCGAATTCATGACCCTGGAGAACTGGTGTGCGGTGCGGTATGCACTGTCATAGGATTGAACTGGGGAAAAAGCTGGATACAATGTGGGTAAACCGCAGTCAAACAGCGGTATTTTTGTGATTCATCTTGGCTGACTTTATCAAATTACTTCCGGATTCAGTGGCAAACCAGATTGCCGCAGGCGAAGTGGTGCAAAGACCTGCAAGCGCCGTGAAGGAATTGCTGGAAAACAGCCTGGACGCCGGGGCCACAGACATCAGGCTGCTCATCAAAGACGGAGGTACCACCCTCATTCAGGTTATCGACAACGGAAGCGGAATGAGTGATACCGATGCCCGCATGTGCTGGGAACGCCACGCCACTTCCAAAATCAACACCGCCCATGACTTGTTCGCCCTGCGCACTTTTGGTTTCCGTGGTGAAGCCCTGGCCAGTATTGCAGCGGTTGCACAGGTGGAAATGAAAACACGCCGGGAAAAAGACGATGCTGCCACACTTATCCGCATAGAAGGTTCGGAAGTACTTGAACAAAGCCTGACAGCAGCCCCGGTTGGAACCAGCATTGCCATCAAAAACCTGTTTTTCAACATCCCGGCCCGGCGAAATTTCCTGAAAACCATCCCGGTTGAATCCAGACATGTGATGGAGGAATTTCAACGTCAGGCACTGGCGCATCCTCAGGTTGCCTTCTCCATGTTCAACAATGGCAATGAGGTGTTTATCCTCAAACCCGCTACCCTGGCACAACGCATTGCCGATGTTCTTGGCCGCACCAAAGACACGGACCTGCTTGAGCTGACCGAGCCCACCGAAATTGTTTCGATTTCCGGTTATGTCGGCATTCCGTCGGTTTCAAAAAAAACCCGGGGAGATCAGTACTTTTTTGTCAATGGCCGGTTTATCCGCAGTCCCTATTTCAACCATGCGGTACAATCTGCCTACGAGGGTCTTGCCGACCCGGGTTCCTATCCGCTGTTTGTACTCAACCTTACCATTGACCCTGCCAAGGTGGACGTGAATGTGCACCCCACAAAAACGGAGGTGAAATTTGAAGATGAAAAACACATTTACAATATTCTGAAATCCGCTGTGAGAAAGGCATTGGGCTCTTTTGTCATTCAACCGGATATGGAATTGTTCGGCATGGGCGGGCTTGAGTCTTTTCTGAATCAACCCCTGCCGGTGGATAAACCATTCCTGAGCCGCGACAACGACCTGAGCCAACC
>JAEUUL010000009.1 GCA_016787485.1 Bacteroidota bacterium
TTTGTGCAGTTGATGAAGGCAATTCAGACAGTGTCTTGTGCGCGTTTACCAAGGGTACTCCACCGGTAAACTGCCACATATAATCGCAAAATGACTGATTTGTTTCCACTATTTCTAAAAACGCCTGTGCATTTTTTATTGCGCCGTTGATTTTCATCTTGTTCCGCACGATTCCTTCATTCTGCAACAAATTCAATACATCTTTTTCACCCATCCCCGCCATTTTTTCAGGCGAAAAATCATGGAATGCCTTTCTGAAATTTTCTCTTTTCTTAAGGATAATATGCCAGCTTAATCCGGCCTGAAATGTTTCAAGAATTAAAAATTCAAACATGCGCAAATCATCATAAACCGGCACACCCCATTCTGTATCATGATAGGATATATACAATTCGTCCTTCAGGCACCAGCCACAGCGGTTTTTTTCCTTACTCATACCAGATTCAGCACCTGTTCTTTGATTTGCTCCAGCTTTTCTTTCATGAGCACCACCGCCTGTTGCATGGCAAAATGGTTGCTTTTTACACCCAGCGTATTCATTTCCCTCCCCATTTCCTGGGCAATAAAATTGAGTTTGCGACCCAGAGGTTCTTTTTCAAGGCACTGATTGAAATAATCCAGATGCTGGGAAAGCCGGGCTTTCTCTTCTGCAATATCCCATTTTTCAAGATACAGCAGCAGTTCCTGCTCAAACCGGGTGGCATCGGCGGTATTCTCTTTCACATGCTCTGCCAGATTGTTGTAAATCCTCTCCCGCAATCCGCTGCGGCGGTTCTCCTCTTCCGCCTCCACTTTACCCAACTGCTGTCTGATTTCTTCTGCAGCTTCTGCCAGCTTCAGTCTCAGTGCTTCCCCTTCCTGACAGCGGAATTGAACCAGATGATCCGCAGCCTGCATGGCCATGTCCCTGATGAATTTGCGGAGGTTGTCATCTACCCGTTTATCCGGACTGCCGATGATGTCGGGCATACGAATGATCTCGCGAAAACCGTCTTTAAATTCCAGGCCGAGGCTTGAACTCAGTTCATTCAGCTTGTTCAGATAGGCCCTGGCCAGGGGTTCGTTCACCGATATTTCTTCGGTGGATTGATTGGCCCGGCCAAAATCCACATTGAAGATACAGGTAACCGTGCCGCGTTCCAGCTTGTCTGCCAGCAACCTGCGCAGTTCAGGATCCAGTTCATACAGGTATCTGGGAAGCCGCAAATCGGCCTCGAAATAGCGGCCGTTCAGACTTCTGATTTCTACCGTTACAGCCACACCCTGGCTTTCACCCTCGGCGCGGCCATAGCCGGTCATGCTTTGAATTCGTGTTGTGCTTGCCAAAGCAGCGAAAATAGCGACAATTTCAGATTGCGAAACCTGCCACACAAGGTTATTCCTAAATTTGCAGTTGGATGAAGCATTTTATACAGGCTGTATCTGGCATATTAATCCCCCTGATTGCACTGGCCACTGGCTGCACTGGCTGCACCGGAAGCAATGTTGCAGACAGCATTCCTGCTGAAGAAAAACTGGTAAAAGTGAAAGGGCCGGGTTTTTCACAGGATTCTGCCTTCAACCTCATACAAAAACAGCTGTCATTCGGATTCCGGGTACCCGGCACCAAAGAGCATAAAAACTGCGCCGACTGGCTGTATGCCGAATTGAAAAAATACTGCGATACCGTCTATTACCAAAAAGGAAACGCCACCACCTACGACAAAAAAACCATTCCGGTGTACAACCTCATCGGTTCTTTCCGGCCCGGACATGCGCAGCGCGCTATGCTGGCCTCGCACTGGGACAGCCGGCCCTGGGGCGATGCTGACACCAAAGACACGGACAAACCCATACCGGCAGCCAACGATGGTGCCAGCGGTGTGGCCGTATTGCTCGAGCTGGCGCGCAATCTAAAGGGCAACAAGCCGCCCATCGGGGTTGACATTGTGTTTTTCGATGCGGAAGACTATGGTAAAAGCGAAGTGGAAAACAGTTTTTGCCTGGGAAGTCAATATTGGGCAAAAAACCTGCACAAACCCGGATACAGGGCACAATTTGGCGTGCTGCTGGACATGGTTGGCGGCAACAATGCAAAATTCATGTGGGAAGGGCATAGTGACCGCACGGCGAACTGGGTGCTGGTGCACACCTGGGGTATTGCTCAGGAACTGGGTTTTCGAAACTACTTTGTAAGCCAGCGCACCGGAGAAATCATAGACGACCACCGGTATGTGAATGAAGCCACCGGCATTCCCATGATAGACATCATCCAGCACGACCCCAGCGGCCGGTTTGCACCGTACTGGCATACCCATGCAGACAACATGGATGCGGTAGACAAAAACACGCTGTATGCCGTAGGGCATACCATTACTGCACTGGTCTTCAATCCCCCGCTGAATCTGATACAATGAAAACCCATATACTGGCCATAGGCGCACACCCCGACGATGTGGAACTGGCAGCAGGCGGCACGCTGTTGCGGCATATTGCCCTGGGGCATAGTGTTGCCATTGCAGACCTCACCCGGGGCGAACTGGGCACCCGTGGCTCGGCAGAACTGCGCGATGCAGAGGCTGCAGAGAGTGCGCGTATCATGGGTGTGAAATACCGCGAAAACCTGGGTTTGAAAGATGGCTTTTTTGAGCAGGATGAAGCTTCATTGTTGCGTCTTATCACCGTCATCCGCAAGTATCAACCCGAGATTGTGCTTGCCAACAGCATTTCAGACCGCCACCCGGACCACGGAAGGGGAGCATCTTTTGCTGCCCGGGCCTGTTTTCTGGCCGGGCTTGTCAAAATTGAAACCCTGTGGGAAGGCATTCCCCAGGCTCCACACAGGCCGAAAGCAGTTTACCACTACATACAGGACCGCGCCCTGAAACCCGATCTGGTAGTGGATATCAGCCCCTGGTTTGAAAAGAAAATGGAAGCCATTATGGCTTTTGGCAGTCAGTTTTACAGCGAAGGGGACGAGGGGCCCCAAACCCCTATTTCTTCCAAATCATTCCTGGAGTTTCTGGAAAGCCGGGCAAGGGATTTCGGCAGATACATCCATGCTGAATACGGCGAAGGATTCACCGTGGAAAGACCAGCAGGGGTGGATGATTTGCTGGATCTGAGGTAATATTCTTTTATTCCGCGTTTGCTAGCGCAACACATGCAATGTGCCTTTATACTCATTTTTACGGCCCCGCATGGTATAAACCCTGACATAGTAAGCATATACACCCGGTAATATGTGCGGTTCGGGCCTCCATGGACCTTTGCCCCGATACACTTTCTCGCCCCATTTGTTGTACACCTGTATTTCATCCAGCACTCCATTTACCACTACCGGCATAAATTCCTTATTGATGCCTGCTGGTACTACACCTGTAGGTATCCAAACTTTCAAATCACCCCACACATAAAAGCGTTTAACAATACTGTCCACACAGCCTGTGCTGTTCCAAACCGAAAGCCGGATGAAATAAGTGCCACTGTCTTTATAGGTAGTAACAGGTGAGTTTACATTCGTGCGCACCCCGTTTCCCAGATTCCAGTCATACCGGTTGCCGCCTGCACTCTGATTGTTGAACTGAACCTGAGGAATATGAATATCTGCTACCGGCGGACTCCATGTAAAATCTGCCACCGGGTTTGGGGATACAGTTATTTTCCGGCTTGCCTGTAAACAATCTGCACTATCTGAAAAGGTTCGCAATTCAGCGACCCAATCACCTGTCCTGTTATATGTATGCACAAATTGGGCATTACTGCCTTTGGCAATATTCTTTTTTGAATATATACTGCCGTCTCCTGTTTTAAATATCCAATCAGTTTTTTTGCGGGACACAGGGCTGCTCACTTCAAATGTCCATGGACTGCATACGATGGTGTCTTTCCATGCGGGCATTGCACGCATATCTGGTGAAATGCGAACCCACACACTGTCAGTTATCGCAGTACAACCATCTGTAATCTGTGCATGCAGCCAGTGGCTGCTGTCTGCGGTATATTTTCCGCCAAATCCATTCAGGACTATTCCGGGCGCAATAAACACAGATTTGAGTTTTTGCTGTATGCCACCTTTCAGTTGCCACCCGGGCATAACCGTTGCCGGGCCACAGTCAGGTACAGGTGAAACCAACTTTGCAAGAAGCGGTGCGGATACTTGTAAATGAAATCTTGTTGTGTCCGGTGCGCTACACCCATCGCTGAACCATAAAGAATACATGCCGGACTTTACCGGTTTCAGTATAAACTCAAACTTGCCATCGACAGTAAAAACGCTGTCAGTTCCTGTGTCATCCTGCAAATAAACCATAGCGGCAGTAGCCGTGGAAACTGAACCTCGCAGGGTATCCATCACAGCACAAAATGTATCCTTTTGTTCAAGAATCATCCTGCTTCCGTTGCCAAATTCAGGAGCAAGTATGGTGTCGATATAACCACAGGCATTCTCCAGCCGGATGAGCATATCTGCTGTGGAATTCAACGTCAGTTGACTTTGCCATTTCCTGCCTCTTCCGCTATCCAGCAAGTTGCCATTTTGCCGTATACTCCAAACATAGCGCGAGGTATCTCCTCCGTTTCCTGTAAATAGCCAGGTCTGTTTTTTTCTCCAGCAAAGTGGTTTGGATATGTCTACCCCCCCCAATTGCAGCGGGCTGCTTTGCCGCACCGTAAACCGCAATGTATCTGGCAAGGAGCATCCGTCTTCCACTGTAGCCATAATTTGGGTAAGAGAATCCGTTAGAGTGAATGGGAACACTCCCGCTTTTCCATTCACATACACTTTCACCGGCTGTGCTTTGTATCCACCCACACTGCCCGTAGCAAAACTGTAACTGCTTCCTGCACATATCAACGTATCCGGGCGGGCCGGAATGCGCAACCGCTGTCTTACAAAAATGATTCTGTAACTGCTGTCTGCAGGTACGCTGCAACCATCACTCAGAATGGCTGTAAGGCCAAAGCTGCTTTTCATCTGATACGGCAGGGTGATGGGTTTATTGTCTGCCCAAAACCGGAATACCCGGTTTGTGCTGTCGCCTCCGCTGGCTTTCAGGGCAGGATTCAGAACCGACCCGTAACAAACAGTGTCAGGCCATTGAATATGACTTTTCAGGCTGTCTTTTACCTTGAAAGTCATTTGCTTAAACACCTCATTGCAACCCGCTTTGTTCAAACGGTATTTCAATATGCTGTTGTTTGCCGGATAGGCTTTGATGCTGCGACATGTATCGCAGGGCAATTTAAAACCAATTGGCACCCATCGGTGAGTGATACTGTAATCCATATTGCTGTACACAAACGGAACTCCGCTGCAGAGCAAAGTATCCTTAGGCATATATACCTGTATATCAGGGTACACATACACTTGTCTTATCGCAGTATCCCAGGCAAAGCTGTCTGTACAACCTTCATGTTTGTAAAGAAACAGAGCCATGATATTGTGCCAGCCTGTGTCTTTGGGGGTATAGGTAAGTTTGTTGCCTGTATCTGTTTTATTGCCATTTATATACCACTGTGTGGCCAGCGACGGATTCCAGAAATGTTCTGCATTGAGGGTAACTGTTGCATTGCGACATAGCCGCAGCACCTCCCCAGCCTCGGGTACTTTGTCGTTGTGGGTTATCGCAAGCCGCGTTTTTTCATTGCGGTCGAAATTCTCCGGCAACAGACCAAAACTGGTACCTCCGTCCATGGCATCTATCCGTTCAAGAGTGTCGTAGCTGTAATATCCGTCTGTTTTAAAACGGGATACAAGATAAAAGGCATTGAACGGTTTGCTGCAGGTAACGCGCACAAGGGTGTCCTTGGTGCGGTGAAACGTGTAATACGCATTGTTGCCCATAGCAACAGGCAGCTTTACTGGTTTGCCATTAACCCAAACTGTGTCTGTGCCACGGGCAAACAAATGGAGGCCAGTGGCGGTGTCCATATTGTATTTGCTTTCATGGATGATAATTTTAGGAAATGTGTCAAGCAATTTTAATGCTGGTATACCGGCCCTTCCGGAAATATGAAAACCCTGTGGTAAATTTAAATAGGTCGTTGTCCAGGTATACCAGGCATAAATGGGTTTATCTGCCCACACCCGCAGTGGTCGGTTGATAGTATCGGTAATGAAAGTATCTTTGGTAACAGATATTTTCTTTCCTTTTACATACACATTGTTCGGCGCCTTGGCCCAGATGCAGATTTGGTTATGACTGTAATTGCGTTTTGTAAATGGAAAAAAATACTCCATGCCTCCCGATGATGAAGAATACACATTGCTACTCATGCCAAAAGTTGTGTTTCTTGACATGTAATTATCCCAATAATATTGGCGCCATGTGAATAAAGCATACCTATCATCGTATGAAAGCATGAATGGAACACAATTTTCACTTAGTATTTTACTTCCATTCGGAAGACTGGCAAAAATATTAGACGTTGAAGTTGATTGAGGGACGTGTAATGAATCCGGGAAAATATAAAAACAAAATGTTTGACCTCTTTTTAGAGAAATATTGTAAGGCTTCCCGTATCGGATACTTGAATACTTATAATTACCTGGATTTACCGAATTGAATTTTGGGTAAATTGTAAGTTTAACTTCCTTGTCCAACGCCCGTATAAAATATGGTCTGAGAAAATCATATTGAATGTCAATTGAAGTGTTAAAAACATAACTAGTTAATATTTCAGATCGCTTAATAATTTCATATTTACGTAACCAACCATCAATATTTTCAAACAATGGATCATAAGACCGATATAAGACAGTCAATGGTCTCGAGGAAACCACACAAAAATTCCGGTTGATTGCTTTTTCAAATGAATTGACATCCAAACAAACCATAGTGTCTTCCAACGATACTTCTTTGATTATCCTTGCTTTGACTGAAATGGTTTGATTAAAAGATTTAAAATCGGTTAGTAAAATAGTTTGATCCTGGTCAGAATATGCTTTAATTCGATAACCCTTAATATACGTCTTCACATTCCTACCTGATGCATAAACAGTTCTGAATGTATCATATTGCTTTTTACCAAACCGGTACTTTTCTAGTTCGGAGAAACTATATAAAGGATAATAATAAGTACTTTGCGCCTTTACCAGATTTAACGCAAAAAGAAAAAACAAAATGATAAATACCCAACGTAGCCTCATGGCTCAGGGAAGTTGTCGCAGTCCAACTCAGTCAAATTAAATTGATTTTCAACAATGGTACTTATATCATTTCCTGATGATGATCCTAAATTGAGAACAGGAAATACAACTTCTTGGGGTGGTTCAATCTCATCCAGTACAAAGTCACTATAGTCAACATACATGCAGTTACTGGCATTCTCATTGGTTACAAACCATGTTTTATGGCATTCCGTTGATCCAGGCCATACAAAAGGTGTATTTGCATCAAAAGTCAATGTCACGAATTCACTTTCTGATTCTAAATCCTCAACTGTGTTCTTAGCAGTATAAATAGGTTGATAAATTGTTGTAATATTACAACCTATATAACTGGTATAATTAAATGGACCGTTTCCTGGAAAGCTCTGCTCAGTCAAATACAGCGTTTCGTTACTAAAAACCAACCCCGTTGCCGTGATTTCCACACGCGCTGACCATATCATTTCACTGAACATTGTGTCAAAAGGCACAGTATTAAATTGTACATCAATTAGCTTTCCGGTAATCAAAACATTGGTGCTGTCAATTCTAAGAATTGACTGTACAAATGGAATATGTGTATTAATCTGTCCCTGATTTGTGGTAGTCGGACTCGGTGATTCAAATCGAACAGTATAAATATAAGTACCATTATAAAGATTAAGACAGGCCAGTACCGGTGCGCCAGACTCACGTTCATTCACCGCTGCCAAAAGATTGTCGCCACAAATTTCTATTGCTCCACCTGTAAATGAGTTTTCTGATAACCCAATATTCTGAGGAATAGTCCAAGACACAAACCCAGTTGCAATTGATACATTTGATATTGTAAATTCCAGCTTCACCACGTAAGATCTTGATATATTTTTTGTGGATGTACACGTATCAGATGCTGTAGCAATAATATATCCATAAATCACACCTGCAGAATCTCTCATAACGATATCATTTATACAGTCCACATAATTACTCGCCGACGGATTAAGGCCTGACAATGAGAGTGTTTTATAGCCTGCATTTGCACCAGTGTTTCGGTAAATTATCCGAATAGTACTTTTTCTCGATCCGCTAATCCAGTCAACGTTGTTTGTTTCTGTACCAACTAGTACAACACGTTTATCAGAACCGATTGTAAAGAAATCCATATCCAGTGGTATACCATTCCATGTGTACTTCTTGGCATATTGCAGTGTAAAACTTGTATTGTATTTAAGCAGAAAAGGGTATGGCACGGTCGAACCCACCTCAATCATATACCCGCATATGTAGTAGGCCGTATCAGCATACTTCACACAGGTAGAATACAAATGATAACCTTGTGCTTCTATTCTCAGCTTGGTTTGTGCATTGTATCCTTTGTCTATTTCAACCACCTTTAGTTTAGAAACCTGTCCTAAAATAGGGTTGTTGCTCGTTTCCAACACAGAAGATACCCCGACATATCTTTCATCCAGGGTATTGGCACACAGTGAATAATCTTTGGTCACCTCCGGGTCGTTCGCACCGTTGTTTTCTTCCAGGCGCATATCCACCTGAGCAAAGGATATAAGCGGCCAAATTGTACACCCCGTGAGCAACATAAATCGTAAAAAGCCTTTTTTACAATCTGCAATACGCGCGACTACCCCCCCGCAAAAACCGTGCCTCAACAACACTGGAATGGGGGATTTTGTAAGAATGAATAAGTGTTTTCATAAGTTTGTTGTTTTTGGTAAAGCAAGTATAGGAAAACAATGTTGGATAAACTAAATTTTAATGTGAAAATTTAAAAATATGACATTGTATTGCCACATTACAGTGCCTGTTTATTAAGTAGGCAATACAAATAGTTGCTACCCATGATTGCCCATAATTATTACTTTTGAAATATTGATGTCCTGTTCTGAAAATCCTGTTCCTACTATGTCTACCAATTCAAATTCTGTATTACCCGCAACATTTGGCACAATAACTGCGTTACAGAAGGTGTTCTTGAGAAATACAGGAATCTATATTGCCATTTGTCTGTTTTGCATTCTGAGCCCGTTGAAAGGACAGGAAAAATCCATTGACGAACTGATGAAACTGCGCCCCACAGGCACAGGCACCTTCAGCAACAAACCTTACCCGGGTGTCATTTATCTGCCCATGCCTTTCAGCAAAGCTGAGTTCACTGATGTAACCGGTCTGAAACTCATTCCGGATTCCGGCCGCATTTACATGGTGGCCCTGGTGTATACCCGCTACCATGAGGCAGACACTTTCAATCAGCCCGAACTGAACCGGGAACGGTTTGCCCGCCTGAAAGAAATCTATCCCGGTGCATTTCTCAATCCGGCCATTGAATGGAAAGTACTTGAACAACGCGACGCCACAGAACGGGAACCCGCATCCAAATGCTTCCACGGCTTTGCGATCTATCTGCGAAACGACCCGCCCCCTTCCCTCATCGAACGCGATATCAAAACCATTACCCGTGTGCTGGACAGCTACCACGATACACTGATCTGGATTCCGGAGAAAATTGAATACAAAATAAAAAAGGTAAAAATTGAAACCGGCAAATACCTGCCCAACAGCAAAGCCAAACGCAGGGGCGGCATGAAGTACGACGGGCCCGGCATCTGGTTCAGGGAAAAGGAGTACAAAATCCGCCGCGACAGTACGGTACGTAAACGCAGTGGCGGCTATTATTCAAAAATCTACGGTTTCGATTCCTCCATGTTCAAAAGCACATGGGAGTTTCATGCTCTCACCAGGCGCAAATGGAGCAAAAACATGTGCGTGGTGACCGATGTAACCGGAAGCATGAGCCCCTATGCTGCCGAGTTTATGCTGTGGCTCAAATACAGTCCGCACATTCTGCAACAGGGCCGCTTTGTGTTCTTCAACGACGGCGATGCCAAACCTGACATCCTGAAACGGACCGGAAACACAGGAGGCATTCATTTTGCGGCAACCAACAACTACGATTCTGTGCTGGCGGTGATGACCCAAACCATGCGCATGGGTACCGGCGGGGATTTGCCCGAGAACAACATCGAGGCCAGCCTGGCCGCCCTGAAAACCTGGCCCGATACCGATACGGTGCTGCTGATAGCCGACAACAATGCCGCAGTGAAAGACCTGATTCTGCTGAAAGACCTGAAAAAACCAGTATCTGTGATGCTGTGCGGGGTGGTGAACAAAATCCACCCCGATTATATCAGCCTTACATCTGCCACCGGCGGGCGGCTGTTCGTGATGGACCAGGAACTGGAAGAGCTGAAGAAAACCAAAAACGGTGACAAAAAGGTCATTGGTGGCCGGGAATGGGAATTCCGCAACGGCACGTACTCAATAAAACCCTGACCGTAACTTCAGTTACTGAAATGGTGGGGCCTGCATTGTAAATTTGCGGCTCCATTCATGATTGAAACCGATATCATCATCATTGGCGCCGGGCCGGTGGGTTTGTTCACCGTTTTTGAAGCCGGCCTGCTGAAGCTGCGCTGCCACCTCATAGACGTACTTGCCCAGCCGGGCGGACAACTCACCGAAATTTACCCCAAAAAGCCCATTTACGACATACCCGGTTTTCCCGAGGTATTGGCCGGTGACCTGATTGACAACCTTTTGAAGCAGATAGAACCCTTCAAACCCGGCTTTACCCTGGGTGAAAGGGCAGAACGCATAGAAAAAACAGAAGACGGCAAATTCATTGTCACCACAGACAAGGGCACGGTTCACACAGCCCCGAACATAGCCATCGCCGGCGGGCTGGGCTGCTTTGAGCCCCGCAAGCCCCCCATCGGCAACCTGGCAGACTATGAAGACAAAGGGGTGGATTATATCATCAAAGACCCGGAAAAATTCCGGAACCAACGGGTGGTGGTGGCCGGGGGCGGCGACAGCGCACTGGACTGGGCCATTTTCCTGGCAGATGTGGCCTCGGAGGTTAGCCTGGTGCACCGCCGTACGGAATTCCGCGGGCATCCGGACAGTGTGCAGAAAGCCATGGACCTGGCTGCCGCCGGAAAAATTCAACTGCTCACCAACGCTGAAGTGATTGGACTATGCGGTGAGGGGCATTTGCAGGCGGTGGAACTGGAGCAAAACGGGGCGCATACGGTAAAGGAAACGGACTACTTCCTGCCTCTGTTCGGCCTTTCGCCCAAGCTGGGACCCATTGCAGACTGGGGGCTGAACATCACCAAAAACGCCATCGATGTAAATACCGTGGACTACAGCACCAATGTGCCCGGCATTTATGCCATCGGCGACATCAACAACTACGAAGGCAAACTGAAACTGATTCTGTGCGGATTTCACGAGGCCACCCTCATGGTGCAGTCCGCCTTCAAACGCATTTACCCCAATAAAAACCTGGTGCTGAAATACACCACAGTAAACGGGGTGCAGGGGTTCTGAAGACCCAGGCCAGTAATTATTTTTATCATACGATTAGGAAGGTTGAATAAACTATATTTCTATTAGTGATTATCCACTTTTGGCTTCCCGACGTTCCACTTCGCTTCAGTCAGGGACAAGTGAACCAAAAGTGGAGCAAAAAGTCAAGACTGCAAGGCTTGAAGTCCGAATGTTTGCAACCCGTCGAATTTCTGCGGTGATCTCCTCGGTTCCTCGGAGCTACCTTGAAATTTCGCGACGGCTTGCGGCACTTATCAGTTTTCATTCCCTGAGGCCGGGCCGGCAAATCAGCTTTTCCGGCGGCTTTTAATTACGCTGAACACTCCTAACCCGCTTTGCGTCCCGGTTAGACGGCCCCGCAGCGCGAGGAGGGCAGCGCAGCCCGCAACGAAGTGGAGGGCGGAAGCCGGCAAGCTGCCCGGGCAGGCCTGTGAAAGGGAAAGCGCCTTGGGCCGTCTGCCTTTTTGGCTCCACCTTTTTTGGCGAAAAAAGGTGGTAATAACCAGAATTTAAAACCAGACATATTAAGTGTGAGTGTTGACCGGGCATTGCAAGAGTTACACATTTCTCGTGGCATTTGCTTATGTTTGAGGTATGCTACAGCCGGCCTGTGACATACAGCCTTATGGCGCCGGGGAATTTGACTGCCAGACCCTATGGGTGCTGGATGCAGAGCCCCACTGTGGCACAGCTCCCTACAGCTATTACTGGAATGTGAGTTATGACGGAATAAATTATACCGTACTTTCCACACAAAAAAGGGTGTTCCCTTATACCATTCCAAAACCGCCCGGCAACCAGAAGTTTGGTACGGTTTACCTCAAACTGAACATAATGGACAGCCAGGGGAAATGGGTTTACTTGAAAAAAGCTATTTCATTTTCTTGTATGTGATGGTTATGAAATTTCATTATCAATACATTATTATATACTCCACAATTTTAAGTTTGTCACCAAGCTGCAGAGACAACAAATTGAAAGAAGGTGAGTTGATTTTACAAACTAAAAACACAACACTAAAGTTCAACCTTTCTAATACACACATTTCCAATTTTAATGATAAATATATTGACTTTGATTTCAATTATTATGAAAACAATATACTCAAAGAAAATATTTATTTGTCCGGATTACTTCTTGTGACATCATTTGATACAATCACTTCTGAAACTACAAAACCTGCCGGATTAAATTGGATTAATTTGAATGATGACATTCTTGAAGGCAGTATACGAGTAGATACTAACAATAGGGATTCCAACCTACTCACCATAGACTATGTAAACAAGAAGAAAAACAGTATAAGGGGGCATTTCAAGGCCATGATGAAGGTAACCGAAGGCACCCGCTGGGGAGATACCGGTACCCGGTTTATGGTGTATGGGAATTTCAATGCGCACCGGTAAGGTATAAGATTCGAATAAACTTTGGCACGTTGAATTGAATCACAGGATATTCAGTCCGCCTTCAAACGTATTTACCCCAATAAAAACCTGGTGCTGAAATACACCACTGTGAACGGGGTGCAGGGGTTCTGATAACCCAAAACCTATTTGCAATTCACGAATATTTGCTTATGTTTGAGGTATGCTACAGCAGGCCTGTGACATACAATCGCATGGCGATGGGGAATTTAACTACCAGACCCTATGGGTGCTGGATGCAGAGCCCCACTGTGGCACAGCTCCCTACAGCTATTACTGGAATGTGAGCTATGACGGAATAAACTATACCGTACTTTCCACACAAAAAAGAGTGTTCCCTTATACCATTCCAAAACCGCCCGGCAACCAGAAGTTTGGCACAGTGTACCTCAAACTGAACATAGTGGACAGCCAGGGAAAATGGGTGTACCTGAAAAAAGCAATTTCCTTTTCTTGTATGTAATGGATAGGATATTTTATATAATATTTCTAATTTACACTTTATTTGTCCTAGGTTGCAATAAAAAGATTCCGGATAAGGGCGATTTGGAAATCACATTCAATACCAGCAGGAATTTGAGTTTCAGACTAGGCAGAAATGTGCAATCTGCGAATTCAGGAAATTTGCGTGATTTGGTTTTTTATTCATACAATAACAATAGCACAACGGATTACATTCTGGAAACTTTTTATATTCTAAATGCAAATTGCAGTTCCAGTGGATCCTATCTTATTACAGGGAAAACCAATACGTTGATTCTGGACTGGTATAACTCTGAAGCAGATGTTCAGAAAGGACATATCCAATTGGATTCAAATTTTACTGATTCCAACCTACTCACCATAGACTATGTAAACAAGAAGAAAAACAGTGTGCGGGGCCATTTCAAGGCCATGATGAAGGTAACCGAAGGCAACCGCTGGGGAGATACCGGCACCCGGTTTATGGTGTATGGGAATTTCAATATGCACCGGTAAGTTCCATTGCCCAATACCACCAACTCTACCTCAGGTTCTATATCATTTGTCCCCGAAGCCCTGTCTGTCATTTCCGCGTCAGTTCTGTTCAGGATTTCCCTGAAAAAGTTGGAAATACGAGTCCAATTGTGTAAACTTGTATTGCGGTATGTATGGAATGCCACTATATCGGTGTGTTTCAGTTTACAGCACCCTTTGCCTGGGTCTGCTGCTGGGCATGGCCGGTTGCCGCAAATCCACCCCAGCCAACACACCTGCCCCGGCCCCTGTAATAAGCACCTCCTGGTTCAGCGCCGGCTCTGAGGGCTGCACACAGTGGAAAGACGAATACACCGGATTCAGCCATGTGCTCTACATGGAAAAATCTGCGCCAGAAATTACCGAAGACGTTCTTGCCAACTCCGTGATACTGGTCTATGCCAAACTGGGTGGGTACAACCCGCAGGTATGGCCCGCAGAACAGGTGGGTCTACTTCACATGGAACTGGAATACAACTATGGCAGCCAGAAAGCCCGCGACCGCTGGGGCAGTTCGGCTCAGGCCAAGGTGCTGCGCATTCAGTTCAGCAACTCCCTGGACCTGTTTACCGCCAAAGACCTGAGTCCCGACCATATTTTCCGTTACGTAATTATTCCCCGCAACGGACAACGGGCAACGGGCAATGCGGTTGAAATCAAAAACGGCGGTATCATGGCTCAATACAGCGAAAGCGACCTGCGCACCATGAGTTACAGCCAACTCTGCAAACTCACCGGATTGCGACCCTGAAAAGGGCAGTTTTACAGTACCCTTAAATTTTCGTAGGTTTGAACCCGTGGCGACAGTTTGGTTCCGGCATCCGCTTTGGAAAAAATTCAAACGCTGGACATTGCGGCTGGTATTGGCTTTTATAGGCATTTCCCTTTTTTGGGTTCTGCTGATGAAATGGGTAAACCCCACCACCACCCCATTGATGCTGAGCCGCAAATGGAGTGCCGCAGAGGGTTTCGAAATACAGAAGTCCTGGGTACCCATCGAAAACATCTCCAAAAACATGCAGCTGGCCGTTATCTGCGGCGAGGACCAGAATTTCTGTCAGCACCACGGCTTTGATTTTGATGCCATCAGCAAAGCCCTAGAGAACAATGCAGCCGGCGGGCCCAAACGGGGTGCCAGCACCATCAGCCAGCAAACGGCAAAAAATGTATTCTTGTGGGAAGGCCGCAGTTGGTTGCGCAAAGGGCTGGAAGTGTGGTTTACCGGACTCATCGAACTTATCTGGGGTAAAAAACGCATCATGGAAGTGTACCTCAATGTGATTGAAACCGGAAACGGTTGCTTTGGGGTGGAAGCCGCATCCAAACGCTATTTCAAAACCCATGCATCCAAACTGGGTCTGATGCAAAGCGCCCGCATCGCCAGTATCCTGCCCTGTCCGCGTTCCTGTGGTCTGAAAAGCTATTTCTCCAATGCCCGCACCAGTGTGATTCAGTATTGCATGACCCGGTATGGCATACAACTGGAGTACCTGCAATAAGCGGATTGGGCAGAGCAATTTGGGCCTTCTGCCTGAATTTTACTACCTTTGTTCCTTCATTTTTTATGGCTACCACACAGGATGTAAGCAACGGCATGTTTATCCGGTTTAACGGAGAATTATGCCAGATTATCGAATGGCAACACCGCACTCCCGGCAATCTCCGCGCTTTTTATCAGGCCAAGATGCGCAGGGTAAAAGACGGCAAACAATCAGAAAACCGCTTCCGCAGCGGTGAAACGGTAGAAATTGTGCGTGTGGAAGTGCATGAACTTGCCTATCTCTATGAAGAAGGGGACAGTTTTGTGTGTATGAACCAGGAATCGTATGATCAGCTTCCCATTCCCAAATTCATGTTTGGCGAAGGGGCCAAATTCATGAAAGAGGGCGATATCGTGATGGTTTCATTTGAAGGCGAATTGCCCATAGGCGCCCAGGCCCCGCAAAATGTTGTACTCGAGGTAACATACAGCGAACCCGGCGTGCGCGGCGATACGGCCACCAATACCCTGAAACCGGCTACAGTTGAAGGCGGTGCCACTGTGATGGTGCCCCTTTTCGTGAATACCGGCGAGAAAATAAAAATTGATACCCGCACCGGGGAATATCTGGAACGGGTAAAAGGCTGATTTCCGCACCCCATGTTCAACACACTGCCTGCAGATGAAGGCTTTCTGGCATTGCCGGAGGCTGATTTGGCCAGCTTTGAAAAAGCACGGGTTGCCATTCAGCAAGTCCCATACGAGCATACCAGTTCCTACATCAGCGGTTCGGATAAAGGACCAGCGGCCATTGTCAGCGCCAGCCACTTCGTGGAGTTTTACGATGAAGAACTGGACCAGGAAACCTATAAAGATCTGGGGATTTGCACGCTTGCCCCAATCGATTTCACCGGCAAGGTGGATGAAGCGGCTGTGAAGGCCATAGAAGAACAAACCCGCGCCCTGCTCAATGCTGGCAAGTACGTGGTTTCTCTGGGTGCCGAACACACCGTTACCCTGGGTTTTGTCCGCGCCTTCCGCGAGAAATACCCGGATTTGTCTGTGATACAGATAGATGCCCACAGCGACCTGCGCCTGAGTTACCATGACAACCCCTACAGCCACGCCAGTGTAATGGCCCGTGTACACGACCTGGGGGTGAATCTGGTGCAGGTAGGTATTCGTGCCCAGTGTGTGGAAGAAAGTCAGCTCATCAAATCATCAGACAACATTCACACCTGGTATGCGCACCAGTTGTGGAACAACGATGCATGGATAGATGCATCCATAGACAAACTGGGCGATCATGTGTACCTCACTATAGATGCAGACGGATTCGACCCCTCGGTCTGTCCTGCGGTGGGCACTGCCGAACCCGGCGGACTCACCTGGATACAGGGATGCAAACTGTTGCGCCGTCTGGCCGAACGCAAAAAAGTTGTGGGCTTTGACATTGTGGAGATTGCCCCGAGAGAAACCGACATCATCACCGAATTCAGCATGGCCAAACTCTGTTACAAAATCCTTGGCTACCTGCACATAAACCAACGTATCTGACCATGAAAGACCGCATTTACCTGGACAATGCCGCCACTACCCCGCTGGACCCGGAGGTATTTGAAGCCATGATTCCCGTAATGCGGGAATTTTACGGAAACCCCAGCAGCAGCCATGCCCATGGGCGCAAGGTGAAAGCAATGATGGAGGAAGCACGCAGTAGCATTGCCAAACTGTTGAAATGCTCGCCGTCCGAAATTTTCTTCACCAGCGGGGGTACGGAAGCAGACAACCTGGCTTTGCGCAGTTGTGTGAAAAGCCTTGGGGTGAAACACATCATCACCTCGCCCATAGAGCACCATGCCGTGTTGCATACCGCTGAGGAACTGCACCACAAGGGATTGGCCCAAATGCACCTGGTAAACCTGGATGAAACCGGGCATGTGGATCTGAACCACCTGCAACAATTGCTGTCAGAATGCGGTCCCAATACCCTTGTATCGCTGATGCATGCCAACAATGAAATAGGCAATTTGCTGGATTTGGAACAGGTTGGCCAGATGGCGCATGCCGCAGGCGCACTTTTCCATTGCGATACGGTACAAACCATGGGACATTATCCTTTCGATCTCAGTCTGGGTCATGTTGACTTTCTGGCGGCTGCCGCGCACAAATTCAACGGACCCAAAGGTGTTGGCTTTATCTATATCAACAAAAAAAGAAGATTGCACCCTGAAATAACCGGGGGTGCTCAGGAACGCGAAATACGCGGTGGAACCGAAAATGTGTATGGCATCATCGGACTGGCCAAAGCCCTGGAAATCTGCTACCGCGATATGGAGAAAAAGCACACCCATATCAGCGAATTGCGCAATTACATGAAAGACCTGCTGAATGCGTCCATTCCCGGTGTGGAATTCAACGGCGACGCCGACGGCAAATGCTTATATACGGTTCTCAGCGTATCATTCCCGGCCAGTGAAACCGGCAACATGTTGTTGTTCAATCTGGACATCAATGGCATTTCTGCCAGCAGTGGCAGTGCATGCAGCAGCGGCAGCAATGTGGGAAGCCATGTCATTCAGGCCCTGAAACGCCCGGCAGACCGCACCACCATCCGGTTCAGTTTTGGCAAATTCAATACACGGGAAGATGTGGAAGCCTGCGTAGAAAAGCTGAAACAATGGTATCCCGCCGAGGTTCCGGCCAATTCATGAAGTTCGCAGGGTCTTTTTTCCTCCTCTTAACCACTTTCACATTCTCGGGCTGCGCACTGATGATTACCGGCCTGCACCAGCGCATACCGGTTGTAAGTTCCGTACCTGGCAGTGAGGTGCGGGTAAACGGTGAAATACAGGACACAACCCCTTGTGTTATCAAAGTGAAACGCACATGGGATGCACCTCCTACCCTTGAAATCGCCAAAGCGGGGTACCGGACACAGACCATCACCCTTCAGCGCCGTTTTAATGAAATCACCACACTCAATGCCTTTTTTCCCTGGGGCTGGATCACGGATTTGAGCACCGCTGCTTCTGTCCGGTACAAGAATCCGGATACGGTGATGCTACAGCCAAAAGGAAAAAGGCCCTAACTTTGCACCGCCCATGCCTGTATTGCATCTTACACGTAAGGAACACTTCAATGCTGCCCACCGGCTCTGGAACCCGAATTGGTCCGACGAGAAAAATCTCGAAGAATTCGGCATTTGTGCAAACCCGCATTTCCACGGACATAATTTCGACCTGTACGTAACGGTAAAAGGCAGTCCGGATCCGAATACCGGTTGCATCATCAACCTGAAAGTGCTGAAACAGATTATCCGCACAGAGATTACCGACGAACTGGACCACCGCAACCTCAACCTGGATGTGCCCTGGCTCAGCCATTGCATTCCCAGCATTGAAAATATGGCTGTGGAAATCTGGAAACGGTTGTCAGCAGCCCTGCCTGCGGGTGCCACCCTCAGCAAAATCACCCTTTGGGAAACGGCCAATAACTTTGTAGAGTATTACGGAGAATAAGCCCTAGCGGTTTTCCGTTTTCTGATTGCTTTTGTATGAAACCATCCACGAAATGGCCGGTTCCAGGCTGAAATCCGCATGCTGCCGAACTCCAAAAAAACCACCATACACCAGCATGGGAAATTGCCCTACCTCATATCGGTTCCCTTCTTCCGCTGACAATTGATTGTCCCACAGCACAGGGACTTTTGATATACCCGACGGAAATTCATACTCTACCATGTTCAGATAGCCTGGCGGATTTTTACCGAACATAGGATTGGGTTCATACCTTTCTGTGCGCGTCCAGTTTGTGCTGTCTGTATGCAGGTCCCATACTTTCAGGTAGGGGAAGAAACGGGTAACCCAGCCATTTACATCATATTGCAGGTAGTCTTCCCGTTTTTTATACATGTTATCCCAGAATTTGCGGTCCACATTTCCCCGGCTGGCTTCTGCAAATGCATGCAAAACCGGCCGGAGGGAATCGGCCCAATAACCCAGACCATATTCACGCAGGAACTCCACCCGCCTCTCTATGTCTTGCCAATCGCGGGTATTTCCTTTCAGTACAATTTCCGGAATGCCACAGCCGGTGCCACCGGTAAATTCAAAGGCTTTTTGCACGGTTTCCAACAGGGTTATCTGGTATACCGTTGTCTCTGTTTTGCCGGTGGTACTGAATGAGGGAATCATGCTCCGTCGCAGGTCAGTGGTAAATCGTTTATCAGCCTCATTGCTGAAAGAATCCATGAGTTGGGCCCAGGCCAGGTCCGGGTCTATGGCCAGTGTATCAATGCGCACATAAATCTGTTCTGTTCCCTTAAAATTCAGCAATCGGTCGCGGTATTTTTCAAAATTCTCGTTGATATGCAATGAAAATCCCTGGCAAATGAGTAACCAAATGGCATCCGGACTCAATACCAATGGCAAATGCTGATCATAAGCTGTGTGTACAGCCTGCATCCATCCATGCATCCGGGCCGGGAACAGGCTGTCTGCAACCTTTCTGCCGGCAAACCAGGTGTTGCCTGCACGTTCCTCTGCTGCCTCCTGATAGGGCATTTTATCCAGCCATGTCTTTGAATTGGGTGAGTCACATACCGTAAATGTAAATGTTTCCAATTGTACCGGTTCCGGGTTGGGCAAGGCACTTAACGGAGGATATACGGTCCACCCTTCTTTGGCCGGCCTGAACAAACCGCATCCGGTCAAAACCAGTAACAGCAGGGTACCCAATTTCAAGATGTGCATCCCCCGCAAATTACGAAGAAATGAATGATCAATCCTCAATCCAGGCGATATATGGGATACAGATTATGAGTAGCCTCATAATAGGCTGAGTTCCGGTATATCCACACCAGTTGGGCCCGTGCGTCGGCGGCAAAGGCCGCATCGGAGGCTCTTTTACCATCAAATTCCTTTTTCAGTGCCGGGTCTTTTTGCAGCAATTCCTCTGCCTTATCCACCCAAACATAATCACTGAACCATTCCTTCTGCTGCAGCACTGCATCGAAAAATCCCCAGGCAAAATAGCTGTCAGGGGCGCGGGGTTCCAGCACTGAACTCAGAAACCGGTAGTTTTCTGCATTCACTGTAACGATATAGTCCCCTTTATAGACGGGCCTGTATAACAGAGTATCCCGTGTGGTTACGCCATGGTGTACAAAATGTCCCTCATAGGGGGATTTTCCGGCTTCCGCGCGGGTTATATAACTCACCCGCAACCGGGTAAGACTGTCAAACGGTACCATTTTCACCGGCATTCCATTCCATTGCAACCGTTCTGCCACTTCTTTCCATGCAAAAGGAATGATGTAATACCTCGGGAGGCGCACACTATCTGTTGGTGTGTAATAATGATAATACTTAACGTTTCCACTCCAGGGCTTGCTGCGGTCATAATACAGCCGGCTTTGCCCGGTAAGGGAACTTATTTTATGCGTATGTTCAAACCCCAGAAATGGAATCGTATCCCAGCGTGTGGGATCCTGTTGCCAGTTGAGCACTGCATATTCTGGCCCGGGATTACGGCCTTTTCCTTCCAATGATTTTTTTGCCAAAAGGTAGGCCGGTGCCTGTGCCCTGATTTCACGCAGCCATTCCAGCATAAATCCATAAGTAGCTTCTACCCTGTTTTTAAACGGTTTCAGCATATGGGTTTCTACGGTAAAACCCAGGCAGTGATGCAAGGCAGCATATCCCGTGGCATAGCGGCCGGTTTCCCAGAATGCATTGATGCCACTGTCCGGAATATCCCGCCGGGTTTCTACATAGGGCGCAGTGGGCCAACCGGCTTTCTCCAGCCGGCTTTTCAGCGTTTTGTCCATTCCTGTAAGAAATGACCCCAGTGCGGTTTCCAGTTTTTCGGGTCTTGTGTGGAAATAGGTAAGCACATACTGGTAGTCCGCACCATCACTGGTGTGATTGTCCACCATGAAATCGAATTTTTGTTTGCTGAAGTATTTCACAAAAGCCTGCGCATTGCGGCTGTCGCACTTGATAAAATCGCGGTTCAGATCCAGGTTGCGGCCGTTGCCGCGAAAACCCAGTTCAGGTGGTCCGTCCTGGTTGGCGCGGGTGCAGCAACTGCGGTTGAGGGTGCCATCCACATTGTACTGGCAGATGATGTGCAAATCAACAGCACCTGCAAGTTCTTTCAGTTCAGGCTTTGTCAGCAGGTCACGTGCAAGCATCATACTGGCATCGGTTCCTTCCGGCTCTCCGGGGTGAATGTTGTTGTTCACCAGCACCTTTATCCTTTTCAGAGGACCCGCCCCTGCCCGGATGCGAAACACCCAAATCAGGCGGGGCACATCGCCGTATCCGATGGAATCCAGTGTGGTTTCTGCCGGATAGGCCGCATGCAACTGCCGGTACCATTGCACACATTCTTCATAAGTGGCAGTAGCCGTCTGTCCGCTTTTCTCGCAGGGTGTTGGCAACACTTTCTGACCAAAGGCAACGCAGGCACTGAACGCGATGGTCAGAAACAGAATCCGTATCATCATGTGTCAGCGCAGAAATCAGCGGATGCGGTCCATGCCTTCCAGCAGCTTTTCATCGCTGCGGATACCCCACCAGGCCATCCATCCCAGTACCACACAGGCGATGGGCCAGATGAGATGCAAACCAGGATAGCCGGAAGATTGGCCACTCACTTCAAACAGGCGCAATACCATAAGAACTAGCAAAGCGGCAGCTGCCAGGGTAAGATAAATGCAGATTTTGCGCTGTCGCACTGTATTGCGAAAAAGGAAAACGGTAACCAGCGCACCCAGGCCAACCGCAATCACCAGCACCACATTCAGCGGTTCTAGGGTACTGATGGGCTGGGCACCGCCTGCCTTGGTGCTTGTTGTGGTTTTTACGGCTCCCAGTTTTACCAGCAACTGGCTGTTTTCAAAACGGGCATAGGTGGGATTCCCGAAAAACATGAGATTGCAGATGAGAAAAATCAATAGCAGGTACAGGGACTGTATGCGCTGAATCATACGGCGAAGATAACAGATAGGCGGAAGGAAATAAACAGCTTTCATCAGGCTGTTTCCTTAACATTGCAGCATGGCTTATAACGAACAACTGGCAGACCGGGTGCGGAACATGCTTCGTGCTTTAACCCCTTTTGAAGAGAAATTCATGTTTGGGGGAATTGCCTTTATGGTGGATGAAAAAATGTGTGTGGGAATTGTAAAGGATGAACTCATGTGCCGCATTCACCCGGAAAAAGAGACGGAGGCCCTGAAACAATCAGGTGCCAAACCCATGATTTTCACAGGAAAACCCATGAAAGGTTACCTCTTTGTAGAAGAAAGCGGCTACAACACAGACCGGGAATTGCAATACTGGTTGCAACTGTGTCTGGAATTTAATCCACTGGCCAAAAAATCGGGGAAGAAATAAATCAGTCCACTTCATTCAGCACCATGCGGATGGTGGTGCGGATAAAAGGTACAGATTCCTTCACAAAAATTTCACCCTTGTGGTAATCGTGAATGATGCGCCGGGCCAGGGAAAGCCCCAAACCCCAACCGCGCTTTTTGGTGGTAAATCCCGGTTTGAAAATGGTTTTAAATCTGTTCCGTGGCACACCTTTTCCATTGTCCGTTACATCCACATAAATCCGGTCATTTTTTCTAAGCACACTGTAAATCAGCTTGCCCTTTCCTTCCATGGCATCAATGGAATTTTTGGTCAGGTTTTCTATCACCCAGTCAAACAAATTGATGTTCAATTCGATGTAAATGGGTGAGGGAAACAACTTCATTTCGAATTCCACCTGTTTGCCGCTGCGCATTTGCATATATTCCACTGCATGCCGTATGGTTTCATTCAGTTCCACCCTTTTCAGCACGGGCTCTGAGCCTATTTTACTGAATCGTTCTGTGATGATGTTCAGGCGGCGGATATCCTTGCGCATTTCTTCTGCGGCATTGTCCGGTAATTCACCCATTTCCAGCACATCTATCCAGCCCATGAGACTGCTGATGGGAGTACCCAGCTGGTGGGCGGTTTCTTTCGCCAGCCCCACCCATACCTGGTTCTGCTCTGCCCTGCGGCTGAAGTTGAAAGCAAAATAAGAAACCAGCATAAACAAACTAACAGCAGCAAGGCCCACAAACGGATAGTAGCGCAATTGCCTCAGCACACTGCTCTCGCCATAATATACTTTTTGGTATTCTCCTGCGTCCTGCGGAATAAGAATGGGTTCGTGTTCCGTTTTAAATTCTTCCAGCTTGCCCGCCAGCCATTGCGCATTCCGGCTCCGGTTGCTGTCCAGATTGATAAATTGTACAATCTTCCCTTTTTCATTCACCAATATGGCGGGAATGGTGGAATTGTCCTGCACAATATTCAGGTGAAAACTCAAATCCCCTTCGCTGTCCGGATCACTGAGAATTTCCTCTGCCAGGGCCCAGGTTTTTATCTTTTTTTCTTCTTCCAGCGCAATTTTACGCACCAGACGCTGACTGAAAAACAAGGCTGCTGCACCAATAAACATGGCCAGAAGCAGCAAAATCAGTTTCAGGTATTTTTTTAATTCGTAGCTATTCACCAGGGGGCAGCGGACTGCAATATAACGCTAATTTTTGCGAAACCATTTGCGCCAGAGCACCATCCAGTCTCTGTGGAGGTTATAGTCCCGGGCATAGGCTGTGTGTATTTCCGGTTCCAGTTCGGGCCGGGTAAAAGCCTCGGCAGGAAACCACAAACCCGGCTTCAGTGCCGGCAAATGCCCACTTGCCGGCCTGCCCTGGTAACTCACCCAGGTATGCGAACCCAACAGCACCCTGCCACTGTAAGCCAGCATTTTGCGGGCAGCTGAAATACAAAGGGATACCGGCAGCAAAAGCCATATGAGCAGCAGGACACCCAAATCAAAGATGCGCTTTTTGCGCTTCACCTCGGGCTGGGTAATGCTAAACCGGACCTCAACTGTAAACAGTTCCCCCGGGGTATTGCGCGAGCTGCTCCCAATAATAAACCGGCTGTTTTCCTGTACAATTTTAAAGTGCAGATTCTGGGGCGCATACCTGCTCATCACCCCCATCATCTGCTGCGATGGTACATCCCTGGCACTGAAAATAACCATGGAAACATTGTAAATCGAAATAACCTCATCCAACTGATCCAGGTTTCCGGTAAATCCTTCCGGCTTCTCATTTCCGGGGTGCAGAAAACCCAGCCAGGCATATTGCACGAAACCACCGCTGAGCAATTCACGGATGCGTTGTGCTTCTTCCGGTCCTGCCACCACAAGTATTCTGCGGGCAGCAGCATCAAGCGATTCTCCACCACCACGCAGCCATTGCCACAGGTAGCGAAGCAGAACCGGAGCCACAACGGCCCAGGCACAACCCAAAGCCAGAATGGCGCGGCTGAACTGCATATCTTTTGGCAGAAAGGCGTAAATGGCAAACAAGCCCAGTGCCCCGGCCACAGACCCACGAACCAGCCGCCTTACAGAAAATGGCCGGTCGTACCCACCCGAGAGATACGCCACAAAAAGAACAAGCAGGATGTAGACTGGTATGTGCAGATAGAAATACGATGGCGGATAAAAATCCCGGACATATTTATTGTAAAGCTCCCAATACCGCGCAATACCGAAGTATCCGGCGTAAATCACGGCAAAATCGAGCAGGGGAAGTGTAATGGCAGAAACAAAGCGCCAGAGCAATGCCAGCAACGCGCGCAAATAAATGGCGGCCTGAATGAATGTATTCAGGCGTCCGGCTGTTTTGCCGGAATAATGCTTGCGGGCAAACAGCACCATGGCATTGTAAAACACTTTTACATAATTGGCACTGCGTTTTTTGGTACTCTCCCCCTTGTAATGAATGATGGTGGTATCGGGAAAATAATAATTGCGGTAACCCGCTTTGGTAATCCGGTAGCTGAGGTCAATGTCCTCGCCGTACATGAAAAAATCCTCATCCAGCAGTCCGGTTTTTTCCAGGCATTCGCTGCGCAGCATCATATAGGCCCCCGAAAGCACATCCACCACGTGCGTTTCATGTTCCGGCAGAAATTTCAGGTGGTACTGACCAAAGAGACGACTTTTGGGAAAGATGGCACTCAGACCGGTCATTTTGTAAAAAGCCACGGCGGGAGTGGGCAATCCGCGCTTGCTCTCCGGCAGAAACTTCCCCTTTCCGTCTATCATCCGCACACCCAGGCCGCCACAGTCCGGGTGTTCGTCCATAAAGTTCACGCATTTGTGCAATGTGTCTTCCTGCAGCACGGTATCCGGATTCAACAGCAATACATATTTCGAACGGCTTTCACGGATGGCCTGATTATTGGCCCGTGAAAAGCCTGTATTTTCTTTATTGGCAATGCACTTCACCCATGGAAATTTGTCTCTCACCATATCCACACTGCCATCCACGCTGTTGTTGTCCACCACCCAAACTTCCGTATCCAAACCCTGAATGGCCTTTTGCACGCTAATGAGTGCCTGTTCCAGAAAAGGCTTTACATTGTAGTTTACGATGACAACAGACAGAGTGTGCATGGTTTTACACTTTGTATTCGGTTCGGTTTGCCAGACTGCGCCCCAGGGTTATTTCATCTGCATATTCAATTTCACCACCCACAGAAATTCCCCGTGAAATACAGGTAATTTTCACAGGCATATCCCGGAGTTTTCGTGCCAGATAGAACATGGTCGTATCTCCTTCCACAGTGGCACTGAAAGCCATGATGATTTCGTCTGTTCCCTCCTGCGCAGCCCTGCTGATGAGTGTGGAAATATTCAGTTCTTCAGGCCCCACACCGTCCATGGGTGAAATCAACCCACCGAGCACATGGTACACACCTCCGTACTGAGAAGTGGCTTCAATGGCCATCTGGTCGCTGAAATCTTCCACCACACAGATTTGCTTCTGGTTTCGCATGGGGTTGGCACACACTGTACATAACCCGGAATCACTCACATTGCCGCAAATACTGCACAGCTGCAGTTCGGTTTTCAGTTTCAGCACAGCATCGGCCAGCCGGACCACTTCAGCCTCCGGCCGGTTCATGAGGTGCATAACCAGGCGCAGCGCTGTTCTGCGACCTATTCCCGGAAACCCGGAAAGGGCATCCACTGCATTCTCCACTATGGCTGATGTAAACTGCAAACGTGTGCGAAAATACAGCGAAACAAGGTTCTGATGCCTTTGTTCTTGGCGGTATGGCCTGTATGGGCCTAAATTTGCACCGAAAATGCTGATAGAGGTACTGCAGGCCAAGATCCATAATGTGCGGATTACCCAAACCGAACTGAATTACACGGGGAGTATTACCATCGACCAGGACCTCGTGGATGCCGCCGGTTTGCTCCCAAACCAGAAGGTGCTGATTGTGAACAACAACAATGGCGAACGATTCGAAACCTACATCATTTCCGGAGAAAGGGGCACAGGTATCATCGGACTGAACGGAGCAGCGGCACGCCGCGGTCAGGTTGGCGACGAACTCATTATCATGACCTTTGGCCTGATGGAGTATGAAGCTGCACGCATTCATGAGCCGCGAAACATATTCCCCGACCGCAACAACAGGCTGGTGTGAAACTCTCCCGAAAAAAACTGACCAACTGGCTCCTGCTGCTGTTAGCCGCAGGAGTTTTTATTTTGGTGGGAATACGAACTGACTGGGCCCAAACCTGGCAATCGGTGAAACTGGCAAATCCGCTTTGGCTTGCCCTGGCATTTTGTGCCACATTGGGAGCCCATTGGTTGCGGGGAGCCCGCTGGAGTATGCTTACCACACCTGCAGGATATACCCTCAATACCAGGCGTTCCTTTTACGCAGTAATGACGGGTTATCTGGTAAACGTGGCCACCAGCCGCGGAGGCGAGGTGGTACGTTGTGCAGTGGCATCACGCAGTGAAAAAGCGCCGGTGGAATTACTCATAGGCACAGTGGTTACCGAAAGGCTGGTAGACCTGATTATGATGGCCAGCTTTGCCATGCTCTGCCTGGCTGTGCAGTTTCAGGAAATCTACGGGTTTTTTGACACCTATGTGTTTCACCCGCTGGCACACGCCGCCACACCCACCAATATCAGTATACTCATCATGCTCCTTTTTGCAGGAATACTGGTTCTGTTTATGTTCCGCCGCCGCAAAAAAGCCCGCCAACAAACCGGAGAGGGCGCCGTACAGGGCATATTGGGCCGATTTGCCGAAGGGATGAAATCGGTATTCAACCTGCGCAACCCCTGGTTGTTCATCGCCATGTCTGCCGGCATCTGGACTTTGTATCTGCTCAGCGGATGGTGTATGTTGCACAGCCTGCCCTTTACCGCGCATTTTACCCTGGGCAATGCCCTGGGAGTGATGATATTTTCTGCCATCGGCATTGCCATTCCCCTTCCCGCCGGTGCAGGCGTTTGGGGCACAGTTTCATTCGGACTGAGCACAGTTTACGGACTCAGCACGGCACAGGCTGAAACCTTTGGCATTTACAATGTCGCCTTGTCCAACCTCATTTCCATTTTCCCGGGGGCCATTTGCTATCTGCTCCTGTATCTGGAAATGCAAAAGCAGAAAAATGGCTGATCCGTTTGCATCCAAAATCTGGACCTGGGAAGAAGTAGCGGCCCATGCGCGCGCCATCCGTGAATCGGGTAAAAAAATCGTTTTCACCAATGGGGTCTTCGATCTGCTGCACGCAGGGCACGTAACCTACCTGGCAGAAGCAGCGGCTTTGGGCGATTTCCTCATTGTGGGTCTCAACAGTGACAGCAGTGTGCAACGCCTGGGCAAAAGTCCGGCACGGCCGCTGCAAAACGAATTTTCCAGGAGCAGGGTATTGGCCGCACTCACCAGCACCGGTGCTGTGGTGGTCTTTGACCAGGATACACCTGCTGAAATCATACGGCTTACCGAACCGGATGTGCTGGTTAAGGGGGCCGATTATGCCATAGAAAACATCGTAGGGGCCGATTTTGTACTCGCCAGGGGTGGCTCTGTGCAAACCATACCCTTCATTGATGGATACAGTACCACTGCCATCGAAAAAAAGATTCTGCTGGCACATCAACCCCATCCATGAAAACTCAGCTGATCAGGGCAGCCAAAATCCTGGTTTCTGCAGGCCTGGTCTGGGTCATTTTCCGCTATTTCTGGCACATTCAACATCCGGAAAAAATCCTTGCTGTATTTCTAAACCTGTCTCCATGGGTATGGATTTCCGCACTGTTTGCCTGCATGCTCAACTGGTACCTTGAATCGGTAAAATGGCGCTGGCTGGTTGCCGGATTGCAACCCCTCAGTGCCAAAGATGCATTTCGCAGCACACTGGCCGGGGCAGCAGTGAGCAACATCCTGCCCTTCCGGGTGGGTGAGTACCTGGGCCGTATCATGTACCTGCACCCTGATAACCGGATTCCTGCCGCATTCAATTCTGTTTTTGGCAGTATGATGCAAATGTCGGTAACCATATTATTCGGCGTGCCCGCGGCACTTACGGTGCTCAATGCCACTTATCTGGCTTCGGTATATAAAGCGTTGCTGATTCTTGCCATTGTCATCATCCTTTTCACCCTGCTTTTTCTCCTGCTGAGACGAAAAAACAAACTCAACTGGCCCTGGTTGCGCAGACTGCAGGAAGATGTGAAGCAATTCAGCCTGGGATTAATCCTGCGCGTATTTCTCATTTCAGTGCTCCGGTATTGGGTATTTGCCCTTTTCTATGTTTGGCTGTTGTCCGTTTGCGGTGCCCTGCAAATGAGCAAGCCCTGCATATTCTGCACAGATTATTCCGGAGGCATTCATGGCGTGCAGGTTATCTATCTGCTGCAAAGCTTTACCCCCGGTATGGCCATTACCGATGCCGGCCTGCGCACCACCCTGCCGCTGCTGGTCTTCAGGCAACCCGACATTCAGGCACAGGTTGTGGCAGCAGCAGTGATTAATTATGCATCCAATCTTATTCTACCTTCGCTGATGGGACTGGTATTCATCCTGTTTAAAAAAGCCAAAGAAGTGTAAATCCCCTAAAACCATTTGAAATAAAACATGCCCTTTTTCTGGATCTGGATATTCATTGGAATGCTGCTCTATGGAACAGGGTTGTTTTTGATTGCATATGCATTCAACAGGCCGAACAAACGTTCTAGTTATTTACTACAAACCACAACCGGTTTTTCTGTCATCATTCCATTCAGAAATGAAAAACGCAATTTACCGGGTATTCTTGCGTCCATAAAGGATTTGAATTATCCGCCGGAATGTGTGGAATTCATTTTTTGCAATGACCACAGTACAGACGAAAGCGACGGATTACCGAACATTTATTCGGCTAAATTCAACACGCATATTCTGCATTTACCGGAAGGCAAAACCGGCAAAAAAAATGCCCTTGAAATGGGCATTGCATGTGCTAAATTCCCATATGTGATCACCACCGATGCCGATTGTGTTTTTCCACCCGGTTGGTTAAATGGATTTGATGAAGAAATACAGCGAACGCAGGCCGTGTTGCTGACCGGACCAGTGGTTTACACGGTGCAAAGCAAACAGTGGGTGCAATCTTACCAGCAACTGGAAAACGCAGCATTGATAACAATTGGTGCATTTCTGTTGCAAAAAGGCATTCCTGCCATGGCCAATGGTGCAAATCTGTGTTTCAGCCGGCAGGCTTTTATTGACTGCAATGGCTATGAGGGAAACCGTCACATCGCTAGCGGAGATGATGCTTTTTTGCTGGAAAAAATGCATGAAAAATATCCGGGAAAGGTGCATTTTTTGCACAATCAGGCATCCATGGTGAGCACCCCTGTGCAGCAAAACTGGTCAGCATTTATACAGCAGCGCCGGCGATGGGCTGCCAAAGTCCGTTTTCAGGCAAACAACAGTGCATTTCTGGGGCAGCTCATTTTCCTGCATTATTGTTTGCTGATGGTATTTCTGTTTTTCTGGTATGCCCTTCATTTGAAACTACACATGGCAGCCATGATTCTGGGTATGAAGGTGACTTCGGACCTGCTGTTCTTTGCTTTGATATTGCCCTTCTTCCGATTGCAGTTTTCCTGGGTGATGATCTTGCGTGCTTCCCTGCTGCAACCGATTCTTGTCCCTCTCATTGCGGTGCTTTCACTGGCCGGCAAATTTGAGTGGAAAGACCGGAAATACCGGCGATGATAAGTGGTTTATCCTGAATACATTTAACACAAAGGAAACGATGAAATATCCGTGAGTTTCTCCGTATTGAGTGCATTGCCCCCGCATTGAACACAGTCATTTGTATCGCCCATTTCATTTCTGTTTCACTAAATCTTCACTTTCATTTGTTTATTCCATCTCCTTATAAATATATTCGCCATATGAGGAGGGCAATGGCATGGCTGCTGTTTTGCAGTGCAATGGTTTTGCATGCCCAGTTCACTGATAGTTTCACAGACAACGACCTGAATCAGAATCCACCCTGGGTATATACAGCAGGAGATTTCACAAACAGTTCCGGTGTATTAAAAACCAGCAACACCCAGACAGGCCCGTTAAAATTCGGCATCTCCACCAAATCCGGACCTGTTGTTTGCGAGCAGTATTCCTTTGAATTCAATATGGGATTTAATCCCTCCAGTCAAAATTATTTCGATTATTTTCTATTCAGCGACACACATGTCCAGTTAGCCAAAAACGGATATTTTGTGCGCGCAGGAAACACGAAAGATGAAATCAGTTTGTACGTGTTGCAAAACGGAGTGGCAAAAGAACTGATCAGTGGTGCGGACGGCGAACTGAACAAAAGCAGCAACCATTATGAAGTGCGGGTGTTGCGAACAATTACAGGAGAATGGACGTTGATGCGCAAAAACATGAACGGGGGCAACTTTGTCACCGAAGGAACCGCCACCGACACCTCGTATAAAAGCGCTGCATGGACCGGAATCCTGGTCAACCAATACGGCACATCAGCCCAGGGCAAAATCCAGTTTGACAATGTGTACAGCGGACCAGAAATAAAAGACCGCGCCGCACCGGTTATGACCAGTTTACGTATTCGATTCCCGGATCAATGTGTGGTCCGTTTCAATGAACCGGTTTACAACATTCTGCCTTCACAATTTCTTTTGAACAACGCAGTGGTTCCTGTCATTGCAGAACCCGATGCCACAGATCCGCAGCAGGCCATTCTCACCTTTGCATCATTGCCAAAAAACAGTCTTTGCACACTATACAATGAAGGCACGGCAGACATCTGGGGCAATCTGTCATCAAGGCATTTTCTCTCCGTATTTTCCAACTGGGCAGATACACCGGGGACAGGAGAGCTCATCATCACAGAAATCATGGCCAATCCGCCCGGTGGCGGAATCCTGCCTGCCATAGAATATACCGAAATACAAAACAGGGGATCCCGGAAAATCAATTTGGGTGGTTGTACGTTTTCCGACGTCGGAACTACAGCAACCCTCCCGGATACCCTTCTCAATCCCGGAGAATATATCATTCTCACTTCCACAGCCGGTTCAGCACTTTCAGCATATGGCAAATGCCTTGCCCTTACCCGTTTTCCGGGACTGAACAATGACGGTGATGAATTGGTTCTGCGCAATCCCGCAGGATTGTTGTTGCATGCTGTGCATTACACGAGCCAGTGGCACTCGGAACCATTCAAAAAAAATGGTGGATGGAGTCTGGAATTAAAAGATTCAGCAACCTACTGTATTGATGTGGGAAATTGGGGCAGCAATGGCACCCATGGCGGAACTCCGGGAACGAGGAACAGCCTTTACGGAACCAAAACTGAATTCAAAAAGCCGCGAATTGTGCGTGCGTTTATGCGCACAGAACACATACTCGAGCTGGATGCCAATCAGCCACTGGACTCTGTGTGGGCAGCAGACAGTGCAAAATACCTTATTGCAGAAACCGGGGAAAGAGCATCTGCATTTTTAGGAATGAATGCCACGCACACCCGACTGAGTCTCTATTTCCAGTCGTCATTTCCGCAAAACTCCGCGTTCCATCTTCATCCGCTGATATTGCGCACTTGTGACGGACGACTCCTTACCGGAAATATTCCTGCATTTGGTCTTCCCGAAATGAGTATGACGAAAGGAGAAATCCATATCAATGAAATTCTCTTTAATCCCAAAGGCCATGACCACGATTACCTTGAAATTGTCAATTCCGGCAACCATATTCTGGACATGGCCCAATTGCGCTTAGCCAATACCGATGATTCAGGAAAAATAAAAGATTTCGTCTCACCTGCCCCGGATGGTTATTCCCTGTTGCCAGGTGAATACATGGTATGGACTACAGATGAGGATAAAATTAAAGTCAGTTATCCCAAACACAACGCTGAGGCCATTTTCACGTTGCCGGCCTTGCCGGGATTTCCCAACGACAGGGGAACCTCAATTCTGGCTCTGCCTTCTGGCTTCATCCTGGATTCGTTTTCATATTCGGAAAAAATGCATGCAGAAATCCTGTCGGATGTTGAAGGTGTAAGTCTGGAAAAACTGTGGCCTGCGGCAGCATCCGGCGTAGCGGAAAACTGGACCAGTGCTGCTTCAGTTGCAGGCTTTGGCACGCCTGGCCTACCCAATTCCCAAATGCAGACTTTCCATCAGACCCGTTACATTTTCCGAACAGAATCACGCACGTTTTCACCAGACAATGACGGGATAGATGATGTATGCATTATCCACTACTCTCTGGACAAACCAGGATATATTGCAACTATACGCATCTTTGCAGAAAATGGTGCAGAAGTGGCTACACCCTGGAAACAGGTTCAATTGGAATCATCCGGCACATTGGTCTGGAATGGAACCAGCGAAAACGGAACATTGCCGGCAGGAAATTATATGATCTCTGCAGAAGCGTTTCACACTTCGGGTGACCACAAACGGATGAAATGCACAATAACCTTATTGAGCAGATAATGGAAGCGTCCGACATTCAATCCCGGCTTATACAGTCATTGGAAACCATCTATTCTGCCGATGAAATAAAGGCCATCGCACGCTGGGTATCGGATGAATTACCAGCAGACAAAATCAAAACAGAATCCTGGCTGAATGAAGTTATAAACAGACTAAAAACACATGAACCATTTCAGTACATATTGGGATACACCTGGTTTTACAACCGCAAAATAAAGGTAAGCCCATCCACCCTGATTCCCAGACCGGAAACCGAGGAAATGTGCTGGCATATTCTGCAAAGAAGACGTAAATTCCATTCCATTGCTGATGTGTGTACCGGCTCTGGCTGCATAGCCACAACCCTTGCATGTGAAATTCCAGGGGCGAGGATTATTGCTTCGGATATATCGGCCGAAGCCCTGCATACAGCCCTTGAAAATATTCAACAATACTCATTGAATGAACGGGTTGAATGCTTACAGACCGACTTTTTAAAGGATCCTTATCCGGAAGAAAAATTCGACCTGATTGTTTCCAATCCTCCCTATGTGGGCCATGATGAAGCCTGCGAAATGGAAAAGAATGTACTGGACTGGGAACCTCATATCGCCTTATTTCCGGCCGGAATGGATGATATCCTATTTTATCGGCGGTTGTGCGGACTGCTGCAGTTGCAATTAGCGGGAACTGAGCTTTGGGCAGAAATAAATCCGCAGCGGGCATCTGCACTTCTGGAACTGTTTTCAGGTCTGGGTGTGGCAACAATTATTCCTGACAGCAGCGGAAAAGACCGGTTTTTACATGTGACAAGACACACCGCACCTGCGGAGAGTGGTACAGATTGAACAGGGCATAAAAAAAGGGACCTGAGTCCCTTTTTTAAATGAGGCATTGAATATTATTCTGGTTTCGCCGGTGCTGCTGCAGGTGTTGCTGCAGCTTCTTTGGCGGCCGGTTTTTTAGCTGCTGCTTTCTTTTTGGGAGCAGCTTTTTTCACAACGGCTTTCTTAGGAGCAGCAGCCTTTTTAGGAGCAGCGGCTTTCTTCACAACTGCTTTTTTCACTGCAGCTTTTTTCACGATGGCTTTCTTGGCAGCTTTGGCTACTTTTTTAGGAGCAGCTTTGGCAGCAGCATTGCCCTTCTTTATTACCGGCTTGATTTTTTTCAGCAAAGAGGGGCGGCCGCGTTTGGCGCCGGTTTTGGCCGGACGATCGGGTTTACGTTTTGATCTTGCTTTGGCTTTCAGGATGGCAACTTCTGCTTTTTCCTGCGCTTTTGCGATGGCTTTACCGGCACGTGCATCCGCTTTTGCCAGATCTTTGGCTGCGGCAATCTTCGCTTTGGTAATAGCAACGGCCAGAGTTTTCAACTGGTTTTCCAGTGCAGTGAATGCATTGGAATTTGCGGCTTTACGCCCGCGTTTCTTTCCGGTGGTTTTGTTCTTGGAACCGGGTTTTCTTCCGCGCTTCTTGGGCGCTGTTGCTGCACTCACTGCGGGTTTCGCAGCGGAACTGGCAGATGCTTTAGGTTTACGTGGCATGTTTCTAAAGTTAGGTTTTGTATCAGCAAATTTCAAAATAATTTTTTATTTTATAATCATTACCAAAATATTTTGTAATTTATATTGGTCATATTTTCGTCCAAAATGACGGCAAACCCTTATCAAATAAAGAATTCTGAAATTGAAAATATTTTGAAATAAATCCGAATCCACATAGTTATGCACATGCATTCACCTGAAATGAGCCCATTTTGGCACGTGTATTCCGCTAAATAAATCGAATTCCTGCACTAAATCACCTGAAATATGTTCCGGATTTTCAAAATTTCATACAATCATTCACCCTTCATTCAAATTTAGGGCCGGCCATTCCAAATCCTTTGTGGTTCGCATTAGATTTGCAACTACAATCCGCACGGTGAATCCACATTTTCCATATACCCATCCTGAACAATTAAAATCCCTGACCATACAGGAGTTGCAGGATCTGGCCGGAGAATTAAGGGCGTATCTGGTGAGTACCATATTGCATTCCGGCGGGCATTTTGCAGGGAATCTGGGCGTGGTTGAACTCACACTCGCACTGTTGTCTGAATATAATTTGCCTTATGATTCAGTCATCTGGGACGTAGGACACCAGTCGTATATCCATAAAATCCTTACCGGACGGTATGCCGATTTGCCAGGCATACGCAGTTTAAACGGCATCAGTGGTTTCCCCAAAATGGAAGAATCGGTTTTCGATGCATTTGGCACAGGGCACAGCAGCACTTCTGTTTCTGCAGGACTGGGAATGGCCGTGGCTGCAAGATTGCAGGGAGAAACGGAAAAAAGAATTGCCGTGGTTGTGGGTGACGGTGCACTTACGGGCGGTATGGCATTTGAAGCGTTGAACAATCTCGCTGCATCACAGGCCAATTTATTGGTGATTGTAAACGACAACCATATGGGTATTGACCCCAATACGGGTGCTATGGACAGGCATTTGCAGCACATTTCTGAATCTGCAGAAAATATTTTTCAAAACCTGGGACTCGACTATTTCGGGCCTGTGGATGGGCATGATTTAAATACCATCAAGCCACTGATCCGATCGCTGCGCAAAAAAGAAGGCCCGCAGGTACTGCACATCAGAACCACAAAAGGAAAAGGATATGCGCCGGCCGAGGCAGAGCAGACTTTGTGGCACAGTGCACCGCAATTCGTAAAAATAAATCCCGGTGAAAATCCTGCCAGAAAATGGCAGGATGCCTTTGGTGATTGCCTGATGAACATTGCAGACCTGGATGAAAAAGTGGTGGGCATCACCCCTGCAATGCCAAGTGGAAGCGGTATGGTAAAATTGATGGAAAAATATCCTCATCGCTTTTTTGATGTGGGGATAGCAGAACAACACGCAGTAACATTTGCTGCCGGATTGGCTGCCGGAGGAAACAAACCCTTTTTAAATATCTATTCCACATTTCTGCAACGCGGGTACGACCAGCTGATCCACGATGTGGCATTGCAAAAATTGCCTGTTGTTTTTTGCATTGACCGTGCAGGCCTGGTGGGTGAAGACGGACCTACGCATCATGGATCATTTGACATTGCATTTCTGCAGTGTATACCCAATATGCTGATTGCTGCACCCGCCGATGAACCTGAATTGCAGCAGCTGATGAAACTGGCACCGGAAGTGAACCTTCCCTTTGCCATCCGTTACCCAAAAGGTAGCATACCAGCCGCGCTGCACTCAAATGCATTGCAATTCGGAAAAGGAATTTGTTTGCAAAAAGGCAGTCACACTGCCATTATAAGTACCGGACTTGCAAGCCAGTTTTGCCACCAGGCATTGAACGCCTGCGAAGGAACTCCGTCCCATTATCATTTTCCGTTTATCAAGCCCCTGGATACAGATTTGCTGGATTCCATTTTCAGTACACATTCCCATATAATTACAGCAGAAGATGGCTGTATTTCCGGCGGCTTTGGAATGGCGCTGGCCGATTATTCCGCACAAAACAAATACATGTTACAATTTACCCATGCCGGCATACCGGATGAATTTATTTCACATGGAAACAACAATGAATTGTATGAAATGTGCGGTTATTCTCCGCAAAGGATTGTACAAATGATTCACCAGATTATGAAAGGGTATTTACCCAATTCTGAATCAGAAACTGACCCTGAGGCGTAAGTATACTTTCCGGGTGGAACTGCACTCCCCAAACAGGAAAGGTTTCATGTTCAAATGCCATAATCTCATTGTCGCAGGTACCTGTAACCTTCAGAGGAGAATTTTCAACAGGGGTTACAATTAAAGAATGATAACGACCAATTTGCATGGGATTGGGCAATCCGTAAAACAAACCTGTACCGGAATGCTGCATCCAGGATTCCTTACCATGCATGGGTTTAGCGGCCCTTTCAAGCCGCCAGCCAAAATGCAGGCCCAATGCCTGATGCCCCAGACAAACACCCAAAACCGGAATCTGACCAACCCATTTCTCCAGAGCAGGCATCAAACAACCGGCATCGGCAGGTGTGCACGGACCGGGACTTAAAACCACCGCGTCCCACTCTGATACAGAACTTGTCAATACCGCTGAATCATCATTGCGTAAAACAGTCACTTCCGCGCCTGCGTTTTGCAAATAATGCACCAGATTCCATGTAAAACTGTCGTAATTGTCCAGCAACAGAATTTTCACAATGCAAATTTTTTGGGAATACCCGGGATAAAATCTTTCAGGTAATAAGGCTCAAAGTAGGCGACATCTGCAAACCGCCCGCCGGCAAACAATTGCGCAGCCTGCTTGCAGGCATATTCCGCCGAGGGTTGCATTTCCAGAAAAACATCATCCGATCTCAGATCAATTAATTCACGCACTTTTTCTGTGCAATTGCCGGCAAATACCCTGGGACTTTTCAATTCCGACCAAACCTGAGAATCCGGAATGAGGGGAAACACCTGCTCATCCCTGTCTGCACCTGATTCGAAAACCGATACATAAATTTCATTTCTCCGTGCATCGGTAAATGCAATATAAGTAGAAGCAGAACAGTGCGATGCTGCATGGGCAGCCATGGCCTTGTATGCATTTACGGGCACAAGGGGCACTGAAAGGGCATAACAGAGACCCTTGGCCAGGCTCACGCCTATGCGTAGTCCGGTATAACTGCCTGGTCCCTGACTCACTGCAATGGCGCTGAGTTTTCCGTACCCTCCGTGTGCAAGAATGCAGTTGTTCGCCATTTCGGCAAGCAGTTCTGCATGGCTGTTGGGAGTTAGCGATTGCTCTGAGCAGAGCAGTTCGCCCTTCTGGTTGCAAATGGCCACAGAAACCAGCGGCCCGGAAGTTTCCAATATCAGAATCACAGGGATTGGCTCAGTTTTTTAAAGTGTCCGTTTTTACGAATCAATTCATTCATGCTGCGCACATTCTGCAAAGTTGCAACTGTTTTCTTCAGGTGATTGATTAAATACAATTGTCGTTCTGAAAAACTCTGCAAAGCGGCCAATTCCAGTTCTTCCTGCAAGCTGAGACCGCATTTGTGCACCCATTCCAGCAAATCATAATCATCTCTGAGTTCAGGGACTGTTTCAGTTTGAGCCAACCTGTACAATTCGTTCATCAAATCGAGAATGCGCAACCGGTACTCCTTCTCCTCGTCCTGCTCAAAAGGCAATATCTGCACCAGGGCAGAAGCATAATCGGGCGGACTGGCAGGATACATTTCCAGTATATTGAACCGGCTGATGACTCTGCATTCGATATCCATTTCCCCTGATGCGTATTCCTTTCTCAAAGCGGTGATGCGCAATTCTGCACCTGTAAACATGACTTGCCCGTCCAGCACAGCAGGCAATCCGAACCCGGAAGAAGTGGAAAGACAGTGGTGAATGAGCTTTTTGTACCGCGATTCGAAAATATGCAAGCGCAACGTTTCATCCTCCAGCGGAACGAGAGGCAGGGGAAACACCGGAAGGCATACAGCAGACATGTTGCAAAAGTAACGGATTTTGTATGCTTGGTATGGCTTCCGGAAAAAGCAACCGGGGCACCTGAATCCTGCTTTCAATTGCCTATTTTTGCGGCTCAATTTTCAAACAATGCAAGACGTATATATCGTAGCCGCAGTGCGCACCCCTATGGGCAGTTTTAACGGATCACTCTCCACCGTAAGTGCCACCCGTCTGGGGGCTGTTGCCATACAGGGCGCACTTGAAAAAAGCGGGCTGCAAGCCACAGATATTCAGGAAGTTTACATGGGTTGCGTGTTGCAAGCCGCACTCGGGCAGGCGCCGGCAAGACAAGCTGCGAAATTTGCGGGCATTCCGGACAATGTACCTGCCACAACCGTGAATAAAGTATGTGCAAGTGGAATGAAAGCTGTAGCACTGGCTGCGCAGAGCATTATGCTGGGCCACAATGAAGTTGTGGTAGCTGGTGGTATGGAAAATATGAGTCTTGTGCCCCACTATCTGCCGAATTCACGTACAGGTACCAAATATGGCAATATTACCATGCTGGACGGGTTGCAATACGATGGACTCACAGATGTATACAGCAATGACCTGATGGGTGTGTGCGCTGAATTGTGTGCCTCTGAATACAAAATCACCCGTGAGGAGCAGGATGCCTTTGCCATTCAGAGTTATACCCGCGCCGCGAATGCCTGGGCTGCCGGCAAATTCAGCAGCGAGGTAGTGCCCGTAACTGTAAGCACCCGCAAGGGTGATGTGGTCATCGCAGAAGATGAAGAATACCGCAATGTGAATTTCGACAAAATACCCGGGCTGAAACCCGTGTTTAAAAAAGAAGGAACCGTAACTGCTGCCAATGCCAGTACCATGAATGACGGAGCTGCTGCGCTGGTATTGGTAAGCAAAGCAAAAATGGAAGCCCTGGGATTGAAACCACTTGCAAAAATTGCAGGGTTTGCAGATGCAGAACAGGCTCCGGAATGGTTCACAACCACTCCCAGCAAGGCACTTCCATTGGCCGCCAAAAGGGCCGGTGTGGAAGTTTCTGATATTGATTATTTCGAATTCAATGAAGCATTCAGTGTTGTGGGGCTGGCTAATAACAAAATCCTGAACCTTAACCCCGAAAAGGTGAATGTAAACGGTGGTGCAGTGGCTCTGGGCCATCCGCTGGGTGCTTCAGGAGCCCGTATTCTGGTTACCCTTATCCATGTGCTTAAACAAAATGAAGGCAAACTGGGTGGAGCAGCCATATGCAACGGTGGTGGCGGTGCCAGTGCCATGGTGATTGAAAATTGCTGATTCGGAAAAATCCTCTGCGAACAATAAATGGCAGGGATTTTGGGTTGATTAGGTAATGCACAGGTTTTCCATTTTTTTATTGACTTCAATATGCACCTTTGGCGCACAGGCCCGGCATAGGGATACTGCGGCATTGGGGGTATTGGTAAGGGCTGAAAACAACCTGAAAAATATTGCCCCGGATATATTAGGTGCAGAAACAGACAGCCAGCGGATAGCCGCAGTATGGCAGCTCTACCGTTCACTTGACACCTTGCTCGCCCTGCCGGCTTCGTGGAATTACCCTTTCGATTCGCTTCGCACACGCACAGTATCCATCCTACAGTCACCCGATAAAAAATTCAGGTTATTCACTTTCAATCTGGTTCTTAAAAACGGCGATTTTAAAAACTTCGGATTTATACAGGAAAAAGGAAAACGTGAACCCCGTGTAACCCCTTTGCTGGACACGAGCAAACGCATACCAGACAAGGAAATCACAGATGTTGAACTGGACCCGGCTGATTGGATGGGAGCTTTGTATTACAGTATCGTCCCTTTTAAAAAGAAAGGCAAAACAAAATACCTTCTGATGGGATTTGACGGTAGTTCTGCCCATAGCAACCGCAGTTATCTCGAGGTATTGTGGTTTGATAAAACCGGCCCCAGATTTGGGGTTCCTGCTTTCCGCCAAAGCGAAAATGACCCGAGTGCTGAATACAGGGTATTGTTTGAATCGCACAACGAAACGCGAATGCTTTTGCGATACGAACCGGAATACAAAATAGTGGTTCTGGATAAACTTACCCCAGCCTTTCCGGAAGCTACAGGCGATTTCAGGTACTATATTCCCAGCGGCGATTACGATTACTACAAACTGAACAAGAAGGGAACCTGGGTTAGGGATGACCTTAAGAATTTTAAACTTCTGGGCAAAGATGATGTGATGGGCCCGGTAGAAAGGCCCCATCCGGAGCCTGAACCCGAAAACAAATAATTACCTGAGGCAGCTACCTATCACCTGCATCTTGGCCTCGGTCTCGAGCCATTCACTCTCTGCGTCACTCTGCGCATTGATTCCACAACCGGCATAATACACTCTGGCATCACTGTAAATAGCTGCACAGCGCAAATTCACAAAAATATCCGCCCGATCGCCACGAACGGGTCCTAACCAACCAGAAAAAAAAGACCGGTCCAGTTTTTCATGATTGCCAATCCAGTTGCAGGCCGCAGCTATAGGATATCCGGATACCGCAGGAGTTGGATGCAACTTAGCAGTTAGCTCATGCCAGGTGGCTTCCGATCTGAATTCAATCAGATTGAGCAAATGGGCTACTGGTCCGGCTTGTATGGTCTCTCTTGCTGAGATCGAAATCCCGGTAGCACCGGAAGCAATAAGTGTTTCATTTAAAAACTGAGTAATGATGGCCTGTTCCGACCTTTCCTTTTCCGTCCAGTTCTGGTCCGGAGTACGCAAAGTACCTGCCAATGCCATTGTGGACCAACTTCCGTTTCCACCTTTCAGCAAGACCTCAGGCGTGGCCCCAATCCAGGTGATGATTCCCGGAATATGTACGAGACTCACAAAGGCTGCGGGGTAGCGGCGACAGGTCTCTTCAAAAGATTCCCAAAGACGCGTTGATCCGGGTTCTGTTTTGCACCGGCTAGTAACCACTTTCTGAAATTCTCCCTGTGAAATACAATCTACAGCCATACCAACAAACTGCTTAAACTCCCCGTGATCCATACATTGTGCACCGGGAAAAGGAGACTGCCGGATCCGGGTAACCCATTCGCGCAATTCTGCAGGGTTACTGCAGCTCTCTCCGGAAATGAACAATGGTTCTGAAACCGAATCCCAGGGTTGCAAATAAAAACATTCGGCTTGCAAACCAGATGCGTAGCCCGACCGCGCCTGCCCCCTGAGGCCGCTAACCATTTCCTGAGATGGCAACCGGTATATGGCTATCGCCTCAGCCACGCAGTCTGACTTTATTTACCACTGCCATGGTAATTGAACCCTTGCATACCCTCCTGCCCTGTTCATCAGAAATTTCTACCTCCCACACCTGAGTGGTTGACCCTATATGAACCGGCCTGGACTTAGCAAAAACACTTGCTCCTTTAAAAACCGGCCGCAAATGATTACAGGCAACAGACTGTCCCACAGCGATATGCGTGGCAGGATTGAGGGTGAGATTCGCGGCCATGCTGCCCAGGGTTTCAATCAACCCAAGACTTGCTCCGCCATTCAGAACACCCGCCGGCTGTATGGTTCTCTCATCCACCGGCATTTCCGCGCACAGATAATCTGCTCCCAATTCTGTATACCGGATACCCAGTGCGGTATTCATGGTTCCTTCACAGCGAAGGTTCAGGTCCTCCACACGTATATTTGCAGCCTCAAAAAAGACGGAATTCAAAGTGCTGCAAAATAGAAGCCCCAAAGGCATAAAAACAATATATCTCATCCGTCACGGGCAAACAGACTACAATAAGCGAGGAATCATCCAGGGTGCAGGCGTGGATACCAACCTGAATGAACATGGCGAACTGCAGGCTATTCAATTTTTCAGGCAATACAAAGAGGTCCCCTTTCAGCGCATTTACGCAAGTATGCTTAAACGCACCCACCAAACCATAGCCCCTTTCAGGGAGCTGAATATCCCTGTGGAGTTTATGCCAGAGCTGAATGAGATCAACTGGGGAATCATGGAGGGTGCTGTGCCCACTGAAGAAACCACAGCAGAATTCGTTGCCATACTGAAAGAATGGCGGAACGGAAATCTGGACACATGCGTACAAAACGGCGAAACCCCGCTTGCACTCTTTGCCAGGCAACAAAAAGCGCTGAGCAGATTGCTGTCCGATTCAGAAAGCCCGGTACTGGTCTGTATGCACGGCAGGGCAATGCGCAGTTTTCTCTGTTTGCTCACTGGACACCCTCTGAAGGATATGGACGATTTTGAACATGGAAATGTGTGCCTTTACATTCTTGAGCAAATACCGGATACGGATACATTCCGGATTCTGGTAAGAAACTCCAGGGCGCATCTGCACGATAAGGACATTATGTAAAAAGGATGGAGAACGAAATCAAGCTGACCATTATAGACCGGGAAGGAAACAATCATGAACTTACCGCACCCACAGATATGAACCTGAATCTGATGGAAGTATGCAAACTTTATGAACTGCCTGTAAAGGGCGAATGCGGGGGAATGGCCATGTGCGCTACCTGCCAGGTATATGTGGAAAGCGACCACGTGCTTCCTGCCCAGTCTGATGCGGAACTGGATATGCTGGACCAGGCATTTTTCGTCAAATCAAACTCAAGGTTGGGATGCCAGTTGCACATACAGCCTGCGCTGGACGGGTTGATAGCGAGGCTGGCGCCTGAACAGGATTAATTTTTTCAACTACCTGTTGGTAAACTTGCTACTTATGCTTACTTTTGCAGTCCTTTTTTAAGCGCGCAATGGCAAACCATAAGTCATCTATCAAGAGAATCCGCAGCAATGATGCAAAACGGGAACGCAACCGTTATCAGCATAAAAGTACCCGCACAGTAGTGAAAGCTATCCGCAAGGCCCACAAAAAATCTGAGGCTGAAGGACTTTTAAAATCTGCGTTTAGCATGCTGGACAAATTGGCTAAAACCAATGTAATCCACTTCAACAAAGCCGGCAACCTGAAAAGCAGCCTGCAGAAGCATGTGAATGGATTAAACTGATTATTAAAATATTACTGTATAGAGAAGCCCGGAAATACCGGGCTTTTTTTATGGCTTGTTCTTTTGTAACAAGCGGGTGCCCATGGAAAAATTCCCAGTAAAACCCAGGCAATTGCAGCATCCAATGGATGAATACAGGAACAGGGGATTATCAAAAGCCGGCGCACGGTATTTCTCTGTATCCTCAATACCATTCTGCACCCAGGCTCTGCGGGGACCCAGCAGGTCAATCCACAAAACACATGAGAAAAGTCCGTGATTTTGCTGGTCTGGCAATGAATATGCAGGAAAACACAAATGGATTTCCTTGCAGGCTCTCAGCACAGGGTCATATTCATTCGCGCACCAGAGTTCCTACTTTTTCGCCCTGCATCAGCCTGGCAAAATTCCGGGGTTTGTTCATATCGAACACAATAATGGGCTTCTTATTCTCCTGGCACAGGGTAATGGCCGTGAGATCCATCACCTCAAGGCCCATGGCATAAACCTCACGGAAGGTTATTTCATCATACCGGGTTGCCAAGGGATCCTTTTCCGGGTCAGCACTGTAAATGCCATCCACCCGGGTACCTTTGATGACCACATCTGCTTCTATTTCCACTGCCCGCAGGGAAGCCGCTGTATCTGTGGTAAAATACGGGTTGCCGGTACCCGCACCGAATATCACGACGCGACCCTTTTCAAGATGACGCATCGCCCTTCTGCGGATAAACGGCTCACTGATCTGCTCCATTTTAATGGCAGAAAGCAGGCGGGTAACCATGCCGAATCTCTCGAACGCACCCTGCAGTGCCATGGCATTGATCATTGTGGCCAGCATGCCCATATAATCTCCTGTGGCGCGGTCCACAACCCCGCCCTGGGCACCTTTTAATCCACGAAAGATATTGCCGCCACCAATCACAATGGCTACCTGAACTCCCATATCCACGGCTTCCTTTACTTCAGAAGCGTATTGTTCCAGCATGGCCGGATCAATACCAAATTGCTGATTGCCCATCAGGCTTTCTCCACTCAGTTTCAGCAGAACACGTTTGTATTTCATCCGGGGGTCAAAGATAATGCAATACCCCTGGCCGGGACAGCACTGAAGTACAGTTTAGAAATAAAAAAGCCGTCTGCTGTGCAGACGGCTTTACGGTAGGTGTTTTCAGGAATTAACCCAATTGTACCCGGCGAAAACTTTTTACAGTAAGACCTGGTTCTGTGTCAGCCAACATCTTAGCGACAGTTTTAGAACCATCCTTAACAAACTCCTGATTCAACAGGGTAGACTCTTTATAGAATTTCTCCAGTTTACCCTGAGCAATGCGGTCCAGCATGGCTTCGGGCTTACCTTCGGCTTTGGCCTGTTCGCGGCCAATTTCCATTTCACGTTCGATGGTGGCAGTATCTACGTCACCTTTATCTACAGCTACAGGGTTCATAGCGGCTATCTGCATAGCCACATCTTTACCAGCGGCGATATTGCTGTCACTGGGCGCATTGCTCAGCTCCACCAGCACACCTATGCGGTTTGAACCGTGGATATAGGCCACAATGTTTTCACCTTTCAGCAATTCGTAGCTGGTAACATCGATTTTCTCACCAATTTTAGCTACTTCATCCAGAAGACGGGCAGCAACGGTACCACCAGAAATGCTCAGCTCTTTCAGTGCATCGAGGTTGGCAGGTTCATTCGCCAGGGCAGCTTCTGCAATTTCGCGGGCAAAAGCCACGAAAGCATCATTCTTACCTACAAAATCGGTCTCGCAGGTCAGTTTAATCACCGCACCTTTTTTGCCATCAGCACTGGTTACAGCGATAACTGCACCTTCAGAGGCGTCGCGGTCTGCACGGTTGGCAGAGATTTTGGCTCCTTTTTTACGAAGGAAGTCTACGGCTTTTTCAAAATCACCACCGGTTTCTGCCAGGGCTTTTTTGCAATCCATCAATCCTGCTCCTGTCATTTGGCGCAGTTTATTTACATCAGCAGCACTAATGCTCATAGTCATTTTTATTAAGGTTTTTAAAATAATGGGTTCCGAACGGGTTTTATCCGTTCCAATCAGGCGTTTACAGCCTCTTTGTTTTCTGTTTCGGCAGCAGCTTCCTCTTCAGGTTTTTCCTTGCGGCGTTCCTGCTGACCTTCGATAATGGCATCGGCCAATTCCGAAGCAATCAGATGAATGCTTTTGCTGGCGTCATCGTTACCCGGGATCGGGAAATCCACTGCACTGGGGTCAGAATTGGTATCCACCAGGGCAAAAGTAGGAATGCCCAGACGAACAGCCTCGGCCACAGCGATGTGTTCGCGTTTTACATCCACCAGGAAAATAGCTCCGGGCAGCTTGCTCATATCTTCGATACCACCCAGAACACGTGCCAGATTCGCTTTTTCGCGGTCCAGCATAAGACGTTCCTTTTTGTTGATACGTTCAAATGTACCATCGGTGTGCATACGATCGATAATCTGCATGCGCTTGATGCTGCGACGTACAGTCTGGAAATTGGTAAGCATACCACCCAGCCAGCGTTCTGTAACGAAAGGCATATTGGCACGCTTGGCTTGTTCTGCCACAATTTCCTTGGCTTGCTTTTTGGTTGCTACAAACAGCACCTTGCGGCCGCCTTTGGAAATATTGCGGATGGCAGATTTCGCCTCTTCCAGTTTCGCTTCGGTTTTCTTGAGGTCTATGATGTGAATACCATTCTGCTCCATGAAAATATATGGAGCCATTTTTGGATTCCACTTGCGGGTAAGGTGGCCGAAGTGTACACCGGCATCCAGCAGATCTTGTTGAGTATAAGCCATTTTCGGATATTAACGCTTAGAGAATTGGAACCTTTTACGAGCTTTTTTCTGACCGGGCTTTTTCCGTTCTACCACACGACTGTCGCGGGTAAGCAAGCCGGCATGGCGCAGTGTGCTTTTCTGATCACCATTGATGTCTACCAGTGCTTTGGCTATTCCCAAACGAACAGCTTCGGCCTGACCGGATTGGCCACCGCCCCGCACATTCACTACGATGTCGTACTTGCCCTCATTCTCTGTAACAGAGAGGGGGGAAGTGATGCTGGTACGGTGCCAGGGAAGTGGGAAGTATACTTCAAATTCACGGTTGTTTACAGTGATTTTACCGTTGCCTTCCTTCACATATACACGGGCCACAGCGGCCTTTCTTCTTCCTGAGTTGTTGATCATATTCTGTGTTTTCTCAGAGTTCAAATTTCATTTCCTGTGGTTGCTGAGCAGCATGCGGATGCTCGCTGCCTTCATACACAAACAGATTGGTGAATACTGCACGACCCAAACGGTTCTTGGGAAGCATACCACGTACAGCTTCTTCAATCAGCCGGGTAGGCTTCATGTTTTTAGCCAGGGTGCTGCGCTGTCCGCCGGGGTAACCGGTATGACGGAGGTATTCCCGGTTTTCCATCTTGGCTCCGGTCAATACTACCTTCTCGGCATTGATTACAATCACGTTGTCACCACAGTCTACATGCGGGGTGAAATCGGGCTTGTTTTTACCTCTCATTACAAATGCAATGCGGCTGGCCATGCGGCCCAGGGTCTGTCCTTCTGCGTCTACCACGTACCACCGTTTGTTCACGGTAGCCTTGTTTGCAGATACGGTTTTATACGTTCTCAGCGGATTCACGGTCTTGTCGCTTCTTTAAATTTGGGGTTGCAAAAGTAGCCAATTTTTTTGGCGTTTGCAAGATATCCACAACTTTTTTTGCCTGCCAACCCCAAACTACAATTTTATTATTCCCCGGGTGCGGTACACTTTCCCCTGAATAAGAAAAAACCCCGTTTTCACGGGGTTCTTTAAATCGTTTCCTGTTTTACCAGTCGTCCTCGTCCGGGTGATAAGGCTCTCTCAGGGATTTCTTCAGTCCGGTCACAATGTCCTTCACCTCGGCATCTGCCGCCATCAGAAACTTATCCGTCACCTGAAATCCTTTCTTCACACGCATGTAATACTCATGGTATGTGCGCACTGGCTTGGGATTCAGGCCAGGAGGCACATCCACATGCACAAAGTTTCCAAACTGGTATTTGTACCTCCCGTCCTTAAAACGCAGGGTGAGCCGGTATTCAAGTTGTCCATATGTACCTTTCACATACTTGCCGTACGTGGTATTCATAGGCACGTTCACCTTCAGAAGCATCTTGTCTGCTTTCTTGTCCTCCACAATCCACTTCTTTATATTTTCCTTGCCATACCGCTGGGTAAGATACTTGCGTGCCCTCCAATACAAACTGTCGGCTCCGCAGGTTTCACAATTCTCATCTTCTATCACACCTTCATAGAAAATAATCTCTCTTAGAGAATCATACGGAGGAACGAAACGCTTGTACGGGGTGCGCACCGGCATATATTCCTCTTTTTTGTTCTCTTCCATACCCCAGCCCCCTTCGGATACCGCAGGTGAGGCCGAATCTTTGCTGGCCGTATCTGTCTCGGTACCCCAGCCGTCCAACTGTGCATGCAACCGGGTGGCTCCCAGGAGTGTAAAACAGGCTACTATCAGCCTTAAACGCGTGTTTGCTTTCATCAATGGGTTAACTATTCCGTATATTGATTTCAAAAAGTTTGCCAAAAAGTGGCGCGAATATAATTGATGGCTCCGGAGCTATACAGAATTGAAAGGGTAAGGTTATTCTTCATTGTCAGTTTTGTGCAATAAAAGCTACAAACGGATAATGCTCCTTTTTATTGTGCGGGATTCAATCTTCCCTTGGAAAAAATTTTCCCGGGGCGTCTGCCTTTCCGCAACCGGATCTGATCCTCTACCGGCAAGTGAATGATATCCTTACACTTACCACTACAACAGCCGTCGTATTTTGCCGCACACGCCTCACATTGTATAAATAAGGTGTGGCAGCCGGTATTGGCACAATTCACATGTGTGTCTGCCGGCTCCCCGCATTGATGGCATTTGGCAAGTATTTCTTCGGTTACCCTTTCATGCAGGCGCTGGTCAAATACAAAATTCACACCGTGAAAGCGCAGAGGCAGCTTCTGCTGTCTGGCCTGGTTCACATAATTAATAATGCCCCCCTCCAGATGATACACCTCGTGAAACCCGTTGTGCTTCATCCAGGCACTGGCCTTTTCGCACCGTATACCGCCGGTACAATACATCAGAATCCGCTGGTTGCGGTTTTCGGCAAACTCATCAATCACTTCCTGCAATTCTTCCCTGAAAGTGTCCACATCAGGGCAACGGGCGCCTTCGAACCTGCCTACTTCACTCTCATAATGATTGCGCATATCAATTACCACAGTCTCCGGGGTGTCCAGCATTTCATTCCACTCCGCCGCATTCAGATACTTACCGGTATCGGCAGGGTTGAAATCCGGGTCGTCTATTCCATCGGCCACAATTTTACTGCGGACCTTGATATCCAGCTTAATAAAAGATTTCTGTTGCTCTTCTATGGCTGTATTCAACCGTATACCGTTGAGCCAGGAAATGCTGTAAAGCAACTCCTTAAAAGCCTCAAAATGTACGGATGGCAATGCTATTTGTGCATTGATACCTTCCGGTGCAACATAGGTGCGGCCTACCACCTCCAACTCCCGCCACAGGCGATAAAGTTCGTCTCTGAAACCCGGTACATCGGGTATTGAATAATACTTGTAGAAGGAGATTGTGGTGTATGGGCGGTTGTCCGCCTCCATGCGCCGTTTTAGCTCCTCCCGGTTCACTCTGTTGTGCAATAACATGGTCGGGGAAGTTGAATAGCACTGCAAAGATAAAACAATTTATGGCCATGGCAGGGCTCTAAGAGGTGTAAGCCGGATAATCAGCCAAAGGAACCAAACACCCGAATTCTGCTCCCAAAAAATCATTAACCCTCTTCCCTATATCTTATAAAGTGCAATTTCGGTGGCAGAAATCATCTTCATCCAATGAAAAAATACAGCCTTTTCCTCCTCTCGGCCTGCCTGACTGGTGCTGCTCTGTCTCAAAATCTGGGAGACAAAACCTTGTTTCACGCACCTCTTGGAACCAATTATGCCGATTATGGACCAGCATACCTCACGGGTACTGCTTCCGGAAACCCGGGCAATGCGGCAGACGCACGTGCCAATGCTTCACAGGCTCTTTCCCTCAACGGCACCGATGACTATGTAAGTTTCGGTTCACCGTCTTCTTATCAGCATGCTCTCCCATTGTCTTTCTCTGTATGGGTTTACCTGAACAACACCACCGGCAACTACCCTGTATTCTGCACAGACAACACCGGTGATGCTTATGCAGGAATTTTCCTTCAGATTGCCAATGGCATCGTCTATATGAGTTATGGTGATGGCAACAATTACGGATCTGAAAACCGGGTTTCCTATCAAAGCTCCACTGTGCTTACCTCCGGTAAGTGGTTTCATATTGCCGGGGTATTCCGCGGATACCGCGATTTTGACATGTATATCGACGGAGTCAAAGAAACAGGTGGCAACTATTCAGGAGGAAGCAGTTTTCGCGCACTGGGCTATAAAGGTGCTAACATGGGAATAGGCACCCTCGCTGGCAAGGGTGGTGGGGCTGCTCAGTATTTTCCCGGCCGTATCGATGATCTGCACATTTGGAACCGTACACTTTCGCAGGCGGAAGTATTGCAAAAAAAGAATGCCCTGCTGGTATACTCATTTATTCCTGGCGGACAACTTGAAGACAGCGGACCTGGGGGCATTCAGGGCTCTAATACCGGTTGTGCCAGTGCCCATGACCGCTACGGCCGGAACGGCCAGTCCATTTATCTGGATGGCAGCAGTTCAAAAGTTGGTTTGCCCTTTTCCACGGTTTACAGACAATCCTTTCCACTTACCCTCACTGCATGGGTGAACATTACCACACAGAAAACATTTCAGCCCATCATTACCACCAGTGACCACTCTGCAAACAAATACACAGGTGTAACCCTTTACCTCGAAAACGGGAAGCCGGCCATTACATGTGGAGACAATACAGGAGCAGGAATGCAGTTCCGGCGCAGCCTGGTTGCACCAGACTCACTGAAAACACGGAAATGGTATCAGGTAACTGCTGTTTGCAGCAGCCTTACTTCCTGGAAAATCTATGTAAATGGTGTTGAAATAACCGGAGCCACCGCCTCGGGAACCGGAACCACCATGGCCCATGGAACCGGATCAGGTTATATGGGTTTCCTTACAGATGCTTTCAGTACAGGTGACCGGTATTTTCATGGCCATCTTGATGAAGTGATGGTATTCGGAAATGCATTTACCGGTTCGGAAGTTGCCAGCCTTTACAGGGCGGGTTTGCTCATTCAACACGTTTCTGACGATACCGCCGTACAGGCATCCACCGCATTCAACCTGAAAGTAACCGCAACTGCTGAAGAACCCATTTCATACCTGTGGCAGAAAAAAAATGCCGGCATCTGGCAAAACATCAGCACAGCAACGAAAAAAGACCTTCAGGTAGCATCCACCACTGACAACGACACAGGCTGGTACCGCTGTATTGTGTCTGTAACCAATTACAGTGACACCACTGCTCCTGCCCACGTAACTTTTATACCGGTAAATAAAACCGGCGGGGGACATGTAAAAGAAATCATACTCTCTCCCAATCCGGTGCAGGGAATTTTATATCTAAAAGGAATGGAAGGCACATTCAAAGCAGAACTGCTGGACAGCAGAGGCAACCGGATCATGAAAACACAAATGCACGATAACGGTCAGATGGACCTAAGCAGCGCATCACCGGGTATATATCTGCTGGTCTTGAGTAAAGGCAATGCAACTATAACCCATAAAATCATTGTACAATAATGGCAATGAAATCCATTTCCATCTTTAAAACTGCCGGCTTCCGGGTCGCGCAGTTTTTGTGCATATATTGCACCGGTCGCATGATGAAATGGATTTATACAGCCCTGGGAATACTTGTTTTCTTATTTTCCGGACAGGTTAACGGTCAGGACAAAGGTCAGAATCCGCAACTGGACAGATACTATGACAAATGCCGTAAATTCATCAAGGCCAATCAGCTGGACAGCGCGCGGTATTATGCGGGTCTCGCATTACAGATGGCCAAAGCGGAAAACCGCAGCAAAGACGAAGCACGGAGTCTGTTATATCTGGCACAAAGCAGTTACACCATTGCTCCCAGGGAAGGATTATATATTTATTTGTCTGCGCGAAACAGCGGACTGCAAAGCGGAGAAAAAGCCGTTGTATTCAGGGCATCTCTTACCATTGGTGCTATCTACCGCCGCGAATCAAAATTTGATTCTACCCGCTTTCACTATAACGAATGTATAAAAATCGCCAATGAGTTGATTACCGAAAACCGTACACCGGAAAACCTGAAAAGGCTGGGCATGGTTTACAACAATTACGGTGCATATTATACAGACGTGGGTGAATTCAGCAAGGCCGCCTGGTATCTGGTGGAAACAGAAAAAGTAGGAAGGGAACTGAAAGATACCGGCATGATGTTGCGCGCTGCAATAAACGTTGGTGCCATTTATTCCGAACTGGGCAGTCCCGAAAATAAACTCAGCACGGGATATACGGCCAAAATGTTTCTGCAGAAAGCCAAAAGCTATTACTTCCTTGCCCGCGAACTGATAAGACCGGAAGATGAAAGAAACCGTCCGCATGTGCTGAACAACATTGGTGTCGTTTATCAGAATCTGGGCAAGTACGACAGTGCCATTTATTTCCTTAGTCAGGCTCTGGAATTGTATAAAAAAACAGGAAATATTCCCAGTGAATGTTCGTGCAATTACAGCCTGGGTTCTGCCATTTATAAAACTGGCAAACTCGATGTTGCCGCGGCTCACTTTGACCAGGCAATAGCCATTGCAGAAAAAAACGACCTCAAAACCTGCCTGATGTCTGCCCTGAGCAACAAAGGGCAATATCTTACTGAAACCAACCGGCTGGATGAGGCAGAAAAGGTTTTGAAAAGAGCCATGGATATAAAAAACTCCATGGGCAATTTCAAAGAGAATTATTTGTTGTACGAAAAATTTTATATCCTGTATGAAAAAAAACAGGATTATAAAAAAGCATTTGAATATTACAAAAAATTCGTCTATGCACGGGACAGTGTTGCCAGTGTGGAGCATCTGAATATTCTGGAGGATCTGGAAGTCAGATACGAATCGGAGAAAAAAGACGAGAAAATCAGCGAACTGGGTCTGGAAAAACAATTGTTGCTGGAAAAAACACGGGTGCGAGATGCCCAATTGCGGCTGCGCAATTTTCTCATATCGGGATTGTTGCTTTTCCTTGCCATGGGTGCTGCGCTGGTTTGGTTTTGGATACAGAGAAACCGCATGCGTCAGCAGCAGAAAGCCAGCGACCTCGAACACCGCTTGCTCAGGGCACGCATGAATCCGCATTTCCTGTTCAATGGATTAAATACCATACAGAAACATTATGAAGAGGGTGACACTGAAAGTGCCGGTAAATTCATGGCAGATTTCAGCAAATTCCTGCGTTTGATTTTGCTCAAAACCGGTGAAACCAAGCATTCACTGGCCGATGAAATTGAGTTTACCCAACTCTACGCTTCTCTCGAACAACGCAAATACCCGGACAGGATTTTCTTCGAAACACGCATAGCACCGGAAGTGGAAACCGACACCTGGACCATCCCCTCCCTGCTATTGCAACCTTTGGTGGAAAATGCCATCTGGCACGGAATTCTGCCCACAAACAGGCCCGGGCATATTGTGCTGGATGTACGCGAAGATGACAAACAGCATTTGCTCATCACACTTACCGATGATGGTGTCGGATTTAAAAACAGCTTAATCCAGAAAAAAGCCGGACATGTGTCAAAAGCGCTGGAAATGGTACATTTGCGTCTTGGCAAATCAGGCAAGGTTGCTATAGATACCCTGAACCCGCAAACCGATGGCAGCACCGGAACCCGCATAACACTCTTACTCACAGACGAAATATGAAAATTCTGCTGGTGGATGACGAGGAAAGCGCGCGCAAATCCATGCGCAACAAACTTGCCCGATACAACGGGCAGGTAAGGAGCATTGATGAAGCGGATGGGGTTCAGTCTGCCCTGCTGCAAATAAATAACCAGGATTACGACCTTATTTTTTTAGACATTCAGATGCCGGATGGAACCGGTTTCGACTTGCTCGAAAAAATGGGAGATCATACATCCATGGTTGCATTCACTACCGCCTATGATGATTTTGCACTGAAAGCATTTGAATTCGCTGCCATTGGTTATCTGTTGAAACCGGTTGACACGGATAAGCTGGATATGGTGATGCAGCACGCAGGGCAATTGCGAAGCAACCGCAGTTCACAATACAAACTGCTGGTGGACAGCTACCGGGAAAAGAAAATACGCAAACTGGTTATTCCCAATTCAGAAGGATTTCTGATCACTGAACTCAGCGATATTCTGTTTATTCAAAGTGATGTAAATTATTCTGTTTTTCATTTTGTGCAGAGTCCGAAAACCCTTGTTTCAAGCAAAACTTTGAAGGAATACACACAGATACTTGAGCCGGAAGGTTTTTTCCGGGTACACCAGAGCTACCTCATCAATCTGAGCTACGCGAGAGAATACAAAAAGAACTACAGCGAAGTTGTGCTTACCGATGGCACACACGTGCCGGTGGCACGACAAAAGAAAATGGCTTTTCAGGCCCTTTTTGCTTAGAAGCCATCTCAAAATTCCTTCTGGCCAATTCATTTCTTTTGGCTTATACTGAACGAAAATTCGCCTTTTTGCGCAATCCTGCGTCACTTCCTTTGTCCAGGCCGCCAGCCTGAACAGCAATAAGTTCCTTGTATTTCACCAAAAACCCCGAAATTGGCTCAAAACTCATTTTTGAGATCGCTTCCGGGCTGGATATTTTTCCAATTGGTTCATTGCAGGGATTGAATCTCAGGGGTTCAATTTCATTTCGTTTTGCTCCCACTTTGAAATTTGTTGCCGGAATATTCAGAAACAAAAAAGCCGTCCCGCATTTCTGCAGAACGGCTCAAGAACGTGTTGGAGGGGATATCTTACTTCACCCATAACCGCTGCACCAGCGGCCTTTGGGTGCCATTCTGCTGCAGTACCTGCACCAGATACAATCCTGGTGCTATTCCCTGTAAATCTATCTGTACCATTTGTTCAGTTCCGTCTGCAGCTGGTTGCACATCAAATTGCTTCAACTGCCTGCCCGACATATCGGTCAATTGAACCCGGCTGCTCTCCTTTATGGTTAGCACAGCATAAACCACACCTTCTGCGGGGTTCGGATAAATTTCCAGCTTGTCCTCTGCAACCGCATTTACAGCAGGCATAAAGGGCAAACTACCGCAGGCTCCGATGGTTGCGCCGCGGCTGGTATAATATGTAAGGTTGCTGCTGCTCACACACTTTGTTCTGCCCTGATAACACACATTGATGTTGGCAAGGTTTTTTCCGCAACGCACATCTTTTACCGCAACCTGAACCATATCCGTGTCCTTGCAACCGTATCCATCGGTCACAATCAGGTTGTAATTTGTGGTGTTGCCGGGACAAACTGAAGTGCTTGCCGTGGTTGGACCATGGCTCCATTTGTAGGCATAAGTGCCATATCCTCCGCTGGCAGAACCAGCCAGGGTGGCACAGTTGGATCCATAGCCTATGGTGATCAGCTTGTCGCTGCCTGCGTTGGCTGTAAGGCTGCTGCGTGCACAACTGGTCACAACGGTTGCGGATGATGTTCCGGCACAACCATTTGCATCTGTAACAGTTAAGGTATACACCGTGTTAACTGTGGGACAAACCGTGATGGAAGAGGTTGTTGCACCGGTATTCCATTTATAGGAATAGGAACCGTTACCGCCGGTAGCAGCACCATTCAATGTAGCGCAGTTCGGAGTGCCACTCAGATAAACCGTTTGGTTGCCACCTGTACTTACAGCAGGACTAATACCAAAACATCTCGGGAAAACACGCAGATTGGTGCAACCACCCAGTGTATTTCCAGCAGCTTCCATGCCGCGGCACCAAACTGTATCCGGCAAACCGATGGTATAAATACTAATGCTCCTGCAAACAGAGCTTACACCTCCGCAGGTGCTTTGTATGCAGGTCCATACTCCGTAGTCGTCGTCCGGAATGTAAAACAATGCCTGTGCATTGTAAGGCACAGACAAATAGGAATTGTCCACCATTCTGTACCCTCTGAAAACATCACCCGTTACCGGACTGCGCAATGTGTCGTGCGACCATGTGTCCAGCTGCGAATTGTTGGAAAGATAGAACGAGAAATACGTGGTTCCCTGGTCTGCACCATACCGGTTGTTGTTGCGTCCGTTGCCGGCGCAAAATGTCACATCCAGCTTGTACTTGTTGTTTCCCAGACTGCTCACATTGTTCAGCGTGAAACCCGATAAGTCGCAACTTTTTCCGGGCAAAGCCTGCATAAAAACCAGCCCCGTGCAAAGGACCAGTTTCATGTACTTGAATTTGATTGTTTTCATTTGTTTTGCTATTAATGGGTACAAATCAAATGGCAGGTCTGACTGATTGAATGGCCCATTGATTATCCGGTACATTTATGGAGAATTACAATACACTGCTTTGATTATCCGGCAAAATCCCTGAAGGAATCTTAACAGCACTATCCGCTTAATTCCTTCATATCCATTATGTTTGTTTCACTAAATCAGGGTTATGGTACCAAAATTACTGGCAAAACTTGCCCAATTCCGTCAGTGGATGGTGTGGTCCCTCATCGGACTATCAACACTTCTTTTTGCCATCAGTTCCGGATATGACGAAAAAAGTCATACCCCGGTTTTTCAACGAAGCATAAACAGTGTAGGCCTGAAAATGAATGCAACGGATTTGCCCGTTTGGCAAAAACAACTTGACGTCAAAAACATCCTCATTGATTCGGGTTGGAACGATTCTACCGGGCAATTTGGCATTTTACCGGAACAAATCAGTAAAAAAACACCCCGAGAGTATGGCAGACAGGCATTGAGCTGGGACATCCTTTTCATCCTCTTCTTTACGGTCCTGCTGATGCTCTGGATTCAAAAACTTGACACAAAAAAAGCAGAACTCAAGGTCAATTATTCTTCACATAAAGTAACGCGAAATGCAGGACTTGCCATTGCCGGAATGTGTTTCGATATTGTGGAAAATGGCATGGGGCTGGGATTGCTTGCGGGCAGCGGTAGCCACTGGTTTCTGAATATGATGTTCCTGGTTTCTGTGTTCAAGTGGTTGTGTTATTTGCGGATTATCGCGTCGTACCTGGTTGTTATTACTGAATTCGTTCGTGGCTTTTTGGCGGTTTTACGTGAAAATATCGTTCAAACCGTAGCCATAGTACTGCTCTATGGAGTATTCTTTCTTTCGGACCAGGGACAAAACCTGCTCATCAATCTCAATGAATACGACCTTTCGGTTGTTATATTCTGCTTTGTGGTTTCATTTTTTGCCATCTTTAACTGGCATTTCAGCAAATTCTCACAAAACAAAGAAATCGCAACCACAGGGCCACTCAGCAATTTTTATTCCGATTTCAACTGGAGCAATCCGGGTTTGCAAAAACGGATGGTTGGCGCCAGTTACACGCAGTTTTACATCGCCATTCCCCGCATGTTTGGTGTGCTCACTTTTCTTATTCCTGCCTGTGCTCTACTCAATGTTACCGCCATCACGCATCCGGGCACACCTTTTGCCAAATTCTTTGACCCACAGCTTATGCTCCTGCTCATCTCGGGAATCTATTTTTACCTGTTTCAAAACGATGTATTCAATCAGATTGTACGACGAATTCCACAGTGGGCAAGCAATCTTTTTCTCGGATTTTTGGTATTCATTCTGCTGGCAATGTACCTGCTCAATGATGGCAGCATATACAGTATCAAATGGTTTGCCATTGCACTGATTGACCTTTCCCTGTTTTTTGCCTTTTTCACCTCTGTGCGCAATGAATCTGCAAGAAATTCAGACAAACCCATCCGGTTCCTGGGAATTGATCTGTCCAGAGAAAAAGTAAACAAGCCTGTATTCTATGCCAGTTTGGTTTTTGCTTTACTCGGAGTTGTTATATTGATTCTTAATTTCACTCTCGCCATCAACTACTGCCAGTATCTGCTTCCCGTTTTGTCTATGATTTTCGTGCTGTATGAAATTGTTCTGTCTGCTTTAATTATTGCCGGATGGCGCACCGGCGCAAATTATGTGGTGATACTGTTTGTCTTTGTTGCTGTATTCTATTCCCTCATAGACAACAATACCTACCGTTTGCGAGAAGGATCGGAAAAATGCAAAACCACTCAGGTTCCGGAAATGGAAACCTACATGAATCAGTGGCTGAATGCCAGAAAAAATGAAATAGAAAAAAAGAAAAATTACGACGTTTATTTTATCAATGGTCATGGAGGTGGTATACGTGCATCGGCCTATTTCTATTTTACCCTGAGAGAGCTTGATGGTGAATATCAGAAATTGCACAAAGAGTCAATCATCCCTCACGTTTTCAGCATGAGTACCGCCTCTGGCAGCAGCCTTGGCGCCGTTTGCGCCGTAAGTGATTTGCAGAAAACAGGCAAACTGCGGAGCACCGATGAGATTTACCAGTTGATGCGAAAAGATTACCTCAGTCCGGTGCTGCTGGGACTGGTGGCCGGAGATTTCATCTCCATGTTTAATGACAACTGGAATGACCGCGATATTTTGCAGGAAAAAAACTGGGAAAAATATGCTCCCGGACTTACCCGCAATTATTTTAATATTTATAGTGAAGACAATAAAAGACAATTGCCAGCCTTACTGTTCAATACCTCTGAAAGTCAGTCCGGACAGTCTGCACTGATAGCTCCGTTCCGTTTCAAACCTGCTGATCTCGAGGGCCGGATGAATGCCACAGAACAAGCAGGAACCATGCATTTCAATTTAAGTACTGCAGCCATTTTAACAGCTCGTTTTCCCCTGATAAGTCCTGCAGCCCGAACCAAAACCAATGCGTATTTTCACGATGGAGGCATGACAGAAAATTCAGGCATCCGCAGCAGTATGGAAGTTTGTCATGCCCTGCAAAAAATCATTGAAGACAGATTGAAATCAAATCCTGCAGATTCTTCCTGGCTGAATCATATCCGGTTCCGTTATATTTCCATAGCCAATTCCATGACAGCCCATGATGTAAAAGCCTATGAAAAACTGGGACAAAACGGTTCACTCATGAAAATGATTGCCGGCGCGGGATTAAACGGAAATACCGGAGCATTCCTGCAGAAGGCCAAAGCTGAAACCCTGAATAACCCTGCCCTTTTTTACGAATTCATTGTAAATAAAAACGGGATGAAAACTCAGCGGCCACCTTTGATAAGCACCATTGCCGGAAGCAAATCTTTTTATATTGGAACCATATTGCCTCTGGGCTGGCAACTAAGCGGACAGGCCACAGACAAACTCATGTCCAGTGCAAATGAAGAGGTAAAAAAACACCCCGAAATATTGAAATAGTGCAGGAAATAGCCATACATACAGAATATATCCAATTGAACCAACTGATCAAACTTGCCGGGTGGGTGGAAAACGGTTCAGAAGCAAATGCCTGCATTGAAGAAGGACTAGTGCAGGTAAACGGGCAAACGGAATTGCGGAAAAGAAACAAAATTTACCCGGGCATGCAGGTAAGCATAGAATCGGAAGATTTAGCGCTTACGGTACTTGCCGAACTGAAATAAATCAGACCGTTGCAGGGTCATATACGTCTTTCACTTCAGCAAGAATTTGTCTGATTTCATCGGGGTCACGCACCGTTACCAACCGGGTCCGGTACGGTTTAAAATCCTGCAGTCCGCGAAAATAATGGGCATAATGCCTGCGCATTTCCACCACCCCCACAATTGGGCCTTTCCATTGCAGGCTTTTTTCAAAATGCGCCAGGCATGCGTCAAGTCTTTCTTCCAGTGTTGGGCCGGGAAGAATCTCACCCGTTTGCAAAAAATGTTTGATTTCACGGAATATCCAGGGATAACCGATGGCTGCCCGACCAATCATGATGCCATCTACCCCATACCGGTTTTTGTATTCCAGCGCCTTGTGCGGACTGTCAATATCCCCGTTCCCGAATATGGGAATCTGAATCCGCGGATTGTTCTTAACTGCGGCAATCAGGGTCCAGTCCGCCTCACCCTTGTATAACTGGGCTCTGGTGCGGCCATGAATGGTCAGCGCTTTGATACCTACATCCTGCAGCCTTTCAGCCACTTCCATGATGTTTTTGCTGCTGTCGTCCCAGCCCAGACGGGTTTTAACGGTCACCGGCAGGGTTGTACTTTTTACCACAGCACGGGTCAGTCTTTCCATCAGGTCTATATCCTTCAGCACACCCGCACCGGCCCCTTTGCACACCACCTTGCTCACAGGACAACCGTAGTTGATGTCCAGCAAATCGGGCTGTGTTGCCTCTACAATGCGGGCTGAAAGAGCCATGGCTTCTTCATCACCCCCGAATATCTGAATGCCAATGGGGCGTTCATAGTCGAAAATATCCAGTTTCTGCCGGCTCTTGATGGCATCGCGGATGAGACCTTCGGAGCTGATGAACTCTGTATACATCAGATCCGCACCATGCTGCTTGCACACAAAACGAAAAGGAGGGTCACTTACATCCTCCATGGGAGCAAGCAACAGAGGGAATTCTCCCAGTTCTATGTCGGCTATCCGGACCATGAATTGCACGGCAAAGTTAGTCCATTGTATGCATGCGGCAGGATTTGGATATCCCTTCCGATATTTCCCTTAGGTTTGCAGTCCGGTAATGGAGGATAAACAGAATCTGCGTCTCTTCTCCCAGGGTGCGTTTTACAACCTCTGGGGGCTGGCATTTGTGCTCATTTTTATATTTCTGTTCCAGATTGTATTTTCTTACCTCTCACTGGCTATCAGTGCCCTCGTTTACGGACAAAGCCTGGCCGAAGTAAGACAGCTTATCAATGCTCCGGATGGCTCAGCACTGTCGATTAACATTTACCGGCTCAGCAACTTTATCGCATTTACCGGCAGTATGTTGTTGCCCGCCCTGCTGTTTGCTTTCATCAATAAAATACCGGCAAGTCAGATTGCAGGCTGGAACAAGCCTGTGCGCCTGTCGCAAATCCTGCAGGCATTGGCCATGGTTGTCCTGTCCATTGTATGCGTAAACTGGCTTACAGATTGGTTCAGGCATATTCACTGGCCACAAACCCTTCATTATCTGGCAGAGAAGCTGGACAGTGGCCGGCAAGATACCATGGGCACACTGCTGGATATGCAAACCCCCGGAGAATTGATGCTCTGCCTTTTCCTTGCAGGACTGCTTCCAGCCTTTACAGAAGAATTGTTGTTCAGGGGTATCCTGCAACGTATTTTTTTTCGCATCACCGGCAAAGCCGGCACATCCATCTTCCTGCAGGCCACGGTTTTTGCCCTGCTGCATCTGAGCTTTTATGAGCTGCCGGCCATTTTCCTCATGGGTATCATGTTCGGAATCGTTACCTATGCAACAGGAACAACCTGGTATTCGGTCATCATGCATTTTTTGTTCAATGCCACTTCCATCGTGCTCCACTATTTCAGTTTGCGTCATTTCGAAAAAACAGGAATAACCGGCGCATACGACGACTTCATACTTCCTGGTTTCTATGCTGCGTTCTGTGCCATTCCACTGTTTTGGTTGCTGCTGAACTGGCTGAGAATACGGGCTAAAAACAATACAAGCCATGAGTAATTTCTGGGTAAGGGCCATCTGGGGTGCTGTGTATGTGGCTGTGGTGGTTTTCTCCCTGCTGGCTGGCTTCAAAGGCCAATTTGCACTTACTGCCGTTATCAGCTCACTGTGTGTGCTGGAATTTCTGCGCATGCAGAAAGCCGGCGGCTGGCTCAGCACAACCATCGCTTTGACATTGAATTTCATGGTGCTGGCCATGCACCCGCATGTACCGGAATTCCTGCACTTCCATTCCGGTTCCGTTCCCTGGGAAACCCTGCTCATCAGCACTGCAGGGCTGCTGCTCATTCTGTTTTTCTGCCTGCACCTCTTCCGGTCCGGCATTGAAATCCTCACCCAGGTTTCGCCCATGGCCTTCGGATTACTCTACATATCGGTGCCATGCCTGCTTTTCCTCAAAACAGGGGAAGGCGTATATAACTGGCAACTGCCCATGATGGTTTTTATCCTTACCTGGAGCAGCGATACCTTTGCCTATCTGGTGGGCAGGGCGGTGGGAAAACGCAAACTGTATGAAGCATTGAGCCCTAAAAAAACCCTGGAAGGATTTATGGGTGGGGTGCTGCTTACCGCTGCCGCAGGAGCACTGCTCGGGTACATCTGGGAATTCGGACTCATCAGCGGACTGGTGCTGGGCATGCTGGTGAGTGTGGCCGGTACCGCAGGAGACCTTTTTGAAAGCGCCCTGAAACGCAAGGCTGGAATCAAGGACAGCGGCAACGTAATACCCGGACATGGAGGGGCCCTGGACCGCTTTGATGCATTTCTTTTTGCCGTGGTGGTGGTATATGCCTGGTTCTCGGTGAATCAATATCTCTTTCCGGATTAATGCATATATTGAAATCTCAGCTATTTTTCGTGATGCTGATTTGTGTTTTTACCAAGGCACAGAGTCAGAAGCAACGAACTCTAAGATGGAAGTCCGACACCTTAAACAGCCACTACACAGAAAAGTTTGATGACTCAACCTTGTTGAATTGCCAGTTTCACAAGCAATTCATTTGGTGTACCAACCGGGGCAAAGCTGCACTTAAAATCAACCAGCATCTTGCAGAAATCAGCACTGGCATAGCTTATAGCGATGCTGACAGTTTCCGCGATGAAATCAAAAACCAAAACCTTGCATTCCGGCAAGCCTGGCAGCAGGATGCTGTCAATCCAAGCCGCACCGACAGCTTTTACAGCAGCACAAACAACTGGTATTCAATATCTGATATGAAAGTAATTTTCGAAGACCGGTGCTGGCTTACAATACAAATCGACAATGAATCTTATGTGGGGGGCGAAACGGTTCACTACAAAACCCAACTTGCAACATTTTTTAAACACAAGGGTACAAGGATTTGCCGGTGGCAGGAATTGGTAACCGACACATTGGCTCTGCTGCGTTTGGCAGAAGCCCGTTTTCGCACAGAAAAAAATATACCGGACGAAGAGCATCCATTCGAACGATGGTTTAACGGTGGCCCTTTCCAATTGTGCCAGAATTTTGGTTTCACCACGGAGGGTTTGCTTTTCATTTACAACAACTGTGAGATAGCTTCCTGCTCAGAAGGCGGCACCGATCTGCTGATTCCGCGGAAGCACCTTAACAAGTATTTAAAAAAGTAATCCGGCCCAAACAGGCGTATTTGATTTTCACCCTAATCCCGGGGTTAGATTTCTCCCTTTTCAACTCACCGAAAAATCCATAGGGATGCAGCAATCATTCACTAATTTTGCGGCCCGATTCAACACATGTCTCATCCTGACCCTACATACCTGCTCAACGCCGACCCGGCAGCCCTTGAAAACCTGTACCAGCAATACACAGCCGACAAGGAATCGGTAGATTTTGGCTGGCGAAAATTCTTTGAAGGATTTGACCTGGGCGCCCACAAGTTTGAAACCAGCGGTGGGGTCAGTGAAAATGCCCAGAAGGAGATCAGCGTTCTGAACCTGATCAATGCCTACCGGCAGCGTGGCCACCTTTTTGCCAAAACCAACCCCCTGAGGGAACGCCGGCAGTATACGCCCACCCTGGATATTGAAAACTTTGGATTGCAGACTGCTGATCTGGAAACGGTATTTCAGGCCGGCACGCAGGTCGGACTCGGCCCTGCCACACTCAAAGACATCGTGGCCTTGTTGCAACAAACCTATTGCCAGAGCATTGGTTGTGAGTTCAGCTACATCCGCGACCCCAGAAGAAGGGAATGGCTGCAGACCCGGTTTGAAAAAACCCGCAACAACCCGGACCTCACCGTGGATGAAAAACGCCATTTCCTGAAGAAACTGAACCAGGCTACGGTGTTTGAAAACTTCATCCATACCAAATACATCGGGCAAAAACGATTCTCTGTAGAAGGCCTGGAGTGCCTGATTCCCGCGCTGGACGCCGTGATTCAGTACGGTGCCGGACTGGGTGTGGAAGAGTTTGTGATGGGCATGGCCCACCGCGGACGTCTGAATGTGCTGGCCAATGTGTTCAACAAGAAATACAGCGACATTTTCGGTGAATTCGAAGGCAAGGTATTTCAAAACGAAGTGGATGAAGATTTTGAAGGAGATGTGAAATACCATCTGGGGTACAGCACCGATGTTGATACTGCCAGCGGCAAAAAGGTACATCTTCGCCTTGCCGACAACCCAAGCCATCTGGAGGCTGTGAATCCGGTGGTGAAAGGCCTGGTGCGGGCAAAGCTGGACAGCAAATACGCCGGGGATGTGCGGCGGATCTGCCCTATCCTGATTCACGGAGATGCGGCTGTGGCCGGGCAGGGCATCATTTATGAAGTGGTGCAGATGAGTGGCCTGGAAGGGTACTATGTAGGTGGTTGCATCCATGTGGTTACCAACAACCAGATCGGATTCACCACCAATTATCAGGATGCACGCACCAGTACCTACTGTACCGATGTAGCCAAAGTAACCCTGTGCCCGGTATTGCATGTGAACGGAGACGATGTTGAAGCCGTGATTCATGCTGTAAAACTGGCCATGGCTTACCGGCTTGAATTCAACAGCGACATATTCATAGACCTGCTGGGCTACCGCAAGTACGGACACAACGAAGGCGATGAGCCGCGATTTACCCAGCCGGTCATGTACAAACTCATAGACAAGCACCCGAATATCCGCGAGATCTACAAGGAAAAACTGCTGAACCGTGGTGAAATTGATGCTGAACTGGCCCGTGAAATGGAAGTGCAGTTTAAAGAACTGTTGCAGGAGAAGTTTGAGGAAGCCAAAGGGGATTACAAACCCAGTCCGGCCAGTGGAGCAGGATTATGGGAAGGTTTTCAGCATCCCGGTATTAAAGATTTCGAAAACCCAACACAAACGGCTGTTGCCTGGGAAAAGCTACAAAGTCTGGGACAGGCCGTAACGCACATTCCCGAAGACAATCAGCCTATAAAGAAAGTCCAAAACCTGTTTGCCGACCGGCGGAAAATGCTGGAAACAGGCAAACTGGACTGGGCCATGGGCGAATTGTTGGCTTATGCTACATTGCTGGACGAAGGACATCCCGTACGTTTGGCCGGGCAGGATGTGGAACGGGGCACATTCAGTCACCGGCACGCCGTGGTGAAAAAAGAAGACAGTGAACAGGAATACATTCCCCTGCAGCATCTGAGAGATGGACAGGCCCGCTTTTCGGTATACAACAGCCTGCTGAGTGAATACGCCGCCCTGGGTTATGAATACGGGTACAGTTCATCCACCCCGAATGGCTTAACACTGTGGGAAGCACAGTTTGGTGACTTTGCCAACGGTGCCCAGATTATTTTCGATCAGTTTCTTTCCAGCGCAGAAGCCAAATGGGGCAAATTCAGCGGGCTTACCCTGCTCCTGCCCCATGGGTATGAAGGACAAGGCCCGGAACACAGCAGTGCCCGGCCCGAACGGTATCTGCAACTGTGTGCCGGCGGGAATATGCAGGTCATGAACATCAGTACTCCGGCAAACCTGTTTCATGCACTGCGCAGACAGTTGAAACGCAATTTCCAGGTACCCCTCATCATCATGAGTCCGAAAAGCCTGCTTCGCCATCCCAAATGCATCAGCAGCCCTGAAGAATTCAGTGAAGCACAGTTTCAGGAACTCATCGATGACCGCAATACAACCGGCAAAGTGCGCAGAGTCCTCTTCTGCACTGGCAAAGTATACTACGACCTGCTTGCAGAAAAAGAAAAAGACAACCATACCGACGTAGCCATTGTGCGTATTGAACAATTATACCCGCTGCCCGAATGGACATTGAAAAATATTTTCGAGAAATACAGCGGTGCCGAATTCTGCTGGGTACAGGAAGAACCGCGCAATCAGGGATATTGGCTGCATCTTGCACGCTATGATTTCCCGGTTAATCTGCGTTATATCGGCAGAAAAACCAGTGCCAGCCCGGCTACCGGATTCAAAAAGGTGCATGACCGCGAGCAACAGGAAATTGTGCAGCAGTCCTTTGCCTGAATTTGAGTGATAAGTATATATTGCGGGTCTTGTACCGGCCTGGCATCTATACCTATCTTTTGCTGATTTCTGCGTGCACACAGGCTGCAAAAAAGACTTCTGATCATTCAACCCGGAATGATTTGCAGGTTGAATCCATAGACAGTTCCCTTCATTTTTCCAAAGATCGGGAGGCTGCCATCGCAGGCTACTTTCAAACCATGCATCAACGCTGGCAATACAGCGGCAGCACACTCGTGTATCAGAGGGACAGTTTCTATCAATGGTGCGCAGGCAGTGCAGATTCTGCGCACGCATTAACCCTGAAAATGCCCATGCAAATCGCCTCACTCAGCAAGCCATTTTGTGCTACTGCAGTGATGCAGATGATATTGAAAAACAAACTGAAACTCAGCGACAGTCTGCGCCACTTTTTTCCGGAATTGCCTTATCATTCTGTAACCATAGAACACCTGCTCAGCCATAGCAGCGGCATTCCGGAGTACGTCTTTTTTGCAGATCATCACCGCACAGACAGTTCGGGATTGTTGACCAATGCAGGGGTTATTCAGTTGTTTGCTGAAAAAAAACCTCCATTTTGGTTTGCACCCGGGAAAAAACACCATTATGTAAATACCAACTTTGTCTTATTGGCATCCATACTGGAAAAAATTTCTGGAAAACCATATCCTGCATTGTTACAGGAATTGATTTTTAAACCGCTGGGAATGCTGCAAACCCGTGTACTTTCTCCGGGAGAATCTGTGCTGGGAATGCCCGTTCAGGGTCATTATGGCAATGGTGCTGTTTTCCCCGATGATTATCAGGATGGCACCTATGGCGATAAAAATATTGTAAGTACCGCGTCTGATTTATTTCGGTTTTACCGTGGGCTGCGGGATAATACATTATTCCCGGAAGTCATGCGAACGGTGATGACACGTGTGCGGTGGAGCCATGCCCGTGGCGAATCTGACTATGGTCTGGGCTGGAGACGGCGGGAAATATTTGGTGAGGACTGGATATTTCATACCGGGTGGTGGCACGGATTCCGGGCCAATTTTTATTTCTGTTTTACGTCAGATAAATGTGTGGTTACCTTGTCCAACAGACTTTCGGGAGGATTTCTTCCGGGCACACATCTGGCAGCCTTTTTCAAACCGGAAGAAATGCAAAAGATTATGTCGGAAATGTGAAAATTTTAACAAATAAATCAGGGAGTTTTTGCCTCGGGATCTACCAATGGTTTGATGGGAAAAGACAACATTTTTACTGCATTTGTCCGAATCTGAATCCGTGCCATGGCGGCTTTCAAGGTATCTTTGTTTTGATTCGGATCTTTCAATTTGCCTAAATCCTGAGTTACCTGGGCCTTGGTGGTTTGAACTTTCTGTAAGGCATCTTTATTATCCGGCTGATTTGTATTCAATTCATCTTCAATTTCTGTAAAGCTGCCAGCGATGTCTTTCTCTGCTGCCACAATCGAATTGGTGTCAATTTTTTGTAACTGGGCTAAACGTATGCTCAGTTTATCCAGACTGGCATCAATGCTATCTGCTTTGCGGTTTACACTCAGATTGGAAGTAAGTTTTGCAATGGCTTTCTCCTTTTCATTGTTGCTGTTGATGATGGGGATTGACAATAGCCCCACCACCAAACTGAGGGTGAGACATAGCCCCATGAACATCCAGATGGTTTGAACAATCATTTTGCGGGGTTCTGGTTTATCCTGCTCTTTTCTGAGTAGCATAAATGCCAGAAAAACGAGTAAAAATGCAAAGCCGGATAATCCGTATCCCAGGATCTTAATGATGTCTACATTGGCCAATTCCATAAACAAACATAAAGAATTATTCTGTGATTGGAATCAAAAATGAAATCCCAGACCAAACCGGGAGGTCAGGCGCTGAAACATATAATTCCCGTTGTGAACCGTAAAATCAAGGAAATAATCCATTCTTTCTCCGCTTCTGAGCAGGCTGCAACCACCCGAAATAACGGGTGCCAATTGCATGGGAATCTGCCGGTCTTTTAAAAATATGGGAGAACTGTACAAATCATTTGCACCCTGTACAACCCGGGTAATTTTAGCATTGTTAAATGTAACCACCTTTGCGCCCAAATGGGGTACAAGCCAGACTTTACCGCCCAGGCTGGCTTTGTACCCAGCCTGAATAAACACATTCTGAAAACCGGAACTGAAAGAAATCCTGGCTGAGTCCACAGATTGCGAAGGGAGCCGGTAATTTTCGGTATATCTGCAGTTGCCAAAACCCAGACCACCGTATCCAAAAAAATAGCTGCGCTTCCCTTCCCGCGGTGGCATCTGATATCCGCCAAAAAAACGCACTTCCTGAAAGGTATTTTTACCGGTGCGGTTGGTGTCCGTAAAAAACATCCGACCACCTGGAAAATTAAACTGCATGCCTGCTGTCATCGTTTTATTCAGCCTCAACTGAAACTGCAAATGACTGAATCCACCCTGCAGGGCATATTTATGGGCAGAGTCTACAGTAGGCAGAATAATGGTTTCACCCTTGTAGGCTGTGACACATGAAGCCAGCATGGCAATGGCAAAAAGTCCGGTAATCCAGCGCATAAGATTGCAATGTTACATCAATTATTCAATTTATGCACTGCAGTCAGACTCAACCAGGTTGAGTACGGACAACCACCAGCGGCCGCCAATCCAACTCAACTGAAACGTAACACCCAAATCCTCCCTGTCCTTCGTATACACCACTTTCACATCCGTAGCGAGTAACGTATATATGCTGCTAATCTCAACAGGGGTAAATTTTTGCAGATGTTGTTCATTTAAAAATTGAACCACCTGCAGGAGCCGGTTATCGTTGCGAAGGGTATCCACAAAGAAACCAGCGCGGTTCCAGGTATTCGTTTCACAATGAAATACAGGTGCCTTTCCCAGTTGCAAAGGCAACACTGAGTCCAGCCTGCCTATTCTTCCGGATTTGGTCCACCCCCGGGAAAGCGTTTTTTCATGCACAAGATAATCTATGGCACCGGGCCTCACAATCATCCAGAATCCGTAAACCGGATGTATGTAGTTCTGTACCACTGCAGTATCCCTTTTGGAAAGCGCGCTGAACACTTCATTCACTGCAACACGGAGTGACTCCATTTTGCCGGGTCTCCAGTGTGTTTCTGTGCTTTCGGCGGAGTCTGAGGCCAAAGTCCTGCCGGAATCCAATGCAGAGTCAGGCCCTGACTTTGCCGTATTCTGCCGCCCGCAGCATATGAATATACATGGCAAAATCAGCCAACATTTCAAAGGCAACATGGTCAAATATAAACCATGAATCTGAATAAAAATTGTGCAGCGCTATTCATTCAGCACCCACAACCCTACATTTTCAACATGGTGGGTATGGGGAAACATGTCTACAGGCTGAACTTTTACCAGGGTATATTTTTCTGCAAGCAATCTGGCATCCCTTGCCTGTGTGGCTGGATTGCAACTCACATATACAATGCGATTTGCCTCCATTTCCAGCAATCTCTGCACCACATCCGGGTGCATGCCGTCCCTTGGCGGATCGGTAATGACTACATCTGGTCTGCCCTGCTCACGGATAAATTCCGGTGTAAGGATCTGCTTCATATCTCCTGCAAAAAAACGGACATGAGCAATCCCATTCATTTCAGCATTTTCATGTGCATCCATAATGGCCTCAGGCACATATTCAATGCCGATGACTTCGCGGGCCTGAGCAGCCACGAAAAGGGCTATGGAACCCGTTCCGGTGTATAAGTCATATACTTTTTCTTCTCCGGAAAGTGCGGCAAAATCCCGCGTAATGCGGTACAATATTTCAGCTTGCCTGGTATTGGTTTGAAAAAAACTCTGGGGTCTGATTTTAAATTTAAGCCCTTCGAGCTCTTCAATCAAATGGTCCTGTCCGGAATAGGTATGCACAATCAAATCTGCCAGCGTATCATTTCTTTTCTCATTGATTACATAAACCAAAGAGGCAATGTTCTCAAATGTATCCCTTATGTAATTCAACAATTTTTCACGCAATGCAACATCCTCGCGGGCAAAGGCCACAAGCACCATCCATTCTCCTTTCGCATTGCACCGAAGCAGCAGGTTTCGCAGAAATCCGGTTTGATGGTAAAGGTCAAAAAATTCATACCCGTTATCGTCACAATACTTCTTAATTCCCCGCTGTATTACATTGACGTAGGCAGGCATCAAATGGCAATTTTCAATATCCAGAACCTTATCAAACCTTCCGGGAATATGAAATCCCAGTGCTGAATAATCCTGAGGATTTTCGGGATTAAATTCAATATGCCAGGCCCTGTGACTGAAGGTAAGGTCCAGTTTGTTTCTGTAATGCGCAATCTGTCCGCTGCCGACAATGGGCAATACTTCAAACCCACTCAATCCGCCGATGCGTTCGAGGGCATCTGTAACCTGCTGCTGCTTGCTTTTTAATTGCTCTCCATAATCCAGATGTTGCCATTTGCAACCGCCACAGGTGCCGAAATGGGCGCAGAAAGGTTCTGTGCGTAAAGGAGATGCCGAATGTATTTTCAGCACTTTTCCTTCCATAAAGTTCTTTTTGAAACGGGTTACCTGCACATCGGCCACGTCTCCGGGTGCTGCATATTTTACAAACAAAACCTGCTCCCCTATACGGCTTATACAATTGCCCTCGGATACCGCAGGGCCAATGACCACTTGTTCCAGAATCCTGGTTCCGGGATTTCGTCGCCCCATCAGCTTTTCTTGCCCAGGACGATTGTGAGTATTTTCATAAACTGCGGGGCCTCCAGATATCCGGCTTGCGAGTACCGTTCCTCTGTGCTTCCGGGCTTCATCATAAAATAGGTTGTGGGGTATCCAAAAGTGCGGCCATAACCCAGCCAGGCATGCAACTCATCGGCAGCCATGGATTTGTCACCGAATTTGTAGGTTCGGTTCTTTTCAGGATTCAACTTTACAGTCACAAAATCTTTATTCACTGCCTGAATCACTTCCGCATTGGTATACGTTTCGCGATCCATTACTTTACACCAGCCACACCAATCGGTGTATACATCAATCAGAAGGATTTTATTTTCCTTTGCTGCTTTGGCATAACCCGATTCAAAATCCAGCCAGGTAATGGTGCTGGCCGGAGCCGTGGTATCTGTTGGATTGTCTTTTTCCACGGTTTGCAACACCGTCTTTGGCGCTGCAGCCACTGTCTGCGTATCCTGAGATTTCGCGACAACCTGTTTGCTTTCACCGCAATAGGCACTCAGCCCTGTTATTGCAATGGGAATCAGTATAAAAAGCCCGGGTCTGATCATCGTACAAAGATATTTATCAAGTGTCAAAGAATATGCCAGTATCAGAGCATATGGGTTTTCATGCTGATATCCAGGGCTTTTACGCTGTGTGTGAGATAACCCAGAGATATAAAATCCACACCAGACTGGGCATATTCTACCAGATTGTCCAGATGTATACCACCACTGGCTTCGGTTTCAGCCCGTCCGTTTATGCGTTTCACGGCCTCTTTGCACTGTTCCGGGGTATAATTATCCAGCATAATCCGGTGCACACCGCCTGTCTGTAATACTTCGTCCACTTCCGCCAGATTGCGTGTTTCAACTTCTATGCGCAAATCCAGATTGTTCTGCTGCAAATAAGCCAGCGTTCGTTCTATGGCCGGGCGAATTCCTCCGGCTGAATCCACATGGTTGTCTTTTAGCATAATCATATCATACAGTCCTATCCGGTGATTTGCACCGCCTCCTGTCTTTACGGCCCATTTCTCCAGCAACCGCAATCCGGGTGTGGTTTTGCGGGTGTCAAGAATCTGTGTATGATAACCTTTAAGCCGGTTCATTGCCTCAGCGGTTTGGGTTGCGATTCCACTCAGGCGCTGCATGAAATTCAACAATAGCCTTTCTGCGGCCAGCAAACTATGCACACTACCTTCAGCTTCCGCCACGATGGTACCTGAAGGAATATGGTCGCCATCCCGCTTGTGAACTGTAAGCGATATGCCAGCGTCCAACTGGTGCAAAATAACGCGAGCCAGCTCTATACCGGCCAGAACACCATCCTGCTTGAATAAAATACGTGAATGACCGATTGTACCCTGAGGAATTGAGGCGATGGAAGAGTGATCCCCATTGCCCAAATCTTCGCGGAGACACAGATCGATGAGATGCAGAATTTCTTGACTGCGAAAATCCATAGGCTGCAAAATTGAGCCTATTTTTCTATTTTCAACTCATGAATCCGGATGCTTTGTCCGGAACCCCGGTAAAAAAGACTCACTTTAAAGTCCTGTTGGGACGTTTTGAGGTTCATAATCAGAAAATGCGCGCCGTTATCACTGTTTCCCTGATTCTGCAATTTGCAGTCTGCAGGGGTGTTTTCCGAGAAAAAATCGGCCAGAATCATACGGGCCTGAGAACGGGAATACACACCCTCTTTTCCGGGGGTTGTCAATTGCACACTGGGGTTAAAATAGGCTGCAATTTCTTTGGTTTTGCCGGCACCGAACAGATTCAAAAGTTTATCACTGTCTGTCCGCATTCCTGGGAAGATGGAAACCACAAGGGCAGAAAGGGCAATAAAAATCGGCGGCGCCATTTACCTTTTGTCAGCCAAATGTATGCCAAAAATCGGATTTGACCTCAGTTCAGGGATTTTTTATCAGGGTTTCAATGGCAACAGACCCTCCGCTGCTCACTTCCAGCATATAGGATCCGGCGGCAATGCCGTTCAGGCTAATCTCATGCTTACTTCCGGTTGATCGTGTTTCCAGCACGGTTTGTTCAAGTACATTGTATAATCGTATGGTGCAGGGTTTGCCGTGAAATGCGGACAGGTCCAGTTTCACCCTGTCTCTGGCGGGGTTGGGATACACACCTACCTTTCGGATATCGGACTTCGGCACGGAGGTGGTTTGGCTGCAATTGCCACCGGCTATGTGCGACATGTTTGAGAAATCGATATAGCAGGCCCAATTCGGATTGTCTGTAAACGGATTGCGGTTTCCCTGCTGGTTGACCACAAACTCGTGTCTTGCAATTTCTCTGTTGGAGGGAGGAAAAGCCAGATTCCACCTTTTCAGAACAGCCTGATCCTGAAGCCGTGTATTGCCACCTGCGGTGCTTGGAATGAGAAAAGGAGCTGCCTGTTTGTGATAGGTAAGGCATTCATAAAAATTGCAGCGCGCCACCAAACCCTTCGCTTCATCACGGGGCTCATAAGCCATGTTTCCGCTGCTGTCTTTGCCGAGTTTACCGCCTTTGAAGGTAAAATCCACGGTTTTGAGTTTGTTGTATGGATAATTGCTGCGGATGGAATTGGCCTTATTCTGATGCACCAGCAGCAGCATATGCAAATCACTGTAATTGGCGCTGTCCTTGTTGGTTTCACCCATCCAGCTGTAAGGATAGGTATGTTCCCTGCTCATGGTATCAAATTTCAGCGGAGGCTTGAAGGTGTGGTGATGACCGCTGTAGTAGCATTCCACCACCTCTTTGCCTCCTGTGGTATCCCATGCCTCAAATTCCTCACCGATGGTGACATCATAATCGCTGTAATCCACCTGATAGTGGGGTTTCACTCTGGCCTGCAATTTTGAAATAAATGCAGGATCTGAAGGCGCAATTCCACTGTAATAGCTGCCCGGATTGAGGCCTGTGGTTGTTATACTTGTAGTGCCAACGGGGGTTGCCAGATAATTCTCAAATCCTCCATAACCGTTAAATGCATAAAGTTTGGCATAATATGTAGTATTGGCTTCAATCCGATCCAAAACCACTTCAGATTCAGGTCCCACCCACATAATCCGGTTATCCCCCACGACCATGCCACGTTCATAAATTGTATTATCTGCGGGCGAAACAGCATTATCCACTTTGGACAACATCACCAGATATTTTTCCGCTTTTCCGGCAATGATATTCAGTTTCAAATACCAAGGGCGGGATTGCACCCAGTTAAAGGTGGTTGTTTCCATTACCGGCTCTGTAGCCAGATTTCCTTTTATGCTGTTGTAATTCAATTTAAAAGGCAAATTCAGACTGTCGTTGGACAAAAGTGTTAGTACTGCTTTTCTGCTACCCGCTGCACCCAAAGGTCTGAACCGCACTTGCACTGTAGCTGAACTGCCCGCTTTCACTTTCAGTGGCAAAGAGTTTAAAACAACAAATTGCAATGCATCCGTACCACCAAAAATTGCACTTGTAATGATTAATGTATCTTTTCCGCCGGTATTTTTTATTGTCAGATCCAGCAAGGTGTCATTACCGGGTTGTATTTCCTCATTATTCACACGCTGCTTGCCTTTCCACGAAATCTGCATGTCCGGTTTGGGCCCGGGAGCAGCTGGTTTTACCAGAATATCGTCAAGAGAAATGTTCCAACCGGAAACCTTCTGGGTATAGTAAAACCGTACATAACGTGATGCGGGTTTTAACCGAACCAATTCTGTTGTGTGTACCTTGGTCAGGTTGCTGCCGTCAAATACCTTTACCGTTGTCCACAAAGAACCTGTTGTGCTTTCCTGCACAGTAAAAGTACCCTGATAGGGAACAGCATTGCCGGTATGTCTGATGGAAAAACTCACAGTATCCGCAACCCCGGAAAACTGAACCTGCACGTAATCACCTGTACCGTCCAGTCTCAATGCCTGCGGTGCACTCTTGTAATAATTGAAGGAGGTATACACTTTGGTACTGCTGCCTGCAGACAAATAATGCTTCCAGCCGGCTGGCGGATATTTCACCAGATCCACATCCCAGAAAGAGGGCAAAATTGCCTGGGCCTTTAGTTTAAAGGGGAAGGAGTGTAAGGCGAACAGCAATAACAGCCAACTAAATTGTTTTACGATTTGGTTCATTCTGGTCAATATTTCATGAGACGACTCTGCAGCATCTTTTGATTGCCCCGGATCCACACAATCTGATACAACCCCGGTGACAAATGCTGAACATTCAAACGATAGGGGAATCCGGATATTGTGCATTGCAGCACCGTTTTTCCGTGGCTGTCCACAACCTGCAGAATTCCCCCCAAGGCTTTATTCCCGGGTGTATTCAACCAAACTGATTCTGCAGCGGGTACCGGATACAGTTGCAGAGGTTCTGCCGGCAATGCTTTCAACCCCGCTGCAAATTTGTTGCAGTCACAATGATGGGTTCCCAGAGAATCAAAAGTATTTACCGGCCAGTGTGTGTATTCAACAGAAGGATTAAAATAAACGGGATTCTGATTGATTCCCCGGGTGATATATGGTTTTCTGATCAATGAATGAAGCCGGGTATATTGGGTTCCTTTTCCGGTATAAAACGGAAACGAATCACTCCATCCGGCAATTTCTGAACTGCCACTGATAAACGGTCTTTGCCCTATTTTTCCGAGTATATCAACGGCTAAAAACACTCCTCCAAAATTACGTTCAAGACAGATGGCATCATCACCGTCGAACCATAACGCCGAGTTCTGATTTTTATTCTTACTCAGAAAACCATCGGCTTTTAATAAAAGGGATTTGGCTACTGCGGTATCTTCACCGGTAGCGGCAGTATCTCTGCGGTCTGGCACATACACCTTCACCTCGTTCGGCCCTATCCATCCACTCAGGGTATCACTGTATGGTGCAGACCAGATGGCATTGCCATTTTCCCACCGTGTAAGACGGTAATTGCCCAAATAAACAGAATCGCGGCGTGGGTTATAAATTTCAATGGCCTTATTGTTTCCGGTACCGCATACATACTCAGAAATCAGCAACTCCCAGCACTGGGCATTCAGGTGGTTCGCACTCGAAAGGAGACACGCTGCTGCCAAAATCCACCTCAGACCCATGGATTGCAAAAATACAGGAAAAGGTTGGCGCAATGTTTATTCACTTCACATGCTAACTTTGTGGTGTAATGAATAAGTTTTTGTATCCGGCTCTCTTGTTTTCCCTGATGGGTTGTGGGTGGTGGAGGCACGCACCGCACATTTCCTACACCCCGGCCCAGACTACTCCGGCAGAAGAAACAGACACACTGGACAACTGCACGAAGCTGCCGGCAGACAGTTTAAATCAAATGTGCGGTGCCTTTGAAGATACCCTTACAGAAACTGCATTCGGAAATGTGGTGGCAGACAAATGTCTGGCAGACGCTAGTGAATACCTTCTCAATCTGTATGGAATGCCCTGCCATGCAGCTGTGATTCCGCCGGGCAGTATCCGTACTTCTCTGGCAGGTCCGATTCTGCATATTAAAGACTGGTGCTCCGCACTGCCATTGCAAAACCATCGCACCTCCATCATTGTGTTGAAACTCAACGGAAGACAAATGGACAGCCTTTTCTACACCCTGCGCAACCCGGACAACTGGTATGTGGCAGGCATGAATATCACCTACCACCATGGAGCATGGCTGCAGGCACGCATTCAAAACCAACCATTCGACAGCAGACGCGATTACTATATTGCCACCACCCTGGGTATGCCCAAACTGCGTTTTGTACCGCAGGAAATCTGCAAACTTCCCCCTATGAAAACCGCGCATTATCTGCGGGATGCAGTAATTACAGGATTGCAGAAAGAATACGCCAAAGACAGCATCAACCGCGTGGATTCTGCCCCCAGAATTCTGCACGGACCCTGAATCCCGGCATACCCGCTTTTTCAACCTTACCTTTGCTGCGATTGGCAGAACAGGAACCCTACAGCGAAGAAGAAGCCGAGCTCTATGAGCATTACCGTTTTGTGGCCGATCCCGGTCAGGAACCCATGCGCATAGACAAATGGCTCATGCACAAAATAGCCAATGCCAGCCGCAGTAAAATACAGGCAGGTATCGAAGCGGGTGCAGTAAGGGTGAATGGGCAAACGGTAAAAAGCAATTACAAAATCAGACCCGGCAATGAGGTGCAGGTTGTATTGCCTGAAGCCCCCAGAGATACCGAGGTAAAACCGGAAAACATACCCCTGAACATTGTGTATGAAGACGAAGTGCTGCTGGTGGTAAACAAACCGGCTGGCATGGTGGTACACCCCGGCTACAACAATTACAACGGCACCCTGGTAAATGCACTGGTCTACCATTTCGGACAGTTGCCGCAAAAAGATGCAAGCCACAGGCCGGGTTTGGTACACCGGATAGATAAAGACACAAGTGGATTGCTCGTTATCGGGAAAACCGACTTTGCACTGAGTTTTCTGGCAGAACAATTTTTCGAACACAGCATACACCGTCGCTATCTCGCACTGGTATGGGGAGAACCTGCTGAAGACACCGGTACCATCCGCGGTTATCTGGCACGCGATACTTCAGACCGGCGAAAATCAAAAAACTATCTCACGGAGGAAGAAGGCAAACTGGCCATTACACATTTCAAAGTTTTGGAGAAATATCATTTTGCCAGTCTGGTGGAATGCCGGCTGGAAACCGGCCGCACCCATCAGATCCGCGCACAGATGAGCAGCATAGGCCATCCCATTTTCAGCGATGAAATGTATGGTGGAAAAGAAATCAGAAAAGGAAGTGCATTGCCCAAATTCAAACAATTTATTGCCAATGCATTTGACCAAATGCCGCGACAGGCGCTGCACGCAGCCGAGCTGGGTTTTATTCACCCGATAACCCGGAAAGAACTGTTTTTCACAGCAGAATTGCCGGAAGATTTTAAAGGCTTGCTGACCAAAATCAGAGAGTATGTAAGAATGGAATGACCTTCCATCGCCGTCATACCGTTGCCAGACAATTGAACCGCCCCTTTACAAATCCCTTACCCATTCCATAAAATCACCCTGCAAAGTATAAGCTTTGTCTTTTGCATACCAGGTGTGTAATCGCTTGTGCCATTCTGTTTTGCTCATTTCCATTTTCCAATTTTTTACCAGATTTTGCAAAACGGCAGGTCTCGGCCCCCAGTGATTCCGGAGCACATCGCCTTCTTTGTTCAATGCAAGGACTGCGGGAATACTTTTGGTGCCATTTGTGAGAAACATATCCATTATTTCCGGGTGTTCATCCCGCAAAATATAGCGCGATTCCCAACCACGAGCTGATACAATTTTCTCAAGGGCCGGAACAATCTGTGCCGCATCCCCACACCAACCTTCCACAATAAAAAGAATTCGGATATCATCGCTTTTTTCCCGCAAAACATTCAGGATTTTCCCATCGGGAGTAAAATGCTGAAAAATGCGGTGCATGCGGGATACATTGAGGCGGGCATGCTCCAGTCTTTCCGGAGTTTGCTGATTGCCTGTGGTCCTGCCTTCTGCCAATAATTCTTCAAGCAATGCAATGTACTGCTTCCAGTCCATGGCATTTTCCCAGACATTTTCTTTTATAACCCGTGCAGGTATGCTATCCATAGATTGATGCAAAATTCAGGAACATAAAAATTCGCATTGCCAACCACGGATTCAACAAGAAAACGGCAGAAACAAGAAGATTACTCGTAGGTAATTTCTATTTCGCTGCTGCGGGGCAGACTCTGGCAGGTGAGAACGTATCCTTCGTTGATTTCATCATCGGTGAGGCCTTCCCTTTCCATCATATACACTTCCCCTTTGTGCACTTTTGCCCTGCAGGTGGTGCATACCCCAACCGTGCAGGAATACGGCGGATCGATGCCATTCTTCATGGCTGCATTCAGCAGGGTGGTCTTTTCATCGCAGGTGATGGTTTTGGTTTTACCATACACGTTTACAGTTACCTGTGCACTGCCGTTAAAATCTGCCGGTGGTGCCGGAATTTCTTCCACCTTTTTATCAGATACCGGGGCTGCAAAATACTCGTTGTGTATGTTTGATGAAGGGACACCCGCTTTTGCCAATCCTTTCTTCACAATATCCATCATTGGGCTTGGTCCGCAGATGTAGTAACCGAATTCAGGAAAACGTCCCCCGATTTTCTGATGCAGAATATTCACCACCTTGTCTTCGGTCAGGTATCCTTTGAGCCCGAACCAGGTAAGCGGCGCAGCATCGTAATTGTGGTATACTTTGAAACGGCCGGAATGTTCTTTTTCCAAACTGGCCAGCTGGTCTTTAAAGATAACTGACTCGGGATTCCGGTTGGCATACACCAGGCTCACCTGGCTTCCGGGTTCATCTTTCAGCACGGCTTTGGCAATCCCCATGCAGGGCGTGATGCCACTGCCACCGGCGAACAACACATAGTGGTTGTTCCGACCAGACTCAGGAATTACAGTAAATTTACCGAACGGGGGCATCACTTCAATACTGTCTCCGGGTTTCAGATTGTCGTTCATGTAATTGCTCATGCGACCGTCGTCTACCCTCTTCACGGTTACGCCGGGCTGGGGATCGGTGCCTTCATAGGTGCACAGGCTGTATGAACGGCGAACCTCCTCGCCATTCTGATGAATACGGAAAGTTAGATATTGACCTGCAGTATACCTGTACAAATCCTTCAGATCTTCCGGAATTTCAAGGTAAAAGGTCTTGGCGTCCGCAGTTTCAGATTCGGTGCGGGCAATCTTCAGTGTATGAAAAATGTGTTCCACGGTGCAAAGGTACAAATAAGTTAACGCTTGTTAGTCTGCGATTGTTTGAAATCACCCAGATCATGTTCAGGTTAAAATTAGGGTAAAATTTCGACAGCAGGTGCTGTGTTTCGTGCAAGAATGGCTAAACTTTGCATATCAGCCATGAAAACGCAATTTCACATTCTTGCCATATGCTCGGCTTTTGCACTGTTCATGCCAGCTTCTGCCCAGTGGATTAAGGTAACCCCCAATACCGGAAACGTAACCTGCCTTTATGCAGGTTCAAATGGCATATATGCCGGGTTGAACAAACCGCTTCATTATCTCTTTCGCAGCACAGACACAGGAAAAACCTGGACTCAACTACCCGTAACACCCTCAAGCATAAATAGCATTTGTGAAATGGATGGATGCTTATTTGTTAACGATGCCACTTCAGACAGGGTCTATTATTCATTGGACAAAGGGCAGCAATGGAGCTATGGCACAATGGCCGGAGTGACCAAAGTGTTTAGTGTGACCCCTGTCAATCATACACTGGTGTCAGCAACAGATGCAGGATTATTCAGGAGCATAGACTCTGGTAAAAACTGGAGTCTGAGTGAGAATTCAGGAACTTTCAGGGAAGTGATTACCACTGGCAACCGGATACTGGCTGCAGGCGTGTCTGGAATAAAATATAGTACGGACAACGGGCTGAATTGGACAAAAACACATACTGATGCTGCTTACTCCATTTATGCAGACGGCAGATTTGTTTATGCCGCCAACAATACAGTTGCCCTGGGTGTGGTGGTCAGTACTGACTCTGGTAACACATGGAAACAATACAGTGCGGGATTGCCATCCAACAATGGCCCCAGAGGATTTACCAAAATGGGTGATACCCTATACTGCGTAATCTATGATGAGGTGTTTAAGAGCTTTGATACCGGAAAATCCTGGAAATCGATGGGGAGAATCGGATTCACATACAATGCATCAGACATCGAAAGTTATGCCGGAAAATTGTTTGTATCATACAACAGTGCGGATTTATATGGCGGAATTTACCAGTGGACCGAAGGCAGCCGCTGGCATCATGCGGGCCTCCCAATCATCAAACCGGAACGGATGGTAACCTATGGCGACACGGTCGGTTTTTTATACCCGGGGTTGGTTTGGAGTGCAGATCGCGGCATGAAATGGAATACCGGGGGAACAGGCCCGGGCACTCAATCCGGCTTTAAGAAGATTGAAAATGTGCCCTATCTGTTTGGAAGCAGCGGAGTATATATTTCTGCAAATGGAGGGCAGAACTTTACTCAATTATACAATATCAATACATACGATATTGAAAAGTTGGGAAACACCACATTCCTGACATCAACAAACACAACCTGGAAGCGGTCAGCGGGCGGATCATTGAATCCGATACCGGCTCTGGGAGGTGTGTATCTCGGAAAAATGCTCACCCACAATGGCAGGATATTTATCGCCAATCGTTCCTTTTCAGACGATTCCTATTACTCTGAAGATACCGGTAAAACGTTCAAAGTATTGCAGGATTCGCTGTTTAAAAATTTAATTTTTACAGGAAATATTGGCAATGATTTGTATGCACTCAATTTTGAGAAGGGGAATATAAATTCTGTAATTAAAAGCACTGATGATGGCTTTACATGGAAAAGAAAAAACAAGGGTTTACCCCAGCTTTATGCGAACAATCTTCTCATTTGGAAGGGCAAGCTTCTTTTGGTTTCAAACAAAGGATTGCATGTGTCTGATGATGGAGGTGAATCATGGCAGGAGGCCAATGCCGGAATTCCATTTAATCCACCCAACATTTCTGACATATGCGGAGATGATTCTTTTTTGTATGTTTCCTCACCCAGTTTTGGCATTTACCGGGGAAATTTTTCAAACGGTGTCAGTAAACGAATTGAAGAGAATTCAACATTGAAAAATATTCGTGTGTATCCCAATCCGGGCAACCGTGTATTTTACATTTCCGGATTTAATACACCATTGGAATTTACAATTTTCGATACAAAAGGCAGGCCTATACCTGCAACAACAAAACGTATGGAAAATGTGTATGCGATTCAACTGGAATATGCTTCACCGGGCATTTACATTTTACAAATCACTGAAAACAATTTCCGCAAATTTGTGCAAATTGTGCAGGAATAAACAAGCAATACGGGTATTGTATCAGGCATCCCATCCGTAGTTTATTAACGGGACCGAAGAATACGCGGCAGAGGTATCCGGTCTGCGCAAATCCGTTCAGCGGATTACTTATCAAACCCGCGCCTGCGTTCCACTTCGGCCCGTTCATTCATCCCGAAGCTCCGCTGCGCTGCGTTTGGGGATGAATTCGACCAGCGCAAATCCGTTCAGCGGATTTGCGGGTCTCATTCACATCAATCTCTGATAGGCGCGCCACCATCGGTCGGGCATTTCGTCTTCGCACACCATTTCATAGTCTTTGTAACTGCAGCCGATAAAAAAAGTATGCTTTTCGTACGGATGGGGTATTTCCATCCACCAGCGGTTGCTTTTGCGGCTTTTATAAAATACAATCTCGTGTCCGGTAGAACTCAGTCGATTCCGGTAAATGAGAAAATCGCTGTGATTATGTACCGGATGGTCATAAAACCGTGCTGTAACGCCTTCTATAAAATACCAGACCATTTGAGCCAGCAGCACATGCGTGGTTTGAGACGGCTCCTCCTGGTTTAACCCATAAAAATAAGCGGAACTGAGTTTATTGCTGATACCGGCATAGCGGCAAATCCTTGCGGCCTCCTCTGCATAGAGTCCGTTCGGAGAATTGCGCCATGTACCGGGGGCATCGCTGCTGCGGATCGCATTCATATCAAACATAAGCATGTGGGCACTGCGCAGTATAGGCTCTGTCTCTTCGATTGCTGCCCGTATTTCACCCAACCTGTGGTTCTCGAAATACATTTTGTCAAGCAGGGCAGCTGTCTGATTGCTTATGTAATAATTCTGTGTTCCGATAAAATCAATATTAAACAAATAACCTGGTTTCTCTATCAGAATCTGCCTGAGGGGTGAACCTTCTTCCAAATCCACATCCGGGCTTACTTTTACAATTTCAACCGGCTCTTTGCTTTGCCTGTAACCTTTGTATTGTGCATAGATTCCGGAACGTCTGTTCCCGAGCACAATCACAACACAATCCTGCTGCAACAATTCACCCAGAGCCTCCGACATGGCAAACTGCTGCTTCACTTCGTCACCGGTATTTACCAGGTTGCCCAGGTCAGCCACTTCCAGGTTATCAAACCGCCAGAACAAGCCGTAAAGCTGTTTGCGCACTTCATCGGCCGGATAACCATCGCCCATCATAACAATTTTCTTGTTTCTGAGATTGGGAAAGGCATGTGCATGTACCGAAATCCTGCCACCGAAACTTTCTTCATTGCCACGGTGGGGTGCCCAAATCTCCTGGGGAACAGGGGTAAAAAATGCATCAAGCATAGATGTGCAAGTAAATGCCAGATACATTCAATTGGCAGAAAACAAATACACATGAACAATTTTCTGCACGATATACCGTGCGCATCTTTGCGGTATGCCTGCTGTATCCATACTCATTCCCGCCCGCAACGCAGCACCCTGGCTGGCCGAATGCCTGCTGAGTTTACAGCAGCAGACCCTTACAGACTGGGAATGCATTCTGGTACAGGATCATAGCCAGGACTCTTCATTGGACATTATGGAAATTTTTGCAACTGCCGATGCCCGGTTCCGGATTGTTCAAAATGAAGGGGAAGGACTGATTGCAGCCAACCAGACAGCCCTGAAATACGCACAGGGCACCTGCATCACCCGCATGGATGCCGATGACCTGATGCCAGGGCAACGACTGGAAAAAATGCACCTGGCCCTGCAGCAAGCTGCACCCAAAACCGTGGTCACCGGCAAAGTCCGGTTCTTTCCTGAATCCGCCTTGGGCACAGGTACCCGGTTTTACCAGGACTGGCTGAACGCACGCTGCGACCTGAATGACCACTGGCAATGGATCTGGCGGGAATGTGTGATTCCCAGCCCCTGCTGGATGATGCGGCGGGAAGAACTGCTGGAGGCAGGCGGATTTGACAGTGCAGACTACCCGGAAGATTACGATATGGCTTTCCGGCTGTTTAGAAAGAATTACACCGTTGTTGCAGTGCCAGAAATATGCCATTACTGGCGGCAGCATGGGAGGCGGTTCTCGCACAGCAGCCATTACAGTGCAGAAAAATTCATGGCCCTGAAATGGAAATATTTCAGTCAGATTGAACTGCCCAAATTCAGGCAGCTGATACTGCTGGGCACCGGCGACAAGGGGAAACTGCTGAAAAACCTGCTTCAACAGGACCAGCAGCCATTCCAATGGGCCAGCCACCAACCGCATGTAGCCGGCAATACCATACACGGAATGACGGTACAGGATTTACATTCAATTCCGGCAGGGCCGGATACATGTGTCATCAGCACCCTCAGCAGCATAGACCAGTTTGATGCCGTATACCAGACGCTGGCCGGAAAAGGGGTGACGGTTTTCCGTTTCTGCTGAGGACACGATTTTGGCAGAAAACCCGCATAAGATCAAACACCACTTACACATGCTTTATTTTTCAGGCTTTTGTATATTTACCCCATGGCAGAACTGAAAACCCAGGTAAACGACGCCGATGTGGTGGAATTCATCAACCGGTTTGCTGATACAGACCAGAAAAAACAGGACAGCTTTGAATTGCTGCGCCTGATGCAGGAATGGACCGGATATGCACCAAAAATGTGGGGTGCCAGCATCATTGGATTCGGACAGTACCATTATAAATCAGACCGCAGCCGGCAGGAAGGCGACTGGCCCCTGGTGGGATTTTCCCCGCGCAAAGCTGCCATTTCCCTGTATGTATACTCCAGCGGGGAAACCCAGGATGAACTGCTGAAAAACCTGGGCAAATTCAAAATGGGGAAAGGGTGCATTTATATTAAAAAACTCTCAGACATTCAACCCGATGTACTGAAAAAAATGATACACCTGACCATTCAGCACCTGCAGGAAAAATACCCTGCACAGCCAAAATAACCTATATTCTTTGTGAAAGCCTAATATTCACGGTACCAGCCGAATTCGGTATTCACAATGTCCGGCCCCGCCTCTTTCAAATAGTCCAGAAATGCTTTGGCCGTCGGGCTGTGTTTTTTCCCCTTAAGCCAGATGAGGCTCCATGTAGTTTCAATAGGCAGTCCCTTCACGGGTATAATCTGAAGGTCACCATGGATCAACTCATTTTTTATCCCGATCAGCGGCATGATGGAATAACCCAGTCCCGCCAGAATGGCCTGTTTCACCGCCTCGTTGGAGGTAAGTTCCATTTTGCGCCCGGTACTGATGTGGTTATTGCGGATAAACATTTCCATGGTTTGCCGGGTTCCTGATCCCTGCTCCCTGAAAATGAGGGGAATGGACTGAAATATCTCACCGGTATAAACCCGGCGCTTTTCTTCAGGCTGGGATTTTCCCACCAGGTACAGTTTGTTTCTCAGTAAATCCAGTTTATGAACAGGCAATTTTGAAGGCAACAGCGAAACAAGGGCAAAATCCATTTCGTTGTTTTCCAGGCTTTGCACCACGCGCGATTTGTTGGTCACATCCATCAGCAATTCCACTCCGGGGTGGGCCTGCAGGAATCCGGCAAGAAAAAAAGGCATCACATACTTGCCGGTGGAAACCACAGAAACGGATAATCTGCCGGCCAGCTGGCCTTTATATAACAGGGCTTTTTCCTGAATGGCCTTTACCTGATCCAGAATCTGCTCTGCGGCCGCGGCTATCTCCAGCCCAAAGTCGGTTACATGCAGCTTTCTGCCCACTATCTCTGTAAGGGGAAGATCAAACTGATCCTGGAAGTTTTTGAGCTGAATGGATACCGCCGGCTGGGTAAGGTGCAATTCCTCCGAAGCCCTTGTCACACTGCGCAATTGCACCACTTTCAGAAAAACCTGCAACTGATTGAGGGTATAATTCATAAGTTATATTTATGTTTAACATAGCAAATATAAATATTTAATTATAATCACACCACAGTAATTTTGCAGCCGTATGAAGATCAACGCAATACAGACATGCCTGATAGCAGTTGCAGTGCTGGCCCTGGCGGCCTGCACGGGCAAAACCACCAACAAAGGAAATGCCCTTCAGTCAGGAGACTCCCTGCCAGCCGACAAGGGACATATCCTGACCCGGGAGGAACAGGCCCGGCTTACACCTGACCAGGTGCTGGCTGAATTCAAAGCCGGAAACCAGCGATACAGCAGCACGGATTTAACGGTACGCTACCACACCCGGGCCATCAGGGAAACCGCCACCGGAGGACAGTTTCCGAAAGCGGTGGTACTGAGCTGCCTGGACAGCCGGGTGCCCGTGGAAGACGTGTTTGATCAGGGCCTGGGGGATGTATTTGTAGGTCGTGTAGCAGGTAACTTTGTGAACGACGACCTGCTGGGCAGCCTGGAGTTTGCCTGCAAAGTGGCCGGCGCCAAACTGGTTGTGGTCATGGGGCATCAGCACTGCGGCGCAATAAAAGGCGCCATTGATGATGTACACCTTGGACACATGACCCGCATGCTTGAAAATATAAAACCTGCCGTGAAAATGAGTACGGATTATAAGGGGGAAAAATCCAGTAAAAATGAAGAATATGTGCGGCTGGTATGCAAAAACAACGTAAAAAATACCCTGAAACAAATACGCAGCCGCAGTGCCATCCTGCGCGAAATGGAACAGAAAGGCCAGATAAAAATTGCGGGCGCCTTTTATATCCTGCGCAACGGAACACTGGAATTTTTATAAAAATAATTCACCAATTAAATACATATGAATTTCAACCTTCTCATAGAAAACCTCACCAATCCGGCCCTGCTCTTTTTCGTGCTGGGCATCATTGCCGTAGGCGTAAAAAGCGATCTGGAAATTCCACCGAATTCATCCAAATTCATCTCCCTGTACCTGCTTTTTTCCATCGGGTTTAAGGGTGGACAGGAATTGTCTCACGAAACACTGACCGCAGAAATCGGTTGGTCCATGATCTTTGGCTTTTGTCTTTCGCTGATGATTCCCCTGTACACCTTTTTTATCCTGCGGCGCAAACTGAACGTATTTGATTCCGGTGCCATAGCCGCGGCTTACGGCTCGGTAAGTGCGGTAACTTTTGTAACCGCGGTATCCTATCTGGAATCGCAGCAGCAGCACCTGCACGGACATATGGTGGCCGTGATGGCACTGATGGAATCACCCGCCATTATAATGGGACTGATGCTGATTTCCTTTTTTAACAAAGAAGAAAACCAGACCAAAATCAGCATACCCGAGGTATTGCGCCACAGCCTTACCAACGGAAGCGTACTGCTGATTCTGGGCAGTCTCCTCATCGGATATTTTGCCAATGCCAAACATGCCGAAGGCATTAAGCCCTTTACCAATGATCTCTTCAAAGGATTTCTGGCGATTTTCCTGCTGGACATGGGCATTACCAGCGGACGGAAACTCAAGTCCTTCTTTTCCGCCGGGGTATTTCCGGTGGCCTTTGCCCTGCTGGTACCGCTGGTAAATGGTTGTCTGGTGGCTATGCTCAGCGGGCTGGTGACACAGGATCCCACCAACCGGTTCATCTTTGCGGTGCTGGCGGCCAGTGCATCCTATATTGCCGTGCCTGCGGCGATGAAAATAACGGTACCCAAATCAAACCCCGGCCTTTATTTACCCATGGCGCTGGCGGTTACCTTTCCGGTGAACATCACCATTGGCATGCCCATCTATTACCTGGTGGTGCAGCAGTTTTAAATTGCTGTACGGCAAATTATAAAGGGGATTACATTCTTGTGATCCCCTTTTCTTTTTCTGGATTCAGAAATTCAAAACGAACAATTGTTTATTTATTTTCTTCTCAAAACAAACAGCATTTATCAACCTAATAATTAAAATAATCATAGAAATACATAGCCTTACTGTGCATCTTCTATTCTGCTTCATTTTCCAAATCCACCATACAAACATTAGTCCTTTTGTTTATAAAATCTGCCCTCATAAATATGTATTTATCTGACAGATGGGAGATTGCTAAAATTCCAGGCTCATTTAGAACATCGACCAAACTCCAATTTTATACCACCTTTTTTCGCCAAAAAAGGTGGAGCCAAAAAGGCAGACGGCCCAAGGCGCCTTTCTCAGCACATGCCTGCCCGGGCAGCTTGCCGGCTTGCGCCCTCCACTTCGTTGTGGGCTGCGCTGCCCTCCTCGCGCTGCAGGGCCGTCTCTCAGGGACGCAAGACGGGTTACCGGTATTTTGGGGATATTCAAGCCACCGGCAATTGCTGTTTTGCCAGCCCGGCCTCAGGGAATGAAGGCTGATAAGTGCCGTAAACCGGCGCTAAATGCCGAGGAAGCTCCGAGTGTGCGAGGAGATCGCCGATGGCATTCGACGGATTGCCAACGTTCAGACTTCAGGCCCTGCAGCCTTGACTTTTTGCTCCACTTTTGGGTCAAGCCAAAAGTGGAAGTGCTACTTTACAAATACAATTCTTGTAAGGTCCTGAGAATTGAACAAAACACTTATTCAATATACATTCAATTGCCGCATAGGCACTTTTCAAATTGTACCGTATCTCACTACTTTATTTGAATGTATGCAAGACGGATATTGTAAAAACACTCCGGTAAGCCCGGAGAAATGCCCGTTCACTCACACCGCCACCGGTGCCTTGATGGCAGGCCAGGGATCATAGTTTTCCAGCGTGAAGTCTTCGTAGGTAAAGTCAAAAAGATTTTTCACTGCCGGGTTCAGGCGCATTTGCGGATAGGGCCTTGGCTCCCGGCTCAACTGTTCCTTCACCTGCTCAAAATGGTTACTGTAAATGTGGGCATCGCCAAAGGTGTGTACAAAGTCTCCGGGCTTGAGTCCGGTTACCTGCGCCATCATGAGGGTGAGCAGGGCGTAACTGGCAATGTTGAAGGGCACACCCAGAAATAGGTCTGCGCTGCGCTGGTAGAGCTGGCAACTGAGTTTACCGTCGGCCACGTAAAACTGAAACATGGTGTGGCAGGGCATCAGGGCCATTTTATCAATTTCCCCCACATTCCAGGCATTCACCAGGATTCGGCGGCTGTCGGGGTTGTTTTGAATCAGGTGCAGGGCTTCGGAAATCTGGTCTATCACCCGTCCGTCTTTTGCCTCCCAGCTTCTCCACTGCTTGCCGTAAACCGGTCCGAGGTCACCGTTTGCATCGGCCCATTCGTCCCAGATGCTCACGCCGTGTTCTTTCAGCCAGGCAATATTGGTTTCCCCGCGCAGGAACCAGAGCAATTCGTAAATGATGCTCTTGAGGTGCACCTTTTTTGTGGTTACCAGCGGAAAGCCTTCCGCCAGGCTGAAGCGCAGCTGCCCCCCGAATACAGATACTGTGCCAGTGCCGGTGCGGTCGGTTTTGGGGGTTCCGTTTTCGAACACATAGCGCAGGAAGGTTTCGTATTGATTGGAAGGCATGGTGCGAAGATAAAAAAAGCCCTGCCGGAGAAATGCACAAATGATACACGTTGGTAAACCTGCCCAAGTCCCCCTTACCTGAACAAATACCCCAACCCTGCCATGAAATTGTACAGGGTATTCACCGCACCCGTGGGCGGACGGCTGTCGTACAGAAAATTCAGGGTGTTTTTTACGTACAGTTTCTGGGTGACAAACAGCATGAGATTGGCCTGCCCGCTGAGGCGGTAGTCGGCAAAATTGCGGAAAAGGGGCTGGTAATAGCTGGTGCCGGTAAAGGAGAACTGTTTGCCCTTCGACAAAGTCCAGGACAAGTAGGTGCTTCCACGGGCATTGTGCTGCTCCGGCTCACCGGTGCTGAGTATTTCATGCTCATACATGCCCAAAAGTCCCAGATACATACGGCTTTTTTTCTGTTCAAACAGTTTGAACCGGAATCCGGTGCCGGCTAATTGCCGCTGCCTCAAAGACAGCATGCGGTTGTATTGCTGCTGTATGAACAATTCCCAGCGAATGCGGGGATGAAACTTAAGATTGTACCGCAGATGCAAGAATCCATCGTTGAGATAATCTGTATTCTGGGCCTGGGTATAATTGATATTTCCCAGCAACAAAACCAGACTCTTCCGGGTCTTGTACTGAATCTGCGCCTCACTGCCGAGTGTAATGAGGCGGTATTTGCTCTGATTGGCCAGAAAATTCAGGTCGGCATGCCCGTTCAAACCTGTGGTATCGGTCACAATGCGGCGCGACTCAATATTCACAATCTGGGCAATTGCGGCGCTAAAGCACAGATTAAGAAGCAGAAAACCGAACCGGAATGCAGACTGCATGGCTGCAAAAGTAAAGAGAGAAAGGGGTGCAGGTGCCACCCGCTATATGAGGCAGCCTTCTTCGCTGTATTCAGCCACAGTTGTACTAACTTTGCAGTCCGATTCGTATGGCTGAAGCAATCAAACTGCCCAAAATGAGTGACACCATGACAGAAGGTGTCATTGTAAAATGGAACTACAAAACAGGTGATACTGTGAAAAGCGGCGACATACTGGCTGAGGTTGAAACCGACAAAGCCACCATGGATATGGAAGTGTATGCCAAAGGCACCGTTTTATACCTGGTTGAAGAAGGAAGCACAGCGGCAGTTGACAGCATCATCGCCGTGGTAGGACAACCCGGAGAGGACTTTTCTGCACTGCTGAGTTCTGCGCAGGCTCCCACAGCCACAAGCCCCGCAGAGGAGAAACAGGAAGCAACACCGGTTGCTACTCCGGCTTCCTCTGCACCCACCACAGCAGCCATATCAACCGGCGATGACAGATTGAAAGCCAGTCCACTGGCCCGCAAAATGGCTACTGATAAAGGCATAGACCTGACTGCCGTAGCCGGATCGGGAGAGAATGGCAGAATTGTGAAGCGCGATGTGGAGAATTACAGCCCGGCTACAGGGGCTGTAGCGCCCATGCATGCTGTGACAATGCCAATCGGACAAGAAAGTTATGATGAAGTACCGGTTTCGCAAATGCGTAAAACCATTGCGGCCAGACTGAGTGAAAGCAAATTTACAGCCCCTCATTTCTATCTGAGCATAGAAATAAATATGGACAAGGCAGTGGCTGCCCGCGAGCAGATGAACACCATTAGTCCGGTAAAAATAAGCATGAATGACCTGGTGGTAAAAGCTGCAGCTGTGGCTCTTACCCAACATCCAAAAGTAAACAGCAGCTGGTTGGGCACAAAAATCCGCTACAACCACCATGTGCATGTGGGCGTAGCCATGGCTGTTGAAGACGGGCTTCTGGTGCCTGTGGTTCGCTTTGCCAACCAGAAAAACCTGAGTCAGATCAGTGCCGAAGTGAAGGAATACGGCAAGAAGGCAAAGGAGAAAAAGCTGCAACCGCAGGACTGGACCGGCAATACATTTACTGTGAGCAATCTGGGCATGTTCGGTATTGATGAATTTACCGCCATTATCAATCCGCCCGATGCCTGTATTATGGCTGTGGGCACCGTAAAAGATACTGTAGGTGTAGTAAACGGCGAAGTGAAACCAGTGAAAACAATGAAAGTTACCCTGAGTTGTGACCACAGGGTTGTAGATGGCACCATGGGAGCTGCGTTTCTGAAAACCTTCCGTGAATTGCTGGAAGAACCGGTTAAATTGCTGGTTTGAACCACTGCTGACATTGAAAAAACCTCAAATCCAACAGCCATAAAAAGGCAGTTTCATGTACCTGAAATTTAACGGCATACGGGATTTGGCAGATGCCAGATATGCCAGTGCCAATATGGCCGAATGGATTGGCTTTACTGTAGGTGCAACCGATTCCCTTCCTGTTTCTCAAATCCAGGAAATTGCTGCCTGGTGTTCGGGTCCGAAACTGGTGCTTGAAGCAGCAGCCGGCACAGGAACAGAAGTATTGCAAAGCATGGCCTCTGTGCTACCAGTGGATGGGATAGAATTGAATGCAAACGACTACCACAGAGTAACAAAGGAATGGCCGGATGCCCCGGTGTTCTGGATTGTGCGTGATGACACAGGAACCGAGGCCGAACTGAGCCACTGCAACCAATTGGCATATGAGCCTCATGTTATCTGTAAGGTAGTGCCCGGCGTGGAGGAGCCGGATCGGATTCTGGCGGCAGACCCATGGGCCATCAGTATAGACTGCCTTTTGCCCGGAGATGGCAATAGCAGAGATTATACTGAATGGAATGATTTTTTTGCAGCTCTGGACATGAATTGAGGCTTGGTTTTTGTTATTTTGTAACCGCAATGAAGAAAATATATTTTTTCGCCGCCATTTTGGCTATGACTATGGCTGCATGCAATTCCAATCAGGGTGCATACACTGAGGATGAAAAAAAGGTGCAGGACAGTGCAGATTCCGAAAAGCATGAAGACAAGTTTGAAGCCATGCAAAAGGAAATAGACAAGCAGGAAGATTCTGCTAAAAAAGCTGATCACGCGCCTGCAGAAGGCACAGAAAAAAAATGAAAGTAGCAGTAGTAGGTGTTACCGGACTGGTGGGCACCAAAATGCTGCAAGTGCTGGAAGAACGTCATTTTCCGGTGACAGAGCTATTGCCTGTCGCATCAGAATCCAGCTTGGGAAAAGAAATTGTATTTGGTGGCAAGCGCTGGACAGTGATGTCTATGCATGCAGCGGTAGAAGCCAAACCAGATATAGCACTTTTTAGCGCGGGCGGAAGCGTAAGTAAAGAATTTGCACCCCAATTTGCCGCAGTTGGCACCTATGTCATAGATAACAGCAGCGCGTGGCGCATGGAAACAGGTGTACCACTAGTGGTGCCCGAAGTGAATGCGGATACCATTACACGCGACAACCACATCATCGCCAACCCCAATTGCTCAACCATACAAATGGTGGTGGCATTGAAACCCTTGCATGATGCGTTTGCCATTCGCCGTATAGTGGTGAGCACATACCAGAGCATTACCGGAACCGGGCAAAAGGCCGTGGCCCAGATGGAAGCCGAACGCAAAGGAGAAACGGCAACGATGGTGTATCCGCATAGAATTGATTTAAACATTCTGCCACATATAGATTCATTCCTGGAGAATGGTTACACCAAGGAAGAAATGAAAATGGTGAATGAAACACGCAAAATCATGGGTACTCCCTCCATAGGTGTATCAGCAACCACGGTGCGGGTACCTACAACAGGCGGACACAGTGAAAGCATCAATGTGGAGTTTCACCGGGATTTTGATTTGAATGAAGTGCGTAATTTGTTAAAACATGCCCCCGGAGTGATTCTGCAAGATGACCCGGCGCAAAATGTGTACCCGATGCCCATGTGGAGCCATGACAAAGACGATGTGTTTGTGGGCAGATTGCGCAGGGACGAAAGTCAGCCAAATACGCTGAACATGTGGGTGGTTAGTGATAACCTTCGCAAAGGCGCGGCAACCAATGCTGTACAAATCGCAGAAGCACTGCTGGCCAAAGGATTTGTGCGGCCTTAAATTGCCTTTGAGGTCATTCTGAATATTGAATCTATCGCAATTCTATTCTCTGTAACTCAATACCATGATTTATTGTAAGCATCGTATATGGCATTTTGAGGATCTGTGGTACCCCCAGCGAAAACCATTCCCTGTGTATTGAACATAACTACAATTTCTATCCCATTTGGAAAAGAAACCACCTGTTCCAACGTGCCTTGTCCGATGCTGCTTGAGATACTCCCGTTTTTACCATAATAATTTCCATGAATTTCTCTGGCGGGATCCAGCCTGTCTAAGCCATAACGGTTATCCTCCATCAACTTGCGGGATTCCTTTGACAGCAATACCTCAGTATGTTTGTAATAGGCCATAACCCGTGCAAGTTCCATGACCGTCATAAAGAATCCACCCCCACCGGCTGTGGAAGTCCAGCTGCCATAATATGCACCATTGTTTGCCTGCAAATCGGTAGTGGCATAATACAATGTGCTTGTGCCCCGGCTTTCAGGTTCACACGAAATATTGTTCAGACCAATGGGTTCAAAAACATGCTGCTGCATATACAGAATGTAATTGTTTTCAGTGGTGGCACTGTCCAGAGCTGCGGAGATGGTGGGTGCATCATTCAATCCGCGCCAAAGGGAAGGGATAAGTATGCGGAATAAGGCAAAGTTGGCATTGCGGTACAAATAGGTTTGTGTATTGATTACTCCGGTATCTATACACAACCGCAAACCCGTGTAACCCAGGGTCTTGGTAAATTGGGCGTTTGCACTGCTAAGTCCGCTGGTATGGCCCAGCAAATGGCCAAATGTAAGATTATTTACTCCCGGCCCCTGATTCCATGATGGAGGAAGCCATTGACCGATTTTGGATGTTTCATCCAGACCGCGTCTTTCCAGCAGTTGCAATACGGCGATGGCTGTAAGGAACTTTGTAACACTGGCAATATTTACCTTTTTATTCAGGGTAAAGGCAAGATTACCATCTGCATCGTTTCTGCTTTTTCCGTAGGCATTTCCTTTTACAAATAACCCATTCAGAGAAATGGCATATCCCCAGCCTATTGCTCCGGCAGGTTCCATTGAACTCCGGAGGTGGGCATCAAAACTGTCCAGAGAGAATTTTGGGCCGCCCTGTACTTTGTCGGTTGGTGTCTTTTTACATGCAATCTGAAAAAGTATTGCCGAAAGAAATCCTGCAAGGATGCAGTAACGCAGAGTTGTTTTCATAAATTCAAATATATAACGAAAAACCACCCCATTCGCAAACTGCATGAAGGAGGATGGAACAATTGGACCAGATATTTGTTAATTTTACAACATGACGGATAAGCCAGACCTGAGACCGGATTTTCTGAAAGACGCCTTGTATCAGGGCGAACTGAGTCAGGCACCCTATGCATTGTCTGTGAGTTCACCGAAAATAGAACCTGTAGACAAACGTCTGCTGAAGGCCAATGCACACGAAGCCATGCAGCATCAGGCCCAGCAGCAGATAGACATGCTGCGCAAACAGGCAGCCCTGCTGATCCGTCAGGCGAGGGAAATAGAGCAACGGCTTGAGGTTTCCCATTCCATTTATCAGGCAGACATTCCTTTTGAGCCGGTTATCGGTGGGGTTTACCACCTGTACCAGCGCAATGACGGAAGCCAGGTGTTGAGTATGGTTGCACCCTATGAATGGGGCCGCACCATGCCTTTTGACCTGCACTTATACACAGTGCGCCTGCTGGCTGATAAAACCTGGGAAATCCTTGCTTAGTCAGTTATCTGATTTGATTGCTTTCACCGCTTTGCGCACAGAACCCATCCGGGTGAGCCAATTGCGGGCTTCTTCATAAGGCATTCCGGTTTCTTCCATCACCATACGGGTGCCACGATCTATCAGTTTGTGGTTTGTAAGTTGCATATCCACCATTTTGTTGCCCTGCACCCTGCCAAGTTTAATCATTACAGATGTTGTGATCATATTCAGCACCATTTTGGTGGCGGTTCCTGCCTTCATGCGGGTACTACCGGTTACAAATTCGGGCCCGGTGATTACTTCCACCGGTGCATCGCAGTTCGAGGCAATGGCAGAGTGACCATTGCACACAATACATCCGGTGGCAATACCATGCTCTTTGCAGGAAATAAGGGCACCCAGCACATAGGGTGTCCGCCCGCTGGCCGAAATACCCACAACGACATCATTATTGCGTATTTCATGGGATTGCAAATCCAGCCACCCCTGTGCCATATCATCTTCCGCAAATTCCACCGCTTTTCGCATAGCTCCATCGCCACCGGCCATAATTCCAACCACGAGACCATGCTCTACCCCGTAGGTGGGCGGACATTCACTGGCATCTACTATCCCAAGCCGGCCGCTGGTACCAGCTCCGATGTAGAAAAGCCGGCCTCCGGCCTGCATTCTGTCCAGCACCAGGCTGCAAAGTGTCTCAATCTGCGGTATTGCAATCTGCACGGACAAAGCCAGAGTGCTGTCTTCGGCGTGAATTCCGTTGAGCAAATCCAGGATGGACTTCTTTTCCAGATGCTGATGTCTGCTGCCAGATTCAGTATGGTTGTCTGTCATTGAGGCTGTGTATGGTTACTGAGATACTGGCACCAATCGTCGTACAGATGGTCCGCCAAAACCCGTGGGAACTTCGCCTGACCGCCCAATTTGCCTTGTTTTTCCATCCAACCCAGAAACACGGATTCTGGCAACAGTTTCAACTCCATGCCTTTCAACACATGTTTTCGTTCCACGGCGTAATCATCATTTAGTTCGGCCAATACTTGATCCAGCCGGGTTTTCACTGCTTCCGCATCCAGGCCGTGCTTGTTGCATGCCAGATACCAGGAATGTCCGAAAGTGCCGTTCCAATTGCCGCCTTTGACGGTATACTCCGGAAACACGGCGCCAAATTCTGCAGCAACTCTGGCCAAACCATCGTTCATATTTTCCACACTCAGATGTTCACCACATATACTCAGAAACTGCCGGGTGCGCCCTGTAATTCTTATTTCACAGGCATCTGCATCGGTAAACCTGACGGTGTCACCAATGAGATATCGCCATGCTCCGGCTGGTGTGGTAATCAATATGGCATAATCCACATCCTCCCTCACATCTGCCAGGCTCACTGTTCTGGCTTCGGGCAAAGGCAATCCGTCCTCGCCAAAGTTATCATTGTTGAAAGGAATGAACTCATAGAACGTATTGTTTCTGAAAACCAGCCTCATTCCTTCCGAACCCTGCCGGGTCTGAAAGGCAATAAATCCTTCACTGGCCAGATATGTCTCGAAATATTTGATGGGCTGACCCAGCATACTGTCAATACTCGCCCGGTACGGTTTCAATGAAACGGCTCCCCATACATAGACACTGAAATTGGGCCATATCTCATGAATATGGTTCAGGCGATACCGTTCGATGATGCGTTCGAGCAATATTTTTATCCAGGCGGGACCGCCGGCAATCATCACTATATCCCACTCCCTGGCATGTTCCACCATCAATTCTATTTTCCGGTGCCAGTCCGTTTGGCTCGAAATTTCCTCACCGGGTTGTGCAAATCGGGCAAACCAGCCCGGCATGGTGGAAGTGGTGATGCCACTAAGATCTCCATAGTAGCTGGTGCCGTTGTAATTGAGGCTGGTGCTGCCGCCAATAGCCAGATAATGTTTGGTAAAAAAATCTTTGGGAACATCGGTTCTCGCTACTGCAAAAAGCTGGCGGAGACTGGCGCGCTTAATGGATTTAAGCTGATCGCCGGTAACAGGAATAAACTTGCTGGATCCCTCGGTGGTGCCGCTGCTGAGTGCAAAATACTGCGGATGACCTGGCCATGTGATATCTGCCCCGCCCTCAAACTCGCGCTGCCAATATGGGTGCATGGTTCCATAGTGGTTTATGGGCACGCGCTTACAGAAATTCGCTACCGGATCACCGGATATAAGGATATGGTCAAATCCGTGTTTTCTGCCATACTCTGTGTTTCTGGCTTTGTAAAGCATCTTTCTCAGTGTCTTTTCCTGCCACTTCACTGCACGCGCCCGGTTGAAACTGAGCACATCGGTAATGTTGCGCCCACGGTGAAACAACTGGGTGAGAAAATCCATTGCCATAGCCTGGCAAAAATACAGGATTCAACGGTTTATGAATAAAGCCGTGTGGGTTTTATCCGGTTTAACCGAAATTTGCCGGTTCTATGCAGTCTGGCGATACGCTTACAGGAGAATTGCGCGATAAGTGGCAAATGGTGGTTGAGTATGTGGAATCTCTTTTCCACCGCAAACCGGATTTGAATGCCATTTTGTTCCTCATTGGTATTCGCGAACTGGGGGAATTGCCAGAAAAGAAATTCAGCAAAGAGGAAAAGACACACCTCATGCATATTGCCACATGTAAGGTCCTTAGCTATTCCGGATACTACCATCAAAACGGGTTTGACCCGAAGGGCTGGCCGGTATGGGAGGTACAGCAGAAATTACCGTCCCTGAGTCTGTTCGAACAGGAAATTCTCTTGCGGCAGCACATTGTCGAATATTTTGAAACCGAAGAAATTCTCACTTTTTAAACAGGAATGAAACATAGCATCATACTCCTTCCACTGTGCATACTGGCCGCATGTGGAAGCAAACAAACCGGCACCGATGTGGTGGACAGCACGAAAAAAGCTGCTGCCCGCGACAGTTGGACGGCAATCCATCCAGACACCCAGGCCATGAAAAGCCTGACAAGGGTGGAAATCCAAACCAGCATGGGCAACCTTACTGTGGCTCTGTTCAACAGCACACCCAGGCACAGGGACAATTTCCTGAAACTGGCACGAAACGGGTTTTACAATGGCACATTGTTCCATCGGATCATCCGCAATTTCATGATTCAGGCAGGAGATCCTGCTTCAAAAACTGCAAAACCAGGGCAAATGCTGGGAGATGGAGGGCCGGGATATGAAATCCCTGCGGAGTTTGTAGACACTTTGTACCATTATCGCGGAGCCCTTGCTGCAGCGCGCGAAGGAGATGAACGCAATCCGGAAAAGAAAAGCTCTGGCAGCCAGTTTTATATCGTGCAGGGAGACAAGGTCAGCACGGACCAGTTAACCAAAATGGTAAAAAGCAGCCTCCTGATGAAATTGATCAGGGATCCGGACAACCTATCCTATTCCATGCGCATGGAAGCTTACAAAAAACGGGGAGATGCCGCGGCAATGAATTTGCTGCAGGCCGAACTGGAAGGCAAAGTGGGACCTGCGGCAGACAGTATGATAAATGCCATGCCACGCAGGGTAAAGCAAATGTATGCCACCTGGGGAGGTGCCCCTTTTCTGGACCGTGAATACACAGTATTTGGCTTTTTGATTTCCGGATATGATGTACTCGACAAATTGCAGGCAGTGCAGACTGCTGCCGAGGACCGCCCGGTTCAGGACATACGGATAACCGGAATGAAAGTGCTGGATTAAAGTCCGGCATTTGGAAAAATCCGGATTCTGTCTTATATTTGCATCACTTTTCCATATGGAAGGGGACAAGCCAAAAGCAGTCCCCTTTTTTATTGGGTATGACAAAACTGACGGACAAACTGAAAACGCTGGTGGAGCAGGAAGCTCCGGCCTTTGGACTGTTTATGGTTGGGCACAGCAGCGGCTCAGATGGCCTGCAACGGTTTTATGTGGATTCTGATGAAGTTTTATCCATGAAAGCCCTGTCAGACTTTTCGCGCCACGTGTCACACCTCATAGATGAAGGTGATTTTGGCGAAAATGAGTTCACCTTTGAAGTAAGCAGTCCGGGTGCGGACAAACCCCTTACGGCGTTGCGTCAATTCAACAAACATGTGGGAAGGACTTTTGAAATTGTAACTACAGACGACGAAAAATGGGAAGCCAAACTGACAGCCGTTGAAGGCAGCGTATTACAATTTGAAAAAACCGTGAAAGAAAAAGGCAAAAAACCGGTGCAGGTAACAGATTCCTTACCGTTTGAGAATATACAAACCGCAACAATAAAAATATCTTTTAAGTAATATGAAAAGCAAAGCCAGGGAATTGGGAATCAATCTCGTAGAGAGTTTTTCTGAGTTCAAGGAGTTTAAGAACATCGACAGGGCCACCATGATGCGTGTGCTTGAAGACGTGTTCCGCAGCATTTTGCGCAAAAAGTATGGCCAGGACGCCAATTTTGACATCATTATCAATACCGAAACCGGGGATATAGAAATGTATCACCTGCGTTTAATTGTAGAAGAAGGAGAAGTTGAAGACCCCAATTTGCAGATTACCGTTACCGAAGCCAGACAATTCGAACCCGATTACCAGGTGGGTGAAGATTGTATTCAGCAGGTATTTCTCGACGATTTCGGCAGAAGAAGCATTCTCAATGCCCGCCAGGCCCTTATGAGCCGGATTATTGAGCTGGAAAAAGACGAATTGTTCCGCAAGTATGCCGACAAACGGGGTGAAATCATTGCAGGTGAGGTTTATAATGTATGGAAACGTGAAATCATGGTACTTGATGACGATGGCAACGAACTCATCCTGCCCAAGGAGCAAATGATACCGCGTGACATTTACAAAAAAGGCGACAACCTGCGCGCAGTGGTTCACGAGGTACAGATGGACAAAGGGGCTCCCCGCATCATTCTGTCCCGCACATCACCTGAGTTCCTTGAACGCCTGTTTGAACTTGAAGTTCCGGAAATTCTTGACGGTTTGATCACCATCAAAAAAGTGGTGCGCGAACCCGGAGAAAGGGCCAAAGTAGCCGTAGAAAGTTACGATGACCGCATTGATCCGGTGGGCGCATGTGTAGGCGTAAAAGGGGCCCGGATTCATGGCATTGTTCGCGAATTGCGCAATGAAAACATTGACGTAATCAACTACACCACCAATACTGCCCTGTTTATCACACGTGCCCTGCAGCCTGCCAAAATCAGCCGCATGGAAATTGACGATGCAACCAAGAAAGTGGATGTATTTCTGGAAACAGACCAGGTATCTCTGGCCATAGGCAAAGGTGGACACAACATCAAACTGGCTGGCAAACTCACAGGCCATCAGATAGAGGTTTACCGTGTGAATGCAGCCGTAAATGATGAGGACGATGTGGAACTGGATGAATTCCTGGATGAAATTGATGAATGGATTATTGACGAATTCAAGAAAATCGGGCTCGACAGCGCCAAGGATGTTTTGCGCCACAGTGTTGAAGACCTGGTGAGCAGAACCCAACTTGAAGAAGAAACCATTCTGGAGGTGAAGAAAATCCTTCAGAATGAGTTTGAAGAATAATACGCCACGTGATGCTTTTGATTCCATGAAAAAAGCGTTGCGTATTGCCATTTTTCTGCCCGGCAATGCAGAGAAAAGTGGCAAAAGGCACACCCTGTAAACGGTCGGTTCTGTTTCTGTAACTGCGGAAATGCCGACCCTTAACAGGGGAGAATTTGCATTGCCACAGATTACACCTAATTTTGAACACATATAGAATGGCTGAATACCGTTTAGCGAAAGTTGCAAGTGAATTAAACCGGAGTACCCAGGCGCTGGCCGAGCACCTGAATGGAAAAGGGTTTGCCGTGGAGGCAAAGCCTACCACAAAAATCTCTCAGGAGATGTATGATGTGCTTGTGCAGGATTTCATGGCTGATAAAGCTGCCAAAGAAGAGGCAAACAAGCTCAAATCCGGGCGCGACCCCAAGGCTATTGCCGGACCACCGCCAAAAACAGTAGCGAAAGCACCTGCCAAAGAACCGGAAATTGTGGTACCTGAACCTCAGGCTACCCCTCCGGCACCCACAGAGCCACCAGCACCCGAAACGGTTTTGCCTCCGCCACCCCCGCCGGTAGCAGAAGAGAAACAGGAAAAGCCTCCTGCAGTGCCCGCAACTGAAGAAGTTCCGGTGAAAAAAGAAACCCGCAAGGAGGAACTTGCAGGACCCAAGATTCTGGGCAAAATAGAAATACCGGTAAAAGAGAAAAAAGGAAAGAAAAAGGACAAACCTGAAGAACCGGTAAAGATTGTAAAACAGGAGGATAAGAAAGAAAAAACCAAACCTGTAGCACCGGAGCCCGTTGCAGAAGTGAAAAAACCGGAACCTGTGGCTCCGGCAGAGGAAACCGCTGAAGAGGAAGAAATAGAGAAAATCGATACCAAATTCGAGAAACTCAGTGGCCCCAAGGTACTTGGCAAAATAGAACTTCCCAAAGACAACCCTCAGGGGGTAAAAACCCTCGCTGATGCTGCCCGCGAAGATTTGCGCGAAAAACGCAAACGCAAGCGCAAAAAAGTGGGTGGGGAAAAAGTTGCCGTACAGGATAAAATCCGGGAAGAAGAACGCGTAAACCGTGATAAAAAACCCACTGAGAATAAGCCGGAAATTACCAAACAGGCGGTAAACGACAAGGTAAAAACCACCATGGGCCGCATGGGCTCAGCTGGTCAGAACCGCGGTCTGAAACAAAAAATAAAACGCCAGAACAAAGAGTACAGGCAAAACGAACGCAAAGAAGAGGAAGCAAAACGGCAAAAGGAAAGTAAAATCCTCAAGGTAACCGAATTCGTTACGGCGAATGAACTGGCTACCATGATGAACATACCGGTTACTGCCATTATTTCAGCCTGTTTCAAACTGGGATTGATGGTATCTATCAATCAGCGGTTGGATGCTGAAACCATTTCCATTGTAGCTGAAGATTTTGGATTCCAGTTCGAATTTGTAGACGCCGAAGCCCAGCTTGAAGCAGAAGACAACGAAGTGGATGAAGAGGGTGATCTGGTTCCCCGCCCGCCCATCGTTACCGTAATGGGTCACGTAGACCACGGTAAAACGAGCCTGCTCGACTATATACGCAAAGCCAATGTGATTGCCGGAGAAGCCGGAGGCATTACCCAGCATATCGGGGCTTATGAAGTAACCCTTGCAGATCAGCGTAAAATCACCTTCCTGGATACACCGGGTCACGAAGCTTTCACCGCCATGCGTGCCAGGGGTGCCAAAGTAACAGATATTGCCATCATTGTTATCGCAGCAGACGACAGTGTGATGCCACAAACCCGCGAAGCCATTGCGCATGCGCAGGCCGCCGGCGTTCCTATGATTTTTGCCTTTAACAAGGTAGATAAAGAAGGTGCCAACCCGGACAAAATACGCGAACAGCTTGCCGCCATGAACGTGCTGGTGGAAGACTGGGGTGGTAAATTCCAGTGTCAGGAAATCAGTGCCAAAAAAGGACTGAACATAGACAAACTGCTGGACAAAGTACTGCTGGAAGCCGAGATGATGGAGTTGAAAGCCAACCCCCATCGCCGGGCAAAGGGTACGGTCATTGAAGCCACCCTGGAAAAAGGCCGTGGTATTGTGTGCAGTATGCTGGTAGAAAATGGCACCCTGAATGTGGGTGACTTTATGGTAGCCGGCCCTTACTACGCCAAAGTGCGTGCATTGCTTAACGAACGCGGACAGAAAATTGACAACGCACCTCCGAGCACCCCGGTAAAAATGCTGGGCTTCAGCGACAACCCTACTGCAGGTGACACCTTTGTGGTAATGGCCGAAGAAAGTGAAGCCAAAGAACTGGCAAACCGCCGCCTTCAGCTTGTTCGCGAGCAGGGCATACGCACCAAACGCCATATTACACTGGATGAAATTGGCCGCCGTTTGGCCGTGGGCAACTTCAAAGAGCTGAAGCTGATTGTGAAAGGCGACGTGGATGGTTCTGTGGAAGCCCTTACAGATGCACTGATTAAACTGAGTACCGAAGAAGTGCTGGTAACTGTCATACACAGTGGTGTGGGACAAATTACAGAAAGCGATGTGCTTCTGGCCTCAGCATCGGATGCCATCATCGTTGGATTCCAGGTTCGTCCTTCATCCAAAGCCCGCCAACTGGCAGAGCAGGAAGAAATTGACATCCGTGCCTATTCCGTAATCTATCAGGCCATAGACGAGATAAAAGCTGCCATGGAAGGTATGCTTAGTCCGGAAGTGGTAGAGAAAATTGTGGGCAATGTGGAAGTGCGGGATGTGTTCAAAATCAGCAAAGTGGGCACAATTGCCGGCTGCTATGTGACCGATGGCAAAATTGAACGCAAAAACAAACTCCGTGTAATTCGTGATGGCGTAGTGATCCACACAGGTGAGTTGTCCTCTCTGAAACGTTTTAAAGACGATGTGAAAGAAGTAACCAAAGGTTATGAGTGTGGTTTGCAGATCGATCGTTTCAACGATGTGGAAGTGGGTGATTATCTGGAAGTATATATTGAAGAGGAAGTGAAACGCAAACTCTGATCATTCTGGGGCCATGTCACTGCGCAACTTTGCAGGTGCAATATTCACCGTTTGCCTTACCGGAATTTTGTTTCCGGCATGCAATTGTGAACAGCCCCCTTGTCCGGAGGAGTATGTAAAAGGCCTGTTCTGGAAGTATACGGACTCAGTGGCAACCAAGGCAAACCCTACCCTTACGTTTTATGCCGATGTGCAGTTTGGTGAAATCAACTCAACACCTAAGAAACGCAAACTCAACATCAAACCGTGTTATAAAACACTGCAGGTATGCAACAGGGTCATCACCCGTATACCTGTAGACAGCATCTTCATCAGCAGTTCACAGTATTTTCCGGGCTTTCCGGCCGGCAGTTTGCTAAACAATGCACCTTTTGTATATGTAAATCTGGCCGGGTCGAACGAAGACCATGGGCTGGTTGGAATTCAGGCAAACTTTAACCTGGGCGGCTTCAACCTGCAACACCTGCCCGACAGTACAGACCTCACCTTCCGGTTCAGGATAAGTACCGGCGAACTGCTTACCTACCGAAAACGAATGTACATTCACAAATAAACAGAAAGGGCCGCAAGGATTTCCCTGCAGCCCTTCTTTGCTGAAAATACCGTTACCTCAATCCTTCAGTATTTTACCGGCAGCAATGCCTTTGACAGTTTGAACTTCTACCATATACAATCCGGCTGCCCATCCCTGAACATCCATTATATACTGTGAACCGGAAAGATGATTCAATTGATGCACAACTGTTCCTGCACTGTTTCTCACAGTGAGAGACAATATTTCTGCATCCGCTTCCACTTTGCATACAGCATTGGCCGGGTTGGGATATAGTTTTACTGAAGACCTGCTTATCTCTCCCACGGACGCGGTATTACTTTTATGAACGTACAGTTGCTTGATTTCTGCTATTGAAAGTGCTCTTCTATAAATAGCCACATCATCAATAAAGCCTTTGAATCCGTATCCGTTTGCATGATGACCAATGTGGATTTCAGCGTTCATGCCCGAATAATCTATCAGACCTGATACCGCTGAGGAATTCATTAACTGCGAATCCAGATACAGTTTCAGATCTGTGCCATCATACGTCATCACTACATGGTGCCATTGGCCGGCAAATTGCGAACTTACAGAGGTGCTGGTGTATTTTGTAGATGAGAAACTTTTGGTGCCTATACCTGCATTGAGGGTCATGCCACCACTCAGGCCCAGACCTATGGTAAAAGCATTTTTTGTATTGGAACCATTGTTTAAAGTAACCACACCGGGATAGCTATTGTCCTGAGTCACTTCAGCGAATCCCCAGAGAGCAATGGTGATGGCAGAGTCTGTGCGTAATCCGGTGAATGAATCCTTGTAGTTCAGCCGCAAACCGGAATTGTTGTTTGCATACAGCGCCGATTTGCTTCTGCCATTGTGGTCTGTTGCCCATCTGCCCAAATGGGTTGCGGGTTGCTGTCCGGACGGCAAAGCCCGTACAACCGGATTCTTACTTTCCATACTGCTGTCATCGAAAGAAAAATAGGCCAGCAGACCTTGTTGCGGAATTTGGGCAAATGCGCATACACCAGCAGATGCAAACACAATAAAGAGAAGGTGTTTTTTCATAGTTTTTCAGTTAAGTAATTTCAAAATTGAGCTCATTCCAAAAAATACACTTGGCTTACTCCACGGCTGAAGCATATCAGTTCATGAAATGCTGCATTCAATGCTTAAACAGAATTTTCACAGAAAACGAGGAGATGACATTTTTCTGACAATATCAGCCACTTTAACCCGTTTTAGAGGCAGTTATGAAGTTCTAACCCTATTTGTCAGTAAGGATTACTTATTTATTTTATTCGGTTTTGCACCCATTATAAAAAAGCAGCAGCCAGCCCAACAAGCTGGCTGTTTGTTTATTAATCCGGATTCAGTTTGGTCGATTATTTTCAGGGTATAATCCGCAGAGCTGTGCCGCTTATCGAAAGCAGCAAAATGGGAAAAACAGGAACTGTAGGTTTGCCGGTATGCTGAAAAAACTACCCGCCTTATTCCTGCTTCTGGGAATCACCTCAACGACCAACCTGCTGCTGAGTCAAAAGCAAACCCTGCGCATTGTATGCCTGGCAGAAAACAACACAATTCCCGGAAAAACCCTGCATATTCAACCCCTTTGTGCCGGCATGCCCGCCTTTACGATACCATTCACGGATACTGCCGTTTCATTTCAAACAGCATCCTGCTCCGGCTATTCTATCCAGATTACTGCCGCCGGGTTTGATACTTTCCGTACTACGGCAGATTCTGCATTGTTCATTTCAAATTCACTCCGTGCCATGTTGCGTCCTGCAGCGCAGACCATTGCAGAAACCGAAATCATCCGATACAATGAAGCCGTAAAAATCAGTGGGGATAAAACCATTATTGACGCGACCAAACTCAATCCCGGCGCTGTGGCCACCTTGCTTGACCTGCTTATAAAATGCCCGGGTGTGATGATTGATGAATCCAACAACGTAATCCGGCTGAAAGGGAAAACAGGAACGTATATCATGGTGGAAGGCCGGCTGCAACCCATGCAGGGGGAAACCCTGTTTAACTGGCTGAGGAATACCCCTGCACAACTGGTAGAAAAAATAGAACTTATTTCAAATCCATCTGCACGGTACGACGCATCCGGACAAGCAGGACTCATCAATTTCCGGTTTAAACAAAACAAACAAAAGGGACAGAATGTCACACTCAGCAGCGGACTCGGCCAGGGCCGGTATGGCAAGCTCACAGAAGGCATTCAGTATAATTACCGAAAAAACAAATGGGCATTTACAGGCATTTATAATTATGCATTGCGTAAAGGTTTCAATCAACTATCTCTCACCAGGAAATTTTATAACTATGACAGCCTCACAGGTGGATACGCACAAAGCAACTATTTGAGAATTCCGGTACAGGGCCATGCATTCCGCGCCAGTGCAGACAAATACATGAACACCAACACCACTTTCGGTTTCAGTCTTACAGGAAATGCCACCCGATTAAAACCCAACGGAAAAAATTATTGCAACATACTTGATTCGCAATTAAATATAGAATCCTATTTCAGTACCATCAATCTATCCAGAGAAAAATGGCAAAACGGAACAGCCAACATATACCTGCGAAAAATAAGTGATACTCTTGGCAGCAGTTGGTCTTCCGATGCTGATGCCGCGGTTTATCACAGTGAAAACAAACAATTGTTTACCACAGAATATTTCGACAAGCAGTATATCAAAAACAAACCGGATTATTTGTTGGCAGGCAATTTTAAGGGACTGTTACAAATCCTTGCATTCAAGGCAGATCGTATAAAGAAATACAACAATGAAGCGGTTTTTGAAACCGGCATAAAAGCCAGCCATGTGGTTGCAGACAACGATGTGCAATTTGGCGATGCAAGTACGGGCATTTATATACCGGACAGCAGCCGCAGCAACCATTTCATTTATGAAGAAAATATTGGAGCCGCCTATGTACAATATGCCGGCAAACTCAGCAAATACCAATATCAACTGGGTTGCAGAGGAGAGCAAACCCTTGCCCGTGGAAACCAGAAAACAACCGGACAAACGTTCAGGCGCAGTTATGGCCAATTGTTTCCCACGTTTGCGCTGAGCACCATGCAGAAAAACGGAACCAACCGAAGCCTGAGTATAAGCCGCAGAATAGAAAGACCGGATTACAGTCAGTTGAACCCATTTACCTTCTATCTGGATCCCAGCTTTTATAGGGTGGGCAATCCCACCCTGTCGCCGCAATTAACCTGGAGCATGGAACTGCAACAAATTTCAGCGCGGGGCAGATCTCTCACGTTCACAGTCAATCATGCCAACCGGTTAATAACCGAGGTACTGATTCCCAGTGAACAGGACGTGCGTGTAACCATACAGACCAACAAAAACCTGAATTCTTTTTACAGTGTGTTCGGCACAATTGCGACACCACTGAATATCAGAAAATTCAGCAGCGGATACTGGACCGTAACCGGAGGGTATCAGCAATTCACCGGCAATCTGGGCAATACGCCCCTGTCGGGCGGCAGCATAGTGATTACGGCCAGCGGAAATCAGAGTTTTATGCTGAACAAAAAATGGACAGCAGATATCAATGGCAGTTTTCAAAGCGGGCAAATGTATGCCTACATGCATATACGGGCGTTGGGCCAGGTGGGTGTGGGCATACAGCGCAGCCTGTTCAACCGGCAGGGCACCATTAAACTCACAGCAAACGATCTGTTTTTTACCGGCAATCCGGTGGGCGAAAGCCGGTTCAGCAACTACAACGAAAAGTTCATTGTGCACCGTGAAACCCGCGTGGCCATGCTCAGTTTCAGCTACCGCATAGGGCCGAATCAATCGGCCGTACAGCGCAGACAAGGCGGCGCTGAGGAAGAAAAACAAAGGGCGCAGAACAAGATGGGGTGATAGTGAGTTGTTTGCAGATGACTGGTTACTAGCTGGTTTAAGAACGAAAGCTCCAGAAGGTGACCTCTGAAATCACACGCAATTACCCACCATATGGCTGCAGCATTCGGGAATTGGAGACAAAACCAGTAGTCTCTAAAATCTATCTGCCCATTTCATGTCCGTTTGTTATGCTTAGTTTCAAGAAATACAGACGAATTCAGTATTTTTGACTAAATTTCGATACGAACCGTTAGTATTCTACGTTAATATTGTAGCTGTTTAGACACTATGGCCAAGAATCTCAATTTGGATGGTACCTTTAAAGATGGCAAAAACACCATCCAATTAAAAATACCTGTTTGGTTATTCGAAGATGATGGAACTTGGGTAGCATATTGCCCTTTATTAGATTTAAGTGGTTACGCCAATGATGAACTGGCCGCAATGGAATCCTTCAAAGTTGTTTTGGGTGAATTTCTATCCTATACAGTACATAAGAAAACCCTGGAAAAAGTATTAAATGATTTAGGTTGGACAAAACTTAAAAAGTCAAAAATTATTGCTCCGTCAATTTATGATATACTTTCAAAGAATGAGAATGCCCGTGAAATAGCGGAAAACTATCCATTTACTCAATCTTTTGAAGATATTAGAATTCCAGAATTCGCATAATGGTTAAACGAATTTCTAATATATCCTTAGCAGATATTCGAAATTTGTTAAAAAAGCACAATTGTAAATTGATTAGAACAAGAGGCGGCCATGAAACTTGGACCAGGGCAGATTTATTGCGGCCAATCATCATTCAGACACATGTTGATCCAGTACCAAAGCATATAGTAAAACAAATTCTCAGGCATTTGAGTTTAGATATAAGTGCACTGGGATAAGCATCTCTCAATAGTAGTTCACAGTAGCCTGGAGCTGAGCTGTAAACTTGTACAAATCGTCTAATGAAGTCAATTCTGATCTAATTTCCTTCTTTTCCTTATCAAACGTACCAATAAACTTTCTGTTTCCATCGAGATATACTCTGCAAATAGGCTTCCTATTATTATCATCAAAGAACACTGCAAAATATGACTGTGCATCTCTCCAGGTTATTCTACTACTGTCAACTACTGCTCTCATAATTGCTTTGATGATATAGAATGCCTCCATTTCCTCAACAGTTGTATCGACTTTGCCTTTACTTTCAGATGATACTATTGGTGTATTCTCCTTCTGCTCCTGTTCTTGTTCCCTATTCAATGCTGCTTTCAATCTATCACTTACGGAGTCAGTGATTATTTGTTGAGCTGTTCTTTGTACTAACGGACGAAATTGCTCCATCAATTTGGACGTAAGCCTGCCATTATAAATTTGCTTTGTAAAGTATTGAACTAATTCATCTGATGGATTAGACAGTTCACCTGCAATGACCGTGCGTAACTGGTTCATATACTTCATTTCATTAGCACTATTCAATATTCCATCTAAATTGAAATGAGCCTTATGAAACTCCTTTAGTTTTTCAATCTGAATATCCTTAATTGTATCTATAGTAAATTCAAAAAATGGCTTCTCGTCCATTTTATTGACTTGCTCCAAGTCAGTATAGAATCTGTATTGAATTCCATTCGTCAAAATTCCAAATTTCGCCTTAGATACGTGAAAATATCTTAAAAGTTGGCCATCGTGTAAATCCAAATTCTTACTCCAGTGTTTACACTCAACCAATATTATTGGTTGTCCATCTTTAAAAATAGCATAATCTATCTTTTCACCTTTTTTCGTTCCAATGTCTGTAATATACTCAGGGACAACTTCAAGAGGATTGAACACGTCATAACCCAATGACTGAAGAAACGGCATAATAAACGCATTTTTTGTAGCCTCTTCGGTCAATATACTATCTTTTAATTTGTGCACTCTATCACCAAGAGTACGAACAACATCTTTGAATTCCATTTCAATACAATTTTAGCAAATGTATTAAAAACAAAACAAAAAGGCCAAATATTGGATTTTTATAAAAGAGAAACAACGTCAAAACCTATGACTGGATTCTTGCTCAAATAGCAAATGCATCAACCCTAACCAATTAAGTTGAAAGCAACCTTCTTAGGCTGATAATCGGGGATCCGGCCTCAGGGAATAAAGGCTGATAAGAGCAGCAAGCCGGCGCGAAATTTCAAGGAAGCTCCGAGGAATCGAGGAGATCACCGCAGAAATTCGACGGGTTGCAATCGTTCAGACTTTAGAACCTGAAGCCTTGACCTTTTGCTCCACTTTTGGGTCAAGCCAAAAGTGGAAAAAGCAAAAAAAGCCCTGAAATGAGGGCTTTTTTGTGGAGCTGGGGGGACTAAATATTTCTTTTTCGGGGTTATCTCAACTTAACTAAACCTAACAGGCTCAATGGTACTATACTTTTGACAGCCATATTTATCATTCGGATATGTACAGATTAATTAACTAAACCTGTACCCCTAACAGTACCCCCTTCAAAACAATTTTTCCCCGGGTGTGTGCGCGCCAGTCCGGCGGTTTAAAGAACCCTGCAGACGGCAAAACACATCCCCTACCCGGGTCAAATGAAGGGGATAGCAACTTTTTGCTGGAATATTACACGAAACACAGCCAAACGGTGAATTCCGGTCGCTGCAGCTGTATGGCCAGGCCTATGGGGGTTAAAAGGTTCCCCTATTGTTTCAGGCGGGGTTTTAACATCTCTGCCAGCCTGCCGGGCAGGTTAGTTTCCAGGGGCGCAGCCCGTTTGATTTGAATTTGCAGCGCCGGTTCCTGTTCAGATTCAAATTTCTGCAGGGGTTTGGGCAGAACGTAAGGAATCAGGCGGATAACAATATTCAGCCGTTCGGCGGGTGACATGGTGGAAAGGGTATCCTGCAGGCTGTCCAGTTCTGCACAGACAACGGCGGACAGCATTTCACGCACCTCGGCGGTGGTTTTGTTAGGGGTTCCGGCCTTTCGGCCCCCTGTTTTTAAACGACTAGACATACTCTATTAGTTTCTATAATAGATTATTTGAATAACTTTCGGAAAAACCTGCTAAAGGCATTTTCATTACTCGATTTGGATGAATCTTCGAATCCTTTGCTCAAACTAGCTAACAAATCATTTCTAATCGAATTACCTATGGTGAACTCTGGCACCTTCATTTTACTCTTTGACAACTTCAGAATGGTTTTTAATGTGGCCTTACAATCACCAAATGCAGAATGGTCTCCACCCACTAACTTTTGATGTAGGTAATCTCCATATTTGTCCGACCAAACGCCTTTAAATTTTGAATATTGAATCATAACACACTGTGATTCAAATGCGGGCAGTTCTAAACCCTCGGCGTCAAAAGTCTGTTTTAACAAACGTAAATCGAACTCGGCATTGTAAATCAAGACAATCTTATCTTGTAGAACCTTTAGAATGTCGTTGTAAATTTCACTCAACGCCGGTGCATCTGCCAAAGATTCAGCTGTAATCCCATGTATATCATATGCCTCTTTGGGAATATGAATAGAATCTGTAAGTTTTATACGGGTGTTTATAAGTGGTTTCTTATCTAAATCAATAACTGAAATCTCAATAACACGGTCATCATTCCCTATACCTGTGGTTTCAGTATCAAGAATTACATAGTTATTGGGTGATTCTAGAACACCTTGCGCCCATTTTATTGCATCATTGCAATCTTGAATGTATTGATTCATAAATCAAATTTACAATTTCCCCCAATGAATCCAAACGGGAAACAAGGTAGGCCCAGGGTACAAACGTTGTTCCCGCCGTTTCCGGCTGTTCCGTGGGTTGCTGTCCATGTTCCTGCACCTGTGGGCTGATTCCTTCCCAGCTGTCTTGTCACTACAGAATTTAGAATTCTTTCTTTGGTGTGAAATATCCCGTCCGCAACTTTGGCAGTACCTGTGAACTGTGGATGTAGAACATTCCGTTTCCTTACTATCTATATAAGTGTAAGAATCAGGAAAGTTGCAAAATACGGGTGTGATGGTTCGGTCTATTACACCCCCGTAAAATTCGGGAAAGTTGCTGTTTGGTTTTTCATTGAACAGGACATTCCATTTTTCGGCAATCAGAGACTTAATCTGCCCATGATAGTCCGCCGTTTTCTCGCTGTACAGCCTAGCAATCGCCTCAAATTGTGCGCCAAATAGGTCCGTGTTTCGTTTATACAGGTCTACCCAATAATCAGGATTCATACCATTAATAAAGTTTTCTCTGCTATCCCTTCGTTTAATGGACCCCGCGTCAATCAAACCCGCTGGACACAATAAAACACGGTCCCAGGTGACTAGTAATTTGGTAAGTAACGGAGCATACCATGCCCCCCCAACAATATCCTGCAATGTCCATTTATCGCGGCCTAACAAATACTGCATCCGGTCCACATGAATTTCAAACCGCAGCAAGTATTCCCCTATTTCATTTTGCCTGCCCTTGTCATACAGTTTAACCCGGTATTGTGAAAATGAATAGGAACGCAGCAACCCCCGGCCATTGAATGTTTTTTGTTCATGGGTTCTGCCTGATAAGGTTTTGCAACCTTCAATTATAACCGCTGCAGGTAAGGGGGTTAAAATGTTTATTCCAAACTCTACTGAACAAACGGCCCACTGTAAGGGGTGAAAATTAAAAGTTTGGCAGAATAGGAATATCCATCTCCGCAGGTCGCAGAATGTAAAATCCTGCCAATTTCTCCCATTTCCTGCAGACTTGTGGAAACTACCTTTCACCTCTATCCGAATCGGTTCAGTGGGGTGGGTCCAGATAAGTATTTTCAGGTCATACCATTGGGCATAATTAAGACAGTATCCGCCCCGTGTTAAAATTACTTCCCCAGTTCGGTCATTAATACGCTGGACAAAATCAAGTTGTGAAGACTGTAGTAATTTCGGCCCTAATTCTTTTGCAACCTGCGGCGTTACTGGCTCAATGTGTATATAGTCAAACATAACGCAATACTTTATTATCATTGTCATACTGCAGGCAACTGCCCGCGGTGACTAATAAGAACGGGTGCAAGTGTTTAGCGGCTCTTGCACTTTTGTTATCCAGCGGTTTCATTCTTCTGAATGTTTGATATGATACCACGAATGATTTTTTCCAATTTGGCCCGGTCCTGGAAATACCAACCTGTGAAATAGTAAACCATCAGACGACGGTCCCCATCCATCCAGCGGAACAGGCAAAGGGAATTCACCTTTTTACCTTGCCTGAATTCGTAATCATTGCCATACTGCCAGTTCTGCCATCCGGTTTCCCTCAGGCCAGTATAGAAACTGTATTTCCCAGCCTTTTTGGGTCCGTGAATGATGGTATATGCCCCATTCTGTTTGGGTGCATTGGTTTGGGTATATTCCACCTTCAGCCATTCAGGCAAACGGGCAAAATGCACCCGGGCCGGGTCCTTTTCATACCTGCCAGTAATTGTATGAGTGTAACTGTAGGCCCACACGATAGCAGGCATAGGATAACTAATAAGAACTTTGTTTTCCATGTTTACCCCCTGTTCTTATATGTTTGCATGGCCTGCAGCGCGGATTCCACTTCATGCGATTTGTAACGGATACGGCCGGATATTCGATACCCTTTTACGATACCCGTTTTAGTCCAGCTGTGCAGCGTTACAAGGCTGACTTGCAACCGGGCTGCAGTTTGTTTCCGGGTTAGCCATTCCTGATTTGCCGTCGGCGTATCAGGTTGTTTCAGACCTGCCAGTTCAGAACGAACGGCGGCGGTTACAATTTCCCGCAGGTCTGCGGGGGTAGTCAGTATTAATTGATTTGTCATAATGGGGAGCAAATTGTCCCCACTTTACAGTCTGTACCTACTTACTGTACCGGTACAATTTTACTATTCATGCCCATCTTTTAACATTTGGTTTATTTTGTTTGTGATACTATCAATTCCCAAACTTTCAAAATATGTGCGGATATATTGTAAATCTTCACGTCTGAAATCTTTTGACACTACCTTTCCAACTGGATTAGAAAAAAACTGTTGTGCCTTAGTGGGATTATCACCGGTCAAAAAATTGACGAACTTTCCCCATTCTGTTTTATTACTAGTTGCATTTAATTCAGTCAAAATCAAATACAGCGCTAATCTTTGCCTCGGCCTTGTGAATTCTTTGATTCTTTCGGTTACAGGTTCCTTTGTTTCCAATGGTTTCAATACTGCATAATCCTGCGGATTAAGTGAATCTACAAATTCAATATATGGGGTCAACACGCCTTCAAACTCCTTATATTCTGATTCATTCATGATTTGTAAATTATGCAGATTTTTAAGTTCTTTTTTCAATTTGGTGAAAAGATACGGAATTTCCATAGGGGGAATTTGCCTGACAATTTCTCTGATTTCGCTAATTGTCTCGTTCACTACTTTTTGTGATTCAGTATAGGTATGTATTCTGTGAAAGTTTGGGTCATTCACTGAACTTAAAACATATCTCTTTTTAGCCAATATCCGATGCAACAATGTGCCGTAATAATTGATGCTCCGATATTTTAATATATCACTCATTTTGCAATCTTTAATTCGTTTGTATTTCTGTGTATCCACCAATCCCGCATTACTTCTGCAGATTTTTTCGGGGTAATCTTTATATAGTGGTAAAATTGTTTCTCAGTAGTATGTCCGGTAATGGCCATAATCAAATTCACCGGCATTTCTGTAAGGAACATATTTGATGCAAATGACCGGCGGGCTGTATGGGTTGTGACCAATTGCCATTTTTTGTACTTTGTTGTCACTTCAAACCCACCTTTGGTTTTAGAAATGGAATACTCTGCCTGCAGCGAAGGCAACAATTGCGCGATTTCTTTAAGGGCATCATTCAATTTCTGATTTGAAATGGCCTTAGGCCATTCAATACTTGAACCATTCCGGTACTTTGAGATAACACGTTCCAATGGTGGCAAAATGGGAATGACAACCTTTTTACGGGTTTTTTTTGTCTCAATTTCAATGTATTCACTATCTACTATTGCACGATGCAATTGGGTAAAATCACTGAACCGCAATCCGGTCCAACACCCGATTAAAAACAAATCCCGCACCCGGTCCAAACCCGGGCGGCCTGAAAGGTTAAGGGTTTCCAATTCGTACAATTCTGATTCAGTCAGGTATATGGCGTCTACTTCTTCTTTAGAAACCAAGAATCCCCTTTTCCTAAAGTCCTGATTTGTCTTTATACCCCGTTCATTGGCATCCCCCATAATGTATTTCACATTTGAAATGTGTTTTGCCACAGTATTGCCATGATACTTTAGGTCTGCCTGTAGAAACTTCTTAAATGATTCGTAGAAAATCAGGTCTATATTATCCCATCTCAGGAATTTGCCTTTCTGACTGCTGTATTCTTTTAATACCCGCAAGGTTTGCAGCAGACTGATTCGGAAATGTCGGGAAATGGGTTTTTTTGTTTTGCCATTCGTCCGGTGTATGATATTCTCTGCTGTTTCTTTCCAGTAGGTAAACAAATCCTGCTCAGGGGCTGGTTTAACTACTTTAGGCCTGAATTGTTGCTCAATGGCATCTTTAATTTCCCAGGGCGTTGGTTCCCGGTCCAGCTCTGCAAATAGTCGCTGCGTAATCTTTTTAGCCTCAACAATGATATTATCCAGGGCGGTGTTAAACTCAGGGGATTCTTTGAACTGGATTGATTTGATAGTCCTTTGATAGTATTTTGATTTCGGGTCATTGCACCAATCTTTTGGAAATACACTCCGACCGGTGTAATACTTTGCCCGGTAATTCTGTGAACTGATTAAAAGGACTACAGCCGTTTTACCGGTAGCCTTTGGGTTTTTCAGGTAAAAATTGAACTCTGCCATGGTGACGTTGTTAAGTAGAACAAAACAAAGTTAAGTGAAATAAAGTGAAATCTGTACCCCATACTGTACCCCAAAGACTAAATAAAAAACAAAACCCTTATCCTGTAAGGGTTTTGTTTAGTTTGGTGGTGGAGCTGGGGGGAATCGAACCCCCGTCCAGAGATGCGAGTACTGGCGCTTTCTACATGTTTATACCTGTTTGTTGTCGGGTGGCGGCAGGTACAGGAAAAACCTTATGTCACCTTATCCGGCGTGTTAATGGCTCACCTGGCCGGTGTGAGTGGCCATACCCGTGTCGGTCGATTGCTCCTGATCACCCCTGACACAGGCAGGAGGGGTGGGAACAACTGGATCTGTTAATTACTCGAATTAAGCAGCCAGGGCGTAGTTAGATTCGCCTCTTAAAAGTTTGAACATTGAGATTAAAGAGCCAACATCCAAAGCTCTACATGCTTACACCGTATTCAATCATCCTGTCAAATCCGGTCAACCCCAAAGAACTATTGATTGCAGTGCAAAAACCGTGCAAGATTCTCAGGAAAGAGGATATGAAAAGAAATAAAACCGGATATCAGATGTTCTTGCGCCTGAAGATGCGCACCGATAGCCACAATGGCAGTAAAACCCACAGGGTGAGCACCACAAAGCCCATAGCGATACCCAGTCCGTTGCCGAAAATTTCCTGAAAAACCGCACCGGTATACCCCATCAATGCAGAAATGTCCAGTTTGAGCAGCACCATAATCCGCGCCAGATCTATGGGATTACAGGCGGCCAAACCTATGACTACCTTTTCAAGGGGGTAATCGTTAAAGGCATAGAGGATGCCAATAAGAATGGCATCGTACAATATAGCCAGATAAAACCACAACAACAGGGACACACCGATTCCGCGTGCCTTGTCGCGGGTGAGCACACTGGCCAGAAAGGCAAATGCAGTGAAACTGAGGGTAAGCATGATACCTGCAAAAAGCAGAATAACCGAAACTTCTCCGGGGGCAAAAAGGAGCATCGGGATACCCACCCCAATCACATAAGCCAATACAAGACACAGCCCAATACCCATGTACTGAGCCAGTATAATGGTGCGGCGCTGCAGCGGCTGCGATACGAGCAATTCCATAAACTCGTAGGCATTGTAAAAATAGGTGGTACTGAAAACAATACTTACCAGGGGCAAAATAATCATGACGATACTGAGCAGACTGATAATGGCCTTGGCCGGGTCGGTCTCCAGATTGAACAAGGCCATGGAGGCAATCCCCAGAAATGCAGTATATAAAATCAGCACTTTGCTGCGCAGGATATCGTAAACCACATATTTTGTAATTTTTAACATGATTTTATTTCAATAATGTGGCCAGTGCTTTGCTTATTTTTTCCTCTCCGGTTTCTTCTTTCAGCGCAGCAATGCTCTTGTAGAAACCCACAGTGCCATTGTGCAGATAAAGAATATCGTCTGCCAGTTCTTCCACTTCACTCATGATATGCGATGTAATGAGGATGGTGCGACCCGCTTTTTTGCTTTCTGTAATCTTGTCCTTGAGTATTTCACTGGCCACAGGATCCAGGCCAGCTGTGGGTTCATCCAGTATGAGTATATCCGGACTGAACATAAATGCCAGTGCAGCACTCACCTTCTGCCGTGTTCCTCCACTCAGTGTGCGCATGCTTTTCTTTCCCAATTCACCCAATGCATATTTATGCACCAATTCCTCATCCAATCCCGGCTGGAAACGACCACGGATGTCCTTCATCATTCCCAGAACCTGATTGATACGCATATTGTCCGGATACCTGCCAATCTGAGGCATATAGCCTATGCGGTTGCGATATTCCCACTGATTGCGAATCTCCTGATCATCTATTTTTATGCTACCACTGTCGGGAATGACCATGCCCAAAATGCACTTAATGAGGGTGGTTTTTCCACTGCCGTTGTGCCCTATCACAGCGGTTGCCCTGCCGGCGGGTAAGGTGGCGGAAAGATTGCGCAATACAGGCAATTTCCCAAAGGTTTTACAAAGTGAATCTATTTCAATCATTCAATTCCAATTCTTTCATCCGGGGGGTGACATCAACAATATTTTCAGGTATCAGACTGGGCACATTTCTTTCTGAAGTATCGAGTAAATCGATGATAAAACTGCGCAACAGAAAAATCATAAACGGCATTTTTTCCACCATTAAACTATACAGGCTTACAGGCCGGTGCGGGACGTCCCCGTTTCGGTCCCGGTTCAGGTCATATCCGTCATATTTCTCCCAGTAATTCTGTTGAAAATAGTTCATATACAAAGTTCCATTCGTGGAAATATCAAAAGTATTTGCAATAAAATTATTGCAGGTAAATGTATCCTGCTGGCAACTGGCGAGCAACTTTACGGCCCAGCCATTGGAAACAAAACGGTTTGAATCTACCTTAACCCTGCTGGAACCTTCTACATACATGGCCGTGGTATTTTTCTCAAAACGGTTGCCACGGATATGGCTGTCTTTGATATCTTTCAACAAAATGCCGTAAGCAGAACCACCCCAGTTTTCTGCAAAATCATTATGCAGCATTTGTATTTGTGTACTGTACATGACTGCCACACCGGTGCCGTTTTTCACAAACTGATTGTTGTGAAATATATTGCTGTCGCTGAACATAAAATGCAAACCATACCGGTGGTTTTTTTCACTCACATTTTTTTCGATAAAACCATGGCGTGCAAATTCAAAATATATACCATCGCGGTGACCGGTAATGTGGTTGCCCGTTATCACGGAATTTGCGCACTGCCACAGGTGTATTCCGTTTCCGCTGCTGGACTGGTCCGGTGCTTCGCCTTTCAGTTTATTGTTCGTTACATGTACGTTGCGTGCATCACTGAGATAAATGCCAAAAAATGCATTGATCAATTGGTTGCCCGAAATAACAATGTTGCTGGCTTTAAATACCCGGATACCGGCATAATCTTTCAGGCTGCCGCGGTTGGTATTTTTAATCACCAGCCCTTTCACAGTCACATCACTGCAAAGGATGGCTATTCCGTCGTCTTTGCCTTTGGCATCCAGCACTGGCCAGTCTTTCCCTTCGATGGTAAGTGGTTTTTCTATTTTGAGGTTTATAGCTTCATATGTTCCGGGATAAACCAGAATCCGATCCCCCGGCTTCGCTTTATCAACTGCTGACTGCAGTGTAGAAAAACCCTTTCCACGCCCCACTTCCAGGTCAGATGCAAAAAGGCAACTCCCATGCAAAAGCAGTGAAAACCAAATAAGAATCCGAATCATTCAGAAACAAGAAACTGATCCCAGGTAAGCACCTCTCCACCCAGTTTTTGTTGGGCAGCAGTCGCTTTGACCTTATCTGCATAGGCGGCCAGATTCCCTCCCATGGGGCTCTTCATTTTGGGGCTGTGCAGAAAAAAGGCGGTTTTCCCGTCAATCAATGTTCCGGGTTTTTCATAATTTGTTACCAGATATTGGGCACCTGCATTGGCGCTTGCCTTCAGATAATCGCGCATGCACTCATCGCTGTCAAAGGTGAAAATTTTGCCCTTGGGCGTAATTAACTCAGTGCCAAATTTGTTGTCCATGATGGTCATTTTGCAAAGGGCGCAGTTGTCTTTTCCGTATCTGATGGGCACGGGACCGGAAGTACAGGCTACCATTACAAGGCAAAGCGGTTTAAGCAAATAGGGTTTCATATGGGTTTACGAAGTTATTGTTTCCTTTTGAAAATGCGTTGAGAAAATCTCTCCATGAAATAGACACCACCAATGAGAAAGCCTCCGCCGATGATAAGCCAGCCACCCACATCAGGCAGGCTGCCGGCCAGAAAATTGAGCAATTGTTTATACCCCAGAAAAGGAGGCTGATAGCTCATTCCGGGTAATTTTATTGCGGCATGAGGATCCAGCTCATGGCCATATTTGTATTCCCAGCGCCAGAAATCGTAACTGGCAACCAGAGCAATTAAAATGAGGCACACCAGGTACCAAAAAAGCACTTTCCGGGAATTGCGCCAGGCTACGAAGAGGCCGCCGGCAATCATGCAGCCCAACAGCCAGGGCAGAATCACAAACTCGGGAAATTCATCCGTATGCAGGGTGGCCATGCCTATATAGTGGTTCAGGTTGTTGATGGAATCCAGGTCGCCTTTCAGGCCATTTACCCAGATTTCCAATCCCAAACCTTCGGGATATTGCGGGGCCGACAAATCGATATACCACACAGAGGTAAAATAGGCACCAATCATGGCCAGCGAAGACAGGGCTATAATCCAGCGGCTGAAGTTTTTAAGCGGTATGCGGGGTTGCATGGGTATTGTGTGTTTTTAAAGTTTTTATAAAAAAGGGGAGGCTCATCACCTCCCCTTTCACATTTGAATCAGGAAGTCAAGAATTTGTTTATTTGGCCGGTTGTTCGCCGTTGTTGCTTCCTGTTGAGAAGCTCAGAGGCACACTCGAACCAGCGGGTGACACCCGTACATATCCCTGCATTTCCTGGTGCAAAGCAGAACAGAAGTCGGTGCAATACATGGGGTACACTCCTGCAAATGTGGGTGTCCATTTCAGGGTCTGGGTTTCGCCGGGCATGATTAGCAATTCTGCATTTCCTGCACCTTTCACAGCAAAACCGTGAGGTACATCCCAGTCCTGTTCCAGATTGGTAATATGGAAGTACACATTGTCGCCCACACGCACACCTTCAATATTATCCGGGGTAAAGTGAGACCGTATTGCGGTTGCGTAAATGTGCACATCGTTGCCGTTGCGAACCACTTTGGTTGCTTTTTCATTTTTGGCCACATACTGGTGTTTATTATCATCCAGCTTGAAAATTTTCACCTGATTTTTTGTAATCAGATCGGCCTGAATCATCTGCGCATAGTGCGGTTCGCCTATGGTGGGGAAGTCAAGCAATAATTTCATTTTTTCACCACTGATATCAATCAACTGAGCACTCTGGCACAATTCAGGGCCTGTAGGCAGGTAGCGGTCTTTGGTGATTTTATTCATAGCCACCAGGTACTTGCCAAATGGCTCTTTGCTGTCGCCCTGCACTACGCACAGGTGACCGATAGAATAGTAGGTGGGAATACGGTCAACTACCTGACGGGTTTCTACATTCCATTTTACAACTTCAGAACTTACAAAGAAACTGGTGTAGGCAAATCCCTTGCTGTCAAATTCGGTATGCAGAGGGCCAAGACCGGGTTTTTCCACTTCACCGGCAATCACACTGCTGTATTTGAGCACAGGAATACCGTCAAACTCTCCTTCTACATCGTTCTTGGCAATGGCATCCTGCATTTTTTTGAAAGAGAAAACGGGAATAGTGGCAGCCAATTTACCAGAGGCTACAATGTATTCCCCGGTGGGGTTCACATCGCAACCGTGGGGAGATTTAGGGCAAGGCATGAAGTAGCAGATCCCTTTGAGTGTTTTGGCGTCCAGGGTCATTACTTCTTTCAGCATTTCGCTGGTAGCAGTATGGGTAGATTCATTGTACCTGTTATGCACATAACTGGCAGCCTTTTTCACCCCTTTTCCCTGGGCCAGGTATTCTTCAGCTTTTTTCCAGTTCACGGCCATAATAAAGTCTTTGTCTTTTTGTGAAGCATTTACTTCCAGCAGGGTATTGGCCTGCTCTGTGTTGTAGCAGCTAAAGAACACCCAGCCATGACTCATGCCTTTACCGGCGCGTGCAAGGTCAAAGTTTACAGCCGGTGCGTTCACCTGAAAAGCCATAGACATGTTACCACTCTCTTTATCCACTTTTACAAAGTTGACAGTACCCACGAAGTTCTTCTTATAGGTATTGATGGCTACGTCTTCATTGTCTGAAGGAACACTGAAACGGGTAGCACCTACCACGTATTCGGTATTTTCAGTGCAGAACGGACTGGCGTGGTTACCACCGGTATTGGGCAACTCGATGATTTCATCGGTGCGGAATGTTTTCAGGTTGATACGTGCAATACGGGGGGTATTGTTGCCATTGATAAACAGCCAGCGGCCATCATCGTTGCCGGCAGTTTTACTCAGCACAGGGTGGTGGGAATCGTCCCAGGGCACAAATCCTTTGGAAGTGTTGAGCATGGGTTTGGTTTCTTCCGAGTACCCCCAGCCTTTTTCCGGATCCACGCTGAATACGGGGATAACGCGGAACAGACGGCCCGAAGGAACGCCATACACACCTACCTGACCACTGTATCCACCACTGGTGAACAAGTACACCTCATCGTATTTTCCGGGCGCCACATACACCTTACTCGCGGCATCGCCACTTACCACATTGCCGGCCTGCTTGGGTTTGCAGGCGGTGAACAGGACTGCTGCAGACAACGCTGCAGGAATCCATTGCATACATTTGGTTTTCATTTTTTATTGTTTTGTTTTAATACTGCTATTATTTGGCACCATCATTCTGCCTCAGATACTGGAGCAGGGCAATAGCATCATCATCGCTGATATCCTGATTGGTCATCTGTGTGAGGTGTTCTGCCAGCAAAGCCTGTCCTATCGGATCGGATTTGGTCATTTCTACAGGATTGGTAATCATGTTCAGAATCCATTGGGCTTTTCGTCTTTCGGTTACCCCTTTCAGACCAGGACCTACCACCTTGTCTTCGGTGGTTTTATGGCAGGCACTGCATTTGTTTTCAAAAATGGTTTTGCCAACTGTTGCCTTTGCAGCATCGAATGCGGCTACTTCCTTGCCTGCAAAACGGCCAATTCCGTCTTCACTGGCAGAAGCCTCAGGTTTGGCCTCCGGTTTTACTTCCGTTTTTCCGCTGGTGTCTTCGGTTTTGTTCCCACTTCCGCCGCAGCCGGGAAGACTGTACACAAGCACAATGGCAGAAGCCATAAGGAAAGTTTTGGTGAGCATTTGGGTTTTCATATTCGTTCTGTTTTGTTGTAGCAAAGTTTTACTTCACGGGGTACCCGTTTTTTGATGTGCATCAACTTATGTGGTTTTTTTTCAGAAATCTGTTTTATCATTGTGCCATGGGGACATTTGCCCGCTGCCAACTGGACTGTCTGAACTGCCAAACCATTGCATTATCGGTATTTGGCACTCTGAAACGGGACGAACTCAGCGACCTGAATAAGCACAAGATGAGTCTTGAAGTGAAAAAAGGTTCAGTAATCTTTTACGAAAACAACTTGCCCAGTGGATTCTACTGTGTGCATAAAGGGAAAGTGAAAGTGTATAAAACCGCCGATAATGGAGATATACAAATCACCCGACTGGCAAAGGATGGCAACATTATCGGCTACCGCAGCATGCTGGCCAATGAACCGTATAAAGGCACGGCAGAAACCATCGAAGACAGCATAATTTGCTTTATTCCCCGACACGCCATTCTTGAACTCATCGGTAAAAACCTTGATTTCTCCCTGAAGATTATGGAGAGTTTTGCCGAGGAACTGGATCTTGCCCAAAAAAGATCGCTGGATATATTGTACAAAAGCAGCAAGGAAAGACTCGCCGAAGCACTGATTCTGCTAAGCGAATCCTTTGGGGTTGATGCCCGCGGATTTATTCAGATTAAACTTACCCGTGCCGAACTGGCCGCAATCACCGGTATGGTGCACGAAACGGTAGTACGCACGCTTACTGAATGGGAAAAAGACGGGCTTCTGGAACTGGACAAAAAACTCATCCGTATCGCAGACCGGAGAAAACTCCTGAAACTGACCCAACTGGAAGACTAGGCAATGAAATGCCGGAACCGGCCGCACATTTCTTCCACTTTTGGAAATAATATATTGTTTTCCAAATGCATGTGCAGCGCAAGGTCATCATCAAATTCATTCAACTTTGCATAATACACCCTGTAGGTGAGGCAGGCATCATCCGGCACCGAGTAAAAATCTGTCAATTCCCGGATCTGATTGAGCCAGCCCGTAACCTCATGGTGCTCCTTTTCCAATTGTGCCAACTGTGTTTCTGAAATGAGTATTTTCAAATCAGGACCCATTTGAGAATACTCCCGGTTCCATGCAGAGAACAGACGACCAATAGCCGGAAACAAAACCGTTTCTTCCGTTTGTAAATGATTGTGCAATGCTGAAAACATTCTCTCAAGAACCACTTCCAATTCAAGCAATTCAGGATGATTTTTTGCATGATTTTTTGAAACTTGCCCGGCATAGTCAGGCAGGTACCGTTTTGATTCCCGGATATAATTGTGATGGGTATGTACAATATAACTGCATAGAAAATCCACATCCCAATAAATAAGATTTTGTGATGGCAAAATAGGAGCTTGTTCCAGCGAAGAAAGCGATTTCATTACGTCCTGCAGACTCACATGGGCATCTTTGCAGGCCTCTGCCAGAGTGAGTTTCCCGTTGCAGCTGAAATCCAGGTGAAAACGCTGCATGATAGCAGCTTTGCGCACATCGGCAGACACAATTTGTGCCAATGCACGCTGAGATAAATCTACGGTATTCTGCCGAATGGCCATGTATTTTTTTACTTCAATCCAAACTCATTTACCCATTTCTGCTGCAATTCCCACAGGGTTTTGTGTGCAGTTTCCCGCGATTTTGCATCGGTACTGCGCAATTCTTTTACCAAACCATCCACTGAACGCATTGCCTTCGTAAATTCCGGATATTTTCCATAAATATCCTCGCCCAGATCTCGAACTCTGCCCAGCTTATTTTCCAGCAAATCGGCATACCCGATATAGGCTTCTCTATTAGGGTCTTTCTTCAACAGATCATTGAAACTGAGGATGGCATCGCAAATACCCCGAACTTCCGTATTCAGTGACCCCTTCACCTCTTCGGACTCACCTGTGTCCGTATTCACCTGTTGGCAAGCACTCTGAATAATAATACTACCACAGTACAAAATCACTATGAGCAACCTGCCAGTCCAACTCACCGGGCGGTATTGCAAGGTTAAGGGGTTCACTGTACGGATTATCTTTATTTTATTTGGAAGCAGGCAACAGAACCTTGTCAATGACATAAACAATGCCATTGCTGGCAGGAACGGCCGCAACAATATTTGCATCGTTCACCATCCATTTGTCGCCTTTTTTGTGCATGGTGAGACTTCCGCTGCTCGCTGTACCCAAAATTTGCCCGTCACTGAACATTTCTTCTTTATATACTCCCAGCGCCACATGGTATTGAAGAATGTCTGAGAGCTTGCCTTTGTTTTCGGCTTTCAGTAAATCTTCAACTGTGCCTTTGGGCAAAGCATCAAATGCTGCATTTACCGGCGCAAATACTGTAAACGGGCCGGCATTGGCCAACACATTTACCAAATCTGCAGCTTTCACCGCGGCAACAAGGGTGGTGTGGTCTTTTGAACCCACTGCCACTTTTACAATGTCGTTTGCAGAGGCATCGTCTTTTACAGAGGCCTGTCCACCACCGGGATTTTGTTCCTGCCCTGCGGCAGCATTGTTGCTATTTTCAGCTTCGGCTCCGGAGCCACAGGACAGCAGACCCAGACTCAATGCAGCAGTGAGAATCACGGAAAAAATCATCATCTTTTTCATGTCTTGGTTTATTAGGTTTCCGGATTCAAAGGAATATCAACCTTAAAACCTAAAATTTGACCTGCAACAACTTTTCAAAAAATCTGCAAATTCAACTTTGTGCCATTCTTTATGTATTTCGAAAATCAGAAAACACTGGCCGAGCCATTCCGTATAAAAATGGTGGAACCACTGAAAGTGACAAATGAAGCCTATCGCCTGAGCAAATTGCGCCAAGCGGGTTACAATCCATTCCTGCTCAACTCAGAGGATGTTTTTATTGATTTACTCACAGACAGCGGTACCGGTGCAATGAGTGACCGGCAGTGGGCCGGGCTGATGATGGGAGATGAAAGCTATGCCGGGGCCCGCAGCTGGCACCATCTGGAAGACGAAGTAAAAGACCTTACCGGTATGCCCTATGTATTGCCCACACACCAGGGCAGGGCTGCCGAACGGATTTTATATGGCCTGCTGGGTGGAAAAGACAAGGTCTTCATCAGCAACACGCATTTTGACACCACCCGTGCAAATATTGAATTTACCGGTGCAACGGCAATAGATATACCCTGCGCCGAAAGTACAGATACAGAAACCTGGGCCGCATTTAAAGGCAATATGGATATTGAAAAACTGGAATCATTAATAAATGAATATGGCAGCGAACAGGTTGGCGCAGTCATACTTACTGTTACAAACAACTCAGCCGGCGGACAGCCCGTGAGCATGGCCAATGCAAAAGCGGTGCGGGATGTTTGTTCTCAATACGGTGTTCTCTTGGTTCTGGATGGATGCCGCATTGCCGAAAACAGTTATTATATAAGGCATAGGGAGGCGGGATTTGGAGAAAAAACATACCGGGAAATTGCTTCCGGAATGTTTGCAATAGCGGATGCCTTTATCATGAGTGCCAAAAAAGATGGCCTGGTAAATATGGGTGGTCTGCTCACATTGCGCAGCAAGGATTTGGCCGAACGGTGCACCAATCTGCTGATTATATCAGAAGGGTTTGCCACCTACGGAGGTTTAACAGGCCGGGATATGGAAGCACTCGCTATAGGGTTGCGGGAAGTATTTAACCCGGATTATCTGGAGTACCGGATTAAAAGTACCGAATACCTGGGCAATCACCTGCGGGAGGCTGGAATTCCCTTGCTATGGCCTACCGGCGGACATGCCATTTATATCGATGCGCAAAAAATGTATCCGCATATACCTGTACATGAATATCCGGGGCAGGCACTGGTGTGCAGTCTTTACCAAACCGGTGCCATACGCAGTGTGGAAGTTGGCAGTGTCATGTTTGGTAAAACCACAGATGACGGCATGCTGATACCTGCAGCGAAAGAACTGGTGCGACTTGCCATTCCGCGAAGGGTTTATACCCAAAGCCATATTGATTATGTGGTGGAAGTATTTACACGTCTGAAAGAAACAGCCGCAGCCACACGTGGCTATCGTATCGTTTGGGAGCCTCCGTTCCTGCGGCATTTCACAGCCCGATTTGAACCCGTGTAGCCCATGATCTCTTCATACCGGTTGGTACTATTGGTTCTTGCAGCTCTTTTCCTGGCCTATACAGCCTGGCTGCTCACATTACCCACCCCGTATTACAATGAGAATTTTGTGCGTGGCAGGAGGGTTTGGCAAAAATACAATTGCCAGGCCTGCCATCAATTGTACGGACTTGGCGGATTTCTCGGGCCAGACCTTACCCATGTAGTGCGAAAAGGCGGCAAACCTTACCTGAAGGCTATGGTCGAAACCGGCAGCCCCAACATGCCCGTTTTTAAAATGAACGACACAGAACTTTCTGATTTGTTTCTCTTTCTCCGGGGCATGGACAGCAGCGGTTGTGCAGATCCTTCCAGATTCCTTACAACACCCGATGGAAACATAACTCCGCCATGAAAAAATTAAAATTCCCGGATCCGGATAGATTGCAGGTTTCTTTGGCAATTGTACTACTGATTTGTGGTGTATTTTTTGGAGTAATGGCTTCACACAGTTACAGTGCTCCAGGGTTTTGGAAAAGCTGGCTGGGGTTCATCAAACTGCGGCCATTGCACGTAAGTTCAGTGGTATTCTGGATTCTACTTTCTGCCCAGGCACTTGTAAATATTGCCCTTAAAAATATCACACAACGCAAAATTCCTGCATGGATCAATTGGTCGCGAATTGTGCTGATTTTTATTGGAATAATTTCTATTTTTATTTGTTATTTCAATCTGCAGTTTGGCGGACGGGAATACTGGGAATTTCCTGCATGGATCGCCATTCCCCTGCTACTCGTATGGCTATTGCAACTCGCAGGCATGCTCTTTCATTTGCGGCATATACCGTCGCCACCTGTATATATCTGGATGTGGTACACGGGTTGTACTTTTCTTGTATTTACCTTTCTTGAAAATTACCTGTGGCTGGTTCCCGGCATTCAAAATACGCCGGTACGGGACCTGATGTTTCAGTGGAAAAGTGCGGGCAGCCTGGTGGGTTCCTGGAATCAGATGATATACGGACTGGGCATGTATGCAATGGTGCAGATTACAGGTAATACAAAACCGGCAAGCAGTCCCCTGGCATTCTCCATGTATTTTCTGGGCTTGGTTAATCTCATGTTCAACTGGGGTCACCACATCTATATTCTGCCTTCACACGGTGCTGTTCGCACAATCAGTTATGTGGTAAGCATGACAGAGTGGATTATATTATTGCGATTGTTCTATCTCTGGCTGAAGGAATTCAAACGCAAGCGCCCGGAAGCCGTAGGGATGGCTTTGCAATTCCTGATGGCAGCAGACCGCTGGGTTCTCATAAACCTTTTACTGGCTTTGCTGATGAGTGTTCCGGCACTGAACCTGTACACCCATGGCACACAGGTTACTCTGGCTCACAGCATGGGCACTACCATTGGCATAAATACCATGCTATTACTGGGTATCATTTGCCAATTTATGGTACCCATGCAAATGCAGTATGGCCGTTGGTTTCGTGCAGGTTTCAGGCTTTTACAAGCAGGGCTTATCATTTTCTGGGCCATCCTTCTACTGTCTGGCATAAGCAGGGGGTACTGGCAAATGCAACCGGGAATAAGCAGCTTTCAAAGCATGATGCTGCAGCACACTATGTATTTCCGCATTATGGCATGGTCTGGCAGCCTGATGATGTCAGGGTTCTATCTGATATTGTTTCCGTTGCTAATGAAGTGGTTAAAAAACAAACTTCCAACTGTATAAATAATTTTTGGCGTTTTTGACTCAAGTCAAATTTATCACAATCATGGCCAACTTACCTTTGTTGCAGAAATGAAATTCACAACCCTCATCATCGCTATTTTCATCCTATCGGCTTCCAGAGCCTGCGATGTTTGTCCATGTGTGCCGGGAGGGGGCATGTCAGGTATATACCCGCAATTCCGACAGCATTTTGCAGGATTAAGATATCAGTTTCGCAGCTTTTCCTATAAGCAACCCGGAGATCCCAGCGCAGATGCCCGCATGATCTGGCATGGTGCCGACCTGATGGGCAGATATACCCCGGTAAAAAATGTACAACTGATGGCAACCATCCCATTGTTGTATGGCATACGGAAGGAGAATACACAAATCTATCACAATTCGGGATTGGGAGATATCAGTTTACAAGGCTCAGTATTTTTAATTAACCCGGGTGAAAATAAAATCTGGAAACATTTTCTCTCGGCAGGAGCAGGAATTAAACTACCCACCGGATTCAGCCGTGTGCAGGGCGTACCGGCCAGCTTGCAAACCACTACAGGGGCCTTTGACTATATGATAAACAGCACCTGGATACTACGCCACCGCCGCACCGGATTGATGCAGGATATCAATTACCGGTATGCATGCAAAGATGCCAGAAATTACCAGGGCGGGCAACGACTTACCTGGTCTGCACGTCTGTTCTACTGGAAGACCATGGGAATAAATCAGCATTTTGTTCCTCATATTTTCAGTTCAGTGGAATATGCAGGCAAAGACGTGAACAGAAATTATTATGTAAAAAAGACAGGTGGTTATTCGGTATTTTCCGGTGCAGGTGTGGATTATTTTACTACGGTCTTTTCCCTTTCCCTGCAGGGAAGTATACCGGTTTTCAGCAAAATGAATGATGGAATCACCCTTCCAGAACCCCGTTTTCAGACTTCATTTCTATTTTATTTTTAATAACACAAATCCAATACATATGAAAATGAAAATATTTCTTGCCTCAGCAGCATTGCTTGCTCTCACTTTTTCAGCTTGTAAAAAACACGATGAAGACAAAGATGCTCCTGTAATCAGCATTGCTTCTCCCGCATCAAATCAAATGTTCAAAGTCGGAGATACGGTGCATATTACCGGCACGGTCACTGACCATTCCCTGCACGAATTTCATGGCATGATTCACAATACCGACAGTGCCGACAAAACAGTATGGGAATATATGCCCACCGTGCATGATTTGGAAAAATTCGATTTTGACCAAATCTGGGTGGTACCTGCAGTGCGCGACACCTGCGACATGAAGTTGCACCTGGAAGTGCATGACCACGATGAGAACCAAGCCGAAAAAATGGTAATGTTCCGCATCCGGCCCTGATATTAATTCATACTCGTTGGCATATAAAATCAACCCTTACCAGGTTGATTTTTTTAATTCAGTCCGGGGTCCTTTGGCGCAGAACTCAGCCAGCTGAATTCGCCACCCATTTCCCTTAATACTCTTTTCCAGAGTTCGGGTTCGGTGCTGAATATATATTCCACTTTTGCATGAGCCACTATCCATGATTTTTGCCGCATTTCCTGGTCCAGTTGTCCGGAACCCCAACCGCTGTAACCTAAGAAAAAACGCAGCTCATTTTTTGGGATCAAATCTTCCTGAAGATAGAATTTCAATTGTTCAAAGTCACCTCCCCAGAATATTCCGGGCAGTATCTCCCTGGCACCATTCAGAGAAGACAAAGTGTGCACAAAAAAGAGACTGTCCTTGCCCACCGGTCCACCGATGTGAATAAGCCAATCCCAGTCCGTTTCATCAAAAAAATCGGATAGCTGAAATGGAGTTTCCTGATTCAACACAAAGCCCAGACTGCCTTCTGAATCATGCTCCACCAGCAAAATCACCGTGCGGTGAAAATTGGGATCCTCCAGAAAAGGTTCGCTGATGAGAAGGGTTCCTTTTGCCGGATCTATCATTGCCTTAGTTTATGGTTTTTTCGTCCTGCAAATCTGCGAAACTCACACCCAGACTTTGTATGTATTCCATAAACAATTCCAGAACCGTTTTACAAATGGCGAGTACAACAAATACACCCAGATAAGAGCCCGTAATGCCGCTGACAAAACTGCCGATAATGATGGCGATATGAATGGGAATCACCCGCAAATAGGGCAGAAACATAAAATCGTTGGCATTGTATTTCCCATTGTTTTCCCTGCTGTAATGCCGTATGGTATTGGCTATGAGCAATACAGCAAAAATAGCTGCACCTTCCAGCACCACGGACCAGTCTGCCTTTTTAGGTGGCATGAAAAACGCATAAACAAAATGAAAAAAACCGTAATGAAACAAAAAGAATACACCCAGTGCGCGGGGATTGCTCCAGTCTTCGGGCCGGGTGGGTGGTCCAAATTTGTAGAAAAACAATTTTAACATATGCACCAGCCCAATCATCAGACTCTGCACAATGTAAATCCATACAAATGAATAGGCATTTTCAGAGAGGTTGATTCCCGGAATGAAAAACACCAGCAGATTTCCGGCAATGATGATGATATAGGCCGGTTGCGTAAAAAGTTGTTTTACAAAGTGTCCTTTGCCGGCACCTTTGGCCCTGAGATTTGCGAACAGCTGGTCCCATCCATACGTTTTTTCCACCACAGGGTTCAAATTACAGGGTTTTGGGTCAAATTTTATAACTGGAGTTGCCCACGATACAATCCGGTGCGGTTATACGGCTTTCCGGTTGTAAAATTGCACCCCGACAGTGCTTTTCAATTCGGTAGAATACTGGCTTTTTCTCCCTCTTGTGTGGCTGCTCTACTTTGGGCTGCCTTTTAAAATAAGGTGGATATGGCTGCTCGTGTGCAGTTATTTCTTCTACGGATTCTGGAAAGCAGAGTTTGCCGCACTCATGGCATTTACCAGCCTGATTGACTGGTGGTGTGCCAGGCAAACAGAAAAGCAGGAAAAACCCGGTTTACGCAAATTTTGGTTATGGTTTAGTATTCTGAGCAATGTGGCCATGCTGTTCATGTTCAAATACTTCGATTTTGCCCTGGGTGGCAGTGAGCTTGCCAACAAACTATACCATAATCCCTACACAGCCTGGCTGATTGAACTGGGGAAATACACTATACCTGCCGGCATCAGTTTTTACACTTTTCAAAGCATAAGTTATGTGGTTGATGTATACCGCAAAAAGGAAAAGGCAGAAAAAAACCTGTTTCGTTTTATGCTGTATGTTTCGTTCTTCCCGCAACTTGTTGCCGGCCCCATTGAACGGTTCGGGAAACTGCACACCCAATTGTTTCAGAAGTACATGCCGGTATGGGAAGACATTCGCGCCGGTGGCCGGCTCCTGCTCTATGGTTTGTTTTTAAAGGTTTGTGTGGCAGACAATCTGGCGGGTGTCGTGGATACCTGGTATCACAGTCCGGAACAATATACCCTGTTTTCCGCATGGATGGCTGTCTTTTGCTTTGCTTTTCAGGTGTATGCCGATTTCTTTGGATATAGTCTGTTGGCGCAGGGAAGTGCCCTGCTGTTCGGAGTACACCTCATGGACAATTTCACCAAACCATACATTGCCAAAAGTGTACCTGAGTTCTGGCACCGCTGGCATATCAGCCTCAGCACCTGGTTCCGCGATTATATTTTCATTCCGGTGGGTGGCAACAAGCAGGGGGTGATTGTTCTTTCATTTTCAGTGCTCCTGGTATTTTTCACAAGCGGGCTTTGGCATGGCGCCAACACAACCATGATAGTTTTCGGCCTGTCGCAGGGCATTTTGTATTTGTTTGACAGGTTTGCGTTTTCCCGCATTCCCTTCAATGGCCGTATATGGGATGTATTCAGACAGGTAAAAACATTTGCCTTTTTTATGCTTACCCTGGTGTGGTTTCGCAGTCCGGATTTACCCATGAGCAGCCGCGTTTTCTCTTTGTTACAGGGAAAAAACACCGGAACCATGCAATTGGAATTGCAATGGACAGTTCTGGGAATGCTGGCTCTGTTTATTGTGCTGGATTTGTTCCTTGTTCCCGGCCGCATTGATGTTTGGTTTCAGCGGTTTCCACTGCCGGTGCGATGGGCGATGTATGCCATTCTTGCAGTATGTATAGCCTGGTTGGGTGGGGCTGCCGATCACCCCTTTGTATACTTCCAGTTCTGATATGAAAATACTGTTGCGCATATTGGCCAGATTGGGATTTGCAGCGCTGCTGTTTATAGCGGCAAACCACTATTATTCACGGCACCAGTATGCACAGGATGTGCGCAAATATTCCAGGGTTAAAAACAGGATAGATTCTGCATTCCGTTTTGGAGATATTGTTTATCTGGGAGAAAGCAGCAACACTTCCTTTAATCCCTGGACAGATACACTGGCATACAGCATCAGCGAATTTTTGCAGATGTACCTGCCCGGACAGAAAATAGAGGCGGTTACACACGAAGGGTACCATCCCGGATTATTCAGGCAGATGCTCAATCTCTGGCCCGAAGACAATAAAAAAAGAACACTGATAGTAACCCTGAATATGCGCACCTGTGGCCCATCTGCCCTTTACAGCAGCAATGAAGCCAGCAACCAGCAGGAAGCGCTGTTTTACAGCAGAAGGCCTCCACTGCTCACCCGAATGTATCTCAGTCTGCACCATTACGACAACAGGAATGCAAACGAAATGGAACGACTGAAATTGCAAGGATGGAGAACAGAATCGCTGCGCAAACAACAGTCAGGATTTCCATGGGCTACAGTCAGGGACTGGTATGACCAAAATCCGTATTCTCAAGCCGGGGCTCCTGAAAAAATCCGACATATGGCGGATGCCTATATCAAGGAATTTGCCTTTTTATTGGATGATAAAAATCCGCGCATAAAAGACCTGGATGAGATCGCAGCATTTTGTAAAAAGAAAAATATAAGGCTGATATACCATCTGTTGCCCGAAAACAGGGATTATGCCAAACAATTATTCGGTCCGTATCTGATCAGTTTTATGGATGCCAACGCACTTTTTATAGCCAGCAGATATCAAAAAATGGGTGTGGAATTAATAAATAATTATCCGGGATTATCCGGATTGAATTATACCGATCAATGGTATCCTACGGAGCATTTTAATGCAACCATACGCCAACAGATTGCACTATCCATCGCTGAGAAAATCAATGCGAAAGAAGTTCATCGTGTGATTCATCCGGCAAGGAACAATTCGCCAAATCCTCACATTTTGCAACCCATGGCAGATACACTGTTGAAGGAATGGAGAGAAAAGGTAAAATTGCCCTGGTGATCAGGTATTTTGGAATGAAACAATTCCAAATCAGAAACGAAACACGATACCACCCATGCAATGCCGGCCGGCCTGTGGGAATAGACTCACTTCCTGAATGCGTTGCGGACTGCCATAGGTGTATACATAGGAATATCCGTTGCTGCTATACAAGGAGTTGAACAGATTCAGCACCTGAAACTGCAGATCAAATGTTCCTCCGTTTTTAATACCAATTGTTTTTTGCAACCATAATTCCGAAAAATAATAGGGCTCCAGGCTCCGTGATTTATTGCCCGTATTATCCAGATACTGCCGGCTCACAAACTTATGTACCCAGCGCAATTGCGTGTGCCACGGACCATTGTACTGCAACCAGACACCCGCTGTAATAGCTGGCGAATAAGCAATGGGAACCTTTTTATAAACGGTATCAAATGAAACATTTGTAAAATAATCCGGTATGGATATCTGAATGGATTTGATCTGATTCGTGCTGAAGGCAACATTGCCTCCCAACTGAATCCCTGAATTCACCCGGTATGCACCGGACAATTCCACCCCTGCGCGTTGACTGGAAGCGGCATTGCGGCGAAGAGCAGTGCCTACATCGTTCACCGCACCGGTGAGTACCAGTTGATTTTTGTAAAGCATTGCATACGCATTTATTTCAAATAGAAATTTTGAATTGCCGGTGCGATACCCTGCTTCGAAATCCGTCATTTGCTCTGGTTCCGGCACTGCACAGCTCTGATTGTCGGTAAAATCACTGCGTGAAGGTTCACGGTTTGCCATGGCCACTGATGCAAATAATGTATGTGACCCTTTTGAATAAAACAAACCGGCTTTGGGATTAAAAAACAGATAATCACCGGTAAATCGTACTGTTCTCAAATCATTGTCTGTGCCCCGTCCTTCATGATATACACGCCGGAGTTGGAGGTCAGCAAATGCGGTGATTCCATTGCGGAAGCGGTACTCAGTTTTTGCAAAAATATTTCCATCGATTTTATCGCCTGTAGCGTTGTAATAATTGCTTTCATAATTGGCGGCGAGTATGTTTCTGGCCCAGATAATTTTTCCGAAATGATCACCGTAATACTGACTGTAGGCGGCGCCGGCAACGACATGCACATTGCGTTTCTGATAATTCCAGTTCACATTCAGTCCGTATAAATCATTCTGCAGCCAGCGTTGGCGAATGACATCGCTGTACTTCAGTGTATCTGTACCTATGATAGAATTTGGCAGGTTGTATTTAGCGATTTGATCATTGGGTCTCCATTGCTCGAAATAGCCTTCCCCATGCGTGAGATAAAGGGTAGCCGCCAGTTGGCTGTGATTTCCTGTTTGCCAGTTCAGATAGGCATGGGTATGGGTTTGCCGGTAATGGTCGGTTTCATTTTTGTAGGTATAATAATTGTAACGTCGCGGATCCGATTGAAAGAGGTTGAGAGAATCCTGCGCGTTGCGATAAGTTACACCGGCATTGCGCCAGTAATGATCGGTTAATTGCGTCTGGGTTCCATTCAGCTTTTCGACTGGCACTCCCCACCAGGCCTGATAGGTTTTTTCAGTGCCACTGAATTGCAGGAGTTTTGCACTCCATTTTTTTGACTGGTAACCCACCGAAAAAAGGTAAGACCGCAGATTGCTAGTGGCACTGTTTACAAATCCGTCTGAACTGATCTGAGACAGGCGCATATCCATTGTCCAGTGATTGGCAAGCAATCCTGTACCTGCGGACAGGGTTTTTTTCATTGTTCTGAAACTACCTGCGCTGACGGCTGCCATTCCATATGGTTTTACACTGTTGGCCGTTTGCATATTGACACTGGCTCCAAATGCACCGGCACCATTTGTGCTGGTACCCACACCGCGTTGAATCTGTATGCTTTGCAGGCTGGATGCAAGGTCCGGCATATTTACCCAAAAGGTACCCTGACTTTCGGCATCATTGATCGGGACACCATTCACCGTAATGTTGGTGCGTGTGGCATCACTGCCGCGCACCCGGATGCCGGTATAACCCACACCGGCACCGGCGTCTGTGGTAACCACCACAGAGGGCTGCAGTTGGAGTAAAACGGGAATATCCCTGCCCGAATTCTGTATATGAATTTCCTCTCTGCTCATCACGGTTCTGGCCACAGGCATGGATTCACCTGCCCGGGTGGCCCGAACAATGGCTTCTTCAATGCCTACCGGGGCAAGAATAAGTACATAGAGCACCCCATCAGGCCGGGTTGCTTTCTCTGCCACATCAAAATCGCGGAGGTTGCCCTCCAGTTGCAATTGCAGCAATTCAGGCACAGTGATTTTGTAAGAAACAGCGGCATTGCCCATTGAATCTGTAGTGGCACAAATGGTTGCTCCGTTGAGGATGCGCACACCTGAAGCAGCACTCAGGTCGGGCTGTTGAATTTTAAAAAAAGTGTTGGTCTGGGCTTCCAGGCGCATTGCAATGGAGGCGAGAAGCAGCAGGATTGCGTATTTCATTTGTCTGTAGGGTTGCAGACAAACGGAGGTGAGAATGACCATTTCCCTGCGCAGGCATTATCCTTATCAGGTATTGCGGGTATCATCTCAGCCGGCAAAAGCAGGCACCCCGAAAGTCTGATGCAAAGTAAAGGCAAGAAATGAATGATTTGTTCAAAAACCTGAAATAAAGGCCCTTGACAAATTCAAAACAGAGTTTCATGTGCTGAAAACGGGGTTTCGTAAAGTGACAAGATTTGTGAATTATAAAACTTATAGCTTGCCTCTCCATTTTAAAACTCACAGTATGAAAAACAAATCCCAAAAAGCAGAATTGATGGCCCTACCTGTCATTATTCTGTTCGTAGCTGCACTTTTCTCTTTTGAAAGCGCCAGTGCCAGCCGTCAGGAAGGTTTCCTCAAGACCTACACGGATACCAGTCATCTGGATATCCAGGATTCAATTGACAGCAATTGTCCGAACCTCCCACCAGTAGCTCACTACAAAAGTGGAAGGGCATTTTACGGTTTCGGCCAAATGTATGACTCGGCAGACATGCACGAAATCGAACATTGGATTGAAGATTTCCCATCAGAAGCAGATGAATTTTCAAGACTTGTTTCTGCTTTCGCAAGCTCTACAGACTTGTCGACCCTAACATACACGCAGAGAGGTATTTACAACGATCTTCATACCATTTGGATTGCCATCCGTCATGGTCATCATTAATATCAAATAATGTAAAAACAAAATGAAAACTTTCATTAACAACATCAAAGCACTGGCAATTTTTACTATCAGTGCTATATCCGGTCCTATGCTGAAATCCCAATGTACGGTGCCGGTAATAACAACCATTGGCAACAACGGACCGCTTTGTGAAGGTGGCACTTTACTTTTGAATGCTGCAGGCACAGTAGGTGGTGTTTCATCTTCTTTTGTCCGCATGGCTGGTATCGGGGGAAATTATGGCTACCGTGAATTCAATGTGGTATTTTCTTCAGGCGATCGTGCAGGTTCTATTGCACGCCTTACCAATGCACAATTTAATGCCATTTTTGCAAGTGCATCTGGCAATACAGCAAAGGCCCAAGCCATTAAAGCTCAATATGATGTGTTGCTCTTTACCTGGGCATCAGATCAAAATACTGCACTAAATTGGGGTTTGATCGAAGCTTATCTGAATGAAGGTGGTTCCGTATTCTGGGAAGATGATTCCAACATAGGCAGGTTGTATGACGGCACTGGAAACAGCGTAAATGGTCAGGCATTCGGAGGCTCTAGTGGTTGTGGATATACTATAGTGGCGCCACCTCCATTTCCAACCCTCATTGCCAATGGTATAAATGGCTGTTTCACCAATCACCATTTACGCATTAATGCCATGCCCAGTTGGATGCAAACGTACATTAAATCGGGCACGAACAATATGGCCGTTGCTGGAATTTACCCCAATGGAAACCACGGTCGCCTTATCGTTCAGGGTCCAGATCAGGATTACCACGCCAAAAGAGGATCGTCCAATTCTACCGAGCAGAATCAATATAAAATTCTTTTAAATCAACTCGACTTTTTGGTTGCCAATCAGGCAGGATTCACCTGGTCTGGCCCCAACGGATTTACTTCCAATGATGCGAGCCCTGTAATCACCAATGTAACCAGTGCCAATGCTGGAACATATACCGCTACTCTAACCAATATTACTGGTGGCGGATGCTCTACATCATCAACAACTACCGTGGTGATAAACACAGCACCTACGATTTCAGGAACTGCCGACATTTCACAAAATACCGATGCAGACGTATGTGGTGCCAATGTAAATTACTCACCCACAATTTCAGGCGGAACTGTTACCCATTCATTCTCCGGAGCTACCACAGGAAGTGGAAGCGGAACAGGTTCGGGTGCCTTCTTCAATCGCGGAGAAACAGTAGTTACCATCAGCTCTGCCAACAATTGTGGTGCATCTACAGCGGTATTTACCGTGACTGTGATTGATGCTGAAGCTCCAGTTTCTCCAAGTATTGCCGATGTTACCGGCGAATGTGATGCAACTGTAACTATGGCTCCTGTTGCCACCGATGCCTGTGATGGAAGCATTACCGGAACTACAACCGACCCTTTGACTTACAATACGCAGGGCACTCATACCATTACCTGGACTTTTACTGATGGAAGCGGAAACTCAAGCACTGCAACCCAAAATGTGGTGATTGATGATGTAACAGCTCCTGCTGCTCCTACATTGACAGATGCTACCGGTGAGTGTGGCGTTGCGGTTTCAGCTCCTACAGCAGAAGATGCTTGTGCAGGCACTATTACCGGTACCACTTCTGACCCTACTTCTTACACCACACAGGGAACTTATACTGTTACCTGGACTTTCGACGATGGCAATGGCAACACATCTAATGCCACTCAAACTGTAATTGTTGATGATGTTACTGCACCGGTTGCGCCTACCCTTTCCGATGCTACAGGTGAGTGCAGCGTAACCCTTACCGCCCCTACAGCAGAAGATGCTTGTGCAGGCACTATTGCCGGTACCACTTCTGACCCTACCTCATTTACAGTTCAGGGCTCCTACACCGTTACCTGGTCTTTCAATGACGGCAATGGCAACACTTCTACCGCTACCCAAAACGTAATTGTGAAAGACGCTACCGCACCCACAGCATTGTGCAAAAACATCAATCTGACCCTGAGCAGTGGTGCTGGCAGCATTTCAGCTTCCGACATTAACAACGGCAGCTACGACAACTGCAGCATCGCTTCATGGACCCTGAGCAAATCCAGCTTCAACTGCAGCAACAACGGCGGCAACACCGTTACCCTTACTATAACTGACCCAGCCGGAAACTCCAGTTCCTGCACTGCCAATGTGGCCATCAGCGTCATTTCTGCTGCCGATGCCGGAATGGACCGCGTTGTTTATTATGGTGCACCTTCTGCCTATAGCTGCGCTGCCCTCACAGGCACTGGTACCGGCGGATCTGGCTACACCTATTCTTGGACCAATGGCGCTACCACACAAACCACTACTGTGTGCCCCACTGCTACCACCACCTACACCGTTACCATTACCGATAACCAGGGTTGCAGCCAGTCTGACGCCGTTAAGGTTTGTTCCTTCGACGTACGATGCAGCGCAGGAAAGAGTGGCAAGATGGACAAAGTGCTGGTTTGCCACAAAACCGGCAGCACCAAAAACCCCACCGAACAGATTTGCATTGCAGCTTCTGCAGTAGCAGACCACCTGAACAACCACAACGACTACCTGGGCACCTGCGGCAGCACTTACACCTGCGGTGGTTCTGCTCCGGCACCTGCGGATGTTACCGATGTGAACGGATACGCCCTGGGAAGCCATGCTACCCTGAATGCATTCCCCAACCCTTTCAACACCAACACCAACATCCTGTTCAGCGTTCCCGCAGAGCAGCGTGTAACCATCAAGGTGTATGACATGGCAGGCAAAGAACTGATGACCGCCTTTGATGATGTGGCGCCGGCCAATCTGGGTATGGTTATCAGCCTGAACCCCGAAAAACTGGGTTATGGTACATTCATCCTGAAAATGACCACTGCCAGCGGAGAAAACCTGAACAACAAACTGTTCAGAACCCGCTAAGCGAGAACATTCTATTGACTAAAAGGGCGGCCTCAGGGTCGCCCTTTTTTGTTAGGAAAACAATCCGCACCACATTCAGTTTGTGTCCGTATAAATCTCCGATACTTTACTCAGCCATAGCAACAAGTGTTACAGTTGTATACAAAATGCAACACAATCCATGACAAATTCGAGCACTTAGGTATAAAATACTAAACCACATAGAATTCACAAAGTCAAACCAAGGTTTTGTATCAGAAAATGGGGTTTTCACAAAGTGGAGTGCCATATGACTGTAATATGACATAGCTTGCAAAGCTAAACTCAATCTCAAAAAGATATGAAACTAAAAACTACAAGTACATGGCTGCGTCGAAATTTGCCGGCCATGTTTTTAGTATTACTGTGCACATTCACAGTTGTACTGAATGCTACGCATTACCGCTATGGCAACATCACATGGAGCCGAACCAACGATGCGACACGGACAGTTACAATTAAAGTTAATCAATCATGGCGTGCGACTTTTTTCACAGCCAGTCCCCTTACGGTGGGGCAAGTGATCAACAACACTACAACTCTTAATATAGGTGGTCAGATATCAGTACCCGTTAACATCACAGTTACTTCGTACAATCAGGCCGAGGACTGGTTCTACGGTACTTTTACATATACCTATACATTTACCGGCACAGCCACCAGTTTTCAGGTTGGCTATAACAGCAATGCGCGCATTAACAATGCCAATATGCAGAACAACAACAATGGGCAGTTTTCTGCGTTTACCCAAGTACGGCTCGTAAGCGGCAATACCGGCTCTCCCATATCCAGCATGCCGCCGATTATTGCAGTGCCTACAGGACAATCAGCGTTTCAGTTTAATGTAACAGCTGCCGACCCTGATGGAGGTTCACTCACCTTTTTGAAGCCGACCACAACCACTTCACCCACTGGAGCCAGTTTATTCGGAACGGGTTGGGTAAATGCTTCACAATTCAGCCTCACCTCTTCAGGAGTCGGCACATTTAACTCTACTGGTCTCACAATCGGACACCTGTACAATTGTGGTGTTTTGGTAACTGATGCAACGGGTTCGACAACCACTCTGGACTTTTTGGTTCAGATTGTAGCTGCTAATACTCCCCCCATTTTTGATTACACAATTACACCGGCCGACAATTCAAGCTTTAGTCTGAATCCGGGTGCTAGTCTGAGCCTTACATTCAAGGCGACCTGTCCGGATGCGGGCAGTACTGTCGCGTTATCTGCAGTAGGTTTACCTACATCCAACATCAGTTTCTCTCCCGGATTACCCACCTCAGCAGCCAATCCGGTAAGTACAACCATGACCTTTACACCCACCAACAGCAACCTGGGTGTTTACGTAGTTACATTTACCGCAACCCGAAACGGAGGAGTACAGACTACAACCTCGGTTTCCATTAATGTCAATACAAATCCTTTCTTTATAGACCCCAGCCCTATTGAGGGTGGCACGTATATCATCCCTACAGGCTCTGTGCATAAAGATACATTGACAGCAACCAACCCGGATGTGAATGTAACCACACGAATGGAATCAGCTACCTACCCTTCAGGTGCAAGTCTGGACAAATCGCTGCCTACCTCATATGCACAATACCCTTCTGTTGTAATGAACTGGACTCCTACTGCAGCAGACTATGGAATCCATACTGTGAGTTTTACCGCCAAGGATGGAAATGGAAGAACTGCAACCCGGACTTATTATCTGGCCCCTAATACACTTCCGGCATTCACGAGCAGTCCTGTAGAAACGGGACATGAATTGGTAACCTACACCTACAATATCACCGCGGAAGACGATGATGTTCCGTACGGAGATGAAATCCATATTGATGCCACCGGATTGCCTTCGTGGCTGACTTTAACTGACAACGGAGATGGAACTGCTACCCTGACAGGGACTCCTGGTATAGGAGATGCAGGCACTTACCACATACACCTGCATGTTGCTGATATTTATCACCATGCTATGGGCCACGATGAACAGGAAATTGAACTGGTAATCGATGCCTGCGATGTGGCTATTACCCACACCGTAACCCCAACTTCCTGTCCTGCATCGTCAGATGGGTCTATAGAGGTGGAAGTCACCAGCAACGGAACTTCTTCTTCGGTAGAATGGGGTGGAGGCGAAACCACAACAACCCTGAGTGGCCTGGTTGCCGGCGACTATACAGTAACTGCAACCGACAACTTCGGCTGTACTTCGACTGAAACCATCACCGTAACTGCCACACCCGACATCACTGCACCCACTGTAATTACACAGAACATTACAGTGACACTGAGCAATACGGGTTCTGCTTCCATCGGCACAGCTGATATTGACAACGGTTCTTCTGATGCCTGCGGTATTGCCAGCATGAGTCTGGACAAAACCAGTTTCAGCTGCAGTGATTTGGGCAATCAAACTGTTACCCTCACTGTAACCGATGTGAATGGAAACAGCAGCACCGGTACCGCTACTGTGACTGTAAAAGATGTAACTGCACCTGCAAGTGTTACTTTATCTGACCTCACCGATGAGTGTGAAGTAACCGCCACTGCACCCACTACCTCAGACGCGTGCTCTGGCACCATTACCGGAACCACTACCGACCCCCTGTACTATGCAGCACAGGGCAGCTATGTTATTCACTGGACGTTTACCGATGGCAGTGGTAACAGCACCACCGCAAATCAGAACGTAATCATTTCCGATGCAACGGATCCGGTAATTGTATGCCCGGATGACATTGAAGTTGGCAATGACAATGGTTCCTGCGGTGCAAGTGTAACCGTATCACAACCCAGCGTTAGTGACAACTGCACCAGCAATTTTACAGGCGCAACCGAACTGGTAAGCAATGGCGGATTCAGCAGCGGAGCAACTGGCTGGAATGCCTGCAGCAATGCAGTAGAAGCCTATTGTACTGAACAATGTTATGGCTCAAGTAGCACCAATCAGGTCGCAGAAGTGGATGTACAGGTTAGCCTGTGCCAAACCCTTAGCGGACTTACACCCGGCAAAGCCTATGTGCTGAGTTTCAAAGCCAGCAGAAGATCAACCGGTGGAACCCCGAATCCTATCCGTATGAACGTGGCAGTAAGTGGCGGTGCACTGAGCACTACCGTGACCCGCACCAATACCACATTCGGATTGACCCCCGAGAGCTTTATCTTCATCGCAAACAGCAGCAGCCATACCATCTCTTTCACCCCCGGCAGTGGCAACACCTCTACCCTGGGTATGATTGTGGATGATATCTCAGTGAAAGAAAAAACCGGTACACTCACCAACAGCTACACTGGTACTTCCAATGCATCCGGCAACTACCCTGTGGGTACCACCACTGTAACCTGGACTGCCACGGATGCTGCTGGAAACTCTTCTACCTGCACCCAGAATGTAACAGTGAAAGACACAGAAAAACCTGTGATTACCTGCCCCGCAGCGGCTACCGTAAGCTGCGATGCCGATCACACTTCTGCTTCTACCGGTGTGGCCACCGCTACAGACAACTGCACCACCTCGCCCACCATCACCCAGAGTGATGCAAGCACCCAGGATGCAGATGATACCAAATACGCACACTACAACTACACCATCACCCGCACCTGGACCGCCACCGATGCCAAAGGCAACAGCTCGTCCTGCGATCAGGTGATTACCGTGCAGGATGTAACAGCCCCCACAGCCGCCTGCAAATCCATCAGCATAGACTTGTCTGCCACCGGTGCGGCCTCAATTACTGCTGCCGACATCAACAACGGTAGCAATGACAACTGTGACCCCAATGTTTCCATTTCAGCATCTCAAACCAGTTTTGACTGCAGCGATGTAGGTGACCAAACCGTTACGCTGACTGTGACTGATGCCAGTGGCAACAGCAGTACCTGCGATGCTACAGTGACTGTAAATGATGTAACTGCCCCTGTGGTGGCTACCCAGAACATCTCTGTAAACCTCAACAGCAGCGGAACAGCTTCTATCACTGCTTCGCAGATTGACAACGGTTCTTCCGATGCCTGCGGTATTGCCAGCATGAGTCTGGACAACTCCAGCTTTACCTGCGCCAATGTGGGTTCAAACAACACTGTGACCCTGACTGTAACCGATGTGAATGGAAACTCAAGCACCGGCACTGCAACCGTTACCGTGATTGATGAAGTGGCCCCTGTGGTGGTTACCCAAACCGTTACCGTTACTTTGTCCGGTGGAACTGCCTCAGTGACCGCTGCACAGGTGGACAACGGCTCTTCCGATGCCTGCGGTATCGCCGGCATGAGCCTGAGCAAAACCAGCTTTGATTGCAGCAACATTGGCAACAATACTGTTACCCTCACTGTAACCGATGTAAATGGAAATATAGCCAGCAACACCGCTACTGTGGTTGTGGTGGGTACCATTCCTACCGTTTCTGTGGCCCAAAGCAATCTGGCTCCTTTCTGCCAGGGTGGCAAAATTGTGCTTACCGCTTCTGCCAATGAAGCTGTAACCTACGCCTGGAGCAACAGCGCCACCAATAACCCTACTCAGGTGGATGCCAGCGGTACTTACTCTGTTACTGTAACCAACAGCAACGGTTGTACTGCTTCTGCTTCTACCACAGTTGTATACAGCCAGACCGATCTGCTTTCTTCTTACACCATCATCGGCGCTGCCGATGAAGTGGAAATTGAAAAATACTCCAAAGTAGAAACCGGCGGTGTGGCCTCTCTGGGTCGCTGCAACAGCAAGAACAGCGAGATTGAAGTGGAAGACAACAGCACCATCACCGGAAGCACCACCTTTGCCAAAGCCAAAAAGATTGAGGTAAAAGGCGGCAGCAGCGTAACCAACGCCTACTCCGGCTCTGTACCCACACTTACACTCCCCGTCTTCCGCGCCAATCCCTACTGCGATGACAAAAAGTGCAAGCACGATCGCTGTGACCATAAAGGTTGCGGCAAAAAAGACTGCAAGCATGACAACTGCAACCATGGAAAAGACGATGTGAAGGTGAAAAAAGGAACTACTGTTACCCTCACAGACTCTGTGTATGCAAAAATTCACATTGAAAGTGATGCTACTGTAACCTTTACCAATCCTGTGGTCTATTGCGATCAGTTTGAGACTCAGGAAGGTGCTACTGTAAAATTCAGCGGTTGCACCAAAATGTCTGTGTGCAAAGAATTCAAACTGCATGAAGGTAACAGCTTTAACCCCGATGCCAAAGGCGTGGTGGTGTATGCTGAAGGTAAAATCGACATCAAGAAAGGAACTACCGTAGTGTCCAACTTCTACGGCCTGGAAGATTTCGATACCAAAGCTGACAAGAACAAACGCAACAGCATAACTGGTCTGGTTATCGCCGACAAGGTACATGCACACTACACCACATTCAACTGGAACACCAATTGCACCAACTGCAATTCTCTGCTGAACCGTGCCGGAACAGACGAAAACCAGGCAGACAACCTGCGTGAAAACGGAAAGACCTTCTTCTCCGTATTCCCCAACCCCTCTGAAGGAAACTTCCGCATGACCCTGAACGGCAACCTCAGCGGTGCCCTGAATGTAACCGTGTACAACAGCACCGGAATGGTGGTATATACCCACACTGCCAAAGACTTTACCGGTCTGTATGAACTGCCCATCGACCTGACCCGCAACGGCGGTGGTGTGTACATCGTGCGCGCTACCGTGGGTGAGCAGGTATTTACCCAAAGAATTCAGAACATCAGATAATCTCTGATTCGTTCCATTTTCAAAAAAGGCCACCCAGTCGGGTGGCCTTTTGTATGATAGTACCCAACCTTTTGGGGGGTATCACCGTCATGTTGGTATACAATTTGCACATTTACTGATAACCGGAACTGAAAAACCATGAAAAACATTACCCTCAGTGCATTCCTGCTTGCAGGAATTGTGGCTTCCTCCTTTGTACAAGCCCAAAATAAGGAAATCCCTTCCAAAAAACCCACCGTGCAAAACCCACCTGCAGGTACAGGAGGAACACCCAGAAGCCGCACCAACATTCCGGAGAGCAACAGCGGGAAATCGGGTGGAACCGGCGAAATACCGCAGCGCAGACCCGCACCTGTTTACCGCCCACCGGTTTACGTACCACCTCCGGTTTACTATCCTACCTTCGGCTCCCAAAACACAGGGGGCAACACACAAACCGGCAACAACAGCAATCCTGTACAGGTAAGCCAGCGTGCAGAAGCAAAACGCGTAGTACTTGAACTGTTAAAAACCATAGAACCCACCCCACAGGCATTCAAAATCACTGATGCAACGAAACCCAGCACTTTTAAAGGCAGCAAAGGGTTTACGGTAGAAATACCGGCAATGGCTTTTGTAGATCAGGAGGGCAACCCTGTTTTGGGTGAAGTTGAGGTGAAACTTACAGAATATACAGATTATGGCGATTTTGCAGCAGCCGGACTAACCACACAAACAACAGATGGTCAGATTCTGGAAACAGGAGGCATGGTGAATCTGGAGGCCTTCAGCGGCACAGACAAACTGAGTCTGGCGCAAGGGAAAGAAGTAACCATTCGCACCCCGGAATTAAAAGACACCAAAGATTTTCAAACCTTTTACGGTGTTCGTGGCAACAACGTGCAATGGACCACGGATGCACAAGCTGCACAAAATGCAGATACCATAAAAGCCGAATCAGATGGTTACACCATTCGCATGCTGCCGGTCCGGTATGCTGTAAATGGTAAAAATGTAGAACTGGCTCTCTGGAAAAATTACAAACCATTGGCTGGTTACGTAAACAGCAAACTGGAAGTGAACCGCAGTATCCGCGAGAAAATTCTGAAAGCCGGGATTCCATTTACTTACACCATCCGTGTAAATGCGGCCGGACAGATTACCGAAGTTTCTCCCAAAAACCGGGAAGCCGGAGAAAAAACACTGATATCGCCGCTGGAAAACGACATTCGTGAAGTCCTCAAAGGAGCACCGGCATTGGATGTGGCCGATCTGCCCCTGGAAACCACAAAGACATTTGATATCTTATTTGTTACAGCACCCAACTATATCGGAACTCCCTCTGTCCTTCCGCGCCCTCCCGCTATTGTAAGCGAAATGAGCAAGACAGAAACCTCAGCATCTTCCACAAACGTGAACGAAGTGGCACTGAAATCCAGCGGCATGGGGCTCATCAACTGTGACCGGTTTACTCAAACCAGTAAAAAAGACACGATGACATACCATTTTGACCGTGCCGATGCGCTGGTATACATCGTAGTAAAGGATATGCGCAGCATGATTCAGCCCAGCGGTAGTAACGGTGATTACAAAATGGTTGGAATCCCTGCCGGTAAGGAAGTTCGCAGTGTAGCTGTGGTATATGATGACCTGGGCGGTGTAAACATGATGGTTCGTGACCATGAAGTAAAAACGGGTGCCATTACTTTCACCGATGTGCGTCCTTTCAGCGCAAACAACCTGAAGGCAGCTCTGAACGGGAAATAAGACCGCTTAACCTGCAAACCTACACCCCGAACTGCCTCAAATGATGGTCTGTATGCTTGTACAGCAAATTGTTCCATTCCTCCACATTCAGGGCACCCAGGGTTAACTGTTTTTTACCATTGAAAAAGTCTTTTCCCTTTTTCTCGGTTTGCTGAATCAGATCTTTTAATCGGGCTTTTTCCTTCTCGAATTCCCTGCGGTCTGCGACAATAAAAGAAGGTGCGGTGGGAAGATTTCTGGAATAAGGCTTTGTGTTCGTCATAGGTTTTTTATAGAACAACCTCAACATCAGCTTCATCACCGGATTCGGCCCGTCATTTCTGTGGCCCAGGGCTTGCTCGTAAGGAGTACAGGCATGTGCGAGCATTTGGTCTACCCGCATTTTACCCCACAACGCCGGTGTTTCCGGTGTGAGTTTGTCCAAACGGGCCCATAGATCTGCTGTTGCTTCAGGGGTAAAGATATCAGGAAAATTCTCTGTGATTTCTGCCATGCCACAAAGGTACTTACTGCAAGTTTTCATACATCAGTTCCACACGGGAACTTTGCAACCTGATGCGGTACATTCTGATCTCTCTTTTTTCACTTTCCCTGCTGGCATGTCAGTATAGAAACAAACCAAATATCAACGCTTCTAACCACTCGTTCAGCAATTACAATGAGGTAAAGGTCAACCATTTGAATCTGTTTCTGGATGTGAAATTTGGCAAAAAGGAAATCTGGGGAACCGCAACATTGAAAATCCGCAATGAGGCCAAAGCCCATCAAATCATCCTTGATACCAAAGGCCTATCCATTGACCATGTTGCTGCAGGTGCCAAAAACAAACTGACAGAAACGACTTTCACACTGGGGCCTGAAGATTCAATTCTTGGACGGGCCCTGATTATACCCATTACAGATTCCACCACAGAAGTCTCAGTGGCATACCACACATTACCTGCCTCAGAGGCATTGCAGTGGTTGAGTCCTGAACAAACCCATGATAAAAAACATCCGTTTTTATTCAGCCAGAGTGAGGCCATTCTGGCCCGCAGCTGGATACCTCTGATGGATGTGCCGGCGCACCGTTTTACTTATGAAGCGACAGTAAAGGTACCCAAAGAGCTTATGGCTCTGATGAGTGCCACCAATCCCACAGTACGGAACGACAGCGGGCTATATCATTTCCGGCAGGAAAGACCCATTCCCTCTTACCTGATTGCATTGGCTGTGGGTGATGTGGGTTTCAAACCGCTGGGGCGCAATACCGGAGTCTATGCCGAAACCGGTTTTCTGGACAGTTGCGCCTGGGAGTTACAATCCATGCAGGCAATGGTAGACAGTGCAGAGGCACTTTATGGACCTTACGCCTGGGGTCGTTATGATCTGCTGGTTTTGCCACCCTCTTTTCCCTTTGGCGGCATGGAAAACCCATGTCTCACCTTTGCAACGCCTACTATCATTGCCGGAGACCGCAGTCTTGTGAGTCTGGTGGCACACGAACTGGCACATAGCTGGAGTGGGAACCTGGTCACTACAGCCACATGGAATGATTTCTGGCTGAATGAAGGATTTACGGTGTATTTCGAACAGCGGATCATGGAAAAAGTGTATGGACAGAAGTACGCCGAAATGCTCGCCGCCCTTGGACGTGGTGAACTGGACCTTACCCTGAAGGAATTGATGGCCGATCCGGCAAGGCGTGCTGATACCCGTTTGCGCCTGAACCTCGACGGTCGAAACCCCGACGATGGTATGTCTGACATTGCCTACGAAAAAGGCCGGTTTTTTCTGCGGCATCTGGAACAAACCACTGGCCGCAGGGATTGGGACAGGTTTCTGAAAAACTACTTCAGCGATCTCGCATTCAAATCCACCACTACCAGCCTGTTTCTGGACAAGTTGAATAAAGAATTGCTCATGACCCCGGAACTACATCAAAAAGCCGATGTGCGCACCTGGGTATACGGAGAAGGTTTGCCCGCCTATGCCACACCTGTGGTTTCCGAAGAACTGGAAAGGGTAAATGCCGATCTGGCAATGAGCAGGCGGGGTTTTACCGCCATGCTGAACCACATGAAACCGGAAACATACACCACTCATCACTGGCTCCATTTTCTGCGTAACCTTCACACATCCATCGATGCAAAAGGAATGAAAGTCCTGGACGACCGGTTTCACTTTACACAAAGCGGAAATGCAGAAATCCAGTGTGACTGGTATCAATTGGCCATCAAACACCAATACAAACCAGCTTATCCGGCATTGGAACAGTTTCTTAAGAAAGTGGGCCGCCGTAAATTTTTAATGCCCTTGTACAAAGCATTGATACAAACGCCCGAAGGTAAAAAGTGGGCCCTGGATATCTTCAGGCAGGCCAGATCTGGGTATCATTCAGTAAGTGCAAACTCGGTGGAAGAACTTTTGCAGCATTAAAGCATGAAAAGGCGATATCCCCATCATCAGCCTTCCCAATTTCACCTGCTGGAAACGGACTGCCTGCCCTCGCAGAACCTTTGGATGAAACGGGATGATCTCATTCACCCCATTGCCAGTGGCAACAAATGGCGAAAACTCAAATTCCTGGTTGAAAAAGCCCACAGAGAAGGAAAATCAAAACTGGTCACTTTTGGAGGCGCCTACAGCAACCATATGGTGGCAACCGCTGCCACAGGAGCAGCATGCGGTCTCCAGACCCACTGTTTCATTCGTGGAGATGAGCCACTCCAGAACCATTATCTGAGTACTGCCCGCCTGTTTGGTATGCAGCTCATTCCCGTGTCGAGGGCAGATTACAAAAACAAAGAACTGCTGTTTCACACCCATTTTGGCAGCGATGCACACGCTTTGTATGTGGCAGAAGGTGGCGAAAGTGAGGAGGCAAGAAAGGGGGTAGCCGAAATCATACAGGAATTGCCCACTGAACCGGCTTTTATCATCCACGCAAGTGCCACTGCAACCACTGCCTGTGGCCTGGGTTACGGCATCCGCGATCTCGGATGGAAAACAAAAGTACTATCGGTGGCTGTGCTGAAAAATGCGGAAGAACAAACAGAAAAAGCAAGAGAAGCGGGTTTATCCGGCACAGTAACCGTAATACGCGGCGATATGGGGGGCTATGCCAAAACCAATCCCGAATTCTTAGGCTGGGTAAAGCAATTCATTGCTCTCACAGGAATTTTCATTGACCCCGTTTACACCGGAAAAGCTTTGTGGACCTTAAAACAACAATTGGAATCAGGAGCAATACCTTGCGATAAACCGGTGGTGTTTCTGCACACCGGTGGCACCCTGGGTATTTTCAGTCCGGAGTTTTTGAATGCCTAAGGCACAATTACATCGCCACTGATTTTGATCACCTGCATACTGCCATCCTCAAAAACCACATTGATGCTTTTGATAAACCCTCCGGGCCTGTTTTTGGTGGAATAGGTAGCTGTAACAAAACCCGACTTGTTCTTCCCTATCGGTGTTCTTGTAAAATCAGATACCGTGCAACTGCATCCCGGCTCGGCAGAAGTAATCAGCACAGGCTTTTTTCCCTTGTTTTTCAGTTTAAAAGTAAAAACAGCATCAGGTCCCATGGTCACATTGCCAAATTTGTGGGTGGTTTCGTTCCATTGAACCTGATCTGCCATTTTGGAGCCAACTCCCTGGGTTTGTGCTTGCAATGCAAATGCACAGACTACACTGACTAAGAGGAACAAATGCTTCATCCTATTATTTCTGCAAGAGTAATGCCACATCTTCTTTATACAAACGCGTATTATAAATTCTGTATTTACGGGGTTTTCTTCCCTTGGGCTGCGGTTTGGTAATGGTCCCGGTGAGCAGAAGATTTCTTTCTCCCAGCGGATTCAGCACAATGGCACCCTTCTCAAAATACCCGGGAGGGGTGTGCGCACTGTAAAACGCGAGCACTACAGAATCTGTTCGAAAGGGTGAAAGTGAATCTGGGTAAACCGGAACAGTACACTGGCAACCAGGGTGTACCTGCCAGATAGGAATGGTGTGTGCACTGGTGTTCACTATATAAAACACAGCTTCGACCGTATCCCCCAATACAACATAATTGTATTGAATTGTGTCGTAGCCCAGACAGGCCAGTTCCTCTTTGTCCTTTTGTGCCTTCAGGTTCAGCACAGCAGTGAAAAGCAGCAATGAAAATAAAAATTTCATACTGTGTATGGACAAAACAGGCCGGACAATGTTGCCCGGCCTGTTGTTTTTATTTTTTAATCCAATCAACCCTTGATGATTACGGGTGACTTTGGTTTTTCGGGCTCTTTGCTCACGATACCGGTTATGGTAAGGGTCGCATCGCCACCGTTGCTGTATACAAAAATGTTCTTTGTAAAGGTACCGGGGCGGCCGTTTGAATTATACTCTGCTGTTATCACAGCAGAAGCACCGGGTGCCAGGGGTTCACGGGGCCATTTGGGTGTAGTGCAACCGCAGCTTGCCTGCACATTGCTCAGCACCAGAGGCTCTGTACCTTCATTGGTAAACTTAAAGTCATAGCGGGCAATCTGACCCTCAATCACCGTACCGAAGTTGTGAGAAACGGTCTCCATCTTCAGTTTGGCATTGCTCTGGGGAGTGCTGGCAGCCGGGGCAGCCACAGCAGGAGTTGGGGTCGGTTGAGCAGGATTTACAGGCTGGGGCTGGGCAAGTGCCACTCCCATTCCTGCAACACAAATCAGGCTTAATACAATCTTTTTCATCTTTTGATGCAATTATACAAATTACTTCAGTTCGTTTCCACCTGCTCCACCGGCATCGGTATTTACAGTGCCTGTGATGGTAAGTGTCTGACTGGTTCCGTTGTCAAAGGTAACGTTAATGGTCTTCTGGAAATAACCGGGACGGCCTTCTGTGCCATAGCTGGCCTTCACCTCACCGGTTTTGCCGGGCATTACCGGCGTTTTGGTCCATGTAGGGGTAGTGCAACCACAGCTTGGCTGGGCAGCAGTAACAACCAACGGGGTTTTACCCATGTTGGTAAACTTGAATACCACTTCAGCCGGAGGTCCCATTTTCACAGTTCCAAAGTCATGACTGGTTTTGTTCCATTTTACCGGATCTACGGTTTTTGCAGGCGTGTTTTGTGCAAGTGCTGCAGCGCTGAATGCCAGAGCTACAAATCCGAGGGTAAGTATCTTTTTCATGTTATCTTGATGTTTGATTACACTTTTTACAACATCTGTACCAAAAAATCATATCCCCGCAAAAAAGGCACACGGGTCTGGATATAAAAACATTATTTTGCTGATATTCTTTATGTTGCAAAATTTACCCCGTGTGTCCTGCCTGCTGTATTTCGCGGCATAACGGTGGTTGGAATCCCGGTGGTGTCCACTCTCAGTTCCGGGTTTTTACACGAATCCTTCCGCCATTCCCTGAAAAAAACCCATTTTGTGGCCTGAGTCACTGTTCAATTTCATTAAAAATGGCTATTTCGCTGCTTTCAATTACAGACTCCATTTAAATTCATGATTCACCCTCATCTTTCAGACCCCCGCAGCATTGCAGTGGTAGGCGCTTCGGAAAACAATACCAAACCCGGAGGCAAGGTCATCACAAACCTCATAGCCGGTGGATTCAAAGGAGAAGTATACGCTGTCAACAAGAATAAGGTAAACATTCCCGGAGCTGCTTATTACGCCGATATCGCTTCCATGCCTGCTGCCGACCTGGCTATTCTCTCCGTTCCGGCCCACGATTCTGTGCACTGTGTGCAGCAACTATGCGAGAAAGGGACCCGGGCATTTATCATGTACTCCGCCGGGTTTGGTGAAGCCGGCGAAGAAGGCAAAGAGCTGGAAAATGCGTTGAAACAACTCCTGGAAAAGTACGATGCAACCTTAATCGGCCCTAACTGCATCGGCATCATCAACCAGCACTATAAAGGCGTATTCACCTCTCCCATACCCGAATACGACCCTATGGGCTGTGAACTCATCTCCAGCTCAGGAGCCACAGCTGTGTTTATTATGGAAGCCGCCATGTCCACCGGACTTCGTTTTTCAAACATCTATTCCATTGGCAACGCATTGCAAACCGGCATAGAAGACATACTGGAACATCTGGATACACACTTTACTGCGGACAGTCCTAAAGTAAAACTGTTGTATCTGGAAGACATACGCAATCCGTTCAAGTTCCTGCGGCATGCTTCCAGCCTCATCCGCAAGGGTTGTCACATAGCTGCTATCAAAGCTGGATATTCCCAGGCAGGCAGTCGTGCAGCTTCTTCCCACACAGGAGCTATGGCCTCGGCAGACCATGTGGTGCGGGCCCTGTTTGCCAAAGCAGGAATTATGTATTGCAGTGGCCGGGATGAACTCATTACCGCCGGTTGCATTTTCCAGAGCAAAACCCTGACCGGAGAAAATCTGGCCATCATTACACATGCCGGGGGCAGTGCAGTAATGCTCACCGATGCACTGGAGAGTGGCGGGCTGAAAGTACCCCATCTGCCTGCAGAAGACACTGCCGGCTTGCTTGCCAGCCTGCATCCCGGTTCTTCCGTAGCTAATCCCATCGATTTTCTGGCAACCGGCACCGCCACCCAACTGGAACAAATCATTGATTTTTGCGAAGCCCACCCCGGGATTGATGCCATGATTGTGGTTTTTGGCAGTCCGGGCCTGTTTAACAATGTGCATGATGTGTACCATGTGATTCATGACAAAATGGACACTTGTACCAAACCCATTTATCCGGTTCTGCCCAGCCTGATCAATGCAAGGGAAGAGATAGACGCATTTCTGGACCAGGGCCATGTAAACTTCCCGGACGAGGTCGTGCTTGGCAAAGCCCTGCCCCATGTGTATTTCCGGCCACGCCCCACCTTTGGCATGACCCACCTTGAACCTATGCAGACTGCCACCATCCGCAATATGATGGCACAGGCCGGCAATGGCTACCTGGATCCGGTGGAAACAAATCAGTTGCTTCAGGCCGCAGGCATCCGGGTGGCACCGCTGAGCCTCTGTTACAACAGGGAACAACTTTCACTGGCACTGGCAAATGTGGCTTTTCCTCTGGTGCTGAAAGTTTACGGGCCGGTGCACAAGTCCGACACAGGCGGTGTATCGCTAAACCTGCTGAATGCGGATGCTGTTTACACAGAATATGACCGAATGATGCAAATACCAGGTGCAAAGGGTGTGGTTATCCAACCCATGTTGCAGGGAGAGGAACTTTATTGTGGTGCTGTCAAACAAGGGCAGTTCGGCCATCTGGTGATATGCGGGTTGGGTGGGATTTTTCTGGAATTACTGAATGATGTTGCGTATGGCCTGGCCCCACTGGATCTACCCGAAAGCAGTGCTATGATCCGGTCTTTGAAAGGTTACAAAATCTTCACTGGTTACCGCAACAAAGCCGGGGTAAATGAAGCCCTGTTTGCCGATGCCATTGCCAAAGTAGCTTCACTGGTGCATCTGGCACCCGAAATTGCCGAAATGGACATCAACCCCTTTAAAGGCAGCCCAAACGAATTGATTGCCATAGATGCGAGAATACGAATTGAAAAGTAAGCGACTCAGCCGGCATCCCATTCCCTCAAGGCAATAACAATGCGGCGCGGATTCTGAATCCTGAATCCTTCTTCCAAATCCTGAAGATCATCAGCAATCATTTGTTGCATCTGGGGATTACAAAACGGACTTTCGGGCCTGCGGCTTTCTGCAAGAAAATACTGCATCAACTGTTGTATTGCTGCGGTATCTGTATCCAGCTCATAATTCCGCCAGGATTTACCCGTTGCCTTCTGAAACGGAAACTTGTTCCATAAAAATTGCAAATCCCACCATACCAGCGACACACGGTGTACGGGTGATTTTGCCCTGCCTTTGTAAAACTCCACATAGCGTATAAACGAGCCCTGCAATGGTTCATGCATGGCCAATGAGATAAAATTTCGGGGCCACAACCTCAATTCCATATTCTTTCATGTTGAATCATCGTTGCAAAATGAGTCTGTCATTACGCATTGTATTTGCGGACCGCAATTTGAACCCGGCACTGAAGTTCATTTTCACGGAAATCCGTGATTTTCGGATGTAAATCTGCAGTTTGCAGCTTTCAATTGTCACAGCGATTTTTTCGTAAACCCAAACCGGCAATACACAAAGTCATATGCCGGTTTGGTGTCAGTGGTGACCCGGGTCACATTGCCGGCCTTCCATCGGCCCGTATTTTTGAAACGTTATGTATACACGTTTTTTCCCTCCAGTCAACAAAACCTGGGTGCTTCTCGGAGCATTAGCTATCTCAGCGTTTTTGTCCAATGCCTTTGCAGGCGACCTCACGGTAAATGCAAATTCAAGCAGTGGCGGCAGCCTTACGGGTGCCACCTACAAAGTGTTTAACGGTCCCAATTATGTCGGCGAATTCGCTGCAGGTACCACCCAATCCTTAACCACAGGCAGCACTTACACCGTTTTTGCCATTTACGCAAACACCAGCACAAGCAGGTACACATTTGTATCTGCAGCAGGTGGAAACACCTACAATTTCAAAACCACCCTGGTTACCTTCCATTTTTCCGGTGGTTATCTGAATTTCGGCAACCCAAACGGTGGCTGGTCTTCTTTTGGTAAAACTTCCGGCGTATGGAATTCCCGCGAGCTGTTTCCAAAAGACTACTATGGCAATGTACTTTATATAAACACCGGGTATGTGTGGAATGACGTTCGGGGTTACACTTTCCAACCTGATTTTGAAGGCAAAACCACCTTTGAAAAAACCATCTCCATCCTGAGTGTGAAAGACCACAATGGCAACCCCATTGCCGGTGTTTCATTCCGCGGCGGTGCAG
>JAEUUL010000023.1 GCA_016787485.1 Bacteroidota bacterium
GTATCCGGCGCATGATTTTGCCACTTCGGGTTTTGGGCAGTCCGCCTACAAACTGTACTTTGTCCGGTTTGGCAATGGGACCGATGATCCGGGACACCGTTTGGGCAATATCCTGCCGCATTTGCTCTTCGTTTCCATGCGCGGTGCAAATGACATAAGCATATATGCCCTGTCCTTTCACATCGTGGGGGTATCCCACCACAGCACTTTCCACCACACCGGTATGCATATTGATGGCGTTTTCAACCTCTGCAGTGCCAATCCTGTGTCCGCTTACATTCAACACATCATCCACCCTGCCGGTAATGCGGTAATTGCCGTGTTTGTCCCGGATGGCGCCATCACCGGTGAAATACAATCCGGGATAGGTGGCAAAGTAATTGGTGCGGCAGCGTTCATGGTCGCCCCAGGTGGTGCGCAGCATACCCGGCCAGGGAAACCTTATACAAAGGTTGCCACTTTCTCCATTTTCGCCGCCACTGCCCGCCGGAATTTCTTTTCCCTGTTCATCAACCAGCAGAGGTTGTACCCCGGGCAGCGGCAAAGTAGCCATGGTTGGCAGTGCGGGTGTAACCCCCGCCAGGTTTGAAATGAGAATGCCTCCGGTTTCGGTTTGCCACCAGGTATCTACTATAGGACAACGGCTTTTTCCCACATGTTCATGGTACCATTGCCAGGCTTCTTCGTTGATGGGTTCGCCTACCGTGCCCAATACACGCAAGCTGTTCAGATTCCTGCCCTGCAGGGGGCCGGTTCCGAATCCCATCAGGCTTCGAATGGCTGTAGGGGCCGTATAGAGTATGTTTACATTGTATTTGTCCACGATGTCCCAGAACCTGCCTGCGTCTGGCCAGGTGGGAATGCCCTCAAACATCAGTGAGGTGGCACCGTTCAGCAAGGGTCCGTACACGATGTAGCTGTGCCCGGTGATCCAGCCGATATCTGCGGTGCAGAAGTGGATTTCTCCGGGCTGGTACTGGAAAACATTGGCAAATGTGTAGCCTGTCCATACCATATAGCCTGCGCAGGTATGTACCACCCCTTTGGGTTTGCCGGTGCTGCCGCTGGTGTATAAAATGAAAAGCGGGTCTTCGGCATCCATGCTTTCCGCCGCTACATCGCCATTGCCTTCTTCCTCCACCCGGCGCACTTCATCTTCCCACCACACATCGCGGCCTTTGATCATGCTTACCGGGGTCTGGGTGCGGGTAAGTACAATCACCCTTTGTACGAAGGGGCATTCAGTCAGCGCGTCGTCAATCACAGATTTCAGGGGAACGTCTTTTGCCCCGCGGCTTGCCCCGTCCTGGGTGATGATGCAACGGGCCCCGGCATCCTGCAACCGGTCTGCAATGCTCTGTGCACTGAAACCACCGAATACCACACTGTGAATGGCTCCGATACGCGCGCAGGCAAGCACCGACACAGCCAGTTCCGGCACCATGCCCATATAAATGAGGACCCTGTCTCCCTTTTGTACTCCGTTGTTGAGCAATACACGGCTGAATTGCATCACTTTCTGGTGCAATTCGCGGTAGCTGAGAACCCGGTTTGGTTCCAGCGGATTGTTAGGCTCCCAGATGATGGCCGGTTCATTGCCAGATTTTGACAAATGCCGGTCCAGACAGTTTTCTGTGATATTGAGCTTTGCGCCGTCAAACCATTGAATCCGGGGTTCGTTAAAATTCCATTCCAGCACTTTGCCCGGGTTTTTCTGCCACTGATATGCCCCGGCTATTTCCGCCCAGAATGTTTCAGGATCTTCTACACTTTTTTTGTACGCTGTCTGATATTCTTCAGGGGATTGGATGAGGAAACGGTTATTCATTTCAGTGCGGGATGGTTTGACCCGCAATTTACACAATTTGATTCATGGGGGACTTCCAAAATGAACTGCGGCTATTCCCTGAAATCCCATACCAGACGGCCATCTTTGCGCAGATACCCCATCGCATTGCCTTTGGTCATTTTCACCATGCCGTTGGGTGAGGCCTGGTAATAACCGGCTTCCCGAATCAGGGGTGCAGCATTGCCGGACGGTTGATAAATGTCCCATTTATATCCGGGACTATAAGCGTAAACCGAATCATTTACTCTTTTTAATTGCTGAAACCAGGGTTGGATTTTATAGGTCATGTCTTTCCCCATTAACCCGCATTTTCCGTTGAAATCCCTGACGATTGCGACTCCTTTTTTCAGGGGTTCTGCACTCCGGTACACTTCGTTATTGATTTCTTCACCCAGCCCATTCAAATACCGGTATAAATTCCCGCTGCGCACCATATAAATATCGTTGCGCCATGCTTCGAAAAGCTGGCTTTTTTGCAATGTGTTGGTCCTGTCATTGTATTCTACAGGTACCATCAGGTTTTCTGCCAGACTGTCTCCGGTATACACAAAATAATGGGCCGGAGAAATTTGCAGCGATTTACGGCTGCTGCTGTTCTTTGTATAAACAAGCGGCAATTGTTCTTCGGTAAAAGATTTTATTTTGTATCTTTTATCGTTGGCAAATGTGCGTGCTTTACCTGAACCATTTTCTATGCAAAAGATGGTGCTGCCCGATATTCCAACGATGTTTTCTCCCAGCAGGGCAGGTGGATGTGAGAAACGGAATCCAATCATTTTTTTTCCATTCGCACGATAAACAGCATATTTTTCTCCCCGTTTAAAAACAAAATATCCGGGTAGTATTTCTTCCACAGCATCCGCCCTCAGTGGCGATTTCAGTGCCGTTTCTCCGGGGAAAACAAATTTAAAACGCCGGCTCTTTTCCAGCACAGCCGCTGTATAACCAAAGGTTTTGCCGTTTTTGTATTTACATGGAATGATTTCATTGCCCTCAATGTCTACCACTCCCCATCCTTTTCTGTTGTACACTGCTGCATATCCGTTGTGGAACGGGGTTACTTTCTGGTACCTGGTTTCATACCTGATGCCACCACCGGGTGAGTAAATATGGTAACCCAGTTTGGATTTGATAAATCCTGCGTCATTTTCGAATCCGGTAACTTTGGATTTTAATGGCAGTTTAACTGTATCCGATGCAAAAATATCCAGTAAAAAATTGTCGTTTGTACTTGCACTGATATGGTTTCCATTGGGTACTATCTGACCGTAAACCGGAGGGGTGAGGATTTTTCCATCAGCGGAAATCAATCCCCATGAAGGACTTCTTAAGCCGCAGTAGAAAAAATCCGGTGTGTTGAAGTCCCGGGTTATGTAATCATAATCGGGTTTGATGATGCATTTGCCCATGCTGTCCATTACCCCGTATTTTCCGGTGTTGAGCATATAGATAGCCGTGCCGTTGCGCATGGGTTCAAGAAACTGTATGCGGTTTTTGCCATTCTCCGGAATACGGTTGAGCAATGCACCATTCCTGCTTGCCCGCCATTCGCCTCCCTGCACTCCGAAATTTTCAATTCCCTTGTTTCGCATCTGCACAAAACCAATTGAATTGTTCATTTTGTCGCTGATGATTTGTGTACCATTTTCTCCGCAATTTATACTGAATCTGCCTCCGGTATATACACCCCGGAAACCATTGGTTTCAGTGCTGATGTAAGTGCTGCGCATGAGTACTCTGCCGGAATTTATATCATGCAGACTCATGAAATTGCCTGAAAATGCGCGAACAATTCCGGCATTGTTTTCCAGTTCTTCCTGGTCTATATACCCTGCCGCGTTGATAATGTATTTGCCTGTATTGTCATCTACCAGTGCATAGCTGAACGGAAAAGCATATTTGGGGCATCCCGCAATGGCAGGTGCGGCAATCGGGTTGCTTACATAGGTGGCAATGCTCAGGTTGGGTCTTCTCAGAACGGTTACCCTGGAAAACCCGGCGAACAATAATTTGATGAATTTTTTCGTGGTACTGTCTCTGTATCCCAAACCAAAGACAGTGATTCCTGCATTTTTTACCTGCAATACACGCGAATACCAGAAATTCCGTCTGGAACCCCGGCTGGCAAAAGACGGTAGAGATTCACCGGTTTCACCTGCATCTGTCCAGCTTTCCTCATCCGATTTGCCCACCGCAATACGCACTACGTTTTCAAATGGTGTAACTGACTGTACTGTGTCATTTTGCAGGGTATACAAATCCATTCCTGTGAATTTGTCGTACGCTTTGATGTACTGCGTGTCATAAAAGGCAGAGCTGTATTTGAATTCTGAGTGAAATGTGCGCTTGCCGGCATGAAACAATGCCCCTGATAAAGTGGTGTCCATGATCAGAAACCAGTCATTCCCCAGATAGCTGATGCGCATATATCTGGCTTGTATGACAGGATTGTAGCTGCTGTCGTACAACCCAAAATATCCATCCTGGTTACACAGGATATATTTATTTATTCTGGATAATTTTACCGTTTTCGGGATACTCAATTCACCTTCATACCGGTTATAATATCCATTTCCGGTCAAGACTGTATTGGGCAATGCACTCTCTTTGAAAGGCGGAATCGTATTGCTCAATTCTGTTTTTAATCTGAGGTCATACAGGAAAGATTTCTTTCCATGTATTACGACCATAAATTCACTTTTCAGCAATGCAGTTTCAATTCGTTTTCCTTTGGAAATCACTTTTCCGTCGCCATCGATGAGGAAATACATTTTGTTCATTCCCCTGCAGAGAAAAATAAAATGCCTGTCATCCACAACGGATACACTGCTCACAGAATCGAGCAAGGGAGCTGTGCCCGCTTCCTTAATCAGGGTTGCTACGGTTTTGTTAACAACCGCCCTGTAGTAACGCGGACACAGTCCCGCAATTGTATAATATCTGGCCGGATTGATGATTTGTCCTTCCGGATTACAGATACCCCATTTTCCGTTGTAAAGAAAAGATTTTCTATCTGGGTTGTATCTCAGATCCTGTATCCGTTCAAAACCTGTGTTATGGTACGATTTGCCAAGGGAATCAGAGAAGAAGTACCGTCCGTCACGCTTGATGACAAAGTGATTCGAGTCAATAAATTCAGCAGCATCACAATTTTCAAAAAAACGGGTAGTTCCATTTTCATAAATGAAAAAGAGGTCATTGTGCTTTTTGGCTGTGTAGCAGTTTCTGCTCCAGGTTCCGGGATTGGTGTAGACAAAGTTGTGAATGATTTTACCCGAGGTATCGATAAAACCCCAGAAATTGCCCTTTTTTACAGGTACTATGGATTGGCCGTGCGACGATAAGGCACCCGTCAACAGCAGCAATAAGGCTGAAATTCTGCTGTGCATGGCCGCAGTTTTAGTTCTTGTTCAGTGCTTCCAGCAGAGATTTCATATTGAAAATTTTGTGATTTATTTTTTTGAATCTGAGCTCACTGCTGGTATTGTATGATTTTTTAAAATTCTGCAGAGATGTTATATCTGCCACTGCAATAGCTCCTGTTCCTGCCACACAGATGACGGCATCCACAATTTTGGGGTTGATTGTTACCACCGGTGAATTGGAAGAAACGGTGATGAAATTGCGTTTGTTATCGGTTAGCAAATAAATGTTTGAAGCCTCTATGGGTTTGTTTTCCAGCAGCATGGTGATACTCATGGCCACAGCCTTAGGGTCGTTGTAAAAGCGGTCACAATTGTAGGTGCCCAATCGGTTTACCCTGAATGCATTGTACATGTTTTTTTCAATTGCGCGGGCACTGGCCCCTTCTTTTTTAACTTTGTCTGCTGCAATTTGTTTTGTGTCTTCTTTTAAAAACTGGTCATACAGTTGTTTTGCTTTTTCCAGATCTTGTCCGCTTACAACGGGTCGTACAAAGGTTTTGAATTCTCCGCGGGTTGTGTTAAAAGCAAGTTGGAACGTATTGGCTGTACCCGGAACTGATTTGAGTTTGATGTCCATCCATTTTTCCTGAAAAAGCCATGGTTGACTTTGTGGGTCCTGGGCCGGATTGCTGCCGCAAAATTGCCACATTACGGTGCTGTATTCCGCCAGTTCAGGGTATTCTTTTTTGTTGAAAACCAGATCCAACGTGGCTTTTTTCGGGTCGTAAGCTGCCGGAATGATTTTATTGGGAACAATCACCGGTTCTTGTTCATCAGCAGAGACCGTTCTGTATAAATCCATGCTGTTTGGGCGATGGATCCGGATACCGTATTCAGACAGGCTGGAAACACCCTCGGGAATGCCCATATCTGCAGCTGCTTTGTCCTTGTCCCTGCTGGTAGCGGGTTGGGTGCGGGTTCCGGTTTCCTGCCATTCTTTTTGGGTGGGCTCCAGATACCAGTACTTGTAATCAGCTGCCATATCAGACACCGGAGTAAAGATTTGCAAATCTTTACCGGCGGCAATTTTCACAGGTTTGCCGTTTGCAGCCATGGCTTGTATGTTGAACATGCCGTCTGAGATGAAATTTTCAACTTTGCCCTTGTATTTCACCTGCATAGGAATGCCTGCCGCGATGATTTCCAGCGGGGAATTGTATGTACTGAACATGATATCCACTTTTCCTGTAACCGGAGTGCCATCTTCAAACACAAAGCTACCCTGACTGATAAGGATTTCGGAGCCGTCTGCGGTTTCAATGCGGTTAGGCTGGTTGTTGCGGATACTGAAACGTTCTGGCGGTAAGTTCAGGTGGGTGAGTGCCTCCGTGGGTTTGCTGATTTCAGTGGGAAGGCTTGTGCTTTGGGTTTTATGATTTGACGGTCCGCCATTACAGGCCGTGAAGAGGAAAATGAGTGCAGATGCAATACAAATGGTTATGGTTTTCATGTCCTTTTTCTTGGTATAAGACTAACGCAAGATAGGGTGAATTATTTCAAGGGTCAACCGGCAGAAGGATGACAGGCTGTGTAATTGAAACTTGTATTGACTGAAAAGCAGCATTGGGTGACATTAGTCATAGTAGCTGAATGGCAGGAGTTCCATACTTGCAATAAGGAATCAATGAAGAAAAGGATATTTTTGATTACACTGCCCTTGTTTGCTATTTTAACAACAAGTGCTCAGTGCCGGGTGAAAATTACAGCGAGTGACACAGTCTGCCGGCCCGGTTTTCCGGTAACCCTTATTGCAACCGGCGGGAGCAATTATTACTGGTTTCCGGCAACCGGACTAAATAAAACGACAGGAGACACGGTGATTGCCACCCCCACGGTTACAACCCAATATCAGGTAACCAGCGCTGGTTGTTCCTTGTTGTTTGTAACCGGCGGGGAAAACCACAGTCTGGGTATTCAAAGTGACAGCAGTTTGTGGTCCTGGGGCTACAACGGTTACGGGAAATTCGGGAATGGAACAACTACTCCAAGCCTGTATCCGGTGAAGGCAAATGACGGTGGTAAATGGAAAGTGCTGGGCTGTGGCAGAGACCATTCTGCCGGAATAAGAACAGACGGTACCTTGTGGACCTGGGGTGGAAACGATCAGGGTACATTGGGCGACAGCTCCACTGTGTCTTCATATATACCAAAGAAATTAAACATCCCGGGGAAATGGAAATCCATATCAGTAGGTTTCAGCCATACACTTGCGCTGAACACAGATGGAACAATCTGGGCCTGGGGTGCAAATACGTATGGCCAGATTGGTGACAGCACTAAAACAAACCGTTCCTATCCGGTGAGAATTGGAAAAGACTCGGATTGGGAAATGATTGCCGCCGGCAATTTTCACAGTATGGCCCTGAAAAAGAACGGAACCCTGTGGACCTGGGGTAGAAATTCAAATGGTGAATTGGGCAACGGATCTACAGACGATGTGATCTTTCCTGCTCAGATAGGGTCCGCCAAATGGGTGGATATCAGTTCCGGCGATTTTCACTGTCTGGGAATTCAGGAAGACAGTACTTTGTGGGGTTGGGGCCGAAACAGCTGGGGTCAGGCCGGTGTTGGAAACACGAATACAAGGATTTTGACTCCGGAAAGGGCCGGCACAAAGAAAGATTGGAAAAGCACCAATGGTGGTGCCAGTTACAGTCATGCCCTTGACCATAACAATAAACTCTTTGGATGGGGGTACAATGGATACGGGGCAATAGGAAACGGTACCAGAACCCATGAGAGTAACCCTGTTCTGGTGGATACGAATGCAGAATACAATTTCATCAAAAGTGGATTTGGCGAACACTTTTCCGGAATTAAAACCGATGGTTCTTTCTGGGCCTGGGGCCGGAATCAGCAGGGACAATGCGGGGATTCAACCTACAATACATCCGACCTGCCAAAACGCATTCAGGGAGGGGGAATAAACAGTGCAACTGTGACAATCCGGTATGATGCCGCTGGATCCATCCATCGTGGGTCAATGGCATACATCGCTGTATATCCCAATCCTTTTTCCGGGATAATCAGATTCCAGGTTCCGGAAAAACTGCTTCATTCAACATTGGAAATCAGGACACCTTCCGGAAAACGATTGTATTCGGCTCCTGTCCGCGCGGTAACTTTTTCACTGGATTTGACTGATTTCCCGGCTGGCGTTTACTTTATCCAATTGGGAAATCAGCAATATCCGGTGGTTAAAATAGATTGATTGTCCGCCGAATCAGCATTCAGCGATTCCGTTCCACCTCAGACTTTCACAGTCTTCCATTTGCCCCGGTAGAAGAAATACCAGGCCAGCAGAGCAAGCAAGGTTTCCGCGATGGGAATGGCAATTACAGCGCCGGTTTTGCCCAATCCAGCGGGGTGTGTGAGCACCCAGGCCATTGGAACCTGCACGCACCAGAAACAAATGATGTTGATGAGTGTCGGTGTGCGGGTATCTCCGGCACCATTGAGTGCCTGCGACATCACCATGCCAATGCCGTAAAAGACGTAAGCAGAACCGATAATCTGCAGTGTAGTGATGCCAAAACTGCGTATGGCTTCATCCTGCGTGAATATCCCCATAATCTGAGGAGAAAAGAACAGAAACAACAACATGACAAAGCCCATAAATACGGCATTGTATTTTGCAGTGAGCATGGCACTTTTATATGCCCGGTCAATATTTCCAGCCCCCAGATTTTGGCCCACCAGTGTGGCCGCGGCATTGCTCAGCCCCCAGGCAGGTAAAATGAAGAATACAATGCTGCGGATGGCTATCTGGTAACCCGCAGATGCGGTGGTGCCCCCGCTTGTGGCTACCAGTCGGGCGATAAATATCCAACTGCCGCTGGCGATAATGAATTGCAAGGTGGCTGGCCATGCAACGTTAACTATAGACCGTATGGATTCCCAATGGGTGCGAAAGTGTGAGATTTTGAGATGGATACTTCCTTTGCCATAGAACAAAAAATAACACTGGTAAAGCACGCCGCAACTGCGTCCGATAACCGTGGCAATGGCAGCACCCTTCAGGCCCCATATGTTTATGAACAGAGGACAAAGTACAATATTGATAATGCTGGCCAGCCACAGACTTTTCATGGCAATGGCTGCATTGCCGGCTCCACGGAAAATGCCGTTGATAAGAAACAAAAGGAAAATGGGTGCAGAACCGGAGAGCATAATTCTGGTAAAAATGGCTCCTGATTCAATGACCGCATCCGACGCGCCCATAAGCCCAAGGATATCTCCCGCCCAGATAAATCCGGCTGCTGAAGATATTAGGATAAGCACAAAAGCGACGAGCAAAGTTTGCGCACCGGCAAGATTGGCCCCCTCAGTGTCTTTTTCACCCGTTCGGCGCGCTACGATTGCAGTTGCTGCCGTGCTGAGACCTATGGCAATGGAATAGATGATGGTTATAACCGATTCGGTGAGCCCGACCGTAGCGATGGCGTTTTCGCCCAGCTTTCCCACAAAAAACATATCCACCACCGCAAATACCGATTCCAGACTCAGCTCCAGAATCATAGGGATAGCCAGAAGAAAGACAGCTTTTGGCAAGCTTCCCTGCGTGTAGTCATGTTCGTCTCCGCGCAGAGATTGGGCAATCAAAGCATAAATTCTGGAAAGTAGACCGGGAGTTTTCAAAGCAGGCGTGTATAAAGGGATAAGCTGGCAAAATTAAAGGAGAGGTAATTTATTTTCTATGAATGGATTTCCATTTTTACAGTGCCAACAGATTGACGTAATTTTGTACGCATATTTTATGAGTCATTCACCCGAACATGTAGAGTGTTTAATCATTGGCAGCGGTCCTGCCGGATTTACTGCAGCCATCTATGCTGCCAGAGCCGATATGAAACCGGTACTGTATGAAGGAATGCAACCGGGCGGCCAGCTAACCATCACCACAGACGTAGAGAATTATCCGGGCTACCCCGAAGGAATCATGGGTCCTGAAATGATGGATCTGTTTCGCAAGCAGGCTGTAAGGCTGGGTGCCGACATCCGGTTCGGCATGGCTACTTCTGTGGAATTTACACCCGGCGGGCCTCAAAAAGTAATGGTGGACGGTATGAAGGAGATTATTGCTGAAACGGTGATTATCGCTACGGGTGCAAGTGCCCGGTGGCTGGGTATCCCCAGCGAACAGCGGCTGAATGGCAGCGGAGTGAGTGCCTGTGCAGTGTGTGATGGCTTTTTCTACCGCGGACAGGATGTGGCCATAGTGGGTGCCGGTGATACAGCCTGCGAAGAAGCTTCTTATCTGGCGAAAATCTGTAACAAAGTGTACATGATAGTGCGCCGTGACGAGTTCCGCGCCAGCAAAGCCATGCAACACAGGGTGGAGAATACCCCGAATATTGAAATACTGTATAACAGCGAAACGGATGAGGTGCTTGGAGACACAGTGGTCGAAGGACTCAGGGTGAAGAATAATGTAACCGGCGCCACCCGTGATATTGCCATCAAAGGATTTTTTGTGGCCATAGGCCATGACCCCAATACCAAAATATTTAAGGAATTCCTGGAATTGGATGAACAGGGGTACATCGTTACCCGCCCCGGAAGTACCTATACCAGTGTAGAAGGCGTGTTTTGTGCCGGCGATGCGCAGGATAAAATGTACAGGCAGGCAGTAACAGCAGCAGGCAGTGGTTGTATGGCGGCGCTGGATGCCGAACGCTGGCTGAGTGCGCGCAAAGCCTCGGTAGCCTCCATCTGATTTTTGCAGTCTTGACGACCATGAATGGGCTCCGCAGAAGTTGGTTTGTGCTGTTTCTGTTGTTGAGCAGTGCTCCGGTGGCTGCCCAAACCACCCTGGTGGATTTAATGCCTGACGGAGTTGAAACCAACGAGCCTTGCATCGCAATCGATCCCGCAAATCCTGCCATTCAGATTCTGGGTGGCAATACCTCCCTGTTCTTCGTGAGCCAGGATGGCGGATTTACCTGGAGTCCGCGGGACCTGAATCCCAAAGAAGGATTTTATGGAGACCCGGTGGTCTTTATCAGCAGGAAAGGAATCCAATACCTTGCCCATTTGAGTCAGAATCCTGCTAAAAAATGGCCGGAACAATTTGACCGGATTGTTTTTGAACACAGCAAAGACGGGGGTAACAGCTTTATCAGCACCGGTGTGGGTTTTCACCCGGGTAAGGTGCAGGACAAACCTTGGATGGCTGTGGATGAAAGTAAAAAAAGCAAGTACAGGGACCGGGTATACCTATCGTGGACGGAATTTGATGCCTATGGCAGCAAACTGAGCAGCGACAGCAGCCGTATACGTGTTTCATGGAGTGACGACGAGGGTTCGGTATTTGCGGAACCTGTAGTTGTGAGTGATACGGCTGGCGATGCGGCAGATGATGACAATACGCTGGAAGGTGCCACCATCGCAACCGGGCCGAAGGGTGAGGTGTATTGTGTGTGGGCAGGCAAAGGCAGGTTGTGGTTTGATAAGAGTCTGGATGGCGGAAAAACCTGGGGAAAAGACAATGCGATCGATAAGCAGGTGGATGGCTGGAATCAAAATGTGAAAGGATTGATGCGGACCAACAGCATGCCTTTTTTGACAGCCAATAAGAAAGGCTGGCTGTTTCTGGTATTCGGAGACAAGAGAAACGGAGATTACGATGTTTTTCTGAAAGTGAGCAAAGATGGTGGAATAACCTGGACCGAAGCGCGGAGACTGAACAACGACGGGTTAAAAAATGGCCGGGACCAGTACATGCCCTCCATTTGCCGGGACCGGAAAACAGACAGGATGTATATCACCTGGTACGACCGCCGCCATTCGGAAAACAACCTGTATACCGACGTGTATGTAGCGCGGTTCAAGGGAGAAAAAACGGGCCGGCAGATGCGTATAACCAACCAGTCCTTTTGTGCGCCGGGCAGGGGTGTTTTTTTTGGTGATTACATCAGTGTGGCGGCAGAACGCAAAGAAGTGCGCATAGCCCCGACTCTCTACGACCATGACAAGGCAATGGCAACAGTGCAGGTCGCATTGTTGAATGACAAAATTCTTAAAAAGGTAAAATCGAACGAAAAGCCCCCGTTTTTGCAGGTTTTGCCGTTCAGGGATTCAGGGTTGCTTTCCCTGCACTTCGAACTGCCCGGGTATACCAGCTGCACTGTGAAAATAAAGAGGGGGGAGCAGTTGTTCTTCACTCAGCTGTTCGAGGGGGTGAATGGCAATCCTCAGGAGTTGCTGCTCCCGCTGAGCAAATTCAGCGCAGGTGTATACAGGGTGATTCTCAGTTTTAAAGGCAGGGAAATAGAACGCAACCTTTATCTGGAAGGTCGCTGAGCCCGTTCTGTACAATCTTTTTTAACAGTTGGTAATTGCCGGTGGAAATCTGTATTTTTGCGGTCCCTTTTTTTAGACGAATCATATACCTATGGCTGTAATACAAAAGCTAAGAAATTCAGGAATCGTTGTCATCGTGATCATTGCCGCGCTGATACTTTTTGTGGTCGGCGATATCCTTACCGGCAGTAAACTTACGGGCCTGAGCCGTGAAGACCAGACCCTGGTGGGTACCATATTTGGTACAGAAATACACGAAAAAGATGTGCAGGACCGTGCGCAGGAAGTGTATCAGCAGGTGATTGAAAACAACCCCGACTTCAAGTTCGACGAAACATCGCGCAAGCAGATTTTTGAACAAGCCTGGTCTGATCTGGTGCGCACGCACACCTTTGAGGCACAGATTGCGAAAGCAGGAATCGCTATCTCCGATGCCGATCTGAATGAGATGCTTGCAGGCGAAAATCCGCTGGAAGCCATCAAAGGAGACCCCAACTTCCAAACGGACAACCGTTTTGACCCCAAAAAGGTAGAACAGATTTTCCGTCAGGCGAAGAAAAACCCGCAAATGGCTTCCCAGTTGGCAAGCTATCTGAAGCGTGTAAAATCACAAACGATTGAAACCCGCTACAGCACGTATGTAAGCAAAGCTTTGTATACGCCCAAAACCGAAAAACAGTATGATTATGTATCAGCCAACCAGGGTGTGACAGGTAAAATTGTTGCCATCAATTACACCACTGTGGGTGATGCAGAAATCAAAGTAACCGAAAGCGACCTGCAGAAATATCTGGATGCGCACAAGGAAGAATACAAGCAGGACTTTGAAAGCCGCGACATACAGTATGCTGTGATGGACATTATTCCCAGCAGCAAAGACAGTGCAGACATTAAGGAGCAGGCCGAAGCCACCGCCAAAAGTATGGCTGATGAGCTGAAACCTGACACCGCCGGTGAAGGTGTAACCCCCTTCCAGTTTGTGCGTGATCTGGGAAAAGATTCTGCCGAAAAAGCCATGTATCTGGCACTGAGCAGCATGAAAGTAAACGCTGTGTTACCCCCCGTATTCGGAAGTGGCAAATACACCATCGTTCAAAAACTGGCCGAACAATTCGATACCGCCGATGCATATGTGAAAGTAGCGCATGTACTGATTCCAACGAGTGGTGAATTGCCCAACAAAACGGTGATTTCTGACTCGGTAATGGCGGAAAAACTGGCCAATGACCTGCTGGCAAAAGCCCGCGGCGGAGCTGATATGAAAGCACTGGCCAAAGATTACAGCACAGATCCCGGTGTGAAAGAAAACAGTGGGGTGTATGATTGGGCTCAGTCGTCCAAATATGTTCCTGAGTTCGGCAAATTCTGCCGTACACATAAGGCAGGTGAAACCGGCGTGGTAAAAACCCAGTTTGGTTATCACGTGATGAAAATGCTGGCCGACCCGGACAATCACAAAGTGAAACTGCGCAAAAAAGAAATTGAAATTACAGCCGGACAGGAAACCATCCGCAAGGTGGACCAACTGAGCCGCAAGGTGCGCAACGCCATGGTAGAAGGCGACGCCAAGAGTTTTGAGGCAGCACTGACCAAAAACGGTCTGATTCCCCGCGCCCAGAAAGACATCAAAACCGACGACCGCAATATCCCGGGTGTGATGCAGGTGTCTGATGTAAAGCAAATTTTGTATTGGCTGTTTGACAACAAGCGCAAAACCAACGATATCTCAGATGTATTTACCAGCAATACACAACATCTCATTCTGATCGCCAGTAAAGTGAGACATGCCGGCTATGCTGAAGTAAAGGATGTAAAAGACAAAATTGAACCGCTGGTGAAAAATGAATTGAAAGCAGCGAAGATTAAAGAGAAGTTTGAAAAAGCCATTGCAGCCGGAGCCAAAACCCCGGAAGAGCTGGCGCAAAAGACCGGAGGCGCGTTGGTGCCCATGGAAGGTCTGAAGTTTGCTTCAAACTTTATTCCTCAACTGTTCAATGAACCCCGCGTCCTGGGCACAGTATTCGGTGTGAAGGAAAAAACCATGTCCAAGCCCGTTGCCGGTGCCAATGCTGTTGCTGTGGTATATGTGGAAAAGCGCGACAATGTGGAACTCCCAAAAACCGCATTCAACACTGCGGAGATGGATTTTGCGTCGCAGCCGCAATACATTACAGGCCGCATACAGGAAGTGTTGCGCAAGGCTGCCAAGGTGCAGGACAACAGGTATAAATTTGAGTGGAATTGATCTGATATTCTGATATGAAACAAAAAAGCCACCTGAAGGGTGGCTTTTTTGTTTTCAATGGAAATGGTTTATTTTCGTCCTTTTCACTTATTCTATTTCCGTAGTATTCTGTATTTTGTTTATTTAGGAATAAAAAAGGAGGCCCGGGCAGCTACGGCACCACGTTAGACTGGGGCAATGAAATGAGCCAGGACCAGGTGTATGGCCTGCTTATGGGTTTTATGTGTGTGAAACAGTGGGTAGGCGGAGATTTGGTGGTAAACGCGTAATTTCTTGTATTTTAGTATTTTATACCTATTGTATATATAAACTACTCGTTTTAACTTCGTTAAAAATACATGCACACAAAATCGTTTTTATACAATATTTTGTTATTGGGATGCACAATGGGTTTGCTGTTAGCCAGCAATTGCAAGCCTGAGCCCAAAAAGCAGAAATACCTGGGCACTTACCCTTTAGGTGACATTAAAGATTACCTGTACTTTAAACCCGGCAGTATGTGGGTATATGAGTGCGACAGTACGGGAGAGCTGGATACACAGGTAATGGTGAGTTGTGATACGCCATGGATATTTAAAAGTTATATTAAGTACCAACTATTGACGTGTAAATTAAAAAGTATCAATGAAGGTAGTATATATGATTCACCATTTCCTGGGGGCGACATCTTTTATAATGAAAATTACAATTATTTTTGGCAGCTTGAACGTAGTCGAAGCAATTCAAAATACACGGCATATTCAAAAGATGGTGTATTTTTTAAACCTTTTGACACAAATCAGAATGGGGGCTGGGGAAGTCCCACCTACTACAAAGGCCTTCTCACCAATTACACCGTACTTGGCAAAACCTACGATACGGTGAGGGTGTTTCAGGTACAATACGGTGCTGGATTTGCAGAACCGAAAATTAAAACAACCCAGACAGGGCAAACAACATATTATTGGGCCAAAGGTGTTGGACTGATTCGGTTGCATGTATGGACTGGGAAGGATGGTAATAATGCTACATTCAAATTTAACTGGCTTTTAAAAGAATATAAACTCAAATGAAAACCAGAATTCTGCTTATTATTTCACTTATCCGGGTTTTAAACTCCTATGCGCAAACCACTGACCAGGAGTTGGAGAACAAGTATTATAATTACAGAGACCGGCTGAAGAAATATTTTACGCAAATAGGAGAAAAGCCCGGACAAGGCCTTACTGCCGCGCAGGTATTCTGGGACCGGCAGGGCACAGATAGTTTCAGGTATATAAATGGTGTATTAACCAAAGTACCCCCCAGGGAATACCAGGGCAATCAGCGCTTTGGTGATGCAGTGGTGGACCATGGTTTTTACCTGGCGGTGCTTGCCAGTGAGTACAAATTAATGATACTACAAAACCGCAAAGGCAGCCCGGAATATAACGCCCTTTGCAATGAACTGTATTTTGCGATAAATGCAATAGACAGGTTGGATTATAATGCCGAGAAGTATCTCAACTTCTCTAGTAACCCATCAAGAAACGGCTTTTTCATCCGCAGCGACAACGATGAAAAGTTTATGGCCCGCATGCACAACAACCCCTGGCAACCCATAGAAAAGTTGCGCAGCGGCGGTGCCCGCGGCCCGTCGGTGGGTTTTATAGACAGCAGCAACGGCATTAAGGCATTTACGCCAGACAGTTGGCAACTGCGGCTGGACAGGCAGCACCAGCCACAGGATGCGGTAAGCTGGGTAGGTGGCCCTGGCAGTTATGGCACCACCTACGACTGGGGCAATGAAATGAGCCAGGACCAGGTGTATGGCCTGCTTATGGGTTTTGTGTGTGTGAAACAGTGGGTAGGTGGAGATTTGGTGGTAGACCCTGATAACAATCAACCCTTACCCTCAAAAAACATCGTACACTGGGTGGCAGAGATAACAGGCAGAATTGTAAGCCATATTTCCAAAACCAAAACAGGGCCGGTACCTGTAAATGATATATCTGTAGAAGTGGAAAAACTGGAACGCGCGGGCTACGGAAAGGATATTGCCAGCAAGCCTTATTTTGGTTTAGACACCATTATACTTACGATACCTGATACAATTCCGTACTTGAGGAATGACAGTGCCAACCAGACTTTCGTGCCTGATACTATGCTGCTGTATTACAGAACGATAGAAAAAGACAGCAGTGCATCCTTTCCTGGCAGTCATTTAAAGTCGGTCAATATTTGGGAAGAAGGGCTAAACAGATTTAAGCCACAAAATGTATTTAGTAATGCAAATTATGTAATCACAAATCCTGTACGTGACAACAACATTGTTACCCGAGGGCATTTTGCACTGCCATTTGCTTACCCACTCAGAGAATGTGCAAAATACATAACAGGGGCTGACACTTTTCCGCAGCCCTATGCTAATCCTACAGGAAATCTTATGATTGGACTTGCTACACCCGTAGGTACCGTTACTGTTTTGGCTTCCTTTGTATTAACAGGTCGGGCATTTAATCCAACAGACCCAGATTTCTGGAGAGATTTATGGAATGCAATGAATTCCAACGGAACAATCAGAAATCGAACCAAGGGTAAGTTTACTTCCAATCTGCAACACAATCTGGCTCTAGCGAGTCGCACATGGAGCCATGATGAATTTTCAAGCTGGTGTTATGAAATGGGCTATGAATATTCGGAATTGTTTTATTGTATGTTACACGGAGGCAGTCCCAAAAAAACAAAGTCCTTTTACCAAAATGTATTGAAAAAAGCGCAATGTGAAGGCGTTTTTAACGCTGGTATGCGGAAAGACACCATTAAAGAATCCAATTATGAATATTGTAAACCATTTATAGTTGATAATATTTTTTCCTGGCCTACGGAACGGGAAAATCACGACTCAACTATGTATCCGAATCAGCAAGCAGGCCTGGATTATATGCTGCTGTTTAATTTATACAAAATGGCAGATCTGGAAAAGTGGAAAACAGAAAATTATAAATCCGTTGAAACTCCGGTAAAAAACTGCCCATGTGTAAGTTATCCGGATTTGTTGTACACCTCACAAGTAAGAAGTATTCTGGAAACAACGGCCCCCGCATTGGATACCATTGATAACCGACCATATGACCATGCAACAGGTTTCTACCCACAATTGGTTTTAGCTGACACTATAAGCAATACCCAACCCGTATACGACTACTACAAAAACTACAACATCCGCATCCCGGAATACCTGCTGCACAACCTCACCCTAAGCGGCAGTGACAGCAGCCATAAAGGCAAGTTGCTGGTAAATCAGGACCTTACCATTTGCCATAGCCATGTAACTATGAAAAACCACAGTGAAATGGAAATAGCAGTGGGCAACAATGTGAACTTTCCGTCTCAAATTATTGTAAACACAGGCAGTACGGTTGAAATGCGCAGTGGCAGCCGCATGGTGGTGAATGACAAAACCACGGTGATGGTAGAAGCTGGCGGCACCCTCCTGTACAAATCCGGGGCTCATATTATCCTCAATGGCCCAAACGCCGTGCTGCACATCAAAGGCACCCTGAAAATAGATACAGGAGCAACTTTTACTATAGAGGGCGGACCTGCCGGCAAGGGGTATATTCTTTGGGAAAACGGAGGCGGCAGCCCGCATTTCGGCAGCGGAACCCTGCTGGCCGGGCCGGGCAGCAAGCTGGAATTATATCAAACCAATAAGTCACAAACTGCCCTGGTATGTACCGGCGGCTGGGGTTTGTGGCTGCCACCCCAACTGGCTTCGGTTAAAATACATGATTGTAAAATAGTGCTGAAAGAAAACAGCCGTGTGGTATCGCGGGCCCTGTCAATTGCAATGAATAAAGTAACGGTAAACGGGCATTTCGGCGATCACCCCAATCCGGAATTTGATTACAAACTCTGCTCTGGCGGCTTGCATATCATAGACAATCCGGCTACACTGAACGACGTAACCGTAAACCGCTGCGCCACAGGCATTACCACCTTTGCCGAAGGGGGCCACAAACCGCTGATATTGAAAGATGTAAAAATTTACAATTGCCTGAAAGGGCTGGTAAACAACGGCAACTGT
>JAEUUL010000038.1 GCA_016787485.1 Bacteroidota bacterium
ACTGGCAGACAGGTGCTTGAATATCCCCTGCCCGCTGTAAAATATGGGTCTGTACCTGTGCAAAACCTGGCCCGGGGCATATACACCCTGCGCATTCAAACGGAAAAAGGAGAGAAGCGGGCTGTGTTTGTGCTGGAGTGAGGATAGAAACCGTATATTCCCTACTTTTAATCACGTCAATTTCTACCTTCAGCTCTTCTCCAATGCCCTGCGCACCAGTCCGCACATTTTGCGGCATTCCTTTGCAACCCATTTGCTGAACAACGGCGCCAACCTTATGGCCATTAAAGAAATTCTGGGACACACTTCGCTATCGGCAACTCAGGTGTACACCCGCAATTCATTTGAGAAACTGAAGCAGGTGCATTTGCTTCATCCGAGAAAATGAGGCGGTTGACTATTTTTTTCTGAAGTATGGAAAGCGTCACTTGCTTTTTTCATTTCCGTTCCTAAATTGCATATCGGAACGTTCACAAAAACCAATTACTTAAACCTCTAATTTCAACGTCTATGGTTATCGATTTTCAATCTACCAATTTCAAAGCAGACCAGAAACTTCTTGATTTCATCAGTGCCAAACTTTCAAAACTGGACAGGTATTACAACCGCATTACCAATGCAACGGTTTACCTGAAGGTGGAGAACACAGCAGACAAAATCAATAAAACACTGGAGATCAAAATCAATTTGCGTGAGAACCAGTTGTTTACAACCGAACACGACCGCACCTTTGAGGCTGCCACCGACAAAGCGATGGAAGCCCTGAAGCATCAGCTGGACAAAATAAAGACCAAGGCTGCCAGCGCCTGATTTCCTTTTACTGATTCAATCAAATTCAGGCCACTCTAACCGGGTGGCTTTTTTTATGAATCTATGGTGGCAATCACCTTTAGCTCAATGGCAATTGGGGTGGGCAGACAATTGATTTCCAACGTAGTGCGACAAGGTGGATTATCTGCAAAATACTCTGCCCAGAGGCGGTTGTAGATGGGGAAATCATCTTTCATATTGGTGAGAAAAACAGTCACATCCACAATATTCCCCCAACTACTGCCAGCGTCTTCCAGTATATAGCGCACATTCTGAAACACACTCCGGCACTGGGTCTCTATATCGTAGGAAGCGATATTTCCCTGTTCGTCCAATTCCACCCCGGGAATTTTGCGGGTACCTTTCTCACGGGGTCCTACTCCACTCAGAAACAAGAGATTTCCCACTCTTTTTGCATGTGGGTACAATCCCACGGGTTCCGGGGCTTTGCCGGAATGTATGCTGTCAGACATGGGGCAAATTTACTTGGGTTTGGCCGGAGTTGCCACCTTTCCAGGGGCCGCATTTGCAACCGGTGCTTTTGCAGGTGCCTTGGTTGCCGCCATGCGTGTAAGAGGTGTGCTGTACAACAATGGGCCATGGTTGTCCGTTTCCATTGCCGTGGCAATGGCAATCATTCCATTGTTCGGATGAAAAACTGCACAACGGGCATTGTTCCCCATGGCTTTCATTTTTCCAAGCTGTTTTCCTGATTCCGCATCCCAAACAATGGTTTCACCTTCGTTTCCTGTGCTTACCAAATACTTACCGTCTGCACTCCAGTTTACCGAGGTTACTTTCCATCCATGAGCTTTGTTGGTGTATATGGCTTTGCCTGTGGCCAGATCCCAGATGATCACGGTTTTATCTGCGCCGCCACTGGCGAGTTTTTTCCCATCCGGACTCAGCGCCACACAGAGAACCTGACCGGTATGACCTGCCAGTTTGCGTACTGAGGTCCCCTTGAAATCAATGTTATCTATCGTGGCCTGATTGGAGGCGATATAGTAAGACTTGCCATCAATGGCTGCAGCAAAACCATAAACCGGACCGCTGTACTTCAGAAATTTGGGTTTTACATTATTTGCTGGCGTGATGAGGTCGTACATGCGTATTGTGCCGTCTTCCGAAGCGCTGAGCAGGTATTTGCTCTTGGGATCAAAAGAAACGCGTGTCACGTTGTCCTTATGGTCATTTGGTGACAGCAACAGTGCGCCGGTTTGGGCATCATACACCCGGCAGGTGAAATCTTTGCTGGCGGTGGCTACAAATTTTCCATCCCGGCTGAATGCAACATGATTCACGGCACTCATGTGACCATTGAGCACACGCACCACATTTCCAATTCCCGGAGTATCAGCCCGGTAGATGTACAGATTCTTGTCCTTTCCGCAGCCGGCGAGCCATTTTCCGTCCGGGGAATAGGCCACTGATTCCAGATTGCCCTTTTGGCCGGTCAATTTCATTTTCAGGCGATACAGGGAATCCTGGCCGGATACTGCCAATGCCGAACAGGCTCCACATAACATCAGGTACTTTTTCATTTCTATAGGCAATGGGTTTTATTCCAAATGTATGCCAAAACCTAAAACGAAACCAGCGATGTGGATAATTGCTCAGAATTCCCGGGTCTCTGTGAAAAAGATACCTTCCTCCTTCAAACGGGGTAACAGTGACTCATACCACTCTGATGCAACCGGAACAACTACACCCTTACCCATTACCTCATTGCGTAAAATGCGGACGACACCCATGGCCAAAGGAATACCAACTGTGGCTGCCATTGCAGTGTGTTCGCTGTCCTTACCCGCCAGCCTGAATGTGCTGTGTACTTCAAATGGTCGGTCTCCCTTTACTCCTTTCACGCGGTGGTACATAACCACCTCATCCCGGTCTGAAGACCTCAGTGCCCAGGATTTCAGCAGGCTGTGCTGCAAAATATCTGCTGCGTATACCGCATTTTCAACTTTCTCATTCTGGTTCTCGAGATTCAGAAAATCAAAATACCTGGCTTGCCCCGGATTGATTATTCCTGCATGCAGTAACCAATCCGACAATTTCCCGCCCTGCTTCAATCCGGTAAGGCAGCGCACCAATTCTGCAGCACTGCTAATACCATGTGCCAGGGGCGAAACGGCATCGGTAAATCCAAGTGCAACCAAAACCTGCCACGCACTGCAGAATCCCGCCCTTCGCAATGTTCCGCGCACAATGGTTGATGCCTGCTCCAGTCCGTACATCTGCTCGTAGCCTAAACTATCCCGGTTGGCATAGGCGTCAAAGGACCCGATACCGGGAATCTGCATCGTCTCTGCCACTGCAAAAAGCCGGTGCGGAGGAACATACCGTATTTGTCCGTCTTTCCTGAACATGGCCATCCCCCCCTGTCCCGCAAGCACTACATTTCTGGGGTTCCAGCTAAATTTGTATTTCCAGGGGTTGTCGCCCTCATCATCCGGATGAACCAAGCCCCCGCAATAACTTTCAAAAGAGAGAATCTCACATCCACCGGCCCTTAAGTCATTGAGAATCTGCATGGCACTCAGATGGTCTATGCCCGGGTCCAGACCCAGCTCATTCAAAAAGACCAATCCTTTTTCCTTTGCTCCGGTATGCAGCGCCTGCATTTCGGTGGAGACATAGGATGCAGTAGCCAGGTGCACATTGCATGTAAGACACAACGTTGCCACGCGGCTATGCATAGAAGGGGGTAACAGAGAGACCACCACCCTGCTTTGTTTGATTTGCTCTTCCAGTGCCGTGGAATTCTCTACATCCAGCTGCATACCGGTAACCGCTTGCATTCCGCCGGTTCTTTTCTGCAACGCAGCAATATCCATATCACATGCAAGCACACTCCAACCTTCAGACAGGGCTGTTCGGTTCAAATAATCCAGCAAATACCAGGAACTTCTGCCGGCACCCAGAACAAGTACATCCATTGGCTGGCAAAGGTAAATCTTATTTCAATCCGCGAACCTGACGTTGCCTGCGGGCTTCATACATGAGCAGCGAAGCCGCAATGGATACATTTAAACTATCTACGGCGCCGAACATAGGGATGTTCACATTGGTGTAAGCGGGATTTTTCCAGGCATCACTCAGACCTGAGTTCTCCGTCCCCACCACCAGCGCTGCAGCACCGGTGAAATCCATTTCCCAGACACTCCCTGCGTTTTCCATGATTGTGGTAAAAACCACACAACTGCACTCCTCTAAAAAAGACTGAATTTCCTCTGTACTGCCAACCGCAACAGGCACAGTAAAAACACAACCCACACTGCTGCGTATGGTATTCGGGTTATACAAGTCTGTTGCCGGATTGCATACCAATACAGCATCAATACCTGCTGCATCGGCGGTGCGGAGCAATGCCCCCAGATTACCCGGCTTTTCTACACTTTCCACGACCAGATATACGGGATTTTTCACCCGTTGTAACTGTAGCAAAGAGTGCTCCGGCATTTCTGCCACCGCAATCGCATTGACCACATCCGCCCGATAGGCCAGTTTATTAAAAATTTCAGGTGTGGTTGCAATGACTTCTGTTTCCGGACCAGGCACCTGAATTTCATTGCAAAACCGCGAATATGGATATATGGTTTCGCAAAAAATCAACGACCTGAGGTTGTAACCTGCCTTCAGGCACAAACGAATTTCATTCAGACCTTCAAAAACAAACAGTTTTTCTTTTTTGCGAACCCTGCTTTTTTCCTGCAGCACAAGCAAGTGCTTAATCCATGGATTCTGTATACTGCTGATGGATTTCAAACCAGCATTTTACCTTTGGCACGACGGTAATACCTGTAACTGATCAATGCCGCAAACAACCCGTAGAAAAAGGTAAGCAGGGGTATTGTAATCAGGAAACTGTCCAGACGGTACATATCTTCCGGTTTGGCTTCATCCAGATCTTTAATCAATCCCTTCTGCAATTCTGTCTGCCGGTGTGTTTTCGCCATATTGTTGCGCAGCATGACCTGCTGATAGTGCAAACTGTTTTCCGCCAATTTCGGATCGACAAAACGATATAAAATCTGGTCTGCGGACATGGTGAGTATTACGGCTGTGGCACAGGCAACAAGACTATATCCAGTTGCAGTCCAGTACTTCGTTGTCACTGTATACAATTGCCGCACAGCAAGTGCAATTCCAATAAGAATTCCGGTAAAGCTGAGCAGCAGGAATGGCATATCCAGCCGGAATGCCCAGCGGTGCATGAAGTACAAAACAAACTTTGCAATGAACAATGTGACACCTGCCATTGCTCCAAACTGAAATGAGATGGCTACAGGGTTTCTGCTGTTCATGAATTCTGCCCCTGCGATTGTTTTGCTGCACTATATACCGGGCTCTCCTGCCATTTGCCTGCGAGAACAGTGCCCAATACCAATCCCTTCAACTTTTCACCCAGCATGGGGATGTTTACCGCCTTACTCAGGCTTTTTTGTCCGGAAAATTCCCATTCAGTGGTTGCAGAGAACAAAGTAAAATCAGCAGGTTGTCCTTCCTGAATGGTTTGCACAGGCAGATTCAGCAACTTTCTGGGTCCGTAGGAAAGTGCCGTAACAATGACACGGATATCGGGTGAGTTTCCTGCACGCAGCAAGGCCGGCAGCATGGTCTGTATTCCGGCGGAACCCCAGGCCGAATAATCAAATTCTACCCGTTTGCTTTCTGTATCCTGCGGGATGTGATTGCTCACCACGGCATCAAGTGTTCCGTCATTCAATCCTGCCCATAGTGCTTCCCTGTCTTTTTCGGTCCGCAGTGGGGGTAGCACTTTGTGGTTCTCATCGAAGGCAGTCAGATTCTCATCGGTATAAAGCAGATTGTCAATAGCCACAGCTACACGGATATCGGCCCCATCCGCTTTTGCCTTGCGAATCCGGTCCACAGCAGCAGCGGATGATATTTTTACTATCCTAAGCGGGCACCGCAACCATGCAGCCAATTGCAAATCAGATTCCAGCGCAATGGTTTCACTCACCACAGGAATGCCTTTTAATCCGAGGCTGTTGCTCACTTTCCCTTCATGCATGCTGCCACCCGGTGCAAGATCCCTGCAAAACGGGTACATATATACCGGGATATTCTGGTTTGCGGCATACTCCATAATCCTGGCTTTCAGGCCATTGTTGGAAAGCGGTTTTTCTCCATCAGTAAAGGCAACTGCGCCAGCCTTCCACATATCGTACAACTCAGCCATATCCACACCTTCTTCTTTCACTGTGGTGGCACCGAGTGGCAAAATTCTTACGGGCAGTCCGCTGGCTTTTTGTAAGACCGATGAAATGGCAGCAGCCGAGTCTGGTGCAGGATGGGTTCCGCAATAGGCGGCAATAGAGGTAAAACCACCTGCCTGTGCAGCAGATGCCAGCGAAGCCAGTGTCTCTTTCCATTCTTCACCGGGTTCTCCGCAAAAAGTCAGTGCGTCTACCCATCCCGGCGACAAACAGGCTCCGCCGCCCTGAATGATGTTTTCAGCATGCTGGTGCAAGTCTGTACCTATACGGACAATGACCCCATCCTCCACATAAACATCAGCGGTGCGGCCATGCCAGGAACCCGCAGGGTCGGCAATCTGCACGGAACGTATCAGCAGTGAATTCATGTTGTGATTACTTTTTTCTGATTTAAATTTCTGTTCACTTTGTCCCAAAAGACCAGCAGAAGGACCTCTGTTGCGAAAAAAACAGCAGCAAGCCATATAAACAAGCGCCACAGATCAGAATTCCGCTGCAGCACGCTTCCTGCGAGTCCGGCATTGGAATCTTTCATAAAGGCGGCTCCGCTTCGTTTGCTCCAATCCTGCAAAACCTCTGCATCGGCCTGCCGGGGATCACTTTCCCTTCGCGAAGCATTCAATGCGATGTTCCGGACAACAGCAGCCTTCTCCTTAGACTTCAGGTTGTAGATTCCGGGCTTATCAAGAATGGAACCGATGTACAATTCGCGTCCTGAGACCCCAGTGCCCAGTTCAGGAACAAATTCTTCCCCGCCCAGTTTCAATATCCAGCTCCCGTCACGGGCCGGTTCCACCCCTGGCAAAGGCACGGACTGTCCGGAACCGGCTATGGCATAAAGTCCCTGTCCCGATTCGGGGTGTATGATACAATTGGCAACTACAGGCAGAAACAAAGCACTCTGCACCAAACTGGTGGATGCCGGTTCCAATGCGGTGGTAAAAACATACACGCGGCCGGCACCATTCCGAAATTCGAGCAGAACCGGATCTCCGTTTTCCAATGAAAGGATTGTTTCTCCATTTCCTGCTCCCGGGGCAGACAAGTATTGCAATACTGCAGGCATTTCCATATTTCCCGGTATCCGGGAAAACACAGATTGAAAAAACGGATGCGACAAACTCTTGCGGTTGATTCCCAGCTTTTCTTTGCGCCAGGAAGTATAAGCCGGCAAACCCAGCCTGGCTTCCAGTTCTTTGAATACAGTGACAGGGGCAGAAATAGATGGAGCAAGGACGGCTGTGCCTCCACTTTGTATATAAGTTACAAGCTCCTGTGCCTGAGCCGCATCAAGCCCGCCAGTGCCTGTGATAAACCAGGCTTGTTGTGCAGGAAATGCGATGTTGCCCGCTTTTAATTCAGGCACAACCAGGCTCAGTGCAGCCATAGCCTCTTTGCACCAGGAATTGGTGCCTGTAACAGAAACATGCTTCTTTTCCGTGGCCCCTGGAGATAAATACAATTGATTATCAAAGGGCATCTCAGGATCTTCAGTTTGCAAAACGGCTCCTGCGGCCATGGCCTCAGGTTGTGTAAAGGATATGCTGCCCGTGCCGGATGACCAGGGCTCTGCAGTTACTTTTCCGATTCCAAGCAATTCACCACTGGCTGTAAGCCTCACTCCCAGGTCAGAAACCGTTTCAGAAGTATAATTGGAAATCCTGAACCTCAGCAAATTTTTCTCTCCTGGCATGGGAAACGGATTGTCAACCCATGCTGTATCCAAACTCAGGTTTCCCCGCACCGGTGGATCCAGTTTCAGACATTGCAGGGCAATTCCCGCGGCATTGGCATACTTTCCCCCTTTCGGTACAAATCCGGTCTGAAAATCCGAAATCACAAATGCAGATTTGCGCGAATATGGTTCATTTTGAAGTGACTCCTGCATGCGGGCCCAGGCTTGTTCCAGGGTTATACTTTTCGCACTGATCTGAAGTTCATCAATATATCTCACTGCCTCCGAGGCCGATACAAAACGAAGATGCCTGCCTTCCGGATTCTGACTTTGGATCTGAAATACAGCGGCATCTCCCAAAGATTTCACGATTTCACGGGCTTTTTGCCTGGCAGTTTCAAAGAGTATCCCACCTGAGTTGCGCGCTTCCATACTGTAAGAATTGTCAATAAACAGGCTAACCGCCATTTTGCCTGCTCCCGTATTGGTTTGCGTATTGCAACCGGGCTGGGCAAATGCCAGCACAAGGCAGGCCAGTGCCAGACATCGCGCAGTAAGTACCAGTAAGTGTTTGAGGCGATTCTGGTTTTTCCGTTCAGTTTCAAGGTTTTTCAGAAACCGCACATTGCTGAACAGAATCGTTTTGTAACGGCGGAAATGAAAAAGATGCACCAGAACGGGAATGGCCAGTAGTAACAAGGCCCATAATGCCGCCGGTGTGCCGAAATGCATACTGCAAATGTAAGCGGAATCTCCTGAGCCTGCCTGTCTGCCGGTGGTTAATCAGGCAAAGAATATCGTTCAAGCACCCAATCCGGAATTTCCGCAGGTTTGCCAGTATCCAGTTTTACCAGAGTATACAGCGCCCAGCCACTGCAGCAGCTTTTGCCGGTGCTTCCATGCAGGATATCAAATACCACATGGGCTTTTCGTTTTTCGAAAGATTTCAGGTGCGTGCTCACATCAAAAGTATCCCCCATTTTCAGGGGTCTTTTGAAATGCATTTCGGTTGATACCAGCACCCAGCCATAACCTGCCTGCATAAACTCCTGCATACTGCAGCCGTAGCATCGTTCCATCTGATCGAAACGCGCGGCAAGCACATAATCTATGTATCTGGAAGAGTGGACGTGCTGAAACAGGTCTATATCATCCGGACGAACACTGAGCCGGGTGGTATAGATGTTGGTATTCAACCGCATATCAGAACAGGCCGTTCAGGGTGCTTTCCACCTGCTGAATCACCTGTGCTGCATGCTCCGGGTTGTCCTGAAAATCCAGGTCATCCACGTTGAACACCAGCAACTGCCCCTTGTAGCCTGCAATCCAGGCTTCATAGCGTTCATTCAGGCGCTTGAGATAATCCAGGCGGATGGCATCTTCATAATCCCTGCCCCGCATCTGAATCTGATGCACCAGCTTGGGAATGCCAGCCCGCAGATAGATGAGCAGGTCAGGTGGTTGAATCATCTCATGGATACTCTCAAACAAATGGGAGTAGTTGTCAAAGTCACGCGTGCTCATCAATCCCATCGCATGAAGGTTAGGCGCAAAAATGTATGCGTCTTCGTAAATGGTACGGTCTTGTATCACCGTCTTCTCCCCTTTGCGGATGTCTTTGATGTGGCGCCACCGGGAATTGAGAAAATACACCTGCAGATTGAAACTCCAGCGCTGCATATCTTCATAAAAATCAGAGATATACGGGTTGTCATCCATATCCTCTAATTGCACTTCCCAGTCATAATGCCTTGCAAGCAAATGTGTAAGTGTGGTTTTCCCCGCCCCTATATTTCCAGCAACTGCAATATGCCTGGCCATGCTGCAATATTACTAAGTGGTTAAGCCCTGATTCAAGCAGGCGACCAAATAAAGTTTTACACAGCACCTGCCCTTTATACCTTTGTGACCCTCCATGGCATTCCGACTCCCGCGAATCCCCTCCCTGAAACCGGGCCTTCTGGGCCGCATTATGCAATTGGCTTTGCCCGAAAGAAAGGTGTTTGCCGGTGCTGTGGGCCTCACCATTCTCAGTTCTGTGCTGGCCGCTGTTTACCCGTTGTTCTTTCAACACACTATAGACAATTATGTGGTCACAGCCGACATTCCCGGTCTCACCCTCTGGAGTGGAATCATACTCGCTTTGTTATTGTCACAGAGTTTATTGGGCTTTACCAATGCCTGGCTGGCCGAGAAAATCGGGCAGGATGTCATTTTCCGCTTGCGCGATTATGTATACCGTCACCTCACCAGCCTGCGACTCTCCTTTTTTGACAAAACGCCGGTAGGTACCGCTGTTACCCGCACCATCAGCGATATCGAAACCATTACCGAGTTATTCTCAGCAGGACTCATCACCATTGCAGGTGACATTTTTCAGATTGTTGTTATTCTCTTCTGTATGTTCTGGATGAACTGGAAACTGGCCCTGATTTCTCTGAGTGTGCTGCCACTGCTTCTGATTGCGGCCAACAAATTCCGCAAAGGTGTGAGAGACAGCTTTCAGGAAGTACGCAATGAAGTGGCCCGGCTCAATGCCTTCCTTCAGGAACATATTACCGGCATGCAGATTGTTCAATTGTTCAACCGCGAAAAAGCGGAAATGGACAAGTTCACAGCCATTAACAAAAAGCACCGCGATGCCAATATCAGGGGCATTTACTACTACGCAGTCTTTTTTCCGGTGGTGGAACTCATTGTGGCATTTACCCTGGCCCTGATTGTGTGGTGGGGGAGCCATGGCTTGCTTGCAGGTACAACCCGGGTAGGTGAACTTACCGCATTTATTATGTTCATTAATTTGTTTTTCCGGCCTGTGCGGGCCATTGCCGACCGGTTTAACAACATACAAATGGGGATGATTGCTGCCGAACGCATTTTTGCCCTTACCGATGATGCAGCCAATATTGAAACCGGTGGAACTTTTAAACCTCAAACACTGCGCGGTGAAATTGAATTCCGAAACATTTCCTTTGCCTACAACGAAGAAAAGCAGGTGCTGCAAAACCTTAGCTTCACTGCCGAGGCGGGTAAAACACTGGCTATCGTGGGACATACCGGAAGCGGAAAAACCACTCTCATCAATCTGGTAAGCCGGTTTTACACGCCCCTTTCAGGTGAAATTTTGCTGGACGGAAAACCTGTTGAATCCTATGACCTGGCCTGGTTACGGAGCCGCATTGCAGTGGTATTGCAGGATGTGTTTCTGTTCAGTGGAAGCATTACAGACAATGTGCGGTTGCGCAATCCGGAAATCACAGCAGAGCAGATACGACAGGCAGCACAAACGATAGGGGCCTATGATTTTATCAGCCACCTGCCTGGAGGTTTTGACTTTAATGTAATGGAACGCGGACTCAGTCTGAGTTTGGGTCAGCGCCAACTGGTCTCTTTCATCCGGGCACTGGCATTCGACCCTTCTGTGATTGTGCTGGATGAGGCCACAAGCAGCATAGACAGCGAAACCGAAGCGCTGATTCAAAACGCCATAGCCACATTGCTGCGCGACCGTACTGCCCTGGTTATTGCCCATCGCCTCAGCACCATCCGCAATGCCCATAAAATCCTGTTGCTGGATAATGGCATGAAAAAAGAAGAAGGCACACATGAAACGCTGATGGCCGCCGGCGGACTGTACCGTCAGATGGTGGAAAAGCAGCAGGCGGTGGAACTCAGTCATTGAGTAACCGTTGTATCTAAAAAAAGGCCACCCTTTCAGGTGGCCTTATCGCTATGAAGTCACTCCGCACAACATCCCTTGCACAGGTGCGTATGGGCAGCAGGGGGTTCCCTGCGGGTGAATGATTTACTTTCTCATTCACAATTCAAAACTATAACCCGCAGATTGCGCGGGGGTCATGTGTGTATCAGGAGTGCATCGGGGAAATGTCAAGGGAAATTCAGTCTTTTGTCATGAAAATAAAAAAGCCGCCTCTGTTCAGAGACGGCTTTCATTAGAGTCAATGATAGAATCAGGCTTCGGCAGCTTCCATTTTGGATGCCATCAGGCGATCGTACTCCTCGCGGGAACCGGTAACTACTGACTGATAGGCTTTCAATCCTGTACCGGCTGGTATCAGGTGACCCACAATCACGTTTTCCTTCAATCCTTTGAGTTCGTCAATCTTACCTGCAATGGCCGCTTCGTTCAGTACCTTGGTGGTTTCCTGGAACGATGCAGCACTCATGAAGCTCTGCGTGCCCAGTGAGGCCTTGGTAATACCCATCAGCACGGGTTCTGCAGTTGCAGATACGGCATCACGGTACTCAACCAGTGCTTTGTCCTGACGACGCAGCGCGCTGTTCTCCTGGCGCAGGTCTTTCAGGCTCACAATCTGTCCGGCATGCATATTGGTGCTTTCGCCCGGATTGGTTACAAATTTCTTGTCCCATATCCAATCGTTTTCTGCCAGCAAATCCCAGCGGTCCACCACTTCGCTTTCCAGGAAGCGGGTATCTCCCGGATCCAGCACTTCCATCTTCTGCATCATCTGGCGCACAATCACTTCGATATGCTTATCGTTGATCTTTACACCCTGCAGACGATATACTTCCTGAATACCGTTCAACACATAACGCTGCACAGAGGCGGGGCCTTCCACACGCAGAATGTCCTGCGGGGTGATGGCACCGTCACTCAATGGCTGTCCGGCACGCACGTAGTCTCCGTCATGCACAAGAATGTGCTTTTGAAGGGCTACCTGATAGTGCTTTTTCTCGCCGTCTTTACCGGTTACAATGATTTCCTGGTTACCACGCTTGGAAATACCGTATTCAACCACGCCATCAATCTCAGCTACTACTGCCGGGTTTGAAGGGTTACGTGCTTCGAACAGCTCGGTTACACGGGGCAAACCACCGGTAATGTCACGTGTACGTGTGGCACTGCGGGGTATTTTAGCCAGGATATCACCAGCTTTCACTTTCATTCCGTCCTTGGCTACCAGAATGGCGCCTACAGGCATATTGAATGGTTTAATCTGATCACCTTTGCCTTTTACCATCATTACCGGAACTGTGGTTTTGTCTTTGCTCTCGATAATCACCATATCAGACATACCGGTTTGCTCATCGCCTTCCTCATGCATGTTCTGACCTTCTATGATATTCTGGAACTCAACCTTACCATCAATGTCACTGATGATGAGTGTATTAAACGGATCCCAGGTACAGAGTTTGTCGCCTTTTTTCACAGTGGCACCCTCTTTCACCATCAGGTTTGCACCGTAGGGAATGTTATAACTGGTGATTACATTGTTCGACTTAGGATCCAGTATGCGGATTTCGCCTGAACGGCCCAATACCACATTCACCTTTGTTATTTCACCGGTTTCATCATCCATGGTTTCCTTGGTTACGGTGCGCATGGTATCAAAACTCACCACACCTTCGTATTTGGTTTCCAGAGAGTTTTCAGCCTGAATATTCAAGGCAGCACCACCCGTGTGGAAGGTACGCAGTGTGAGCTGGGTTCCTGGTTCACCGATAGACTGTGCAGCAATTACACCCACAGACTCACCGGTTTGCACCATGCGGCCTGTTGCAAGGTTGCGGCCATAGCATTTGGCGCACACACCGGTTTTGGTTTCGCAGGTAAGTACCGAACGGATTTCAACCTCTTCAATACCGGCATCCTCAATGGCCTGAGACAATTTCTCATCCAGGTGGGTTCCTGCCGCCACCAGCAGTTCGCCGGTTTCGGGGTGGTATACATCATCCAGAATGGTACGACCCAGAATTCTCTCATACAGGGACTCGGCTACTTCATCGTTGTTCACGATGGCAGACATTGGCAATCCACGCAGTGTTCCGCAGTCGTCGTCGGTAATTACCACGTCCTGTGCCACGTCGTGCAAACGACGGGTCAGGTAACCTGCGTCGGCTGTTTTCAGCGCCGTATCCGCCAGACCTTTACGGGCACCGTGTGTGGAGATAAAGTACTCCAATACGTTCAGACCCTCTTTAAAGTTGGAAATAATGGGGTTCTCGATGGTATCACCAGCGCCGCCAATGTTCTTCTGAGGCTTGGCCATCAGACCACGCATACCGCCGAGCTGACGAATCTGCTCATTGGAACCGCGGGCTCCGGAATCCAGCATCATAAAGATGGGGTTGAAACCCTGGTCATCGGTGCTCAGTTCTTTAATCAGAATACGAGCCAACTGATTGTTCACACGTGTCCAGAGGTCGATTACCTGGTTGTAACGTTCGTTGTTGGTAATGAAACCCATATCGGCATTGCCCTGAATTTCCATTACTTCTTCATACGCTTTGGCTACGAGTGTATCTTTCTCATCCGGAATTTTCACATAGCTCAGGTTAAAGCTCAATCCACCGCGGAATGCATAGTGGAACCCGAGGTTTTTGATATTATCCAGGAAGTCTGCTGTTTTTGCAACACCAGCCACACGAATCATGTTTGAAATGATGTCACGCAGGTTCTTCTTCTTAAGCAGTTCATTGATATAGCCCACTTCTTCCGGCACCATCTGGTTGAAAAGCACGCGGCCCACGGTGGTATCGATGAGCTTATTGGAGAAAGTATCGCCTTCTTTTACGCGCACCACACATTTGATTTTGGTGTGCAGTTCCACGCGTTTTTCGTTGAATGCAATGATGGCTTCTTCGGGACCGTAGAATGTAAGACCTTCACCTTTTACCGGGTGCTCTTTGGTAGAGGTACGTTCTTTGGTAATATAGTACAGACCCAGAATCATATCCTGAGAAGGTACAGTTACGGGAGAACCGTTTGCCGGGTTAAGGATATTGTGTGAAGCCAGCATAAGAATCTGTGCTTCTGCCACTGCAGCATTCCCCAAAGGCACGTGCACAGCCATCTGGTCACCGTCAAAGTCGGCGTTGAAACCAGTACATACCAGCGGGTGAAGTTGAATGGCTTTGCCTTCCACCAGCTTGGGCTGGAATGCCTGAATACCTAACCTGTGCAGTGTAGGAGCACGGTTAAGCAGCACTGGATGCCCTTTCAGAATGTTTTCCAGAATGTCCCAGATCACGGGGTCTTTCTTTTCTACAATCTTCTTGGCAGTTTTTACGGTTTTAACGATACCCCTTTCAATCAGCTTGCGGATGATAAACGGCTTAAACAGTTCGGCTGCCATATTTTTGGGCAGACCGCACTCGTTCAGTTTCAGGGTAGGACCTACCACGATTACCGAACGACCGGAGTAGTCCACACGTTTACCGAGCAGATTCTGACGGAAGCGGCCCTGTTTTCCTTTCAGCATATCGCTGAGGGATTTCAGCGGGCGGTTGCCTTCGCTTTTCACTGCACTGGCGCGACGGGTGTTATCCAGCAGGCTGTCTACAGCTTCCTGCAGCATACGTTTTTCGTTGCGCAGAATTACTTCGGGAGCCTTGATTTCTACCAGTCGTTTCAGACGGTTGTTGCGGATGATTACTCTGCGGTACAGGTCATTCAAATCGGAAGTGGCAAAACGGCCACCTTCCAGCGGAACGAGAGGACGCAGCTCCGGTGGAATCACCGGCAGCATTTTCATGATCATCCACTCCGGACGGTTTTCGCCGGTGCGTTGGGCACTGCGGAAACTTTCAATCACCTTCAGGCGCTTCAAAGCCTCCTGTTTGCGCTGTTGACTGGTTTCTGTAGCTGCCTGATTGCGCAGATCATAGCTCAGTTTGTCAAGATTGATGCGTGACAACAAATCCTGCAAAGCTTCTGCACCCATGCGGGCTACAAACTTGTTCGGGTCACTGTCGTCCAGCATCTGGTTTTCCTTTGGAAGACTGTCCTGAATATCCAGGTACTCTTCTTCGGTGAGGAGGTCCAGATAATTCACACCTGTAGCTGCACCCGGCTGAATCACCACATAACGTTCGTAGTAAATCACCATGTCCAGTTTTTTGGTAGGAATACCCAGCAGATAACCGATTTTATTCGGCAGGGAACGGAAATACCAGATATGGGCCACTGGAACCACCAGATTGATGTGTCCCATGCGTTCGCGGCGCACCTTCTTCTCGGTTACTTCCACACCACAGCGGTCGCAAACGATACCTTTGTAACGAATGCGTTTGTATTTACCGCAATGGCATTCATAGTCCTTGATAGGACCGAAGATACGTTCACAGAACAAGCCACCCATTTCGGGCTTATAGCTCCGGTAGTTTATGGTTTCGGGTTTTACCACCTCACCAAAACTGCGGCGTAGTATTATTTCGGGTGAAGCCAGTGAGATACGGATCTTACTGAAATTGCTTCCGATTTTTTGAACTTTCTTTTGGTTTTGCATACAAGTTTTAGAATAGAGGGGGATTAATCCATAAATGAAACTTCCAGACCCAGACCGCGGAGTTCGTGCAACAGTACGTTGAAGGACTCCGGAGTTCCTATGTTTGAGATATTTTCACCTTTTACAATGGCTTCGTAAGCCTTTGCACGTCCGGTAATATCGTCAGATTTTACGGTAAGGATTTCGCGCAGGATATTGGATGCACCAAAGGCTTCCAACGCCCAAACTTCCATCTCACCAAAACGCTGACCACCGAACTGTGCTTTACCACCCAACGGCTGCTGGGTAATAAGGCTGTATGGTCCGATTGAACGTGCGTGCATCTTGTCGTCCACCATGTGTCCGAGTTTCAGCATGTAGATGATTCCTACGGTTGTTGGCTGATCGAAACGTTCACCGGTAAGTCCGTTATGCAGATACACCAATCCGTTGTCAGGGACACCGGCTTTTTTAGTGTATTCACTGATTTCTGACATGGAAGCACCGTCGAAAATCGGGGTAGCGAATTTCACACCCAGTTCTTTTCCGGCCCATCCCAGCACAGTTTCATAAATCTGACCCAGGTTCATACGCGAAGGCACACCCAGCGGATTCAGTACAATGTCAACCGGAGTACCATCGGCCAGGAAAGGCATATCTTCCTGACGAACGATACGGGCTACAATTCCTTTGTTTCCGTGACGACCTGCCATTTTATCACCCACTTTCAGTTTGCGCTTGTTGGCCACATAAACTTTGGCAAGTTGCAGAATGCCGGTGGGCAATTCATCACCCACGCTGATGGCGTAATGCTCACGTTTGAAATTGGTCACCTTCTCATTGTACACGTTGATAAAGTTGGTAAGCGCGCGTGCAATCAGTTCGTTCCTCTCGGCATCGGCAGTCCAGTTGTGATAGTTCACATTGCTGTAGTCAATGCTCATCAGGTTCTTTTGGGTGAACTTGGTGCCTTTGGGTATCAGTTCTTCGCTGTACATGTTAAACACGCCCTGGCTGGTTTTACCATTCACAATCTGGAACAGTTTCTTCACCAGTTCGTCTTTCAGTTCAGCGATTTCCTTCTTATGATCATCTTCCAGCTTTTGCAGACGACCTTTATCACTGGCGCGCAGCGATTTGTCTTTCTTGCTTTTGCTGAAAAGTTTTTTCTCAATCACCACACCTTCAGTGCCCGGAGGCGCTTTCAGTGATGCATCTTTCACATCACCGGCCTTGTCGCCAAAGATGGCTCGCAGCAGTTTTTCTTCCGGTGAGGGTTCGGTCTCACCTTTGGGGGTGATTTTACCGATGAGAATATCACCTTCTTTAACCTCGGCACCTATGCGAATCAGTCCATGTTCATCCAGATTGCGGGTCATTTCATCACTCACATTGGGGATGTCATTGGTCAGTTCTTCCTCACCGCGCTTGGTGTCGCGTACTTCCAGTTCGAATTCGGTGATATAAACAGTGGTGTACCAGTCTTCCTTCACCACTTTTTCAGAGATCACAATCGCGTCTTCGAAGTTGTAACCCTGCCATGGCATAAATGCCACTTTCAGGTTGCGACCCAGAGCAAGTTCACCACCCTGGGTGGCATATCCTTCGCACAGCACCTGTCCTTTGGTCACCTTGTCACCTTTTTGAACAATGGGGCGCAGGTTGATACAGGAATTCTGATTGGTACGACGGAATTTGGTGAGATAATACGTTTTGGTATTGCCGGTAAAGCTCACGAGATCATCATTGTCATTGTGGTCGTAACGGATGCGGATTTCACGGGCATCCACATATTCAACCACCCCGTTGCCTTCGGAATTGATAAGTGAACGGCTGTCGCGGGCCACTTTTTCTTCCAGACCTGTTCCCACAATAGGAGCTTCAGGACGCAACAGAGGTACCGCCTGACGCTGCATGTTTGATCCCATCAGTGCACGGTTGGCATCATCATGTTCCAGGAACGGAATGAGAGATGCGGCAATGGACACAATCTGGTTCGGAGCCACATCCATGAAATCCAGTTTATCAGGACTTACCAGCGGGAAGTCACCTTCCTTGCGGCTCTTTACCAGCTCGGTTTTAAAGTTGCCTTTTTCATCCACCTCGGCATTTGCCTGAGCTATGGTTTTTCCATCTTCTTCTTCTGCACTGAGGTAGGTAATGCCTTTTTCAATCTTACCATTCTCAACACGGCGGTAGGGCGTTTCGATAAAGCCCATACCATTGATTTTGGCGTGCACACACAGGGAAGAAATCAAACCGATATTCGGACCTTCGGGGGTTTCGATGGTACACAAACGACCATAATGGGTATAGTGTACGTCACGAACCTCAAAACCGGCACGTTCGCGGCTCAAACCACCCGGACCCAGTGCCGACAAGCGGCGTTTGTGGGTTATCTCAGCCAATGGATTGATTTGATCCAGGAACTGGGAAAGCTGGTTGGTTCCGAAGAATGAATTGATAACAGAACTCAGGGTACGGGCGTTAACCAGATCCTGAGGGGCGAACACCTCATTGTCGCGGATGTTCATCTTTTCGCGGATGGTGCGGGCCATGCGGGCCAGACCAACGCCGAACTGAGCATACAACTGCTCACCCACTGTACGCACACGGCGATTGCTAAGGTGATCAATGTCGTCCAGAATTTCAGAACCATTGTACAATTCTATCAGGTACTTGATAATAGAGATAATGTCTCCTTTGGTAAGCACCTTGGTGTCCATGGAAGTATCGCTTCCCAGTTTTTGATTGATTCTGTAGCGGCCTACTTCACCCAGATCGTAGCGCTTGTCAGAAAAGAACAGACGTTCAATAATACCACGTGCAGTTTCTTCGTCCGGCGGATCAGCATTTCTCAGCTGACGGTAAATAACCTCGAGTGCTTCCTTACCGTTGTTGGAAGTATCTTTCTGCAGGGTGTTGTAAATGATATCATAATCCAGGTCACCTTGTCCTTCTGCACTCAGAATGATAGTTTTCACACCAGCATCCACAATTACATCAATATGCTCATCGGCCAGCACGGTATCGCGTTCCAGAATCACTTCATTCCGTTCGATAGACACCACTTCTCCGGTATCTTCATCCACGAAATCTTCAATCCAGGTGCGGAGTACCCTTGCAGCCAGTTTGCGTCCTATAACCTTTTTCAGTCCGGATTTGGAAACTTTCACTTCCTCACTCAGGCCGAAAATGTCCAGAATATCCTTGTCACTTTCAAAACCGATGGCTCTGAGCAGTGTGGTTACCGGAAACTTCTTTTTCCGGTCGATGTACGCGTACATGACTGCGTTTACATCTGTAGCAAACTCAATCCATGAACCTTTAAAGGGGATAACACGGGCCGAGTAAAGTTTGGTGCCATTGGAGTGAATGCTCTGGCCGAAGAACACACCGGGTGAACGGTGCAACTGGCTCACAATCACGCGTTCGGCGCCATTGATAATGAAAGTGCCATTCGGGGTCATGTAGGGGATAGTTCCCAGGTACACGTCCTGAACGATGGTTTTAAAATCTTCGTGTTCGGGGTCGTTACAGCTCAGTTTCAGTTTGGCCTTCAGCGGAACGGCGTATGTAAGACCGCGTTCGATACATTCCTGCAAGGTATAACGTGGGGGATCCACGAAATAATCAAGAAATTCCAGAACGAAAATATTCCGGGTATCGGTAATCGGGAAATTCTCCCTGAATACCTTGAAGAGACCTTCGCCTTCGCGCTTATCGGCAGGCGTGTCGAGCTGAAAAAATTCCTGGAAGGATTGCAACTGTACATCCAGAAAATCAGGATATTCGATGGCGTGTTTAACCTTGCCGAAGGAAATCCTAGTGCTTTGTGTGGTGCTCAAAGTGTTTTGTTTTTAATGTTGGACAATGGTGTTGTTTTTATGGCAATAAAACGCCCAAAAGGCCCGCGGATTTCCGGGGCCTTTTAGGCTTCAGTGTTGGATAAAATTACTTAACCTCAACTTCAGCGCCTGCCTCTTTCAGTTTAGCTGACAAATCTTCGGCTTCCGCTTTGGAAACTTTTTCTTTTACAGCTTTCGGGGCACCGTCTACGAGGTCTTTGGCTTCTTTCAAACCGAGGCCGGTAAGGTCTTTAACGATCTTAACAACATTCAGTTTGTTAGCGCCTGCGTTTTTCAGAATCACATCAAACTCGGTTTGCTCTTCAGCAGCAGCAGCACCACCGGCAGCGGGGCCGGCGGCTACAGCTACAGCAGCAGCAGCGGGTTCAATGCCATGCTCTTCCTTAAGGATTTGAGCCAGCTCATTAACTTCTTTTACAGTAAGATTTACCAACTGATTCGCGAATTCTTTCAAATCTACCATTGTGTTTATGTTTTAGTTTTTTTTCTGGGTTTTATAGGTGTTATGCGTCTCTTTCTGAGAGAGTTTTTACAAGTCCGGCCAACTTTTGACCAGCATTGGCCTGCAGGGCAGAAATTACATTGCGTGCAGGTGACTGCAACAAGGCAATAACATCTCCAATCAGGTCTTCTTTCGATTTCAGATCAACCAGTGCAGCAAGCTGATTGTCACCAACGAATACGCTGTTGTCAATCCAGGCACCCTTCAGCAGGGGCTTGTCCGATTTTTCACGGAATGCTTTGATGCTTTGGGCAGGAGCTTTCTGGTTTTCTGAAACCAGCAGGCAACTGGTACCCGCCAAGGCTGCTTTCAGGTCACCAAAATCTTTACCGCTGCCATCCATCGCCCTTTCAATCAGGGTATTTTTGGCCATGCGCATGGTTACACCATTGTTGAACAACATGCGGCGGAAAGCGTTTGTATCATTTGCACTCAGCCCAGTAGTATCGGCCAGGTACACAAAATTATTGTTTCTCAGTGTTTCGGTCAGTTCTGCAACTACCGCTTCTTTTTCTGTTCTGTTCATACTCAGATTCCTTGAATGGATTTAACATCAACATTTACTCCGGGACTCATGGTACTGCTGAGATAGATACTGCGGAAATATGTTCCTTTCGCAGCACTTGGTTTCAGCTTATTCAGCACCGAAATCAATTCCTGGGCATTGTCTGTGAGTTTATCAGCCTCAAACGATACTTTTCCGATAGAAGTATGAATGATACCGGTTTTGTCTACTTTAAAGTCAATTTTACCAGCTTTCACCTCAGTTACTGCTTTGCCCACTTCCATGGTTACAGTTCCGCTTTTGGGGTTTGGCATCAGGTTGCGGGGACCCAGGATTTTACCCAGACGACCCAACTTGGCCATCACACTCGGCACAGCGATAATGATGTCAATATCAGTCCAGCCACCGGCAATTTTTTCGATGTAATCATCCAGACCAACATGATCTGCACCTGCATCCTTGGCTTCCTGCTCTTTGTCGGGAGTGCACAGTACCAAAACGTTTACTGTCTTTCCCAATCCGTGAGGCAATGCAGCCACGCCGCGCACCATTTGATTGGCTTGCTTGGGGTCCACACCCAGGCGCACATCTATATCCACCGATGCGTCAAACTTGGTGGAAGTGATTTTCTTTACGATTTCACTTGCTTCTTTCAGAGAATATGCCTTAGTAGGGTCATATTTGCTCAGCGCTTCTTTTCTTTTCTTACCAACTTTCATAATACCTGTAATTAGAACGGAGAATCTCCTGTTACGTTAATACCCATGCTGCGTGCTGTACCGGCTACCAATTTCATGGCAGACTCAACTGTAAAACAGTTAAGATCCGGCATTTTGTCGGTAGCGATGGTGCGAACCTGATCCCAGGAAACGGAACCTACTTTTTTACGGTTGGGTTCAGCAGAACCTTTCTGTATTTTAGTAGCCTCTACCAACTGGGCAGCCACAGGGGGCGTTTTAATAATAAAGTCAAAAGACTTGTCTGCGTATACAGTAAGAACCACAGGCAAAATCTTGCCCATTTTATCTTGTGTACGCGCATTGAACTGTTTGCAAAAATCCATGATGTTTACACCTTTTGAACCCAGTGCAGGTCCAATCGGGGGGGCAGGGTTTGCCTGTCCGCCTTTCACCTGGAGTTTTACGTATCCTGTTATCTGCTTTGCCATTGCTTAATTTACAATTTTTGTACCTGATTATAGTTCAATTCCAGCGGGGTGCGGCGACCGAAGATTTTAACCATAACCTTCAGTTTCTTCTTCTCGTCGTTCACCTCTTCTATCACACCGTCAAAATCATTGAAGGGTCCATCCACCACTTTAACAGCTTCGCCTACAATGTACTGATCTTCCTGCGCGACAGTACCTTCACTCAGTTCATCGGCTGTGCCCAGTATGCGGTTCAGTTCATTCTGCCTCAGAGGAACGGGTTGGTCTTTGGATCCCAAAAAGCCTACAACACCCGAAACACTTTTGATTGTGGGAATCACTTCCGGATCGCTGAAATCAGCCTGAATGAGGATGTATCCGGGGAATGCGTTGCGTTCTTTGGTAACTTTTTTTCCGTTCTTAATCTGGTAAACTTTCTCGGTAGGAATGAGAATTTCAGGCACGAAATCACTCTTGCGGGCGCGTTCCAGCTCCACAAGGATATTGTGTTTCACCTTTTTTTCCTGTCCGGTAATGGCACGTACCACGTACCACCGGAATTTCTCATCTACTGTTGTCATGCTCACTTAAACAGTTTGTAAAAGTTGGTCAACCCAAACCCAAGAATAGTGTCCAAACCCCACACAAGCAGGGCAAACAGCACAGAAGCCACCAAAACAATGGTGGTACTTTCCGTGAGTTCATTCCACGATGGCCACGAAACCTTGTTCAGGAGTTCGTCACGGGTTTCGCGGAAGTAATTGGTTATTCTTTCAAACATTGCGCTTCTATTTGCACGGGTACCAGGATTCGAACCCAGATCAAAGGTTTTGGAGACCTCTATTCTACCATTGAACTATACCCGTGTAAAGGAGCAAGCCCAGAGCCTGCTCCTTTATTATTACAGCTGTGCTGTATTACTCGATAATTTCAGTTACCTGTCCTGCACCTACGGTACGGCCACCTTCGCGAATTGCGAAACGCAGACCTTTTTCCATAGCGATGGGCTGAATCAGTTCCACAGTGATTGAAATGTTATCACCAGGCATTACCATTTCAGTTCCTTCGGGCAGTGAAATTTCACCGGTTACATCCGTGGTACGGAAGTAAAACTGAGGGCGGTACTTGTTGAAGAACGGAGTGTGACGACCACCTTCTTCTTTGCTCAGTACATAAACTTCAGCTTTGAACTTCTTGTGAGGAGCAACAGATTTGGGGGCGCAGATTACCATACCACGACGGATATCGGTTTTCTCGATACCACGCAGCAGAATGCCTGCGTTGTCACCAGCTTCACCGCGATCCAGCAGTTTGCGGAACATTTCCACACCTGTGCAGGTAGAGGTCAGTGTAGCACCGAAACCGATAATTTCTACTGATTCACCCACTTTAATTACACCACGTTCGATACGACCGGTAGCAACTGTACCACGACCTGTGATAGAGAACACGTCTTCTACAGGCATAAGGAAAGGCTGGTCTACCAGACGGGGAGGAACAGGAATCCAGTTATCAACGGCTTCCATCAGTTGCATAATGGTTTCAACCCATTTTGCGTCGCCATTCAGGCCACCCAAAGCAGAACCACGGATGATGGGGGTATTGTCAGCGTCGAATTCGTAGAATTTCAGCAGATCACGGATTTCCAGCTCAACCAGGTCAAGCAGTTCCGGATCGTCTACCATATCTACCTTGTTCATGAAAACCACCAGACGGGGTACACCCACCTGACGAGCCAGCAGGATATGCTCGCGGGTCTGGGGCATAGGACCATCGGTAGAAGCCACAACCAGGATAGCACCGTCCATCTGTGCAGCACCGGTAACCATGTTCTTCACATAGTCGGCGTGACCCGGACAATCTACGTGTGCGTAGTGACGGTTCTGTGTTTGGTATTCTACGTGAGCAGTATTAATGGTAATACCGCGTTCTTTTTCTTCCGGTGCAGAGTCGATAGAATCGAAGGATCTCTTTTCAGACAAACCTGCATTTGCCAGAACAGTGGTGATGGCCGCAGTAAGAGTGGTCTTACCGTGGTCAACGTGACCGATAGTACCAATGTTTACGTGTGGTTTGGAACGGTCAAAGGTTTCTTTTGCCATAGTTGTATTTTGTTAAATGTGTTTCTATATACTAATTCGGAGCCAATGATGGGATTTGAACCCATGACCTCTTCCTTACCAAGGAAGTGCTCTACCACTGAGCTACATCGGCTGTTGCACCTTTCGGCACTACATTTTTCACACCGTTGTGTGAAAAACGCAGAGCGGGAGACGAGGCTCGAACCCGCGACCTACAGCTTGGAAGGCTGTCGCTCTACCAACTGAGCTACTCCCGCATATTTGCGCGCACCGGCTTGTGGGGAAAGAAGGATTCGAACCTCCGAAGTCGTAAGACAGCAGATTTACAGTCTGCCCCATTTGGCCACTCTGGTATTTCCCCATTATTTGCCTCCGACAGCATTCAAATGCCTTCGATTGTATCGGATTGCGCAAATGAGCCGCCTGTCGGGATCGAACCAACGACCTACTGATTACAAGTCAGTTGCTCTACCAGCTGAGCTAAGGCGGCTTATGTGTAAGAACGCGAGACAGAACAGACTGCCTCTCAAAAAAGGACTGCAAAAATAGTACTTTCACCCGAGTTGTCAAACGGGTTTGCGATTTTTTTTCTGTACTCCATGCCAGACCCCCGTCAGATTGCCATTTTCAGGTCGCCATAATCAACACGATTGTGACAAAAGCCCTGTTCAGCTGCTTAAATTTGCAGTCCGAATGAAACGTATATGGATTACACTGGTCATACTTGTTATTACAGTGCTGGCTGCACTCCTGCTATGGAAGAATGTAAACAGAACATCGGCTCTCAGCCCCAGGGCATTTGCTTTGGACAACCCGTCTGCTGTAAACAGAATCTTTTTCTCCTCCAACAACGCTAAAGCAGGATACCTCATATTTGAAAAGAAAGCAGGCCGGTGGACGGTAACCGACGGAAAATCCACTTTTAATGCCGACACAGCAAGTATTCACGATCTGCTATTCTGGGTTATGGCTAAAAATGAAGTATACAGTCCGGTGCCCGATGCATCCAAAGACCTTGTAACCAAAGATATAAGCATCAGCGGGGTGAAAGCCATATTTTACAACGGCAAAAGCGAACTGAAGACCATTTATGCAGGTGGACCCACTCCAAACCAGGAAATGACATATATGTATTTGCCCGGTACTGAACGGCCGAGTATTATTCACATTCCGGGGCATACAGGTTATCTTTCTCCTTATTTTAAAACCAGCATCGATCAATGGCGAAGTCTGGCGATGCTGGATGCCGGTCCGGAAGACATAGAGAAAGTGCTGGTCCTTTGGCCACAAAATGCAGAAGATGGCTTTGAAATTCGCCGTGAAGAAGGATCGGTAAAGATGTATACACTGGAAGGTACAGCCGTGAATGCGAGGCAAACCCTTCTGGAGGCATATATGGAAGTATTCCGCAATGTGAATCATGAAGCAGGTGACCAGGCAGGTGTAAACCGAAACTCAAAGGCCCGCGACAGCCTTTTGGCCAGCACTCCGTTTTTCAGGGTAAAGCTTTTCCTCAAAGGCAAACAACCTCCGGTGGAGTTGAATATATACAGAATGCAGAAAGATGACCCATCTCTGTCCGCCATGAAAGGTGCAGAATCTCTTCAGGTTTATGAAACGGAGCAGTTTTGGGCAAACCTTACCGGGAGCCGTGAAATATGGGTCATGCAGGATGTGGTGTTGAAAAACCGCATGAAAAGGCTGAAAGACTTCATTCGCTAATCAAACGCCTGCCGGATAGTTTGTTTATTTGCACTTTCAATTGAAAATCCAGATTGCCATTGTAGGGGCCGTTATCGGCTTTTTAGCCAGCGGATTTATTGGTGCCGTCGTAGGCTTTCTAATCGGATTGTATATTGAGTATGTAAGCGACGGCAATAAGGAATCGAACCAACAGGAAACACAGAGTAATCGCAGACCAGAGCCCCGCTACGATACCCGTGATTTTGGCCGGTCTATGCTCGTACTCATTGCGGCAATCATGAATGCCGATGGCAGTGCGATGAAAAGCGAGCTGGAGCTGGTAAAACGAATGCTGGTGCGCACCTACGGGGAAGATAAAGCACGGCAAATGCTGCTGGTGCTGAGGGAATTGCTACGCACCCATCAGGATGTAACATTTGTATGCCGCCAGATACGCGGTTCGATGCTATACAGTCAGCGACTGGAACTGCTGCATATTCTGTTCCGCATCTCGCGGGCAGACGGTGAAATAAACCCATCTGAACTGCAAATGTTGCAACACATCGCTTCGCAGATGGGAATTACAACACCGGATTTCCTTTCACTCCGGGCCATGTTTGTAAGCAGCCCCGACAGTGATTTCCAGATTCTGGATGTAAAACCTGATGCTTCTGAAGAGGACGTAAAAAAGGCATACCGGAAAATGGCCATGCGTTTCCACCCGGACAGATTGAACGGATTATCAGAAGCCGAGAAAAAGGCAGCTGCCGAAAAATTCGTAAAAGTGAAGCGGGCCTACGAAAACATCAAACGAAAGAAAGGCTGGAGTTGAATCGCTGGTATGTGCATATTGCCCTGTTTACCGTAGCATTGTTATATGCAATATTGTTTTCATGGGCCGGTGAGATTATGCCCAAATATATAAGCAGTGATGGATTTGTATGGTTGCGTATTGTTACCGCAGCCATTCTGTTTAACCTGACTGCGCTGTTTTTTGTCCGTGAGAAGGCGGATTGGAAAGCGGACTGGCGACTCTTTATTATATGTGCATTTTTTGGCACCGCAGCCAATATGTACATGTTTTTCAAGGGATTAAGTCTTACTTACCCCATCAATGGTGCGGTACTCATGATGGTCACACCCCTTTTTGTGGCAATCCTGGATCATTTTCGCCACCGCCGCATGCCCGGCTTGCACACTGTTTTCGGGTTAATGGCCGGAACGGCAGGTGCCGTGCTGCTCATCGCCGGGAAAGGTGTTCATTTCACAGCAAAAACCCTGGAAGGGGATATCTGGGTAGCGGTAAATGCCCTTTTTTACGCCATTTATCTCATCCTTGTAAAACCACTCGCTGTAAAATACCATGCAGTAACTGTAAACCGCATAACGTTTGCCATTGGCATCCTCATCATTGCACCCTTTGGGGCGGCCGAATTATTTCGGACAGATTTTACCGCCATTCCTTCTGACATTGGGGTAAAAATCCTGTACACCCTGTTTTTTACCAGTTTTCTGGTTTACCTGCTGAACACCTATGGCATGAAGCACGCAAGTGCAGAACTGGTAGGTGTATACATTTATCTGCAACCCTTGTTGGCAACAGTAATAGCCCTGCTTACCGGGCGTGACGAGCTGACCTTTGCAAAAACCCTTTACGGAGCCATGATATTGATTGGGGTTTGGCTCGTATCCGGCAAATACCGTTTAAGTTTCAGTCCGTTCTGGAAGAAAGGGGTATAAACCTGAAGATTTTATATCTTTGCGGTTCGAATTATGCAAACAGCAGAAGCCAACAAGCACCTGGAGAAACTGATAGAGGAAGTAGAAAAAAACGGCATTGATGCCTCTTCCCTGATTCCCAAAATTCAGAAAATACGCGAGTATGCACAGAAGGAACAGGATCCGCTGCTTACCCGCGCACTCCGCCTTGCATGGCAGCATCTGGAAACCTATAATGCCTTTGAAATTTCTTTCCTGGAAGAAGCTGAAACTCAGGAGGAAAATCTGGCTTACATGTTACAATTGTGTCTTCGTTCAGACAACACCTATAACCGCGATGAGCTGCGGGAAATGACCAACCTGTTGCAAGCTACTGCCTGATGCTGAAGTTGCAGAAATATGGCCTTTCTGTATTTCTGCCGCTGGTTCTGCTCATTTCTATCCCCAGAACCTGGACCCATCATTGCCATTCAGATTATCCACATTCCCCTAAAGCGGCGGAAACCCGCCTTTCCGAAGATTGTTCTGTTTGCGATACCGATTTATGGCTGTGTAATTCTCCCATTCCTGCTCTGCCTGCCGCAATTACCCGGATTTTCAGTATTCTTCATGAAGTTGAATTAAAACAACCGGAATTACACCTTAGCAACCGGTTGCCCAACAAATCTCCTCCAATTATTTAATCGTCGAAATTCATCCCTGAACGGGAAAATGACCTGATTAAAAAAAACGGAGATTGAAAAAACAAATATCAGCCTGGCTATATTGCCTGTTATCCATGTCTTTCGCGGGGGCACAGTCACCGTGTAACCTTCGCATTGCCGGAAAATTGGTAGCTACCGATGGAACTTCACTTCCAATGGTGGAAATTTTTATAGAAGCCGGACACCGGAGAACTTTCACAGACAGTCTGGGAAACTTCCACATTCAAAATTTATGTGCAGATACTCTCATTATGGAAGCCGACCTGGGAGAATCGGGTCACATCCATCTGCAATTTCACCTTCTCAAAGACACCTCCATTGTTTGGATGATTCCCCTGAAACCATCGGATATTCAGGAAGTGATTTTGTCGGCCGAAAGAAAAAGAGGCAACCCGCAGGAGCAATTCGGAAAGACTCAAATTCTGCGTTCTGCAGGGATGTCCACTCCACAAATGCTCTTACAACTGCCTTCTATGAACCTGCTGTACAGTGGAAATACAATCGCAAAACCCATGAGTCAGGGCTTATACGGATTGCGGCTGCCTGTAATGATAAACGGACAACGGCAGGAGGGCCAGCAATGGGGGGATGACCATGCACTGGAAGCAGATGCGCTGGGTTATGATGAAATAAGGATTATCAGGGGTGCGGAGAGTTTAGTGTATGGCCCGGATGTTCTTGGCGGTGTGCTGGAACTGAAAAACAACCCTAATGCACATAGCGGAGAATACGACATCACTGCAGGATATGCATTCCAAACAAACAGTTTGGGAAATGCCGCATTTGCAAGAATATATCAAAGGCCCGAACACAGCCGCAATGCCCGTTTTCTCAATGTATCCGTGAAAAAGAATGGCGACTATTCCGCACCCGGTTATGTGGCATCAAATACCGGAATGCAGGAAGCAACAATGACCACTGGCTACCGCCGGCAGCGCGGCAAGAACCGGCAGTCTTTCAACACCGGAATCTATCACATGCTTTCGGGTATTTTGTCGGCAAGTCACATTGGAAATATTACAGATTTACTGAGTGCAATTCACAGAGACAAACCCGCAACAGAATTTCCGTTTACTTATAAAATCAAAACCCCAAGACAGGCTATCAGCAGCGGGTATACAAACTGGGATTTTTCCTGGATCCGCTGCAATGCCACCCATCAGGCATTTGCCGGAATTCAATATAACAGGCGCCGTGAATTTGATTTTCACAGAAACAAAACCAATCAGTTTCCGCAGCTGGACCTGAGTTTATTCACCACAGAATTGAAATTCAATTCTCTATATACTGTCAATTCCAAATTGCAATACCAACACGGATATTCTGCATTATTCTGGATACACAGATATGGCGGGTACTATTTTATTCCCGATTTCGAAGCGGCATCTGCGGGCATTTATTCTGCTCTGAAATACGAAAGCAATGCATGGAAATCCTTTTTTATTTTCAGGCTTGACTCCCGCTATCAGAATCCACATTTGTCCGGAATTGATTCAAGATTATTTGGGAATTACAGCACTGCGGCTACCCTGCGGTACCACAAAAACAAATTTCAGTTTGAAGGAAGTCTTATGAGGCTATGGCGTGCTCCATGGTTCAATGAACTCTACAGCAATGGTGTACACCATGGTTCTGTTTCATTTGAGTCGGGCAATAAAAACCTGAGAACAGAAAAAATGTATAAAACTGAATTGGTATTTACCTACAAAAGCCGTTTTTTACATCAATACATTTCTGTTTACGGCAATTATATGCCCGGATTTATTCAGGCTGTTCCCGCAGGCAATCCTGTACTTACAGTCCGTGGCGCATTTCCGGCTTATCATTACAGGCAGTTTGCTGCTGCAAATACAGGCATTGATTTCATTTCTGACCTGAGACTCTTCAGAAATTTTGCAGCCACAATTAAATCCAGCTGGATGTATGCCAGGAATCTCGACTCGCAGTCCTATATCAATTGGATACCTCCATTTTCTGCTTCTGTAAAATTCACCTACAGGCTGCGACATTTCCATTGTGTGGCGGGGCTGATTCATACCGCTAAACAGTGGCAATACAATGACGCCTCTGACTACCTGCCGCCGCCACCCTCCTATACGCTGACACAATTGGAACTGGGCTGGGAAAATTTGCTTCGGCGAAGGAATATGAATCTGGAACTGGGCATATACAACATCGCAAACAAATCGTACAGGGTCTATACAGACCGGTTCCGGTATTTTGTAAACATGCCCGGGCGGAATGTGTTATTAAGATTCACAATAAATATTCACCATCATAAAGAAAAAACGCTTCCATAAACTATTCATCATGAAAAATTCAAAAATCCAACTACATGCAACCATCTGCATAGTTGCTTTTTCTCTACTGATTGCATCGGCTTGTGTAAAAAAGAAAAATAATGAGGAAGAATTAATCACAACAGTAAAACTACACGTTCAACAAAAAGGATTTGTTGGTGTTGATACTTATGTTTGGCGCGATAAAGACGGACCTGGTGGTTCAGATCCGGACAGAACCGACACCGTGTATCTTGATTCAGGACGCATATATGTAGTGACAGCTTTTTTTCTGAACGAATCCGGTTCCAGCCCGGTGGACATAACATCCGAAATAAAAGCAGAAGGTGCAGAACACAGGGTTTGCATGGAAACAGGAACAGCAGGCATCATTGACTTTAATATTACAGACACAGACGGAAAGTATCCCATCGGTCTGGAATCAGAATGGAATACTTTGCTCCGCAAGAAATCTCAGTTGCGTGTAAATCTCCGGCACCAGCCAGACTCAAAAGACGGTACCTGCAATCCCGGCGAAAGTGATGTGGATGTAACTTTTCCGTTATGGGTACGATAGCCTGTAAAACCGGCCTGAAAAGGTTATCTTTGCACATATAATTATGACAGAACAAGCTGCTTTAAAATCTACCGCACTCACAGATCTGCACATATCTCTCGGGGCGAAAATGGTGCCTTTCGCAGGATATAACATGCCTGTATTGTATGACAACCTCATGCAGGAACACAATACGGTACGCAACGCAGTGGGTGTTTTTGATGTGAGCCATATGGGCGAGGTCTTTGTTACCGGTCCTGCTGCCGGAGATCTGGTGGAATGGATTACCAGCAATGATGTATCCAGCTTGTACGATGGCCGTATTCAATATAGCTGTATGCCCAATGAACAGGGCGGAATTGTTGACGATTTGCTTGTATACCGGTACGATGCAGAAAAATATCTTCTGGTTATCAATGCATCCAACATTGAAAAAGATCTGGCCTGGATACATAAGCAAAATGAAAAATTTGGTGCAACAATCAACAATGTGAGTGACGAGCACAGCCTTCTCGCGGTGCAAGGGCCGAAAGCAGCAGAAGTTCTTCAAAAACTCACAGACGAAGACTTATCTGCCATTCCTTATTATCATTTCAAGGTTGGCACAATGGCAGGTATTGAAGGTGTAATTATCAGCAATACCGGATATACTGGTGCCGGCGGATTTGAAATCTACACCAAAAATTCTGATGCCCGCAAAATGTGGGATGCCATATTCAGCGCCGGTGCTGATTCCGGAATTAAACCCATCGGTTTGGGAGCACGCGATACCCTGCGCCTGGAAAAAGGATTCTGCCTGTATGGCAACGACATCAACGACACTACATCTCCGATTGAAGCAGGCTTGGGCTGGATAACCAAATTTAACAAACCCTTTGTAAACTGGGAATACCACAAGAAAATCAAAGACGAAAAACCCACAAAAAAACTGGTGGGATTTAAATTGGTTGATCGCGGAATTCCACGCCAACACTATCCGGTTTGTGATGCACAGGGCGCCGTAATCGGTGAAGTGACCAGCGGCACCATGTCGCCTACCTTGAATGAAGCCATCGGTATGGCCTATGTTCCATCTGCCCTTTCTGCGCCCGGTTCAGAGATTTATATCGAAATCCGCGGCAAGCTCCTGAAAGGTGAAGTTTGTAAACTCCCATTCTTTTAAAAATAAAACGATGTTTGATCAAATCTTTGAAATGGTGAAAGGCAACCTGGGTGAAATGCTGCAGGGTGACGAAAACCTGGCCGACAAAAATCATGAGGAAGTTGCTTCTGCTGCTGGTGAATCCCTGATAAGCAAAATCACTTCCATGGCACAAAACGGAGACATGAGTGCTGTTCAGGAAATGTTCAGCGGACAAGAAACACCGGCAGACCACCCTGTAATGAACAGTATGCTGCCGGATCTTCAAAAAACATTGGCTGAAAAATTCGGAATTGATGCCGGAACCGCTGCTGGTTTGGCTCAGAAAATATTGCCGGCAGTGATGAATATGTTCAATCAAAAAGCCGGTCAGCAGGGTGGTTTCGACATCTCATCCATAGTGAGTCAGTTGCAAAACAACGGTGGAATCGGAGATTTGATCCAAAAGTTCACAGGCAATTCAGACAACAAAGAAGGTGGAAACGGCTTGCTGGACAATGTGAAGAAACTGTTTGGGGGCTAAGTCCGCTTACAGTCTTACTGCAGAAACCACAGAGGAGAACAACACGGACAATCCTCCGGCAAAACGGATATACCCTTCCTCCTGATTGACCTCAACAATAGGTTCTGTGATTTGCAGGACCTGGCAGTTGCGGCCCAGATACCTTACCCATATGGGTTGCCCGCTTTGCTGGTGCAATTGCATTTGAGGCCAGGTTACCGCATTCTCATTCATACCTTAACGAATCTATAGGGTCCAGTTTCGCAGCGCGCAATGCCGGGTAAATACCTGCCGCCAAACCCACCACCATGCAAACAATGACGGAAACCAGCATCCACTGCCATGGGATGATAAAGCCGGTGCCTAAAACCAGACTCACAATGTTGCCCAGAATGATTCCAAGGATGATTCCACCGAAACCGCCCATCTGACAAATCACCACCGCTTCTGTCAAAAACTGATTGCGGATGGTTTTACGGGTGGCGCCCAGCGCCTTGCGTATCCCAATTTCACGCGTTCTTTCACTTACCGAAACCAGCATAATGTTCATGAGCCCGATGGCTGCACCCAGCAAAGTAATCACCGCAACAATGGTACCTACTCCACCAATCATTTTGGTGCTTTCCACCGCTTCTCTGGCAACGGCATCACTTTTGGCCATCACAAAATTATCGCTGTCGCGTGCTTTTAACCCGCGTATGTTTCGCATGAAAAGGTATGCCTCATTCATACATGGGTCAAGGCTGGCCACTTCATCCACAGCTACGTTGATAAAATAATTCTCTGATACTGAAGCGAAATCCTGGCGGGCACGGGTTACAGGAACGAATACAACCCTGTCACCGCCCGACATACCCAAACTGCTTCCTTTCGCTTCGAGTAACCCTACGATACGGTATCGTTTGCCACTCACCAATATATCCTTGCCCACTGCTGTCCCGGTTTTGAACAATCTGGCCGAAATGTCCGTCCCAATAATGGCCAGTGGCAAAGCCAGATCCACATCATTTACCGTAAAGTTCCGGCCTTTCTCTATTTCATAGCTGGCTGTCTTCAGGTAGTTTTCATCAATTCCTATCACGCGCACGTTGGGATTGGTTTCTTCCGTCTGATAACTCACTTTGGCAGCCATTGCAGCATTCTTAGAAACAGAAACTTCGGAGGGAAAGGCAAATTCACGCTTGAATTTCATAGCCTCATTGTAGGTAATGGGGCGATAGTTTACAGCAGGTGCCGGACCACCATGTCTTTGCACATTTTCGCCGTTACGAATATTAAAACTCTGAGACCCCATGCGGGTAAATGTGCTCATGACCGCAGAGTTCCATGCGTCCACAGATGTAAGTATCCCTACCAATGCGGCAATACCTATGGCAATGATCATGCAGGTAATTATGGTGCGCAGCGAGTTTGACCTTACGGCCTCCATACCCTGCCTGATATTTTCACCCAAATGAATCATGATGGCAATTTACTGTTTGATTCGGACCAAGGGCCCTTTATTCTATCAATATCTCCGGAAATGGGACAAGGTCAGGTTGCAAAAGACTGTCCGCAGCCGCAAGTAGATTTTGCATTCGGATTACTGAATGTGAACCCCCGGTTGTTCAGCCCGTTTTCCCAATCTATTTGCATACCCAGTACATACATAACATGTGCTTTGTTCATCACTATGTTTAACCCATGCATGTAATATTCATTGTCTTTTTCCTCTTTTTTATCAAATGCAAGGAGATAACTCAAACCACTGCAACCGCCACCTTTCACCCCTATGCGCAAATACTGATCATCCTGCAGGGAAAGCGAAGAACGCAGACGTTGCAATTCTTCCAGGGCACCTTCTGTAAAAGTTACCGGGGCATCTGTGAGTGTATCCAGTGTTTCCATAATATGATATGCAAAGATACAATGAATTTGAACCCTCTGTGGTATGCTCCCCACATATTACATTCACAGGACGGCTTTGGTATTTCCCATGCTGCCAGGCATCAAATCGCCTTATCTTTGCGTTCTTATTATAATTATGGATACCCTGCAAACCATCCTGGATATTCTCAAATACATTCTGCCCTCTGTGGTGGTGTTTTTCACGGCCTATTATCTTTTAAAAAATCAAAGCGAAGAGAATCTGGAGAAAATTCGCATTGAAATGCGCAGCAAAAACCAGCAGACCATTTCTCCCCTGAAACTGCAGGCCTATGAAAGGCTGGTTTTGTTTCTGGAAAGAATCAGCCCGCAACAGCTCATCCTCACCCACAATCAACCCAATCTGAATTGCTATACACTGCAACACACTATGACGCAGGCCGTACAGCAGGAATTCAATTACAATCTTTCCCAGCAGATTTATATCAGCAACCAGGCCTGGACCGTGATTAAAGTGGTGAAAGAACAGGTTATTGACCTCATCAACCGAACAGCAGCCACACAACCGGAAACAGCAACTGCTACAGATCTCAGCAGGGCCATTATAGAACAACTGATGCGCACTGGTGAACAACCTACTGAAAAGGCCATTCAGTTCCTTAAAGCAGAAATCGGACTATACTTCGGATAAGCATGAGCCATTCCCAAAACAATCCGGCTACTGACAGCGGAATACCGATAGACGAAGTTTATACCACGGGACCGGTGTCTCTGCCGCTGCCAGGCGAGTACCCTTATACCCGGGGTATCAGGAGAGACATGTACAGAGGACGGTTGTGGACCATGCGCCAATACGCAGGTTTCAGCACAGCCGAAGAAAGCAACAAACGCTACCATTACTTATTATCTCAGGGAACCACCGGACTTTCAGTGGCATTTGACCTGCCCACCCAGATCGGGTACGACAGCGACCACGCAATGAGTGAAGGTGAAGTGGGCAAAGTGGGTGTTGCCATTGATTCACTTGCAGATATGGAAACCCTGTTTGCCGGCATCAAACTTCAGGAAATAACCACCAGCATGACCATAAATGCCACGGCATCCACCCTGCTTGCGATGTATGTGGCCCTTGCAAAAAAACAAGGTGCAGACCTCAAGGCCATCAGTGGCACCATTCAAAACGATATATTAAAGGAGTATGCTGCAAGAGGCACCTATATATATCCGGTGAAACCCAGCATGCGGCTCATCACAGATATTTTTGAATGGTGCAGCAGGGAATTGCCAAAATGGAATACCATTTCCATCAGTGGTTATCATATTCGTGAAGCGGGCAGTACTGCTGTCCAGGAACTGGCATTTACCCTGGCCAATGGCAAAGCCTATGTTCAGGCAGCACTCGATTGTGGGTTGGACATCAATGTGTTCGGTCGCAGGCTGAGTTTTTTCTTCAATGCCCACAACAATTTGTTCGAAGAAGTAGCCAAATTCCGTGCTGCCCGTAAAATCTGGGCGGGTATCATGAAAGACCTGGGTGCAACGCATCCGGATGCCATGGCTCTTCGCTTTCACACACAAACAGGAGGAAGTACACTCACTGCCCAGCAACCAGAAAACAATATCGTGCGGGTAACCATTCAGGCTCTTGCAGCGGTGCTGGGTGGCACCCAAAGTCTGCACACCAACGGATTTGATGAAGCACTGAGCTTGCCTACAGAAAACGCCGCACGTACCGCCCTGAGAACCCAACAAATCATTGCATTTGAGAGTGGAGTCACAGACACAGTAGACCCACTGGGGGGCAGCTATTACTTAGAGTCTCTTACCAGCAGTCTGGAATCTGCAGCCCTGGACATCATCCGCCAGATAGAAAATACAGGGGGTGCCATTGCTGCCGTTGAGTCCGGATGGATGCAGAATGAAATTGCCCGCAGCAGTTATACCTATCAAAAACATATAGAGGACCGCAGCCGCACCATTGTTGGGGTAAACAGATTTCAATCTGCGGCGGCAGATACACCTCCCCTGCTGAAAGTGGATGATTCAATCCGAAAATCTCAGTCAGCCAAACTGGCCCGGTTAAAATCAGAAAGAAATAATACGGAGGTAACAGCCCGTTTAAACGCCCTGAAACAGGCAGCCATGGGAACCGACAACCTTATGCCCTATATCGTTTCAGCGGTTGAATCCTATGCTACACTAGGAGAAATAGCTGATAATCTGAGAGTTGTATTCGGTGAATTTCAGGGATAGTTCAGGTTCAACGGCCTAAGATTAGGCAAAAAATAATTGACAAACAACATAATTTCATTAGCACTTTGTGGATTTTTCTCATTTTCTTAGCAGTCCGATTCGCCACCTATCGGAACCTTTGAAAATCAACCTTTTAAAGCCCCAAAAAACAAGAAAATGAGAAAATGACCCCGGGAAAAGCTATGACAGACAACAAGACACACGTGCTCGCATGGCAGGAATGCCTGAAAATCATCAAAGACAATGTAAACCCTCAAAGTTTCAAAACATGGTTTGAACCCATTAAACCCATCAAATTGTCGAACAAGGTGCTTACCATTCAGGTGCCCAGTCAGTTTTTTTATGAATGGCTGGAAGAGCATTATGTTCAACTTTTACACAAGACCCTGAAAAAGGTGATCGGCCCTACCGCCAAGCTGGAATACAATATCATTATTGAGACAGCAGGCCATGACCAGGCTCCCTATACGATAAATCTGCCCACAGGCAGTTCAGGCAAGCCGGTTCAGAATGAGCTTGGCATGCCCATCAATCTGGATTCCCCGATCAAAAACCCCTTCATCATTCCCGGATTGAAGCGGATGAACATTGACAGTCAGTTGAATCCCCGGTATACTTTCGACAATTTCGTTGAAGGGGAATGCAACAAACTGGTTCGCAATGCCGGACTGGCTATCGCCCAAAAACCCGGGGGAACAGCCTTTAACCCCCTCATGATTTTTGGTGGCTGTGGGTTGGGCAAAACCCATCTTGCCCATGCCATTGGCAACCTGATCAAACAAAACCACAAGCAAAAAGTGGTGGTTTTTGTAAGTGCTGAAAAATTCATCAATCAATTCATTGATTCAGCCAAACAGGGAAACAACAACCAGTTTATCAACTTTTACCAATATCTGGATGTGCTGATTGTGGATGATGTACAATTCTTCAGCAAAAAAGAACGTACCCAGGAAATTTTCTTCCAGATCTTCAATCACCTGCACCAGAACGGCAAGCAGATAGTGCTTACCTGCGACCGCCCGCCCAAAGACCTGAAAAACATGGATGAACGCCTTCTGAGTCGTTTCAAATGGGGTTTGAGTGCCGATCTGGGCACTCCGGATTTTGAAACCCGCGTTTCTATCCTTGAAAATAAAATGTATCAGGATGGTATCACTATGCACAAAGATGTGGTAGAGTACCTTGCCCATAACATTGACACCAATATACGTGAACTCGAAGGGGCACTTATTTCACTGCTGGCGCAGTCTTCACTTACCCGCAAGCAAATAGACCTGAATCTCGCGAAGCAAATCGTAAAGAACTTTGTAAAAAACAGTACCCGCGAAATCAGCATCGACTACATACAGAAACTGGTTTGCGATTACTACAACATTCCTGTGGAAGCGGTAAAATCCAAAACCCGCAAAAGGGAGATTGTGCAGGCACGGCAGATTGCCATGTATTTCACCAAAGACCTCACCAAAGCTTCGCTGAAAAATATAGGCATGTTCTTCGGTGGTCGCGATCACAGCACGGTGATTCATGCATGTCAGACTGTAAACGATCTCATGGAGACCGACAAAAAGTTCAGACACGACGTGGAAGAAATTGAAAAACGCATCAAAATCAACACCTTTTAACCAAGAAAAATCCCACCCCAAGCGGTGGGATTTTTTATAGCACCCATACATTCAGTGCGCCAGTCATTTCTATCATCTGTAGCCAACGCCAGCAAGGGGTTGTATTATGCCATACGCACACAGCGCAATCTTAAGATTCAGTTTGTTATTGCAATTTTGGCCATCATCACCGGATTGTGGTTGAAAATCACCCGGCTTGAATGGGCAGCCATCTGGCTGTGTATCGGCCTGGTAATCGGCCTCGAAATCATGAACTCTGCCATTGAAACCCTGCTGAACAAGCTTCACCCCGGGCATGATCCCGAAATCGGGAAGGCAAAAGACCTTGCTGCTGCAGCTGTATGGATTGCCTCCATCGCATCTCTTTTTACCGGATTGTATATTTTCCTGCCCCGCTTGATGTACCGATAAATTTCACTAACCTCTTGATTTTTTGAATATTATGAGTATTTTTGTTTTCAAAGGTCTTTACCGCTATGCGGTTACCTGTTCCATATCTGACAGTTTTCCTCCTTACCATTCTGTGGCCTGAGAAAGGTTTAACCCAGAAAGCAGTACAAGGAAACATCTCTCTCGAATATCAATATTACAATCTGAGTGCCAAAGGAACAGTACCTGTAACCCAGCGGCAACCGGCTTCAATTCCTGCTCTCAGGGCATTCCTTATGCTGCGTAAGGGAAAATGGCAGGTGCCCATGCAAGTGTATCTTACCCGGATGATGCCATATTCTGTGGTGAATTTTCCGGTAGAAGGCCCCAAATCCACACAGTTTCTGGACTATATAGCCAATCCTGTCAACCGGTTGTTTTTGGCACCGGAACGCGGCCGGTTCAGTATGCGATTGGGCAGTTTTACAGAGCCATATCTTCAACTCACAGGCTCAAGCCAACCCGGCCTGGGTATGGCCCTGCAATGGAAGTCTGCAAACTGGATGGCAAAATCCTCTGTGCAGATGCTGAATACTACAATACCCAATACCACTTACAACGGACAGAATGGGATGTGGCGCCGCATGCTGTATGGTGCAGCATTTCAAAACCACTGGCATGTGAGACACATGAATGCTGAAACGGGTTTGTCCTTTCTCATGGGAGATGACAAAACAGCCACATTGTCTGCGCTGCCCGCCTTTCGACTCCCGCAGCGCAGTTTAAGCACCGGTGTTTTCAACCGTATGACCATCAAAAAGCTTCAATTGTATGGCGAAATCGTGCAATCCTATTTTTCAGCCAATAAGCTGATCGTTGGCTCTAACTTTTTCGGGCTAAACCAGGTAGCTGCAAAACCCGGGTATGCTGCTTTACTGACTGCGCAACTCAATATTCAAAAACAATCCTTATTTGTTACACTCCGAAGGACCGACAAGAATTTTAAAAATCTGGCCCAGCCATTTCTTCCGGGAGATTTGGCAGAATTACTCCTTCAACACCGGCTTTCCACATGGAAAAACCGATGGATTATGCAGAATGAACTGGCATTTCGAGGCATCAATTATTCGGGAAGAAACACTGTCCTGTATAGCAAAACGCCGGACATGAGCACACGACAAACGATAAGTCTGTGGAATTTTTTACAGTTTACCGCTGGTTTCAGATACCAACCTTCGGTTACGGACAAACCACTGGAACCCGGAGGCCGAACAACCACTGTGACTCAGTCAAATCTCACTGGTATTCTCACCCTGAAGCGGGGTGCTGTAACCCATAAATTTATGCCAGCCATTACCCAATACACAATGCAGTCGGTATTTCCGGGAGGGGGCAAAGGCAGTTCCATAAGCAACGGAATCAGCGCAGGCTACAGAATTCACGTTAAAACCCACGAAACAGGCATTGCATGGAGCCGCTTTGCCACCAAAACCGGAATCTCACCGATAACTGCTACCAACCTGAATCATACATTGAGTCTTTTGTACCGTTGGAAACCGGCCAGGGGAAAATGGTCTGTAAATACGATAATCTCCAGACTGAACAATACAGTAAATGGCAAGGCTCGCGGAACAAAATGGACAACACAGGTACAGGCAGTATGGCAATTTGCCAACAACTGGGAGAGCATGGCATCCCTGTTTCTGCAAAGCTACACCTATAAAGGAACTGCCCTTCCCGCTTCGTTTTTCGAAACCCTTGCCAGAGTTGGCATAACCCATAGAATTTGAAACGCACATGCCAACATATCGTTTGTATCGCGCTTCTGTATTCGGGCTTTGAGAACATCAGGGCGCAAAACCAACCTCAATTGATTTCTCCATCCAATGGCACCATTATTCAATCCGAAGGAGAAAAACGGTCTCTTATATTTTCATGGACTCCGCTAGGGCAGAACACTGCATTTCGCATTCGCATCATACCCGTGTATTCCTGCCAGGATGCCAATACCGCCTTCAGGGTCAATCACCCCTCATTTGAACAATATTGTACAGATCCCATGATTCCAGTTGGTCCGGATATGGAATTGCTTGATGGCACTTATATATGGAGTGTACAAAAACTAAGTTCGGGCCCAGAACAGGAAAACTGGGCTTTTCCCTGGGTATTTACGGTGAGCACGAACGGTGAAACCGTGTATGACCCCTGCGACACCAGCGTTACACCCATTGGCTGCCAGCCTCCAACGATTGTAAGAGAAAAAGGACCTCCCATTTCAGTGGGAATGTATGCAGATAAAGAAGAGTTGTTTTTGTACCCGCGGGCAGTGCCAATACGCGCTGAAGCCTTTGACTGGGACATTGCCAATTTTTATTGTAATGGTTGTGAAGGCGGGAAAAGCCAGCTTATCAAGGGTATTCGTGATCAGATAGCTGGTTACGAGTGGAAACTCAATGGCAAGGGTTCATTGAATGTTCCGTATGAACAGGCAGGTTCAGACAGCATGCGAAAAGTGCTGGACGCACTGAACAATGAAATCCGGAAGATAGAAGACAGCCTGGCCAGCACAGGTCCGAAAGGAGATTCCATTTTACAGGAAAAAATCACAGCAAGGGAAAAAGAAATAGAAAGCCTGAAGAAACAAATCAATACTTTGGATTCGGCAATTCATTTACAGGAATCCAAACGCAACACGGCTGAAGAAAAAACAAAGGAAATCAGAACACTTGCTTCAGAAACACGAAAATCCCTTCGCGCCTGTTTAGACAGTATTGCAAACTACCGCTACCGCACGGACACCTTGCAGGCCCGGTTGGATGGCAAACCAGATGCCGGCATGAAACAATTGCTGGAAACAGCGGCCCAAAAAGAAGCACAACGAAAGAAAGCCTATGCCGATTTGGAAAACGAACAAAACAGATGGGAAACAGAACAAAAAACGCTTTTTTCAAACCTCGAAAAGCTGGAAAAAGAAATGAAAGCTGCCACCGAAAAATGGCATCAATCACAAATGCAGATTGAAAAAAGCACACAGAATGTACTGCGGATCAGGAATCAGATATTCTCAGACAGTGTAGCCTATTTGCATTTACTATCGAGACAGGAATGGAACCGGTTAATCGATCTGTTTTCTTCCTCTTTTGTATCCAATACCACAGCATTTCATTCCAAAACTACCGAGGCTAAAACAGCTGGAGAAAACTTCATTAAATCGACACCCGCCTACGCCGTTTCTGCATTTCAGAAATACAGTCAGAGCCTGAATGAAGTACTGAAATTTACAGAAGAAGCATGCAAAAACACCACCGAAAACAAAACGGATTGTCAGGGATTGGTGGAATCAATCAAACTATCTGCGGCGCAAATTCTTTCAACCGCTGCACAATTCATCAGCAACCCGGTTCGTCTTAAATGGTTTGCAGATTTGCAAAAAGATCAGGGAATCATTCAGGATGCCAAATTAAATAAAGACAACGCCAACACCACAAATCAGAAAGCCGCGTACAATTATCAACTGGCATTGCAACAATTGCATGCTGCCGCCGAGAAATCCGATGCAGCCATGAAGAAATTCAATTCGCAACTGTTACAGTCCGAAAAGGAATTATCTGATGCGAATACTGCAGTAAAGAACCGGGAAAAAGCAGACGAACAATTTCTGCGTGAACACATGGATGAATACCTGATCGCGGTAGAATCCATGCGGCTTAATTCCGCGAGGCAGTCAGCACTGAAAGAAACGCTGACAGACAGCCTGACATATCTTTTTGCAGATAGTATAACGCAAACGAATATTAAATCTGACTGTGAAATAAAACTGAAAGAATTAAAAGAAAGGAATCAACAGATTAAGGAACGTATAAATACACTGAAATCTGAAATAGAAGGACTGAAAAAACAAAAAGAGAACAATAAGAAAAAAGCCCGGGATTTTGAAAAGAAACTCGAAGATCTGCGAAAAAAGAAAGAGGCTGCAGCAGAAGGTCTTTCTAAACTGACTACACCCAATAAAGCAGCGGGTGGCAATCATGTATATTACATTCCACCACCCCTGGATGAATTAATTCGCGACTGGGGCAAAGAACCGGAATATAAAAAACTGCGGTTGGAGACAGAAAAGGCAAACGATTCATTGCAGTCTGCACTGGCACGAAAAGTGGCATTGCAAAAAGAAATATTCAGCATAAACACTTCTGTGGCAAAGAATATTTCAACCTTGTATGAAGCAGGAAAAACACTTGAACAATTAGAGAAAGAAATAAAAAAACACAGTCAGAAATCTGATTCAGCAAAAATGGCTGCAGCCAAGGAATACCAGAAAGACAAGGTGGATAATGAGAAGAAATTAGCTGAAACACAAAAGCAAAAAGATGCACTCAAATCAGAAATGGCTGGATTAAAAGAGGAATACATGGCAGCTTCTGAAGAGATTGAGGGATTGAAAGATGAAATACGGAGAAATGATACGTTGATGGCAGAAATGCTTCAGCAAATTGCTGATCTAAAACAAAATTTAAATGAGAAAATAAAATACCAGGAAGAGCACCAGCAAAAGATCACAGATCTTACCAGAACCGTCAATGAACAAAACAGAAAAATCGAAACAATCAACCTGAAAATCGAGGCATTGCGGGATGAATTAACCCGTTTGAGTGCTGCAGAGGAAAACCAGGGTGTGCCGGTCATTCATTCGGAACTGGATAAAAACAAGCAGGAAAAAGCTACCCTGGAAGTTTCACAAGTCAGATTGCAGGAGGAAATCCGAATTCATCTTACTGAAACAGATAAATTGCAGGACAATATTGATTTACTTCATACTGAGATTTCAAAAATACAGACCAGATATGAAACCATAATGGACCTTCAGCTCCGGAGAAACAAAAGTATCAGGGAACAAGAGCAGGAGAAAAAAGAAAAAGTATCCAGAGCAACAGACATAAAAACTGAGTTTGAACAGGTAAAAAACGAAAGGTCTGGTCTAAAAAGCAATGCCCCAACCCTGGACTCTGCGCTGGCTCAGAATGATGCCGTGCAGCAAGCCAAAGAAGATCTGGAAGCGGCTGAAAAGAAAAAGGAAGAAACCGAAAAAGCCAGGTCTGCTGCTGAAAAAGACATTAAATATTCCGTAGAAAAAATATCAGGCAAACTGAAAAAATGCGATGAGGACATTACCAATGCAAAGGATTATTTAAAAGAAGCTGAAAAGAAATTGAAGACCTTTCTCGAAAATCAATTTGACAGCGCACATCTGGATTTTACAATTACACTGAAAGCCAAAGATGAAATATATGATGGCTGGCGTTCCGATGATGATGATAACGAAGTTACCGGTGTATTCAGATATGAACTGCGGAAGTTGATTTTCACAGACATTCCTGCGGAAAACAATGACCCATCGGACAAGAAGCTGTCAGTATGTAACCCGTCTCTGTCCTTTCTGGATCCACCACCACCAGAAAAAATTCATATCGGTCCCGGAGAGGAACCCCGCACACAGGCACTGCTGGCAGACAAAGGCAAAATGCTCAGGGAAAAATGGCCTGTAATTCCCGGGGATGCGCCCCTGCTCGCCAAAGATGCAGTTGAAGTCACTGCACGGTTCAAGCCTGACATGGACAAGATACTGTACAATTGCAAACCCGGAGGCGGCTCCGGAGGAACAGCACTTATGGTGGGATCTGGTACCGGAACCAGCAATACAGGAAGCAGTTCCTCACCAGGGTCAGAAATTTCAGCCGCAAGCACAGAAAAGCAATGTCCCCCTACTCCAGTTATCATTGAGGATATAAAAGACATGGGGGCATACACCTGGCTGGCAAAAGGCAACATTATCGGGCCCTCCGGCTCGGCTAGTATCAATTCATTTATATGGGAGCCCGCACTGGTACCTCAGCCATTGCCATCGCAGGAACAGGATTACAAAGCACTGTACACTGCCGCTGAACTGGCAGGAGACCCCGAGCAGAAAGTCGAATCAAAATCAACCGTAAAACCCGGTATTCTTCTGGAAGTTCCCGACTCTCTGACAGGTTCACCGGAAGAATTGTTGCCCGTACCAGCCCGAGTTGTAACAGGCGACCATCTGGGCCTTGCAGGCGAAACCATTGCACTGAGTGTAAAACTCATTGATGGTAACGCAGAAGCATTTGGATTTGACGGAACATCAGCATCTGTAACAAAAACCACCACAGGCAGCGGATATATACCGGTTACCAAATTCAACTTTGGAAAGAACCATGGCAAATTTGAAATCGTTGTAAAATGGAAACGGGCTGAAAATGTAATTGAGGAGAAAAAATTCGAAGCCATTTCTCCCTTGTATCTTCAATTCCTAAAAACAACAACACCCATAGCTGACCCGGCATGGGATGCCGCAAAAAAAATGATTGAATCCGGCACAGTGGCAACCGATGCGGCACTTGCCTCACCAGCCTGGAAAAATGCAAAATCTTTTCCCCGTTTTGCCTCAGGTTGTTATGACCATGCAAGGAACTACAGAAAAGACATTGACCTGGACATGGCAGCGAAACCAGCTCCATTAAAAGCGAATCCGCAAAAAGCCAAAACTTCAAAATTTGGAATTGCAGATTCAAAAGTGGAAAAAATGGAAGAAGACGCTGAAGCGGAATTGAGCAGCACAGCGACGCTTGAAAAACTGCGACCCGTTTGCCGGCCTGAAAAAGTCAGTTCCAATTACAGCAACAGCAAAATCAAGGAATTCAAAATAGGCCATCCTGACTACCCATTCACAATTGTACCGGAAGAAGAGATTACCCCCGAAGAATCATTCAATGGCAAAGGGAATATCAAGATAAATATAAACGCACTGTCCTTGAGCAAGGTACTTGAAGAACTGGAACTCAACCTTGCAGACATTGTTGTTGAGGAAAAAAATGGGGAATTCTGGGCCTCATCCGGAGTAGTGGCATGGGAAACAGGAATGGAAAAACCATTTACCCGCTTTGGGTTTGAACTGGGACTGTCATCTCTTGGGATAACAGCGAACCAGGGTGCAGAAATCAAAGGCAGTATAAAACACAAAAGCATGTCAGGCCCCGCCCAATTTGAAGCCACAGTAGATCCATCCGCCGAATTTTATGGAACAGTAAGCGACATGCCGGGGTATGAATACAAAGGGTTCAAACTAAAAGAGGGTGCACAATTCACGCTGGACTTTCACACCGGCAAAAATGCAATACCCTGGGAAGGTGATTTTACAGGAGTAGTCATTCATACCGCTTCTTTGGAACTGCCGAAAGCATTTACACCGGTAAAAGACGGAGATCCTGCTACCCTTTCAGCCAAAGATTTTTATGTGGGACCCGATGGATTTGGTGGTGAAATTTCCCTCACTGGCGGACTGGTGAAATTGGGGTATGCCGGATACCAGTTCAGTTGCACAGGGGTGGCTCTTCAATTCGCGAACAGCAAGCTGGAAGCAGGTACCTTTAGTGGCAGCATGGAGTTGCCTAAACCCATGGAAGGCACATTCGGATTATCCCTGACCGCAAATGCAGACGGTTTCACCGCTTCACTCAGCACAGACAAGCCGGTTATTTTACCCTCATTGGCCACAACTTTTCTGGTAAGCCAGGCTACTCTTGAATGGAAAGCCGCTGAAAATTCAGCTCAATTGGGATTAAGTGCACGGATTTCTTCAACCCGTTTTGGTGAAATTGAAATTGAGGGATTTTCAATCAACAGTGACGGTGAGGTTGCCGCCGAAAAAATCAGTATCAATAAAGAAATAAAAATCGGTTCAGGATTCCGTATGCATATCCAATCGATTGGGTTTTCTTTTGCAAAAGACCATGTGTATTCGGTTGCCTTTGATGGAAAGATAAACCTTGCAGGAATGGTGGCGATACAAACCAAAGCCACCATAAGCAACGGACCCACACTGGCCTTTGAAGAATTAAAAGTAGACATTACAACCGGTCCGGCTGTATTGAAGGGTGGTTTCAGTTACGATGGTAAAGTATTTTCAGGAAATTTTGCAATTCAATTAAAAAGCCTCAACAAAGGAATTGATGGCTTTATCATAGCGGGTAGTCAGGAAATTTCGAAAGAACAATCATTCGGTTTCTGGTATGGGCAACTCACGGTTTCCGGCTCCATTCCTATAGGCAGCACAGGAGTAGCGCTGTTGGAATTGGGTGGTGGAATCGGATACAATTATATGCCACCTGCAGGTACACAGAAAGGGGCTCCCATTAACAATGAATCGTTTTCGCTGAAAGCATTGGTGGCGTTGGGAAGTGTACCCGGTGGAGAAGTGTTGAAAGGACGCATGGAAATGGTCTGGACCAGGGGCATCTTTGCACTGGACGGCAAAGTATGGTTACTTACCCGGGAAGAAGCCATATATGGACAGGGAAATATAACTGTGCAATATGCCGATGCCGTAAAAACTACCGGTGATATTTCCATGCTTATCGGTTTGCCTGATGCAGACGGTGCGTTGTTTAAAGCTGAAGGCCTGGTGCATTTTAGTTATCCACCCAACGATGGCAGATATGTTTGGACTGAAAAATTACAGGCCAATGTTTTAAATCTGGCCAGCGCGACGGGTTCAGTGCTCGTTGCCACCAACTTGTTCGCTGTATCGGGTGAAATCTCGTATGGTGGAAGCCGTGATATACCGCTGGGTTTCGGCACTCTCCATGCCGGATTTTTACTAAAATATGGTGGTGGACTGCGCATCGCGGCCAACCCGATTGTTCTGAATACCAAAGGCAATTTTGGCGGAAACTGGAATGTAAACATCACCGCATTTGATACTCATTTTGACATCATTTACGGCAATCTCAATGTGGATTTAAATCTCGCCGCAGATGCCAGTCATATTCAGGTTTCGGGCAAAGCCAGTGTGGAATATTCGGTATTATTTTACAGTGGTAAAATGGAAGTTGATTTCGGTTATAGTTCATGAAAAAGACAATTCCATATTTGATGCATATTTTTCTGCTGCTGGCGGGGAACACATATGCCATTGCACAATCAGGAATTTATGCAGTACTGCATGAAGGTAAGATATACCTGCGTTGGAAGGGTGTGCAACAAAAAGGAATTACAGGGTATAAAATCTATCGGTCAGACAATGGCGGTGCATTTGAACCTGCAGGTGAAACACGAATTGTAAAAAATGCTGCAGATATAAACCGAATATGCAAATTCAAGGCTCCCTTATTCCGCGAACTGACCGGAATTAAAGAAGAAAATGGCGCACTCACACCGGAGCTAAGAGACAGTATTATGGCAAACACAGCCCAATGGAACTTTTTAGGGGCAATGGGTATGGTGAATGTCGAAATAGGAAAGGCTTTGGGAGAATGGTTTGCCGACAGTACGATAGAAAAGGGACATACGTATTTGTATACTATTTCAGGTTTGTTTGAAAGTTCTGAAAGAAAAGAAATATATACATCAGAAAAGATTTCAGCAGCGGTGAATTACCTGCTACCCAAACATCCATTGCTGATGGCCTCCCAGTCAGGAAATCAGGTTATGCTGGAATGGTACAGACCTCCGCAATCCGGCATGATTGCTACTTACCAGGTATACCGTTCGGGAAAAGCAACAGGACCATGGGAAAAAGTAAACCTGAGTGGATATTTCAATGCCGGCAATGTGCAGGTGTGCCGCATAGCGGATAAACGCACAGAGAAAGACAGCCATCTCTTTTATAAAATTCACAGTGTGGATGTGTTTGGTTTACAGGGCCCGGGTAGTCCGGTTGTGGAGGTAAGGCTTCTGCAACAATTATCACAATCGCCTGTATTGGAAGCAGATGAATTTGCCCGTATGCTCAGATTGCGATGGACTCCTTCCATGCGGGAAAATGCGGTGCGTATTTACCGGAAAACAAACGGCAAGTCCGGAGAATTAATCTATCAATCGCCCCCGGGTCTTGCTGAAACAGGCGAATTTTACGACCGGAATCCACCAGCCGGCATTGTGGTTCAATACTGGCTATGTGAAGTTCCCGGCGATGGTGTCACAACAATATGTTCTGATACGGTAAGAATACAGACTGGAAACCGTATACCGCCCAGACCGGAAAAACCTGTAGCTACAGTTACAAACGACGGTACAGTGCAATTGAAATGGCAATATGGCAGCCACCCTGTAGAAGGATTTATGGTAGAAAGACTTTTCAAATCCGGAGCTGAGCACTTCGTGCTCACTGCCAAGCCAGTGGTGGGCTTAAGTATCACCGACAAACTAAAACCCGATGGTACCGAATTCTATTATTTCATATACGCCATCGGCAAAGACGGGCAAAAGTCAAAACCCTCAGACACCGTGAAAGTAGTTACCCCGGATAAGACGGCACCCATAGTTCCGGTATTTACATATGCCGCGGTAGAAGGGAATATTGCCAGATTGAAATGGTCCGGGCCAAAAGACTCCGCAGGAATATCCTATACAGTGCGTATCCATACAGGCAGCGGTTGGGTTGAGAAAACGACAATCAGCAATGATTTATCCGATTCTATTGCGAATTCAGCTAAGAAAATTTATTCAGTGCAGGCGAAAGACGCGCAGGGCAATTCCAGCCCATGGTCACAGCCGGTTACACTAACAGGAAAATACATTGTTTTACCGGTGAACCGGTTCAGCGCGATCACAGACACTACCGGGTACTTGGTTTTTGAATGGCAAATTGCGGCGAAACAGGCAACGGGTATGTACTACCTGGAACAATCTGCCGATGGCAAAACCTGGAAACCACTGGCAGAAATTCCGGGAAATCAGGTAAGTTATCGAATGAAATACCGCGGGGAAATGAAGAAATTTCGTTTCAGAATTACGGTTTACGATACAGAATACAGGCACAGCAAACCCATTGAAACGGGCATTGAACCAAAGCCCTGAAATCACTTCAATCCCAGCTCACTCAGCTGAGATGCGTCTATCGCAGACGGGGCATCTATCATCACATCCCGTCCGGCATTGTTTTTAGGGAATGCGATAAAATCGCGGATGCTGTCGCTGCCACCAAACAAGCTGCAAAGCCTGTCGAATCCCAGGGCGATACCACCATGCGGGGGTGCACCATATTCGAAGGCACTGAGCAGGAATCCGAACTGACTTTTGGCCTGTTCTTCTGTAAAACCCAGCAACTGGAACATACGGGACTGCAGAGCACGGTCGTGAATACGAATACTTCCCCCGCCAATCTCCACACCATTGATAACCAGGTCGTATGCATTGGCACGCACAGATCCCGGATCCGATTCCATAGCGGCCAAATCTGTGGGCAACGGACTGGTAAACGGATGGTGCATGGCATGCCACCGCTGTCCGTTTTCATCAAACTCCAGCAACGGAAAATCCACTACCCACATGGGCTTAAACACATTGGGATCGCGCAATCCCAACAAATTGCCCATATGCAGCCGCAGTTCATTCATTTGTTTGCGCGTGCTGTGCAGGTTACCGGAAAGGACCAGCAGCAGATCGCCGGGTTTTACATTGCAACGTGCACCCCATTCAGCCAGTTGCTCCGGGGTGTAAAATTTATCTACACTGCTTTTGGGTGGCATACCTTCTTCAAACCGGCAGTAAACCATTCCTTTGGCGCCGATTTGCGGGCGTTTCACATACTCGGTAAGTTCATCCAGTTGCTTGCGCGAAAAGCCTGCGGCAGACGGTGCGCAAATTCCAATGACTGATTCTGCAGAATCAAATACACCAAAGCCTTTACCCTGAGCCAAATCTGTAAGGTCACAGAATTCCATTCCAAAACGCATATCGGGCTTATCGCTGCCAAATCTTCTCATGGCATCCTGATAAGTCATGCGTTCAAAATCACCAAATTCAATCCCTTTTACTTCGCGGAACAATTGTTTCATCATGCCCTCGAAAGTTTGCAAAATGTCTTCCTGTTCCACAAAGCTCATTTCGCAATCAATCTGGGTAAACTCCGGCTGCCGGTCGGCACGCAGGTCTTCATCCCTGAAGCATTTGACGATTTGAAAATACTTGTCAAACCCGCTTACCATAAGCAATTGCTTAAATGTTTGCGGACTTTGCGGCAGGGCATACCACTGGCCGGGGTTCATGCGACTCGGAACCACAAAATCGCGTGCACCTTCAGGCGTACTTTTGATGAGAACAGGGGTTTCCACTTCAAGAAATCCTGCATTGCTCAGAAAATTACGGACAGATTGGGCGAGCTTATGCCGCAGAATCAGATTATTGCGGACAGGTTCTCTGCGCAAATCCAGATACCGGTATTGCATACGGATATCATCGCCACCGTCGGTTTCGTTCTCAATGGTAAACGGAGGTGTGAGAGACGGATTGAGTACTGTAAATTCTTCAACAATGAGTTCCACATCTCCGGTAGGCAAGTTGGGATTTCTGGCTGCACGTTCTGCCACTTTCCCTTTCACCTGCAGCACATATTCGCGCCCTACGCCTGCAACCATGCTGAGTAAATCCATGCCTACATTTTCATTAAAAGCAATCTGGGTTATACCATATCTGTCGCGCAGATCAATAAAGGCCATACTGCCCAGATTACGGATACGGGCAGCCCAGCCGGCCAATGTAACGGTGGAGCCTGCATGGGCTATTCTCAATTCGCCACAGGTGTGGGTTCTGTACATGCCGCGAAATTACACGGCACATGGCGTAAGTCCCAACCCTAAAAGATGAATCAATCCAAAGATGACTAAAAAGGATGAATAATTGTCTGATACCTTGAAATGCCGGTCAGGCCTTCAGGTTCATGATTTTCAGGAACTCATCTACCTTCTCGCCTGAAATGCCGGCCTCAACCTCTCCCTGCAGCACCACCCTGCCACCTTCCGATTTGGTAAATTCTTTGACATGGTGCGTGTTGATCATATACGATTTATGGCAGCGGAAAAAGAAGGGTATTGGACCCAATAATTCACCAAAATACTTGAGGTTTTTACTAACCATCAGTTTTTCGCCTGTGGTGATGGTAATTTCAGAATAGGCCCCTTCTCCTTTAATCATCACCAAATCATCCACTTTGTAAAATTTGTAGGACTGACCAACAGGTATGGCAATTCTCCGGTCACGGTCTGATTCAGGAGCCAGATTCCTGCGCAATACTTCCAGTTGCCGCAATTCCCGTGGATTGGTTTTACTCAGAAAACGTTCAACGGTTTCACGCAATCTCTGGTACTGAATGGGTTTCAAAATATAATCAAGTGCAGCAAGCCGGAATGCCTGAATGGCATATTCGTTATAGGCAGTTGTAAATACAATTTCAAAATCCACTTCTTCGGGATTTAATTGTTCCAGTATATCCAAACCACTTTTACCGGGCATTTCGATATCGAGGAATACGATATCGGGTTTGTGTTTGCGGATTGCAGCTATGGCTGAATCAAGGTCGTCGCACTCTGCGGAAATAAATAGCTCCGGGCAGTACTCTGTAATCAAAGTACGCAACAGCAACCGGGCTTTGCTTTCATCATCAACGATTAAACATCTGTGCAGATTCATACCATAAAAAAACAAACTTAATGCACAGAAACTATATCACAAAGGAATATTCAATATCACTTTGGTACCCAATGCATTGCCATCTGAATCCACCTTGTCAACAAATTCAACGCCAATAATCTTAGACCGGCCCTGATTCAGCAACTCAAGCCGTTTTTGATTGGCTCTGGTGGCAAAGCTTTCATGTGTTCTCGGACGCTGAGCCTGCAACTCCGCAGCTTTCTTACGTCCTATGCCATCATCTTCCACTGTGGCAATGAGGATATTGTCTTTCAAATTAAAAGAAACCACAATTTTTTTATTGCCTTTCTTGTTGAACAGTCCATGTTTAATGGCATTTTCAACATACGGCTGAATCAACATGGGTGGAATCTGAATCATATCCGGTACAATTCCCGGGTCTACATGCACTTCAAATTTGAGACTCTCCTCAAAACGCATATGTTCCAGTTGTAAATACAACTTCAATGACTTTAACTCCTCGTAAAGGCTCACCTTTTCCCTCGCACTCATATCCAGGATCATCCGCATCAATTCCGAAAACTGGTTGAGGTACTGGCTCGCATTCTCCCTGTCATTGAGAAATATATAGCTCTGAATTGTATTCATTGCATTGAAAATGAAATGCGGATTCATTTGCACTTTCAGTGAAGCAAGCATGCTGCTCTGCAACTCTTTTTCCAGAAAATACTTGGATTGCTTCAATTCTGACTTTCTGTGCAAATCTGCAATCCGCCAACGCATATACACATAGGTAAGTGCACCCAATAACAATATAAGAAGCAGAATAAACCACCAGCGCTGCCAGAATGGATAGGCTATGGTGAAAGCATAGCTCAGCTCTCCCTTTGATTCCACCCCATCTTCATTCTGGGCTTTCAGATATACTTTGTATGAACCGGGCGACAAACTCGCGAGATACAAAATCCGGTTTTGACTTTCAGCCTGCCGCCAGTTTCCGTTGTTGATTTTATAGAAAATCTTTATCTCTGATGCCCCTTTGTAAGACAGTACATTGTAATGGATTTCCACATTGTTTTCTGCCGTTCCGAATTCATTGTTATCCTTTTGCGAGGCAGCGCGTTGCCCATTGACATAAACCACATCAATCTGCAGCAATGGCAGCGTTTTATTCTTACTTGCCAGTTTGCGGGGAAATGCAGCCAACCCATCAGAAGTAGCGAGGTATACATTTCTACCGGTAATGCAAAAATCCCTGATTTCTGCCTTGGGCAAACCATCTGAAGCGGAATAAATGTCATATTCCCCTTTTTCCAGATTTGCCTTCAAAATAAAGTTTTCGTACAACACCCACAGTTCATCTTCAACCATGGTCAGTTTTACAATGGATAAGTCTTTGAGGTTGGCAGGTAAATTTACTTTTCGAAGTACTTTGTTGTTAAAAACAACCAACAAATCCCCCTCAAATGTTGCAATATAGGCTTCTCCGTTCTGAATATAAATGTCGGAGGCGAATACTGGTTTCCCATTGTATTTCAGCGGTCCGTTGTAGGACGAGGAGTACACGAATGTTCCGTCGGCACCGCTGCCGTACAAAATCCTGTTTTTTGTGTCGTATCCCACACAACGCGCGCGGACAATTCCTTCAGACAACTGAAACAGTGAAGACCGCCATTCGATTTTTCTATGGATGATTTTCTGAACTGATTCGGGAATTTTTCCATCTTTGGAAGCATTGTATAAAAACAATCCATTACCCAGTGCCATAAAGTATACCCCATCCTCTACATACTCAATATCCTTTACCGCCAGCTGATCTGTAAATGTAATTTTTTCATCCTGCAATCCGTACAATTTATCACTGCCAATCAGCAAACGGTCATTCGATTTATCATCGAAAATGGTGACGACCGCATGCGGATCTGACAACTGTTTTATTTTCCAGAAATAATGACTTTCTTCCAGATACTCCCAGATATAATTATCCCGTGTGCCGATAAGAATGGATGAATTTTTGGCGTATGGAGTGAGAGCCGTAAATGAATAATTTTCATTTCTGATAAGAGACACATTTAGATTCGGCAGAAAATATATACCCTGATTGAGGGTTGTAAACCACAAACTGCCTTCCCTGTCTTTTACTGAATTGCTGATGCTAGCCTCCTTAAAAAACGGCTCCCCATTTTGCAGTGGTTCCAGATTCTGATTATAGGTATATACCCCCTCTGCAGTTGAGACATAAAGCTGCCCATCCAGAATTTCTGCAGACTGCATAAAGGCGCCTGAGCCGAAATCCCTGATTTCCAGCCCTTTCCCTTCCTGATAAATGCCAATCTTCTTCGTTCCTGACTTGGAGAACATTAAAATCTTATCGTTGAATTTCAACAAACCATAAGGCGAACCCATACTCACCGGAACTGAGCACAGATGCTCAGCTTTTCCTTTCCTAATCCTTATCAATTGAGTGGCTGGCATGGCGAGGCCGTAAATATCCTCACCGTCTATGAGCATATTGCTGGCTATGAAACTGGTTTCCCAATTGAACTGGCCGACAATTTTTTTATCCCGGATGTCATATTTCAAACAATACCCATCGCGAACTGTAATGAAATATCTTCCTGCCTGCAACTGAAAGGGAATGTAATTTCCCGGGCCTGAAAGAAACTCTTCCAGCACAAGCTCATCACCCAATGTATGCATAACCTGACCGGTAAAACTCTGACACCAGATCTGGCCATTGATATCTTCCTGCAAATTGGAAACGGCTTTGCTTTTCTGGTTTTTATTGAACCAGGTTTTAAAATTGACTCCATCATACCGTGAGAGTCCTTTTTCATGCCCGATCCACATATAGCCGCGCGAATCCTGCAGGATGTCATACACCACATTGGTAGGCAAACCGTTTGAATAATCCAGCTTGCGGTATGCGGGCGACTGACCACCGAGAAATGGACACCAACCCAGAACCAGAAAACAGAAAAATACAAGCCGAAACATTTTGCCTCTCACAGCAAAAATGACCTATTCCGATGGGAATGCCAAGGTTTAGCCGCGGAAATGCTCCCAACCCTGCGCTTTCAGGTCGAAAACATTGCCTGCTTTGGTAATAAGTCTGTGCTGGCCCTTATTGGCGGTAGCGTGCCCAATCACGGTTAAATCCGGATTGTTTTTTATTTTTTCAAAATCTGCAGGCTTGATGGTGAAAAGCAATTCATAATCTTCTCCTCCATTAAGACTGGCAATACTCGGGTTCAGACCAAATCCGAGAGCCCGATCCACCGTCATCGGGTCTATTGGCAGCTTTTCTTCATAGATATCGAAACCGACCCCACTGGCTGCTCCCAGGTGAAATACCTCACTGGCCACGCCGTCACTAACATCAATCATGCTGCCTGGTTGAACTTTGAGTTCAGCCAACAGCTTAATGATATCCAGCCTGGCTTCCGGACGCAGCTGACGACCAACGATGTAATCATGCGCCTCCAGATCAGGTTGCATATCTGGGTGCTCCATAAATACACGTTTTTCGCGTTCAAGGATTTGTAACCCCATATACGCACCACCAATATCGCCGCTAACTACGAGCAGATCATTTTCTTCAGCCCCCCGGCGATAGGCAATTTTCTCTTTCTCCACTCTGCCAGCAGCAGTTATACTCAAAACCAAACCGGAACGGCTGCTGAAAGTATCACCGCCCACCAAATCCACATTGTACTTTTCGCAGGCAGTGCGCACACCCACATAAATTTCCTCAACAGCTTCCAGTGAAAACCGGTTGCTGAGACCCATATTCACCAGAATCTGACCCGGAATACCATTCATGGCGCATATATCGCTTACAGCCACAGCAACTGCCTTATATCCCAAATGCTTCAAAGGATGGAATGACAGGTCGAAATGAACCCCTTCCAGCAATGCATCTGAACTCAATAGCCAAAATGCATTGCCAGCTTCGATGACTGCGGCATCATCTCCAGGCCCCATAACCGTTGTGGGATTTTTCATACCGAGATCTTTGGTCAGATGGTGAATCAATCCAAATTCACCCAGGGATTCCAGTTCGGTTCGGGAATTATTTTCAAACATGATTTTATTTATGATTCAGGACGGAAGATGTGATGAATTAATATGCGATACACACATTTTTGGGTTCCGTAAAAAAGCGCATAGCTTCCCATCCCCCTTCACGCCCAACGCCGCTTTGTTTTGTTCCGCCGAAAGGCGTGCGCAAATCGCGCAACAGCCAGCAGTTCACCCATACAATTCCGGTTTGAAGTTTTCCAGCCAAACGATGTGCACGACTCAGATTTCCGGTCCACAATGTGGTTGCGAGGCCATATGCGGTGCTGTTTGCCATGGTCAACACTGATTCTTCACTGTCAAAGGGTATGAGTGTAATCACCGGGCCGAAAATCTCTTCCTGATTGGTGCGGCAGGCAGCATCCAGTCCCTCTATAATGGTGGGAGCTATAAACCATCCGTTTTCAAATCCGGGTGGATGCAATGCCTCTCCTCCACAAAGTATGGTTCCACCCTCATCTTTTGCCAGTTGAATATAGGAAAGCACTTTCTCATAATGTTGCCTGCTTACGATAGCGCCTACCCTGCTTTCATCCAACTGAGGGTTGCCTGTTTTGAGTTTTTTCACCTCTTCAACAAGGGCATTTTTTACCTTTTCATACACCGGCCTTTCTATAAAGACTCTGCTGCCGCAAAGACAAATTTCACCCTGATTCTGAAAAGAACTGCGGACAGTGGTAGAAATGGCTTTTTCCAGATCTGCGTCTGCAAAAATGATGTTGGGATTCTTACCCCCCAGTTCGAGACTCATTTTCTTAAACATGGGAGCTGCCACCGAGGCAATATGCCTGCCAGTAGCTGTTCCACCCGTAAAAGAGATGGCTTTGATACCGGGATGGCTGATAATGGCCTGACCTGCACTGCCACCCAGACCGTGAACAATATTGAGCACTCCGGCAGGAAGTCCTGCATCATTGCATATCTGACCGAGAAGGGCTGCTGTGTAAGGAGTGAACTCGCTGGGCTTGGCCACAACACAATTCCCTGCGGCCAGCGCAGGCGCAATTTTCCAGGTAAACAGATACAATGGCAGATTCCATGGGCTGATACAACCCACAACTCCTATGGGCTGGCGCAAAGTATAGTTGATGGCCCGGTCTTCCATGCTATGACTCTCGCTGGCAAACTGAAGTGCCGCTGTGGCAAAGAACCTGAAATTTTGTCCGGCCCGATTGATCTCCGTTCTGGCCAGCCATACCGGTTTTCCCTGATCCCTGCTTTCGGCCTGTGCCAGTTCCTCTCTTCTGGTATCGATGCCTTCTGCAATCCGGTTCAGAATTTTAAATTTTTCTTCCGCCGCCAAAGTACTCCAACCCGGGAATGCCTGCTCTGCTGCAGAATACGCCCGTTCTACATCAGCAGGTGAACTATCCGGCACTTGTGAATACACCTCTCCGGTTGCCGGCTGGTAATTGTCGAGATACAATCCGGTCTCCGGAGGCGTGTAGGCGCCGTTTATAAAGTTTGAAAGTTTTTCCATCATTTCTTCAAATGTGCTTCATCCTGAATTTCTGCAAATATCTCCATTGTTTGCGGACTACCCCACAATGTATTCTCTGTCTGATGAATTCCATATCCTTTTCCCGGCTGATAACTGAAACGGACCGTGCGGTCTCTCACCCAGCTTCTGGAAACTGTTTCCAGAACCAGCAACTCTGTCTTCCCATCCCTGCGTGTGATTGCCACATCGCGCAATACCAGATTCGAGTCTCTGGCTGTGTAGCGGGTTATGGACAGTGAACCGGAGCTGTCCGTAGTCACAAGATACTCTGCTTCGCGGCCGGCACGGTTTAAATTCCATGTAAGAAAAACGGATAATTCTTTCTGCCAGTTTACTGTGTCTGATTCGAAAGATTGCACTACATCCCCAGTCTGGATGGTTTTCATCAGATGGGGTTTATCTTTTTGTAGCCGGGCAATTTCGCTACGGAAGAAACCGGGCAAATTAAAATATTCCAATTTGCCGGAAGGTGAAGTTGTTGTGGTGTTGCATGACAGCAGGCAACAGCAAACGAACAGGAAAGTAAAAACAGGTTTAACCATTCGCGTTAAAACAAAGGAGAACCCGTCATTTCAAAAGGTTGTTCAAGGCCCATCCATTTAAGCACTGTAGGAGCAACATCAGCCAGAATACCACGGCGCAGGTTTCCAGTGAATCCATCTCCCACTACCCAGCACGGAACCGGATTGGTCGTATGTGCGGTGTTGGGGGTTCCGTCATCATTGATGGCAAAATCCGCATTGCCATGATCGGCAAGAATAAAAAATGTGTATCCCTGTTTCTGGCCAGCATCCACCAGTCTGTGCAAACAGGAGTCTACCGTTTCCACTGCCCTTACAATGGCATTGTATACCCCGGTATGTCCTACCATGTCAGGATTTGCAAAGTTCAGACAGACAAAATCAGGGTGTTCTGTATTGAGCAGGGCTATTGCTTTATCTGCAAGTTCTGTGGCACTCATTTCAGGTTGTAAATCATAGGTAGCTACTTTGGGAGAGTTGACCAGCAGTCGGTTTTCGCGCGGGAAGGGTTCTTCTCTGCCACCGTTGAAGAAAAAGGTAACATGCGGGTATTTTTCTGTTTCTGCAGCGCGTAACTGGGTTAAGCCGGCATTGGCCAAAACTTCACCCAGCGTCATATTCAGGTTTTGGTTGGCAAACAGGATTCCTTCGATTTCAAATCTGGCGTCGTATTCGGTCATGGTATAATACTTCAGCTTCAGTTTATTCATCCCGTGTTCGGGAAAATCCTGCTGACTCAGTGCACTTGTAATTTGTCTGCCTCGGTCTGTGCGGTAATTGAAACACAATACAGTGTCATTTTCACGTATCAGTCCTTCGTTTCCGGCCAGCGTGCGCAGAGGTGACATAAATTCATCGGTTATACCCGCGTCGTATTGATTTTGCAATTCTGCAGAAATATCAGGCGTAAATGTTCCGGTTCCATTCACCATCAGTTGCCAGGCTTTGGCAACTCTCTCCCAGCGTTTATCTCGGTCCATGGCGAAGTAGCGGCCTATTACGGTGGACAATTTTGCACCAGACTCCTGTGTTCGGGCCAATACTGTATCCAAATACCCTTTTCCACTTTTGGGGTCAGTATCCCGCCCATCCATGAAGGCATGGATGTAAACTTTTTGCACGCCTGCTTCTCCTGCAAGTTTGCACAGCTGTATCAGATGATTCTGGTGAGAATGTACACCACCGTCACTCACCAGTCCCATAAGGTGCAGTGCGGTTCCTGTGCTGATACAATGCTGAAAAAGACCATTCAGGGCGGGGTTGGATTTCACCTCTCCATCGGCAAACGCTTTGTTGATCCGCACCAGCATTTGCCACACGATACGGCCAGCTCCCAGATTCATATGCCCTACTTCGCTGTTGCCCATTTGTCCGTCAGGCAACCCTACATTTTCACCATCGGTTCTTAACTCAGTATGCGGATATAGATCCCATAAACTGTCTGTAAAAGGCGTTTTTGCATTCCAAACTGCATCGCTTTTGCTTCTGTCGCCAATCCCCCATCCATCGAGAATTACCAAAGCAGTCTTTTTCACCATTGTGCAAAGGTACAATGACATAGCCCTGAAAGGCCTGATTTTTAAGCAGGAATTGCCAATGCAAATGAATTTATTGTAGGTTTGCGCCAACAAATACGGATTTATGTCAATAGGAACCAGCAAATACACCTTTTTTGAAACTGTAGGCCACAATTTCGACAAGGCTTCCAAATTCACCACTTTCGACGCAGGCATACTGGAACAAATCAAGAGCTGCAACAGTGTATACCGCATGAAATTTCCGGTGCGCACCGGAGAAAAACTGGATAAGATAGAGGTGATTGAAGCTTATCGGGTTCAGCATAGTCACCACAAAGCACCGTGTAAAGGCGGTATCCGATTCAGTCCGGATGTAAATCAGGATGAAGTGATGGCGCTGGCAGCACTCATGACCTACAAATGTGCCATAGTGAATGTGCCCTTTGGGGGTGGAAAAGGCGGTATAAAAGTAGATACTCGCAAATACACTGAACTCGAACTTGAAAGAATCACCCGCAGATATGCCGCTGAACTGGTAAAAAAGAACTTTATAGGACCCGGCATAGACGTACCTGCCCCTGATTACGGAAGCGGTGAACGGGAAATGGGCTGGATTGCCGATACTTATCTTGCGATGAAAAGCGGAGACGTGGATGGTCTGGGTTGTGTGACCGGCAAACCCATTGCACAAGGTGGAGTCCGCGGCCGCAGAGAGGCAACCGGGCTGGGCGTTTTTTACGGAATCCGCGAACTATGCAGGCAAAAAAGTGTGATGGACAAGATGGGACTTTCCACCGGAGTAGAAGGTAAAACAGTAGTCGTTCAAGGCCTGGGAAATGTGGGATATCACAGTGCAAAATTTTTCCGTGAGGGTGGTGCCAAAGTGATAGCCATTGCAGAATACGAAGGTGCTATCACAAACCCTGATGGTTTGAATGAAGAGGAAGTGTTCGCCCACCGCAAAGCCACAGGCAGCATTTTGAATTTCCCGGGTGCCACGAACCTGGCCCGCAGTTCAGATGCGCTGGAATTGGCATGTGACATATTGGTACCAGCCGCTTTGGAGAATGTAATAACAGAAGAAAATGCCTCGCGCATTCAGGCAAAAATTATCGCAGAAGCGGCCAATGGTCCTGTTACTGTAGAAGCCGATGATATATTGAACAAGAAGAACATTGTTATTGTTCCTGATATTTATTTGAATGCAGGTGGAGTGACTGTTTCCTATTTTGAATGGTTGAAAAATCTGAGCCATGTTCGCTATGGCCGCATGGAAAAACGATTTACGGAGAACATGAATACCCAAATCGTAAAACAGATCGAGGAATTGTCCGGAAAAACCATGTCTGAAACCGAGAAAAGCACCATTCTTCATGGTCCTGATGAGGTAGATTTGATTTACAGTGGTCTGGAAGAGACCATGATTTCTTCACTGCACGATTTATTGAACACCATGGAAGAACATCCTGAAATTGACAGCATGCGCACAGCTGCATTTGTGCTCGCCATCAAGAAAGTGGGTGTATCTTACAAGGAGTTGGGCATATTCCCCTGATTTCTGCACGGTTTTTGTTTATTGGGTTGGATATGCGCACGTGGATAGTGATAGGTTTGATGCTGTTTGGAAGGCTGGCTCATGCCCAGCAGTCTGGAAATGTTGAAATCATTGCTGATCCGGCTATAGACAAAATGGAAAAAGACCGGATTTCCAGGCGCAGCACCCAGGGTTCCATGGTTCCGGGTTACCGCATTATGATTGGTTTTTATTCCAGCCGCACCGAAGCCAACGCAAAACTGGCAGAAGCCCAAAGATTATTTGGCAGCAAATACGGTGCAGTATTGCAATATGATGAGCCCAATTTCAAAGTTTATGTGGGTGAATTCCGGAGTGCAACTTCGGCCGATGCAGCCATTGCTGAGGTTAAAAGCCGTTTTCCCGGTGCCCGCAGGGTGCGCGACCTGATAAAATCCAGACGGAAAGAAGGATAAAATCCCCCCGGTGGGTTTCTGAATCCCGGCCTTGGCATTTACCTTTGCTCCTTATCATTTTATGCTTCAGGCCACATGATGAAACCAGATGCCAAAATTGCTCAGGTGAAAGAGGAAGTGAGAGAATTGTTTACTGCTTATCTCGAAAAAAACAAGCAACGCAAAACCCCTGAACGGTATGCTATCCTGGATGAGATTTACTCCCATAAGGAACATTTCGACGTGGACCAGTTGTATGTAAAAATGAAAAACCGAAATTACCATGTAAGCCGGGCAACTGTATACAACACGCTTGACTTGCTGGTTGACAGTGGCTTGGTTATCAAGCATCAGTTCGGGCAAAACACCAGCCATTTCGAACAGGCATTCGGTTTTAAACAGCACGACCATCTGATCTGTGAGAAATGCCGAAGGGTTCTGGAATTCTGTGACCCCAGAGTTCAACAAATCACAAGCACCATGGGAAACCTTCTCAAATTTTCGGTGACCCACCACGCACTTCACCTGTATGGTCAGCCTGAAACCGATGAAACAAACCACTGTAAACAATGTGGATTGGATGTAACAGAATTTAACAACGCTACCAATGGTTGATGTAATACTTGGACTTCAGTGGGGCGATGAGGGTAAGGGCAAAATTGCTGATTACCTGACCCCGCGATACGATATAGTGGCAAGGTTTCAGGGTGGGCCAAATGCCGGCCACTCTCTGGATTTTGAAGGCAAGAAATTCGTATTGAACACGGTTCCATCCGGAATCTTCCACAAAGGCACACTCAACATCATTGGCAATGGAGTGGTGATAGATCCGGTGAGGTTGCAGGAAGAACTTGGAAGAATTGAACATGAGTGTCCGGATTACCGGGACCGGTTGCTGGTATCACGCAAAGCCCATTTGATCCTGCCCACCCACCGTATTTTGGACGCAGCCTCAGAAGCTTCCAAAGGTGAGCATAAAATTGGCAGCACCCTGCGCGGCATTGGCCCTACTTACCGGGACAAAACCGGGCGTTCAGGTATCCGGGTGGGTGACAGCACCGAGCCCGGATTTATGGAATTGTATCAGAAAACCGTGCAGGAGCATCTGAGACAGATACAAGCATACGGATACACTGCATTTGACCTTGCCGCTGAAGAGGAAAAATTCTTTGCATCTATGGATTTTATTCGCCAGTTGCAATTGGTGAATAGCGAATATGTGATCAACGAAGCCATTCATGCTGGGAAGAAAATTCTGGCAGAAGGGGCTCAGGGAAGCATGCTGGATGTGGAGTTCGGTTCTTATCCGTTTGTTACATCCAGTGTTACTCTTGCCGGTGGTGTTTGCAACGGACTGGGTGTGGCACCCAAACATATAGGTAAGATATATGGAATCTTTAAAGCATACTGCACCCGTGTAGGCTCAGGGCCATTCCCCACCGAATTGAATGACGACATGGGGGAGTTGCTTAGAAAAAAGGGTCATGAATTTGGTGCTACCACCGGAAGACCCCGCAGAACGGGTTGGCTGGATATGGTTGCACTGCAATACACCTGTATGCTGAATGGGGTGGATGAACTCATTATGATGAAAAGTGATGTGCTGTGTGGAATCGATCAGCTGAAAGTAGCCACCGCGTACAACACCCCTGGCGGTACTACCCGGGAAGTACCCGCCAACCTGTGCAGTGCAGAACTTAAACCCATCTATCAGGATTTCCGGGGCTGGCCAAACGAGTTGCCACACGACAAAGGGTATGATGCACTGGATTCCAATTTCCTGACCTATGTTGAATTCATAGAACAGACCCTGAAAACTCCCGTTCGTGTTATATCTCTGGGTCCTGAAAGGCACAAAACGATAATGCGCTGATTGTGAAAATCATCTGTGTGGGTCGGAATTACTCCGATCATGTGAAAGAACTGAACAATGCCATTCCGGAAGAGCCGGTCATTTTTATCAAACCAGATTCTGCGGTATTGCGAAACAATTCCCCCTTTTTTATTCCAGAATTCAGCAATGACGTGCATCACGAAGTGGAACTGGTGGTAAAAATCTGTAAAGCCGGAAAATCTATACCAGAAGCATTTGCGAATGATTACTACCAGGAAATAGGGTTGGGAATCGATTTTACAGCGCGTGATTTGCAGACAAACCTAAAACAAAAAGGCTTGCCCTGGGAAAAGGCCAAAGGCTTTGACCATTCTGCAGTAATTGGCGCATTTTACCCTAAATCGGACTTGCCGCAGTCAGTCCTTCACTTTGAATTGTACAAAAACGGCGTTGCAGTTCAATCCGGTAAAAGTTCTGACATGATGAACTCAATCCCGCAAATCATCGCCCATGTCTCTAAGTTTTTTACCCTGAAAATCGGTGATTTGATTTTTACCGGAACCCCATCCGGGGTGGGTCCGGTAAAGGAAGGAGATATACTGGAAGGCAAAATAGAAGGTAAAACTTCCTTTAAGTTTTCTGTGAAACAGTGATTCCCTGTTTGTTTGCGAGTATATTTCAAAGGTCTTCCCCCGGAAAAATCAGTAGCATACTTTTTTACAAGTCCTGTTTGAGACCAAACCAAACAACGGATTTTATCTGATAACTCCATTTTTTACAATCCAAACCTATGGATTCAGGCTAAAAACAGGTTACTTTGTTGCATGTCAGTGCGGGTGATTGTTTTGGGTATTTTGAGCTTGTTGTTCCGGCATGTTTTGGCAGCAACTCCATTGCCACCCAACATTTACCATCTGGCACCCCCTCATTGGTTCACAGGGATTACGTCCCAGAAACTCGAGATTATCATTCATGCAGAAAACATAGACCTGTATGAGGTTTCACTTGCAGATTATCAAGGGGTTTTGCTACTGGATAAAACCAACAGCGGCAATCGGCACATTGCCTATCTGCACCTGGAAATAGAACCCAATGTGCAGGCAGGATTGCTTGAGTTCACTGCCAAACCGGCATCCAGGCGAACCCGATATGTAAAGGCTTTCCGGTTTTCGTATGAGTTAAAAAACCCAACCCGGTACGAAACAAAACCATTGAACCCGGGAGATATTTTTTATGCCGTTGAAACTGACCGTTTTTGCAATGGAAACACACTCAATGACAAATTGAACCGTGCGGGTAAAAAAGTGGATAAGGCCAACCCGAATGCCTACCACGGCGGCGATGTGGCAGGCATCCTGTCAAAAATTCCCTATTTGCAAAAACTGGGCATTACTGCTCTCTGCGTTTCTCCGGTGATTCAGATATCTGACCCACAACCGTCCTACCCTTCCCATATTTCTGACCATTATAATATTGATCCCGTTTTTGGTGAGAATTCAACCCTCAGAGATTTGGGTGCTGCATGCGAAACGGCAGGAATGAAACTGGTATTGGACATTTATCTTAACCATATCGGCAACCGGCATTGGCTATACCAGAATTTTGACACAGGATGGTTCCATCCCTGGGATTCAGTTATTCAGGCTCAGTCGCGGCAACTGAAAAGTTACCGCCATCCCCAAAAACAGAATTATTCCGAACAGGAATTAATCCAAAAGTCCTGGATATCTGAAACACTGCCCGATGTCAACCACAGCAATTCGCATATGGACGCGTATTACAGACAAATGCTGCTTTGGTGGTCACTGGAAACGGGCATTTCCGGTTTCCGCATGAAGGATGCTGTGCGGGTAGACAGTCTTTGGATGGAAAGGGCAAGTCAATATTTGAAAAAGGAAAACAAGAATCTGACTTTGATTCAATTTCCTGAAAACCCCTGGACAGCGGATGAAATTTATCTGAACAAAAACACCTGTGCGGATTGCCTGCCTTCCATCACGGCCAATCTAGCATTTACTCACAGTCTGGTTCAGGATTTACTCACTGGTTTTCAAGGGGCGCAGCTTTTTCAACTTATTTCTCTGGATTTTCTCTATCCCAGACCCCAATGGTTACTGTTGTCTGCAGATAAATCTGACACGCAGCGGATTGCAAGTAGCTTTAAGGAGGATTTCAATGGTTGGAAAGCAGCCATGGCCTTGCTTTTTACCCAGCGTGGAATTCCCTGGATAAATTATGGTACAGAAATATTATTGACAGACACAAAACAGGATTTCCCCGGAGGCTGGGAATCTGACAGGTCGGACAAATTCTCTGAAACCGGCCGGAGTGTTGCAGAAAATGAGGCAGTAAACTGGCTGTCTGCCCTGATTCAGTTGCATAATAATTACCCGGTCATCCGCGAGGGGCAAACGACCCAGTTTTTACCCCTGAATGGTGTATACGTCAATTTTCGCCATATGCAGGAACAAACTCTGATGGTGATTGTGAACAGAAATCCAAATATCACAAAACTGGACCTGGCCAGGTTTTATGGCCTCACAGGTGGATATACCCTGGCCCATGATATTCTTTCCGGAACAGATTATTCCATCTCAGGTAGTTGGGACATAAAACCGTTCCAAATCATGGTTCTTGAATTGCTGCCCTGAGGGGTATCAATCCAGATGTATGAGTTTGTGAAATTCCTTCAATCGGGTATTCACGTCCTCCATTGTGATTCCTGCAATACGTTCAGTTCCAAACTTTTCTACACAGAAACTGGCCAGACAACTACCAAACAGTATACCTTTTTTCATGGCCTCAAAACTCGTGGATCCGGTAGATGCGATATATCCTGCAAATCCACCGGCAAAAGTATCCCCGGCACCCGTGGGGTCAAATACATCTTCCAGAGGCAGAGCCGGACAGAAGAAAATCTGTCCTTCTCCAAAAAGCAGGGCACCATGTTCCCCCTTTTTAATAATCACTGTAGAAGGCCCCATCGCCTGAATTATTCTGGCAGCTTTAACCAGGCTGTGCTCACCACTTAGTTGTCGGGCTTCCTCGTCATTGATGGTTAATACATCCACCATTTTCAATACCTGCTGCAATTGAGGCAAAGCGATATCCATCCAGAAATTCATGGTATCCATCATCACAAGTTTGGGGCGGTGTTCCAATCGTTCCAGGGTTTTTATCTGTACTTCGGGTGAAAGGTTACCCAGCATAACATAATCAGGTTTGCGCAGATGTTCCGGGATCAGGGGGTCAAAGGTTCCGAGCACATTCAATTCGGTTACCAGCGTATCCCTGCTGTTCATATCCATATGATACTTTCCATGCCAAAAGAAGGATTTTTCGCCCTGCTTTACCTGCAGACCTGAAGTATCAACCCCGCGGGATTTGAGTGTTTCAATAAATTCAAAATCAAAATCCTCACCCACTACCGCGACAAGACCCACCCTATCATATAAAAGAGATGTCGCCAAAGCGATGTATGAAGCGGCACCACCCACAATTTTTCCGGTACTGCCAAAAGGGGTATCAATCGCGTCAAACGCTACGGAACCAATAACTAAAAGACTCATCAGATATTTTTTTGCAAAAAAACCACAAAAAACACTTGAAAAAAAATCGCATTCCGCTATTTTTGCAGTCCCATTCGGGAAACCCCGTCTGGTAAACTCCTCGATAGCTCAGCTGGTTAGAGCAATTGACTGTTAATCAATAGGTCGCTGGTTCGAGCCCAGCTCGGGGAGCCCAGGTAAAGCCATCCAATAGGGTGGCTTTTTTGTTGCGACCTGAGATGGGCGAGAAGTTTATCCCGCTGATGCAGCTGTGCGAGCTGCGAGTTAACAGATGCACATGCGGGGAGCCCAGCTCGGGGAGCAACAGAAACCATCCATCAGGATGGCTTTTTTGTTGGGGCGATGGTTTATATCAAACCTGAAAAGCACAGGCACTGACACAGAAACTTCACTCAGACCGCAATGAAGGCTATCCTTCAGTAGTTCCATTCATTCAGGCCCGGACTCATCAGCCATCTGCTGGCAGACTATCAGTTTCCCGACACCAGAAAGTGCTTCTCACTGTTACCTGAGGAAGCCTGCAATCTGAAGATATATACCCCGGGGGGAAGTGTTCCGGCATCGGCTTTGAATTCGTTCCAGCCCGGATACACAACAGATCTTCCACCCATTACCACCCGGCCGCTTGCATCCAGCACTTTGAACTCAACCGTTTCCTGCCTGTCATGCCATTTGCGAATTCCTATTTCTTTCTGTACCGGATCAGGATACAGGACAAAGTCATTCTGAATACCTGGCACATGCACTGCATTCACACCCGTTGTGCTAAATGAATGTTCTGCCCAGGTACTGTTGTTGGTACTGCAGTTGCTCCGAACCCTGCACACATAGGCTGTTCCTAATTTCAGGGATTTCAGGGTATCTTTCAACAACGCAGTCGCTGTTTCCGACACAATCCATGTGGTATCCGAAGCGCGCCTGAATTCAACCCGATAACCTTTCGCCTGTTGTGAAGCGGTCCAGCCTATAACCGCGGTAGAATCCGTTTTGCCTGATGAAACAAGGGCAGATGGAGGGTAACACGGCAATTTCACATTTCGCAAATCACTTTCCCAAACACCCCGTCCATATGTAGCTACCCTCAGTTTGCCTCCGGATTTCTGAATCTCCACCTCATTCACCGCCACCAGCGGAAGCCCGGTTGCATGCTGCAGCCACTTGTTACTCACGTTGTCCCGGTAAAACACATCCAGATTCATACCGGCATAAATGGTTTCTATGGAGTCTTCATCCACAACCACAGAACGTGCGGCAGTTGAAGGAAGGCCTGCAGAAATATTCTGAAAAGAATCACCTGCGTTTTCACTTACAAAAATCCGGTTTGAACTGCTGTTGCAGGAAATCCAGATTTTCAGAGGATTCTTCTTACTCACAAATATGCTTGTGATGTTTGACGGGGCAGTAACTTTTGAAAAAGTATCACCGCCATCTGTAAGTCTGTATAATGTTGTTCCTTTTGCCGCGTAAATATATCTGGGATTTGAGGGAGCAACAGTCAGTACATCCATGGTTGTGTTGATACTGAAACACAATCTCTTCCACGTATAACCGCCATCTCCGGTGCGGTAAATACCGGTCCAGCCACCCCACCAGGTGTCCTTGCTGCTCGGGTGCATGGCCAGCGGGGTAACCCAGTTGCCATTTGAGGGCTTGCTAAGGTCTGTATAACTGGCCCCTCCGTTTACTGACCTGTATATTCCTCCGTTCTGGCTGGTACCATAAATAAAATTTGCATCTGGTGTGCTGATAAGGCAATCCATCCCATCAGCACCCAGCCAGTCTGCCCATTCTTCGTCGGTGCGGCGCACCGAAGTGCCATTGTCCTGCGCACCTCCGGCAATCACCCGCACATCAGAAGGAGCACAGGCTATTCGGTAAAATTGCCGTATTCCCAGTCCGGTGCTTAAATCCTGCCAGTCCCCTCCGGCATTGCGGCTGATATATACACCACCGTCACTTCCGGAGAATAAACGGTTTCCTGCATATTCCAGCGCATGAATATCTGCGTGGTTATATCCCCTGCCATTTGGCCAGATCCATTCCGATGTTGCATAAAACGAATCGGCCCCGTTCTCTGATTTCCAGGAAATGATTCCTGCGATATGCACTTCATTGGCATTGGCAGGATTGGCGCAAATGGCCATATCATAGTTTGCCTGTCCCGTTGTGCCTTTTCCGTCTGAATTGTATCCAAAAAAGTTCTTTCCCTTGCTGGCATCGCCCAATATGGTCACTTTATACGTCTTTCCGGTATCATCGGACCGGTACATCCGACCAAAAATGCTGCCCCTGGCCTGGGCCACATAAACCCTTGCCGGGTTCGCAGCAGAAACCGCCATCAGTGTGCGGCCCATTTTATACATGCCTGCCGCACTGTCTATGCCTTTCCAGGTTTTACCCGTATCTGTGCTGCGCCATACATAGTATTTTCCGGCGGAACCCGCAGCATACATGATGGCAGGTGTTGCCGGATTGAACTCAATGTCTTCCTTGGATTCTGTTTCTACCTGGGTCCACTTTGCACCGCCATTGACCGATCTCCAGATTCCATTGCCCGCAGCAGCAAATACCATGGAGGTGTTCCATGGGTTGATTTTCACTTGCTTTGTACTGCCGGGACCACTTCCGGTAGCACTCCATGTGCTGCCCCCATTGGTGGATTTGATTACTCCACCCCCGTTTACCGAGGCATAGACAATATTGTTGTTGGCAGGATCTATCACAATGTGAAAAATGTTCATCCATGAAGAATTCACAAAGTCCACAAGGGAAACCCAGCTCTTGCCGGCATTGGTGGATTTCCAGATTCCACCGCCTGGAGAAGATACATATATCAGATTTGTATCGGTTGCAGAAACCGCAACTGAGGTCACCCTGCCCACACCGGGATTCCAACTGCTCGTAGGCGATTTGCGGTCGGGCCCGAGTTCTTGCCAGGCAAATCCTGCACGGCTTTGCACGCCTGCCTGCCTTAATGCGTCATAGTAAGCCTTGTCTTCTGATTCGGGCTGCACAAACTCTCCGTTCGCGGTCAGATGAAACTGCCGTTCGTACAGCCAGCGCTGGTATTGCTTGTACCCACTACCCTGTCCGGTCCCATGCGCTGAAAACCATGCCGCAGCCCGTTTTTCAACCTCAGGCAACGCCAAATCCCGGCGTTCCATCAGGGTAAAGATGTCTTCGTTCATCTCCGCAGACTGCGCTTTGACGAACGATGCAGAGCATACTATACAAAACAGGCAAATCAGCCCCCCCAGGCTTTGCCTCATTGTGTTTCCCTCCATTTTATTCTGTGTTATTCCTATGGGTTTATTGCTTTGACTGACTAAACGGACATGGGTTGCATTTGTTAAAATGCACGGAGCCAACTCAGTACGGGAATGGGCAGTGGAACCAACTTAGAATTTGCCACAACGGCGCCAAATCCGAATTGAAATGCCTTCTGTTGGTTGCCATGGAAACGTAGAGCCGGAACTACGACTCCGTTGATTTCACCATTTGAGGGGACAAGAAACGAATCGAAAATAAATGAAACCTTTTTTGAAATTCGTGACATACCCGCAACATTAAACAAAGGCTGACTGGTTACCTCTCCGTCACTTCCCAGAAAAACAGCCCCGCCACTTAAACTGATGTTGGATTTTCTTCCTCCCAGGGTGATAACACCATATGGCAATGCTCCCCAGGCATTGAGTCTAACCCAGCTTGCGGTTCCAACCAAAGCGCCAGCCCCAAAATGCACACGGTCATGCAGTTTAACAGAGTATTTTGCAGAACCTACCAATGGAGCTGCTAACCATGTGGTCATAATTCCCAAACTGAATTTTTCAGTAATTCCAAATTCCACATCAGGGCCCCACAAGGTGATATTCGCATAACTCGTGCCTTTTCCCAGAGAATGTCCGTTTGTGGTCAATATATGTCTGGTAGAAAAAGGTTCATCACCCACATAGTCCTTTCCCTTCACGTCGGCAGGATTGATTTCGGAAATGCTTTTAATCTCATGCTTAGGTATATATATTTTGCCAATGGCTTTTGTCTCAATCAATATCTCCCTTTCATCACTCTTCAGAATTTTTCCTGCATACTCAGTACCATCATTCTTAATCACCAGATACGTCTTGGCCGTATCATACGTTTGGCCTTTACAGGCTATACCCGTATATCCGGCTGTCATAACCAACAGGGCAACCGCAAGCCATTTGCTTGCAAACAGACGGGACAGATTTTGGGTCATGGTTTTGGATTTCATAGATTTACAATTGCTACCACGAATTTACAACCTAGTTCTGAATTTTCTGACACAACAGATTCTAAAAAACACAAAGAGCCTGTCTCCTCAGGAAACAGGCTCTTATAAAATACATTAAATGATCAGCGTTGAATTACAAAGGAACTGCTGCGGCTTTCACCGGGAAGCAGCAACTGAAGGTAGTAAACACCTGGTTCCAGTGTAGAAATATCCAGACTCAGAGCATTGTCTCCGGTTTGTGGAAGAACCCTGCTTCCGAGAACCGCCCTGCCCTGCAGATCGAGTACACGAATTTCTGCAAAAGGCACCTCAGACGTTACTGTGTACCTGACCTGCAGCAGGTTGGCTGCGGGGTTGGGAAACAAACGCAAAGGCAGTTCTTCTGCCTGTTTCTGTAAGCCGGGTTCAAGGTCTTCCGGCGTTGTGGTGAGGTTTACTCCATAGTCTTCCACTTCTCCACTGCTGAATGTTCCGCAGTAGGACTGGTAGGCTGTGGTGCTCATCACCACACGCAGTCTTGATGCACCCAATGTTGCGGTCGATGGCACAGTGAAGTTGATTGTTGAGTTGGTAATGTTCTTGAAAGTCTTCTGCCCGATTTGTTCACCCGCATCGGCAAAGTCTCCGTCACAATTATAATCGATATAACCTCTCCAATAAGTGTTCTTTTTGCTTCCACTGTAACCCGGAGAAAAAGTAAGCGTGTATGCACTTCCGGGCTTCAGACTTACCACACTGCCTGTGCCATTGTAATACCCGCCATCATTGCCGGAAGTACGGCTGAAGATGGACACGCCCACATAGTCAATGTATCCGGCTGAGGTACTGCTGCTGTTGGCACTGCAATACACTGTAAATCCTGAAGTAAGATATCCGCTGCTTCCACTGCTGCAATTCGACAGTACACGCCAGTCGTATTTCCCGGCAGCCAGCGAATTCAGTGCAATCGAATTTGTACTGCTGCCTGCGGTCGATGACCATGTGCCCGAACTACTGAGTTTGTAATCAACACTGTAGGATGTTGCACCTGAAACTGCAGACCAGCTTAAAGTTACCGAACCATTGTTTACTGTCACCGATGGGCTGGTGGGGGTTCCGCAGGTTGAAAGTGTGGTAAAGCTGCTGGCAGACCATGCGCTGGTTCCTGATGTGCACTGGGTGCGCACGCGCCAATCATATACTGTGGTTGCACTCAATCCGGTGAGATTCACACTGGTATTGGTGGTTGCGCTGGCGGCAGTTGTCCAGGATGTGTCGCTGCTCAGTTTATATTGAACTGAATAGCTGGTTGAGCCGGAAACAGCCCCCCAACTCACAGTTGCGGAACTTGAAGTGACTGATGTGGCTGTCAATGCTGAGGGTGCACCGCATGTGGTTTGTATATTCTGCAGTCCGCTTTCCCAAACACCGCGACCATAGGTAGCCACACGCAGTTTGTTTCCTGATTTCTGAATTTCAACTTCATTGATTGCAACCAACGGCAAACCAGTGGCATGTTCAGCCCATGTGAACGTCAGGCTGTCCATATAGTAAACACCAATATTCATACCAACATACACAGTACCACTGGCATCTTCATCCACCGCAACACTGCGTGCGGACAGCGCTGGCAAACCCGAACTGATGTTGGTAAAGGTTGCGCCGGCATCGGTAGAAACATATACCCTGTTGGTACTGCTGTTGCAGGTCATCCAGATCTTTGCAGGGTTGTATTTGCTCACAAAAATGGAAGTAATTGTGGCAGGGGCGGTTATGGTTGTCCAGCTGCTGCCACCATTTGTTGTGCGGTATAAGGCAGATCCTTTACCGGCATAGATGTAACGTGTATTGGAAGGTGCTACGGCGAGTACATCCATTGTTCCTGTGATACTGCCGGAAATCAGAGACCAGGTGCTTCCCCCGTTGTTTGACCGGTACACACCGGTCCAGCCGCCATACACAGTATCCTGGCTGGTGGGGTGCATTACCAATGGGGTAATCCAGTTGCCGGTAGCAGGACGCGACAGATTTGAATAGCTGGCTCCGCTGTTTGTTGTTTTATAAATGGAACCATATTGACTGGTGCCTATCGCGACTGCAGCATTGGTGGGACTGATCACACAATCCATTCCGTCTGCTCCGAGCCAGTCTATCCAGTTTCCACCGGTGCGGCGGAATGATGTCCCATTGTCCTGAGCACCACCACTGATCACGTTTGCATCGGTTTTAGCACATGCAATCCGGTAAAACTGACGGATTCCCAGTCCTGCAGACCGGTCTATCCAGTCATTGCCATTATTGATACTCTTGTATACACCACCATCCGAACCCGAGTAGATGGTGCCATTCACCCATTCCAGAGCATGCACATCGGCATGGTTGTATCCAAAACTATTGGGGTAAGACCAGGCGGTTTCTGCAACAAAAGTGCTTCCCCCATCTGTAGATTTCCAGCAGATAATCCCCGCTATATGTACTTCATTCTCATTCAACGGATTCACACAGATAGCCATATCATAGGTTGCCTGTCCGCTGGTTCCGGTCCCATTTGTTTCATATCCGAAGAAGTTCGTACCACTGGAAGGACTTCCGGTGATCAATGTAGAATAGGTGCGGCCTGAATCTGTGGATTTGTACATTTTACCAAACAGACTGCCACTTGCCTGCACAGCATAAACCACCGCAGGATTGGCAGGACTTACTGCCAGCAATGTTCTGCCGGTGGCTGTAATACCGCTTGCACTGGTAATGGCCGACCAGCTCAGTCCGCCATTTGTACTCAGCCAAACACAACTTGTACCGCTGCTGCCAGATGCATACATCGTATAGGGATTTGCAGGATTGAACTCTATGTCTTCCATCACAGATGAAGATACCTGTGTCCAGGATGTACCTGCATTGGTACTGCGCCAGATTCCGTTATTGGCAGCAGCAAAAATCAGATTTGAATTTCCCGGAAAAACTTTAACCTGTTTGGTGCCGCTGGGTCCGCTGCCTGTAGCACTCCAGGTGCTGCCGGAATTGGTAGATTTAATCACTCCTCCGGATGACAATGAGGCATAGATCACACTCGTATTTCCAGGATCAATACAAAGATGAAACACGTTCATCCAGGATGAATTCACAAAATCAATCAGGGATGTCCAGCTGCCACCGCTGTTGGTACTTTTCCAGATACCTCCGCCGGGAGAACTGACATACATGGTGGTTGTATCTGAAGGATGAACGGCCACAGAAGTGATGCGACCCACACCTGGATTCCAGCCGCTTGTATAACTCCAGCTCTGGGGCCCCAATTCAGACCACGTAAAAGAACTTCTGCTCTTTACACCAAAATTTTTACGCGCATCATAATATGCTTTGTCTTCCAGTGCGGGAGAAATAAGATAACCCTTCTCATCGCTGTGAAACTTCCGTTCGTAAAGCCAGCGCTGATACTGCTTGTACCCGCTGCCCTGACCGGTTCCGTTTTTCGCAAAATACGCATCGGCCCATTCCTGAACCTGTTTTAAAGTAAGGTCCGTACGTTCCATCATCTGAAAAACGTCTGTCTGTGCCTGCACAGAACCGGCTATTGCTGTAAACAGCAAACCAGTGGCCGCATTCCGCATCCACCTGGTTGCGAAATGCCAATTCGATTGTTGTGTTTTTTCCATAGTTTCCTCCTTTGTTTTCCGGGTTAACGGACATCAATGTTCAGATTAAATTCCGATAAAACCAAAAATTTTATTTCATTATTTTTTATTCGGCTATAATTTCAAGATTTTCGGTATTAAAAATCAACAGTCTCTCATCCGATATTTTAAACGTCCCAACGAACTCTGAAATCAGAACCTCACAGGGAAGTATTTTCGCAGCATGCATACGCTGGTTGAAATACAGCAGGTTTCAAAAAGTTTTGGCACTGTTCCGGCTGTTTCGGAAATCAGTTTTCAAATCCCCGAAGGAAGCATTTACGGCCTGTTGGGCCCCAATGGTGCGGGTAAAACCACATTGATCCGGATGATTACCACCATCACCCGTCCGGATTCCGGACAAATCTTATTTCAGGGAGAACCACTCACAGAAAAAAATGCGCTGAACATGGGTTATATGCCCGAAGAAAGAGGCCTCTATAAAAAGATGACTGTGTGGAACCAACTGCTGTTTTTTGCGGAACTGAAAGGATTGAAATCAGCAGAAGCCAAAGAACAGGCAAAATACTGGATGAGGCGGCTTGATATAGAACCATGGGCGGGTAAAAAAATGGAAGAACTGAGCAAGGGAATGGCACAAAAGGTACAATTCCTTACCACCATCCTGCATCAGCCCAAACTCATTATCCTCGATGAACCTTTCAGTGGCTTCGACCCCGTAAATGCCGAAATGGTAAAGGAACTCATTCTGGAGCTCAATAAAAACGGTTCTACAATTTTGTTCAGTACACACCGTATGGACAATGTGGAAGAGATGTGCAGTCACCTGGCCATCATCAACAAAGGGAAACTGGCACTGAACGGAGAAACAGGTGGATTGCGCCGAAAAAAATTCGCACTGGAATATGAAGCAGGATTCAAATCCCCGGTTAGTTTTTCTGGGCAAGATTTTACACCCGTAAAAGAGACAACTTCTCCCGATGGCAGACAGATGTACACCTTCCGGCTGAACAATGAAGATGAACAACCTGCATTGCTGAAAGCTTGTTTAAATGCCGGCAATCTCGTTCACTTTACAGAATTGCTGCCTACCATTCACGACATTTTTGTACAAACCGTAAAAGAACAACAATGAACAAGATCTGGGTTATACTGAAAAGAGAATACCTTACCCGTGTCCGCAATAAAACGTTTATAATCATGACGTTTGCCGGACCATTGATTATAGCGGCTTTCTATGCAGCCATTGCATTGGTCATCACAAGGGATGCATCGGACAAGGAGAAGAAAACGGTGTTTATCTCAGACGAGTCCGGCGTTTTCAATGCTGCGCTGGACAGCATGGGAAATTACCGCTTTGTGCAAAAGAAACTGGAAGAAAATGAAGCCCGGAAAGCGGTACAGAATAAATCCGCGCATGCTGTTCTGCTCATCCGTGACCTCAACTTATATAAACTGGATTCTGTAACCTGGCTATCGCAAAAAACATTATCAATCAAACAAAGCGAAGAACTGAGAAGCACCCTGTCGGAAATTGTGTACCGGAAAAACCTGACCCAAATGGGATTGAGGCAAAGTACCATAGATAGTTTGAGGCCAAAAACGCGGTTACAGATGCTTGAGATTGACCAGGAGGGGAATGCAAAATCTTCCAGTACCGGAATCAAAAGTGGCATTGGATTTGGCCTTGCTTTGCTTATTTATCTCTTCATTTTCCTGTATGGCAACATGGTCATGCGCAGTGCCCTGGAGGAGAAAACAAACCGGATTGTAGAAGTGATTGTGAGTAGTGTAAAACCTTTCCAGATGATGATGGGCAAGATACTGGGCGTAGCCCTGGTGGGATTAACCCAATTTACTGCATGGCTTATTCTGGGGGGCATTGCCATTGCCGCAATTGGGTCTGCAGTGGGAATGAAAGGTCCGGCTGGCATGCAGCAAACAATGAAAACCATGCCTGCACAAAACACACAGGAAATTCAAAAAATCATGGAACAATCTGAAGGACTGGATGCGCTGTTCAATCTGCCTTATACCCAGATTATCGCCGTATTTCTGTTGTTTTTTCTGGGCGGATACCTCCTGTACAGCAGCTTGTTTGCGGCCATCGGTTCTGCAGTTAACCAGGAAACAGATGTACAGCAATTTATTTTTCCCGTTTCCATGCCCCTGGTATTTGGATTTGTCATTGCACAAACGGTGGTTTTTCAGGATCCAAATGGCCCGATGGCCAAATTGTTCTCCTATATTCCGTTCACATCGCCAGTGGTGATGATGGTCAGAAGTCCGTTTGGTGTTAGCTGGGCAGAGATTGCCATTTCTGCATCCATCCTGTTTCTCACATTTCTGTTCTTTGTATGGATTACCGGTCGCATTTACCGTGTAGGCATTCTCATGTATGGGAAAAAACCCACCTGGAAAGAACTGGGAAAATGGATATTTATGAAATAACTACGGATTAAGTCATTCATATTTTTTTTAGTATTTTAATACTAATTTTATCCTTTAGTACTTTCATACTAAATGAATATATATTCTGAATATTTTTACTTCAAAATTTGATTTATTCAGAACAACTGCGACATTTGTTTCAGACATGGAAACCAAAAACGGATTTAATCTGATGACTCCGGCTGAATTTGAAAGCTGGATTACGGCACAAAATGTAGCACGTACCATCCTGTATGTGCAGCAACACCACACCTATATTCCCAATTACGCCCATTTCAATGGCAGCAATCATTTTACCCTGCAACAGGGCATGAAAAACTCGCATGTGGCATTGGGCTGGGTGGATGTTGCCCAGCATTTCAGCATCTTCCCGGATGGCAAAATCTGCACGGGACGCAGTCTGGAATGGAATCCGGCCGGTATTTACGGCTTTAACAGCTATGCCATCTGCATAGAAAACGTAGGATACTTCGACACCGGCAACGACACCATGAATGCGGCACAGGCCGACAGCATTGTCAGGGTCACTGCTGCCTTGTGCAAAAGGTTTGGCATTCCGGTAAACGAAGACCGCATTGTATATCACCACTGGTTTGATCTGAACAACGGGGCACGTACCAATGGCAGTGGGGTTACCAAAACCTGCCCCGGGACCGGATTCTTTGGCGGAAACACTGTAGCTGCCGCCAAGGCAAATTTCTATCCGAAAGTTCAGGCGATACTCCAGGGCTCAGGTCCGGCTGCACAGCCCCCTGCGGTTCTGAAATACGGATGTGTAAACACCAATGTGCTGAATGTGCGCACCACAGCATCCTCATCGAGCCCTGTGACAAACACCGTCAGACTCGGTTCTGTAATCCGCATTTATGAGGAGAAGAATGGCTGGTACCGAATTTCTGCCAGCAGACAGGAATGGGTGTACGCCAGTTATGTAAAAATCGTAAAACGGGCTACGGTAAATGCGGATGTACTGAACGTTCGTTCGGGTCCGGGAACAAACTTTAACAAAATGGCGGAGGTAAGAAAGAATGAAGAAGTTTTTGTCTATGATGAACAGAATGACTGGTGCAAAATCAGTCTGGATGAACGCTGGGTGAGCAAGGCTTACCTCACATTCTGAAGAGAAACTCAAGACGGATTGGGCATCAGCGCACAAACCGAACAAACGTTCCGGTAGGCAAACCCCTGCCCGAACGATCATTCAATATCAGTTCACCACTGTCAAATTTCTGGCCCGGGAAATGATCCTGTATGAGATTCTCTGTGATTAAGGGAGAAAATCCCATGCTGTAAAGATTGATCAGGAGAAAAGCATTCTTGCCTTCAAGCAATTGGGCACACAGACCCAGCAACTCATTGATTTGTTTTTCAAGCACCCATTTTTCCCCGTCAGGCCCGCGGCCATAGGCGGGTGGATCGAGAATGATTCCGTGGTATGTTTTCCCCCGTTTCACTTCGCGTTGTACAAATTTAAAGGCGTCTTCAACCACCCAACGGATGCCATCCAGGCCGCTGCTTTCCATATTCTCCCGGCTCCAGCTTACCACAGGCTTCACACTGTCTACGTGAGTTACATCAGCCCCTGCCTGACATGCTGCCAGGGAAGCTCCACCCGTATAGGCGAACAGATTCAGTACTCTGGGTTTCTGCGGTTGCACGGATTGAATTGCAGAAACAGATCGTGCGATATAATCCCAGTTTTCAGCCTGTTCGGGAAAAATACCCACATGCTTGAACGAGGTGAGTGCAAGCCGCATGCGGAAATGAAGGAGTCCGTTTTTATACTGCACCTGCCAGCGATCAGGCATACCGGTTTTCAATTGCCAGTTGCCGGATTCCGCATCTCTGTCATTTTTACGGGTAAACACTGCATGGCACTGCTTTTCCCATTCTCTTTCAGGCAGCGATTTCGACCAGATGGCCTGTGGTTCCGGACGCCTCAGAATGTATTTCCCGAATCGTTCGAGTTTTTCAAAATCCCCGGAATCCAGTAATTCATATTCCGGCAAAACAGATGTAACGACCCGATTGAATGACACATTGCAAAACTACGGATGATTTACCCAATGTTTATTTTATGTACAGAAGTGAACAAATCCCAGACTCAGGGAAATCAGATTTTGTATTTAAAGCGAATCACATCCTGTCAGAAGAGTGTATTGCCGTTGTTTCCCTTTTCCCGGGATTCTTCGGCAAATTGCTCCACCACAGATTGGGTGCTGCCTGGCGGTGGTTCACCTACTCTGTTGCCTTTCAGGGTAATTTTTTTCACCTTATCCTGAGAGAGTTTTGCGCCTACACTCTTCCAGCCTTTTACCTCGGTAAATTCTGCCATTTTAATGAGTGTTTCCTGCTTCACCCCTTTCTTATCCTCAGTTACAACCTGGATTTCAGCTTCTTCTGAAGTACTCGCGCACACAAGAGTGGAGCCTTTTTCCTCGCTGATAAAGATGAATTTCTTTCCCATTGTGGTTGTCTCAATCTGAAACCGTTTTACAAAATAGTTTTTTGATTTCCCGTCCAGGTAAACAACCTGCAGGTTCTGCGCCGGATAAAATTTCTGCATCAGATATACTTCCTCCGAATCGAACCGGTTGATGAGTTCGTAATTCGACAACTCATAGGAACCATCATTGTAAATAACCAGAACCCGGTCGTCGCCGTCGAATTCTCCCAGAAACTGTCCTCTGCCCTCTCCGTTCAGCCGGCCGGTCATTTCATCGTACCACACTTTCACACCACCCAGGGTGGAAATGCCTTTTTCCCTGAGTTCCACTTTGCGCACAGGGTAGCGGGTAAGCAGGTTTCCCTGTGCACTTTTTCCCTTAATAGCCAGGGTGGCAAAATCATAATCGAACTGTTTCACCCTTGCGTTCGCCATGCTGCTGAGGTGAATGGTAATTTTCTCAGCTTCTCCATTCGGATTGGCTGTAAAATACAGGACATCACTGCCGGGATTACCTGCAGTAAGGTCGTATTCTTTATCGCGGATGAGTCCTGTGGCATTGAACCGTTTCACCATGGCGCGTTTTGCGGAGCCATCCCAGTAAACCACATTGTAGGTTGTACGTTCATCGTTCTTGCGCCAAACATCCACATGAACGAGGTCTTTTCCATAAAACACCTTGTCCGACACCTTGCTGATCATATATTTACCATCCTTGCGGAAAGCAATGATGTCGTCTATATCGCTGCAATCGGTGATGAATTCGTCTTTCTTCAGGCTGGTTCCAATAAATCCCTCCTTTTTATTGGCATACAGTTTCACATTGGCCGCCGCAACCACATTGGCCTCAATGGTATCAAACGCCCTTATTTCTGTTTTCCTTTCCTTGCCTTTGCCGAATTTCTTAATGAGATTTTTGAAATAATCCACGGCAAAATCCACCAGATTTTCCAGATGATGTTTTACACGGGCTATGTCGTCTTCAAGGGCCTGAATATGTTCATCGGCCTTAAAACTGTCGAACTTGGAAATACGCTTAATGCGGATTTCCGTGAGCCTCACAATGTCTTCCTCAAGCACCGGCCTGCGCAGTCTGGGCTTAAAAGGCTCCAGCCCTTCATCAATGGCAGTAATCACCGCTTCCCAGGTCTCTGCTTCTTCTATGTCCCGGTAAATGCGGTTTTCTATGAAGATTTTTTCAAGTGAACTGAAATGCCATTTGTCTTCAAGTTCACCCAACTCAATTTCCAACTCTCTGCGAAGGAGATGCAGGGTATTGTTGGTGCATTCTTTGAGTATTTCGTTTACAGAAAGAAACCGGGGTTTGTCATCGCTGATAACGCAGGCAAGGGGTGAAATAGAAATTTCACAGTCTGTAAACGCATACAGTGCATTGATGGCCATATCCGGGCTCACACCGGGCATCAGCTGAATTTCAATGTCCACTTCTGCAGCGGTGTTGTCTATCACCTTGCGGATTTTTATCTTTCCACTGTCATTGGCCTTGATGATGCTTTCGATGAGACTGCCGGTGGTGGTACCAAATGGAATCTCGCGAATGGAGAGTGTGCTTTTATCCCGTTCTTCAATTTTTGCACGCACCCGCACCCGGCTTCCCTTTCGCCCCTGGTTGTACATGCTGAAATCGGCATATCCGCCGGTGGGGAAGTCGGGAAGTATCTCCACTTTTTTGCCTTTCAGCAAATCAATACTTGCCTCACACAATTCCAGAAAATTGTGGGGCATGATTTTGGTGCTGAGACCCACAGCGATTCCCTCTACCCCCTGAGCAAGAAGAAGGGGAAACTTCATAGGCAATGCCACAGGTTCACGCTTACGCCCATCGTAACTCAACTGCCATTCTGTGGTTTTCTCGTTGAAAGCCACCTCCAGCGCAAACTGAGAAAGGCGGGCCTCAATATATCGCGGCGCGGCAGCGCTGTCGCCTGTGCGCACATCCCCCCAGTTACCCTGGGTATCGATGAGCAGGTCTTTCTGTCCCAGATTCACCAGGGCATCGCCAATGGCTGCATCGCCATGCGGATGATAAGCCATGGTTGCCCCAATGATGTTGGCTACTTTGTTAAAACGACCGTCATCCATTTCGTACATCGCATGCAAAATGCGGCGCTGCACGGGCTTCAATCCATCATCCAGCGAAGGCACGGCTCTTTCCAGAATCACATAGGATGCATACTCCAGAAACCAATTCCGATATTGTCCGCTTACCGGAATAACTGTTCCCAGATGGTGCTCTTCAGCACTATCCTGCTCTTTGTTCAGGTCTGGGTCCGGATTTTCGGGATCGAATGGCATTGCGGGGCTTCAAAACAAATACAAGCCAGGCAACCGTTCAAACAGGGTTATGCACAAAGAATCCAGCGGAATTGCACATTCTACAATTTCCACACCAGTGTGGTTCGCAATCCGGTCCTTCCGGGCAGTATATCCAGGTCCAGGGTTTGTAACGGGGCTGCCGCAGAAGCATTGCGTGAATATGAATACCTTAGGTCCAGCATGCTCACAGGGACACTCATTTCCACCAGAAATCCATGATGGATAACTCTTTGCAACCGGGCAACTCCTTCGAGCCGGATGCTTGCCTGTCGACGGGCAGATACTGCCAATCCGTTTACAGGATCCAACGCCCTGTTAAAATCAAATATCGGGTTTGCCGCCGCAGCATATTGCAGTCTCCATTGCCCGTTTCTGCTCTGCCAGGTAGTTCTTCCCCACTCCAGCCGCGCCGCCATTCTGAAATAACCCGTTTGCAACGATGCTCCCTGATTCTGATTGTCGGTACTGTCCGGCAGATATAGCATCCCTTTATAGTTGCCGAAACCCAACTGACTGATTCCGGCTTCGGTAAAAAACCCGTTGCTGTTTTCACGGTTTAGCGCGATGATGGGTCGCACTAAATAACCGGCATTGTCTTTGGGGCGCACAGAATATTCGGGCACCCATTCCAGGGTTTGCATCAACCCGGCCTTAACAAATCGGGACACTCCCTGCCCTGTTAGATATACAGAATGGGACAGCAACAGGAAAAGAGCAGCAGTTTTTGGAACCTTGAACATAAAACCTCCCGACATTGGATACAAAATTCAGCCTTAACAGCCATTTCGCGGGCACCTGTGCAGCGGTTTTGACAAACCTGCGACCAATTCCGGACAGAGAAATTACAAAGCCCGGCACTCATCGTTTCAATCCCTGATTTGTCGAATGCAAAGACTCAAAACCTGCCATTTTGTCATATTTTTAGTATATTTGCGCTAAAATTGTTAGTTACGAACGGAGGGGAATTTTTTGATGGAAATACAGAGTATAAAACAACGATTCGGGATTATTGGCAATAGTCCATTGCTTAACACGGCTTTGGAAACTGCTGTAAAAGTAGCCCCTACAGATATGAATGTGCTGATTCTGGGAGAAAGTGGAGTGGGCAAAGAGAGCTTCAGTAAGATTATTCACCAGCTCAGTGGAAGAAAGCATGCTCCTTTTATTGCTGTAAACTGTGGTGCCATTCCCGAAGGTACGATAGACAGTGAATTGTTTGGCCATGAAAAAGGTGCCTTTACCGGGGCAACGGATAAGCGCAAAGGTTACTTTGAAACTGTCAATGGCGGTACCATATTTCTGGATGAGGTGGGCGAACTTCCTTTGGGAACACAAGCCAGACTTCTTCGCATACTGGAAAACGGAGAGTTTATAAAGGTTGGAAGCAGCGCGGTCCAAAAAACAGATGTACGTGTGGTATGTGCAACCAACCGCGACCTGCTGGAAAGAAGCCGGCAAGGCAAATTCCGTGAGGATTTGTATTATCGTCTGGCTACGGTTCCCATTCGTGTTCCCAGACTGAGTGAACGAAAAGAGGACATTTATCTGCTGTTTCGCAAGTTTGCCAGTGATTTTGCGGAATCTCACCATAGCCGCCTGCTTGAACTCACCCCGGAAGCACAGCAATTGCTGAGTCAATACAACTGGCCGGGAAATGTGAGGCAACTGAAGAACGTGACTGAGCAAATTTGTGTATTGGAAGACGGACCTGTAATCGGCGCTGACGTTTTAGCGCGATATCTGCCTGCAACTGAGCCCAGCCTGCCTATGCTTCTGGGAAAAACCGACAGTTTTGGGGAAGGAATGAGTGAACGGGATGTGTTTTACAAAGTATTGCTGGATATGCGCAGGGATGTAAATGACCTGAAAAAGGTGGTTTTCGGCATGCTTGAAGGCAGTTCTATGCCTGCACAGCAGTCGGCTCAGGCGCTGCACACTCCTGCTGATGCGAATACCCAGTCCACCTTGGTAATTGCACCTGCCGCGATACCTTCCGTCATCAATGAGCCGGTCATACTGGCAGAACAGACAGAAACGCCGGAACATGAATATGTTGAGGCAGAAAGCCTGATTGATAACAGTGACAACCTGAGCCTGGAGAGCAAAGAACTGGAACTGATACAGCGTGCGCTGGAAAAAAACAGAGGCAAACGCAAACTGGCGGCTGAAGATCTTGGCATTTCCGAACGTACACTGTACCGCAAAATCAAGCAATATGAACTGGACTAAAATTCTTATTGCCGGCGCGGCATTGTTGCTTTCTTCCTGTTGTGGAAAATGGTACAATTTCCGGGGAGTAAACATCCCGGCAGATGTACAAACCTTCTCTGTTGACTTTTTCGGAAACGAGGCGCAACTTGTGAATCCACAGCTCAGCATGAACTTCACAGAAAAACTGAAAAACAAATTCCAGGGTGAAACGAGACTGGGATTGAGCAGTTCCAGCGGAGATTTCAAACTCAGCGGGGCCATAAAGGATTACCGGGTGGAACCAGCCGCACTGAACAACACCACTGGTACTTCTCAAAACAAATTCACCATCTCAGTGCGGGTCACATTTGAGTGTCCAAAACACCCGGAAAAGAACTTTACCGACCGTGAATTCTCATTTTTCCGCACATTTGATGCGACAGAAAACTTTTCCGGTGTGGAAAGCAATTTGTCAGCAGACATTTCAGACAATATCATACAGCAGATATTTGCTGCCATAGCACTGGACTGGTGAACGCAGAAAAACTCTCACAAATCGGGCTTACCCCGGGGTTGATTACTCCACAGGATGCGCTGGAACTGGAACAGCTCGCCAGGGATTTCCCTTGGTTCGCCACACCACAGGTATTGTTGTGCCGTTATTACCACGAGCACAATGACTACCGCTATGCAGAAAACCTGACCAGAACTGCACTGCGGGTTCCTGACCGGGCATGGTTGAAAGACTGGATACATCACAACCCTGAACCGGAAAATGATGCCGTTGTGGAAGAATTGCCAGCCGCAACGGAACCGCATGCAGAAGCCACCAAAGACATTGAAGAAAACGAAACAGTGGCAATCCTGCCCGCAAGTGAAGTGGCAGAGGCAGACACCTCAGTTGACACAGCAATTACACACGCAGTAACTGGAACCGGAACTGCGCCGGAGGCTGAAGCACAAATGATGATTGAAAACCCTCCTGAGAAAGAAGAAAAGCTGTCCGATCCGTGGCCGGAGGAAGAGGTATTTGAGGAAATAGGCACGTTTGATGAAGCCCTGACTCCCACGACTATCCCGGAAATTGAAGTACAGAACCGGATTGAGGCACCCGTGCAGGACCAGATTGAGGAGAGATCAGAAATCAGGGAAGTGGAATATACAGGGACTGTGCTCATGCCCGGCGACTCCGGGGCTTTGTCGTTGCTTGAAGCCAGTGATGAAGACCTGAGAGCCGAAACACCCGGACCTGACCTTTACAATGCCGGGATACGGTTACAGGTGCTGGATGAAACAGAGGGAACCATGGCTGCCAGCTTAAAGACAGAATCAGCCGAAAAACAGCCGGTTTCAAAACCAGAATCTGAATACGAAGACATTCCCCGGCCCAAACTCGTAAAACGCGCCGCGGTATACAACATAGAAGACTATTTCAGTGAAGAGCCGGAAATACAGACGGGAGATGACTTTTTTTCCTGGCTCAGCCACCCTCGCAAACCAGAGAACAGGCAACAGCCGGAAGATGCAACCCTCAGGCAAGACGAGCACAAAACGCACAAGGACGAACTAATAGACCGCTTTATTCGCACCAATCCAGGGGTAAGCAGACCCAAGGCAGAGTTTTATCAACCCCAGTTACAGGCTAAAAAAAGTGAAACACTGCCCGATGACCTTGTCACAGAAACACTGGCACGGGTATACGAAAAACAGCAGAATTTTCAGGGCGCAATCCGCATTTACGAGAAGTTGCAATTGAAATTTCCGCAGAAAAGTACGTACTTTGCAGCCCTGATCGAAAAAATTAAAGAAGAACTCAAATCATGACCTTTATACTCATACTCGGAATCATCGTTTCCATCCTGCTGATGCTAATCATTCTGGTGCAAAACCCCAAAGGTGGAGGGCTCGCTTCCAACTTCTCACAGGGCAACCAGATTTTTGGCGTGGAACGCACCACAGATATCGTAGAAAAAATCACCTGGGGTGGTGCCATTCTCATAGTAGTTATTTCCCTGGTAGCCGCATCTTTTGGCAAACCTGCCACTTCCAAGCGCAACTCAAACAAGCCTGCTACAGAGCAGAAAGCTGACCTTCCGGACGTGAAAGTTCCGAAGAAATAAGACACTACCTTGATACACGAAAAGGCCGTTCGCAAGACGGCCTTTTTTTGTGACCGTTGAAAAATTATCTGACCTTTCAGGCAACTTGCCCTTAAAATATCGTCTTAGTGTTAAAAGCAATTGTTGATGTTATGAAAAAGAACAAGTTAAATTTAATAATCTGCAACCTGCTGGTCATGGTACTGGCACTTGTTGCCTGCGGTCGGGAATTGAATTATATCAACCCCTTGCCCAATGCGAAGTTTTCCGCCGGAGCTTTCAGCATAGCTGATCTGCAAGCCCAGAACCTGCCACCGGTCCAGACATTCACCATCAATATGGCGAACAGCCAACAGTTGACCTGCAGCGGAGGCACCCAGCTTATGATAGAACCCGGCAGCCTGATGGTTGACGGAAAGCCCGCCACGTCAGGTACGGTTCAAATTCAGGTAAGAGAACTGCAACAACCTTCTAAAATTATTCTGACCGGAATCACCACTCAAACCGACAATGGAATGCTGGAAAGCGCAGGTATGATAGAACTGGAAGCCAACATACCTGATGCTCCGGCGAAAAGGGTGGATGTAAATCCGACCCAACCCGTTTATATGGCCGTGCCGGCATCTTCAAAACCGGGTGCATCAACCAGTGGTTTCGGTTCATTCTATTTCAATCCATCCAACCAAACATGGACTGCAGGAACAGACACAGCAAACAGAATCTGGCGCAACAACCAGTGGATGTTCAATATGCCGGTTCGTAAAAAAGGCTGGATCAACTGCGACCGTTTTTACCATCAAAAGCCATGCTCAGATATAAGGGTTGTGCTGCCCGATACATTCATGGGTTGCACGGATGTGTTTGTGGTGGTTCATAAACTGCGCAGCGCCATCCGATTATACCTTGATACAAGCAAGCGTGAGTTCAATGTAAAAAGCAGAGGTTACGATGGATTTCCGGACACCCTGCTGGTAACAGCCATCTGCCACGGTGTAAAAAATGGGTTGTTCTATGAATATGACACCACCTTCAATGTGGCACCAGGACTGAAATTCCATATGAAACCCGTGATGAAAAACAGAAAGGAGCATGAAAAATGGCTGGCTACCATCTTCGACGAGGAATAATTCTGCACCTCTGTTGCAGTCTGTTTTGCCTGCCATTGACGGCACAAACCTGGTTTTACGGAGCCGGAACACAGGTCACAGGGAGTACATTTCAGGCGCGAAATGATTTTCGCAGCGGAGCAACCCCTGCCATTGGATTGGGTGCGGCGGCCTACCTCAGACACACCAGTTATCCGCTTCGTTTGCGTGCAGGACTCGATGCAACATTTGGCTTCCGTGCAGATCAGGACAAGATTGAAAATGCCAGACTCCAATTCTCACAGGTCTGGTACATTTCACCCTCTTGTGGACTGGAAATACCCATTCACCATGTAAAACAGGAACAATTCACCTATGTTTATCTGGGTTACAAAAAGCCTTTCAAAATGCTGGAGGCCAACTATTACGATGTGCAACCAAACAGCGGTTTCCGCCAGCAATTTGTGTATTCACCCGTATTGTATGAACTGGGAATAAGCAGGGAACTGAACAGAAAAAAACACAGTATCCGTTATTCCCTGATTGCAGCCGTGGAGCAGATTCAATACACAAATGCTCCCAAACAGTTTGGACTTTATGCGATAAATGCAAGTGTGGGCTGGGTTCTGAACCGACAGGCAAAAATGACATTCACGCGGGGATGCCACCGCACCATGCAGACAACCGATGCCTTCCCGGCACCGAACAAACATTCTAAAAAGAAATAAACGTTCGGGTTACTGATTCAATTTGGCCATCAGATCCAAACCATGCTGCCGTGAAGTTTCTTTAGCAATTTCATAACCGGCATCGGCATGGCGGATCACACCCATTCCGGGGTCATTGTACAGCACACGTTTCAGCCGGCGGTCGGCATCTTCAGTCCCGTCTGCCACAATGACCATGCCGGAGTGGATGCTATAGCCCATACCCACACCACCTCCATGGTGCAGGCTTACCCAACTTGCGCCTCCTGCAGTATTCACCAGTGCATTCAGGATGGGCCAGTCGGCAACTGCATCACTTCCATCCAGCATGGCTTCTGTTTCACGGTTTGGCGAGGCAACAGAGCCTGTATCCAGGTGGTCACGTCCAATGACGATGGGTGCTTTAACCTTCCCGGTGCGCACCAGTTCATTAAACAGCAATCCGGCCTTTTCTCTCTCGCCCTGACCCAACCAGCAAATGCGGGCAGGTAATCCCTGAAAGGCAATTTTATCCTGTGCCATAGCGATCCAACGGTGCAGGCTTTCGTTTTCCGGAAACAGTTTTAAAATTTCACGGTCTGTGGTATAAATATCTTCCGGATCGCCGCTGAGTGCCACCCAGCGGAAAGGGCCTTTACCCTGGCAAAACAAGGGGCGTATAAAGGCAGGCACAAAACCGGGAAAATCAAAAGCATTGGTCAGTCCTTTTTCAAATGCACGGCCACGCAGATTGTTCCCGTAATCAAAGGTGACAGATCCGCGGTTTTGTAACTCCAGCATGAGTTTTACATGATGAACCATGGTGGAATAACTCAATTCCACATACTTATCCGGATTATCCCTGCGGAGGCGGTCTGCTGCTTCCACATCCATTCCTTCGGGATAATAACCTATCAGCGGGTCATGCGCACTGGTCTGGTCCGTAAGTGTTTCCGGTGTGATACCGCGCTGCACCATCCGTTCCAACAAATCCACTGCGTTGCACAGAACACCGATGGAAACTGCATCACCCCGTTCTTTGGCTGTGAGTGCCATATCAATTCCCTGATCCACAGTTCTGGCCATCATATCCAGATAGCGGGTTTCAAGCCTTTTGCGTATGCGCCATTCCTCTACCTCGGCAATAAGGGCTACCCCCCCGTTCATGGTGATGGCCAAAGGCTGTGCACCACCCATGCCGCCCAATCCGGCTGTGACATTCAGGGTGCCTTTCAGGCTGCCGCCAAAATGCTGACGGGCACATTCGGCATAAGTCTCATAGGTGCCCTGCACAATGCCTTGTGAACCGATGTAAATCCAGCTTCCGGCGGTCATTTGTCCATACATCATCAGACCTTTGGCTTCCAATTCACGGAAATGGTCCCAGTTGGCCCAGTTCGGTACCAGTTGGCTGTTGCTTATGAGTACCCGCGGAGCATCTTTATGGGTAGGCAGGATAGCGACCGGTTTGCCACTTTGCACGATCAGGGTCTGGTCTTCCTCCAGTTGTGTCAATGCTTTGAGAATATTGTCAAAGGCCGGCCAGTTTCTGGCCGCTTTGCCGAGTCCTCCATACACAATCAGGTCTTCGGGGCGTTCTGCCACCTCCGGATCCAGATTGTTCTGTATCATGCGGTAGGCCGCTTCCTGCACCCAACCCTTGCAGGTCAATTGGGTTCCTGTGGGTGCTGTTACTATGCGTTTTCCGGTTTCCACTGCTTCACTCATTTTTGATTCTGCAAAGGTAATACAATGCCCGGTGGACTTGCGGAGAATGGCATCAATCATTTATCATTGCACCATGCACTCCGGTTTTTATTCCATTTTCTTTGTAACAGCCATATTCCTTTGTGGATGCAGCCATAAAGAAGACAAAACCCTTTACGGCAGTTGGGAACCATTGAAGGAATGGAACACAGAAACAGCAAAATGGGATACTGCGGAATTCAACTTCTTCATCACCGTATCCGGTTCCTGTGAAAACATATCCGTTGAAAAAAACCTGTATGGGGATCTGGCCGCACCCGTGGTGAATTTTCCCAATCCACGCTGCTTTGGCAACCGCATGGAACTCAGTTTCGACGACACCACGTACGGCAGCGGAGATTCACGCGAGAAATACTATTTTAAACTGAGTCCGGGCCGGGATTCTCTGATAGGAACCCGCACCATTGTCATTGACGATGGCAAGAAACCGTCGGTAAAAAAACTCATATTCCGGCGCATCTGACTGCTCAGACTCAGGAATCAAACTTCATGGTGAGGCTGATTCGCTTTCGGCCGGCATCCACATCCATAACCCGTACCGTTACATGCTGACCCAGACTTACCACTTCCAAAGGATGCTTCACAAATTTGCGGCTGAGTTGTGAAACATGCACCAGGCCGTCCTGTTTCACACCAATGTCCACAAATGCGCCAAAGTCTGTGATGTTGGTAATAACCCCCTTTAGTTCAAGCCCCGGTTCCAGGTCGCTGATTTTACGCACGGAATCGCTGAATCCCACTTCCAGCAAATCCCCTCTGGGGTCCAGTCCGGGCTTTTTCAACTCATGAACAATATCCTTCAATGTGGGGAGTCCTACGCCCTCTGACTCAGATATGTACTGATCGAGTGGAATTTTATCCGCTTTCTCCGGATCTCTCAACAGTTCCTCCAGAGGCATTTTCATATCTGCCGCCATTTTTTGAACCAAGGGGTAGCGTTCCGGATGCACAGCGCTGTTGTCCAAAGGATTCCCGGCATTCCGGATTCGCAAAAAACCGGCACATTGCTCAAAGGCTTTGTCTCCCAGTCTTGGCACATCAGCCAATTGCCGGCGGCTGCGGAATGGACCATGGACTTGCCGGTATTCCACGATGTTCTTCGCCAGCACCGGGCCCAGACCACTCACCCTTTCCAGCAACCATGCACTGGCCGTATTCAGATTTACCCCCACTGCGTTCACCGCCGATTCCACCACTTCATTCAATCTCTTCTTCAATTGCACTTGTGATACATCGTGCTGATACTGGCCCACACCAATGCTTTTGGGGTCAATCTTCACCAACTCTGCCAGCGGATCCATCAGCCTGCGGCCTATACTCACGGCACCTCTCACGGTAACGTCTTTATCGGGAAATTCCTGACGGGCTACCTCAGAAGCGCTATACACGGAGGCCCCTGCCTCATTCACCATATATACCGGCAGGTCAAGACCGGAGACAGACTTACAGAAAGTTTCTGTTTCGCGCCCGGCCGTGCCATTTCCTATTGCAATGGCAGCAGGCTTGTATTTTTCCACCCATTGCCGCAGAAGATTGGCTGCAGCCGTGGTTTGCCTCTGGGGTTCGTGCGGAAAAATGGTTTCATGTGCCAGTAAATTGCCATTGGCATCAAGGGCCACCAGTTTGCAACCGGTTCTGAAACCCGGGTCTAAGGCCAGCAGGGCTTTTTCTCCCAGCGGTGGTGCCAGCAACAATTGCTTTACGTTGGCCGCAAACACTGCTATGGCTTCCTCCTCTGCCCTTTTGCGCACCACGTCAAACAATTCAGATTCCAGTGAGGGATGCAGCAGGCGATCCCATGCGTCTGTCATGGCAAGTTGTATCTGATCCTGGGTATCTCCATACCCCCGCAGGCAGTGCCGCTTCAACAACTGTTTTACGGTATACCCATCACATTCAGCCTGCATTTTCAGCCAACCCTCATTCTCGCCGCGGCAGATGGCGAGAAACCGGTGGGATGGACACGCCATTAGTTTCTCACGATGATCGAAGTAATCGCGGTATTTCTGGGCTTCGGGCACAGTGGCTTTGCCGCGGGTAACCCGGCAATGCAATACAGCGCTATCCTCCATCATCCTGCGGCATTTTGCCCGCAGGGCAGCATCTTCACTGATCCACTCGGCCACTATATCCCGTGCATTTTCCAGTGCTTTTGCCTTCCCTACGGCAGGGTCTGGCACCATTTGTTCCCATTTGTGCAACCAGGCATCTCCCTTTTGGGCAAACATGGCTTGCGCCAGTGACTCATACCCTGCTTCCCTCGCCACATCAGCACGGGTTCTTCTGCGGGGTTTAAAAGGCAGGTACAAATCTTCCAACTGCTGCAATTCAACAGCTTGTTGCAAAGCCTGTTTGAGTTCGGGAGTCAGTTTGCCCTGCTCCTGTATCTGCGTCAGTATATAGGTTCTGCGTTTTTCCAGTTCCTGCAGATCTGCGTACAAATCCACCACATTGCGCAGTTCCACCTCATCCATATTGCCGGTTTTTTCCTTGCGGTATCGCGCAATAAACGGAATGGTGGCTCCCTGGTCCGTGAGGCGCAGCACCTGCTGCACCTGCCATTCTTTCATCTTTAAGGTATCGGCAATTCGTCTGGCAAACATGCAGCCTCGAAAATACCGGACTACCACAGCTTCCTGAAAATCAGTTTTACCAAAACTATCCACGGCATACCTTTGCCGGAATGGCTGCTCCTTCCTTTCAGCTTCTGACTTCCCCCCAAAGATGGATAGCAGGTATTCCCGCCAATTTTGAAAATGTAATGCAGGCCGATACCCGCCATTGGCAACAGTTTATGCCACGGTTGCGCGGGATAAAAAACCGGCTGGGCGGGCATCTGGTCTCAGCCAGTGTATATCAGCCATCAGAAAACGGCCTTTTCAACCCGTTTGCCCCTGTACAAAAATGGGCTGGCGTTGAAGTGGAAACCGGGGAGGCGCTGCCTGAAGGCATGCACACGCTTCTGATTCCGGCAGGAGAGTATGCTGTATTCAGATACCAAGGGTTGCCATCGGGTGCTTCTTCTTTTTTCAAGGCTGTATTCTCAGAAAGCCTTCCCCAGGCCGGGCTACTTATCGATAGCCGACCCCATTTCGAATTGTTACCCCCCGGCTACAGTGCCACCGATCCCAACGCAGAGGAAGAAGTGTGGGTGCCGGTGATGAGGATGTGAAAAAGTGCCTTAAACACAGCGACCCCACTTGCGTGAGGCCCCTGGAGTAGTTTTCACAACGGAATAATCCTTATTGTGAATTGCTTCACTTGCAAAATTAGAAACTATTTACCAATTTGCAAATAATTATGAAATCAAAATTAATTGTAGGTTTAGATATTGGAGTCAATTCCGTAGGATTTGCAATTATTAAAGAACCTGAAAGTGGTGAACCTCAGATTCTAAAAATGGGTGTTCGCATTGTAAATGAAGATCCCAACTTTCATTTGAAATTTTATCAGGGCAATTCCGCCAGCCGCAATGCTGACAGAAGAACCAACCGCGGAATCAGGCGCGGAACAGACAGATATCAATTGCGCAGAACCCTATTAACCGAAATATTGCAACAATACAACATGATGCCAGATGAAGACCTGATGCTTAAAGTATCAGCGTTGGAATTATATGGATTACGGGCTAAAGCAGCGGTTGAAATGGTTACATTGCCAGAATTGGGTAGGATATTTTTTCACCTGAATCAGAAACGGGGATATAGCAGCATGCGCAAAGGATATAATCCTGAGGAATCAGATTCTGAATATCTGGCCAGGATTCAGGAACTGCATGAGGAAGTAGAATTTCAAACGATTGGCCAATATTGCTATAAGAAACTCCAGAAGAACCCGCTATATCGTCTTAGGGAAAGCACATTTCTACGAACTGACTACCAACGGGAATTTGATGCGATATGGAATGAGCAAAAAAAGCATTATCCATCTTTACTTACTGGTGGACCCGAAGAAAAAGATAACCGGGGTACTTTATACCGTGCAATACGAAACGAAATCATTTATTACCAAAGACCTCTGAAAAGTGCAAAGCATTTGGTTTCCAATTGCACATTTGAACCTTACAAAAAGGTCATACCCAAATCTCATCCACTGTTTCAAAGTTTCAGAATCTGGCAAGTGATAAATAACCTGGTAGCCAAGGCATACGATGGAGAAGAAGTGCTTCCCACTGAAATTCAGAGATTGAAGTTATTTGAAGAATTACATTTAAAGCGCAAAATCTCTGCTACAGGTATATTGAAAATCATGGGGCTAAAAAATGGAGAATACACCCTGAATTATGAAGAAATTCCCGGAAATCTCACATGGATTAACTGTTATCTTGCACTGAAAGAGATTGGAGAAGAAACCTTAATGAGGTCCTGGTTGAGTCAGGGTGTGGAATATTCCGAGCAACATCCTTTCGTCAAATACTGGCATATCACTTATAGTCTGGAAACCGAAAAAGATGTAATTCACGCATTACAATCCCAATTGAATTTCACTGAAACGGCCGCAGTTCAAATCGCAAAAAAAATAGGATATACCAATGATTACGGTTCATTGAGTTCTAAAGCTATCCGCAGAATTTTGCCACACCTGTTAAAAGGCTTGACCTACGACAAGGCCGTTCTTGAAGCCAAATATGAACACCACAGCAATATATATAACGTAACCAACATTAAAGACATTTTACCTCCAGTATTGCCAAACACATTGAGAAATCCGGTTGTTGAACAGATTCTCAATCAGGTTGTCAATGTAGTTAATACCATTACTGACAGGTATGGCAAACCCGACGAGTTTCGGATTGAAATGGCAAGGGAGTTAAAAAGCAATGCAAAAAAAAGAAAGCGCGTATTTACTGAAAATAACAACAGAAAAAAACAAGCTGATGAAATCATCCATGATTTAAAAGAACGATATGGATTCAAAAGGGTAAATATGCGTGATGTGCAAAGATGGCGGCTATGGGAAGAAACGGACCAGATGTGTTTGTATTGCACCAGGCATATCAAATTTGAGGATGTATACAAAGGCAATGCAGACATAGAACATATCATACCCAGAAGCCGCATATTCTCTGATGCGCATACCAACTTTATTCTTGCGCACACCTCCTGCAACCGGAACAAAGGCCAAATGACAGCTTATGATTATATGGCATCAAAGCCCAAAGAAGATTTTGAGGCCTATTTATCCAGTATAGCTAAGCTTTTCAAATTGAAAAAAATCAGCACACCCAAAAGGGACAATCTCTTAATGAAAGGTGATGAAATCCCTTCAGACTTTCTAAACAGGCAGCTAAATGACACACAATACGTAGCAAGAGAAACCATTGCTATGCTCAAACAGGTTTGTAAAAATGTATATACAACCACAGGAAGCGTGACAGATCTGCTCAAAGAAAAATGGAATTTAAAGCATGTACTTGAAGAGGTGAATATGGAGACATACCGTGAAGCGGGACTTACCAATCCTGTGGAAGTACTACCCGGGAAAATAGTGGAGAAAATAACCAACTGGGAAAAGCGCAAAGACCACCGCCACCATGCGCTGGATGCACTCGCCATTGCCTTAACCAAACAATCCTATATTCAAAGACTGAATACGCTTTCAGCCAATTATCTCACCTATCAGAATTTAAAAGAATCTCCATACGATTTCCCTGCGCCCATCAAAGATATGCGCAAACTGGTGACCGAACACCTGAATGGGATTCTGGTCAGCTTTAAAAAACCCAATTCCAAATTGTTGACCAAAAAGACCAACAAAATCAAGCTGGCCAATGGGAAAACCGCAACACAGGAAACCTGGGTACCCAGAGGCAGTTTGCACAACGACACCATAATGGGAAGAATAAAAAGATACAAAAAGACAGACTGGAAGGAGGCGTTAGAGAATCCCGGCAATTTGGTATCGGTTGAAGTAAAAACTGCATTGCTTGAATTTGTAAAATCATCCGGTGATGCCAAAAAAGCTTTGACCACATTGAAAAAAGAAGGATTAAATGTGAATGGAGCTATCATAACTCAACCATTGATTTGGGACTATGTATTTACAAAAAGGGTAAAGTTATCTGAACAACTGACGACTGCCCAAATAACCAAAATAGCGGACACCAGAATCAAACGCCTGGTTGAGCAAAGGGTAAAAGAAGCTGGAAGTATTAAAGCCGCATTCAAAGATTATGCAAGCAATCCGATTTATTTAAATGAGAACAAACGAATCCCGATAAAAACGGTAACCGTTGAGGATAGGAGTTCACTTGTACCTGTAAGAACTGGCTACGCCGTATTGGGAAACAACCACCATGCTATTATTTATAAGGATGCGACTGGTAAGTTTACTGAAAAAATTGTTTCGTTTTGGGAGGTCGTTGAAAGTGCTTTACAAAATTGGCGAACCACAGGGAAAATTTATCCGGTGATCAATACAAATCCTGACCCGGAAAAGGGTGAAGTCTATATGACTCTTCAAATCAACGACTTGTTTCTAATAGAATTACCTGAGGAACTAAAACACAGCCATGAGACAAATCAACTCACACCTTATATATATCGTTTGCAAAAATTGAGTGCGGGTGATTATGTTTTCAGACATCAATACCAAACCAATTTAGAACTCGAACTCCCCTTTGCGATGAAAAGAATACAATCATTGTCGAAATTTACCACGATTCAAAAGGTGCAAATCAATGCTTTGGGTGAAATTATAAGAATTGCTTAAACGGACCATTTATATTGGCAATCCCTTTACATTGAGGCTTCGGTTCAATCAACTGGAATTTTTTGATGAATTAAAAAATACGAATAAGGCACCGGTTGAAGACATTGGCATACTTATACTGGACCATCCGCAAGTATGTGTTACACACGGAATCGTAAATGCATTGTTGGAAAATGGCGTTGCCATTCTTTGGTGCGATTCAAGACACTTACCTAACGGTCTGTTACTTCCACTCGAAAACCACCACATCCACACTGCCATTCTCAGACACCAAATGGACAGCAGTGAGCCACTTAGGAAACAAATATGGAAACAGATTGTTCAGTCCAAGATTGCCAATCAAGCTGCGATACTGGATTGGTCTCAAGCGGACTCAGTTCCACTCCGGGTGCTTATAGCGGAAGTGCAAAGTGGCGATGCCGGAAACCATGAAGGCAGAGCTGCTGCTTTATACTGGAAATTGCTCTTTCAGGATAAAGGGCCTTTTCAAAGGTATAGATACGGCCCCTCACCCAATCATTTGCTCAATTACGGGTACGCTGTGTTAAGAGCAGTGGTAGCAAGGAGTCTGGTAGGCAGCGGATTGCATCCGGCACTGGGACTGCACCACCACAACAAATACAATCCCTATTGTCTGGCCGATGATATTATGGAACCCTTCAGGCCGGCAGTAGACAAACTGGTGTTATCTATTATAGAGGATTACGGCAACGACTTGCCCGACGAACTGACCAAAGAAATAAAGCAATCCCTGCTTACCATCCCGGTGCTGGATGTAATAATCGGGAAGGAATTATCCCCACTGATGAATGCCGCACAGAGAATGACGGCAAGTCTGGTGCAATGCTACAACGGGGAAACACGCAAACTCCTTTGTCCGGAAATGGTTCTAGGGTCATGAAAAAAACTGAGTCAAACCGGTTTAATCAGTATCGAGTTATGTGGGTATTTGTTTTTTTCGACCTTCCCACCGAAACCAAAACGGACAGGAAGCAGGCAGCACTTTTCAGAAAATGCCTGCTCAAAGATGGCTTTACCATGATGCAGTTTAGTATTTACAAACGACACTGTCCGAGCTATGAGAATGCCCTGGTTCATACAAAGCGGGTGAAATTTTTTTTGCCACCTAAAGGCGAAGTCATCATATACACACTCACTGACAAACAATTTGGGGATATGGAATTCTTCAGAGCCGGTGCGATAGCAACTGCCCCCCCTGCCTCACAGCAACTGGAAATGTTCTGACAGAATGCAAAAAAAGGAAGTTTCACTGCAAACTGGCCGTCACATTCCACACAATCTCAATCCTAAAACAAAGGATAAAGCCCGCCCATGGCGAACTTTATCCTTTTACGGTTGAAGCAAATTTAAGTCTGAAAGCAATTCACAACTCAGTCGTGATTACACAGCAACCGGAACTAGTTGAAGCAAATTTAAGTCTGAAAGCAATTCACAACCTATTGCCATACATGGTTTGTACCTTACCGGTTGAAGCAAATTTAAGTCTGAAAGCAATTCACAACTTTAACAGATGTTGCAAGTGCTATGGGAACGTTGAAGCAAATTTAAGTCTGAAAGCAATTCACAACGAAAGAGTTGGAAGGATTGCGCGATACGTTGTTGAAGCAAATTTAAGTCTGAAAGCAATTCACAACAGTGCCTATAAGGTTGCTACTTCCAGTTATGTTGAAGCAAATTTAAGTCTGAAAGCAATTCACAACAAAGAAATGTTTGCCGTTATTGTATTTGAGGTTGAAGCAAATTTAAGTCTGAAAGCAATTCACAACAGCCTGCAAGTGTGGAAACTGCGGATAAACGTTGAAGCAAATTTAAGTCTGAAAGCAATTCACAACCCAGGTCCACAACGGTATCCCAGTCCAGAGGTTGAAGCAAATTTAAGTCTGAAAGCAATTCACAACGCGAACTGTACGATAAGGGAAAAGTGCTGTGTTGAAGCAAATTTAAGTCTGAAAGCAATTCACAACGGAAAGGGAAAAAAGCCAGTGCATGCGGGAGTTGAAGCAAATTTAAGTCTGAAAGCAATTCACAACTACCCGCTGTAATTGCATCATGTGTGGCAGGTTGAAGCAAATTTAAGTCTGAAAGCAATTCACAACCGGCAGGAATAGCATAGTTGCCACCTGCGGGTTGAAGCAAATTTAAGTCTGAAAGCAATTCACAACAAATGTGGAATCGGTACTGGCGGCACTTAAGTTGAAGCAAATTTAAGTCTGAAAGCAATTCACAACTGCAAGCCCTACAGAAGTAACTACTGTGATGTTGAAGCAAATTTAAGTCTGAAAGCAATTCACAACTAACAGGGCAAAGTATTCATCCGAAGTCATGTTGAAGCAAATTTAAGTCTGAAAGCAATTCACAACCAAAATGCCAAAGCATCTGACCAACAGATAGTTGAAGCAAATTTAAGTCTGAAAGCAATTCACAACATTGATGTAACGCATGATGATATTGTTGCAGTTGAAGCAAATTTAAGTCTGAAAGCAATTCACAACTAGGCGAGGCATACCACTACCAGGAGTGGGGTTGAAGCAAATTTAAGTCTGAAAGCAATTCACAACCAGACGTTGCAAGAAACTTGACACCCGAATGTTGAAGCAAATTTAAGTCTGAAAGCAATTCACAACCGCATCCGGTTCATCCAGCCCACACCGTACGTTGAAGCAAATTTAAGTCTGAAAGCAATTCACAACAACGGGGTTTTGTTAATCAGCGCATTTTTCGTTGAAGCAAATTTAAGTCTGAAAGCAATTCACAACTGTACTTAATCGGTAATTTGTGCCGGGGTGTTGAAGCAAATTTAAGTCTGAAAGCAATTCACAACATAGGCAATATATATTCATTTTCAGCGGAAGTTGAAGCAAATTTAAGTCTGAAAGCAATTCACAACATATATTGGGGATACCATACGGCAAAAAAAGTTGAAGCAAATTTAAGTCTGAAAGCAATTCACAACTTGCCATTGCCGTTAAGGAAAACCCGTTTAGTTGAAGCAAATTTAAGTCTGAAAGCAATTCACAACAGTGTACCTGTTGTACAGGTCAGCACATAGGTTGAAGCAAATTTAAGTCTGAAAGCAATTCACAACCCGCGCTTTGCATATAGCGCAAGTTTAGCCGTTGAAGCAAATTTAAGTCTGAAAGCAATTCACAACAGTTCGTGCGCCTTGCTGTTTGCGGCTTCAGTTGAAGCAAATTTAAGTCTGAAAGCAATTCACAACCTATATTCTGTATGCCGCGCAGGTATGCTGGTTGAAGCAAATTTAAGTCTGAAAGCAATTCACAACTTGGGGTTTTGGGTGGCATGCCACTGCTGGGTTGAAGCAAATTTAAGTCTGAAAGCAATTCACAACGTGTTTCCAGCGCGCTAAAACTTTCGCGGGGTTGAAGCAAATTTAAGTCTGAAAGCAATTCACAACGCGCAAAAATCACAATAACGCCATATAAACGTTGAAGCAAATTTAAGTCTGAAAGCAATTCACAACTGCCAGCATGTACTTCAGCACCTGGGCTATGTTGAAGCAAATTTAAGTCTGAAAGCAATTCACAACGCAGTAGGTCTGCATCTGTGGCGCGGTTGTGTTGAAGCAAATTTAAGTCTGAAAGCAATTCACAACAAGGAAATGTTTGCCGTTATTGCATTTGAGGTTGAAGCAAATTTAAGTCTGAAAGCAATTCACAACTATATGAAGATGTTGGGGTATTGGTTAAAAGTTGAAGCAAATTTAAGTCTGAAAGCAATTCACAACGTTTGAATTCTTGGCAAATGACAAAAATGGTTGAAGCAAATTTAAGTCTGAAAGCAATTCACAACGTGGGAAACCGTCTGGGCTGATTCTGTGGCGTTGAAGCAAATTTAAGTCTGAAAGCAATTCACATTAAGTCTGCGAATTGAACAGCATTTAAAGCGTATACTTCTTTTGAAAAAACAAGAACTCACATCTTCTGAACCGGTACCACCTGCCTGTATTGCAGATCCTGATATACCAGCAGGTATTTGCCCGCCGGAATATGCGCCAGAGACATTTCCAGACGGTGGCTGCCTGCAGGCATTTGGGTGTCAACCAGTGTTTCCACCATCCGTCCGGCATAATCCATCAGAGAAATCTGCACCCTTTGGCCACTGCTGATGTATTGCAAGACCGCACTATCGGTAAACGGATTGGGATTGCAACTGAGCAGCAGCCTGCCTTTGCCGGCCAGACTCCGCACTGCGTTTCCGTTGCATCCCTGTGCAATCAGTGGCAGGTAATTGAATTTTTTGAGCAATATGTTTTCCACCTGGGTATCATTCAGGCAAAACCAGTCGTTGAGCAGGGTGGCATAAATCTGTCTGAAGTCGTACTGCATGGGCAGGTTATCGTCCACCTTTACCGTTGTGGGGATGGTGGGGTTTACTCCGGTCATTTTGCCCCCATTCACAGCGTTACCAAAGATGAAGACAGGGGCTGCGGCACCATGGTCAGTTCCCATACTGTCATTGCTGCGGATTCTGCGGCCAAACTCGCTGAGGGTAGCACCCACCACACGGTCTGCAATGCCCAGAAATTCACAATCGGCCTGAAACGCCACGATGGCATCGTTCAGGGTTTTCATCAGGTTGGCATGGATGCCTTTGGTGGGATCTGTTTTGTCCGATTGTGAACTGTGTGTATCAAATCCGCCAATGCTCACCATATACACCCTGGTTTGCAAACCACCTGCCACAAGGCGGGCCACCGTTTTCAGCTGATTGGCAAGGTCGGTATCCGGATAGGGTTTCTGCGATGTGACTTTAGCAGCCGCATTCTTTATGGTTTTGCTGTAAGCACTGGTTTGCTCGGCTATGGTGCGCACATAGGTCAGTTGTTCGCCGGCATGGGTAGAAGGTGCCGTATCCGGAATCCCGATGGTGCTGTTGAATACATTGTTCGGATCGGTGATAGCCATACCCAGATTGGTGGCCGGGCCCTGAAACATGAGGGTGAGCAGACTGCCCACCTGTATGCCAAGCGGGTCAGGATTGGCGGTGCTGGGGTAACCCACCGGAAAACCGGGGTATTCCATGTTCAGGTAGCGGCCTGCCATGCCCGATGCCACGTACTGGTCGCTGTCGCTGGCGCTGAACCATATATCCTGACTGCGGAAATGCGAATAATTCTGATTGGGGTACCCTACAGACTGCACGATATGCAATTTGCCGTTGTTGTACATCTGCTGCAACCCCTGCAGGGATGGATGCAGTCCGGTTGCAGTTGTCCCGTTCAATCCCAATACTTTGTTGGATGGAATCAGTATATTGCTTCGTGCAGTGGACAAATTGCTGTATTGGTCCAGCGGGATGACGGTATTCAATCCGTCGTTTCCTCCTGCAAGGTCTATCAACACCAACACATGGTCGGTTTGTGTAGCCATTGCTGCCAGTCTGGACAGCAACGAATCGGGCCGCATGGCTGCCAGGGCATTGTTATTCACAGTTACCGGAAGCAGGGCAGCACCGGTGGTTTTTAAAAATGTGCTTCTTTTCATGTTCCGGCTCTTAGAAAATCTGATAATGGGGGGATTGGGTAAGGTACACATACAGATTTTGCAGGCGCGTACTCACCACTTGTTTTTTCGTAGTATCTCCGGGGTTGTTGATATAGTCATTCCACGCATCCGACCAGTAACTGTCTGAGCTTTGTCCGCTGAGTAATATTTGTTTTTTAATAAGAAAAACGGTGGTACTCAGAATGTCAATCAAATACATGTCACCCAGCAAATCGGACAGAAACTGATTGGGGTCTGCCACATTGCTGAACTGCGCTGCTGCTTTTACCGGATCGAAGGAATTGTTGTACCCGCCATACAGCATATAATTGGTATAATTGATGCGTTTGGGAAGGGTATCGCTGTTGATCCAGATCTGATAATACTGAGGCCCCTGATAAAAAGCAGGCCATCCCGCCACATTTGGCGGATCTCCCAGAGCCTGGGCCTGAATATAGGCGGTATAATACAGGTCAAGATAAAACCTGTAGACTGTTTCCAACGGAGCCGATGGCGGGGTTATGCTGTTTTCGCGGGCAAATCCAACCACCAGATCCAACGGTGTTTTTATTTGTGCACCCACTACAGACGCATCATAAAAATGCTCGCTTTTGAGCAATTTATCCAGTACCGGTTTGAGATTGTAACTATTGTTTCTGTAGATTGTGGCAAGCGGTTCAATGATATTTGTCTCTACCGTTGCATCAATTTCATGGTATACAAAATAGCGATAGATTTTGCGGCAAATAAATTTCGCACATTCATCGGTGGCCAGTATCATATCCACCAGTTCATCCAGCTCTCCTGCACCTGCTGAGCCTGATTTTCCGGTGATCACCTTATTTCCGTAAAATGCACTGAACGTTTTGTCTCCGGTGTCGTGCAGGGTGTCGAAAAATTTATAGGTTTGTGCATTCCAGTCCAAACTGTGACCGGTAAGAATACGGGCAGCTTCCTTCACATCATTTTCGGTATACTGGCTTCCACTGCCCTTTCCCACCCCAAAAAGCTCCTGCAATTCCCTTCCGTAATTTTCATCGGGCGAAAATTTGGTATTCAGGTAGCCGTTGAGATAATGCAGCATCTGCGGATTTTTGCTCACTTCTATCATGAGTGTACGCAGGGGTGAAAAAGTGTGGGTGCGGAACAATTCGATCAAACGGTAGGCCGCAGTGGCCCCGCCCCCTGCTTTCAATTCTGTTACAAAATGATCACTCCAGAACACCATCATCTTTTCCTGAATGCTTCGGCCCTGATTCACCAGATTCGAAATCCACCAGGCTTTCAGTGATTCACCACGAAAGAAATTGGTGGTTCCATCCCCATAGGTTCCGTTTACCCAGGTGCTGCCTTTGGGCACATTGTCGGCATCTTTCATGGGCGTGCCGCTGTTGTCCAGACCTTCGTAATAGTTGAGTGGTGGCGCGGGGGCAGAACCGGGCAATGTAAGCAACTCATCTACAGACTGGGTAATCGTTTTACCCAGGAAATACTCTACGTCTGCAGGTTTTGCACCGTACAGGGTTCTTTTGAGCAAATGCACCACCTGTCTTCGTCCCCAGGTACCGGTATATGGATTTAATCCTGACATTGGTTGATTGGTTGTACAATTTTACAAAATATTCGCATCATGCCCTCATCCAATCAACTGTCTTTTGAAAAATTTAATATTCAGACAGAACCCGGATACGCTGTCGGCTGATTGCAGGTTTCACGATTTTTCAGCCGGAGCAGACCTTCCCCGCCGGATTTCGGCACATTATAGTTGCCGGGATCAAAGGGTTACGCATAGCGGGAGCCCGGGCTATTTACCGCAACCTTTGGTCCTGCCGGGCAATGTCAAGCAGGCCGGCCAAGCCACCGTGTGATTCAAAATCTGTATAACCCCACCAATTGGCAAATCCCTGAAACAGAGATGAGGCATCATGGGACTGAAGCAAAGAAACGGATTGTGAACCGGCACTCTTGCTCAGTTTCCGGCCTTGCTCCAGCAACAAATCATGGTGCAGAAATACCGTGTTGTGAAAATTCGGGAGCCCAAGTGTCTCTGACAGATACAACTGCATGCCTGTAGCGGGCAGCAAATCCATGCCCCTGGCAATATGTGATATACCATATTGCATGTCATCTGCCAGCGAGGCCAACTGGTAGGCGGCCAACCCATCCCTGCGTTTTACCACAAATGAGCCAAAGGCTTCGGCGGGATTCAAAGCCACCTCTCCCAGCAACCGGTCTTGAAAACGAATATCCTCAGTATGTGTTATGCGCAGGCGCCAGCTGCAATCCGGCGAATCCAAATCCAGTCCCAGGCGTTCACAATATCCGGGGTAAAGCCCGCCAGTCCCTTCCAACTGTGAACGGCTGCACGTGCAGGCAAAAACACAGTCCTTCTCCCGCAGCCGGCAGAGCAGTGATTCATATGCATCAAGGCGCAATTGCTGAGACCAGTTCTGTGCAAAATCATCCGGTCCTGTGGGACCCAGGTCCCAGTCCAGTCCAAGGAAATCCAGCACCCGGAAAATGTCTTCCACATATTGGGACCGAATCCTTCCGGCATCCAGGTCGTCAAGCCGCAGAAAGACTCCACCGCCATTTGCCCGGGCCCAGAGCCAGTTCAGCAGCAGATTGTACACATTCCCTATGTGCAAATATCCGCTGGGCGTAGGTGCCAGCCTCCAGCGCTGTTTACCTTGCTCACTCACTCTGGTTTATTTTCACTCTTTTCAGGAAGTTCTGAACATAACGAATCTGACCGAATGAATATTCGGGTGGCAGATGCGTTTTTGCCACAGTAAGTGGTTCATCAGGATATTTTTCCAGCACACTTTGTATTTCAGATATATGTGCTTCCGGCAGCAACTGTTCCAGTTCAATCATCCCCATCAGCAGTGCACGGGCCAGGTGCCCCTCTACGGTAGACACGGCCAGTCCTCTCGCTTCGGCGATTCCGGCGGCATCCATGCCTTCTTGAAAAAACTTCACGGTGGTTTCAAGCGTGGACCCCGCTTCTCTTTCAGGCTTATCCGATACTTCCGGCACTGTTGGCTCAATCCCGGTATATAATTTTTCTCCGTTAAGAGAAACGGTGCGCATGGCGACCGGCTTGGTTTCCAGCAGAAGCTGCATATCTGAACAACACTGATAAAACTTACCCGCTTTGGATTTCCCCTGATGGGGTTTGGCCCAGACCTGAAACGGCCGTGTAAGTTCCTTATCCAGTTCAGCACTGAAATAATCTATCGCCCTGGTTACCCTTTCCTTCAACCAGATCATGCTTTCCTGCTCGTTCTGCGATTGCTGCAAATATTCTTTGATCTGCAGATGAAAACGGTCTGCCACTTCCTGCAGTTTCCGCAACGCCTTATCCATCAGCAAGCCTTGCCGGCGAACTTCGGTTTCCTTTTTCTTTGAAATGCGGATGGCTTTCTTCTCCCAATCCTCTACTGCCGACATGAGACCCTGAAAAGAAAGCAGTTGCATAAGCCGCGTGTACTCAAATGTGCGGCGATCGGCTTCCAGCCGGTTTTCCAGGGCACCTTCCTTCATATTTCTTTCAGAAAACCGCACAATGCGCGGATCGCAGATAATGTTGCGGTTGGAAACCATACTGTGCAGGACCATTCCTTCCATAGACGTACACCTGCTGAGGGCAACATAGACCTGCCCCGGAGCAAATGACTCTCCAGCATCTATGATGGCCTTCTGAAAAGTAAGTCCCTGCGATTTGTGAATGGTGATAGCCCAGGCCAGTCTCACAGGATACTGAATGAAACTGCCAACGCTGTTCTGTTCAATTTTCTGTTCTGCATCGTTTACCGAGTAGCGGATATTCTCCCATGTCTCTTTCTGCACGGTAATGGTTTCATCTGTATCCGGAAAGCGGATGGTGAGACCTTCGTCCCGGTCTATTTTCTCCACCAGTCCGATTTTACCATTAAAGAATTTTCGTTCACCACTTGTATCATTCTTCACAAACATGACCTGGGCACCGGTTTTTAACCGCAACGTTTGTTCGGTTGGAAACATATTTTCGCCAAAATCCCCTTTAATTTCTGCACTCAACTGATGTTCTCTGCCTTCCAGTTTCTGCAATTCCCTTTCATTGATTGCATCGGCTTTTTTGTTGTGGGTAGTGAGGGTAATAAACCCGGGCTCATCGGGTACAAAGTCTTTGTTATAGCACTGTTTCAGGTCTTCATAGTCTTCTTCCTGCAAATCCTGATGCCGTATATTATTCAGAATACGGATAAAATTCCTGTCACTTTGCCGGTATATTTTTTTCAGTTCCACATACACCGGATCCAGCTGTTTAAATGCCAGTGAATCGAAAAAATAGGGGCTGTCGTAATATCTGCCCAGCAAAGCCCACTCATCGTCTTTTACAACCGGTGGCAACTGATACATGTCACCAATACACAGCAGTTGCACTCCCCCATAAGGCAATTGACTGCGCCGCACATACCGCAGGGCGAGATCCACTTCATCCATGAGATCGGCGCGCACCATACTCACTTCATCCAGCACCAGCAATTCCATTTCGCGCAGCAGTTTCACCTTTTCACTCCGGTAATGAAAATGGGTGACAAGATGGGAAGGGTTATTCGCCATGTTGGGATCCACAGGGTCATTTACCGGAATATATGCCCTGGTAGGCAATCCGAACATGGAATGAATGGTCATTCCGCCTGCATGGATGGCAGCGACTCCGGTAGGTGCAACCACTACATATTTTTTACCGCAATCCGGCAAAACGGTTTTTAAAAAGGTTGTTTTTCCAGTTCCTGCCTTACCTGTAAGATAGATGGCAGTAGAAGTATTCCTGATAAAATCCCGAGCCAGTTCCCATTCAAAATTTTCCATAAGCTGCGATAAAAAACAAATCCGTACTAAAAGGACGAATATAATTCAATGAGGCCGATTTCTTACATTTGCCCTGCGCATCAGAGCTGTATGCCCTTCTACAACAGATGAAATTCATGCGGTTTTTCCTGATATTCCTGCTCATTTTTACGGGATTGAATGCATGTGTGGCCGGATGCATGTTTATGCTCAGACCCGGAGGGGAATTGCTGGGAATGGATACATCATACCTTAAACACTCCCCCTTTGATCATTATTTTCTGCCAGGCCTTGTATTGTTTCTGGTTATTGGAATTTTCAGCCTTTACACAGGGTATGCAGTTATCCGTAAAAGAAGTTATTCACTGGGCTTTGCCCGGTTGCAGGGGGTATTGCTTTGTGGCTGGATTGCAATACAAGTAACTCTGGTGCGTGAAATCAATTTTCTGCACATTACCATGTTCTCTGTTGGAGTTGCCACAGGTCTGATATCCCGGGCAATCCAAAAGAACGTTAACAGAACTTAAGGACCTGCATTAAACGTTGCGGCGGTACTGCCCACCCACCTGAAACAGGGCTTCGGTTACCTGTCCGAGTGTGCATACTTTACAGGCTTCCATCAGCAGTTCAAACACATTGTGGTTCTGTATTGCTGCTTCCTGTACCTTACGCAGTGCAGCCTGAGCCGCCTCTTTGTTTCCGGTATGCAGGTTGTGCACAGTGTTGATCTGAAATTCCTTTTCATCGGTGGTACTGCGAATGACTTCCTGCGGCTGTGTGGTAGGTGAACCTTTGCTGCTGAGGAATGTATTCACACCTATGATAGGCAATTCACCACTGTGTTTCATGGTTTCATAATAAAGACTTTCTTCCTGTATTTTTCCGCGCTGGTACATGGTTTCCATGGCTCCCAGCACCCCGCCGCGTTCTGTAATGCGGTCAAATTCCGAAAGAACCGCCTCTTCCACAAGCCGGGTCAATTCTTCAATGATGAAAGAGCCCTGCAACGGATTTTCATTTTTAGCCAGTCCCAGTTCTCGGTTGATGATCAACTGAATAGCCATTGCACGGCGTACGCTTTCCTCGGTAGGTGTGGTTATGGCCTCATCATAGGCATTGGTATGCAGGCTGTTGCAGTTGTCGTAAATGGCATAGAGTGCCTGAAGTGTGGTACGGATATCGTTAAAATCAATTTCCTGCGCATGCAAACTGCGCCCGCTGGTCTGAATATGGTATTTCAGCATCTGGCTGCGGGCATTGCCACCATATTTCAGCTTCATGGCTTTTGCCCATATACGGCGCGCAACCCTGCCTATCACAGCATACTCCGGATCGGTGCCATTGCTGAAGAAAAAGCTGAGGTTGGGCGCAAAATCATCGATATGCATACCCCGGCTGAGGTAATACTCTACAAACGTAAATCCGTTGGCCAGGGTAAAGGCGAGTTGGGAAATGGGGTTGGCACCTGCTTCTGCAATGTGGTATCCACTGATAGAGACACTATAGAAATTCCGTACCTTTTTGTCAATAAAATATTGCTGAACATCTCCCATAAGACGCAGGGCAAATTCGGTACTGAAAATGCAGGTGTTCTGCGCCTGATCTTCCTTAAGAATATCGGCCTGAACGGTGCCACGCACCTGGCTGAGGGTATAGCTCTTGATTTCGGCATACACTTCAGCCGGCAAAACCTGGTCTCCGGTAACTCCGAGCAACATCAGTCCCAGCCCGTCATTGCCTTCAGGAAGCGGACCATTGTACACAGGACGGGGCACGCCTTTCTCCGCATAGATCTGCTCAATTCTGGTATTGACTTTTTCCTCCAGCCCATTGGATTTGATATATTTTTCGCATTGCTGGTCTATGGCGGCATTCATAAAGAATCCCAGCAACATGGGTGCCGGGCCGTTGATGGTCATGGATACCGAAGTTTTCGGGTCGGCCAGATCAAAACCGGAGTACAATTTTTTGGCATCGTCCAGACAGCAGATGCTCACTCCACTGTTGCCTATTTTACCGTATATATCAGGGCGGACGTGGGGATCGCGTCCGTAAAGGGTCACCGAGTCAAACGCGGTACTGAGCCGCTTGGCTGGCATTCCCAGACTTACATAATGGAAACGTTTATTGGTTCTTTCAGGCCCGCCTTCTCCGGCGAACATGCGGGTGGGGTCTTCTCCTTCGCGCTTGTACGGATAAATTCCGGCAGTGTAAGGGAAATAACCCGGTGTATTTTCCTGCAGTGCCCAGCGTACCCTGTCGCCCCAGGAACTGAAAGCAGGCAATGCCACCTTGGGAATTTTCAAATGGCTGAGACTCTCTGTGTAATTTGCCACACTGATTTCTTTGTCGCGCACTTTGAAGGTAAAAACCTCATCTTTATATCGCTTTTCCTCTGCTTTCCAGTGCGAAAGCATAGCCCAGATGTTCGGATTCAGATCTTTTCTGGCACGGTCAAATTCAGCAAACATCAGTTCCAGTATATCGCGCTTACCCTCTTTGGCACCCTGCAAAATGGCTTCCCGCTTGTCATCGATATCTGCTGCCTCATCCATCGGAGTAGAGGAAAATGCCGCAATGGTTGTGGCCATGCCATACAGAGTATCCGCGATTTTCGCCTGACGGTTCACATCCTCATCGTAACGGCGGTTGTTTTCCGATATTTCACTCAGGTACCGGGTACGTCCCGGAGGAATCACGAAGATTTTTTCACTCATCTCATCCGTGGCATGAAAACCAGAATGCAAATCAGCACCGGTTTTTACAGCAACTGCGTCCATGATTGCACGGTATAACTTATTCATACCCGGATCGTTGAATTGACTGGCGATGGTGCCATAAACCGGCATTTCTTCCGGTTTCAGATCAAATCGTTTTTGATTCCTCTGAACCTGCTTCTGCACATCGCGCAGCGCATCCAGTGCTCCCCTTTTGTCAAATTTATTCAGGGCCACCAAATCGGCAAAATCCAGCATGTCTATTTTTTCAAGCTGGGATGCAGCGCCATACTCGGGGGTCATCACATACAGGCTCACATCACAGTGTGCTGTAATTTCCGTGTCACTCTGCCCGATTCCAGAGGTTTCAACGATAATCAGGTCAAATCCTGCTGTTTTGAGAATCGCAATGGCATCATCCACATGAGGACTCAGGGCAAGATTGGCTTGTCTGGTGGCCAGCGATCGCATGTAAACCCTGCTGGTATTGATGGAATTCATGCGGATGCGGTCACCGAGCAATGCACCGCCCGTTTTGCGTTTGCTGGGGTCAATAGAAATAATCCCTATATGTTTATCCGGAAAATCAAGTAAAAACCGCCGTACAAGTTCATCCACCAATGAACTCTTGCCTGCCCCGCCGGTTCCGGTAATTCCCAGCACCGGCACTTTAGCAGCCTTGCCCTTTTCACGAACCGACTGAAGAACATTGGCATGTTTTTCCGGATAATTTTCTGCAGCACTGATTAACCGGGCAATGGCAAGGTGATCTTCTGCACGCAGGTTCTCAGCCTCGTTGCCCAGATTTTCGCCTGTGGCAAAGTCAGATTTCTGAACCAGATCATTGATCATACCCTGCAATCCCATAGATCTCCCATCATCCGGGCTGTAAATCCGGGTGATACCATACTGCATAAGTTCCTGAATTTCCGCCGGAAGAATCACGCCACCACCACCGCCAAATATGCGGATATGCCCGGCTCCTTTTTCCTTCAGCAAATCATACATGTAGCGGAAATACTCATTGTGCCCGCCCTGATAGCTGGTCATGGCTATGGCATTGGCATCTTCCTGAATGGCTGTGTTCACCACGTCCATTACACTGCGGTCGTGGCCCAGATGAATCACTTCGCAACCTGTAGACTGTATGATGCGGCGCATCACGTTGATGGCGGCGTCATGTCCGTCGAAAAGGCTGGCGGCGGTAACGATGCGTACTTTATTGGAAGGGGTATAAACCTGGGTATCCATAGATAAAATGCTGTATGAGAGTGCGAAAATACATAATGAAAGCGGTTAACGGGGAGACAAGGCAAAGAGTTGCTGCAATATTATGAACCGGGCACACAGGCGCGCGCATTACAACATTGCTGCTGCACACCCCCAAAAATTTTACCAATAAATATTTTTATTTATTTTATTAAACTTTCATGCAACCAATGATTCTTATACCCGACAAAGATGTATAACCAACCAAAAAGAAAAGACATGAAAAAGCAAATGATTTACATGGCAATGGCGGGGGCCTTGCTCCTGTTTGCCGCCGAAGGCTGCAAGAAAGCCAGCACTGTAACCACTGTGGATGATGTGGAAAGCTTAACCACACAAGCAGGGAACGACATGAACAATGTTCCCGTGTATGCTGACGATAACACTGGCAATGTTTACATGGAAAACGAGGGAATTTCTGCAGATTTTCAGGTAGAAGATGCAGATATGGATTTTGTAACCGGTCCTGCGGGTGGAGGGGGCAATGACAGTATCCGTGCGGGTATCCGTCAGCGTTCATTTGTAAAATGCTTAAGCGGATTGGGATTAAGCAGCGGACAAAAAGACAGTGTGCGCCATCTCCTTGGTGGATTTATGGAATGCAGACATACAGCACTGAACCGTGCCCGTGAATTGTACCATCAGTTGCAAAAACACTACAAGGCAAAAGCCGACAGTCTGATGGCTCAGTTTCGCGCAGGCAGCATAACCAAGGCACAACTGGCAGCAGGCATGGCCAGCATTCGGGTGCAATTCCGCACAGATTTGCGCGCAAAACACATAGCCGAAAAGCTGGATGATGCACTGCGCAATTGTTTCGAAAAATTCCTGCGTCAGTTGCGCGGGGTGCTCACTACAAACCAATGGAGGGCGTTTGTAGCCTGCCACAAGAGATAATCTGAAAGCAGGAAAATAAGAGGGGGGGGTAAAAAGGGTCGCAAATGCGACCCTTTTTTTATGGGAATAAACCAGTTTTCTTCAACACGACTGAGGACTTTATTCCTTTATTTTGAGAGACAGTACAGAGAGGCATAATAACTGCTTAGGATAAATGATTAATGGACAGTATACCACAATTGAAACACCCAAATATTATCATTGTAAAAATATTTTTCTTTTCCATGCAACCTTTGTTTATTTTATGAGTCAAACAAGTATATCAAACGAAAGGAAAGTATGATGAAAAACAAAATTCAAATCGCCGCTTTAGCACTGGGGGTAGTGCTTGTGGCCTTCAGCTCATGCCGTAAAAATGACGTGCAGAAATTCACTTCTGATTCAGATATGGAAATAACTGCACTGGTGCAGCAACCCGAAGCAGAGATGAATGAACCGGTCGTTGAATTCGACAATGAAAATGCCAATTTTTCAATCGTGAACGAAGGTATTTCTACAGATTATCTGGCAGATGAAACCGACCTGGAAGTTGCGGAGGGCCCAGGAAATGGGTTGAACGATCAGGACAGGGCAGGGATTCGTTCCAAATCCTTTATTGCCTGTCTCCGCGGGCTGCAATTGGGTGAACGCCAGGTAGCTGCTGTAAAGAAAGCACTGGGTGCATATAAAGACTGCAGGGAACATGCCATTCGCAGGGCAAGAGCTATTTATGCTGAATTGCAGCAAGCCTATAAAGCAAAAGCCCAAAGACTGATGGAGCTGGCCAAATCCGGAAAAATAAGCAGGGAACAACTGGCAAAAGGACTGCACGAATTGCGTCTGAATTTCAACAAAGAACTGCGTGCAATGCAATTAAAGGAAAAACTGGACATTGCATTGCAAAATTGCTACCGCAAATTCCTGATATCTTTAAAAGAAATACTCACAGAAAAACAATGGGCGGCATTTGTAGCCTGCCATAAAAAATAAACCCTTCTGGTTTTCCAAAACAAAAACCGCACCTTGCTGTGCGGTTTTTGTTATTTGTATCAGACATTGAATGGCCTGAAAAAAATCAGGGATTTGTTTCAACTGACCTTTTCTTGCCCAGCCATGCCGATACATAAAAGTAGCCAATGAAAACAAAACCCAAAATGAAAAAGGGCACCGCCCATGCACGTTTGGTGTCGTCAAAAAAGAATTCACCACACATCCAGGTTATGTTTCCCATAATCCAGCAAGTAATTGCGATATTGTGAAAAAAATCAGCCCTGTTATTGCGGCATCTCCATGTAAGCCAGCAGGACAACAGGAATGTAGGCAAGGCCATGATGACACCAAGCCATTGCAAATCTGCCAACCAGGCAAAATCCTTCACCAACCAGAAAACCACATGCAGGTTCTCCTTTTTTCTGAGATCCATATCCATGGGCCGAAGATAGCAAGTACCTTTGTACTGTAAGCCTGCTCAATGAAAGCGGATGAACTGAAATCCGGACTAATCACCCCTTTCCCCATAGAACACAGGGATTTTGTGGGCATGAATGATACCATGTTTTTTATGGGATCCTGCTTCACAGAAAATATGGGCCGCACTTTACACGCATTGGGTTTGGCTACCTTTATCAATCCATTCGGCATTCTGTATAATCCCGTTTCCATGGCCCGGGCAATAGAGCAAATTGCCACAGGCTACGTTTACACAGAAGCTGACTTATTCTACCACAACGGCCTGTTCCTGAGTTTCGACCACCACGGCAAATTTGAGCATCCAGATGCAGGCCATCTGCTGGAACTTCTTAACCGGCAGACAGAAGAAGCCAGGATTTTTTTAAGTACTGCAAACATTGCCTGCCTTACATTGGGGACCGCCTATGTCTGGTATCATGTGGCTCAAAATCAAATGGTGGCGAATTGCCATAAAGTGCCGGGCCGTGAATTTCAGCGTTACCTTTTAACCGAAACAGAGGTAAAAGACAGCCTGGTCAAAATGCGGCAGTATTTAAAAATGCTAAACCCTGGTATCCGCTTGCTTTTCACAATCAGTCCGGTAAAACACCTGAAAGAGGGAATCACGCAAAACGCGTTGTCCAAAGCCCGCCTTCTGAGTGCACTTTGCGATTTTATGCAGGATTGCGACCGTTATGCAACAGATTATTTCCCTGCCTTTGAAATTGTAAATGAAGAGTTGCGCGATCACCGTTTTTATGCAGAGGATCTGGCGCACCCATCCAGGTGGACAGTACAATACATAGCCCAACGTTTTGCCGAAAGCCGGATGGACGCTGAGTGTATAGAATACGCTGTAGCAGCGGCCCGCTGGAACCGCATGGAAAATCACCAGCCCATGGACACTTCTGCGGAATCATTGCAAAAATGGAATGCGCAAAAAACAGAATACCTGCGTGAATTCAGAAACAGGTTTCCCGGAAAAGTGCACTGGCCATGGCGACTCAGCGACGGGGTGTGATTTTCTCCATGATGGCATCAACCTTCGGGGCGAGACGCTGATAGAGTGGTTCAACAGCATTTAACCGGGACGTAACTTCTTCTGTTTCCGCATAGGTATGCTTCAATTCACCACTCAGCTCGACATATTCCTTTTTAAAACCTTCAACGCTTTTGTCGTAATCTCCGCGTTTCACCGCCTTGTCCAGAGCTTTCACATGAAAAAAATGCTCCTCACTTTCAAGAACCAGATTTTTATATGTATTGGCAATGGGCTTGTAGGTTCCAAGTATAGAATGATATTGTTCAAGTACCTGAATATCCTCTTTGCTGAGTTTGCTGCCATCGTGAAATTTACTGATTCGCAGCAGGCTGTCCATTTCCTGCCTGCGCAGGGCAATTTCGTCCATGCGGTAATTAAACCGGGCCCTGGTTTGATTCAGCACCATCCACAATGAATCCGTGCGGGTTTGACAGAAAACATGTGCATCTGAAGACGCATTGCTGTTTCCACAGGACGAAAGAAGCCAAACAAGGAATAAAATGGCGAACAAAACAACCTGAAATGACAGGAATTCCCTTTTTTTGCCAATAAGGTGACGCATACCGGTGCAAAAATAGCAAAAGCCCGCCGCTGGCAATTTTTAAAAACTGTTTTTGGGCTGGGTTGCACTGCCTTTGGTGGTCCGCAAATGCATATCCCGTATTTTATGCGTCGCCTGGTAGATGAAAAACGCTTCTGTGACAAAGAAACCCTGTTGGATATTAATGCATTTTGCAGCATTCTGCCAGGACCCAGCACAACGCAAACCATCACTGCTCTGGGTTTCAGACTGGGCGGACCGTCGCTGGCATTTCAGGCTTTAATGGCATGGCTTTTGCCGGGAGCCATTGTTCTGGGTTTACTGGCTATTTCCCCACGATTTCTGGCACACAAGGAATTGCGGTTTTTACCAGCTATGGTTGCAGCATTTATGGTGTACGCAGTGGCATCCATGTTCCGGCTTATCCGCCCTGGAATGGCCAATTATTTTGTATTTGCAGTAGCCGGAATTGCGGCGTACCTCATTTCCAGCCCGTTGGTCTTTCCTCTGGGTATACTCTTCGGAGCCGTTATTACGGTACAATTCGGAAACCGTCCTTTTCAGCCAAACAAAGCGCCCTTTGGCACAATACGCTGGGCAAACCTTCTTTTACTTGTCATTATTTTTCTCACTGTGGGTATAGGAGGGTACTTTTTAAGTGCCAATGAAAAACTGCTGGGAATAGGGCAGCCCATTATCCTGTTCGAAAACACCTATCGAATGGGTTCACTGGCTTTTGGAGGTGGTAATACCCTTGCGGCTATGGCTGTGGAACAATATGTGATTCATAAACCCAGACTTACCATGGAGGAGTTGAACACCGGGCTGGGTCTGATTCAGGGACTACCAGGTCCCAATTTCAACCTGGCGGTATACATGAACGGACTGGCCATGCGCAATTACGGTTATGGACTTTTGGGACAATTGGGGGGATGTGTGCTTGGGATGGTGGCTATTTTTTTGCCGGGCACACTGCTTATTTTCTTTGCTTATCCCATATGGGACCGCATCCGCACCTATCCTATTGTACAACGTTCATTGGATGGCATTTTCTCTGCTTCGGCAGGTTTTATCCTTTCTGCAGCCCTCATCATCAACCTGTATTACTGGCAGCACCATCACCCCTCAACACATCCCTGGGATACCGGCCTGTTCTGTCTGACCCTGATCATCCTGATTTCAAAAAAAATACCCACCCCTTTCATCGTAATGGGCACTATTCTTGCAGGTGTCTTTTTACCTTTGTAACATACCCAGGTATAAATACGTACTTATAAAAGCACCCGTTTTGAAAACCCGAATTGTCCTCTTCTCCTTGCTGATACTGTCTGCTGTGGCACAAAAATCACATGCACAGGTGCAGGAGAATCCCAATCCTTATATCTTGTTTACAGGACTGGTGCTCACTTCAGACAGCCTGAAACCCATACCCTATGTAAGCATCAGAAACCACCGCCGTGGACTGATAGGATATACTGACGTTTACGGCCATTTTGATGTGGTCGTTCGCAAAGGTGATACCATCTGGTTTACCCAGGCCGAGAAAATCACTTCGTGGCATATCGTGCCGGATACCCTCACCGGAAACCGGTACAATGTGGTGAAACTGATGGTGCAGGACACCATTGACATTCCGGTTATTTTTATCCGTGCACTGCCCATCAAATCCATGTTCAATCATGAGTTTGTAACCAAAGATATCCCTGCCGATGCCTATGAACGCGCCCGCCTGAATATGGAAAGCGAGGCAAATAAAGAAGCTGAAAAGTTAAAACCGGCCGATGCGCATCAGGCGCAACAATTGCTTGCACAAACCCGCGCCAGTCAGTTGTACTACTACAAGCAGGCTCCGCCACAAAACTACCTGAGCCCGGTAGCCTGGATGCAATTTATAGAAGCCTGGAAACGAGGGGATTTTAAAAAGAAGAAAAAGAAAAGTTAATTTTCTCACAGCCGGATACCTATGCCCTTGGATGACCTGCTTATAATCTTCTCAATGGCATGCTTGTGGCTTGTACTTTGGGCCAATGTAAAGAAAGAATTTATTGGCAGAACCAATGCGGGCATACAATGGGGCGTGTCGATACTTTACCTGCTGTACTTTTTGTATGGTCTGTATTTCGGAACATCTAAAGGCAGTGCCCTCATGTGGTGGTTTTACCTGCTGATCATTACCGGATTACACACAGCGATAAACCTGCTTTGGTTCAGCGTAAAGGTGTTGCAGCGGATTCGCAGGTAAACAGGGGTTCAATTGGCAGAAACAGTATCCTTGCGGTGCTTCATCATATATTCGAACTGCTGCTCAGGCGAGGTGATTCCAAGATTCAGCATTTTCAACACCGTTTCGGCATGTTCGGCCAGCGGTGTACCCTTAAATTCTTTTGCAATGCGCTTATTGTACAATATGGCTTTTTCGAAAGTGCCGGTCATTTCATAATTGTGTGCAGCGGCTACCAGCGCATCCTTATACCAGGGACTCTTCGGGTACATCTGAATAAATTCTTCACACCATTTGGCAGTTTCAAATTTTCTGCCTGATCTCTCACTCAAAAGGGTTGCGGCATAGAGGTATGACTCACTGGCTGCATGTTGCGGAAAAGCAATTGCAAACGCCCTCAGACCGCGGGCCAGGGTATCTGGTACTTTTTCCAGCCCCAAAGCAAAACTATCTGCCGATTTGTCTCCGGGCTTGCCTGACGGTTTTTTCAACAGTATAGCGTCATAAGGTTTAAACGGGGCGGCCATTTTCTCAGCTGCAGAGGTGCAGGAAAAAAGGAAGATCACAGGAAAGGCATAAGCGATGCGCATCATGATGCAAAATTAGGTTGAATTACCATACCCCTTCAGCCCTGATTGCCATTTTCGTGCAATCAAATTTCACATCAGGTTGTGCATAAATCCGGCAAAACACCGCGTTCGGGCAACGTATTTTTGAACCAATATGGCTGATTTGATAAACCCGGGAGAACCCAGATATACAGAAGATGAAATAAGAAGTCTGGACTGGAAGGAGCATATACGCCTCCGACCGGGCATGTATATAGGCAAGCTGGGAGACGGCACTGCTGCAGACGACGGAATCTATGTGCTGGTGAAAGAAGTGGTGGACAACAGCATAGACGAACATGTGATGGGCAATGGCAAGAAAATCGAAATCACAGTAGATGACCGCCGGGTTCAGATTCGTGACTATGGTCGCGGCATTCCACTGGGCAAAGTGATAGACTGCGTGAGTAAAATAAATACCGGAGGCAAATACGACAGCCGTGCATTTCAAAAATCAGTGGGATTGAACGGTGTGGGAACCAAGGCCGTGAATGCACTGAGCAGTTATTTTTGTGTTCAGAGTTTCCGCGACGGAAAGACAAAAAAAGCGGAGTTTTCCATGGGAGAACTGGTTCAGGATCACCCGGAAATGGAAAGCAAACAGAGCAATGGCACATTAATTATTTTTGAGCCTGACAACACCGTTTTCAAAAACTTCCGGTTCATTCATGAATATCTTCAGGAGCAGGTAAAAAACTACACATACCTCAATGCCGGCCTGTCTATACATTACAATGGTGAAGCATACAGCAGCAAGCGCGGACTGCTGGATTTGCTGGAACATAAAGTAAACACGGAAGAATTGTTGTATCCGGTGGTTCATGCCAAGGGTACAGATTTCGAAATCGCATTCAGCCACACCGATTCTTACGGTGAAGAATATTATTCATTTGTAAACGGCCAATACACCACCCAGGGCGGTACACATCTGGTGGCTTTTCGTGAGGCCCTTGTAAAAACAGTAAGGGAATTTTATAAAAAAGAATTTGAAGCTACAGACATCCGGAGTTCAGTGGTTGCCGCGATCAGTCTGCGTGTACAGGAACCTGTATTTGAAAGTCAGACCAAAACCAAGCTGGGAAGCACGGACATGGGACCGGACGGGCCCACAGTAAAAGCGGGAGTTCTTGAATTTGTAAAGAAACATGTGGATGATTACTTGCATAAAAATCCGCAAACTGCTGATGCATTGTTGAAAAAAATAATGCAAAATGAACGGGAAAGAAAAGATATGGCTGGTGTGCAAAAACTGGCCAGAGAAAGGGCAAAGAGAGCAAACCTTCACAATAAAAAACTGCGTGATTGCCGCGTTCATTTAACCGATGAAAAAAGTGACAAAAGATTTGACACTACTTTGTTTATTACAGAAGGAGACAGCGCCAGTGGCAGCATTACCAAAAGCAGGAACAGCGAAACTCAGGCTGTTTTCAGTCTGAGGGGAAAGCCACTGAATTGCTATGGAATGAAGAAAAAAGTGGTGTATGAGAATGAGGAATTCAACTTACTTCAGCACGCATTAAACATTGAAGAAAGCCTGGAAAACCTGCGGTACAACAGAATTGTGCTCGCGACCGATGCGGATGTGGATGGCATGCATATACGACTGCTGGCAATGACTTTTTTCCTGCAGTTTTTCCCTGATTTGGTTCGAAACGGACACCTCTATATCCTGCAAACCCCTCTTTTCAGGGTCCGAAACAAAAAAGAAACCATATACTGTTACTCCCACGATGAAAAATTGCACGCGATTCAAAAACTGGGCGCTAAACCTGAAATCACACGATTTAAGGGATTGGGAGAAATCAGTCCGGACGAATTCGGACATTTTATTGGTACAGATATACGCCTGGAACCTGTTGTATTGAAAGCCGACAGCAGTATAGAAAAAGTTCTGAGCTACTACATGGGTAAAAACACACCGGAAAGGCAAGAGTTTATTATTGACAATCTTGTGGTAGAAAAAGACACTGTAGAGGAAATAAACAAAGAAACCGAAGAACTGGTGGCTTGACCCCTGAAAACACCCAAATCGCTAAACAAAAAGACCAGAAATGGTTGACTCTGAGTGGGTATTGCATTTTGGGGCTTTACGTGCTTTGGGTGCTTTGGTTCGCACAACAGCGCTGGCTGCATTCAGACAGTGCATATACCCTGTTCCGGATTCTGAATCTGGAACCTCTGTTTTACGACCGCTACGCCAATGAACTTCAGGTGTGGCCTGCACAGATTCTGGCATGGACCGGTGCACCCATAAAATGGGTTGTACTCACCCTCAACTTATCTCTGCCTTTGTTTTGGCTGATGGGTTTTCACTATTGGAAAAAACGCAGCCGTTCATGGTTTCTTTTTGCCTTGCTTCCTGTTTGCGGAGGTCCGGAATCATTTTTTCTGGGGTACAGTGAAATACTTTTCAGCGCATGGTGCCTTGCATGGATAATCAATCTGGCTGAGACGGGTCAGGCCAGGCACCGCCTGCTGTTTTTGCTTGCAGGGATTGTTCTTATGGTAGATGCACACCCAGCTTCTGTGCTATGGTTGCCACTTCTGGTTTTACTTGCATGGCATAATTTAAACCGGCAACTGTTTTTTGCTTCTGTTGCCGGATTCTGCCTGTACTTTTTGCGGAATCTGCTTTTTCCTGTAAACAGCTATGACTCAGGTCTGATTGCACGACTTACGGACCAAGCGGTCTGGCAAAACCTCTTGTCACAATACAGCCTGTTCTACATCAAAGGGGCCTCAAAATCATGGTTGATTCCCGGCTGGATAAGTATAACCGCATTGGTTTGGACCATCCTGAAAAACCGGATCAGGGTAGTATACGCTTTTCTTTTATATGCCGCTGCTGTGCTGTTTATCTCTCTGGTGGTATACAGCAGAGGTGATGCAACCATACTTATGGAGAAATTCTTTTATCCATTTGCTGTGGTATGTCTTTCAGCATGGCTTTTCAATTCTCAGAATGCACGATTCAGGTACGGTTTACTCGCCTCGGTAATGGTTTTATCTGCGGCCATATTTTTTTCGCGCAGTTTATGGTATTCGTCCAAATACAACAATCGGCTTGTGGCCCTGGAACTGCTTGAAGAGCATTGCTCCGGGTCCGGTTTGCATAAAGTAGTGGTTCCATCAGAAAAACTATCGGCCGATACATTTCTCAGCCATTGGGCGCTTCCGTATGAAACACTGCTCGTCTCCTCGCTGAATAGCCGTGATACAAATGTTACGGTGCGGGGTGTCACCCGATCTGAATGGACGGGCACAAAAAAAGCAATATCAAATGAAGAATACCTTGGTGCCGAATTTGTAAAACCGGCCCTTGTGAATAAACTAAATTCCACCTATTTCCGCTTGCCAGTATCTGCCACAACTTTTGACAGTTCTGGCAGGCTGTTGCTTCGTTAACTTTCCGGTTAACAAAAAATCAATAGCGGTAGTGGTCTTTCTTGAAGGGGCCGGTAACGTGCACACCAATATAATCGGCCTGTTCCTGGCTGAGAGTGGTAAGTTCTGCGCCGATATGCGAGAGGTGCAGCATAGCCACTTTTTCATCCAGATGCTTGGGTAACACGTACACCTTGTTGTCGTAATTGCTGTGGTTGTTCCACAGTTCAATCTGAGCCAGAGTCTGGTTTGTGAAGCTGTTGCTCATTACAAAACTCGGGTGACCCATGGCGCATCCCAGATTTACAAGACGCCCTTCAGCCAGTACAATAATTTCTTTGCCATTTACGGTATATACATCTACCTGTGGCTTAATGGTGTATTTAGAACCACCATGCTTCGTATTCAGCCAGGCAATGTCAATTTCGTTGTCGAAGTGACCAATGTTGCACACAATGGTTTTGTCACGCATTAGTTCAAAATGACTACCGGTAACGATTTTACAGTTTCCTGTGGCGGTCACTATGATATTGGCCAGAGGAATGGCATTTTCGAGGCGCATAACCTGAAAACCATCCATAGCAGCCTGCAAAGCGCAAATGGGATCAATTTCAGTAACAATAACCCGGGCACCTGAACCGCGCAAAGATTCTGCAGAACCTTTTCCTACGTCACCATATCCGCAAACCACAGCCACTTTTCCGGCCATCATGATATCAGTGGCCCGTCGAATGGCATCAACCAGACTCTCCTTGCAACCGTATTTGTTATCGAATTTTGATTTGGTTACACTGTCATTCACATTGATGGCAGGCATGGGCAAAGTGCCTTTGGTAACCCTCTCATACAAGCGGTGCACACCCGTGGTGGTTTCCTCGCTTATACCGCGGATACCTGAAGCCAGTTCCGAATATTTATCCAGAACTACGTTGGTAAGGTCTCCGCCATCATCCAAAATCATATTCAGAGGTTTACGGTCCGGACCGAAATACAAAGTTTGTTCAATACACCACTCATATTCTTCTTCAGTCATCCCCTTCCAGGCATATACCGGAATACCAGCCGCAGCAATAGCGGCAGCGGCATGATCCTGAGTGGAAAATATATTGCAGGAACTCCAGGTAACTTCAGCCCCCAGTTCCTTCAGTGTTTCAATCAGAACAGCCGTTTGGATAGTCATGTGCAGACAACCTGCAACACGCGCACCTTTCAGGGGCTGGGCATCGCGATACTCAGCGCGGATTGCCATCAAGCCGGGCATTTCTGCTTCAGCCAGTTTTATTTCTTTGCGGCCCCATTCGGCCAGTGAAATGTCTTTTACCTTGTAAGGAACGTAAGTTTGAGTATCTGTGCTCATGTTGATTTTTCGGGGTGCAAAGGTACGCATTATACCCAATATACACTAAACTGGCAAATCAATATTCATCCGGAGGAATGGCACTGAAGATGTCTGAAACTGGAACCTGTAAAGCAGGAAACAATTTGCCACTGGCAATGCTGCCTTCGGTAAAAGGAGGCAGACCAACATACCGGTTATTTTCAAGATGATAAATCAGTACAGTTCTGTCTGCCGGCTGCACGATCCAGTATTCTTTCACCCCACTTTCCTCATACAAACTGAATTTCACGGTCATATCATGCCGGCTTCGGCCCGGAGAAACAATTTCAAGTACAAGATCCGGAGCTCCGGTGCAGCCTCTTCGGTCTATCTTGGCAGGGTCGCAAACCACGAGCAAATCGGGCTGAACAACTGTGCTGTCCTTAGCGGCAGAAGGCACAGGCAACCGAACATCCAACGGGGCATAAAAGAGCTCACAGGATTTCCCCCTGAAGCATTGATCAAAATGAAAGTATACATCGCGCAGTGCGCGCTGATGATTTGCTCCGGGAGCAGGACTCATTTTCACCACATGCCCCCTTATCAGCTCCACCCGATCTGTAAATGTCCACTTCAGATAATCCCAATAAGTGTATAACGCATTGGCATTGAGAGAAGAATATGTTCCATCCGGCTCGTGAAATGAAATTTCCTGAATGCTTTGCTCCGGGAAAGAATAAGCCTGCTGTTTCCGGGTGTTTCCTGTTATTTGTCTTTCGCGGATAATGGCGACGGCTGCCTGAATTGCCTTTAACTTAAGCGGAGAACTGTCATCGGCGGATTTAAGTGCTTTGTGAATGACAGGCAGAGATATGCCTGTGCGAAGATGCACCTCCTTTTGAAGGCCATGAAAATAGCCGCTTACCAACTCCGGATACCTGGGGGTGATTTCTTTATCCACCCCCCAAAAATAAACAAAATACAACTATTCCACAAACAAAACACAAACCAAATCAAAATCCGCAGTGACAACCACGGTTGGCATGACTTTTACCCGCAGAACGAGGTGTGCCGCATGAAATGCAAACAATTAGGACCATAGCCACTATCAGAACTGACTTAAGATTCATAATCACAAAGATACTTGTTCTCACAAACAGAACGGATTTTTTCAACTAAAATTGTACCTTCAAAATGACAACACTCAACATCCTATCAGACGGATTGCATTTTTTAACCCACCTCAACGATTACCTAACCCAATGGATGCAGGAATATGGCCTTTGGCTGTATGGTATTCTGTTTCTAATCATTTTCACAGAAACCGGACTTGTGATTATGCCTTTGCTTCCGGGAGACTCCCTGTTGTTTGCCGCAGGAGCACTGGCAGGCAACCCCGACAACAATTTCAGCATCTGGATATTAATACCATTGCTGATAGCAGCTGCACTTCTCGGCGACAATACAAACTACCTGATAGGAAGCAGGATTGGTGTTCGCATTTTCGAACTGAAATGGAAATTGCTGAAACGTGAATATCTGGACAAAACCCATTCGTTTTTTGAAAAGCACGGTGGCAAAGCCCTCATCATGGCCCGGTTTGTTCCCATTGTCCGCACATTTGCGCCCTTCGCAGCCGGCTTGGGTACTATGACGTATCAAAGATTCCTTGTCTGGTGCATCAGTGGAGCCACACTATGGGTTGTCAGCATCAGCATGGCCGGATATCTGCTGGGGTCTCTCCCCTGGGTAAAAAACAATTTCGAGTTCATCGTTTTCGGAATCATTGGCATATCCCTAACCCCCATCCTCTTTCAATTTCTAAAAAGCCGGTTTGGCAAAACAGGGGCATGAAAAAACTGGGACTCATAGGCAATCCCATTTCGCACAGCCGGTCTCCTGCCCTTTTTAAAGAGTTTTTTCGAAAGGAAAACCTGCACGATTGGTCTTATGAATTGTTTCCCCTGAATGATATCTCCGAGCTCCCATTGCTGCTGAAAAAGGAGCCGGAGCTTGTCGGTATAAACGTGACTGCTCCCTTTAAAAAAACTGTAATTTCCTGCCTGGACGTTCTAGGGGAAGAAGCACACATCACTGGTTCGGTAAACACAATTACCATTCGTCACAGTAAAAAAGGCCCTTTCCTGGGTGGATTCAACACAGACGTCTATGGTTTTGAGGCTGCTTTGAATACCATGGGGGCGCCATTAACTCCGGCTCTGATACTCGGAAACGGAGGTGCAGCGGCAGCCGTAAAATGTGTTTTCAACAAGAAAAACATCCCCTTCATCACAATTAGCCGCAAAAGGCTCACAGATTGCATTGGTTACGACGAACTTAGTCCCGGAATGGTAAGTGACCACCCCCTCATTATACAAACCACTGTGCTGGGCATGGGCGAATATGCCGACCTGGCACCTCCCATCCCCTATAACGCCATTTCACCGGGACATTTTTGCATGGATCTGGTTTACCATCCTGAAGAAACACTATTCATGAAAAAATGTGCAGAACAAGGCGCGATGGTAATGAACGGACTCAGCATGCTGAGTGAACAAGCATGCTGTGCGTGGAAAATATTTAAAGAAACGAATGAACAATTATGAATAAATTCTGGGTGATCACCCCACTCGTTTTGTTGGCTGCAGGTTGCGGACTATTCGGGAAAAAGTCAGTCAAAGACGAAAACGAAGAAACCGGCGAATGGCGCTGGGGAAGTGACAGCATGATGACTTGGGCTCCCAGTTCGGGGTTGGCCGCCGAAACGGAACTGCCAAATTATCGCGAAAGTGAAGAAATCTTATGGACACTGCAACACACCGAACTCTCAATTAAGCCCGATTTCCTGCATCGCAGTCTCCGGGGAACCGCAATTCTGCAACTATCCCCTTTCGGTGCAGACAGAGACACCCTGTTGCTGGATGCATTTCATTTTGAAATTCATGAATTAAAACAACAGAACCTTTTATCGTCATCCATGCAAGAAGTGGATTTAAAATATTCCATTGCAGACAGCCAGCATATTCAGGTAGTGTTTCCCAAACCAATTCCAAAAGGCATCCAGGTTCAGATAAAGATCGAATACACGGTAAGGCCATACGACCACGACAGCAAGGGGGGCTTCGCCATCACCAGCGACCGGGGTATGTATTTTATCAATCACGACCTGAGTGACGGTTACAAACCCCGACAAATGTGGACCCAGGGAGAAACGGAAAGCAGCAGTCACTGGTTTCCTACTTTAGATGCCCCTAACCAAAAAATGAGTCAGCGTATAAGTATTACGGTACCTGACACAATGATTACGCTGAGCAATGGCACACTGGTTCAGCAAAAGAAAAACAGTGATTCAACACGCACAGACATTTGGGAACAAAAGCAAAAACATGCCCCCTACCTCACCATGGTTGCGGCTGGCAACTGGACAATCACCAAAGACCAATGGCGTGATAAGCCAGTCAATTATCTGCTTGAAAAAAAATACCAGCCCTATGCAAAACTCATTTTTGGCAACACACCGGAAATGATGGAATTTTTTAGCAACTATACAGGGGTAGATTATCCATGGGACAAATACAGCCAGGTTGTTTGCAGAGATTTTGTGAGTGGTGCAATGGAAAACACAAGCGCAGTTGTGCATATGGAGCAGGTGGCGCACAGTGCCAGAGAGCATAAAGACCAAAGCTATGAAGATTTCATCAGTCATGAGTTATTTCACCACTGGTTTGGGGATTTGGTCACCTGCGAGAGTTGGTCAAATCTGACCCTGAATGAAAGTTTTGCCACTTATGGCGAATACCTGTGGAAAGAGCACTTTTACGGCAAAGACCAGGCGGATGCCTTATTGGACGAATTCCGAACCACCTATGGCTATTCCTGGTTCAGCGCTTCCAAACCATTGGTGCGATACGACTATGGTACGCCAGACGAAATATTCGATGCCATCAGCTACCAGAAAGGGGCCTGTATTTTGCATATGTTGCGCAATACTGTAGGAGAAACGGCATTTCGCGAAGGATTGAAACTGTATCTCAATCGCCACAAATTCAACACTGCAGAGGTTGCCAATCTGCGCATGGCAATGGAAGAAAGCAGTGGCAAGGACCTTAACTGGTTTTTTAACCAATGGTACTTCACCCCCCGACACCCATCTCTGGAATTGTCTGCGCATATGTCTGAAAACGACACAGGCTGGATTTTAAAAGTTTACCAAACCCAGTCCCACAAATCCGCATACAAACTTCCTGTAAAAATCATGTATGGAATGAACGGGCGCACACTGGAACGGATGTGGACCATTATAAATCAGGAAGACAGCATTCGATTTGACGCCAAACCTGAATGGTGGATTTTTGATGCAGACAACAGCTTGCTTGCAGACATAAAAATCGCACAGCCTTCAGAATCAGACAATTGGGACAATTACATTCCCGCTTTAAGGGAAGCCATGAATCACGCCCCGACTGCGGGGGTGCGGTACAACCTGTACAAATGGGTGGTGGAGTCAGTAGCCCAGCCTTCCCCCGACCTGGAACTCAACAAACTGCCTGATTCCTCAATCAAAGCATATCATGCAATGCAGGAAATGGCATTAAACAGTCATTTTGAGCCCATGGTGCTTTTGGCCATACGAAACCAAAACAGCCATAATCATGGTCTTACTTCAAGCGCGGAAAAAATGAAAGCCATTGCGGACCATACAGATCTTTCTTACAACTGCAGAATCCTGGCACTGAACTACATGGTACAAAACGGATTCCCACAGGATTCCGTCTTTACATATACCCAGGATACAAATGGTCTGGGCTTTGCCTTGTCTGCCATTGAAAAACTCGAATCCTACGGCCCGTGGGTGAGTTATGCTAAATTCAAAGGATTGGCTGATAAGGAACCGGCCATTGCGGTAGCCTGGGGTAAGCAACTCATCCGTACCGATCAGCTACCCGCAGATGAGGTACTTACCCGTGCACTCAGCAACAATGCCATTACTCCTGAGTATTTCAGCACCCTTTTCTTCTATTTCACCGAAGAAGTTCCGGAATCGAAAAAAGTCCCCCAAATCCGCGACCTGTTTACACGAATTAAGTCGGAAGGCAGAAAAAACATAATGAAGGTGATGGCCAAAAACCTGAACTATGAATTGCGCAGGGTGGAAAAATGGATATCCGAAGCGGAGGCTGAAGGCAAAATTCCGGACACACGCTGGATAGAAAAACGTGATTTATACAGGCAAATAGCCAGTGAGGCTATGAAACCCTGAGTAAAAATGCCGTTTATTACCTGCTAACCTCGCTATTTTTGTAACCCAATCATTCGTGAAAGCCAGTCAGCTTCAATCCGGAGAAAATGCCCGGATACTATCCATCACCGAAGGACCCCATGCCAGACGGTTGGCGGAAATGGGCTGCGTGCCGGGCTCTACCATCAAAATGGCATACGCTGCGCCAGCCGGTGACCCCATCGCATTTGAAATGGATGGCAATCTCCTCGGCCTTAGAAAGGAAGAAGCAGATTACCTTGAAGTAGAGATGATGTAATTGTTGGAAAACCCAAATAAACATATTGCCCTGCTTGGCAATCCCAATTGCGGGAAAAGCACCCTGTTTAACAGACTTACCGGATTGCGTCAGCGCACCAGCAACCTGCCTGGCACTACAGTAGAGAAAAAGCAGGGTATTTGGGCAACCGGAAATCTGAAGTATACACTTACAGACTTACCGGGTATCTATAGCCTCTACACTGCAAACGACGACGAGAAAGTTGTGGTTTCCCATTTACTCAATCCTGTAGAGAAGCGCAAACCTGAGGCAATACTCTTTTTATTAAACGCCCACAGCCTGCGAAGAAACCTGCTGCTTTTTACCCAGGTGGCAGAATTGGGTATCCCCATGGTGGTGGCACTTACAATGTCTGACACAGCATCCAGAAACGGTAAAAAAATCGATGCAGTCAAACTTTCAACCATTTTGCAGGTGCCTGTGATAGAGGTAAATCCCAGAAAAGGAACCGGAATACCAGATTTGGAACATGCCATTCTGCAAGCAGCCATTCCAACAATAAATCTGGCATCCGAATCCAATATTCACAGCAGACTGGCAGATTTCCATACCGGGAAAACGGTACCCGGACTGCACGCAGAAACCCTTGGGCGGTATACATGGATAGAGCCCGTGGTAAAAGAAGTGGTATCGGCCAAATCATGGACAAGGGCAAGTCTTACACTCAGAATGGACAAACTGTTAACCCATAAAATATACGGGTTTATCTTTTTTGCATTTCTCATGCTTACCATTTTCCAGGGTGTGTTCACATTGGCTGAATACCCAATGCAATGGATTGAAACAGGATTTGGATATCTTTCTCAGTGGGTGCATCATCAGCTTGCTGACGGCTTTCTTACCCGCATGCTGGCCGATGGGTTGATTCCCGGTATAGCCGGCGTGGTGGTTTTTGTTCCACAAATCGCTATTCTTTTCTTTTTTATCGGCCTTCTTGAAGACAGCGGCTATATGGTTCGCGCATCTTTTATTACAGATAAACTCATGCGCAAAGTGGGCCTGAATGGCCGGTCGGTCATTCCGTTAATGGGCGGTTTTGCATGTGCTATCCCGAGTATTATGGCTACCCGCAGCATTCGCAACAAATCCGAACGTCTGCTTACCATGTTCATAACCCCTCTCATGAGTTGCAGTGCCAGACTTCCGGTGTATGTATTGCTGGTAAGCCTGGCTGTACCCGCTGGCAGCCGCTTTGGCCCGGTGGGGTTGCAAAGCCTTGTCATGACCCTGGCCTATTTTAGTGGTATAATTCTGGCAGCCATTATTGCCCGGCTTTTTATTCTGTTTCGAAAACCGGGTGAAGTCTCAGAATTCATTCTGGAAATGCCCCCATATCAGGCTCCACGGCTCCAAAATGTAATTACCCATGTGTGGCATAAAAGCAGATCATTTGTAGTAGAAGCCGGTAAAATTATAGTTCTCATTTCTGTAATTCTGTGGGTCCTGAGCAGCTACGGTCCAGGCAATTCCATGGAGCTGGCCGAATCTGATGTGTATCGCACCCATGAAAAAACCATTATGCCGGATGGCAAGCGGCCAAGCCACGACGAATTGCAGGCTTACGTGGCATCGGCACGTCTGGAAGCCAGTTATGCGGGTCGACTGGGAAAATTCATAGAACCAGCCATACAGCCACTCGGATATGACTGGAAAACGGGAATTGCCCTTATCTCCTCATTTGCTGCCAGGGAAGTATTTGTGGGCACCATGAATACGTTGTTTCTGAACAGCCCTGATGGGGAAGTCATCGCAATCCGCGAAAAAATGCAGAAAGCTGAAAATCCGGATACAGGTAAACCGCGTTATGGTGTCCCTTATGCACTCAGCCTTATGATGTTCTATGCATTTGCGCTGCAATGCATGAGTACAATGGCAGTAATGAAGCGTGAAACCGGAACCTGGAAATGGCCTCTGTTGCAGTTCTTCCTTTTTGGCGCAATCGCCTGGCTGGCTGCCTTTGCCGTTTACCGGATTTCTGTGGCATTTGTGTAAGTCTTCTCTCCTCATTCCGGAAATTCCATTAAATTGTCGTAATTTTGCAAGGCAGTTTATACACGAATCTCTATAGAAATACATGAGGCAGCTCAAAATATCCAAGCAGTTTACAAACAGAGAGAACAAATCTCTGGACAAGTACCTGAATGAAATCTCCAAAGTATCCATGATAGATGCTCAGGAGGAAGTAGAACTGGCCCGCCGTATCCGCGAAGGCGATCAGGCCGCACTGGAAAAACTGGTGAATGCCAACCTCCGATTTGTGGTTTCCGTTTCCAAACAATACCAAAACCAGGGTCTGACTTTGGGCGACCTTATCAATGAAGGCAACATGGGGCTAATCAAAGCCGCCAAACGTTTTGATGAAACCCGTGGTTTTAAATTCATTTCCTATGCCGTTTGGTGGATTCGTCAAAGCATATTGCAGGCTTTGGCAGACCAAAGCCGTATTGTGCGTCTTCCATTGAATAAGGTAGGGAGTCTGGGCCGTATTACACAAGCTGCCAGCCGACTGGAACAGGAACTGGAACGCGAACCTACTCCTGAGGAAATCGCAGAAGCACTTCAAATTCCCATTACCGAAGTTGAAAATGCCCTTCGTTCATCCGGACGTCATCTGAGCATCGATGCTCCTCTGGCTGAAGGTGAAGACAATACACTCCTCGGAGTTCTGGATCAGAATGACGAACCCAACCCAGATATGCCGCTGATCAATGAATCACTGCAGAACGAAATCAATCGTGTTATCAGCACACTCAGCGACAAGGAACGCGATGTTCTGAAGTATTATTTCGGTCTCGATGGCAATCCTGCACATACCCTGGAAGACATTTCAGAAAAGGTGGGACTTACCCGTGAACGTGTGCGTCAGATTAAGGAAAAAGCCCTGCGCAGATTGCGCAAATCCAGCAAAAGCAAAATATTGAAATCCTATTTGGGATAATCGGTTACCGTATATCCAAAAATGGCCATCCAGCGGGTGGCCTTTTTATTTTTAGTCCGGCTGAACGTAGACTTTTACCACGACATCCAGGGCAGCTTTCGCAGATTTCTTATCCCTGAGTTTCAGCCATGCCAGATAGTATTTACCTCCCTCAAGTTCAACCCCGGGCTTGTAACTGAATGTAATTTCTTTTTTGTCTGAGGCAATGCCGGCACCCAGTAGTTTCTCCATAAAGTCGGGCTCTGTGTGTAACAGAATACCGGCTTCAGACAACAATGAAATTTCTGCTTTAGGAAATGCTTTGCCCTCACTGTTCTTCCAGCCTTCCAAACCACGTAAAGAAAATGCAATGGGTTGACCTTTCTTTATTTTATACAGGAATTTATTGCCTTCTTCACCTTTGAATTCAAAAAAATTGAAGTGCAAACCCACAGAAGTCGCCTTCATTCCACGGGTATCAGAGTTGCTGTAGATGTAAATCCCTTTGGGCAGTGCCTTACCGGCAGCCATTACTTTTATTCTGAACTCGTAACTGATGTAACTCCCGGTGCGGTTTGCCCGGTCAAAAACCCGGGCACGCAAAACCACTTCAGAATTGGGTTTTACACCATTGGACACTGATACTGATAAATTGATCTGGTTCATGGCAGACGCATCCAGTGCCGGCATTCCTTTGAATATATCGGTAGTAGTCACCAAAGTGCCGCCCTCTGCAGTGCTCAGACCGTACTCATACCCTACCCTGGCGAGGCCCACTGAATCGAGAAAACCCGCGGGTTTAGTGATTTGAATGGTAAACTCCTGATTCAGAGGAATTTCATTCTGCACAATAATTCCGCCATCTTTGGCTTCCAGCTTGAATTCCCTGTAACTCAGCGTCTGACTGTTTACCCGGATTCCATACAAAGGAATCAGGTCAAACCTTGGGGCGGCAAACACATTCACTGCCGTTGCCAGCAAGGGAATGAGCAAATATGGTTTTCTTTTCATCTTTAGCGCATAAGGGTTACTGTTCCCTTATACACAAAAATTTTGCCATCTATGTACCTGAATGAAATTGACCAGGCATAAACGCCTTCCGGCAATTCCTTTTTGTTCTTGTCCGTGCCATCCCATCCGTTGTTCGGGTCTGTGGTTTTGAAGATCATTCCACCCCAGCGGTCGAATATCTCCATGCGGTAGCTGCTGAGACCAAATGTACCCACCGGGCCGAAATACTCATTCAATCCATCCTGATTCGGAGTAAACGAAGTGGGTATGTGCAACAACAACTCAGGTTTGAGGAAAATGAGCTTATTGAACGAATCCTGACAACCATAAGATGTGGTCATAACCAACTTGGTTTTGAACCAGCCTGTATCTGTGAATGACTTCAATACCGGACCAGCCGTGTAATCGGTCTGTCCATCTTCAAACCACCAGCTATAATTGTCTGAGGGGTCTGTAGGCGTACCATTGAAAGTAAATTTCCAGTCGGTTTGCATGCCTTTGGACAAAAGATAATCAGGGATGTAGGATGGTTTGGGAAGCGGATGAATGGTTACCGGGAACGTACTGCCCGCTGTGCCGGTGCAACCTTTGTCTGATGTTACAGTAAGCCCTACATTGAATGTTCCTGTACTTCCGTATGTATGTGAAGGTGCAGAATTGGAAGAGGTTCCACCATCGCCAAATGTCCATGAGTAAGTGGTAATTGTACCGGAATTGATACCCACGTTTGCAGAGAAATCCACCTGTTCACCCTGGCAGGCATCACTGCCACTGATGCTGTTCACCACCGGATTTTCTGCCACATACAGGGTTTTGCTTGTATTGCTTGTGCATCCGCGGTCTGAAGTGGCTGTGAGGGTCACCAGATAAGAACCGGTATCAGGCATGGTTTGGTTGGCAATGGTTTTCGTAGTGATACTGGAACCAGGTGTAAACTGCCAAACATAATTTACGCCTGTGGCTGTAAATTCATTGGTGTTATTGCCGAACACAAAACTATTGCCGGTAAGGCATTGCGTGAGATTATTCACAGTAAATGAGGCTGCAGGTACTGCAAATACTTTCACCACTTTTGTTGTGGAATCTTTGCATCCGCTGGGTGTGGATACCACCAGTTTAACGGTATAATTTCCAGCTGAGGTATAATTCTTTTGTGATACTGTGCTTGTGGTTGCAGTTGTGCCGTCACCCAGACGCCAGAAACTGCTAAGTGTTCCGTTGAAAGGAGTCGTATTTGTAAAATCAAATTTACCTGCTCCAAGGCACAAACTATCCGGTGAATTGGTAAATGTCGCTTTCGGAGTGAAAACAACGGACACCTTACCTGTGGCGGTATCGCCGCAACCCTGGCTTGTCACCTGGATAGCCTTAACGGTATATGTACCTGTATCAGCGTAACTATAAACCGGGCTTTGCACAGCATCTACATTGCCATCTCCGAAATACCATTCGTAGGCAAGGGTAACTCCTGACACAGACAATATATTTTTGGGAGTGAATGTGAAACTATTACCTACCTTACATTGGGTGGCATTGTTAATATTAAACGGAGCCATGGGAGAAGCCAGCACCTTGATATCTCTGGTAACACTGTCTTTGCAACCCATTGCGGAAGTCACAACCAGACGTGCTGTATAAGTTCCGTAAGTAGTAAATTTCTTTTTGCTGATGGTTTTGGCATTAAACGTTGTTCCATCGGTAAAGTACCACTTACGGGAAGCCACAGTTCCGGATCCAATGGCACTGTTGTCATTGAAATCAAAGAAATGCTGATTGAAACATTTGGAACTATCTGTAACCTGAATTCTGGCCTTGGGCTCCGGCGCCACATATGTGGCAATCTTTACACTGTCAATACAACCCAGGTTGCTGGTATCGCGGAGGGTAACAATAAAATTCCCTGAATCAGGGTAGCTGATACTGGTCAATTTGGCCTGGTGGGCAACAATGGTTTTGTTGTAAGTCCAGCTGTTTGTCCAGGAACCGTAAGGGATTTTACTGCTATCCGTATACGTGTAACTATTTTGCTTAAAGCAGACATTGTTGGTAACCGGTTGTATTTTAGGAATCGGAAGAGGATGCACTATAAATGAGGAATCAGCCGTATCCCTGCAACCATTGATTGTTTCCGTAATCAGTCTTACGCTGAACGTATCGTAATTAGGGAAACGGTGAAATGCATTGAGATTTCCGGTAATGGTGTCTTTCTTGGTTCCATCGCCCCAAATCCAATAGCTTTTGCCTATACCATTAATACTGATGGATGAGTCCCGGAAGGCCGCATTTTCCTTTTGGCAGACTTCTGTTTTCCCTGCCCACATCTGCACCTTTGGCATGGGATAAACAGCTAGTTTTCCCCGCCATGTGTCTACACAACCCTTGCCGGATTTTACTGCATACTCAAGGTCATAAAAGCCTGTGGTGTCGAATGTATAACTAAAGCGGGGTGTGGTCTTTTTAATGATGAGTCCCTTGGTGACAGTAAGTGACCAATGGCCTGATTTATAGCCATCTCCGGTATACTTGCTGCCATCGGACATGCTGTAGAAATTGTCTCCCTGGCAAGCCCGCGTCGTGTCAAATTTAGGTTTGGCATCAATCGTATCCGCCCTTCGCACAAAGGAGGAATCATAGGCTACACAATTTGTGCTTGTATCCAATACCCTCACCCACACTTTCTTCTGGGCGTTTACCACATAGGTCTGTTTTGTACTTGAATCCTGCCATTTATATAGAAATTTCGCACTGTAACCAGCATCCATGGTTACGTTCAATACCGGTGCACACTGTGTGGTTGTATCCGGGAAATTCACAGTAGGACCGGGTTTTACATCAATAATTTTACTGCGTACGTTCGTATCGGGCTTGCCGCAAGCCGCCGGAACGATGGCTTTCATTACCACATAAAACGAACCCGTTTTTACAAATTTGTGGGTGACATTGAACCCAGTATCCTGGTATCCGTCACCAAAATCCCAAAGCACTTTGGTTACGGGTGGCGTATATACTGCTTTGAAATTCACCGGTACCTGCGGACATTTGCTGGTGCGGGTCATGGTGAAATCGTAATTCAAATTCTCAAACAACGCACCGGAACAATAGGAATAGCTCTCGTATTGTCCCATGCCATATACCACCACAATCAATCCGGAATCACATTCAATGGTGTTTGTGCTGGGGTTTGCAACTTGTACCTGTGCATAGGCATGATTGGCGCAGTTCACATCCGTAAACGAAGAACTGGCAATGAAAGTGCCATTCAGTTTTACTGCAGACTTAGCATTCTTTGATACAAGTATGTTCAAATAGTGCTTATTCATGTTGTTCGTTGTGGCAGTTCCCACTACTGTTTTCAGTATCTTCTGGCTCTGGTCCGGCATAATCAGAATGGCGGGGTCACCATTGTTTCCGGTTGTACCTGCACAGGTTCCGCCGTTTTTCATATACTGAATCACGTAAACCGGGCTGTCAGAAGTAACACATCGGGCTACAGAACTTGTTACGTCTTCAGAATAATACTGACCAGCGTTCTTTGTGGATCCGATATATGTGCCATCAATAGATATTTTGGTATTGGGTTTCGTTGCCAATACACGGTAATAATATCCTTTGGATTGGTCTTTGAAAGGCATTAACACATGCTTTCTTCCGAGGATATTGGTCGGAAACACTTGCGTATAAAGGTGATCCACAGCAATACCACATGCATTGCTTGGCATTTTTACAGATTTCATACCGGCAAGCACATTGATTTTGCCACAGCCGCCAATTACACGTACACGGGTACCTGTAAAATCTCCGCTTGTGCTGTTGGGATTGGTCTGATTTCCATCTGCTGTATTGCTCTGAACCTGATATACCTGGCCCCGCGTAAGGTTCACTGTGAATGGTGTCCCGGCAGTTTTACCTCCTGCGGTCCTGACTGTAGGGGTAATTTCAACGGTAACACTGTTATCCATTCCAACAACTACAAATTCACTCGGCATATATTTACCTCCTGTGAATTGGGTAGGAGTAAATGATGTAATATAAAATTCAGGTGCCTTGGGAATGGACTCATAAGGGAGAATAAAGGTTCCATCGGACCGGTTCAGTTCCAGATTCAGGCAATACACATTTACAGGATCTTTGGCGGTAATGCGCAGACAACGCTTGCTGTTAATGTCCGTTGCGGGAAATTCAGAACCTGTGGGATAATAAAATCCGGGATCTGCTGAATAGCGGTTCACCTTACCGGCTGTGATACTGATGGTTTGCTTGGTACCCGTAAGTCTGGGATTGTCGATATCCACAGTGGTGTTTTTCTCTGAGGTGATGTAAATAAGCAACGAATCAGGAAATCCACCCGTGCGGGCTTCCATTTCCATAAAACTCATATAAAACACCTTACCGGTGGATGACAATTGTGCTTTCGCAATTCCCGGCAACCCAAGCAAAAGCCAGAGAACTGCCATGCGAAACAGCACATATAGTGGTTTTCCCTTAATCAACGCAGTGTTCTTCATAGACGAAAAAGCGAAATTAAGTGAAAATATGCTCACTTTTTGCATTCAGGCGATGGTTCCGCTGGCTACAAGTTCTCTGTCGAGATAGAGGGCCGCAAACTGCCCGCTGGTAACGGATTTCTGAGCCTGAGCAAATTGCAGATAATGTCGGTTTTCTGTCATAATTACCTGACATTCGAAAAGTGCCTGTCTGTATCGTATCCGGCAAAGGCAATCAAAGTGCGAATTGACTCCGGGGTTTAAATCGGGTCGAACCCAGTGCAGGCACGGATTCTCCATCACAAGTCCGGATGAAAGCAAGCCCGGGTGATCTTCCCCCTGTCCTACATAAACGATGTTATTCACTACATCTGTCTTTAATACGAAAAGCGGAAGCGGTTTCCCGCCAATACTGAGTCCGCGCCGCTGCCCTATGGTGTAATAATGGGCGCCATTGTGCTCTCCCACTTCCATTCCGTCTTCCGGTTGAAGTTGCACATGTGCAAACCGGATCTCCGGCGGCAATGAGGTGTCAAAAATCCGTTTCTGGTGTTCTTCCATTGACGGACTGCTGGCAGCGATTTCTATCACTTTGCCGGTTTTAGGCTTGAGTTGCTGCTGTAGAAATTCCGGTAAACTCACCTTGCCAATGAAGCACAAACCCTGACTGTCCTTTTTGGCGGCGGTTGCCAATCCGGCTTCCACGGCCAGTTCACGCACTTCACTCTTCAGCAGGCCGCCAATCGGAAACAGGCTTTTGGCCAATTGCTCCTGGGTAAGCTGACATAAAAAATAACTCTGGTCCTTATTGGGATCTTTGCCAGACATCAGCCGGTAAACAGGTTTCCCGTTTACCTCAATCTCATCCTTCTGCACGTAATGCCCGGTTGCCACAAAATCTGCGCCCAGTTTCAGGGCGTTTTTCAGAAATACATCAAATTTGATTTCCCGGTTGCACAGCACATCCGGATTGGGAGTGCGGCCTGCCGCATATTCGGCAAACATATAATCTACAATCCGCGCCTTATAATCTTCACTTAAATCAAGCACCTGAAACGGAATACCCAGTTGCTCAGCCACAATCATGGCGTCCCGGCTGTCATCAATCCATGGGCACTCATCTTCAAGCGTAACGCTGGCATCATTCCAGTTGCGCATGAACAGACCAATTACTTCATGCCCCTGCTCTTTCAGCATCCACGCCACAACAGAGCTATCCACTCCGCCACTCATACCTACAACAACCCTGGCCATTTCCGGGTAGCAAAGTTCGTGGTTTTATCCGAATCAATAGCTGCCGTTCCTTTTGCGGAGAAACCACTCCAACCCAAAGAAAAGGGCAAGCAAAAGGCAAACCCATGGCAAACGGATAAGATCTGTAACCCGGTTGTCCGTGTATAATACAGGGGCTATGGACGCATTCCCTTTGATATCAGCAAGCATTTTCTCCCAACTCCTGATTGGGTAAAAGCGGCCGTTATGTCTGCCTGACCAAACCCTAAGCAAGTTGTGGTCTGCCCTTGTTTCTGCCAGTTCTACCGTGGTTTTCAAAACCGTAAACCTAGAGGATGCGCTATGTGTTCTGTCTGTACTCAATCCGGCAGTATATGTATAATCTCCGGGTGGCAATACACCGGCAGTAAGTCTGTACCCAGATGCAACGGCTGGCATGCGGAATTCCCGCTGAAAACCTGAAGGTCCGGATATCTGGACGGTACACGGGGCCCGGTTGTCCGGCTCCATATTCTGGTTATAATTTTCGGCGAGCAGCACCACCGGCTCATCCGGGTCAAATTCAGGCTGGGCAGGATGTGTTCTGAAGGGTTTCTTCACCTCTTCGGTGCTCAGATATTGGAGGGTTTTTGACACCCATTCGTCAAATGCGGAGTGCTCACCGGTTTGCTCGTAATTTCGCAGCCGCCAGCGCCAGATTCCCTCCCCGGAAAGCAATGCCATCCGCACCTGGTTCTCCTGTCCGAAACCCATCAATGGCATGGCAGTTTGCACAGTTCCGATTTTCTGATGGAACAAAACCTTAAAGCCCGCACCGGGCCGATAAGTTCCGTAGGGTGTTTTCAGTGGAGGCCACTTACCCACAGCTGCCCTGGTGGCATCAGACAGGTTAAATTCCGAAAACTCAGCATTGATTGCGGCTTGTGTCTCATTTACACTACCCGGTGCCGAAATCACAGAAATGGAGGAAAGCAGATTTTGATACAGACGTGTCTGGGTTTGAACCCCGGTGATGTACCAGATGGGTTTGCCAGCTTTTTTCCACTGTTGCAGCCTGGCTTCCTCTGCTGCATTTACCGGCGCGCCTTGTACAATCAGCAAATCGGACTGAGATGGGTCACCGGACTGAAGCAGCGGTCCTGACTTAACCATATACTGCCCGTTTTTGTCCAGTGCCCTCTGGATTGCAGCCACATCCGGATGAGGTGAATGATAGGCTAGCTGCACCCTTCGCCGGGTATCAGTCACATTTACGTAAACGGACCGGCTGTTGTTCAGGGTATTTTTTTCAACGGAAACCCCGGCAATAGAAACAGTATAGCGGTGTACCCCCGGTCCGGAGGGTTTGATGATAAACTCCAACCTGCCAAAACTTTCACCAGCTCCATGGGTCCATATTTTTGTCTGAAGCAGACGGCCATCTTCAGCAAGGCTTACTTTTTCTGACCCCGCCGCCAGGCCCCGGCTTTGCAACTGCGCCTCCAGTTGAAAATCATTTTCAAGGAATACGGTTTCGTTGGCAAAAGCCCCCGCAACTTTCAGGTCGGGCCAGGCAACCGTATCGCCCAAACCAATGGTATATAATGCGCCCAATTGCTGAAACCGGCGAAACAGGGGATTCACTCCCCTGTTGTAGATTCCGTCTGTCAGCACTACCACAGCTCCTACATTGCGGCCATCCCATATATCATTTACCCAGGCGGGTATTTGTCCCAGGTCAGTGTTCAGGGGCTGTACATTTCCTTTGTCTTTCGCCCGGATTGCACCACCGAAGGCATAATTCACCACCTGAAAATCTGACTGCAAGGTTGATAAACGGGTTTGTACACCCACCATTTCCGCCGAATCCGCTGCAGAAACGGAAGCGCTGCGGTCGAAAAATACCAGAATTGCGGGTTTGTCTTCCTTTTGCAGTCTGAGGCGAACGAAAGGAGACATGAGTAACACAAGCAACAGAAATGTGCCGAGAAAACGCAGACTCCTCAATACCCAAAGCAAGCGGGTACCTTCAAAGGGTGAATTGCGGTAAAGCAGCCAGGTAATGAACACAGCACCTGCAGCACAGACAAGTGCATACCAGGCCGGAGCAAGCGTATAAAGAGAAAATCCCACGGGTTATCCCCGAATAATCAGAGAAAATTCAAATCAGGGGTTGTGCGAAACCTTACGGCTGATGACACCCTGTGGTGAGTATCCTGTAAATATGTATGAACCTGCTTTCAGGGCTTCCAGATTCAGGCGCACCTGATTTGACTCATCGGCTTTGCCATGCAGCAAAATCCGGCCATTCAAATCAGAAATTGTGGCTTCGCGCAATCCGGGCATCTGAGCAGAAAGGAAGCCTCCGGCAGGATTCGGCCCCAATAACAGACCTGATTGAACCAGATCGGTTGAAGAAGCGGACCAGCGAACGAAAACATTCCATTCAATGGTATCCTTTATCCCTGGATTATTGATATCGTACACTTCGTAGCGGATGATACTTGTATCGGCCTTCCCTTTAACATCAAAACTGATTTTTATGGATACATCATCGGTTTTATTGAAAGCAGCGAAGGTATCCATATCGTACATGTTGTCGAAGTAGCAATTTTTGTTGTCGCAGAAGGTGCTGCTCCAGGCAGAAGGCACATCGGCACTCAGTTTTTTGTAACGGAGTTGTATGGGAGCATCGGTAAGATTCTTGAAGTGAATGGCATAGTCAAACAGACCGGAAGCACTGGAAGGCCACCATTGGTGGGTGTTCCCATTTATCACTTCGTAGGTGCGGCCTGCTGCGGAAAGTGAAATTCCTGCAAAAGCCAGAGAGAGCAGAATCAGCGTACTTTTTTTCATACCAACGGCAAATATAATAAGAATGACAACTAATCTTGGTTAGAAAACTGTCATTCCTTGTGCCCCAGGCCTGCAAGAAAAGAACCAGCCTCCAGCAGGGAACCGAATTGTCCCAGATACAAGGGATGGTCAGCCAATCCGTCGGCCGGTGGCGGAATCTGGCTGTGGTTATACCAGGCTGTGCGGATTCCGGCCCTGATTCCACCAGCCACATCGGTATCCCAGGTATCGCCCATATACAGCGTTTCTGCCGCCGGCACACTTGCCAGGTTGAGTGCATGATGAAAAATTTCAGGCTCTGGTTTTGCTGCACCCAACCCTTCACTGGTCACCATGAGTTCTATAAAATCCTGTATTCCGGTCACCTGAATTTTTTTCAGTTGGGTTTGATCGAATCCATTGGTGACAAGGCCAAGCCGATAAACCGATCTCATTTCTTCAAGAAAGGCAATGGCTCCGGGCATCATCCGGGTCATAACCGGACAGATTTCCAGGTATTCTTCCCACACCTGGGGCGGATGTTCCTCTGCAGGCAGCCCCAATTCAAGAAAGGTATCGGTAAACCGTGCCACCCTGAGCACATCCTTGCTCACCTGCCTGGACTCGTACCGTTTCCAGTAGGCTTTATTGATGTTCTTGTAGGTTCGCACAAAATGGTCTACCGAGTGACCTGTGCGCAGGTGCAGATGATGTCTGTGAAACAGTTCACACAATGCCTCTTCTGCATTGGCATCAAAATCCCACAGCGTATTGTCCAGATCCAGCAGCAGCAACGTGGGTTTTGCCATGCGGTAACTGTTAATGGGTTGTGTAATGCGCTGTTACAGTTACCCGTGCAGTTTTTTGCCGGCTGCTTGTATTGAAAACCCCGCCCCAACTGTATTCTTCATTCTCGTCCTGGCCGGTTATCTGAAAAACACCGAGGGATGACTTTTTCAATCCTCCCAGTGAAGTTCCTGCAGCTGAAGCCATCTTTTCTGCCCGGTTGCGGGCGTCAGTGGCAGCTTTCTCCACCAGACTCAGCTTCAGGTCACTGAGCCGGGTATAATAGAATGCCGGGGTACCTGCATTGAATTCCAGACCTGCTTCAATCAGTTCCATGCTTTCCCGGGCTATGCGGTCAATTTCGTCAATCCTTTTGCTCTGCAGGGTTATACGCTGCGAAGCTTTGTATCCGCGGAATTCGTTTCTGCTTTCCCCGTCGCTGCGCACATAATCGTAGAGCTTGTCTATACCAATGGTGCTGAATTTCATTTCGGAATCGTGCACACCTTTGGAACGGAAATAGTTCTGAACCCTTTCACGGTCTGCCTTTACCTGCTGATAAGCCTGTTTCAGCTCCATATTGGTGCGTGAATAATCGCCCGACCATTGGATTTTATCACTGGTAAAATTCACCTCTGCCATACCGGTAGCCACAATATACTCACCTGCCGGTTTTCGCTGCAGTCCGCGGGAAAGAAGCCAGGCTGCAAGCACCAATGCCAGACCAATGATGACAACCCTCAAAATTCTGAACTGTGACATGATTTAACCTTTCTTTACTTTGTCCATCTCTGCGCACAAATCCCAGAAAATGGCCTCCACTTCCCCTATGCCGCGAACACCGCTGTACTTGCCCTGTTCTTTATAAAATGCCTGCAGTGGCAGGGTTTTGTTTTGATACTCACGGAAACGGTTGCGTATCGTTTCTTCGTTCTGATCATCTGCCCGGCCACTTGTAATGCCACGAAGCAACAGGCGTTTGACCAGTTCGTCTTCGTCCACTTCCAGTCCCAGCACCAGACTGATTCCGGCATTGAACTCAAGCAGCATATTATCCAGTGCAGTGGCCTGGGGAAGGGTGCGGGGAAAGCCATCGAAAATAAAGCCCGGGGCTTCCGGATGATTGCTGATGAAATTGCGAACCATACCAATCACCACCTCATCGGGCACCAGTTCACCTTTGCTGATATACTCATTGGCTTTATTGCCCAGCTCGGTACCGGCACTGCGTTCTGCGCGCAACAAATCGCCTGTACTTATGTGTTTCAGGTGGTACTTGGCCAGCAGTTTCTCGCTTTGGGTACCCTTGCCGGCACCAGGAGGTCCGAAAATAATCAGGTTGAGCATAGTAACGGCAAAGTAAAGGGAGAAATGGAATGGTATGGTGAAAATATACATCGGATCAGTTATTTAAATCACCAAACAAACCACCCTCACCCATTTGCCCACATCAGGGATTTAAACGGATATACTCATCGCTATGCCGAAACCTTTCATCTGTTGAGGTAGAGCCCTTACCTTCGCGGAACGGAATGACTTATCCGCAGTATTTTCAGGAATTTGTGAATTTTACCCGGCAGTTGTACAAAGCCGGAGAAAATGTTTTTATCCCGCTGCATGCGCCGGTATTTGCAGGGAATGAAAAAAAGTATGTAAGCGAAACCATCGACAGCACATTTGTGAGTTCGGTGGGCGCATTTGTCAATCAGGCAGAAGATGAGCTGGCAAAATATACAGGCGCGGCCTGCGCCATTGCTACAGGGAACGGCACGCTTGCACTGCATGCCGCACTGGTGCTGGCAGGTGTGCAACCGGGTGACGAGGTGCTCTTGCAACCCCTCACTTTTGTTGCTACCGGCAATGCCATAAAATACTGTTTCGCCCATCCCGTTTTTGTGGATGTAGACAAGGACACTGCCGGAATGAGTGCAGAAAGTCTGGAAGAATTTCTGACCACATGCACACATTTAAACAATGACGGGAATTGTGTACACACCAGCACCGGAAGGATCATCAGGGCTTGTGTACCAATGCATACGTTCGGGCTGCCCTGCCGTATCGCAGAAATTGCTGCACTATGCCAAAAACACAATATTGTGCTGGTGGAAGACAGTGCTGAATCCATCGGCAGTTATGCAGACGGAATCCATACCGGGCGTTACGGCAAACTGGGCATTCTCAGTTTCAACGGAAACAAAACAATTACCTGCGGTGGCGGTGGAGCCATCATTACAGATGATGAAACCCTGGGCAAACATGCCAAACACATTACCACCACCGCCAAAAAGCCGCATCCCTGGGAATTCTGGCACGATGAAGTAGGATACAATTACCGCATGCCCAATCTGAATGCTGCATTGCTTGTGGCACAATTGGAAATGTTGCCTGAATTTCTAAAAAACAAACGGGAAACGGCAGATGCCTGGTTTGGGTTTTGCCAATCCCATGGCATTGCTGTTTTACAAGAAAGAAAAGATGCAAAAAGCAATTACTGGTTGAATGCCATTCTACTGAAAAACCGCGAAGAACGGGACCATTTTCTGGAATACACCAACTCCAGACAAGTAATGACGCGCCCTGCCTGGACTTTGTTGCCAAAAATGCCTCCCTTCAGCAACGATTTTGTGTTTGCCGACAGGAATGCGAAATGGCTGGAGGACAGAATTGTAAATATACCCAGCAGCTACCGGCCTGAATGATGTCTTCAGCACCTGTCCATATCCTTTTTCTTGGCGGAGCCAAACGGGTTTCACTTGCTGAACATTTAATACAGTCGGGAAAAGAAAAAGGAATACCTGTACACATATACAGCTATGAATTAAACAAAGAAGTCCCCATTTCGGAAACTGCAACCATTCTTGAAGGCAGGAGATGGGCAGACCCTGGCCTGCTGGCCCATCTTGAAAAATGCATACGGGACCACCAAATCCGCATGGTGATTCCCTTCGTTGATCCTGCAACAGTGGTTGCATCAGAATTGAAAAAACGCATACCAGAGTTGTTCATTCCCGCATCTCCGGCTGAAATAAGCAGGTTGTTTTTCAGTAAAATCAAAACACAAAAATGGTGTATTGAAAATCACATTCCTGTACCTCAGGAAACGCAAAGTGAATTTCCTTTGATTGCCAAGCCTGATGCAGGTTCGGCCAGCAAGGGGATTGAAATCCTTACCGACCAAAACGCATTGGTTTTATTTTTGGAATCACATTCCGGGGAAGAATATCTGATTCAGAAATACGTGCGTGCCACTGAATACACAGTGGATGCCTATCGCAGCATTACAGACGGAACTATTTGCTATATGGTGCCCAGAATCAGGCTGGAGGTGCAGGGAGGAGAGGCAATTAAGTCCCGCACTGTGCGATATCCGGAAATGGAAGAACTGAGCCGGAAAATCATAGAAAAAGCCGGATTATATGGAGCAATTACCCTGCAGTTTCTGGAAGAAAACGGAAGCAGGCAAATTTATTTTATGGAAGTCAATCCGCGTTTCGGAGGTGGTGTGGTAACCGGACTGGGAGCCGGTCTGGACATCTTCAATTGTCTGCTCACCGATGCTGCCGGAGAGCCGGGCAAAGAACAATCATGGGAAGACAATGTGCTTATGATGCGGCGCTTTAAAGAAATATATATTCATGCAAATCATCATTGATATAGACGGAACAATATGTACGGAAGAACGGCAGTTCAGCCGGCCCATGGCCACACCCCTGCCGGGAGCCATACAAAGCATAAACAAGCTGTACAGCGAGGGCCATACCATTATTCTGTATACAGCCCGCACCTGGGCAGAATGGGAAATCACAAGACACTGGCTGCAAACCCATGGGGTGCAATACCATCAGCTCTTTATGGGCAAACCAGTAGGAGATGTGTGGATAGATGACCGTGCAATTGCCCATAACAACTGGGAAGAGACCATGGATGTATTGAGCAGACTGGATAAAAGAAAATGAGCAGGGTTTTACTGATTGCAGAAGCAGGTGTCAATCACAACGGTGATTATGAGATGGCCAAACAACTGGCTGTTGTAGCCAAAGAGGCAGGAGCTGATATTGTTAAATACCAGACCGCGATACCCGAACTTGTCATGAGCAGTTCTGCGCCTAAAGCAGAATATCAGAAAGTACAAACCGGCAGCGGAGAAAGCCAACTGGAAATGGCGCGCAAGATTCACCTGCCTCTGGAGGCGTATGCCGGTTTAAAGAAATATTGTGAGGAAGAAGTAGGCATACAATTTCTGAGTACGCCCTTCGACCATCCAAGTATCGATTTATTGCACAATATAGGTATGGAAATTTTCAAGATTCCAAGCGGTGAAATCACAAACCGTCCATATCTGGAAAAGGTAGGCGCCCTGGAAAAGGAGGTAATCCTCAGCACAGGCATGAGTACCCTGGAAGAGGTAAAAAGGGCATTCAACACATTGGTTGATTCAGGTACACCGGCGCATAGAATCTCGGTTTTACACTGCACTTCAGACTACCCCGCCCCTTTCGAACATTTGAATTTGCGGGCCATTGAAACCCTGCAGCGGGAATTGAACTGCCGGGTGGGCTACAGTGACCACAGTGTAGGCCTGGAAGCGTCTATTGCCGCTGTGGCATTGGGTGCCACAATTGTCGAAAAACATTTTACCCTGAGCCACAATCTTGAGGGGCCTGACCATAAGGCTTCCCTTGAGCCGGAAGAATTGAAACAATGGGTTACTTCAATCAGGCATACAGAGCAGGCACTGGGTGATGGAATAAAAGTGCCAAAAGGTAGTGAAATATTAAATATTCCAATTGGAAGGAGAAGCGTTCATGCGGCTAGAGATTTATATGTCGGTCAATTCTTAACTAAAACAGACTTGATTATGAAAAGACCAGGAAATGGAATTTCACCTTACGATTTGGACAAAATAATTGGCAAAAAATTAATAGCAGCAGTTAAAGCTGACGAACAGATAAGTTGGGACATTCTGGAATAGTTCATTTGTCTATGAACTTCACTAGTTGAAAAGCTTCGGCATATTCTACCCCTGCCATTGCACCCCTGTAAGTTGCTAAAGCTTCAATATTCTTTGGACTTCTCGGAAATGGATGTTCATGAAATTCAGACTTATACACTTCGCATATTTTAATTTTTTCTCTTAAATATTCAGATATATCAACATAATAATTTGGTATAAATGGATTGTCCGTTGGAAATGAATTAAACTCAGTTTCAGAAATACATTCATACATTAAGACTTTTTTAACATTCGGTTGTCTAAAAGATTTTGTACTAGCCATAACTGCCTGGGATGTTATTTTATGATCAGAATGAGCATCAGACCTATTAACAGTATAAACTATTTCGATGATTTCATCTCTAATAATTTCAGATATTTTAGAAATCAAATGAGGCAATGACTCATCACTCAGACCAGCGGGTCGCATGTTTAATTGAATTATTTTAGAAAATCCTAACAGAGATTTAACTATTTCGATTTCATTACTTCTAATATCTATTTCTTCAGAAGTGTAACCATAGTCAGATTTCATTCCAGTAACAATTAGCCAAATAATCTTGTCATTATTTGCAGCGTGTTTGAGTATAGTTCCTCCCGCACCTATCGCCTCATCATCAGGGTGTACCGAAACTACTAATATATTTTTCATTTTTAATATGTAATATCTTTATAGCAAATCAATTCAGGATTCAAATCTAAACCATCAATTATCTGAACGACTTTATCAGAACTATATCCATCTCCGTATGGATTTTTCAAACCTTTACACCTATTTCTAAATTCAACATCATAAATAGCTTTCCTCAAGGCTTCGGAAATTTCATTCAAATCATTATTTACAAAAAGAACATTTTCCGCATGTAATCTACCTCTCTGCCGACTACCAACATTTATCGCTGGCAATCCGACTGATGGGGCTTCATGAAGACCCGAGCTAGAATTCCCTATCATACAAGTTGCATGTCTCATGACATTAACATAAACATCCCTGTCTAGATTTTTAAACAAATACACATTAGGATTATTCTCTGCAAACTTCATAATTGCTTCTACAATTGGCTTATTTCCGGCATCTGAATTAGGATAGTTAATTAAAACTTTTAATCCCGTCTCTTTAACTGCTGCTAATGTAATATCGATATGTTCCTTTTGAAGATTAGTTTCAGTTATAATCGGGTGCTGAATTAGCAACATATATGAATATGTAGCGATGTCAAATCCCAAATTCTCACTCAACTCAGTTCTATCCATAAGCCTAACCTCATTAAACTTATCAAGGGCCGGACTACCAACAACAAATATCCGATCCGCAGGTTCACCCAGTTTCAATAAAGTTTGCCTGTGCTCTTCAATAGTCACAAAATGTAAATGCGCAAATTTTGCGCTGGCATATCGAATTGAATTATCAATATTTCCATCTTTAACAACATCGCCACCAAAAAAATGTGCTACTGGAATTGATAAAAAAGCTGCGGTCATGGTAGCACTTATTACCTCTTCCCTATCACCTGCAACAATGACCAAATCTGGACTTAACCGGTGAAAAGAATGTGCCAATGCGGCAATTTGGTTCCCTGTTGAAACGATTCTACCTATTTTTTTGTTGGAATCAACCAGAGTATATAATTCATCAGTTATAAAAAATTGGTCTTTTTTAATATTTTCCAAACTAAGACCGAAATTCTCAGACAGATGAGACCCAGTAACGATTAGAGATAATTCAAAATTTTCGTGTAATTCAATTTTTTTAAACAGAGGAGACATCAGATCATATTCGGAACGTGCTCCTGTTATTGCAATAATCTTCTTTTTTCTTTTCATATCAATAGACATCTGAATCTCCAAATGAGAAATACCAATCTTTGGAATTACTTAAATCCAAACTATTGCCTAAAACATTAGATCTACCGGCCAAATAGGTGACATGACCATTGTTACTGAAACCCATCTTTTCAAGCGTCAAATGCCGGAGATCTCGAAGTGGCATCCACATATTAAATCGGGCATTCTCAGTATTCAATTCGGAAAGACACGCCGACAACAAACTTTTAATAACTTCAGCATCATTGCCTGTTACTAATTCCAGGATATCCAATTCTTTGTCATTATCAATTTGATATACTTTTGCAACAATATAGTTAACAAATCCATTGTCATCAGTAATCTCATAGGACAAATATGACTGATTAGGATTTTCAAGATACCTCCAGTTTAAATATTCTACACTTCTATCTACACAAAAAGTCCATTTATTTTGAATGTAATTTAAAAATGACTCATAATGTTCTTTTTTAAATTTATAAATTTTTTTCGAAACTAAATTAGTGTTTAAAAAACTCTTATTTGTGTTTAACTTAAAATTAGGTATTTGAACAATATCAAACCAATTTAAATTTTTAATAAAACCATAATGAGAATTACCGTTGGGAAATCCCCAGATTAGGTTAATACCATATTTTTCAGAACATTCATTATATAATTTATTTGCCAGTGCTGGGAAAATCCCTCTTCCGGTATAACGGGGATGTGTCATAGTCGTCATTGACAATGCACACATTTCTTTCTTTCCTGAAATCCACATTGATACTGGTGATACAGCATAATGCCCAATCAAATCATCGCCATCCCACATCAACATAAGTAAGGTTGCGCCAGCAGGGTTGGCCTTAAATCTCCAATTCCAAAATGATAAATCCATAGTTGATTTAAACACCTTATTATATAGTTCAGTGATTTTCACCTCGTCTCCTTCTCGATATCCTCTAACAATAAAGTCCGACATACTGATTTTGTTGGCAAAGTTAAAGTTATTGCCATTCTCTCAAGCAACCTATTTGCACTTTGCGTGTTATGTCCATTTTGATGGAACTCTCATTTCCCCGTAAATTGCACCCCACATGCATCCGGACAAGGAATTGCACACCATAGTAGAAACGGCACCCTTATCAGCCGCCATGGAGAAAATGGGCCGGCCCGGCCACCTGCGCACCCTTTTCCTGTTGGATGAAACCGGGAAAGTAACCGGTACACTAACAGACGGCGATATACGCAGGGCCTTTTTGAAAGGATTCGGTCTGGAAGAACCTTGCGGCGCTTGCAGTTTCCATTCATTCCGGTTTATCGGCCCCGACAGTGACGTGGTTTCAGAACTCAATACCTGGAAAGAACTGGGCATCGCTGTAATTCCTGTGCTGGACGAGAGAGGCCGTTTAACGCGCCTGCTGGACTTAAACAAACTCAAGAGTTTCCTGCCCGTAACAGCTGTGATTATGGCAGGAGGATTCGGCCAACGCCTTAGACCCCTGACACTTCAGACGCCAAAACCCATGCTGCCGCTGCAGGGTGTGCCCATTCTGGAAATCAATATCCGCAGACTTGTGTCTTACGGTGTGGAGGAAATTTATCTGGCTGTAAATTACCTGAAGGAGCAAATCCAGGCTCATTTCAAGGACGGCTCAGACTTTGGCTGCCATATCCACTATATAGAAGAAGACGAACCCCGTGGCACAATCGGTGCATTATCGGAACTGCGTGCACGGCACACCAACAAAGACATTCTGCTTTTCAATGCCGATTTACTCAGCAACATCGATCTGGAAGAGATGTATCTTACCTACAGACATTCAGGGGCTTCTCTTTGCATGGGGACCATTCCCTACAGGGTAAATATCCCTTTTGCAGTGCTGGAATTGCAGGACCACCGGATCACCGGAATCAGCGAAAAACCCACCTATACCTATTATTCCAACGCGGGATTCTACCTGTTTGGCGCCCATTTGATTCAGCAAATTCCAATCACCGGATTTTACAATGCAACAGACTTTACCGACAAATTGATTTCTGACAACCACATTGTGGTTCAATTTCCAATATTGGGCTACTGGAGTGATATAGGCTCCTTAGAAGAATATAACAAAGCCAACGAAGACATTCAATATCTGGACTTATAATGCGTATTCTTACGATGATTGCCGCCAGGCGGGATAGCAAAGGCATACCCGGGAAAAACTGGAAAATGCTGGGTGGGCGTCCCCTGATTTCCTGGTCCATAGAAGCAGCGCTGGAGGTAAGTAACGCGGAGGATATTTGCATAAGCACCAATTCGCAGGAAGTGATAGATATAGCGCGCAATACGTATGGACTGGACGTGCCGTTTGTAAGGCCGGAGCACCTGTCCTCTGACACCAGCACATCGCGCGAAGCCATACTTCATGCCATTGACTATTACCGCGATACGCTGGGCAAGCACTATGACGCACTGCTGCAACTGCAGCCCACTGCACCCTTCCGCACCAAAGCCCAAATTGAGGGTTGTATCCATCTTTTCAAAAACCGGCAGCCAGAAATGGTGATGAGTGCTTACATACCTAACCTGAACCCCTATTACAACCTGTATTCCGAGGATGAAAACGGCTATATTGGCCGCGCCATTCCCTCACCCTATATCCGCCGGCAGGATTGTCCGCCTGTATACGCCCTGAACGGCAGTATTTACGTGATGGATATAGCCACACTAAGGCAAAAGGAAGTCCATGCATTTGAAAAAGTAATGAAGTACGTGGTGCCTGCCCGATACGGGATTGATCTGGATACTGAAGAGGATTGGGATCTGGCGGAATATCTGATTTCTAAAAACCGCTTCTGATGGTGATGAAATTGTATCAGACCCTGCTTTCGCTGGCAAAGGTTGCCATTCGCAGCCGCTGGTTTTTGAAAAATTACAAAACCACCGACAGCAGAGTGATTGTCATTGGTAACGGACCTTCGGCCAAAGCCATGCTTGAAAATCCGCCCGCAATTTTTGCAACCATTCCATTGATAGCTGTAAATATGTTTGCCGGTGAAAAGTACTTTACCCTTCTGAAGCCCAAATATTTCCTGATGGCAGACCATGCGTTTTATGAATTTGAAGAGGTCCATTTCAGGCAGCCGGAAAGCCATCCGCGGGTAGCCGCCAATCCCGGTTATGCACAAACACAAGCCCTGGTAAACCAGACCTGGGAAGCCCTGCTTAAGGCAGATTGGCCCATTACCCTTTTTGTGCCGCAGATATATATGCATACGTATCCTGTGCAGTTGGCGAAAAAGAAAAATATGACCATAGTTGAGTGGAATTATACGGTGGTGAAAGGGTTTACCTGGTTTGAGAACCTGCTGTACAAAGCTGGCCTGGGCAGTCCGCAGTGCCAGAATGTGATCAATGCCTGCATCTTTCAGGGCATCAATTCGGGGTTCAATGAAATATACCTGACCGGGATTGACAACAATTTTCACCTGAACATAGAAGTGCAGGAAAACAACCAGGTGTGTGTGATAGACAACCACTTTTATGAAGTAAAAAAGAAAGTGAGCCCGCTGATGAGTGCAGACAAGCAGGGGAATCCGGTACCGGTGCCGCTTCATGCATTTTTTGCAAGTCTGAGCAAGGCATTTTATTCATACCAGCGACTGAAACAGTATGCAATATACCGTGGCGTCCGGGTTTACAATGCCACACCGGGCAGTTTTGTAGATGCATTTGAACGCAAATCGCTGGACAGTCTGTAAGGCCGTGTTCCACTACCTTTGCAAACCAGTATGGACTTAAAATCGGAGAAAATTCTGGTCACCGGTGCAGATGGCTTCATTGGCAGCCACCTGACCGAGTACCTGATTGACAACGGCTATACCGTAAAGGCATTTGTGTATTACAACAGCTTTAATTCATGGGGCTGGCTGGATACACTGCCGGAAGCAAAAAAACAGAAACTGGAGGTATTTGCTGGTGACATCCGCGACCCGAACGGGGTATTTACAGCAATGGAAGACTGTACTGTGGTGTTTCATCTGGCGGCCCTCATTGCCATTCCTTACAGCTATCATTCGCCTGACAGTTATGTAGATACGAATGTAAAGGGAACATTGAATGTGCTGCAGGCGGCACGGAGACTGGGGGTGAAAAGGATTCTCAGCACAAGCACCAGCGAAGTGTATGGCACGGCTCAGTTTGTACCGATAACCGAAACACATCCCAAGCAAGGGCAAAGTCCCTACTCTGCTACCAAAATCGGTGCGGATGCCCTTGCAGACAGTTATTTCCGGAGTTTCCAGCTTCCTGTGGTCATTGTGAGGCCTTTTAATACGTATGGCCCCAGGCAAAGTGCCAGGGCCGTGATTCCCACCATTATCAGTCAGTTGTTGAACGGAGCCACAGATCTGAAACTGGGTGACACAAGGCCTACGAGGGATCTGGTATTTGTAAAAGACACAGCAGAGGGATTTCTGCGGATAGCGGAGACAGACAGTCTGATTGGACATGAAGTGAACATTGCCACAGGTTCAGAAATCTCCATAGGTGACCTGGCAGGCCTGCTGCAGGACCTCACTGGTACAAAAGCCAGCCTGGTGCAGGATGAACAGAGAATCAGGCCGGAAAACAGCGAAGTCTTCCGGTTGCTGGGAAGCGCGGACAAACTGGCGCAGCATACAGGCTGGAAACCCGGCACTGATTTGCGCACAGGACTGGAACAAACTGTTCAGTGGTTTTCAAATCCGGAAAACCTGAAGCAATACAAACACGGTATTTACAACCTGTAACCCAACCGGTTCAGGCCCTTGACAATCATGCTTCTGATATCGGTACTGAGTTGAAACCGGTAAATGACCCAAAGGGCAATGCCCGGCAGCAACAAGGATTTAACAACAGCCGTTAAGATGAAATGACCGGGCCAACTGACCATGGCATTTGCCAGAAACAAAGCTGCGAACAACCCAATGGTAATAAACACCATTCTCCGGTAAGGATTCATGCCATACAGCCGGTATATGAGAATCCCGGTTATGGTGGCGGCGGCCAGCCATGTGAGGGCAGTGGCGGCGGCGGCTCCTTCAAGTCCCCAAATGGGGATGAGCCACTGATTCAGGAATATACCAGCCACTACAGAACCCAGATTTACAAACAGGCTGTAGTAATACCTGTGGGAGAATGTGAGCATGGCACTGGAGTTACCCTGTAGCAGTATAACAAGTTTTCCCAGCCCGAGCAGCAGAACCGCGTATTTGCCAAACGCATATTTTTCTCCATTGGGCATGAAGTAATAAAACACATCAATGTTGATCCAGATGACCAAGAGCACCAGTGCGCCGAGAATGAATTGATTCAGCGTGGTTTTGTCATAAAGTCTGCGCACTTCTGCCATATCCTTAAGGTGTATGGCCTCTGCAAGTCTGGGGTTTGAAATTTGCAGTATGCTGCGTGTAGGAATTTCGACCAGAACGGCCAGATTCAGGGCAATGGAATACACACCCGTATAGCTCAGTCCTTTCATGGCAGTTACCATGGCAAAATCCATGCGTTGCACAAACAGATTGGCCATATAAGTAATGAACAGATAACCGGTATAGCGGGTAAATTGCCCCTGTAGTCCCGGTTGATTCCGCACAAATGCCATATCAGGCCTGATGCTGATTGAAGTGGCCCTGAAAATCAGGTATAAATTAACAATGGCGGTAAGGGCATAGATAACCGGAGTAAGCTTTACGGCCACATCGAACGGGAAGCACCGGGTGTAAAAGAGGAATCCCACCAGACCCATCAGCACCCTTACCACATTTTCGCGGAGGAAGGAAGAATAGATGATATTCCCCAGTGAGGAAAGGAAGATTTCAAAAACCGAATTGTAGACAAAAAAGAAAACGAAGGGAAGCAACCACAGATAATAAGGAAGGAAACCAGAGGATTTCTGAGACAGATAGCCTGCGATGGCCGGTTGAAACCCAAGCAAAGCCGCAGCCACCAGCAAAAAACCCAGCAGCGGGATGATAAATAACCAGAAACCCGCCCCGTTGTGTCTTTTTTCATGGTTTTTGAAAACCGGAAAAAATTTCCAGATGGAATAGCCTGTACCCAGTTGAGCCACACCGGCAAGCAGGGCACCAAATTCAACCAACAGCCGGATAATGCCATTCTGGGATTCGGTGTACACCAGCGGAAAGAGATAGAAGGTGGTGAACAAACCAATGAGGCTGCCGCTGTAGTTGACTGCAGAAGCCCAAAGGCTTTGTTTGGCGATGGTCCCTTTCACACTGCAAATGTAGGGAAGACAAGGCTGGACACTGAATGAAGGAGACCAATATACCCTAACAGTCGACCGTACACTGTCATAACATTGTAAATCAATGACTCGCTTTTTGATTAAATTATTGTTTGGTATCTAAAAAAACCGTTAATTCGCCCAACAAGACCAACTACAATGAAAAAGATATTACTTATCGCCAGTGCCGTGGCCCTTACAATGACCGTGGCTTGTAAAAAGAAAAAAACCACAGAGACGACCAAAGCGCCTACCAGCTACACCAAAAAAGGCCTCATCGAGTACTTTAGCGGTGCATGGTGCGGCTACTGCCCGGATGGATGGATTTATGCCACCAACATTATGAATGCCAATCCTGGAAAAGTAAATGCAATTGTATTCCACTATGGTGATTTGATGGCCAATAACGATGGTCTGGCTGTTAATACCGCTTTCAACTCTGCAGGTTACCCAACAGGTATGACCAGCCGTGTAGGTGGCAAAACAGAGAGCCGCAGTGCATGGACTGCAAGCATGAACAACGTACTGGGTGAAGCTGCCAAGTGCGGTCTGGCTCTGGACGCGACCACCAACGCTGGTGGAGAATACACTGTAAAAGTGAAACTGGGTATCGGTGCGGCTGACATGCCTGCCGGTAACTACAAACTGCACGTGTATGCCATCTCTAAAAAACTGACCGGCACAGGAACTGGCTGGGATCAGGCTAACTACTACAGCAAAGCTTCAAGCGCTGCAGGTGGAACCAGCCATCCTTTTTACAACCTGGCCAATCCTATCGTAGGATATGAGCACCACAACGTTATGCGCGGCGCCCTGACCGGACAAAGCGGTGTATTGTTGAATGCTGACCAGCTGAAAGCCGGCGCTATCACCAATCTGGAGTACAAATGGACTCCCGATGATGCTGCCAACACTTTCTTCGTAGCAATCATTCACGAACAGTCTGTATCTGTAAACACTTCTTACGTGTACAACTGCCAGTGGGTTGATGCCGGTGCCAACAAAGCCTGGGATTAATCAGTAACGATATTCAAAAAAAAAATCCGGAGCATGTCTCCGGATTTTTTTTTTGAGCTGAGCTCTAAGGCAATTTCACTTTCCTTTAAAATCAGCAGGGCGCTTTTCTACGAATGCTGCCATTCCCTCCTTCTGATCCTCGGTGGCGAAAAGCATATAAAAATTCTTTCTCTCGAAATACAATCCTTCCTGCAAAGGTGTTTCAAACGCTTTCAGTACACTTTCTTTGGCCAATTGCACTGCAATGGGAGACTTGGCAGCAACAGATGCTGCCAGTTTAATGGCTTCATCCAAAAACAGGTCAACAGGCACAATCTTGTTTATCAGTCCGGCATCCTGGGCCTCCCGCGCAGAGATAAACCGACCCGTAAGAACCATTTCCATAGCCCGTGCTTTGCCTACGGCGCGGGTTAAGCGTTGGGTGCCACCGGCTCCTGGCATCACGCCGATGTTAATTTCCGGCTGCCCGAACTGGGCTGTTTCGCTGGCAACGATCATGTCACAAAGCATTGCCAATTCGCACCCCCCCCCAAGGGCGAATCCGCTTACTGCAGCTATCAAAGGCTTTTTGGTACGGCGAATACCATCCCAAGTGCTGAACTGATCAATTTTCAGCATATCAATGGCCGTGCGGCCCGCCATTTGTTTGATATCTGCACCAGCGGCAAAGGCCCTTTCATTGCCAGTAATGACAATAGCACGCACATTCTCATCTTCATCCAGCATGGCCAGTGCATCTCTGATTTCGCCCATCAACTGAAGATTGAGGGCATTCAATTCTTTTGGCCTGTTCAGGCGAACCATGGCGACGAATGGGGCTATCTGCGGCTCCACCAATATCAGTTCGAAATTCATGGTGGCAAAAATAACCGTAAATCGTCAGGAGGATACAGGGAGAATTTGCCAACGGCGGAACAAGGCGTGCAAGACCAGTGCAATGAGCAGGCCAAGAAAGGCGCCAACGATCACATCGGTTGGAAAATGAACCCCCAGGTACACTCTGGAATAAGCAATAAGTGCAGAAAGTGAGAGTAATGCCCACATACGCCCGCCTTTCCAACCGAGCATAAGTCCGGCCAGGGTGAGAACAGCAAACATGTTTGCCGAATGGCTGCTTACAAATCCGTAACGGCTTCCGGCCGGGCCATCCGGCAAGCGGGCATGCAATTCCTGATGCAGGAATGGTCTTTTCCGCTGAAAAACGGGCTTCATCACACGGCTGCTGAAACTATCCGCAATGCCAAAAGCCAGCACACAAAACAGAACAGGTATCCATGATTTTTTCCCGAATTTCCTTATGAAAGACAGAACAAGAAACAGATATGCAGGAATCATGGCCCATTTGGAACTGAAAAAAATCATAACGGAATCCAGCCAGTCCGCAATTGCGGTTTGGTTTATCCATACAAAAACAGCATTATCCCAGGATTGAATGGTTTCGATCATGCCGGTTTGCGCGAAATGAGTATAATTCTGGGCGAGGATTGCTTTTCATAAGGTTGCAGCTCATAATTGCCACAAACCGCGTCCACAACAAATCCGGCCCCTGTGTGCAAATCACGGAGTTCGGCCTCGGAATAGATTTTTACTTTTTCTTCAAAATCATGGATTCCATGGCTGTCTTCTACATGAATGGTTTTATAAATAAAAGGGGCCTCATACCGTTTTGCCAGTTTAAAGGTAAGGTTATTTCTCACTTCCGATCCCTGGCAGGGCAACTGGTTCAAAAGTGGCAGACCATTCAGATAGTCCTGAACAAAGACTGCCCCGGGTTTCAGCATGTGGTAAATGTTCTTAAGCGTTTGCTCGTCTTCAGCCGGTGAATTGAAATATCCAAAGCTGGTAAATAAATTGAAGGCGGCATCGAAACCGTTATGGGGAAAAGGCTCGCGGATATCATGCACAAAGAAAGATTCATTGGGTGAAGCCAATTCCCGCGCCTGGCAAATGCTATTCCCACTGAGGTCGTAACCATAAACCAGAAAACCGAAATTGCCCAATACATGACTGTGCCGGCCCTTGCCACAGGCTATATCTGCTACCTTTGCTCCTTCAGGCAGCCCGAGATAACTGCATATACGCCGCATAAAAGCTGCAGCTTCCTCATCATTGCGGTTGTTGTACAGCAAATGATAATACTCCGTATCAAACCATTCCTCAAACCATTCCGTCATATTCTTCTGTGAGCAGGAAATTTTTTCAAAGATATTGTAACTTTCAGTCAGGCTTCAAAGTATTAACAGCGATTGCATGAACACGGAACAGTTCAACCAATGCGTAGATATGCATAGTGATGCGCTGTACCGGTTTGCACTGAAAAACCTGAAAGATGAAGACGAGGCGCGTGAAATTGTTCAAATCTCATTTGAAAAGCTGTGGATACGGCGGCAGGAAGTGGATTATGAACGGGTGCGCAGTTATCTGTTCACAACCGGATACCATGCCATGGTCGATTTCTGGCGAAGACAAAAAAGGAGTAGTGAAATGACCCCCGAACTGGAAAACACGGTATCAACCCCGGCCCAGGAGTACAAAGGACTCAAGGGAATTATTGAAAAAGCACTGAAACAATTGCCCGATGTCCAGAAATCTGTATTGCTGCTCAGGGATTATGAAGGCTATTCCTATGAAGAAATCGGAGAAATCACCGGACTGAATGAGAGTCAGGTAAAAGTGTACATATTCAGGGCAAGACAAACATTGAAACAAGTAATAGGAAATCTGGAGGCAGTATTATGAAGGAAATAAGCGAAGCATGGCAAATGCGGATTTTCGATTTGCTGGAAGGAAACCTCAGCGAAGGGGAAAAAGCCACTGTTCTGGCTGAAATAGGGAAAGACCCCGACCTGCAGCGTGAGTACAGGCTGATGGCACAAACCTACCTGAAACCCGAAGAGCAAATCATATTCACCCGTAAAGAAGACCTGTACCGCAAACCCGGCCTGCTGGTATTCTGGTCTGGGAACCGCGCATATGCGGCAGCAGCCGCTGTGGCTCTTTTGCTGGCAGGTACCTGGATGCTTTGGCCGCAAAACAACCAACCAGAAGATGCTGTGCGGATGGTTCAGTCCCACACACCAGCGAACGCTGAAAAAGCACCCGCAAATGTTCCTGCCATTGCGGGTTCGGCAACAACTCAACAAAAGATTGCAATCATTCCAAAAGCTACACCTGTTCCTGATGAATTTCAAAACGACAAAAGAGAATTTCCGGTGCCGGAAAATCACGATACATTCCGTGGCGACCCATTGCCGGTTTTTGCCGGGAATATTGCCGAAACCACTGTAATTACAGGCACAGATTCGGGATATGCACCCGAAATAATTGTAACAGAACTCGGCAATCTTCCCGTATCACAGGGAAAGAAACGGTCGCTTACCTACCGCTTGCTCAACAGCAGCCGCAAGATGCTGGCAAACCTGCAGTTTCCGGATGTAAGCCTTAAAGCCACCCGCAAAAAAGGCATTCTGCCCCATGTTGAAATGTCCATCACCACCAAAGACGAACAAGTCATAGCCACATTGATTGAATAAGAAAATGAAACACATAAAATTATACGCCCTGATACCGGCAGCATTTGCTCTGAGTGCTGCCTTTTCACAGGAAAAGCCCGGCACCCATACCCAGGTACGCAAGGTGATCATTGTAAAAAAGAACACCCGTGAAGACAGCCTGGACCGCAAAAAATGGGAAGAGTACACCAACCAGTGGAAACGCTGGAGTGACAGCATGGGCAGGCTTATAGGCAAAGCGCCCATCCCCCCCATGCCGCCCATGCCACCCGACATGCCCATAGAACGCATTGAAGTCATCACCGATAGCAGTAGCAGATTTTTGGGCATTGATTCTCCCATACGCGAAGAATTTGTGTGGAGTTTTCCGGGTGGTTTCAGGCAAATGCCGATGAAACCCCGCATTCCAAAACTGCTGAATGAAGGAGAACTGAATCTGGGATTCAATAACGTGGCCAATAATACAAGCTTTATAGGTGCAAATCCTCCTTCCAATTTGCAGGCCATCCCGGAGTTGAACAACCTGCGGTCTGCCTTTGTGGGCATTGGACAAAACTGGGGTTTTAATCTGTACAAAGGCAACTGGCGCCTGTGGTTTGGTTTGCGCTATGATATTTCCAACTACATGTTTAACGACCCCAATGTGCGGCTGGGAGCAAGGCAGCCTCAATTCAGCCTGGGACAAGATACCCTGTCTGAAAACACCCAAAAGAGCAAACTCGTGGCAAACTATCTGGGGGCCCCCATAGCCATAGGCTACCAAAGCGACCCTTATGCCAGCGACGAAGGATTCTGGATGAAAGCTGGTGTAAATGCAGGATATCTGGTGCGCAGCCACACCAAAGTAAAAGCCGACAACGGGGACAAAAACAAGGTTTTTGACGATTTCAACCTGAACAACTTTGCCATCACGCCCTTTCTGTGCATGGGCTATAACAATCTGGGCCTGTTTGTGCGGGTTACCACCAGCCCTGTGTTCAAATCCGGAGAAGGAAACAATGCAAACAGTTATCAGTTTGGCATCGTGATGCAGTAAAGCAACTTTAAAGACAGTGATTGTTCCCTTCATGAGACGAAACCAAAAGGACAATCTGAGAAGAGGCGCGGGAAACTGCGCCTTTTTTTGTTATGGCCCCGTAATTTTGCAGCCAAATTTGTTATTACTCAAATGAGCAAGCACAGCTGGACCCCGATAAAAACCTACTCCGATATACTGTTCGATTTCTACAATGGCATTGCCCGCGTAAGCATCAACCGGCCGGAAGTGTACAACGCCTTTCGCCCGCAAACGGTGATGGACATGCTGGATGCCTTTGACATCTGCCGCGAACGGCAGGACATCGGGGTGGTTATACTAACCGGTGTGGGCGACAAGGCTTTTTGCAGCGGCGGAGACCAGAATGTGAAAGGCATAGGCGGCTATGTGGGTGAAGACGGCATTCCCCGGCTGAATGTGCTGGACCTGCACAAGAAAATCCGCAGTCTGCCCAAGCCGGTGATTGCCATGGTAAACGGCTACGCCATTGGAGGGGGGCACGTACTGCACGTGGTTTGTGACCTGACCATTGCCGCAGACCATGCAAAGTTTGGCCAAACCGGACCCAAGGTGGGCAGTTTCGATGGCGGATTTGGCAGCAGCTATCTGGCCCGCCATGTAGGACAGAAAAAAGCCCGCGAAATCTGGTTTCTGTGCCGGCAGTACACGGCAGATGAATGCGAAAAAATGGGACTGGTGAACAAAGTGGTGCCCCTGGCGCAACTGGAAGACGAAACGGTGGACTGGTGCAATACCATCCTGGAACGCAGCCCCATGGCCATTCGTATGCTCAAACGGGCCTTCAACGCAGAACTGGACGGTCAGGCCGGACTGATGGAACTGGCAGGCGATGCCACCCTGCTCTATTACCTCACCGAAGAAGCCCAGGAGGGCAAACAGGCATTTTTAGAAAAACGGAAACCGGATTTTCAGAAGTTCCCCAAGTTTCCGTAGAATTATTAATAATAAAATATTTGCTTTTTTCATTGTATTTATTTATTTCGCAATAGAACAATAAAATTTCAAGACCATGAAAAAAGTAATCAGTAACATCAACTCACTTTATGTTTTAATTTTTGTGCTGAGCATTTTTGCTAACAAAGCTCAATCACAAAGTTGCTCATGGACAATTACAAGTGAAGTAGACTGCCCTATTACGGTTTCAATTTCAGGTTGCAACACGACATCCGGCTCAGTTACATTATGTAGTTCATCTTCTGATCCGTCCTGCGGATGCAAAGACAATCCCGGCTCGTCCAAAACAATTGTAATAAGTGGCCTATTATGCAATTGTTCTCCTATTTCTGTAATCATTAATGGCACTACCTATACACATGGCCAGCGCTTCTGCTGTCCGAATGGCGATTGCAATACCAATTGTAAGTGCGCTGATGTATTGATTAATGAAGCGACCAGAACTGTTTATTTGGCAGGTGTATATTGCAATTAATGACTCGCATGTTAAACAGATTATTTTCTGTCCTCAATCGACTTTTATTGTTTTTATATTTTTACCCCAATTGTTATGCCCAACCCAGCCTTAAACCCATTTGGGCAAAACATGCCGTAGTGCGTGGAATACGCAATCCTTCCATGGGTATGAATGTGGGCCTTCTCAACAGACACCGCGAATCCATATTGCTATTGCCTGTGCATGATACATTGTTCTATGACAATCTGGTATTCACAAAATCAGCAGGGCACAATGCAGTGCTTGTTTGCGCAGATTCCACGGGAAAAAGGAAGTGGCACAAAGTATTTTCAGGTGGCCAAAACGCCCAGACGTTTAATACCTACAAATTCAAAATAGGCTACAATAATGACATTCTGATTGCGGGTCTGGCCAATTCAAAAGTTGTATTTGACACCATTGACCAAACGTATGCAAAACCCACACCTTTTCTGTTATGTCTGAGTCAGGATGGAAAAATCCGGTTCTATAAGACCGGACTGGAAATTACTGCCATTAAACCTTCTTGGGGTGTGCATTGGCTTCTGTACAGTCTGGCAATAAACAGCAAAACCGCATGGAATGGAAAAAATTATGACTCTGGCACCTATATCACTACTTTGGACAGCAATGGCAGCATTCTCAAGCACCTGAAATTGACTTATAAGCCAGGCGGTCAGAAAATAACAGATATGGAAGCGGACCCTGATGGAAACCTTTACATTTCAGCTGCTAGCAGCACACGCGACCCGCTAAAAATGTGGGATACTCTTTATGTACCGACAGATACACATTATTTCAAAACCAATTTGGCCAGATACGATCATTGGTTATTCGCACTGGATAAAACAGGCAAAATGATATGGCGGATACGCGTAGATACGGTTAATCTGGGAACAGGCCCAAATATCGTCACCTCCAATAGCAGCCTCGCTTCTGACTCTTCAGGTCATCTGTTTTGGTGTTTGTTTTATGACCACACCACAAACATTCTGAAACAGAAATGCCATGTGAAATTTTTAGGTGGTTTATATCCTTTTATTACTCAACTGAATTCAAAATCCGGGCAATATGTAAAGCACTTTTATAAAGATTCAATCACTGATAGCTTTAACGATTTGGGATTAGGCATTTATAGTCAGCTGAACGGACAAAGAATAGGAGTGAATCTGGATGACCGGAATTTGATTAAAGGTTGGACAAACCTACCAGATACCATATCTCCCAAAAATCAGCGTACCGTTTTTGCAATTAACAGCAGTGGAACTTTTGACCAATTTTACTCGACCCCTGTAAACGGGGCAGGGAATTGGTTCCATCCTTATTCACTTGCATTTTACAGGCAACTATCACCCGGATCAAATCCATTTTCAGTAGGCGGATACAACTTTGTAAACTCTCCCGGTGGTTATGATGTGATTGTCGGACTCATGGGCCCGGAACACTGGAAATCCTATATAAACAAAAACCGGGAAATCCATTTACAACCCGGAATCATTTACCCGAATCCGGGAAATGGTCGTATATCAATCCGATTGGGAACAACAGCGAATTGCACGGCTGTTCGCAATGCATGGGGTCAATGGGTTCATTTCAAAACGATAGATGGCGGTTTGGATATTTCAGATCTTCCGGACCAGATGTATTATCTGGAATTTACGCATCCGGACGGAAATCACAGTTATATCCGTTACATTAAATCGTCCAATTGAATCTATCAGGAAAGGGCGCAAAGATTTACGGACGGACAGGCCGGACTGATGGAGCTGGCAGGCGACACCACACTGCTCTACTACCTGACCGAAGAAGCCCAGGAGGGCAAACAGGCATTTCTGGAAAAACGCAAACCGGATTTCCAGAAGTACCCCAAGTTTCCGTAACCCGCATATAATGAAAAAGCCCGGCAATACCGGGCTTTTTTTATAATGCACAATTTTATTACTCTCCCTGCGCCAGGCTGAATGCGCGTTTTCCGTTCATAAAATACAGACCTTCCGTTTTGTTTATCACCAATCCGGCCTGGTTGAGTGCCACCAGCAAATCCACCACCTGCTGCTGGCTGATGGGGCTGTAATCCAGATCCTTCACAAACCTGCAGCGGCTCTGGTCGGTAAGCATACTTTCAGACAATGCCTTGGGGTAAACAACCAGTCCGCGGTTGGTCACGATTTTCAGTTTCAGTATTCCCTCACAGGCATGGGTGAGCTTTTCAACCAGTTCTGCAGGGCCATGACTCATATCGGCATGTACATACACATCCACACCCACCTGGGTCATTTGGGCCGGTTCCTGAGGCCTTACACGTATGTTCAGCGGTTTGCTCTGTTCCGTTTCAATGGCGCGGAAGTGCTGCGGCTTCTGCCCCAGCCTTGCAATGATGGCATCGGCAAACTCACGGGTACCGGCCTTCTGTGCACTCAGTCCCTCTTTATAAATTTCCCCGGTATGAATTCCGTCTTCAAGGGTTTTCAGCAGTGCATTCTCAATTTTTGCTGCCACATCTCCTTGCTCCAGGTGGGTAAGCATCAGGCAGGCCGCATTGAGCAGGCCGCTGGGGTTGGCCATATTTTTTCCTGCAATATCCGGTGCAGAACCGTGAATGGCCTCAAACATGGCAAAATCATCACCAATGTTGGCACTGCCGCAAAGCCCCACACTGCCGGATACTTCTGCAGCGATGTCGCTGATGATATCGCCGTACAAATTCAGGGTTACTATCACATCAAAACGCTGGGGATCGTCGGCAATGCGCGCTGCACCAATGTCAATGATATAATGGTCCGCCTGGATTTCCGGGTATTCGGCTGCCACCTCATTGAACAATTGATGAAACATACCATCTGTATGCTTCATGATGTTGTCCTTGGTCATACAGGTTACCTTTTTGCGGCCATTGGCCCTTGCATATTCAAAGGCATAGCGGATGATTTTTTCCGAACCACTGCGGGTAATCAGTTTGATGGTATGCACCACCTCGGGCGTCTGCTGGTATTCAATCCCGGCATACAGGTCCTCTTCGTTTTCCCGCACAATTACCATATCAATGTTGGGAAAATTGGTACTCACATAGGGGGCATAGCTGCGGGAAGGCCTTACATTGCTAAACATACCCAGCATTTTCCGCATGGTTACGTTCAGGCTCTTATATCCACCACCCTGGGGTGTGGTAATCGGAGATTTCAGCAACACCTTATTCCGCTTCAGCACGGTCCAGGCTTCATCACTGATGCCGCTGGTGTTTCCTGCCAGGTATTGTTTTTCACCCACCTCAATCACATCATAATCCAGCCTGGCGCCGGCAGCCTGCATAATGCGCAGGGTGGCTTCCATAATTTCCGGACCGATTCCGTCACCATAAGCTATTGTAATTCTTTTATTCACTGAGTCCATAAACATTTATTCTTCAGGCTTTATCTGTGCCGCAAAATTCGGCAATTCAAAGCAGTAAGAGGTGACAAGAACCGCATTTATCAATGGTTATTGATATTATCAATGACTCTCCCGTTGCTGAGTATATTTGCAGTTGATTTTAAGACATGTCCAAAATAAAAGTAACAAATCCTGTTGTAGAGATGGACGGCGACGAAATGACCCGTATCATCTGGAAATTCATCAAAGACAAACTCATCCTCCCCTATCTGGATGTAGACATCAAATATTATGATCTGGGTATGGAGCACCGCGATGCCACCAACGACCAGGTGACCGTGGATGCCGCAAATGCGGTGAAACAATATAACGTGGGCATCAAATGCGCGACCATCACCCCCGATGAAGCCCGCGTGCAGGAGTTCAACCTGAAGCAGATGTGGAAAAGCCCGAATGGCACCATCCGCAACATTCTGGATGGCACAGTATTCCGCGAGCCCATTGTGTGCAGCAATGTACCCCGACTGGTGCCCAACTGGACTGCACCCATCTGTATTGGCCGTCATGCATTTGGCGACCAGTACCGCGCCACAGATTTTGTAACCAAAGGCAAGGGCAAACTCACCGTAAAGTTTGAAGGAGAAGACGGAACCGTTCAGGAGTTTGAAGTGTACAACTTCAAAGGCGATGGAGTAGCACTCACCATGTACAATACAGATGAGAGCATCCGCGGTTTTGCCCAGAGCTGTTTCAATATGGCACTAACCAAAGGCTGGCCTCTGTATCTTTCTACCAAGAACACCATTCTTAAAAAATACGATGGCCGGTTCAAAGACATTTTTGAAGAAATCTACCAATCGGAATTCAAAGCCAAATTTGAAGCTGCAGGAATTGTGTATGAACACCGTCTGATAGATGATATGGTGGCCTCTGCCCTGAAATGGAATGGCAACTTCGTATGGGCCTGCAAAAACTACGATGGTGATGTACAAAGTGATACAGTTGCACAGGGGTTTGGCTCACTGGGACTAATGACAAGCGTACTGGTAACACCAGATGGTAAAACTGTGGAAGCAGAAGCCGCGCATGGCACCGTAACCCGTCACTATCGCATGCATCAGCAGGGCAAGAAAACAAGTACCAACCCCATCGCCAGCATTTTTGCCTGGACACGTGGGCTTGAACACCGCGGCAAACTGGATGGCAACCAGGAACTCATCAACTTCTGCCATACGCTGGAAAAAGTATGTGTGGATGTGGTGGAAAGTGGCCGCATGACCAAAGACCTTGCCGTTTGCATCTATGGCAACAGCGTATCAGAAGGGCAGTATCTTCATACCGAAGATTTTCTGGAAGCACTGAACAGCGAATTGCAGAAAAGACTCGGCGCAACCAGCGCTTAACCAAAAAGAAGAAGCAAAAAAGGCTGCCCGGATGAGGCAGCCTTTTTTTTTGAATCCGTAACCGTTAATTATGCCGGATAACCAGTTTTTGACTGAAATAAACCGAGGTAGCTGTGACCCTTATATAGTAAACTCCATCCGCCAGACTTCTGGTGTCTATGGTTGTATTGTTGTTGTCCAGCTTCACTTTCAGGACTGATTTACCCATTGCATCCATTACATCCATGGTCGTATTCTCATCCAATCCACCGTTCACCAACACATGGAACTGGTCGGCCGCCGGATTGGGTGCAATGAGAATTGGATTATCAGCAGCACTGTAAAGACGCATGGTAACCACACCTGCCGGGTTTACTGTACCATTCTTTTCAATCACCCTTAACTGATAGAGGTACAAGCCATCCGGCATTCCTGTTAAATCATCGGCATGCCGGTACTGATAGTAAGCACTGCTGCCCGCCGCAGGCTGCGCACCTACCGCAGACCAAAGTACCTCTTTTTCATACTTTCGGTAAATTTTGTACTCAGTGGTGTTTTCCTCATCGAAAACAGTCCACACCAGGTTTGCGTGGCGACCGTTCAGGGAACCGGTGAAAGAGACGAGTTTTACCGGCAATGGTACAGTATAATTCAAAGTATATAATGCCATGGCACCCATAATACCCGCTGCATCATAATACCCGTACTGAAACTGGGTAAAGTTCTGGTAGTTGAATTTTAAGTACATCACAAAGCTATCGGAATCGAAACTGTCTATTTCGTAGCGGTTCTGAAGTGGGTTCCAGAATACCAGTGCGGGGTTGCCGGGCTGGGGATCTGGCCAGAGCTTAATTCCTTTGTACTCCAGCAATGCATTTACTGTATCTGGCAGGGTGTTCAGCACCATTTTTGCCCCAATGGTAGCATTGACACCGTTGTAACGTTTGTCTTCAGGGTCATATCCGGAAAGACGGCCTGGTTTGTCGGCCACATTGCCGGTGTTAAAGGTGGTATCGTTGGTGCCTGTGGCATGGTTCAGACGTATCCACCGGATAAATCCACCCAGTGGAACTCCGGTAATATTGCGCAAGGAATCCGGATTCACCAGGTAGGTTTTGTTGTGCGCAAGATTGGTCCTTTCAAGGCCAAAATCAACCTCGTTCACATTTGCATTGCCGGTATGCACATACACACGTCCGTTCGGGGTGCCGGGTTCTATACCCACTCCAATCTGATTGAGCAAACCGTAATTCTCACCAACATACAACCAGCCCGAAGGAAGATTTACAACCGGTGACGCACCGATGGCGTATTGGTTCTTACCCACAACGACCTCGTATGCAGAATAGATAACCCCGGTAAGGGTATAATTGCCATTGGGCAAAACATACTGGCTGTCCACCACCAATCCGGTAGCCGAATCCAACAAATAGGCATAAAGTTGAACTCCGGAAGGATTATTGAACGGCGTTCCGTCAATAGAACTGCCGCCAAACACCCCATTGAGGTCGTGAAGCACAGTACCACTGATGAGAATTGTGGGGTCGGTGAATGGCATGGTTACTGTGGCATTTGTCAAGTCTTCAAGAAAAGCATAATCGCGGAACACATACTCAAACTGTACCGTACCCACACCACTGAAAGTGGGATCTGTTTTCAATGCGGCCGGGTTATAGCTTACGATAACCAGTCCGCCGGATGGCAGGGAGGAAATCAGGGAGCCGTTGTAATACAAATCTGCGTTGGATGGGAGGGTTTTAATCACTATGGTTTTACCCGTACTCATGAATCCCTGTTCAAAATCTCCGCCTGTGAGGGCAGGAACCACATATTGCACCGAACCACCCGGATTGGGTTGTGGTGATGCATTTTTATCATCTGAAGTTGGGCGTTTATCAATGCCAAAATCCACATTGGTAATATCAGAAGTATTAAAAGTGACAAAGGTGCGGCTGTTCGGTGTATTGGCAGGTTGTGGCTCTATGCCGCTGCTATAGGAATTGTTGGTTCCGTATTGTTCTACCACACTTTCCCAGTCTGCGGGGAGGTTGGCCGATGATGGAGCACTGGCTCCTATATTGGCAAAGGTGGTGGAAATCTGTACCTCATAGGCTGTGCTGGCCGCACCTCCTGTAAGGTAATACGTACCGTTCACATTTACCTGGGCCCGGTCTACCACAAGGCCACCACCATCGATCAGATATGCATATAACGGAGTGGCCGAGGGTTCATTGATGGGTGTTCCATCCACAGCATTGTCTTTTATACCATCTCCGTCATCATATACCGTTCCGGATACAATCAGCCCGGGGTCGTTCTGATAATCTTCCACTTCACCATTGGTGATTACAGCGGCATAATCGGTAGATGCCAGGGAAGATGCGCTAACGATTACACGCACGCCAAACTTGGGGCTGAAATTACCCCCGGGAGCACTTGTCACATTGATATTCACGGAGGTTCCGGTAGAACTGCCCCCGACAAAATCGTCCTGCGGGCTTGTAAAATCTCCATCGGCATCCCAGTCAAACCAAACACCATAGTATACAGTGGTTCCAGGCACGTTGCGATTCAATTGAAGTGGGAAAGTGTATGCTGTATTGGCAGCGATAGGCCCTGCAGGAAAGGTAAGACCGTCTTCGTCATCTACTACCCCTTCATTGTCATCGCCCAGGGCCGTCGGGCTCTGATTGGGGGCACAATCCTTTTCTATGTCTACATAATTACCGGCCCAAACAGCACCCAACGAATCCGGAATGCCATCTTCATTCGGATCGGCAAAAACCATGGCACTGGCTGAAGGATAGCTGGCATTGAAATCACCATAATCCCTGCCGCGTATGTAAATCATATGGTCTTCAATTTCGCCGTTGTTGGCCACACCATGACTTCGTTCATCAACGCCGGAGGTAGACACGGAATCGGTAAGGGTACTGGTGGTCATACGCAACCGCAGGTAGGTTCTTCCGGATTTAATTTCGGTGGGACAGGCTTTACCACTGCCCAGATTGAAACGTATGGTCTTGTTGCGCGGAACCATATTGGGCAGACTGCGAATGGTATCCACTGCAAATGCTCCAAATGGGGTGGCAGCTTCATTGCTTTGAAATTTGCCATCGCCGTTAAAATCTATCCATGCATATATATTGGCAGTAGAACCGGTATTATTTACCGCTTTGATGGCAAGGTCGAAGTTACCGGTTGATTCTACTGAAATAATTGGCGGGGTGGTGGCTATTGCATCCTCATCATCACCGTCGGTGCCAGGGCCTCCGGCACAACTCGAGTTACCTGAATTCAGCAGATCATCTCCATTGGCAAAGGTGCTGCTCAGCGGATTCGGTTCATAATCTGTAGGGTTGGCGCCAAACCTTGCTGCCACCGTTGAGAAAGTGTTGGAACCATGTTTGGCCGGATTGCCACCCTCATAACTCAGTGGTGCATCACCCATATCCTGGCTGGCCAGGTTGAACATGGTAATAAAATGCTGGTCTCCGGTTGAACCTACCGTGCCATAGGTGCCTGTTGCATTACTGCCATGGGTGCCATCGAACGCCTGAGGCGAAATAATACCCGGTGTGGGACCGGATTCGCCCGGCACGTTAAAGTCATAACTGTGCACTGTGGTGCCAAGCGTATAGATACCGGTTTCATGGTTAAAATCATAATGCCCCGAACCAATAAGACTTCCGGTCTGACCCAGATAATCCCGCTGACTGCCTCCGCAATAGGTGGAATAAATCAACCGGGTAAGGTCATTGGAAAAAGTGGCAAAGTTCATATCCAGGTTTTGTGCTCCGGTGCCTCCCGCAACATCTTTGGCACTGTCATAAAAATTGGATGGGGGCACCGTATTCTTCACAGGGAAATTGTCCGCACCGGCGGACTGCATGGAAGTGAGGGAACCTGTTGTAATAAAAGTATATAAATTCTGGTCTTTGTGATTGTAGATAATCCCACCGGAAAAATCGTCCTGTTTGCCGCCAAAATAGGTGGAACGGAAATCAGAAAACCGGCTGTTACCCACCAGAGGAACCCGGGAGATGACTGCATCCCCTTTCTTCCATTGGGTTCCGGATCCGTTATAGGAAGGATCATAAACCCCGGGAACTGTTGTTCCGGGAAAATCACTCGACTGGGAATTGCATAAAACATATATGTACGGGTCATTCACTACACACAACTCATCATCCTCGTGCAGGCTGCCCCCCAGATAACTGAGCATTTCAAACCGGGTAGGAGCAGTTATGGAATAATTCAGTAATCCGACAAAGCCTTCATCAACAGACGCTGCGCTATCCACAGGATATTTGAGTGCCGGGAAACCCACAGCGCGCTGGGTGCCGTTCACGGTAGTTAAAGTAGCGCCTTTAAAGTTGCCGGTAAATGCTACCCGGGTGTATCCCGTATCTGTGTCAAAAGAAAGAAAATATTCGTCAGCTGTTCCACCTACCCAGGTAGCCCACATTTTCTGGTTGTAGTCATCTGTATGGGAGGCATTGGAAAGCACGCCAGAGAAAGTGGCAATATACCCTTCATAGGTTCCGCCAAATGTAGGGTCGGGAGCTGAACCAGGCACAAACGGGCCATTCCCCCCACCATATACATTGGCCAGTGGATAATTGGTGGCTGTGATATTGGTGGAAATACCGGAAACTATATAGGTGCTGTCATTCGGACATTTTACCGTGGTTACACCCATACCCTGTTTGTCTGAGGGTAACTTGTACGCACCGGGGAGTCCGGAAGCGTAATAGCAGGTTGCCAAATCGGCGGAAAATATGGCTACCCAGCCTTCCAGGTTGGTGTTGTTTGACCAGGCAGTACCCACAACACCGGTGGTAGGTATGGTTCCGGGTCCACCGCCGCCGTTTTTGCCGGCCCGCATACCCACCACAATGATGCGGCCGTTGTCGAAACGGTCCATATCTGCAGGAGTAAGGCTATTGCCAAAGTAGGTGTAGTATACGATGGTCTTGCCATCCGCAGCAAAGGTGTACAGTATGCAACATTCCGTTCCGGTGTTAAATGAATTGTCGTACCCAGCAGTACCGCCTCCGAAATAAATACTGTTGATGGAAGCCTTTGTTCTGCCGGCACAATACACTTGATTGCATGGGTCTGAAACAGTAGCAAATAAATAGGAGTCGCAGGCAGCATATCCATCGAAAAAGGTGGCCCACAAAACCGTTGGATCAATGACCAGTGGTTGTCCGGCCACAATCTGATCTGCGGTTTCAAATACAACCGTTTTGTCATCGGCTTTGGCATATTTCATTTTTACCGGCACTTTCTCGCCGTTGATAACCTGATAGCTTTCTGGTACATCAAAAGCCAGCGATTCAAAACGACTCTTGAGCCTGAATCCCCCGGCCTCAGACAATTCAATGCCTTCCTGACCTTCCATGTGCATGCGGATCTTTTTATAATCTTCCGCACTGTTCACTATCCAGTCAAATTCCAACTGCCCGTTTTGCTGACTGTATAACCGCAGACTCACACCAGGGTAAATATCCTGTACTTCTACCTCTCCAAAACCTGGTACATGAGAAGCCTGCCCCTCATCTGTCCAGAAGTTGAATGTAGCAGGACTCTGCCGTGTACCTGTAGCTTTCAGCGGAAGGCTTGCCCCTTCAAAGGTCACATGCACGGTTTGCCTTTCATAATGACTGATGCCCTGGCTGGGGTCTTTTGGATCCGTCAGCACACCCTTCAGGGCAATCAGGGTTAACCGTTCCTTTTCAACATACAATCCGCCAAAGTTGGTCGTCATGGAGTACAAAACAGAAGAGGGCATTTGTCCTCTGTTTTCCACCATGGTAATCTGGTTGGTGGATTCCCTCAATACTTTTTCAAGCTCCTTTTTTCTTTGAGGATCAAGGTTCTTCCTTGTCAATTCAGGTGCTTTCTGTGCCAATACCGGCACAGTTAAATTCAGCGCACAACCTACAATAAGTGCAGCGCTAAGGAAAAATGACTTTGTATTCATTTAAGTTTTTCTTTCAATAGGGTATTTTATTTAATGAAGTCATCCTTTTACCAAGGGGATATTTCTGCTCCATTTCAACCAAAGTTATCGTCATTGTTTGCCTGAATTCAATGACAAACATCACCCAATCCGAAATTTAGACTGAGTATAAAGTACTAAGCCATACATCACGCATTCATTCGGTACCCGGTTTGCACAATATTGCATTTTCCCGTAGGTTTGAACCACTGCATGCCCACCTCTGCCACCCGATCCAACACCCCCATTCTCATTCTGGGTGCCTTGTTTTTCCTGTTTGGTTTTGTTACCTGGCTGAACGGAACCCTGATTCCTTACCTGAAACTGGCCTGCGAGCTCAACAATTTTCAGAGCATGCTGGTGGCTTTTGCCTTTTATATATCCTACTTTGTCATGGCCCTCCCGTCTTCCTTCGTCTTGCAGAAAACGGGTTTACGACGTGGAATGATGCTGGGACTGATCATCATGGCGGTGGGAGCACTCATTTTTATCCCGGCGGCGCAACTCAGGGAATATGGACTGTTCCTGCTGGGATTGTTTGTCATCGGTTCCGGACTCAGCCTCCTTCAAACCGCCTCCAATCCGTACATTACCATAGTGGGCCCCATAGAAAGCGCAGCCCGCCGAATCAGCATCATGGGCATATGCAACAAAGTGGCAGGCGTCCTTGCCCCTCTTATCCTGGGTGCACTGATACTGGCAGACGCCGACAAGTTGGAACACTCTCTGCTCATAGCCCCGGAAGGGAAAAAAGAAATGTTTCTGGATGAACTGGCCGGGAGGGTGATTTTACCGTATACCGCTATGGCCGGCATTCTGGTTTTACTGGCTGTCTTTGTACGCATGTCACCGCTTCCTGAGCTGGAAATTGAAAATGAAGATAAAAAGTCCGGTAAAGGACAAGGATCTGTGCTTTCACACCCACAGTTGGTATTGGGTGTCATTGCCCTGTTCCTTTATGTAGGTGCAGAGGTGATTGCCGGAGATACCATCGGAAGTTTTGGAAGAAGCCAGGGCATCCCACTGTCTGAATCCAGGGCATTTACCTCGTATACCCTGATTGCCATGGTGGTGGGTTATATCATTGGCATTGCTGCTATCCCCCGCTGGTTGTCACAACAGCGTGCCCTGGCATTTTCTGCCGTTACGGGTATTGTGTTTACCCTGCTGGCTGTCAGCAGCAGCGGGTATTGGGCTGTGCTGTGGATTGCACTCCTGGGCCTTGCCAACGCGCTGGTTTGGCCTGCCATCTGGCCACTGGCGCTGGATGGCGTAGGAAAACAATTAAAAACCGGCTCCGCCCTGCTGATTATGGCCATTGCGGGCGGAGCCCTGCTGCCCCTGCTCTATGGGAAACTTGCTGACCTGGCAGCCATCGGCAGCCAGAAGGCTTACCTGATGCTTATACCCTGCTACCTGTTTATTCTGTATTTTGCGGTCAGTGGATATAAACTGCGAAGGAAATAACTCAGAAGAAATCCTTCATCTTATCAAAGAATCCCTTTTCCCGGGATTTTTCATCGGGCTTGAAATGCTTGCTTTCCTGCAGTTTCAATAAAATATCTTTTTCCTCACCGTTCAGTTTGTGGGGAACAAAAACGTTAACCACAATCAGTTGATCGCCTGTACCATAGGCATTCACATCAGGAAAACCTTTGCCTTTGAGACGCAGGATTTTACCGGGTTGGGTACCGGCATCGATTTTTATCCGGGCCATGCCGTCCAGGGTAGGTACTTCAACGTTGGCACCCATAGCTGCTTCGGGAAAACTGAGCCACAGATTGTACATTACATTGTTGCCATCGCGGGTAAGTTCTTCATGGGCAATTTCTTCCACCAGTACAATCAGATCACCGGGGACACCGCCACCGGGACCAGCATTTCCCTTTCCGTTCACAGAAAGTTGCATACCATCTGCCACACCGGCCGGAATGCGGATGCTCGTTTCAAATTCTTCCGAAATGAGTCCATGTTCATTGGCTTCACGTGGTTTGCTGGTAATGGTTCTTCCAAGTCCGCCGCAGACATTGCAAGCAGCAGTAGTCGCCATTTGTCCCAGGAATGTATTGGTAACCCATCGTACGGCACCACTTCCACCACAGTTCCGGCATTCACTGTATTCCACGCCTTTGGCTTCCACCATGCGGCGGTACTTTACCTTCTTTTCAACTCCGGTGCGCATTTCTGCCAGGGTAAGCTTAAGCTTGATACGGATATTGCTTCCTACAGACTGCCGTCCACCCCGACGACCACCCTGCTGGCCACCAAAAAAGGAGCCGAAAAAGTTATCGTCGCCAAAAATGTCGCCAAACTGTGAGAAGATATCATCCATGCTGAATCCGCCCTGACCACCGTAGCCACCGGCGCCACCCATACCTGCATGGCCAAACTGGTCATACCTGCGGCGCTTCTCTTCATTGCTCAGTACATCGTAGGCTTCAGCCGCCTCTTTAAAATTTTCCTCGGCTTCCTTATCCCCCGGGTTTTTATCAGGATGGTATTTGATGGCCAGTTTGCGGTATGCCTTTTTAATTTCATCGGCACCGGCACCTTTAGCCACTCCCAGTATATCGTAATAATCGCGTTTAGCCATTTTGTCAGTTTTTATTCACCCACCACCACTTTGGCAAATCGTATCACATGTTCATTCAGCAGATATCCTTTTTCAACTTCGTCAATTACTTTACCCTTCATGCTCTCATCGGGCGCAGCAAAACGGGTAATGGCTTCATGAAATTCCACATCGAACGGTTTGCCAATACTTTCCAAGGGCTTCAAACCCTTACTCTCAAGCATGGATTGCAACTTTTTCTGTATCAGCTGAAATCCTTCCAGTGCCGGTCTGGCATCCGAATTCAAATTTTCCGCTGCCTTCATGGCGCGTTCAAAATCATCCAGAATGGGCAACAAACTCACAATGATGTCTTTACCCGCGGTTTGAAACAACTCCAGTCTTTCTTTGGCCATGCGGCGACGGTAGTTCTCAAACTCGCTGTACAAGCGGAGATACCGGTCCTTCTCTTCGGCCAGTTGGATTTCCGGATCCACCGGAAAAGACTCCTCAGCAACCGGCGTTTCCAGGGATTCGGGTTGTTCAGTCTGCGTATTGTCTTCGGTTACGGGCAATTCTTCAGGCTTCAATTCCTCGGTATTCATGTCGCGCAATCAAGTCAATTCCCTTGCCAAAGGCGTTTAAATGCCAATGTGTCAGCCCCGCAATGCTATTTTTTCCGTCCTTTGCACCATGTTTACCGGTATTGTTGAGGGACTGGGAAAGGTAATTGCCCGGCAAAATGAGGGCAGCAACGTGACTTTCACCCTGCAATGTCCGTTTACGCATGAATTGCGCGTGGACCAGAGTCTGAGCCACAATGGTGTATGTCTTACGGTTACAGCCACAGAAGGAGAACTCTATACGGTTACAGCTGTGCAGGAAACCCTGCTTCGCAGCAATCTGGGCAACCTGCAACCCGGACATTGGGTAAACCTGGAACGTTGTATGCCGGCAAACGGAAGGTTTGACGGACACATCGTTCAGGGGCATGTGGATTGCACGGCCACTTTGCTGTCCTCCGAAGACCTGAATGGCAGCTGGAAACTGCGGTTTGAACACCGGGCCGAAGCCGGGGTTACGGTAGAAAAAGGCAGTATTTGTGTGAACGGCGTGAGCCTGACTGTGGTTGACAGCAAGCCAGACCAATTCAGTGTGGTGATTATCCCCTACACATGGGAGCATACCAATCTCGGGCAACTGCAGGCAGGTGATTCAGTCAATATCGAATTTGATATCGTTGGAAAATATCTGGAAAAATATTTCAAGAACAATAAACCATAAAATCAGAATTGTTTAAGCTTATTGTATTCCTGAACAAAATCTGAATACGCTATATTGGCAGGAAAACGGGAAATATTTTGTTTCAGTATTTCTGTTTCAGGGAAAGCGATGCCACTGTTCAACTGAACCAGGCTGCGCTGCCAGTTAAGCATCCCCATCGTGTATGTAAGCAGCGTAATATATCCTTTCAACCCAATTTTCAGGGAATAAAAAGGACCACCCGGACTGCAATAATATAACTCATTGTTGCCCGAATCATTTTCAAAATATCCGACAAAATTTTCATTTGAAAAATAATCCACAATCCTGAATTTCTGCAATGTACTGTCTTCACCAGGATATCCAAACCAAACAATATTCTCCCAACTTCCAGCCACTGCATTGCATTCCAGTATATGAACCGAGCCTTCTACCCGCCCGAAAGCACCCTCCTCTTTAAAATGCCATCTGATTTTTATTCTGGTTATATGATGGTATAATTCCTGTAAATTTTCCGGCAATGAATTCCAGTTGTCGGTTGGATAAAAATCTGAATCCGAATCCGTAATTTCAACATCCTGCTGATTGATAAATTGGGTCAGGTATTTGTTAAACAGATTGATCTGATCTTTCATATCAATACATTGTAACACGTGAATTGCTCGCAAAACCAACCAGTACAGCTTGTTCAGCAGCAGAGAAAAACGCCCCTCCGCCTGTTCTGGTATAGGTAGACAAGACAGCGAATGAAGGGAATCTGGTTGGGTCAGTTTGCGATTCTCTTTGCAGGAATGCGTCTTTGATTCGGGTAGAAAATCCGGAAATATTGCCAATTTCAGGAATTAAATTCATCCGGTTTTCATCTTTTTGAGACAACTTAACCGAAGGCAAACTGCCAGCCACCAGTGAATAATCTGCCGGATTCTGATCGAGTGTATTCGCAATGGTCACATTATTTACAAGCGGAGCAGGTGTGCCGGATGGGTTTGCCGGATCCAGCATGGTGGCGTTACATACCAGGCTCACCGGCACTTCCATTTCGGCATCAATTACCTCTTTTACTTTCACCTTGTCATAAACGGCTGGGTCTGGCGGAGTGTAGTTGTCCACCGCAGCTTTTAAAGTGGCTGCATTGTTGCGTCCATAAACGGCCCGTACTGAATAGTTTACAATATTGCCGGCAGTTACTGCATTTTTTACCCGGGCTTCTACAATTCTTTCATGCAAAGCGGTATTCACACTGCCTTTCAGCGGGGTGAGATTGGTCCATGTATTTCCGCTTCCCCCCAGATTGTCGTTCAGCAGATGGCCTTTCACATAGTAAGAACCATTGCCATATCTTCTTCGGTTGATGATATGGTAATTGGTGCCATTTGTATTGTCAAACGGGCCTGAACCGTAAGCCAATCCATTCTTCGTGAGATTTCTCGCTTCCATAGAGGTACCGTAGCCATGTGTAAGCGTGGGGTTGTATGTTACTCCTCCATTTCTGTCATTCCCGCAAACAGGCAATGCGACAAACAATTTACCTGTTTCCAGACTCAATGAATCCAGCAGATCCCGCTGGTCCCGCATGAGTTGATGATCAGGGTCGAGTGTACCGCCGGGTGCTGTGCTTGCCGCTGTGCGGATCTGTGTATTTTTTGCATCCACCAGCCGTGCTTTGGTGATTGCGTTGGCTTTTGCGGTCGCCCTCTCTCCCCCCGGATCTCCGGCAGGATCAATGTGCACGGCATTTACCCAGGTCTCAAAGGGTCCGGCCGGATCAGGATTGATCATCAGTTGGGCGGTTCCGTTGCTTTCCCTGAAGAACAGCCTGTGGTTGTGATTGTCCCTGCCCTGGAATCGTTTTTCCAGCCCCAGTACTCCCCGCACCCAACCTGTAACGGCTGAAACAGCACTCCGACCCATATCCATAATCGCCCCGCCTATGCGTATGGCCTGGTCTATCACCCACAATATACCATTGTCTATCCTCTCCCTTATGGCACCCAGAATCTCACTCATACGGTGGGCCAGATTGCCGAAACCAAACTGGCTGGCACAGAATCCGATGATGATGGGCAAGGCATTTTCCAGCAATTGTTCCAGGAAATTGGCCGCACCGGCAACATTTCCGCTGGCCACATCTGCCAGCATTCCCATGTACTGATTGACAATCTGCAATATGGGTACAAAATATTCTACAAAACTCTGTATGGCCCGGTACACGGCTATCAGTGTATTCACCACCGGCATGATACCGGATATATCCAGCAATCCCAGCAGCCAGATGGTGGCTTGTGCCATGATGCGTTCACTGATATAGGTGACCACATTGGTGATGACCATATTCCATAGGTTGCTGAGTTGTTCCTGAATACGTTCCCAGATTGCCACCGGACCGCGTTCCACCACATCCCTCACAAAGGCCCAGGCACCCGTAGCCATGTCGAGCATGCTGCGCAGCCGGGCGGCTCTCTCTTCGCCAATTCGGGTGGCCAGCAACCGGAATATATTGTCTACGGTAATTCCCAGAATCTGGAGAATAAAGCCGAAGATGCTGCCGAAACTGAAATCGGCCGGAGGCTGTATACCTATGCTTTGCATTTGTCCGGTGAGCCAGTTTACCACGCCATTCAGCAAATGCGTACCTATATTGTCAAAGAATTGGGAGAAGCCTTGCAGCACGCCCCTGCCCAGATTCACAAAGAAGCCCAGCGGGTTGCCCAGTATATCCACCACTGCGGATGAGGCATTGGCCAGAATAGACACCACCAATTCTGGCGGAATACCCAGCAATCCCAGCATTGACCGGAAGAAAGTCCACACGGCGCCGAACAAATCCCCGTTTACAAAAACCTGATACAGAATGGTCATGGCTACGGTTTGCAGGCGGGTCCATGCATCACCAATGGCCGTAAGCTGATTGAACAGCGGAATACGGGCCAGAATCTGCTCCAGCAGGAAATTCTTGATGGGTGTGCGGATACATTCCGGTATGAGCATAAATGGACCGAGCACAAAATCACCGATTCGCCCCATAAGGTTGGTAATGGTATCTACAATTCGCTGCAGGGCGTTGAGGATTGGGGTAATGAATGAAGCCAGATAGCCGAGGCCATTGGAAATTCCCGTAAACAAACTCACCACACCCTGCTGTACCCAGGTACCAAGGCTTGTTGCTGCATCGGATACCCACGATAAGGCATTCCCCACAAAGGAAAACCATTCAGAAGAGGCAAGACCGCTGATGAAACCAGAAATCTGACCAGCAAATCCACCCACTTTCTCAGAAATCCATTGTCCGGCACCCGCTATTCCTTGCTGCACACTCACCACCGACTGCAACACGGCAGGCAAAATGGTGTCGCGCAAACTGGCCTGATTGGCCTGTTGTTCTATGGCCGAAGGATCTTCGCCCATGGTGGCCGCCATGCTGTTTACACCCTGGAACCAACCCTGGACTGTATCTCGCAGGTTCATGATGGCATCAAGCGGCAAAATGGACACTATGGAGGTGGCTACTTCCTGTATGGGCTCTATCACCGGATTCAACACCTGTTTCAATCCATTCCAGGCATCCTGCGCCTTGCCACTGATCCATTGTATGATGCCGTTATTATTCTCAGCACCTTCATTGTTCTCTCCGATGCCAATTACCCCCTTCAGCCAGTTCCAGGCCATGCTGCCATAATCACGAACAGGCTGTGTCCAGTCCCATATGCGCTGTCCTATGTTTTGCATCCATTGCCATATATCTGAGGCAGTGTGGCTGAGCCATTCCATTACGGGTGCACCATATGAAGTCCAGAGACCGCTGAAAAAGGTGCCTATTGGACGCACAAAATCCACAAGTCCGTTCCATGCATCGGTGGCTACCGCGCTGATAATGTTCTTCAGTTCAGTAAGTGCTGCAAACAAGGGCTGACAATCACCGGCCATCAATGCCGCCAGTATGCCAGACATGCGGGTGTACAAATCCCCGAAGACCGATGTGAGGTTGGTTACAAAATTGCCGACCGCAGGGAAAGCATCGAAAACGGAATTGAGGCCTTCCTTCAATTTATCAAGGAGCCAGTTAATAACCCCTCTGTCCCAGATATCGCGCACAATCTGGTAGAATTCGGTGGGAACCAGACTCTCAAAAATACCCCATGCCCTTTCGGCCAGCCAATCACCAGCTCCGCGTTGTGCTTCGGGTTCTGCTTTCTGCGCTGTCTTTTCCTTTCGGGACACTGCTGCGCCCTGCTGTATGGTATGGGTGAGTTCATGGGCCAGCAAATGCTTACCCGAAGGACTCGACGGGTCATACTCACCCTGGTTGAAATAGATATTACTGCCAACGGTAAATGCCCTTGCCCCTATGGCATCATTCATACCTGCGGCATGATTGCCCGTGTGAATCCGAACCGCACTGAAATCTGCGCCCATTTTGGTACCCATCTCCCGGTGCACATGCATGGGCAACGGGCTTCCTCCTCCCTGGGTGGCCCGTACTCCTGCATCCACATGGTCGGGTGCCGGAGTGGATATGGGTTGAGTACCTCCTTCGGGTTGAACTTTCAGATCTTTCTCTTTGCGGTTCAGAACCTGTCCCGATTGCAGATCACGCTGGTTTTTTTCTTTGCGTTGAAGTTTGTCCTCTGCTTCGCATTCCGTGCACTTGCAATTGGCAACCGCACTCATCGATGCCTGTCCGCTTCCACGGCTCACCTGCATCTGAATGCTCTTACCGGCAGGAGTACTCATCACCTGTGCGGCAACAGCGTCTGCTTCAGTTTCAAGCGGGTCATTGGTGGCACCTACCTGCAGCTTTTTCTGCACAGGCAATCCTCCCAGCCGCTGAACACTGCCGGTATCCGCCTTTTTCAGTATGGGTGCTGCTTCGCCCAGAGTTACAAGGTCCTCCCGTTTTTCTTCAGTTCATACCGTATACCATCTATCAGGTCTGCCATGCGGATTTCTGTACTCTTCCGTTTCAAAGTCCGCATGCAGGCATACCGTATCACATTCATAATGTGGCCACCGGCCAATTCATGTTTGTTCGCCAGTTCTTTCAAATTTACTTTTGATTCCAGACGCGCATTTTCCGGAATTCCATGGGTCCAGAGTTTAAGTCTTTCCGCGGGACCAGGCATGGGAAAATGGATTACTGACTGAAAACGACGCACAAAAGCCTCGTCCATATTGTTCCGGAAATTTGAAGCCAGAATGACAAGTCCGTTGTAGTCCTCCACACGTTGCAGCAGATAACTCACCTCCTGATTGGCATACCTGTCACGGCTATCGCCCACCTGGGTGCGTTTGCCAAACAAAGAATCTGCCTCGTCAAAAAACAGAATCCAGCCGCGGTGCTCTGCCCGGTCAAATACCCTGGCCAGATTTTTTCCGGTTTCACCAATGTATTTGCTGATAATCTGGGACAAATCTATTCTGAACACCGGCTTGTTGTGTCGTTTGCCCAGCAGGGAAGCGGCAAGTGTTTTTCCCGTTCCCGGCGGACCAAAAAACAATGCCTTAAACCCCGGAGATAACCGCTTTCCCATGCCCCAATCCTGCATCAGCACCTGATTGTACTGAAGCCATGTATCCAAATCTTCCAATTCGGTCCGTGTGGTATCATTCACCACCAAATCCTTCCAATCCAGATTGGATAACAACCTGCGCGCCGGGAATTCCGGACTGAATGCCGGCTCACTCACCATTCCGGTTGTGAGCAATTCCAGAAAATGCGGACTGATCGTCAGGGGCATTCCCAACATCGGTTCACCAGGTGGCGGCGCAGTATGGTCCAATACTCCCCTGGCAAATAAGGGATGACCAGGTTTCAAAAGTTCCTGCAACCTGAATCTGAGTCCAATATCATCACTGGCAGCAATAAACATGTATGTTTCGGCCGTAGGCAAAAATCCGTTGTGTATTTTTCCTTTGCGCCCGCCAAATTCCGTATAAATCTGGCCTGTGCGAGCATTGTTTACAAGGAACAAATCCAGAATCTGTGGCTTTACATGCGGAATCAGCGCCAGCATGAGCAACAGCCTTTCATAAAAATCCAGGTTCAGTTCATTGCACAATGCTGCATACGCCGATTCGCCTTCAAACTCTGGCATAATTGCCGAAACCAGTTCTGTACCGGGCGCAACTGCTCCGCTGTTTATATCGCTGCGCAATTGCAATACATCTTCAAGCCACTGCAATTCTGCGGCAAGGTGCTCTGCATTTTTCGCAGTGCTGTAATTTACCAGTCCGTAATAATGAGATAGTTGTTCCATGGCAATTTTAACGTACTGTATGACCAGGGTAAACGGTCCAGCAAAATATCGTAACTGTTCTTCTCTACAGAGAGCTGATACTGTCCAAAATCAAAAGACAACCGGCCATTTCTTTGCAAAAAAGCAGGGGGGAATCCCCGGCTGTCCTTCATTTTCAGGGCATCCCAGTTCTGAACAACCGCATCCAGCAAATCCTGACATTCTTTCCGGAGCCGTGTGGTAAAATGGAAGCGGGTTTCAATGTCTTCACCAGCAGGTATTCCACAAATAATCTTGTTCAACAACATATCGGCAGGAACTACAGCCAATTCAGGAAATACAATTTTTTGCAATATCCAGGCGGCTTTGTGCTGCATCCTTTCATTCACCCAGGATTGTCCGTCCCAAAAGCCCAACTCTCTGAAAAAGGCAGGCAAATAGGTGCCGAGCAATACCAGCCCTGCATTCTCCACCCATTCTCCGTCGTTGTCCAATTCTGAAATAAAAGTCTGTGTGCCGGTTTTCACGGATTTTTCATTTGCCGGATTCAATTCACGCAATTTACGAAACTCATCCTTAACCAATAAATCGCTGCTTTTATTTTCAGTCTTTTCTGCAATATCACCAGAAATGCCAGATTCAACAATTTCCTGAACGGCACTTTTTCCGGCATATTCTGCGGCCAGCCATTCCTCAATCTCCGGAAAAACTGCGGTTTTGTGCTGAGTCATTCTGCGCAGTGCAATTGCAATTCTCTTTGCTGCAAATGGCTTTAATGAAACAGGTATATACTCCGCTAAAAAATCAACAAAAACAGCTTCCCATTTTTTGTGAATCCCTCCGGGATTTCTCAGCGTCTGTTCACTCAGGAACCTGAGATAAGTTTCCAGCAATTCCTGGTCTTTCCTGCGGGCCGTGTCTCCAAACAGATACCGAATAAACATTCTGTTTTTCCAGAACATTTGTTCTATACCTGACAGTATTTCAGTCCATGCCAGGGCAAGTTGCTTTATCAGTGGAACAGGCAAACTGCGCATAAACCGCTGCAGATATTCAGGCTTTTGCAGCAATCCCGCCAATGGAGAGATCTCAGCAAGCACAGGATTCCTGACCATACCCCTTACCCATGAATTCAGCGGGTCACCCTGTCCGGTATGGTTGTGCCAGGTTCTCCTGCCCGTTTGCAATTGCACTATTGCCTGCCGTGGAACGCCTTCTTTCCTTTCTGCATCGGTTAAATTTCCGGCAGACTCATTCCCCTGCAAACCCGCCGGGAAATGCCTGCTGCTGTGTGCGATTACATACTGATACAGCTTCTCCCTCACCGCTTGCTCCAATGACTGCATATCCGTCCAGGAAGGAAGGTCGCCAAGGTCTAATTCCAGCCGTTCTACACGGACATGGTGTCCTGCAGGTGCCAGTTCCTGACAAAATTGTTCCAGCACAAAAGGCAGCCGGTTTCTGGAAAATTCAGAAGCCATTTCCTGCAGGGAAGCAGCCACCACGGTAGAACCCGATTTCAGATTCCAGCGTTGCCGGTATACGGTATGACTGCCTTTTCCGGACATAGATGCTGCTATTTAATATCGTTCTGTGATGTCATCGCAAAATTTACAGTTGCATCACCATTGACAGTTATGGTTTTGGACTGGGTTAACATACCCTGCGTATCAAATACAGTAACCTTGAGTGTGGCAGCCCCTCCGGGCAGGGAAATACTATAACTTCCGTTTTTGCTGTCAATTGTTGCTTGTTTTCCAGATTTGGTTTCTTCTACAATAAACTGCCTGGCCAATTGTGTCTGCCCGTTGGCCGGGTTGATATAACTCACTGTGCCTTTTATGGTCCCTTCTTTCACAGCTGTTTTATTCACCACAATAAAAATGGTTATCTCAGCCCTTCCGGTTTCCACGCCCTGTGCATCCATAATTCCATAAGTAAGCACATCTGTAAGGATCGAATCTCCGGATTTGGCCGCCTGAGATTCCACTTTTTTTGAATCCGGAGTATAGGTGAGAATCCTGCTCATTTTATTCGGATCAGGAGCCCAGGCCTTTTCGGTCCATTTGGTTTTACCCAGTTTGGGTTGGGTCACTATTTCCGGTTTGTAATGTGCCGGATCGTAAAAATCATTCAGAATTTTTAAACTGGTGGAATTACCCGTTCCCAATTTATTTGTATTTAACAAATTCACCACCATAACATAAGGCACTGGCAGTGGCTTCAGTTCCACATCCGTTACAGGAATATCCGAACAATCATCACAGCACATCGCAGGAATTGTAAAATCGGCAACCACGGTTTCCGGATTTTTTTTATAAAATTCATTCCAGTTCTGCGCACTTTTTATGAATAATTCCTGCAACCCCTTAGTTGAATATTTATCACTTTGCTCCGTCTTTTTGCCTTTTACAAAATACTTCTTCAGATTGTTGAAATGCAGAGCCTGTTCTGCTGAAGTAAGTTCGTCCTGGCCATGCACAACCTGCAACAAAGTTTGCCCCGGATAGACTCCGGCAAGGTGATTGGCCCCGGAATTTTTCTGCAATACTTTTTCAAATCTGTGACTGGCCAGATACTGTTTTCTGCGCTGTTCATAAATATCCCAGATAGAGGCAATTGTAATGTAGGGATAAATGAAAAACTGATCGACCACATTCAATACAACAGAACCAATCTGCAGAATAATATACCCCTGTGCCACTGAATAATTGCCCGAATTCACATTGGACGCCACCATTTTGTGGAGGTCTACCATGCGGCGGAGCAGGCATGTATATTGCTGACGGAATGTGTCAAAATTGAAATTCTCAAACTCCACTGGCATGGCAGATTGCAAACCGCGCAAACATTTCAGGACTTCATCGGCCAGATTAAACGCCTCTTTTTCCTGAGGTGATGTGTATTTCCCTTTGTTCGCATCTGCTGCTACTTTCAGATTTTCTTCTTTCATGGATTCGGAAATCATAGCCACGCGTGCCATGGTTCCATTCAATCCGGCATCCTTTTTATTTACAATTTCCATGGCCGGTGAACTCTCGTTTATGGCTGAAGTTCCGGACATGGTTTTGAAATTGAAAGGCACATTCTTCATGGGAACAGACTCTTCTGCAGATTCATTCACTACAGGGTTTTCAGTCATCTTATCTGAATTCACATCCATTTTCATGGCTTGTGGTTCAGGAGCTGCTTCGGTCTCTTTGGCAAAGAAAGCAGTGCGGGCCTGCACCATGGTTTTGGCTGAACCCATTACACTGATCAGGTTGCGGAGCACAAAGAGCATTTTGTTCCTCCAGGTGCTGTAGTCAACCTGCAAGTCGGGAAATTCACAATTAAACCAGGAATTCGCCGGGGTTTTCGCACCCAGCCAGGCACGGGAAGTGCGTATGCCAATCTGAAAATGACCGGCCCATTGTTTTATGCATTTCTCAGCATCTGATACAGGCATTCCAAAGTGGCCCTCGGTCCGGTAAAAAGGCAGTTCACTGATGTCAAAATGCCATGGGGTATTCAGCGGATTCTTAGCAACACCACTGTTCTCAAAGGTAAACTGATTATGCCAGGAAGGCACCTTTGAAGGGGTGCTGCACTTTCCGGGATCTTCATCGGCCCAGAAAGATTCGAGACCCGATTTATCTTCATAATACAGCGGCAATGCCTGCACCCCCAGATTAAACCGCTTCTCAGCATCCGGCGTAATCTTAACGGGGTTCTTGAGTTTATCTGCCACTTCTGTGGGTTCATTTTCGTAGGATTTGAGCAACGACAAAAGTCTTTTAAACCTGCGAATCGCTTGTTTTTTCAGAAACTTCTGTTCATTGTGTATCGGGCTTTCGATAAACAATTGCCGCAGAGGATCGGGCGGACATGTGCTGTTTCCCAATGTGAGGTGCTGCGGAAACCGGTCCATATTGATAATACATTCACTGAAAATACGCGAGGCAGTGCTGCAGAATTCACGGTATGCCTTTACAACATCCAGTGCATGATCATACAGATACTGAACTCCGGGTTTACCCGCCACATGTTGCAGGCTTTCCACCAGCCACCTGTCATAAGCTGTCTCTGCAAAACTGAGGGGCAAAGCGGGTATTTGCGCACTGAGTAAAGGACTGAATACCGAATAGGACTGTTGAATGGCCTTAAACAAATCCGGGGCAGTGGAGAGTATGCATTTCACATATTCCAGAGAGAGCTGGTCATAGGTCTGCGAATTGTTGTGATTCCATAACGGGCGGGGCATTGCAACATCCGGGAGGTTATACTTGCCCGGGAACATTTCGCCACCGGTGTTGTTTGCCCGCACATTGATTTTATTCTGAATATCGCTTCTGGGAATGAGCAGTTTGCGCACTGAGAAAATGCGGTCTATGCCAATGTCATCGCAACTTTTGCCAAGGCAGCTTTTTAAATCTTTGTCATATACCTCCAGAAACAATACCACGGCATATTGGGCCCAATTGATTGCAAGATCCTTCAGTGGTTTAACCCCGGTGGCATTTTTTTCAGCCTCACCCACAAGCTCATACATGGAAATGTCGGTTACCAGTTGGTTTTGCGCATTCAGGGTCTGAAACGGAAGATAGGTTGTGTCCTTGGGAAGGCTATAGGTTCTCCAGTAACCCAATTCACATTTTGCCTGGGTAATGAGATACCCTTCGGAAGTAACTCCGTTTCCTTCGGATATATGAACCACAGGCGCAGCACCTGTAACAACCGTCACATCAAATCCACAGGCAATACCAGCTCCCAGCAACCTCACCCGGGTGAGTCTTTCCTGCTGGTCCAGATAGTCTCGCATGTCGTTCAGCTGACCCGAGGTAAGTACCTGATTGTCTTCAAATACGGGATAATTTTTTTCGATGATCATAGGAGTTGTGTTTATGGTCTTCCCAGCGCAGTTTGGTTGAGAATCACGGCATTTCTAGGTTTGTTCGTATCGGTTTCACAATTGTGCAGCAGACCTTCCGGATATACGGAACGCAATTCCTGCAGGATTTCAATCAATTCATTCTGTGCCTTGCTGAATGCAGCGGCATCATAGGGCATGGCATTTTTTGCAAAAAGCCAGGCGCGGTATTTCACTTCGAATCTGGCCATTTGCACAGGATTCACCCAGCAAATATTCATAGCCACATGGGCCGGAGCCTCAGCCCGTATGCGGCTCTCACAGTATTGTCTGAAATGGCGGTCGCGGAATTTTCCGGGCCAGTATGGCATAACCACACTCATCACAAAAGAATAAGGATCGTTGATTTTGCAATCCTCACAATCACCTTCTGTTTCAATGGCCAGCAGATCATCTCCGGGTTTGGTGCGCGGCCTTAAAAGCACATGTTCCAGCACATGCATTCCTTCCCTTTCAATAAAATTACGGTTGATAAAGGAAACCAACTGCTCCACAGCTTTCATTTCCATTCCGCCATATATCACCAGGTCTTTCGCATTTGCCGTTTGTATGCGAAACGCGATTTCCAGGTAAAGCTTTCCTGTATCGTCTGCAGGTATGGGCTCAGCCACTGTAATATGGGTATCCGCACCATCCAGCCATATCTGACGTACAGTATATTTCCCGTTGCTGTGGTCACCTCCGGTAAAATCAAAAGAATCTCCTGGAGCCAGCCATTGTCGAAGATCCTGTGCGGAAACGACAAATTTACGGGCAGCGGATATCGCCGCCGATGCATGTTCGTGAATCCAAACTGCCGTACCTGTCGGGTCGGCCACTGGCAATGCAGAAGAAAGGGTGCACCGCACAAGCGGACCATCTGCCGAGGCTGCCGTTACCTGCCATATTCCATCGTTGCCATTGGTGCCTGTAAGGGTAAGGCTGCCGGGTGCCAGTTTGGCCGCAAGGCTTTGATTGAAGTTCACTGCTTTGCCCCGGCCGATTTCTGTCCCTCTGATATCGCTGAGCACAAAGGTGTAATTTGCACCATAGGGCAGAAGTGCCGGGTCAAAACTGTAATTGAGATCAAAACCGGCATAACGCAGCATACTCCATAACAGTTCATGTTTTGAAGCTTCTGCGTCTGCCAGCAATTCAGCCTGAACAGCAGATTTGCCTTCTTTCCATATGGTACCGGTGAGGACTACATGTGCCGGATTGTAATCATATGGCTGATTGTACAGCTTGTATTCTACCCCGCAAATGGGAGGATCTTGTGTTTTATCGGCCACAGCAGTGGTAGTAAACCATGCATCAAAATCAATGGCAAGATTCAGACGGCTGTTCATGAACCGGGTCTGCATTTCCTGCTGCATTGCGGACAACAGTTTGTCTGCGTCTGTTTTGGCAGCGGCTATACTTGCATAGTTCTTTTTGTCGCTTTCTGCCAGTTTTTGGGTACGGGCAGAATCGGAATAGAGGCTGAATTTGTATTTGCCTGCAGGAGAGCCGGGCTCCACAGCCCAGGACGCCGGATTGCAACCACTTGCCAGTGCCAGTTCTGCTGAAACTGCCCGCACAGGGGTTGTTGAATATGTTCCAGAAGATGTAATTGAGGCCGTCCCCCCCGCATTTGATGCCCACACCAGAGATGGCTCGGTGCCTGAAAAGGAAAACAATGAACCAAAGTGCAGCGATGAAGGCAGTGGGTCGTTTACTCCAAGACATGCCTTTACCCGTTTTTCATATCCGGCGGCTTCCTGCAAATGCCAAAGCGGACTTGCGGTATAATCCACGGCACCGCCCCGATTGTAGCTGATTTCAGGGTATTTGTTCAGAAAATCCAGCTTGTCCTTAATCAGTTCAGAGGCGGTAAGTTCCCCTTCTGTGGTAAAAAGAAGCAACGCATAGTCGGCAAACTGTTCACAGAACCGGGCAAGCACATGATCCAGAAATCCGTTTTTACGCTGTTCAAATGTCGCCTTGTCTTCTACCATTTGCTGGAGACGCACACCGTGACCGGCGGTATCCGTGTAGAGCACATTTCCGTCGGGTATGACGGTTGGTAGTGGCTGTGAAAAATAGGTCTTATCAAAAATCAGGTCGCCGAATTCATCCACCCCGTTGTGCATGCTGAACAATTCACGGATATGGGCATATTGACTCAGGAAATTGGCCAGCAACTGGTCGAAAAAGGTGAGGTAGGCTTTCAACTGCCATGCTTGTGCCTTGCGTTTGTTGTCGGCATTTGCTGGGAGACCGTAAATACCTATGCCATAGGTATTGGGAAAATCTTCCTGAACGCTGATGTGCGTTTCAGGTTCACGCCAGTTGCCTTGCGGCACTTCCCTGTCCATTTTAGGATTCTGGGGATACCGCGGCCGGTCGCCGGCAACCAGTTCCTCCAATAGCAGGGCTGTGTCCGTTTCATCGGCGCGCAGAGGCAGGTTTTCCTTATAAAAGGTGATTTTGCTAAATTCCTGCGAATACCGGGGAACGTAAAATTTTTCAATAGCCAGATCCAGGCACCATTTCACACTGTGGGAAGGCACCAGATCCGCGGGATCTTCAGGAATATTTGCCAACTGGAGACTACGTACTGCTTTTACCCCCGGAACATCCATGATAATGTGCAGCACGTCAGACACATGTATACAATCCCGGAGAGTGGTTTTATCCAGTTCTGTCTGGTCCACAAAACCATGACGAAGCCGTGGTCCGGAAAATATATCTTCAGACCGGTAGGTGTTGCCATTGGCATCCACCTTTACCAGCATTTCTTCCAGCGAATAGTAGTAAACTGTCGGTGACAGAAACTGGCCTACACGGTATTCGATTTCAGCCTGAACCTGGTTGATTTGCGCGGTATTGTCCAGTTCAATATCGGCGCAAATGGCTATTGCTTCTATTTTCAGGGCTTTCAATCCATACCAGTCTTCACAGAGATTTCTGTTTTGCTGAAGTGCCTGATTGGCTTCCCGCGCCAGATTGCGGCAGACTGCTGCTTTTTGCATGTACAGAGCAAGTGCGCCATTCGGACTGTCGTAAAGGAATGTATTGATATCACTCTGCAATTGTGCCAGTCCTGGTATTGGTTCATTGCCACCGGTTTTGGGCCGGGTACCGGAAATCAGCACCACGCCGGCCGGACCCAGTTTGGCCTCCAGCGTATATCCCGAAGGTACTTCCTCAAATTCAACCTGGATGCTTTTTACAGATGCCTTTACAGATGGGGGGTTTGAAAAATCAATTCCCTGGTTGTCCCAGCGTGGGAAAACCAGCCTGAAATGCACCTGCACCCCCTGCAAATTGGGATCCGGAGCAAACAAATTCACCTGATAATCGCACTCCAATGCTGATGAATTTAAATCACCCAATTCTGTGCTTTCATCAAATTCCAGAAGGACATCCCACAATCCCTGCACAAAATAACCTGCGCTATCAGAGTCGGTTGCACTCAGGCTCAGGGTTCCGGCTTTGTGATCCACATACACCGGCAGTTCGGCTACTGCAGATTTAGACAGCCAGGCATTCTTTATCCCCAACTCTTCAGTGACTCCATTCACGGCAACATTGAGGGAAGTATCCATGAGCAACCTGCGATAATCATCCACCGTAAGCGGACGATTGTGCAAAATGGTACGTGCGGTGTAAAAATTCCGGTAATCCAGATCTCCCGCTGGATTGGAGGCAAGAATGTCCTGAATACTGAAATTCATGCGGTAACCCAAATCCGTAATGGCATAAGCCAGCGCCTCCATAATGGTGATGCCCGGATCATGGGTATTGTGGTCTGTCCACACTTTTCCGCATTTCTGCTGAATATAGGCAAGCCCTGTCTGCCGCAACTCTTCGTAGCGCATTGCAGGTAGCTCAGCAGGGGTCGTATGTATTTTAATCGCTGTAGTCATAGGTCAGGGGCAGCCACAATCTTTGGCTGGCACATAAGAGGTACTTGTGACTTCATTGTCATCACAATCACAGTCGCAATCATCATCACCGGTTATTTCATGAAGCACATGGCTGCCGGCAGAAACAAGAATACTTGCAGCCGTTGCGCACTCAGCCACTTCCACATCCTTTTCCGGATGGTTCTCCAAACCGGCAGGCCGGATCTGGTACATGCGGAAACAGGTGAGATAATCCACATAATCCAGTTTTTCTATTTCATACATGAGGGTGCTGCGGTGAATGCGTCCACCAAACACAATCTCTGTTTCGGAACCATAGGCCCAGGGGCAAAGAATGGCCTTGATATCTTCTTCCAGTTGAATTTTACACAATCCCACATCTTCACCAGCCATAAAACGCACATTGGTTTCAATTTGTATTTCTTCATAAATGGGATTGGTAACCTGCAGGGTGGCCCAACTGCTGTTTCTGGCATTGAGAAAATCCTTTATTTCAAGTAACCGCGCTTTGGATGTTTTTGGTTGCAGTGGATTTGCGGCATTTTGATTTTGCACATTGCTCACCACCACCAGCGTACAATTGCCGGGTGCCATGGCTCTGTAACCGTTCACGTTGCCATTATACAGGGTATGATTCAGCATTTTTGCCTTGTACAAATCCGTAAACTCCTGCAATGCAAGTCTCTCATAATCCCAGCCGGTTATTGCTCTGTCTTTGTGTCGCTGCCTTTCACTCACCCGAGTGTACCATTCGGTTTCAGTTTCCGCAGCTTTCCCCCCGAAAGAGCCATAGGGCTGCGAAATTTTCTTAAACTGACTGTTATGCACCTGCATTTTCCCAATGGTACCAGCTGCCAATGCCAAACCATCGGGCTTTACAACACCTGTGGTTAACAAATCCGCTTCGGCGGCCTGGGTATGAATGGCCAACAAGTCACAGACGGCGTCGGTCTTACCGGTAACACTGGCCCGAATCCAGAACTTGCCAGATGGCAACCATGTGTTTTCGGAGTCCGGATCAGACGGTATAGTCAGGGTAACAATTCCGGTATTCAACAAACCAGAGGTTTGTTCACGCAAAAGGGCATCAGAGCCGAACTCAACCCATTGGTTATTGTGCAAATAATGCCAGAATACTTTTTCCGCGGGCAAATCCGGGTCGGCGGTACCATCTGCTACCACGAACAACAAACTCAGATTGCTCAATGCAACAACTGAATCGATACCCAACAGCAACTCTCCGCTTGCACCGGGGTTGAATATCATTGTTGGCTCAGCCCCCTGCGTGGCATAATGACTTGCTGCAAAACCGAAGGGACCCAGATGGATAAAATGGTGTTGTGCAGTCTCCGAATCTGCAGTGGCCTCTTCCAAACTGTTGAAACTGCAGTTCATCGTAGCGGAAGCGGTGTAATCCAATGCACAGTTTTCAAACAGAGGTGTGTAAGGCTCCTGGGGCAACTTAGAGGTCACATCGGTAACTGAGGTATCCTTTACTGCATTTACAAGAGCTATGGTGTAGCTGCTTTGAAAGTCGGCATGTCCGAAATCCGCACCCGAAAGGGTAAGCCGCACATATCCGCGGTCGGTTTGATGATTCCATGGCGAAAGGCCCCCCAGTTCCGGATCTGCATCCACGCCTGAGGGGCTTGCCCCCAGTGACAGTGACGGCGAATTTATCGTTGCAGAGTCACTTGACCCCATCAGATTTATTGTAGTTACACTTCCGGGAATAAACGATTTTCCCTGCAACCAGTCCACAGTGGCCTTAAATGAAGTATTTTCCCTTGATTTGGATGGTTTATACAATTTATACCACTCACCGAAATCTTCGGTTGGAATTTTTTTCCAGTCAAAATGCAGCGTAAGTGAATCCAGTTTCTTCTGAAAAACTTCCTGACTGCCTATATAGAATTTACTGCCCAGTGCAGGTTGATTGGTAAACGGCTCTACTGGTTTGGAAGCATCCAGTAATCCGTAATCATTTTGCAGCAGCAGATTTTTTACCCCTTTGCAGTCGGTATTGATTGTAACAGAAAGGACAGAAACCTGACTGTGCATTTCAAACAATGCATTCTCAGTTGAATGGTCCAATAAAACGCGAACGACCGGATAATCTGCAGACAGGGCCTGACCATGCAACTTTTCTGTGGGTGGAATAAATGCAGGTTCCGATGCAGGAATTGTAAAAACAAAAGCGATTGTGGAATTTGTAATTGTGACTGCCTTTTCATCCTCTATATCTGCAGCAATCCACCCCTTTTCACCACTCACTTCCACGCGGTACGCATTGTAATCCAGCGCAGTGAGATCAACAGAATCCGGGGCAGAATAAGCCAATGTCAGTGTAATTTTACGGGTACCTTCTGCCATTCGGAACAAAGGACTTGCAATGGCAAATCCCAGATCGGGGCGGTTGCGGTTGTTGCTTCCGAATGTTTGCCATCCGGCCTCAGGCTTTGCAAGTTCTGCACCTTGTCCATCCTCACTGTTGGCAATTTCCGACGCATAAACCAGGCCGGTCCCACTCAGGTCATACAAGACATTTTTCAGTTCGCTTATTGCTGCTTTACTGAAACTGAAATCTGAACTGAGTTCATACAGCACATCTTCGCCATTTTGTTTTTGGCCGGTTTTAAACAGTATACCCTTTTCCAGCAGGGCTGCTTCCACTTGTTTGGCCACTTCCAGCAGCAGATATACATGGTTTTCTTCAGCCCCTCTCTGCTCTATTCCCAGAATATCCCGGTAATAAAATTCAAGGTGTTTTTTACTCAGGCTGTTCAGATCTGTGCGCGCTATTTCATACAATTCGAGAAACAGATGAATCATACCAATCAGTGGCTCGGTATAACCTTCGTCATCTGTTTCCACAGATTGCAGAAACAGGTCCATGGTTTTAGCGGGGTCCTGTTCCAGCGCATATTCGTTGTTCCCCAGATCTTGGTATCCCCAGAATTGCAATTCTTTGCCAAACGCCTGCAGGAATGCAATCAGGTCCTCCGCTTTTCTGCCATCAATTTCCACGGCTTCCGGGCTGAGTGCTTCCGGCATGCGCTGAGCACGACTCACACCGTCGCGTGGAAATGGATTTTTATTGCAACTCAGAGTCATACTTTGGCGTCTGTGGCTTCAGTTAAATAATAATCGTATACCAGATTGTTCCTGGTATTTGTGGTTATGATTGTATACTCCAGCAGCAACCGGATGATGCCATTGTTCTCAGCATCCGGGTCTTTGAAATATCTCAGATCTTCCAGCTTGATGCGCGGCTCATGAAACAACACAGCTCTTCGTATCCTGTCCGTCATCTTGCCAATGGTATTTGCATGAATAGGTTCAAACAGCATATCAGACACATCGGCGCCATAATCAGCCCTTAAAACACGTTCGCCAGCAGCGGTAGAAAGCAGGATGTATAAACTTTGTTCTATATCCGTTTCATTCTCCACAAGGCTCACACTGGCAGCTTCCGGATTGAGTTCCGGAGGAAAAGCCCAGCCACGCCCAAGGAAAGAGTTCAGTTCTTTATTTTCCATGTTCAGCCTCCGATCAGTACAGTGGGACAACCCAAAACAACAGAACCACCGTGTGCGGTTGTGTCTCCCTGCCGGGCTGCAGGTTTACCGCCAATCAATACGGTGCCAGAACCCTTCACAATGGAATCTGGCGGACCAGTGCAGGTGCACATTGTACCCATAGTTGCAGCCGGCATACCACCAATGAGCACCGTGGGAACCCCGGGAGGCATAATGGGTCCGCCCACATGAGGAACGGTCCCTGTTACCATAGGGCAGGTATGCATATCTCCGGATCTTGCAGCCATGGGCATATCAGTTGATTTGAACCATTGCTCCTTTAATGGTATTGGTTCCTGAAGATGAAAACTCTGCAGATGCACTGCCCTTGGCCGTCATCTGTGCACTGGCCTCTGCATTGATATTCACACCTTCAATTTTTACATTTCCTGTGGCTTTTATGCCAATATCGCCGCCTGATTCTATGGTAATTCCTGAAGAACCCAATTCGATTTTGTTGTTGTTTTCATCCTGGATAAGAATGGTTCCGGCTTCTTCATCCATTGTGATCTTCTTCCCTGCAGGGGTTTCCACATCCACACATTTCTTTGCATCATCCACCAATATCTTTATGCCTTCGCGGCTCACAAATCCTTTGATGTTATTGTCATCATCTAAGGCAAAATCTGCAGCGGGGCTGTTTGAACTGGAATACAGTCTGCCAAGCAAAATGGCATCTCTGGGATCGTCATTCAAAAAGCCAAGGACCACTTCATCTCCCACCTCAGGAAAAAGGAATGTGCCACGGGCATTGCCGGCATCTGTCATTACCACCCGTGCAAATACGGGCTCTGTACTGCCCATAACCGGAACTTTTACTTTGATTCTGAATTCACCGTCTTCATCGCCGCTGAGGGACTCCACGACCCCGATCTGCAATCCATTGATGGCCGGGAGCAATGAAGAAGCCGGCTTTTGCATATAGTCGTCGTAACGGTTCAGAGCAGGGTCTTTATCCATGCCAAAACTCACTTCGGTATGCCAGCCTGTAACATTGGTGAAGTGATGGTAAATACCCGTAATCAGCGTATTTCCATTAAACCGGTTTCCAAATCCGTTCAATTCGATGAGTTTACCGGGCAGCAAATCTTTGTTCCCGTCTATTTCAAGCCTGCCCTTGATCCGGGCCAGTGCACTTTTATATTTCATGGCATCAGCCCAGGCCTGTAACTCGCTGTCGCTGCGGGCTCCTCCGTGGATTACCGACCAGTCTGACAAACCCATGGTGCCTGCCAGCGTATCACTGTCCAGATTGCCCTGTGCCGGCAAACTGGGTGCTGCTGCATCCAGACTCTGCAATTCCTGACTGGCCGGGTTCCAGGCTTTTGCAGCCACACTGGTGTATTGATCGCGTGCGTCAATTTCAGCTTCAAACTCGTAGGTATTGCCACCAAAGGTGCAGGTAAGCACACTGCTTTGCCCGGGGTCTGGTTTTGAAATCTGCAATTCCCCGTCTGAATTGATGACCCACAATCCATTGGCATCTGCCCTGGCCAGTAGAAAATCCCAGTCGGTGCAATCAAACTGTACAATTTCTTTGTGGGTAACCGCAGTTGCATCACTGCTGGTGGTAAGGGAATACGGCGAAGTCAGCTCATCAAAAATATCACTGTCCTTTGCATCGGCAAACACTTTGCTTTTACGGCCATCTGTCATTTTCACTGCTTTGTCCCGCAGTTCCAGTTCAAGGTTGCCGGGTCTGTTTGAAGACATGCTGATTCCATGGCGGACCACAATTCCCTTAAAGAGCACATGGGGTTCATCGGAAGTACCACCAAGAATGGTAATTTCTGCACCTGGAGCAAATGTTTCTTCGTTGCTTACTGAAAAGTCGGCATCTGCCACACTTCCATCTGAAATCACCAATCGGGCCTTAGCAATGAAACCCGCTTGCTTCCAAATGTGAAACTCCAGCACTGCATAGGATGCACCCAGTGCGTTTCCACTGCTGTCCTGAAGGGTAAACTGTTCTGCAGACATTGCTTATTGTTTTTCTATGGGAGGAAAAATAAGGCTGGTGCCTTGCTTCAATTTTCTGAAATGATTGAGTTGATTGGCAGCCGCCACCTCCAGATACAATTTGTCATTCTGATAAATATCGTGGCACATCAATCCGAGACTTTTGTGGGATTCAACCGTACGCACATGCGTTAAATCAGGAGAATTGCGACGCACAGCAGCGGCCTGGGCCTGCAAACTTTCATGCGAAGTAAACTTCACATTCATTTTTGCACGGATGGGGTACCCCTGTAAGTTGAACAAGCTGTAAGTCACCTGAGCCGTTTCGAGCACGCCCTGAAAGGTTTTATCACCCCAGTGCACCTTGAGAAAAGAAGGCTCATGGGCCTCTCCTTTTACGTAATAAAAACGGTTCAGAAATTCCTTGATGGATGTATCTACCCTTTTGTCTTTTTTAACCCTTGCAATTTCCTCACCTTCGGGACCGGAAAAAGAAGTGGCTGTAGCATCCCACAGCAATTCAAAGGTGATACTTTGCCCTTCGGCCTGTTTAAATTTCAGCACTTTGTCTGATGCGCCGGATGGGGTGTGGTCTTCATAGCTGTTTTTATATTCTTCACTATAAGACTGCGGATTGTATAAAACCACAAAGGGAGCAACAGCACTATCATCGGACAATTTTCCTTCCTTGTCCTTTTTCTGGGCCACAATTTCCAATTTGGCCAGGTTGGCCATATCTCCGAGCAAATCGCTGATTGCCATAAATTATCTTTCCCGTTTTTGTTTTAAATTTTTCTGCAGTGCCTGCAATGCCCGTTTTAATTTCTCTGTTTCCGGATCTGTTCCTGCAGATGAAGAAGAATGGGTTGCAGGCTGCCCGGAAACAGTAGCAGAAATAATCAGTTCACGGATTTCTACAGGCATTTTTTTACAATACAGATGTGAGTAAATCCACCGGATCTACCCGGCGGGAAAACTGATAACTGAATTCCACACTGTCCACCACAATGCCATTGTCCTGCGCATTAAAACCAGATACACTCCATTTTACAGGATAGGCGTTTAAAAAACTCCAGGCCTGAATGGGCATATGTTCAGGGTTTAACAAAAGCAAATTCATGTCGTGTGGTTCAAAGGTGAACGTTTCTATACTGCTCCGAAACCACATTTGTAACTGGCTGCCAATGAGCAAACCCCGTTTGAGAACCAGGTTGGGATAAGAAATATTGCCCGGCAACCTGTGGGCAAACCGGTTTTCGCCACCCTCTCTGTATTCTTCTGTATTGATTGTAACATCCAGCCCGCTGGCTTCCTGGAAGCCAATATCCGGTATACCGGTATACTTGGGCATGAGCCCCTCGATATACACGGCAAAATGAAAGCCAACCGGTGGATAGTACAGCGCCATCAGGCAAATTCTACAGAGAGTCCTTCGTGTGCGAGTTCAATGGTTTCCACTGCTACCTCATTGCCGGTGCTGTTCAGAGTCGGGCCTTCCACCTTGCTGGGAAATGCATTCTTCACTTTCCACACGGCTACCGGTGCATGCTCTTCATTCAGCAGGCTAATGGTGATGTCGCGGCGTTCAATCGAGTTGAGTTTTACGGTATTCAACCACTGAAAAAACTCGTTGTCGCCACGAAACATACCACGTTTCAGTACGATGTTGGCATACTGTGGAATACCCGGCATTTTGGTTACCTGATATTCTGGCATTACGCCTTCGCGATAGTCAATGGTTTGCAGTTCCACACTCAAACCACTTACTTCGGTAAAACCGATTCGGGTTCCGCCCCACTCTACTTGAAAGTGAAAAACGGAAACGGGATATTTGTTTGCCATAGTTGTATTTTTTTATTGATTATGATTTTTGTAACAGATGTGAGAATTTGAGAATGATAAATTCTGCCGGACGAACCACCGCCATGCCGATTTCTACATTCATATAACCATTCAGTATGTCGTCTGAGGTCATGGTTTGGCCCAGACCCACCCTTACGAAAAAAGCATCTTCGGGCTTTGCCCCCTGCAATGCACCCTGTCGCCACAGACTGATGAGAAAATTCTCAATCATGGTTTTGGTGCGCAGCCAGGTGTTTGCGTCATTGGGTTCAAAAACCACAAATTCTGTTGCTTTTTTTACGCTTTCCTCTACGAAATTGTAAAAGCGGCGGACATTCACGTAGCGCCATTCATTGTCATTTCCTGCCAGAGTACGCGCACCCCACACCAGTGTTCCTTTACCAGCAAATGTGCGTATACAATTGATGGATTTCCCGGATGTGGGATCCACATTCAGATTTTCCTGATCCTGGTTGGTGATTTTCACAGACGGGCCGCTTATCCGGCTCACCGAAACATTGGCCGGAGCCTTCCATACACCGCGGTCCCGGTCAACCTTTGCATAAATTCCGGCTATAGCAGAAGAGGGCTGCATTTTCACAAAATTCTCTGCGATTTTACCCTGTATCTGTCTGTACAAATTCGGTTCGGCCAGCGCAACATCACTGAGTTTTTTCCCATTGTAAACTGCCGAACCTCCGGTATGTGTTATGGATATACTTGCATCGGCATACCCATAGCTCAATGTGGTTTCCAGTTCCGGATAGTAAGCCATACCGTATTTCAAATTGTCAGCACTCACACCGCTGTCCCTGAAATTCGTGGCATCAGTATATGGCGAGGTGCCGGCTGCATCCCACAAATCCATCAGCAGAACCCGATCCATCAGTTTATTGCATTGGGCCAGTGCCGTATCATAAATGTCCTTATAATTCGCACGTGTATTTTTATCAGGGATACAGATAATGGTAGGCTCATCCACTTTCTGCAGTGCAGGAATTGCCGTATCCACCACGGCAGATTTATGCGCAGCTGCGCTGGCAATATCTGAGTACGTACCAATACTGATGATCCAGCAGGGACCGCCCCCATTGGCAAAATACATTTGCAGTGCATAGTACATTTTAAACCGACTCACACTTGCCGCCGTGACGGATGTGGAAATGGTTCTGCCGGTGATGGTGGAACCCGAGACGGTATCTGCAATGCTTACTGCAATTGCAGCGCCCTCATCATTGGGTCCGCCGAAAATCTGCTTGTATTCCAACATGCTGGTGATGCGCGTGGGAATATTTTTTAGTGCAGTGGAATTTCCGTCTTTCTCGGCTTTTTCGGTAGCACCGATAAAACAGGGAATTGCTGTTTCCACCGGGGCCACTGATGCGGGCAATGTGCTTATTTCCTGCACATATACACCCGGGGTTTTATAGCTGGTTGCCATTGTATATTTCTCCTATTTTTATTTTTATGAAACTGCCAGTTTGTGAGAGAATTTAAGAATGATAAACTCGGCCGGACGCACAGCCGCCATGCCTATTTCCACATTCATAATTCCATTCAGAATATCATCTGCGGTCATGGTTTGGCCCAATCCCACTTTTACGAAAAATGCATCTTCAGGTTTGGCTCCGGCAAGTGCCCCTTCACGCCATAATCTGGTCAGGAAATTGCCAACCATGGTTTTTACACGGTTCCATGTATTGGCGTCATTGGGTTCGAATACCACAAACTCTGTGGCCTTTTTCACCGATTCCTCTACCATGATATACAGTCTGCGTACGGGCACATACCGCCATTCGTTGTCATTACCGGCAAGTGTGCGTGCACCCCAAACGAGATTCCCCTTTCCCTGAAAATACCTGATGACGTTGATGGATTTCCCGGAACCGGCATCCACATTCAATCCGGCCTGCTCTTCGTCGCTTACCGCGGTCAATGGCTTTTCAACCCTTCTGAGACCAACATTGGCCGGGGCTTTCCATACTCCCCGTTCAAGATCTACACGGGCATAAACGCCGGCCATGGCACCTGAGGGATACAGGCTGGCATTGTAATTATCGAGTGCCGAAACAATGGTATTGTACAATGGCATATCAATGCTGTCATACCCACCCACCAGATAATTGGAACTCAGAGTCACCTTGCCGGCGTTGCCAAGCGGGTTGTAGCCGAGTGCAATCTGATTCCCGGCACTGCCAGCGGTTTTGGCTGTTATGGTCACCTTGTTTGTTGCTACCGTAGCATCTACCAGGGTATTCACATCGGTACTTGCAGTAATATCTGCTCCCAATTTTGTGGCAATCGCATTTGCTGAGGCTCCAACAAGTGTAAATGAATACCCTGCCACTGATACCACGTGTCCTGCTGCGTCCAGATGATCGATGGTAATAACCGCATCGGCGGCCACTGCTGCAACGGTGCCATCAATCACTTTAGACAAGTCTTTGTTGTTGTAAATCGCTTTGCTTGCAGCCGTACTTTTTGTGCGGTTGTCGGTTTTTATCTTCACCTTGGACAGGTCATAGGCATACCCCAGTGTGGTTTGCAGTTGCGGATAATAGCAGGCTCCATACTTCAGGTTGTCTGCTCCCACATTGTTATTCCTGAAATTGTTGCCTTCGGTTGCCACTGCAGCACTTGCCGATTTTACATCCAAAATGGCAAACCGGTCCTGCAACCTGGCACATTGTGCCAGCATGGCATCATACACATCTTTCATGCTTCCATCTGCCAGCCATACAGCCTCGGGGGCACATAGCAAAGTGATTTCGTCTTCCTTTTCACATGCGGTGAGTCCGGCAAGGAGTTCGCTTTTTTTGATATCTGCATCGGTGGGGCTGGATGCGCTTTTGTAAACGGTTCCCACACTCACAATGTAGCAGGGGCCTCCTCCGTTTTCGAAGTACCATTTTACATGATAATAAAGCACAAAGGGGGAGATGTTCGTTTTAGGGGTAATGACAATGCGGGGTGTCTGTTTCCCTGCGTCAGGATCGCTGAGAGCTACCTCAAGTACTTCGTTAAAAGCGCCTCCGAAAATACTTTCATATTCCAGAAAGGACGTGATGCGGACTGGGGTGTTGGCTGACAGGGTAGCCCCATCCTTTTCCCGCTGGCTGGTATAACCAATAAAGGCCGGAATGGCGGTAGCCACCTCTGCCACGCTGGCCGGCAGTGTGGAAATTTCCAGCACTTGCACTCCGGGGGTTGTTGTGGTAGGCATATGTTTTGTTTTTATGGATTGTTATCAGATAAATAAATAGATGTGAGATTCATTCCCCGATTGTTTTGTGGGATCGGGATTGGGGATATGCGGAACCAGCACTTTTCCGGCAGCTGACGGCGCTTCAGGTTCTGTAAGCCATTTCAACTGCAGATGGGTTTTGCCCCCTTCGTAAAACGGGATGGACTGCTGACTGGTAAACACAAGCGTATCCATACCTCCGATGCGGTTTGCCGGATCAGGATCTGCTTGTGTGCTGGGTACGGAACCAGTGGGGTTTCCGGTAAATGTATACGTATCGTATGGCGTAGACTGTGCAGGGTCAGAAGAGTCATCTCCCGAATCGTCCCACACGGCCAGGTCCTTATTATCCAAATCGAAGGAAGCACTGTCTTTCAAGGCTACATGCACAGTCCACTTGCTGCTGCGGCGTGCAAAAGACATATTGTAATGCTTTACAGAGAGTGGTGCAGCAGAGGCAGCATAATTTACATGCAATACGCCTGTGCAACCCGCATTCGCCAACTCCTCATGCACAAGTAGTTCCAGACTGCCCAGAGTAGTTGTATCCGTGCTGTTGCGTATTTCCAGTGTATAAAAACCCGTTCCGCCGGCAGACAGGTCCAGATAAACAGCGTATCCGCCATTTGCCAGTGATACGGTATACGGACCGGCAACCGGCACTCCGCTGCTATCGTATTGTGCAACCACTTCATTCCCCAGGGCATCTTTTACCCTCACTTTCACGGCTGCAGGTGAACCCGAAACCGCAAAAGACTGAGAAAAACGCAGTGGGCATATGCCGTCGATAATGCGGTACTCCAACTCCGGGTTGCTGCCATTGTTGCTCCAGCAAAAACGGCTGTTCCCTTCCCAGGATTTTGCCGGAACAGTCTGGTTCAAATCGGTAACTCCCATAAAGAACGCCGGGTCGCGCAGCCGCAAGCCCAGATAATAATCCAGATCGCTGCTAATTGTAATCACGGGTGTATCTGTCGCTGCAGACTGATACAACACTGTTGCTGCAGATTCCGTGCACTTAACAAGTTGCCGCATACCACGCATCAACCGCTGTACAGAAGCAGGAACCACAAACTCCAGGTCATTGCTTATCCCTGAAACGTAAAAATCGTGCTTTACGGTTACATCATACAACGGTATCCAGGCATAGCTTCCCATCAGTTTCCTTTCAGATTCAATCCTATGGTTTCCACAACACCCGGTGGCGGGGTAAGCTCGTTTTCCTGAATGGTGAGCATACGCACTTTGTACAATACAGATGGCATATAGCTTGCACCTACCAGACTCCAGAAATTGTGCATCTGTTCAAAGGTGAAAGAGAACATCTCCACCGTAAGACGTTCCATATCGGGGTCGAGCAAAGCCATGCCCGGGTAAGCCGATGGCACGAATACACTGCGCGACTGAAAAAACCCGATGACATGCGACAATTGTTTGAGTCCCTCTGCGTAGTCGTCGGTGCTGGTGTTGTTATCGCTGTTGTTAAAATTCGCGGTAATCAGCACATACAGGTTCAGATATAAATCCGGATTGCGGAATTCATAGGTCCCGGATTCATTCCTAACCACATTGCGCTGGTCACGCACAGAACGGTCTTCCTCTATATTCATGAGAGAAAGTCCGAGGGTTTTGTTGGGAATGGCAAGTTTACCTTCTGAAGATACCGCAGTGAGCAGCACACGTGGAACACCACTGGTGCCCGCCTTGTTGTTCAGGTAGGTATCCAGCTCGCCGGTGAGGAATTGCAGTGCTGAGTGTATCATGGATCCGGGGCTCCGATTCAACCCTTACAGTAAACAGAATCGTGCCCGGACAAACTTATCCGGGACCTTGAAGAGACTGGCCCGTCCTGTGGACAACTATCCTATTCCTGTTACAACAATTAAAGCCCCGTAACCTGAATGGACGGCAACTTTCGTAAAGAATTCATTCTTATCCACAAAGTATTTTGTACCTAGTCAAAATACAGTAAATACCTAGGCCCTATGGTATAAAACACTCATACATATTATTGCTCATTTCATGACATTTCCAGCTTTTATTCCCATTTCAGCGGATTTGGCATAAAAATCTGTAAATGTTACTTCCTTTAATTGATATGAAATCTCTATACAACCGGAATGAACTGAACAAACAGACATATAAGACTGATTTACAGCGAATAAGGCCATTGTTTGTACTCTTTCTAAATTGTGAGCTAAAGCCGGGTTTCACAAACCACCCATGGGCATGGATTGTTACCTTTGCGCACCAATAATCGATTATCCCAATCAGCATATGAAGTTGTTCTCCTTTTTATTCAATTCCAGCATCGGGCGTAAAATCATGATGGCAGTCACCGGACTCAGCCTTATTGCCTTTTTGCTGGTACACTGCGGTGTAAATGCCCTTATTTTTTTAAATGACGGTGGTGAAACCTTTAACAAAGCTGCCGAATTCATGGGCACCAACTGGCTGATACGCACCATGGAGGTTGGCTTATTTGCGGGTTTGCTCTGGCATATTGCCCAAGGCCTCTATTTGTGGGCAGATAATGCCAAAAAACGCAAAAACAAATATGGCAAACCGGCAGGGAATGCAAACAGCACCTGGTATTCCCGCAGTATGGGTTTACTTGGCACTTTGCTTTTGCTCTTCCTCATCCTGCACCTGAAACATTTCTGGGTTATCAGCCGCTTTACCGATGAAATCACCAGCGGGGAAGAGACCCTGTTTGGTGAAATGATGGAAGTGTTTGGCCCGGAAGGTCTGATCCCTGTAATTGTTTATGTACTGGGTTGCATCTCACTTGCCTATCACCTGCTGCATGGCTTCAGCAGTGCCTTCCAGTCTCTGGGAATCAATCATTCTGCATACAATCCCATCATCAAAGGCCTGGGGCAGGGATTCAGCATTCTCATTCCCCTGGTTTTTGCACTGATGCCACTGGCCATGCATTTCGGTTTAGTTCAATAAAAGTTTAAGTACCAACAAAGATTATGACATTAGATTCAAAGATTCCGGCAGGCGAACTGAAGGACAAATGGACCCAGTACCGCAGTTCTGTGGCACTGGTGAACCCTGCCAATAAACGCAACATGGAAATCATAGTGGTGGGAACCGGACTGGCGGGAGCCAGTGCAGCCGCCACTCTGGCAGAACTGGGATACAAGGTGAAGGCCTTTTGTTTTCAGGATTCCCCCCGCCGTGCACACTCCATTGCCGCGCAGGGTGGTATCAATGCTGCCAAAAACTACCAGAATGACGGTGACAGTGTATACCGTTTGTTTTATGATACCATTAAAGGGGGTGACTACCGGGCCCGTGAAGCCAATGTGCACCGCCTGGCTGAAGTATCTACCGCCATCATCGATCAGTGCGTGGCACAGGGAGTTCCCTTTGCCCGTGAGTACGGAGGAACCCTGAGCAACCGTTCATTTGGCGGAACACAGGTACAACGCACGTTTTACGCAGCCGGACAAACAGGACAACAACTGTTGCTGGGAGCTTACAGTGCGCTGGAACGTCAGGTGGGGCTGGGCAATGTAAAAATGTACAGCCGCCATGAAATGCTGGAAGTAGTAAAAATTGACGGCAAAGCGCGCGGCATCATTGCCCGTGACCTTGTAAGCGGCAAACTGGAACGCCATTTCGGCCATGCTGTTTTGCTTTGCACTGGTGGCTACGGAAACGTTTTCTACCTGAGCACCAATGCCATGGGGAGCAATGTTACCGCTGCCTGGAAGGCCCACAAAGCCGGTGCATGGTTTGGCAACCCCTGCTTCACACAAATTCACCCGACCTGCATCCCGGTTAGCGGACATTACCAGAGTAAACTCACCCTGATGAGTGAGTCGCTGCGGAATGACGGGCGCATCTGGGTGCCTAAAAACAAAGACGACAACCGCCACCCGAATGACATACCCGAAGAAGACCGCGATTATTACCTGGAACGCCGCTACCCTGCTTTTGGGAACCTGGTACCACGTGATGTGGCCAGCCGGGCTGCCAAGGAACGCTGCGATGCCGGTTACGGCGTGGGTCCCAGCAAAATGGCGGTTTATCTGGATTTCCGGTTCAACCTGATGAACAAATATGGCCGTGCTGAAGCAAGTAAACTGGGCATTGAAAATCCTGACGACGAAACCCTTATTCGTCTTGGCAAAGAAGTGGTGAAGGAGAAATATGGCAATCTGTTTGATATGTACAAACAGATTACCGATGAAGACCCTTATGAAGTGCCTATGCGTATTTACCCTGCTGTGCATTACACCATGGGCGGCCTGTGGGTGGATTATGACCTGATGACCACTGTGCCTGGTTTGTATGCACTGGGCGAAGCCAACTTCAGCGACCACGGAGCAAACCGGCTAGGCGCATCCGCCCTCATGCAGGGTCTGGCCGATGGCTATTTTGTGATTCCTTACACCCTGGGAGCTTATCTGAGCAAGGATATTTCCACGAAGAGCATACCCACTGACCATGAAGCCTTTGCCGAAGCCGAAGCACGCTGTCAGAGCCAATTGGATAAACTGATGTCTGTGCAGGGCAAACAAACCGTGGAAAGTTTCCACCGCAGGCTGGGCCTGATTATGTGGAACAAATGCGGCATGGCGCGCAACGAGCAGGGCCTGAAAGAAGCCATTGAAGAAATCCGCGCCCTGCGCGAAGAATTCTGGCGGGATGTAAGGGTGCCCGGATCCCGGAACGAATTCAACCCCGAACTGGAAAAAGCAGGCCGGGTGGCTGACTTCCTTGAACTGGGTGAACTGATGTGCATGGATGCCCTGAACCGCAACGAAAGCTGCGGCGGGCATTTCCGCGAAGAATTCCAGACCGAGGAAGGCGAAGCCCTGCGCGATGATGAAAAATACATGTATGTAGCCGCCTGGGAAATGAAAGATTCCAATAACTGGGAACTGCATAAAGAAGAACTGAAGTACGAGAACATAAAAATCGCACAGAGGAGTTATAAGTAAATTGGAAAGTAAAGAGTCAATTAAGCGTTAAAAAAGAATGGAAAAAGCAATGAAAATAAACCTGAAGGTATGGCGGCAGAAAAACGCCAGTGATGCCGGAAAGTTTGAAACCTATAGTGTAGAAGCCAATCCTGACATGTCCTTTCTGGAAATGTTTGATGTGCTGAATGAAAACCTGATTTCTGAAGGAAAAGAACCTGTGGCATTTGATCACGATTGCCGCGAAGGCATTTGTGGCATGTGTTCCATGGTAATCAATGGCCGCCCGCATGGCCCCAAAGGTGGAATTACCACCTGCCAGCTGCACATGCGCAGTTTCAATGACGGGGATACGGTGGTTGTGGAACCCTGGCGTGCCAATGCATTCCCTGTGATTAAAGACCTGAGTGTAAACCGCAGTGCTTTTGACCGCATCATTGCCGCCGGCGGATTTGTTTCCGTGAACACCGGAAACGCAGTGGATGCCAACGCCATACTGATTCCCAAGGAAGTGGCCGATAAATCGTTTGAAGCCGCAACCTGCATTGGCTGTGGTGCCTGCGTGAGTGCCTGCAAAAATGCCAGCGCCATGCTGTTCGTGGGTGCCAAGGTGACCCAGCTGGCCCTGTTACCCCAGGGACAGGCCGAGGCCAAAACCCGCGTGGTGGCCATGGTGGACCAGATGGATGCCGAGGGTTTTGGTGCCTGCACCAATACCGGTGCCTGTGCGGCCGAATGTCCGAAAGAGATTCCGTTGAGTGTGATAGCCACCCTGAACCGGGAGTACCTGAAAGCGAAGATGTCCGGACACTAAAAGAAAATTGATTTCATAGAAACGGGGCTTCTGGCCCCGTTTTTTTTATCTCTTCCCCCGTATCAGATTGATAGATCCTGACACGGTTTTGGCCTGCTGATTGCCCCGTGAAAAGGCATAGGTAAACTGGTAGAAGTAGGTTCCTTCCGGACATTCCGGACCGGTGTTCATTACCCGTCCGTTCCAGTTTTCCATATAACCCCGCACCGCGTCATGGTCGCTACGGTAAACCAGTTCGCCCCAGCGGTTGTAAATGCGCAGGTCGTATAACCTCTCCCCATCTATAAAAATATCCCATACCCGGTTGGTCTCATCTTCCTCATCCGGTGTAAATACATTGGCCAGCCGGACATCCTCAAAATATTCCACCCGGATGGTTTTGCAGGTGGTGTCCCTGCAGCCGGCGGGAATTACAGCCATCAGGCAAACCCGGAACGTATCGCGGTCCGGATAAAAATCGTGTGTGGGGTGTACCTCTGTGCTTGTATTGGTTGGCGAATTGGGTTGCCCGAAATTCCAGGCAAACTGCGCATCCAAAGGATTGCTTTTATTCTTAAACGTAAATACCGGATCCTCGCTTTTGGGATCAATGTCAAAATCCGCATTCACATCCAGCACCGTCACTTTCTTTTCTGCTGAATCAAAACAGCGGGGCTGGCCCGGATAAATGGTATACCAGGGTTTTATCCATACTGAATAGACTCCCGGAGATGTATAAATCTGTTCTTTGGTCATTCCCGGCACCTCAGAGAATCTGGAAGGTCCGGGATCCAGCTGCCATTCGTCCATTTCATACAGTCTGTCTGAAAGGGAGGTAAAAATGGCCTTTGAACCCACGCACAGGGTATCCGGGCCCAGCAATCCGGTTTTGGGACTGGGAAGTACAGTGATAATCCGCGGAGAATCGCTGGAAGGAAAGTAGCTGTTGCAGTAATAGGCATTGCCCGTGGTGGGATTGTAAAAGGTATCAATTCCCACAAGCCCCACATAAAAGCGGCCCGATTTGAAATAGGTAAATGTGTCGTTTGTCAGGCTGCCGGTATTGTGGGTGTTGTTGTCCGGGTCGCCGTATTCCCAGATGTATTGTTTGCAATTCTTCGACCTGTTTTTGAAAGTGACACGAAACGGCGCGCAGCCCACTGTATCTCCCAGGATGTCAAACGCCGCTTCTGAACCCGTGATTTTTACAACAAAATCCGTGGTGTCTGTGCAACCGCTGCGGCTTTTTACCACATGCGTCACATGGTAGGTTCCACCATTTTCAAACGTATGAAACGGGTCTTTTTCTATGGTGGTAAACGTACCGCTTCCAAAATCCCACAAATAGTCTGTAATGGCATCATCCGGGTCGAAGGTGCGCAGATAACTGGAATCAAATAACTGCTTGATTTCTGAACAGAAGAAATCCTTGCTTTCTGAGGTCACATCTGCCACCAACTCTTGTATCACCACTACTTTGCTCACGGTGTCGCGATTGCCTGTGCTGTCTGCCACCATCAGCCGCACTGTAAACCGGCCAAGGCTGTCATAGGTGTGACAGGGTGAAAAGGAATCAGAAACCGGGGTAGAATCACCAAAATCCCAGCGTACCGAGTGACCGCCCCAGTCATTCTTTTTCCAGTATTGCTCCGATGTATAGTCCAGCACGTCAGGCTCAAAACACAAGGTTTTACTGCCACAAACAGCACCTTTCAACCGGATTTCTGTTTCCAGTCCCCAGCCAATGTTCAGACCAAACCTTTGGTTACAACCTGCATAATTCCAGATCTGTAACCGAACCAACCCGGTATACCTGTGTTTGCTGAATGTATGGTAAAACGTATCCAGCAGGGTTCCCACCAGGAAAGTGGTATCGGTGTAGCTGCCATCACCCCAGGTTATCCTTACCCTGTCGCCCGGGGCAAAATAGTTCTTGTCCGGTATCAGTTTCACCACCTTGGGGTTGTGACCGCTGTATGCCACATGAAAAAAAGTATCGTGCAGGGGAATCACCTCCAGCAGATTGTCATAAAAGACCGTATCAAACCCTTTTGTGGTATCGTGAAAAGTGAGCAACGAGTCATTGCCGAAATCTGCAGCGGAATCCGGCCTTGCCTTGCGCCATACCAGATAAACTCCATACAGGCCCTCGTAGGGAGCAAAGACTTTCGAATGATAAGGCATAAAAGTACGTCCGGTATCCAGGCTGAAAGAAACAGGCTCTGCTTCCGGGTCAGACAAATCATCATATTCCAGAAACCGCCTGCCCTGGCATATAACGATAGGCGTACCTGTGCCAAATTTGGGACAGACCCTCAACACCCGTCTGCCAGCGGTATCAGCACAACCTGTGATGCTGTCGTGCACATACAAATGCACGGTATGTATACCCTGATTGGTGGTAAACTGATGCTTATGGTACCAATCCAACGCTTCGTTGCAATTCGTATTCAGGTTTTGCCCCTGCGCGCGCCAGGTTACACAATTCATTCCATATGGGTCTTTGATTTCCCAGTGCCAGCTTGCTTTTTTCCGGTTCTTTAAATCTGTAATGTCCCACATGAACACTTTCTTCTGCATGTCGCATTGAATGCGGTTTGCCATGCGGAATTGCGCCACAGGACCTGCAATGATAAAATCCATGCTGTGTCTCTGCACACAGGATAGTTTTTCAATATCCACTGATACATTGTGCTTGCCCAGCGTCAACATGGAATCCTTTGGCCTGAAACGCAGGGTGTCACCGGCAAAATTCGTCATGGGTTTGCCGTCGAAATACCACTTCACTTTTACATCTTTGTCTCCTGTTAGCCAGAATTTAGGTCCAAATCCGGCTCCATAACATATTTGTTTGTATCCGGAGAGGCCTGTTTGCAGTGATTCAAGATTCACCGTAACGGTATCCTGCACTTCAGTCTGGCAGCCACCGCGGGTATTTACAGTGAGCCGGGCAATCATTGTCTGACTTTTGACAACGTCATAGCACTCCGTGGTCTTAAACATCCGGGCAAAATTTTTACCATCGGCAAACCAGTAATAGATGTTTCCGGCAGCCGGTGTGTCTGATACATTTTTAAAACAGACCCTTGCTATGCCGCACACGGGGTAAGTAACTTCATGGGTCAATGCTGCACGCGGACCGGCAATGATGCGCACTTTTCCCACAGTACTGTTTTTACACCCGTATATATCGGTTACTTCAAATTTCACCCGGAAAACATCGGCACTGTTAAACGTGTGACAGACATCCGGAGCCCCTGCAGGGTTGGTGGAAAGGTCATAGGTCCCATCTCCCCATACCACAAGCCGTTTCACAATGGTTTGTCCGCTGGATGCCGGCGTGCTGTTGTCTTTAAAACAGATTTCATTTACAAACTGGCAGGAATCATTGGAACCGAAACGGCTGAAAACAGGCACCGGCAGCCCCACCACTTCAATGGGTAAAGAGGCCTGGCAAGAAGCGCCACTGCTCAGCTTCACATCGCAGGTAACGGTGTAGGAACCCGCTTTTTTGTACAGGTGTTTGGCTTTGATATCGTTGCTGGTGTATCCATCACCGAAATTCCATTTGGTGCTACTTACCGTTCCTGAGATTTCATACGTAGCCATATCTCCCAGGCAAACCCTGGTTTTGCCGGATATGGTACATTGGGCAGAAGCCGATACCGCCGATAAAATGCAACCCAGAAAAAACAGCCACCTTCTCATATTGCTCAGTTCACAAATGCGAAGTAGTGGAATGGATCTGAACAAATTCCACATCAAAAGGTCACATGACAATGGGCTGATGATTTTGTGACCCGGATATGTTGGATTCAGACACATTCATTTCTAAGACGAAGAAAAGCGCTGAATGTTGTCTGCGGGAGAAGCAAATTTCTTTTTTTTGCCCCGGGGAAGGTGTAAAATCCATTGGTATTGAGAAAGGGCTATCCTATTATTGCAAGTATTCCCGATGGCAGCCAAAGAAGCAAAAGCGCGTATTAAAATCAACAAAATGCTTGAAGAAGCAGGTTGGCGGTTTATTACGGACGAAAATGGCCCTGCGAATATTGTATTGGAATCTGGAGTAAGTCTTACCAGTGCTTATATGAATGAAACCTGGGGAGAAGACTTTGAGAAAACAAGTAAGGGATATATTGATTATTTACTGATTGGACCTGATAATAGGCCCATTGCATTGGTTGAAGCGAAACGGGAAAGCGTAAATCCTTTAAACGCTAAGGAACAGGCACGCAAATATGCCAATGCGCATCAAATCCGGTATGTTTTTATATCAAACGGCAATATCACTTACCAATGGGATCTGGAACAAGGAAACCCACAGGTTATCAGCCGTTTTCCCGGACCTGAATCTCTGGGAGCCTATATAGAATTCAAACCAGACAGGCAAAAACTATCCAATGAAACCGTTGATGCAGACTACATTGTCTGCACACAATATCCGGATTACAAAAATCAGCCGGGATGGAATTCTGAACAGGACAAAGCAGAATTTATTCAAAATAACAGCCTGAAGTTTCTGCGTCCATATCAGGTGGAAGCCATTCATAAAATTCAATCAGAGGTTGCACTGGGAAAAAATCGATTTCTTTTTGAAATGGCAACAGGAACAGGCAAGACTCTCACCTCTGCTGCGATTATTAAATTATTCCTTAGAACTGGAAACGCACGCAGGGTCTTGTTTTTGGTGGACAGACTGGAACTTGAAGATCAGGCAAATAAAAATTTTATCAAATACCTGAAAAATGATTTCAAAACGGTCATTTACAAACAACAAAAAGACGACTGGCGCTTTGCTGATATTGTTGTTTCCACCATTCAATCATTATTAGCCGGAGAGAAATTCAAAAATGAATTTGAACCCGCCGATTTCGATCTGATTATTTCGGATGAGGCGCATCGTTCCATCGGCGGAAATTCACGTGCTGTATTTGAATATTTTCAGGGATACAAACTGGGCCTTACTGCCACTCCAAAAGACTATCTGAAAGGAGTAAATCAGGAAGAGGAGGATTTTCTAAACCCCAGAGAATGGGAATTGCGTTTGTTGCGAGACACTTACACTACATTTGGTTGTGAGGACGGAGAACCCACTTACCGGTATTCGCTGCTGGACGGGGTAAAGGACGGATTTCTGATCAATCCTGTTAACATAGATGCACGCACAGAAATTACGACAAAACTGCTTTCAGAAAAAGGCTACGCTGTAGTAAAACCTACCGCAGACGGAGGGGAAGAAGAACAAACCTATGTAAAAGGGGATTTCGAAAAAAAGTTCTTCAGCAAAAAAACAAATCTGGCTTTCTGCGAAGCATTTATAAACCATGCCCTACGTGATCCGATTACCAATGAAATCGGAAAAACCATTGTGTTTTGTGTTAGCCAGGCCCATGCCCGAAAAATCACTCAAATTCTGAACGAACTGGCAGACGTAAAGTTCCCAGGCAAATACAATTCTGATTTCGCAGTTCAGGTTACCAGTCTGGTGGCCGACGCACAACAAATGACCATCAATTTTGCCAACAACAATCTCAATGGCAAAACCCGCTGGCTTCCCGGCTATGACAGTTGTAAAACAAGGGTTTGCGTAACAGTAGGCATGATGACCACCGGTTATGACTGCGAAGATTTACTCAATCTGTGCCTGATGCGTCCCGTTTTTTCCCCAACTGACTTTATCCAGATGAAAGGGCGCGGAACCCGCAAATACACCTTTCAGTACAAACAGGAAGATGAACATGTTGCTATTGACAAAGAGAGTTTCAAGCTCTTCGATTTTTTCGCCAACTGTGAATACTTCGAAGAAAAATACGACTACGAACAAAAGATAACTGTATCTGTACCTGGCGGAGAGGAAGGATTTGGTGGGGGCGCAGGAACTGGAAAAGAGGTATACAAAACCCTTGAATCAGATGCAATCCGTACCTTCAGAGAAGAACAGGTTGGACTGGAGGGAATGCGCATTGACCGCGAAATGTACCGGAACCGGGTGGAAGACAGAATGCGCAGCGACGAGTTTATCAAGACCCAGTTAGAGGCCGGAAACTGGGACCAGATCAATCACTACATCCGGACGGAAGTATTTGACAAGCCCGAGGATTACATCAACCTGGATAAGTTGCAGGAACTATACAAAGTAGATTACAAACTCAGTATTCGGGAAGTAATCGAAAAGGTATTTGGCATCCGCACCAACTTTAAAGAAAAGGACGAACTGCTCGAAGAGGAGTTTCAAAAATTCATTGCCACACAGCCTCCGCTGGAAGACGAGAATATCACCGTGCTCCGGCATTTCTTCAAAGCCTATATTGTAGATAAAGACATACGCCGGATTGTAAAGGATAAAACCTACCAGGAACTGAACAGCCACCCGGCCTTTACAATGGATGAGTTCAAACAACTCAGCCCGGTTGCCCGGCAATCTGTTCCTGTATACGTGGAAACCTACGTCCCGCTTGACAAATATGCCGCCTGATGGACTTTTTATCGAAAAAGTATAGTCTGAACTAAACTTTATGCCTAAGTTTGCCGTTATAAAGCTTGAAGAGGTTGTCGGGAGAGTTGCTTTCTACAAGTTAAGCATTGACGGTGAGTGCCCTTTTGATGAATTTTGGGAAAATGCCACAAAAGATGGGAACATGCAATCAGAATTGAAACGGCTAAGTGCAATGTTTCAGAATTTTGCTAATGGGATTAATCTGCCGGGAACCAAATACCACACCCTGGAGAACATACCCCATGCCGCTGAATTCAAAACCAGTCACCTGCGAGTATATATACTGCAAGAAAAAGATACCGGTAAAATCATCATCATGGGGGGAAAAAAGAAGAATCAAAAGAGTGACCTGAAAAAGTTACAGAAAATAGTAAATCAATATTTAAATAGATAATATAAAAAACATGCACAAGTTCGAAGAATTGGTGACATTCAAAGAATACTGGTTGGAAACCATACAAAATGAATTGTACAGCCTGGTATTTGAATACATAGAACGGGAAAACATCAATCAAACCCAATTGGCAGAACGCCTGGGTGTGACCAAAGGTTATATTTCCCAGGTGTTAAACGGCCATTTCAACCACAGTCTGGAAAAACTGATTGAATTGTCTCTTGCCATAGGAGTAGCTCCAGATATTGATTTTAAACCCATCAAGCAATATATAAATGAACAACTAACAATTAGAAATGCTTATGCATCACTTTCAATTCCTGTTCAGATTGAACTCAACGAAGTTAAATTTACAGTTATAAGAAACAGCATGGCAACTGCTCGTTTACAAAAATTAGCTTAACCCAATGACCAAGAAAGCAGAAAACGAAATAGTTAGTCTTGAAATGGCAATTATCAGGATTAAAACTCTATTTTTTAAAACTAATGAGACAATTAAAATCACTAAGATAGAACAAGTCAATTTTAATATCCATGTGGAGACGGGGGTTGATATTCCAAATAATCTGGTCGCACTGACTGTTAAAATATCATTCAACACTGAAAGTGATATTAATACCAAATTACTGGAGGGTGATTTTCAAACCACCTTTGCAATAAAAGAACTTGAAAATTGGAAAAAGCCTGATACCGCCAATGAGGTATCTCTACCTGATGACATTAATTACACAATGTTAACTATATCCATCAGTCATGCTAGAGCTTTGCTTTCTTCTCTTGCGGCAAATGGACCTTATCAAACTATGCTCTTACCTCTACTAACCAAGGATTGGCTGGAAACAGAGTTGCTAAAAACGAAACAATAAATGCTCGACTCCATCACCAAAAAACGCATAGACAACTGCAGGGATATTCTCGTAGGCAAGGTGCCCGATCCCAAAAGCCAGATTGAACAGATTACCATTGCCCTGATTTACAAGTTTATGGACGATATGGACCGAGAGGCTGTGGAACTTGGGGGCAAACGCCAGTTTTTTGGAAAAGAATATGAAAAATATGCCTGGCCTGAACTATTCAAAAAAGAACTAAGTGGCGAAAACAGGGTAAAACTGTATGCCGAAGCCATTGATAAAATGGATGAAAACCCGGGCATTCCCCAACTGTTTCGCGATATTTTTAAAAATGCTTACCTGCCCTACCGTGACCCGGAAACCCTGCGGGAATTTCTGAAATACATCAATGAATTCACCTACGACCACAGTGAAAAACTGGGCGATGCCTTTGAGTACCTGCTTTCCGTTTTAGGCAGCCAGGGCGATGCGGGACAATTCCGCACCCCTCGTCATATCATTGACTTCATAGTGGAATTGCTCGCACCACAAAAGAACGAAGTCATACTTGACCCTGCCTGCGGTACAGCTGGTTTTCTCATTTCTGCATACAAATACATTCTCAAAAACAACTCTGCCAATTTTGATGCTGCCACAGATGCGCCGGCTTTTATGCAGCATTATGGAAAAGAGGAAGGCAAACGCTATAAAGGCGACAAACTCACCCCGGACCAGCGGAAAAAACTGGCCAATAACTTAAACGGGTACGACATAAGCCCCGATATGGTGCGCCTGAGTCTGGTGAATCTATACCTACATGGTCTGCCAGAGCCCCATATTTACGAGTACGATACCCTCACCAGCGAAGACCGTTGGAATGAAAAGGCAGATGTGATTTTAGCCAACCCGCCGTTTATGAGCCCGAAAGGCGGCATCAGACCCCACAAAAAATTTGGAGTACAGGCCAACAAAGCCGAAGTATTGTTTACCGATTACATTGCCGAACATTTAAACAGCAACGGACGGGCAGGAATTGTAGTACCCAACGGCATTGTTGCCACCAGCCAAACGGCTTACAAACAATTGCGTCAACTATTGGTACAGGATAGTTTGATAGCTGTAATCAGTTTGCCGGCAGGGGTATTTCAACCCTATAGCGGGGTGAAAACTTCTATTTTGATCCTAGACAAACATTTGGCGAAAAAAAGCCAACACATTTTGTTTTTAAAAATAGAAAACGATGGTTTTGATTTAGGCGCACAGCGCAGACAAATTGATAAAAACGATTTGCCTGTGGCTTTGCAAACCATTAAAGCCTATAAAGAATGTTTGAGTAATGACAAGGTTTTTGAAGATTTGCCGGGTTTGGCAACTTTGGTTGAGAAAGAAGTTGTTTTAGGAAATAAAGATGTTGTTTTAAGTGCTGAAAGATATTTTGAAGCAAAGGAAACTCAAACAGAATTTGAATTGGTTAAGATTGGTGATGCAGTCAAGGTTAATGCGAATGCAATTGACCCTTTGAAAGCCTTTAAGGATGAACCATTTGTATATATTGATATTGAAGCAGTAGAAAACGGAACTGGTAAAGTTTCATACAATAAAATACTAAATCCTAAAGATGCACCAAGCAGAGCAAGAAGAATAGTAAAAAATGGCGATGTAATTGTTTCAACGGTTAGACCAAATTTAAAAGCATTTGCATACTTAGAAAATGTGCCAAAAAATTGTCTTGCATCTACTGGATTTGCTGTTCTTTCAGAAAATGAAAGAGTATTAGGTAAATACATTTACTATATAATTACTCAGGATATTATTGTTGAGCAAATGATTTCTATGAGTGACAAAGGACAATATCCAAGTATTACAGCAAGTGACTTAGCCGAAATTGAAATACCCATCCCACCGCTAGAAATACAACAACAAATAGTAGCCGAAATAGAGGGCTACCAAAAAATAATAGACGGAGCCAAACAAGTTGTCAATAACTACAAACCTACCATTAACATCAACCCTGATTGGGAAACGGTTGAGCTGGGTAAATTGGCTAATTTGGTTGGAGGCAGCACTCCTTCAAAAGACAATTCATCGTATTGGGAGAATGGAAATATAGATTGGATTACTTGTTCTGATTTTTCAAATAGTCCAATGTATATTGAAGATTCGATAAGAAAAATTACTGAAAAAGCGGTAAAAGACAATTCAACGAATATTATTCCAAAAGATACTTTGGTTTTAGTAACAAGGGTTTCCTTGGGTAAAATGGCGTTCGTTAGAAAACCAACAGCATTAAATCAAGATTTAACTGCTTTGCTTTTTGATGAAGATAAAATAAACAAGCGTTACGGATATTTCTTTATGCTTTCAATAGCCGACAAAATTGAAAATGATGGTCACGGTGCAACAGTAAAAGGCGTTACAAGAAATTATGTAAGAGACATTAAAGTTCCTTTGCCGTCACTTGAAAAACAATTAACCATCGTAAAAGCGATAGAAGAAGAACTGCAATTGGTGAATGCCAACAAACGCTTAATAGAAATATTTGAGCAAAAGATCAAGGACAGCATAGACAAAGTGTGGGGTAAAGAGAAAACTCAAATAAAACCATACACGGAGATTGAGATGCCGCTGAGGATGGTGGCAGAGGCATATTAAAATAATTTCAGAGCAATAATAATTCGATGAATTCAAGAGTTCAAGATAGAATCAAGGAAGTCAAAAAGGGTCAGTGGTCAATATTGAAACTTAGAAATTGTGGACTAGATGAAATCCCACCAGAGGTTTTTACATTTAAATGGCTCAAAATTCTAGATATTGGCAATGACGACTTTTGCACGCCAGAAATGCGAAACAGGATAACATCAATACCTGATGAAATATCAAACCTGAAAGAATTGAAGAGAATTAGTATTGAAGGTAATGATATCAATTTTCTTTCAGATAATATATCTTCTTTAAAGTCTTTAAGAATATTAAATTTAGCGAACAATAAATTGACTGAACTCTCGTCAAACATTGCGAACATGGCCTGTCTCGAAGAAGTTCATTTGGAAGGGAATCCATTTGAGTTAATTCCTCCTGAGATAGTAGCAAGAGGCATTAGTTCAATCCGCAATTTCTTCAAAGAATTGGATGAGAAAGATTTTATTTATGAAGCTAAATTAATTATTGTTGGTGAAGGCAGAGTTGGTAAAACATGTATTTCACAAGCATTAATTGATAAGAATTATCAATTAGACAATGAAGATAGTACCGAAGGAATAAACATTCAGCCCTGGATAATTCCACGTGAAGAGATAATAAATATTAATCCAAGTATTCAAAGAGATCTTCAAATAAATATTTGGGATTTTGGGGGGCAGGAAATATACCATTCAACACATCAATTTTTTCTGACTAAACGATCCATTTATCTTTTAGTAACAGAGTCCAGAAAAGAAGATCGGCATGATGATTTTTATTATTGGCTCAATATAATTAAATTATTAGGAGATAAAAGTCCCATTATCATGGTATTGAACAAGTGCGACCAACCCACAAAAGATTTACCAATTAAGGAATATAAGGAAACTTTTGAAAATATTATAGATTTCGCCAAAGTCAGTTTACACAAAGACTATCGAGAAGATTTTAACAAGTTCAGAAAAGATCTAATACTTAGAACTTCTCAACTTCAACATATTGGAAATCCATTGCCAAAAAAATGGGTAAATATTAGAATAGAACTTGAAGAACTTAAATTAAGTGGTAAAAATTTTATCAGTGAAAGTGATTATTTAGAGATTTGCAAAAATCATTATCGGAATTCAGAGAGTGCCATGCATTTAAGTGATTATTTTCATGATCTTGGTGTGATAATGCACTTTAAAGATGATTTGGATCTAAAAGACACGGTTATTTTGAATCATGAGTGGATTACTAGAGGTGTTTATAAAATACTTGACGACAGAATTGTTATAGAAAATAAAGGCAGATTTACTATTGAAGACATTAAACGCATATGGTCTGATACAGAGTATTTTGGTAAACAAAGAGAATTAATATCTCTAATGAAAAATAGGAAATTCGATTTGTGTTTTGAACTTGGAAATGGCGAATATCTTGTACCTCGCCTATTGCCTGTAGATGAACTTGACTTTAATTGGCCTGAAGAAGAGTCCGCAACTAAGTTTGAAATTCGCTACAAATTCATGCCTAAAGGAATAGTTGCAAGGCTAATCGTCAAAATGAGTCAAGATATTTTTGAAAATATTTATTGGAGGACTGGAGTTTTATTTGACTACGAAAACACCAAGGCTTTGGTTCGTGAGAAGTATTTTGAAAACAAGATTCACATTGAAATTGTCGGAGAACGAAAGCGAGAATTATTGGCGATAATCAGAAAAAACATCGCGGATATTAATAAAGATTTTAATAATGTGGAAATAGATGAAATGGTTCCGTGTTCTTGTGAATTATGCAACACAATAGAAGAACCATATTTTTTCTCTTATAACCTATTACGAAGATATGAAAACAAGGGACTAGTTATGATTCGTTGTGATAAAAGCTTACAAGAAATCAATGTGAATTTGTTAACCAATGATTTATTAGGGAGAGGCAACACAAATGAACGATATATATATTGTGAAAATCAAAACAATATTCTTCTTAAATGTATGAAATTAGAAAACACATACTTTATACCCGAAAGAGATAGTAGCAGCGTATATACCAAGGTAATTACCAATCCCGATAAATTTGGCCTTAGGGATAGAGATTTTTTAACCGACCCTGAAATTGATAAAATCAAATCAAAACATCCAAATTACTTTATTCTATCTTACTATTGTTTAGAGAATTATTTGTATCATCCGAAAAATATTGAAAAGTTAGAAATAAAAGGATTGAATATTCGTGATTACGAGCTTGAAATTATAAGGCAAAAAAACCAGAGAAAGGATGAAATTATTTCTAATTTCAAATTAGCGCGAAATAGCTATCAAGAGTTCAAAATTGAAAGTGACAAGTTTCGCATGAAAATTCACGAGAACAAGATTATAGAATATTTAAATTCGGATGAAATTGAGACATTTTTCAAAGCGTTTAGTATGAAAGATTATTTTAATAAAAAATTCATTGAAAAATATGGAATCAAGAATTCTGAATTAGCAAACACGGATTGGTTTAGAAATAAAATATTGTCGGTTTTAAACCAAAGCCAAGAGGAAAATTGAATTAACTGAAAACTTGCAAGTCATTTTATCCAATTAACCACAATTGAAAAGACTCACCGTTTAGCGGTCGCAAACAATACAAATTTATAAAATCTTTTTTTGCACCTTGATGCAATACAGCTAAAGTATGCGACTTATTGTCAATGCAAAGCGTCAACATAAATATTGAAATAGGTAGCCGTAACAGCACCTTTCTTTCTATGGTTGACCCAATCCAAAACAATCAGACTTTGCTGTGCACAATCACTTATCCTTATCCGGATTCAGCTTTATCACTAAACCCAGGTCCACTCCCATCTGCGGAATCCAGACCGATATCATGATGGGATAATAGAATCTAATTAACATCACTACTCCCCCTTCACCATTCTGACATTCAATACAAAACCACCGGCAAGATTTGCCCTTACAATATAAACACCGGGATGAAGATGTGAGGTTACGACACTCCGCGACTTCACATCCACCTCCACACCTATACGCACACCTGTAAGACTATACAATTCAAGATTTTCTATGTTTAACTCCGGAGACCAGGCAATGCGGTTTTCAAAGGGATTGGGATAAAACAGTGTATTCCGGTTCTGCTCTGTTTTTCCGGACTCTTTTACCGAATTAAAAAAAGAATAATCGAAACGGTATAACCCTTCATTGGTGCTGGCAAAAAGATGGGATTTGTTTTTGGATATTTTAAACACATGGAGTCCGTGTAAATTGCCAAACAATTTCCATACAGAATCTGATTTGGTGATAAAATACAACCCTGAATCTGTGCCTGCATACAAGGTATCTGCAAACAATTCCATCACGTATATTTTGCGTGATTTTATTTCTTTACAGGCAGGATAAAATGTCTTGCATCTGTTGGCCGATTTATACACTCCAAGTGCTGTGGTTTTATAAAAATGTCCGTTAAAATATTTCAATAAAACCGGATTTTCTGATGAAAAAGAAGATCCGCTTTTGTATTTCCAACTTCCTGCAAGCGACGTATCGCGTATCTGCACATACCAGCTGCCCGAACCCGATTGGAGCAGGTACAATGAATCGTTGAACTGTTCTATATCTGCCACAAGGACATTTGCAGAACCCGTAATATCCTGCCACACAGATGACCCTTTGATAAACCGTCCGATACTCTCGCCGGTAATTCCATATATCTGATTATTCAGCACATGAAATTTAAACGCATACCCACTTGTGATATTCCATCCTACCAGTTTGGGTGAATAATATTTGGTATAATAAATGGAAGGATTGCATGCAAATACTTCCAAATCCTGTTCCCTGGCAGTATAGTCGATCACTTTATCCTGCCAGGAATAGTTGGATAATTTGAAATTCAAGCCATGCCCGTCTGCCCTGAAACCATAAAACCCTGCAGAATAATGCAGCACCGTATCTCTGGCCAGCATACCCCAGGGCTGATAGGCAAGAAATTTATTTTCTGATGAAACATTTGTCCAACTTCCTCCCCTGTTATTCGTGCGGTAAACTGCATTGGTTTTATAGACTGTAATACTGTCTCCGGAAACAAAAAAAACATTGTTTTGCCCATCGGTGGGCAAATTCCCCCGGATGCTTCGTAAGCCGGTATCTCCATCTGTGTATGTATAAAAATCAGTATTTAAATTTCCACCTGTTGAGACATATAAACGGTTGCCATCCTGCACCAAAGGTTCCTGCCCTACTGCCACTTTGCCAATTTGTGTCCAGGACTTTCCGGTATCTGAAGATTTATACAAAAATCCGTCATATGCAAGCAGGGAATTGCCCATTTCATACAGGCTTGATATTCCCTGGGATGGCATTGTACTCAGGCTGGTCCAGGTTTTCCCGGTGTCTTTTGATACGGCATAGGAATAGGGGTAATAAAGAGAAACAGCAAACAATCTGCCCTGCCTGAAACCGATATACCGGATGTCGTTGAACGGCTTTTTGCACCTGATCCAGCCCGTTCCGCTGTTGTAGGATTTGTGCAATTGGGTTTGATCACTGATAAAAAGCACATTCCCTGCTTTAAATATTTTTACATAATTATAGTCTTTAAACAAGGTATCTGTATTGAATTTCCATGTATGATTCCCGGATGTGGTCGTATATAATCCAAATCGTCGCGAAACAGCGAGCAATGTATTTCCATCTTTAAATAAATGTTCAATTTTCCCATCGCCGTTCAAATAAGGCAAATTGTTGCTGATACGACTGAAGGTAACGCCACGGTCATTGCTCTCATAAACGGCACCTTCCCCGCCGCCATAAAGTTTGTTGCCATCCCGAAGAAACTGACCGGGCCATCCGGTAAATGGTCCCATATTTTGCCATCCCTGACCTTGTAAACTGGCGGACAACAACCCTGCAATCCAGAAAAGCCTTGTTTTCATAGAAACAAAAATAGACAATTCAGAAAGGAATCCTGTTCTGTAAAAACCGAATACGGGTAATGTGAATTATGGCTTGATCCGCGTTCCCTGAAAGGAAATCACTTCTCCTTCTCCTGGTTGAGCTTTATCACCAAACCCAGATCTACACCGAACTGGGGAATCCAGGCCGACTGGTAGCCCCGGGATGAGGGCAGCAAAGGCACACGCAGGTGTGGTTGCAGCAGGGCATGCATGGATTTGAACATATTCACATCGCAGCGCAGGGCTCCATGCAGAAAGACATTGGGTTTAATCCCGGTATTGCCATGATCGGTAACCTGAAAGGTGTTTTTGATTTCGCCGGTGCTCAGTTCTTCCAACTGGAACCCTTGGGTGCGGATGCCCATTTTATCCCGCCACAGAAAGGCCGGAGCAAATCCACCCACATACCACAATTCCACATCCTTCAACTTCTGATAACCGGCTGCATTCCAGTGCCAGAGTATGGCAGCTTCTATATACCGGTATCGGTACTCATAGCGGGCGGCCAGCGGACCTGCCTGTACAAAATTTGCCACCACACCCAGGTCCTTGTGGATTTCGTCCCCTACCTTTATGTTGTCCCACACACGCCGGAAACCCAGGGTGGTGTAGCCCAATCCGAAACTGATAGCCTGAAACGCATTTTTCTGCTTTACAAACTGGGCATAAAAATTCAGGGTCTGTCCTGGCCGGTCGGCTTTGCGCAGGCTGTCCATAAAATCGGTTTTGAGTCCGCGGTAGTCCCCGGGAATTTCAACAGCGGTAAGAAACCGGTATCCGGCGGCAGGTCCCACAGATATATCCAGCGAACGCTTGGTGGAAATGCGGCGTTGTCCGAATGCCACAGCCGGTAAAGCCAAAATCAACAAAGCATATAAAAAAGGTCTATTCCTCATCTTCAGAAACAAATTCAATGGTTTTCAAGTGCAAATAAAACCGAATGACGCCAAAAACCGCCGCTACAAACAGTCCAATGGTAAATCCAATCCAGATGCCATACACATCCCACTCCAGGCCTATACCCAAACTGTAGCTCAGAGGCAGGGACACAATCCAGTAGGAGATGACAGAAATGGCCGAACTCCAGTTTACATCCTTGATGCCGCGGAGCAGGTTCATGGCTCCGGCCTGCACTCCGTCTGCCAGTTGGAACACAGCCGCCAGGAAAAAGAGTGGGAAGATATACCGCTGTACTTCTGTGGTTACCCCATACAGGCCTGCAATCTGCCGGTTGAACAATACAAATACAATGGCATTGAACAACTCAAAAATGACAATGAGATAGAAAATGGCATGGGCGATTCTGCGCAGTTTGTTGCGGTCTTTTTCGCCATAGGCATTGCCAGCCATAATACTGCCGGCAATTGCAAGACCACTCACAATCATATAGGTGATAGAAGCTACATTCAGTGCAACCGCGTGGGCTGCCAGCCTTGCTTCGCCAAGCCAGCCCACCATGATTCCCGAAATGGAAAAACAGGCCCATTCGGCAAAGGTTTGCAAACCCACCGGCAGCCCTATTCTCCAGATCCGGGGCAATTCTGCCTTCACTTCTTTCCAACCTGGCATTCTGGCTGGCCGGTAATTCCCCATAAAGTGGCTGTATCTGATGTACCAAAGCCCTGCCAGCGCCATCAGAATCCGGGCAATAAGGGTTGCGTATGCAGCTCCGGTAATGCCCATAGCCGGGCAGCCCAGATTGCCGTATATAAACACCCAGGCCAGGCCTACATTCAAAATCAGGCCGCCAAAGGTGATGCTCATGCCCACCTTGGTATGTCCCAGTCCATCGGTAAACTGCCGGCAGGCCAAACTGATGAGCATGGGTAAGGCACTGAAGTTGATAATGCGCAGATAACCCGGTGTAAGCTCATTGATCCTGCCTTTCTGACCCAGCCAATGAAAATTCTGGATCAGAAACTCAACCACAGCAAATTGGCTGGCAAATAAAATCAAGGCAGCTACCAATCCTGCGCGGTAAGCAATGAAGCCCTTTCCCGGCTTACCCTCACCCACCCGGATGCTCACCAGTGTGCTGATGGCGAAAAGAACTCCGAAGGAGAGGCCCGAAACCATAAAGAAAATATTATTGCCCTGATTTGCACTGGCCAGCACATCACTGCCAAGCCGTCCTACCATTACCGCATCTGCGGCCCCCATCATCACAATACCCACCTGTCCCAGCACAATGGGATAGGCCAGGTGCAGTGCTTCACGGATTTCAGGACGGTAGGATTGAAAAAAGGACTTCAAAACGAACCGGCAAAATTAGGGGAAGGCCAGGTTCCCCCGAATCACCGGTGCCATTTACCTTTGCAAAGTGCTGCAGGTATTGTACGAAGACAACCATTTACTGGCCGTGAATAAACCAGCAGGACTGGCAGTGCAGGGTGACAGCACCGGCGATGAACATCTGCTGGACCTGGCTGCCCTGTGGCTGAAAAACAAATACGACAAACCCGGGCTGGCTTTTGTAGGTCTGATACACCGGCTGGACAGACCGGTGAGTGGCGTGGTGCTTTTAGCCAAAACCAGCAAGGGACTGAGCAGAATGAATGAATTGTTCAGGAGTAAAAATATCCGCAAAATTTACCATGCCATAAGCCGGGAGCAACTGGCGGCGGAACAGGGCACATTGCAGCATTATCTGGGAAAAGATGCCAAAACAAACCGGGCTCTGACCTATTTAAAACCCAAAGAGGGGGCGAAACCTGCAGTGCTGCATTACCGTCATCTGCAGGCCAGGAACAATCTGCACCTATACGAAATAGAACTTGAAACCGGACGTTTTCATCAGATAAGGGCACAGATGGCAAAGACCGGTGCACCTCTGCTTGGGGATGTAAAATACGGAGCAGGCACCCCGTTGCCGGGCAGGGAAGTTGCGCTTCACGCACTGAAGCTCGAATTCAAACACCCTGTAACCGGTGAAGAAATAAAAATTACCGCCCCTTACCCCAAATCAGAATGGTGGCAGTCATTCAAATCAAAGCCTTAATTCGGCAGCCGGGTCCCAAAAAACCCGGTTGAAATCCTGAATCTGGTCATTCTGAACTACTATACCTTCGGCTTCCAGCAAGTTCTTCATCTCATCGCCCGGTCCAAAATGTGCCTTGCCTGTGAGCACCCCTATGCGGTTCACTACCCTGTGTGCAGGAATTTTTGCACCTATTGTATGACTGCCATTCATGGCCCAGCCTACCATGCGACTGCTTTTACCGGTGCCTAAAAAACGAGCTATGGCGCCATAACTTGTGGCTCTGCCCGGGGGTATCTGGCGCACGACTTCGTACACCATTTCAAAAAAAGATTCTTTCGCTTCCATGAGGCAACCTGTTTGGAACAAAATTTGTCTAAATATTATCCGAATACAAATTTACCTTATGTCATTTTTACGTTACGCAATTCTGGCAGTTGCCACTTTACCCATTGCTGCGGCTTTGGCGCAGCCCACTCCTTACGTTCGCACTGCTCCTGCACTGAAGCCAAATACGGTGGGCATTTACCCCAAGTTGCAGAACGCCAAGCAATGGAATGGCAATGAGGCGGGTCAGTACAGCATCAAATTCAAAGTCAAAGGGATAAAACCGGGTGACACCGTGTATCTGGCCGATTACCACCTGGATGGCAAATTCTTGCGTGATACCACTGTAGTGGACAAAAAGGGTGTGGCCAATTTCACCGGCCGCTTTAAACTGCAACGGGGCATGTACTTGTTCGTGCTGCCGCAAAAGCAGGATTATTTTGAATTCCTGATTGACGATGACCAGGACTTTACCATCAGCACAGACACCGCATTGTGGACCCGCGATTATTATAAGAATATGGCCGTGGATGGCTCCGATGAAAATACAGGCTTCCTCTCGTACCAACTGGGTAAAACCAACCTGATTACCCGCCTGATGAAGGTAGACGAGAAAATGAAAACCGATACACTGCCCGATCAAAAGGCCGCCCTGCAAAAGGAAAGAACCCAGATTCTTGCAGATAAGGAAAACTACGACAAAGACTATATCAAGGCTCACCCAAACCGGCTGTTGTCCCGCTTCCTTTGGAGCATGGTGGATATTGAAGTACCCACTGAGTTGCCGAAAAAACCCGATGGAACCACAGACAGTTCATTCCAATACCGCTACTACAAATTGCATTACTGGGACCATGTAGACCTGAATGAAGACGGACTTACCCGCATGCCCCTGAACATCATTAAGCAAAAACTGGATTTCTTCTTTGACAAAGTGATGTTGCCCGATGCTGACAGCAACATTGTGGAGTGCGATAAGTTACTGGCCCGCGCTTCGTCCAGCATTGAAATTGAGAAATACCTGATATGGTATCTCACCAACCGGTTTGAAAGCAGCAACATCATGGGGCTTGATAAAGTATTCGTGCATATGGCCAACAATTACTACTGCAGCGGCAAAGCCTGGTGGGTAGACAGTGCCACCATAGCCCGCATGTGCGAAAACAGTTTCCGCAGGGCCAAGTGCACCATTGGCTCTCCGGGAGCACCGCTTGAACTGCAAACCCGCGACGGACAGTGGTTCAATACGGCTTCAATCAATGCACCATACACTATTCTGATATTCTGGGACCCCACCTGCGGACATTGCAAAGAGGTACTGCCCAAGCTCTTGAAGATATACGAAAACAACAAGGCCAAAGGATGGAAAGTAGTGGCCCTTGCCAGCGGAGACCGCAAGAAGGAATGGCTGGAATACCTGAAGGAACACCCCGAAATGAATGAGTTTATCCATCTGATTCGCGGGGAAGTGCGTTCACAGGAAATGGCAGACAATCTGTATAATTATTACGTGGTTGCCTCCCCCACCATTTTCATTCTGGATGAGAACAAGACCATTCGTGCAAACCGGATTGATGTGGAAAAAATTGAGGAGTACCTGGGCCACCTGGACCGGTTTAAAGCGGCAAAAGCCAAAGAAAACAACGGCACAGGGAATGGCAACACCAAACCGGGCACTCTGATCAAAACCAAAAACAGCCCTAAATAAAAAGCCCTACCGGAACAGTTTTTTCAAATCGCGGGCAAGGGTGCCGGTGAACATGGTAAACCCGTATGAATAATAAGGTCCGGTAAACTGGGTGCCATTTACTGCACTCACCCGAATACCCATACCAGCACAAAATCCCAGATAGCGCAGGAAGCGAACAGTTCCACCCACACCAAATTCGGCCGGAAAAATCCACTTATCCTCAATCTTTTTGCGGTTGTGGTAATGTACACTCTTTCCCAGCCCCAGCTGAAAAGAGGTCACCACCTCAAAGCGATAACTCTGGTGCACATAATACTCAATGGTGCTGCTTTGGTAATTGTAGTTGAAGGATTGGGTATCTGAATTGTCGGTTTTTGACAACTGAGTAGTGTAGATACCGGTAAAGAGAGCCACTTTGCCATAGTCAAATCCAAACCGGGCGCCTTTGATGGCAATGGGCCGACCGGACAAGAATGAATTGCGCCCGTCAAAACTCAATCTCAGGCCCGGGGGAACATTTGACATCGCCCTGCGAAAGGAATCTCTGGGATTCCAGCCACTTTGGGAAAATGCAACACCCCAACTGGCAAATAACCCAAGCAAAATCCCTCCCCTTTTCATGATTGCAAAAATACAGTCCGGCCAATCCAGGAAAACCCACAGCTTTTGGGGTGTCCATAAAAAAACCCGCCAGAAGCGGGTTTTTTTGTGGTTCGGGGCGGAATCGAACCGTCGACACAAGGATTTTCAGTCCTTTGCTCTACCAACTGAGCTACCGAACCATTTGTAAGCGGTAGATTCTATTCCTCCTCAGGAATGTCCTTTGCTCTACCAATCCCGACAGAACTTAGCTGGTCTCCAGCTTAGTTCGTCGTGTACCCTCGACAATCTAATCCTGCTTTGCAGGAATAAGATTCGTCGGGGCTGAGCTACCGAACCCCGTTTTTTTAACGAGGGTGCAAAAATACGCATTTCCCACTACCTTGCAAGTCAAAACAAAAAAAACCATGCCCAATCCTGTAGAAGAATTTCACAAATACCGCAGCGACATGAACGGGAAAATACTCGCTGCAGACAATCTGGTGCTGAAAAGACTCTTTAATCTGGACACACAAACCTATGCGGAGGGAGCATTAAGCACCCGTACCAAGGAGATGCTGGGACTTGTGGCCAGCCTTGTTTTGCGTTGCGACGATTGCGTTAAGTACCATCTCGACAAATGTTATGAACAAGGAATAAGCACTGAAGAATTATTTGAAATCCTTGCAGTTGCCAATATTGTAGGTGGAACCATTGTCATCCCTCATACCAGGAGGGCGGTAGAATTCTGGGAAGCACTGGACCAACAGCATAAAAAGGGATAATTCGATGAGGGTTGTGGATATCCCCGGCTGCAGGTATACGAAATTTGCAGTGTGAGAAAACTGTTTTTTGTTGCGGCATTTATATTTTCTGCCGCCAGACTTCATGGTCAGTTTCAGATGCTGGCGGTAACCAACGACAACGTTTGCACCTGGAAAGTGCGCAATACCAGTACAGATACCATTCAACTGATAAGTGTGAGTTTGCGCTTGTTTCATCAGAAACCTGATATGGATTTCACACCCCGGGTGATTACAGGTGGGGTATCCAAATACCAATACCAGGGCAATTTTAAAGGGAAAACCCGCAGTTTTAAGTATAAAACCATTCAGATTATTTCGCTTGACAGCATTTTGGATCCGGGATTGGAAACCGTAATGGCCACCGGCACCAATGCCGGAAACATACCAGATACCATTATGGCAGCCGGGGCCATGGTGTACTATAAGATTAAAAATGGTCCGGTACAATCTGTGAATGTTTACCCTGGCGGCGTAAACCCCTGTCCCTCTGAAGCGGTTTTTATCAATGCAGGAATACAGAACTGGGGCATCAAATATGGTAGCTATGCCGGCCAGAATGTGCATAGCTCAAACTGCAGTACCCAACTGGTAGCTGTAGTATATGACCGGGATACGCTGAAACGCAAAGCAGTAACCGGCATTCTGCCCAAATGCGCAGGAGGCCGCGCCTGGACCACATTTGGCAACCCCACAGACAATCAGGTATACTATTCGTTCGACATCAGCACTGCCGCCGGCCGTTCTGCCTTTGACAGTCTGGCAGAAGCTATGCAAACAGGAGACTTCATTGCCCTGGTCAATCAGAATTATCAGAGACTGACAGAATATGCTGCCTGCAACAACACACTGGCTAAACTGGGCATATCTGCCCTGCCACAGGATACAACATTTGGTTTTGTGTGCATGGTAGGTCGAAAAGGTGCCCAATCCCCTTCAGGACATACCGATTACTGTATCAGCAGCCATGGAAATTGTGCGGCCAGCATGGAACACAGCCTGATCGGCGGCAGCCCGTACAACACCATTTACGATTTTGGCGAATGCTATGAAACATTGGTGCAAACCCTGACCAAGGCACCAGCCCAGTCTTTAACAACCACCACTCTGCCAGCAGTGCAGATTTTCCCAAACCCAACAGACCAGATATGGAACATCCGTATATCGGCGCAAAAAGCGCAGCTAAAACTGTATGATGCAGGGATGAGAAAAGTAATGGAACTGACCTGTGGCAACCAGGCTTCCATTGCTACAAGCCAACTGGCAAAAGGCAATTATATCCTGGAAGTAAGCACATCAGCCGGGACCAGTGCACATCATCTCATACGTCGCTGAGATTGGGAAATAGGGACAGGCTGCTTTACTTTTTCGACCCACTTTGCGGCTGGTGCTGGGGCTTTTCGGATGTCATGCAGGCATTTGTCCGCAATCATCCGGAACTCCTATTTCAACCTGTATGTGGTGGCATGATGACAGGGTACAGGGAAGGTCCTGTGGGTTCATTTTCAAAGCACATTCTTGAAGCCATACCCAGGCTGGAAAATCTTACAGGCGCCAGGTTCGGAACTACATTTAAAGACAAAATCCTCAGCGGGGACATGTATTTCTCTTCTGTAAAGCCATCATTGGCTTTGTGTGTTCTCCGCAACCATTTTCCTGCACAAATCCCTGGTTATATCCATACGCTTATGTCTTTGCATTTCACAGAAGGATATTCCCTTCAGGAAGACGATGTATACAGGATTCTTGCAGAAGAGGCAAATATGCCACCCGAAACTTTGGCATTGGAAATGGAATCTGAAGAAGTGAAATACCAGTTCAGACAGGATACTGATTTTACAGCCAACTGCGGAATTGACGGATTTCCATGCATGGTGGTTCAGTTGCAGGACAAAATGTACATGCTTAATCAGGGCTACAATTCCCTGGAAAGTTTGGAAAATGCATTGACCTGGGCAAAAAATGAAGCCGGAATCGGATAAAATGGTTTTAACTTCGAATCAATGATTCGGATTTTCTCCATTCTGCTGCTGTTTATTCCCTGTGCCCTGTTTGCCGGAAAGCAACCCAGCCGGGCATTGCCACTGTATGAGGTACAAGTCACACTGATGGATCATACCAAAATGAAAGGCGTGGTGCAGTTATGGGGTGATTCCTCGCTAACCATTGTACATTACCCTAAAAAAAAGGACGTGGGCAAAGTGTTGCCCAAAACCCTGGTGTACCTGTACAATGAGATTGAAAAAATTCATGTCTATAAAAACCAGACCCGGACGATGAGAGGCACTGCAGTGCTGAGCAGCATAGGCTTCGGAATTCTGGGTGGAGTTCTTGGCACAGCACTGGACACTGCCCTGCGGGGGTATCGCGAACCATCCAATTTAGGTACAGCGGGTTGTTTGGGTGGCTGTGCTGCGGGATGCGGCGCCGGGGCATTGCTGGGTCAGTTTCTGAGTATCCGGCAAAAATTCGACATTCAAGGCAAACACGAGACTTTTCTCACCGCCAGAGATTTGTATTATAAAAAAATCAAAGAATTATGAGATGCTCATGGACGTATATGCTTTGCCTTATGGCCGGGCTGTGTATAGCCACAGAGAGCCATGCCCAGTATGACGAAACCCCACGGGCAGAAATTTGGATTGCCAGGGTGAGAACAACCGGAGACAGTACCTTTGAGATGTATGTTGCTTTTTGGTCTGACACATCACTCATTGGCCAGAGGGTATTGGTAAAAAAGAGAAATGAACCGGATGTCTTATCTGTAAGCACCGACACGCTGAACTACCGGCATATTCAACACATCAAAATTGCACGAAGGGTAAAAAAGACGGACGGCATCATTGCCGGGGCATTGATCGGTAGCATTACCGGTGCTGTGGCAGGCGGAGTTTATGCCGATTATCAAAATCAACAGGGAACCAACAACAACAACACGGGTCCCTGCCTTGGCTCTTTTTTCGACCTGATGGACGCTTCCTCCGTAGCTCTCGGGGGAATGGTTGGTTGTGGCACAGGTTGCCTGGCCGGAGCAGGAATCGGCTATTATATTACCACAGCCTAAAGCAATTTTTGGATTATGGGTGATCAGGGCACATTTCTTAAAGCAAGAGATTATTGGATGCGAAAAACCATCCGGCGAATTGGACATTAAGACTGATTATACACTTTCAGCACAGTTTCCCGCAATATTCTGCCTGCGCCATCGGTTGCAAACGCCATTACCTCCGCAATATCTGCCGGGGAAGCCCAGCGGCTCCAGTCTGCATCCGGCATGGAAGCCCTGTTGCCCGGAGTATCTATGGTTCCCGGGACCACCACCGCACAGTGTACATCATGTTCCTTACCCGCCGCATTCAGAATGTCATCAAACTGCATCACCTGTCCTTTTGAAAGGCTATAGGCAATCATTTTTTTGGCATCTGCATGTTTCAGTGCCGGTCTGGCCCCTACCATCACAATGCGGCCACCCTCTTGCTGCCTGCTCATGAACCCAAATACAGGACGTGCAATATGGTACGCGGATAAAAAATTCAACTGATACATTTTTTCCAGGTTCATGGTGTGTGTTGATTCTATATCGCCCATGGCAAAACCACCTACCAGCAGCAAGGCGGTATCTACCCCACCCCGGGCACCGGCAACTTCCTGCACAAATTCCATGCAGGCTCTTTCATCTGTCACATCCAGTTCATACACATCCAATCCTGGTCTGCTTTCCAGGGAACGACCATATTCTACAGTGGCGGATACATAGTACCCCATTGAAAGGTATTTCTCAAGCACGGCTGTCCCCAGCCCACCTCCTGCTCCTGTTATGATGGCATGTTTGGTTCGCATACTCCTGCGAATTTCGGTGCTGTTACTCTTCGACAGGAAAAAATATTCGGGTCAAATCATTATTTTCGATTTATCAAAAAACCATTTCACCTGCCTGCAAGTTTTAAACCACTGCTTATGAGCCATTCCAAAATAACAGCTTATTTCAAATCCGGTCTCATCGTTTTATTGTCTTTGGCTCAATATGACGCGCTTAAAGCCCAAAATACAACCGCCGGAAGGGCAAACAAGACGAAGATTGAAATCACAACACTTTCGGGTAGAAAAATTTCCGGCACCAACCCAATATGGAAAGACAGCTGGGTTAGCATTGAACTCATTATTCCCGGAAAAGGCCAGCACCGCATTACTCCCGTTTTTCATGAAATCAAACAAATCAAATTTGTCAGAAATAAGGATGCAAATCTCGCCATCGGGGCTACAGTTGGTGCAGTTGGCCTGGGAGGCGGAACCGTGGCTATCATCAATTCCTTGAACGGTGTCTCTAATGGGTGGGATCCAACACCCATGTTTGGTCTGATGGGTGGTTGTTGCTTAGGCGGGATTGGCGGGGCCGGGGCAGGAATTCTGCTTTCTACCAAATTCAAAATGTATATCGGAGGTGATTTGCTTCGTTTTCAGAAGGCCGCCGCTACCTGGAAAAACAGATACGGTGGTTCTTAATCACTTATTTTCCGATACAAAAATTGTAGTCTTCTTTACTATCAGGCACTTACAGAGATTGGGCAACAAATAGACAACAAAGGTGTCTAAAACAAGTGCAATAGCACAACAAAGAAAGGAAAAAATGTTGTTTGCTGTAGGGTGTGCTGTGCCTTATCATCAGCAAAAGCAAAGATAAGATTTCTACTTACCTGAGTTGCTTGGCAACCGTTTCCGGTTGCAAGCCCATGTACTGGCAAAACTCATCAACAGTAACAACCTGGTGTTGCTGCTTCTTGAAGTGGTCTTTAATCTTCTTGATGAGGTTTCTTCCATACCTGTCGCTTCTGCCTGTGATTACCTGAATGTCTTTAGGATAAATGCACAGTCTATTCATTATTTCAATTATACAACTTAATACACTATCCAT
>JAEUUL010000031.1 GCA_016787485.1 Bacteroidota bacterium
ACAGAAGGCCAGCTTATAACATCGGTTTGGCAAAAGTGGCGGTTCAGTGCTTCGTATGACAGTTTTTCGTAAATTTGAAGTGTGTGCTTCGTATGAACATTTGTGGTAAAATCGCCACCTTCGCCAAGCCGCAAACCGTTAAAATAATACACAATCCTTTCAAACACATAATATTGTAACCCTCTTTCAATGTAACCCATGACCCACGAACCCGAAAACAACCTTACCCAACAAACCCTGGCTGCTGTGGACCGCTTCAATGCAGCATTTAACAACCACGATGTGGATGCCGTGATGCAGGCCATGACGGAAGACTGTGTGTTTGAAAGCACCAATCCGCCACCGGATGGGGCCCGGGTGGTGGGACAGGCCGCTGTGCGGGCTTTCTGGACGCAGTTTTTTCAGACCAATCCCGATGCCTTTTTTGAAGCCGAGGACATATTTGCCAGCGGCAACCGCTGTGTGGTGCGCTGGACTTACCGCAAAATGAAAAACGGTGAACCCTGGCACCTGCGTGGGGTGGATGTGTTCCGCGTGGAAAACGGCAAGGTGGCCGAGAAACTGGCCTATGTGAAAGGGTGATGCCTGTGGGTTGCCCGCCCAAAACATGAACATATTCTTACTTTAGCTGGCATCAGGTTCCAGTATTACACGCATTCCTTCCCATTGTTTTAAACCAGTGGGTGTAAGATAAGGTGCCAATAACCGGCCAATCATTGCAACATAATGCCGGATCTGGGCGCTGGAATCCAGATGCTGCAATGAAACACGGGCTTCTGACAACCAAAACCGGGCTACGAGGGCTATGGCCGAAACTAAAAATGCAGCTTCCTGACTGCCTATGGGTTGCACATATCCCCGCGAGATAAGGGTTTGAATATTGGCACGCAGCGCGGAATTTCTGTCATTCTGGGTCTTTTTATACCGTTCTGCCATTCTGGGGTTTTGTTCCATGAGATGTACAAAACTCAAAAGCAGACACCGGTATTGAATGTGATTGCGAAATACCATCTGAAATTTTTCAAGGAAGGAGGCAACGGTCAATTCCGAATCATCCAGAACAATTTTTGAATTGGCCTGATTCAGGTCCAGAGAAAGTCTGTAGACCAGGTCGTCTTTTTTGGGGAAGTAATAGGTAATGTTGCTGACCCGCATCCCCAGGGCGGCGGCTAGCTCCCGCATTCCCACATACTCCACACCCTTCTCATTGAACATTTCAAGGGCTTTGGCAACAATTTTTTCTTCTGTGGTTTCCAAGGTTTTGGACATTGTCCAAATTTACGTATTTTTGTTGAATGATGAGTCAAGCATGGAAACCCAACTATCCACATACGATCGAGAACTGTGTGGGTGAAATAATCATTTTCAAGTCTGCTGAACCCACTGAAGCAGGTGAAAAAGTGCTGGTCGAAGCCCACTGCAAACCCAACGCAGGACCTGCAATGCACACACACCATTTGCAAGATGAGGAACTGACAGTTGTGTCCGGAAAAATGGGCTATCAGATTCCCGGGCAGGCGCCCAGGGTGGCACAAGCCGGCGAAACAGTGCTTTTCAAACGCGGTACGCCGCACAAGTTTTGGGCTGAGGGTGAAGAGAACCTGCATTGCACGGGGTGGATAGAGCCTGCGCACAATGTTGTTTATTTTCTCAGTGCAGTGTATGCGGCACAAAAAAAATCCGGAAAAGGGGAACCGGAACCTTTTGATGGAGCCTGGCTGCTCACTAATTATAAAGGAGAATATGATATGCCGGAAATACCCATGTTTGTGAAAAAGGTGATTTTCCCTGTTACTGTATTTATTGGCAAACTCTTGGGTAAATACAAACATTTCAGCAACGCCCCATCTCCCCTGAACTAAGAAACTGCGGTAAGCTTACCGGAATTATGTATTCTGCAATGGCGTGAATCCGGAATAGATGGCGGTGATGAATCACGCTTGGGCTCAACTATTTCAGGCCAGCATGTTTGAGAACACCAGAAGGTAAAATACGGAAAATCGGGAAGCCAACCGTTCCTTGATAGATGTTTATTTGCATGACCAAAGGTGCGAAAAGAACGAGATGAAAACAGAAAGAATCTACAGACTGGTGTTTGGCAGTGTATACCCCTTGTATATTAAAAAAGTAGAATCCAAAGGGCGCAGCAAAGAGGAACTCGATACAGTTATCTGTTGGCTTACGGGGTATGACAAGGATTCCCTGCAGGCACAGATTGTGAATCGCTGTGACTTTGAGACCTTTTTTGCGCAGGCCCCTGCCCTGAATCCCAATGCCTCAAAAATTACCGGTGTAATCTGCGGGTATCGTGTGGAGGAGATTGAGGATCCCGTGATACAGAAAATGCGCTATCTCGATAAGCTGGTGGATGAACTGGCCAAAGGGCGGGCCATGGAGAAAATTCTAAGGCAATAAAGTGCTCCCAAAATGGGTACGGAACTTTTTCGTGCGAACCCGCCGGCAGGCTAATCGTTGAAAATCAAAGCTGCTATGGGGCAAAAGTCAGGGAAAATTTCCCTGTACCCTGAATCACTTAAAAGTAACTCCTGCAAGTGTTACCTTTGCGTTTTATGCCCAAACCAGCCATACAATTTCCGCGTACAGAGGGAAATCGCTTTTTCCAGGAGTTGCGCACCGAGGTTGACACGTGGTTTCGCAGCCGTGGCGTAGCCAAAACCGGAGACATCCGCTTGTATTTCAAAACAGCTGTGATCGTTTTGTTTACTCCCCTGTTATTTGTGCTTGCTCTGTGGACCGGATTGCCGGTATGGGCTTCCATACTCTGCTTCGGTCTGATGGGCTTGGGGCATGCACTGGCAGGATTCAATATCATGCATGATGCCTGCCATGGTGCGTTCCATGCAAACCCAAAGGTGAACAATTTCATGGGCGATATCCTGAGCCTGATGGGCAGTACCGCCTATTTCTGGAAAGTGCAGCACAATGTCATTCACCACACTTACACCAATATTGACCATTTGGATGCCGACATCGGGAAATGGCCCGTCATGCGCATGGCACCGGGTCAAAAACGTTTATTCCACCACCGGTTTCAGGCCATTTACATGTTTCCGTTGTATGCCATCAGTACCCTTTGGTGGTTATTGATCAATGATTTTATCAAGTACTTCAGCGGCAAACTGTATGAACATGATATTCCAAAGATGTCCCTGAAACAGCATCTGTTGTTCTGGATCACCAAAATCCTGTATGTTTCGGTTTACCTGGTTCTTCCCTTATGGGTGCTGGGCATCGGACCGGGAATTGCAGGTTTTTTGGCACTGCATCTTGTTCTGGGTCTAACCATGTCGTTGGTTTTTCAGTTGGCCCATGTGGTGGAAGATGCCAGTTTTCAGGAAGGCAAAATGGGAGAGCCCCGCACGATGGAACAGGAATGGGCGGTGATGCAGGTTACCAGCACTGCCGATTTTGGCACGCGGAGCCCGTTCTTAACCTGGATGCTTGGTGGTCTCAACTTTCAGGTGGAACATCATTTGTTTCCCCAGATAAGCCATGTTCATTACCCGGACATCCACCCTATTGTAGTTTCGGTGTGCAAGCGGTTTGGCGTTCCTTTCAATGAATTTGACAGCATGGGAGAAGCCTTCACCAGCCATGTTCGTCATATGAGTGAAATGGGGAAAGGGTAAAACCGGGCTTTACCTGAACCTGATTTGTATCAGACCCTGCAGGTTATTCCTTTGCTTTGACCTTTAGAAAAACCCGCACGTCATAAATACTGTCCGCTTCAGAAGGAAAGTATTTCAATTCGTGGTACTCACTCAGCGTGCGCAATTTTTCCAGTGGCATAGGGGCATCGCGGCGTGCATGAAAATTGTCCCAGATCATCACCGAGGAGTCGGGCAGCCAATCTTTGCCCGGCCGGGTATCCAGGCTCCATATATAATACGTTCCCGCTTTTTCACCACCCCAGGGATCAAGATCCAGCTTTTCATTCAGATAGGGTAACTGATGCAGCAACGTATGATGTTGCAATCCTTGCTCACGGATAAACTGCACTGCTTTGCCCACATTGGCCTCCCCGGGAAAACCGGGAATGGATGCTTCCTTTTTCCAGGGATAGGGCATGGCAGCTCCCGGATACAGGGTAAGCATGAGTACCACCAGGACCCCGGCTACCAGAACGCGGTTCAGATTTTTAATGTCTATTGAAAAAATCTTGTGCAGGGCATACTGGGCCAGCAGCGCAGCAGCAGGTGCTACGGCATAAAACACGCGCAAAATACCATGTGTTCCCAATGACCCTTTCCATATTAGGTAGCTGTGCGCAAGAAAAAAGGATACAAACAGAGGCGCGAGCAACCAGAAACTGTATAAACTTTTCTCTTCCGGAGTTTTGCGTTTGAGCCAATGTACCGCATGCACAGCAAGTATACAAAGGGCAAGCAGCAGCAGGCCACTCACCACCGGACCGGTAATGCGGCGCTGATTCTGTGCATAATGAAAAAAACTGTCGGTATAGGTAGGCAGGTCATTGTTCATACCTGCAGCGATATAAGGGTTGGCTTTAATGATCCAGTCCCATTCCCGGAAAACGGCAAAACCCAGGATAGCAAAAGCAAGGGTACCAGTAAGCAACCATGGAAGCCATTTCCATTTTCTGCGGGCAGCCAGATAGACCAGCACGGCGGCAAGCAACACAAACCCCTCCGACCGGAAATAGGGAAGAAAGGATGCCAGAATGGCGGCCGCCAGATACCGGTTACTGGCAAAAAGGTAACATACCACAACAAGGACCAGGGCTGTTATCGGTTCAGTAAGTCCTGAGATTGTATTTGCAAAGACAATGGGCTGAAACAAAAACAGTGCTGCTGCCAGCCAGGGACGTTGCATACCCAGGCGCCGGGCACACAAATAACAGATCCATGCGGTAGCCAGTGCACACAATATGTTGAACACGTAAATACCACTGATGCCGAAACGGGCAAACGGAATGGCGGGCAGGGTAAAAAGGGTTTTGCCCCATTGGTCCATAAGGAGAATGGGGTGATCTACAGCCCATCTGGCGAAAAGATAATGGTTCCAGGAATCCTGACCGCCTGCAGGCCACTCGGCACGAAACCATACTGCCAGCAAAAGTGCCAGACCAGCTATGATTACAAGGAGAGCAGCTCCGCTGTTTTTTACATTCCGGCGGGAAAACGGCATTGGGCGAAAATAGGGCCTTTCCTCAAAAGAAAGGCGCAGAGAGTGAAGAGTTTAAAAAAACACTTCATACAGCTATAAAAAATCCGGTTGGCCGGGCAAGCGAATCAATACGTGCTGTGCACACGCATCATGTCATGGATGCGTTTTTCAGCCAGCTGAATGGCCGCAAGCTGGGTATTGATATGTTTTTCCGCTGCCAGATTGTAAATATCAAGAATGGTATTGTAGATATTCTCTGTCTGTGCCATGGCGCGTTCACGCACGTATCCGGTATATTCACTATACACGTTAATCAATCCACCTGCATTGATAACAAAGTCTGGTGCATAGTAAATACCGCGGGACTTTATCATATCGCCGTGCACGGTTTCATCTTCAAGTTGGTTGTTGGCGGCACCCGCCACAATCTGGCATTTCAGTCGTGAAATGGTATCGGTATTCAGGATGGCACCCAAAGCACAAGGGGCAAAAATGTCTACATCCAGGTCAATCATATCATCGCCGCTTACCGGAATGGCGCCGTAATGACCTGCGGCTTTCAGGTTGCTCTCATTGATGTCTGACACATACAACCGGGCTCCTTCTTTGTGCAGCAGTTCCAGCAGGTGCATACCCACTTTACCCACTCCCATTACCGCAACTGCTTTGCCTTCCAGGCTGTCATTGCCCCAGGCTGCTTTGGCACTGGCTTTCATGCCCATATAGGTACCATAGGCGGTAACAGGAGAAGGGTCTCCTCCCCCACCCATAGATTCCGGCAAACCCACAACATGGTCGGTTTCCATTTTCACATATTCCATGTCGCGGGTGGTAGTTCCCACATCTTCGGCGGTGATGTACTTGCCACTCAGGTTCTCTACAAAGCGGCCAAATTTGCGCATCAGGGCCTCGCTTTTGTGTTTTGAGGGGTCACCAATGATAACCGCTTTGGCTCCACCCAGATTCAGACCGGCTACAGAAGCTTTATAGGTCATACCACGACTGAGACGCATGGCATCGCGGATTGCATCCTTTTCATGGGCATAGGTCCACATGCGTGTTCCGCCCAAGCCCGGGCCCAGTACGGTGTTATGAATCGCGATGATTGCCTTTAAACCCGTATGGTTGTCCTGGCAAAAAACGATTTGTTCATGATCAGTAGATTCAAGTCCGGCAAACAGGTCATAGACAGTTCCGGATGCGTTTTGGGTCTGCACGTCAGCCATTAGAAATAAAGGTGCAAAGATAAGGTTTGAAAAGCAAAAAAAGCGGGTTTTACCCGATACCTCAAATTGCTTCTAAAACCGGCACCTGACGGGGAGAATGATGCGCTGCAACTGCTGCTATGGCCGCGATATGTTCCGGTGTTGTTCCGCAGCAACCACCCACAATGTTAACCAAACCGTGGCTGCACCAGTCGTTGAAAACGGCGGCCATATTCTCAGGTGTATCGTCATACTCTCCAAACTCATTTGGGAGTCCGGCATTCGGGTAACAACTGATATAAGTCCATGCACAGCGGCTCAGTTCTTCAAGAAACGGCCTCATCTGGCTTGCACCCAGGGCACAATTGAGACCTACGGACAGTAAATCAGCATGGGAAACTGAATTCCAGAATGCTTCCGGGGTTTGTCCGCTTAGCGTGCGGCCAGAATTGTCTGCAATGGTGCCACTGGCCATTACCGGGATATCCAGACCAAGTTCATCCTTGATTTCATTGATGGCAAAGAGGGCAATTTTGCAGTTGAGGGTATCGAATGCAGTTTCCACCAGCAGCAAATCCACGCCAGCATGCACAAGGGACAGCACTTGTTCGCGGTAGCAGTCTTTCAACTCATCGAAGCTGATGGCACGGAAGCCCGGATTGTTTACGTCCGGACTCAGGCTTGTTGTTTTATTGGTGGGGCCTATACTGCCAGCGACAAAACGCGGCTTCTCCGGGTTGTTTGCGGTATACTCGTCTGCAGCTTTGCGGGCCAGCATCACAGCGGCAGTATTCAATTCCTCCACCAGATGCTCCATGTGGTAATCACCCATTGAAACCCGGTTGGCATTGAACGTATTGGTTTCCAGTATGTCGGCACCTGCCTCCAGAAATTGGCGGTGAATATCCAGAATGATCTGGGGCTGGGTTAATACAAGAAGGTCATTGTTTCCTTTAAGGGGAGATTCCCAGGCCGCAAATGCATTGCCTCTGTAATCCTCTTCGGTGAGTTTATGCTTTTGAATCATGGTGCCCATAGCGCCATCTATCACCATAATCCGGTCTTTCAGGATATTGTGGATCTGTTCTGCTCTGCTCATTTTCGGAAGGGAATTAAGTAATGGTAAATGGTGCGGAAAGTGAGATTCAAATATACACTGCTTTTCATCTGATTCTTTGTGTCCAGATAAGCCGAAACGTCGGATGCACTGAATTTTTCGCCGGCTGCACTGAAGAGCATGAGTGGAGAGGGAGTACTGCTGCCTTTTGCCTGTCCGTACCATGTAAACTCAGCCATACCCTGTGAAAGATTTACAGCATGGGTAAGCGGAAACCCTACATTGGGCCTGGCCCAAAAAACGACATCATTACCGGCATCGTATATTTTTTGAATTTGGGTGTTGCCGATCATCGGTTTCAATTTTGGGTCAAAAATCAGTTTCAGCCCCTGCAAGGCTTTCTCTCCAGCACTGACAGTATCTGATGGCACATAGAATACCAGTGCTTTGTGTTTGAATGCCAGATAAATATTGCGGTTTCGACCATGAGTATAGAAATAGGTCCCTTCATCTTTCACCGGATTCAACATTTCTTTAGGTATTTTGGTTTCAATATAGGCCTTCAACCTCGGTTCTGAGGTGACTGACAGCAAGGCATACCAGCCAAAATCGTTGGCGAATATGAGCATATCGCTGTGCCCATCCACACCATATTCACCCCGGTCTGATGCCGGAGACAGGGCGCCGAGGGTAGGAACAAGTGTTGCCAGGCTGTCGTAATAAGGTATAGCACCCTGAATACGGCGGTCTTCTATCTGCCGGGTTTGAAAATGCCAGAACCAATGTGCATTCTCAGGCACAAGCAGTGTGAGGCGGCTGCGGGCATGCTGATTGAAGTGCAGATAGACCCACACAATGCCACAGGTTACAAGGGAGAGTATACCCAGTGCAATAAAACGACGGCGAAAGCCTTTGTCCATATTCAATTCGGATGGATTTAAAACAGTTCAGATAAAAAAAGGCTGCACAGGGCAGCCTTTATATGTTTGATTTAAAACAACTTAGTCTTTTTTGTGGCAGGATTTCTGACAGTCTTTGTGCTGTGATTTGGCACCTTCGGGCTGAGCAGTTCCTGCGGGAGTGGCTTCAGCATGACCTTTGCAGTTATGACCTGCTTCTGCCTGAGATTTGGCTTTGCAGCATGCTTTGGCTTCTGTGCTTTTTTTGCAACAGGCCTTTGCAGATCCGCCACCGGCACATTGTTTCTGAGCAGGAGCAGCAACTTCAGGAGTAGTAGCAACCACAGTCTGCGGTTTTACTTCGGTGGGCTGGCTTACAGCAGCTTTGGCTGGCTCCTGGGTTCCGGCAGCGTTGGTTTGAGCTTTGGCTGCCAGGGCAAAGCCGCAGGCGAAAATGGCAATAGCGAATATCTTTTTCATATTTTGGTTTGTATGTTTATTGTACTACAAAGTTAATACCAAATTCCGATTATCCGAAAGTTGCTATTACAGTTTCTCCTCCCACTGTTTTTTGATTCAGTGTTACATTGACTTTTGCAGTGAGGGGAACAAAAATATCCACCCGGGAGCCAAATTTGATAAACCCAAATTCAGCACCTTGCGCGGCGGGTTGACCTTCTTTGGCATAGCAAACGATCCGTCGGGCCAGTGCACCGGCAATCTGCCGGAAAAGCACAGCACCTTTTGCAGACTGCACCACAACGGTGGTTCTTTCATTCTCCGTGCTGCTTTTGGGGTGCCAGGCCACCAGGTATTTGCCTTTGTAGTATTTTTGATATGCCACCTTGCCTGAAACAGGAAACCGGTTTACATGCACGTTAACCGGCGACATGAATATGCTGATTTGTATGCGCTTGTCTTTAAAATACTCGGGTTCTTCCACTTCCTCTATCACAACCACCTTACCATCGGCAGGGGCTATGATTGAATTTTCATCGACGGGGGTATACCGCGCAGGATTGCGGAAAAACTGTACGATGAGGGCATAAAAAACAATGCTTAGTGCAAGCACGGCACTGAATATCCAGCCGTCGCCGACCAGAAAATGAACTCCGAAACACAGCACTCCGAGTATCAGAGTGGTAAATAGTATAATTTTAAATCCTTCGCGATGGATATTCATGATGTATGGATTTTGCTTTTAGAAAGATCCGCGCAGTTTCAGGGTGCTGCCCACTTTGTCCAGAGCTACAATATAGGCAGCTATACGCATGCTGGTTTTGTACTTCTCGGCGGTTGCAAATACGTTGTCAAAAGCTTGCTTCATAACCCGGTCTGCACGGCGGTGAACACGTTCTTCTGTCCAGTAATAGCCCAGACGATTTTGTACCCATTCGAAGTAAGAAACAGTTACACCTCCGGCGTTTGCCAGAATATCAGGTACCACAAGTATGCCCTTCTCATTGAGAATCGGGTCTGCCTGAGCTGTAGTAGGTCCATTTGCTCCTTCTACAATGAGTTTTGCTTTAATCAGATGGGCATTTTCCGGAGTTATCTGGTCTTCCATGGCTGCCGGCACAAGCACATCGCAAGGCAGGGTAAGCAATTCAGAATTTGAAACTTTACTTCCGCCGGCAAATCCCTCCAGACTGCGGGTTTCACTGTTTGCAACATAACTGAGTGCTGACTGGATATCGATGCCTCCGGGATTGTAATATCCACCGGAAATGTCACTGATTCCGACAATTTTCACACCCAGTTCTTCGATGAGTTTGGCCGAAATACTGCCTACATTGCCAAAACCCTGAACCACACAGGTAGCCTCGGTGGGTTTGATACCCAAACGGGCCATGGCACTGCGTGCGGAAACCATAACCCCGCGGCCTGTGGCTTCCACGCGGCCCAGACTGCCGCCCATTACCAGGGGTTTTCCAGTAACCACACCCCAACTGTTATGTCCTCTTATTTTGGAATATTCATCGAGGATCCATGCCATTTCCTGCTGTCCGGTTCCCATATCGGGAGCCGGGATATCGCTGTCTTCGCCGAAAACATCCTTCATAGCCAGAGTATAGCCCCGGGTAAGTCTTTCCAGTTCACCGCGGCTCATGCTACGGGGGTCGCATTTGATCCCCCCTTTGGCACCACCATAGGGTATGTTTACAACGGCACATTTCCAGGTCATCCAGGCGGCAAGTGCTTTCACCTCATCCAAATGCACATCCATGCTATACCGGATTCCGCCTTTGGAAGGACCCAGGTGCACACTGTGAATGACACGGTATCCTTCAAAAACCCGGATGGTACCATCGTCCATGGTTACCGGAATGTTTACAATCACCACTTTGTCCGGTGCTTTGAGCACGGTGGCAAATTGTTCGTCAAGGCCCAAAATACGGGCAGCTTCATTGAAGCGGATCATCATACTCTCCAGCGGATTGTACTGGGGCATCTGGATATTGCTTACAGACATTATTTGAACTGAAAATTCGGGCTACAAAAGTACAACCTTAAGACAAGGTTACCTTCGGGTTTCATAAAATTGTGTTTGCGGTCAGGGTTTATCCGGTTTGCGCAGGCTGAAACTGAAGACTGATCCTGCCCCTTCCGTACTCAGAACCTGAATTTGTTCGCCATGGGCCTCTATAATGTGTTTGCAAATGCTCAAGCCCAGTCCACTTCCACCGCTTTCCCGGTTGCGGCTTTTTTCTACCCTGTAGAACCGTTCGAAAATCCGGTTGAGATGGGCTTGGGGAATGCCAATGCCATTGTCAGATACCTCCACAATCACTTTGCCTCTGGCATCAGACAGTTTGAATCTGGTACTCCCACCCTCTTTCCCATATTTGATGCTGTTCGTACCCAAATTGGTAAGAACCTGCCTGATTCTGAATTTATCTGCCCAAACGGTGAAATCTCCGGATAAGGCTGCGTCTGAAATGTGGATTTTCTTTGCAGATGCCTGTACTTCCAGATTTTCAATTACCTCCTGAACCAATTCCCTCAAATCAAAAGCTTCATATTCCAGTTGCAGAAAGCCGCTTTCGTACTTGGTTATGGTGTCCAGATCACCCACGATTTGTGCAAGTCGTTCAGTGTTTCGTGCGGCTTTATCCAAAAAAGACCTCAGCATGCCGGCATCCATGTCCGGGTCGTCCTGAATGGTTTCTATATATCCCTGAATATTAAAAATGGGTGTTTTTAGCTCGTGCGCAACGTTACCGATGTAATCACGCCGGTAGTTTTCCAGCATGTTCAACCGCTGCAATTCTTCTTTTCTGGCTTGCAGCAAAGTATCCAGCGCATCGCCCAGGTCAGGGAGAGTGCTTTTTTCATTTGTATCACTTCCGTTATCAGACTCACGGGCAACCAGCAACCGCAACCCATTCAGCACCTTACCCTCGCGACGGCGCCAGAGCATACCTGCAATCGACAATCCGGCAAGCAAACACAACAGACTCCAAAACCAAAAGGACCAGGTGCCGGCGGCAATCTGAAAAAAAGAAAACCAGGTTTCAGGCATTTGGCACAAAATTAAGGGAGTACACGTATACCTCAGGTGCGGGAAATGGTGATTTCGAAAGTATGGGGGCGTCCCGGAATGGCAGTCCATGTGTACACCTCCGCTTTGCAGGCTCTGAAGGCCATACTGTAATAAATGGGCAATAACAATATACCTCCCAGACTGAATAGCCGGTAGTCATTCCAAACTGACAACCACGGTCCCAGCGTATCTGTACCGGCAAACGGAGCCAACAGGATGAACATCGCAAATGTTGCAATGAGACTGAACCATTTTTGTTTCAGTGTAAATAAGGACTGAATACTCAAAAAATAGCCTACAAACAAAAGAGCCGGAACTGTAAACAGAAAACTGTAGAATCTCTGATGCGGAAACAGCACGGGAATGGCAGCCAGCAAACCGCACAATGCCAGTTTATGTCCGATATGTGAAAACCGGCTGTGACCGCGCATGAGACGGCCTGAGAAGAAAAGTACAGACGCCAAAATGAATATTCTGGTAAACAGTGTAAGCCAGGCCACAGAAGCCGGAGAAAGGTGAAAAAGTGCGGTTGTTTGTTCACCGTGAATCACTGTGTCTGAGCAATATTTTGCGATGAGTGAGCCTGCATCCAGAAATCCCGCCTGCAGGTTTACAGCGTGTTCTCCATTGAGAGGATTGATCTGTTCCCACCAGGATGCGGTGAGGGACAAATTCTGATTCCAACCCACAAACAGCGCAGGCAACAGTGTCAGACAAATCATCCAGAAAATGGAATAAACTGTCGTTTTCCATTTGCCGGTTTGCAGAAGCCAGAAAAGAAACAGAACCGGAATGATTTTTATCTGAGCCGCAGTACCCAAAATCAGGGCTGCGGTTTTTGATTTGCCGGCTCCTGTTAGTCGTTCCGTTTCCAGTATACTCCAAAGTAAAAATATGGTAAGCTGACCTGTCCATAAATTGGCAAGGCAGTAGCCTGTAGAAACCAGAAGCAACCAACCCATAAAACGCATGGGGAAGCGAAAAGGCCAATGATTCCACCAGCGCAAAATCAAACTGGCAGAACGGACCAAACAGAGCAATGAGATGAGCCACCAGACGGCTTTAGATGTCCATACTGGTACTTGCTGAAAAACAGCCATCACACATGCGAAAAACGGGCTGTAATAATAATGCAGGCCGTGGTGATGTGGCGGCAGATAAGGATTCTCACCAGCCAACAATCGCACCCCGGCATGCAGGTACACATTGAAATCATTTTCTGCAACCAGGCACCTAACCGAAAGTACAATCAATGCGAGTACAGAAGGAACGGCAACAGCCCTCACAGGGGCGATTCTGAATTTCAGGATCATAACCGGAATATTCTGTCTAAACAGAAATCCGCAGATGAACCCCATATCCGCGTATATAAATAGCGCAGGAATTACAAAAGACAGACAAGGGGCTGACCTGCCTGTGTCAAATCTCACCCAAATTGCACACAGCGCATACTGAGTGCACCATACTCCATTCCCTCGTAGGTAAATTGGGCATGTTCACCGGGCAATCGAAGTCCGGCAGCATATAAAAGAGGGATAAAATGGTCTGTGGTAGGAACTGACAAGTTTGCGGCTCCAGGATCTTTTTTTGAATAATTGACAAGCGAAAAATGATCTTCGGCCAGTATGCTCTCTTTCACGAATTGATCAAAACCAGATGCCCACTCATATGCCGGGGCAGGTTCTTTCCGACCCATATTTTCGAAAGCCTTTTGCAGATTGTGGACCACATTGCCACTTCCAACAATCACCACACCTTTTTCTCTCAGTTTTCGCAATGCTTTGCCAAGTTCAAAATGCGCCTGCATGGTCATCCCCACATCAATACTCAGTTGGAAAACCGGAATGTCCGCTGCAGGACGAATATGCTTCATAATGGTCCATGCACCATGGTCCAGACCCCACTCATCTGTTGTTTGCACGGCACCGGCAAGCGAATGGATTCCGCTGGCGAGTTCCGGACTTCCTGGTGCATTATATTTCACCTGGTACAACGCATCGGGAAAACCACCGAAGTCGTAAATGGTTTCTGGCTTGGCGGTGCCACAGGCCCAGGTACCCCTTGTAAGCCAGTGGGCTGAAACCACCAGAAAGGCTTTGGGTGTGCAGTCACCGGTAAATTGGGCGCCCAACTGCTTCAAATGCTGCGTAAACGGATTATCCTCTATAGCATTCATGGGACTTCCATGGCCAATAAACAGTGCGGGCATAAGGTGTGAGGCAGGTGCTTCATTGAGCAAGCCGTACAATTGCCGCAAAGAAAGAGATGCAGCACCTGCAGAGGCGATAGCCAGAGACCGGATGAATGCTTTGCGTTTCATCGTTTATTTGTTACAACAAATATATGGAACGAATTTTAAAATCGCAAACCCATGAAGAATAACTCGGGATTTGTTTTTTGCCGGTAAGCCTCACTTACATATGTGCAATACTTTTAAAACCGACGATATTTAAGGATACTAAATTTGTAGCGCAATGCACTGGCCGGATCAAAACCCACACGACGAGCTCCCCCCCTATCTGCAGAAACTGAATGAACCCCAGCGGGAGGCCGTGTTGCATACGGATGGACCATTGATGATTATCGCCGGTGCCGGTTCCGGCAAAACACGGGTGCTTACATACCGCATAGCCCATCTGTTACAACTCAAGACAGACCCTTTCAGCATTCTGTCGCTTACATTTACAAACAAAGCTGCCCGGGAAATGCGAAGCCGGATAGAAGCACTGGTGGGCCCGTCGGCACGCAGTTTATGGATGGGTACTTTCCACAGTGTGTTTGCCCGCATTCTGCGCATAGAATCAGAACGTTTGGGGTATCCCAGGGATTTTACCATCTATGATACGGATGACAGCAAGAGTCTGCTTAAGTCCATCATCAAAGAAATGAACCTGGACGACAAAGTATACAAACCAAATATGGTGTTGTCCCGGATAAGCATGGCAAAAAACAACCTGATTGATTACAAGGCATATTCCGAAAATGAAGATTTGATGCAGCAGGACAAGCAGGCAAACCGCAGCAAATTCTTCGAAATTTTTAAGGCTTATACAGAACGTTGTTTTCGTTCCGGAGCCATGGATTTCGACGATATTCTTATCAATACCAACCGGCTGCTGAGAGACCATTTGGATGTGCTGAACAAGTATCAGCATAAATTTAAATATGTGATGGTTGATGAGTATCAGGATACAAACCATGTGCAATACATGATTGTGAAACGGATAGCAGCGGCACATCAGAATTTGTGTGTGGTGGGAGATGACGCACAGAGCATTTATGCCTTTCGTGGTGCAAACATTCAGAATATACTGAACTTTAAAAACGATTACCGGGATGTGCGTATTGTAAAATTGGAACAGAACTACCGAAGCACAAGAAACATTGTAAATGCCGCCAGCAGTGTAATTAAAAACAATTCGAAACAATTGGAAAAGGAGGTATGGACAGCCAATGAAACCGGCGACAAAATAAAAGTAGTAAGGAGTATCACAGAAGCAGAAGAAGCACGATATGTGGCACAGTCCATTGTGGGAGAACGCAACGCACACCAGTTACCCAACAAAGCATTTGCCATCTTATACCGCACCAATTCGCAAAGCCGTGCTTTTGAGGAACAACTGAGACGGGCTGGCGTAGACTACCGCATTTACGGAGGCACCAGTTTTTATCAGCGCAAAGAAATCAAAGACCTGATATCGTATTTGCGTCTTACAATAAATCCGGGAGATGAAGAAGCACTGAAGAGGGTGATCAATTACCCTGCGCGTGGCATAGGTGACACCACACTGAATAAACTGATTCTTTATGCTGCTGAAAATCAATGTACTGTCTGGGACATTATATCGCGTGCACGGCAGTTTCCGGATTTGGGTGCAGCGGCTGGAAGGGTTGAGAATTTCGCCATCATGATGAAGAGTTTTATGGCGATGCAAAGCACCCATAATGCGTATGATCTGGCGATGCATGTGGCCAAGCAAACCACACTGCTCAAGACACTGTATGAAGACAAAACAGTCGAAGGAGTGAGCCGGTATGAGAATATCGTGGAATTGCTGAACGGGATACAGGAATTTACCGAGGACGACGAAAGTGAGAAAGAAAAAAACCTTGCCAGTTTTTTAGAAGATGTGGCCTTGTATACGGATGACCCGAAAGACAAAAACGATGAAAGAGACTGTGTACATTTAATGACTGTGCATAGCAGCAAGGGCCTTGAATTTCAATATGTTTATATTGTAGGTCTGGAAGAAAATCTCTTTCCTTCCCAAATGGCACTTACCAGCAAGTCGGATCTGGAAGAAGAACGACGTTTGTTTTATGTAGCAATCACCCGCGCAGAACAGCACCTGGAATTGTGTTTCGCAACCAGTCGTTTCAGATACGGAAATCTCACACCCTGTGAGCCGAGCCGGTTCATTGATGAAATCGGTAAAGAGTTTCTGGATATGGGATTGGCAGGCATGAAAAAAGAAGGCATACACAGTGGCCGTAATTTGTTTGATACCTACAGCGGATCACCGGCAACACGCGCCAGTACATTGTTAAAAACGACACACACTTCGGTACATAAAAGTTTGCCTGCAGATCCGAACTTTGTAGAAAGTGACCTGAATGGACTGACAGCCGGTGCACGTGTGCAGCATCAGCGGTTTGGCTATGGAGTGGTTACAGCAGTGGAAGGCGAGGGAGATAACCGCAAAGCCACGGTAAATTTTGATGGTCTTGGTGAAAAAAAGCTGGTGTTAAAATTCGCAAAAATGCGGATTTTATAATTTTATTTTAAAAGGTCACCGGATCCGTTTCTGCAGGCTCTGTTTTCGCCGGAGCAGTGCCTGACGGATGGCCAAAAACAAGATTTATTCCAAAACGTACATTCATACTGCGTAAACGACTGAGCATAACCGGCGCCAGGAAATTATCTGCAACTGTGTAAAATTGAACAGGTCCGCCTTTAACAGCAATTCCCAGACCTGGATTAAACCACCCATTGCTGTACATGGTATTTGTTACATTTACCGACAGTGCGCGCCAGGGCGTATAGCGCATGCCCAGTGTGAGCCCCGGATAAAATCGTTTGTTAAAAAAATCGCCATACAGAAGTGCGCTTAATTCCAGTTTTTTCATCAGTTTGTAATTGGCACCGATAAAAAACTCTGTGGACAATCCTGTGCTGAATTTACGATGCAAAGTGTCCAGTCTGAAAGTATGAATCATACTGTCTGCCAGGTTTTCTATATACTGGCCAAAATCCGAATTGGTGTCTTTGGAACTGATATGAATGCCGTCAAAAACGAAAGTAGCCCTGGGGTCATGGCTTACCCATGAACCAGTATTCTGTGTCCAGCGGATAAAACCGATATCAAGGATGCTTGCATTTACACTCAATTTATCGGTGACTTTATAGGTAGCACCCAGGTCTAAACCCAGTCCTCCGTTACGAACCCCGCTGTACAGCCGGCGCCCGTTAAAATCATTGGGTCGGGTGGTGTCAGTGTTCAGAATGCGAAACGCAGAACTGGCTGTATTTAATTCCACATCACTGCTTAACAACCATGCATAATCTCCGGACCTGGTCTGTACTGACAAGTTGGCCTTATTTAAATCTACAACATTGAGTCCCCTGAGGTATTTCAAGCGGGCACCCACAGTAATCTGGTCTCTGTAGGTATAGGCATACCCAAAACCGAATTCCCGGTAATGAATGGCTTGTGCACCCAAATCGAAATGAAAAGTTGATCCCAGATTCTGACCACCATTGCCGTCAATGACAAACCGGAAAAGGTCTTTGGGCAGACTAATCTTTACTGCACCTTTTTCTGTAATATTGGCATTGAAATAGTGGTTTTTCCAGCGCAAACCACCGTGTAACCACGTTTGTTCCACTTTTACGCTGATGTAATTTTTTTTGTCCAGAACATTCAATAATTTATTGAAATTAAGAACAGATGTATCTCCGATTCCAATTTCAGTGGCTTTCCAGATATTGCTAAAATTGAATCCGCTGGTAGACGCATGTACATACAACGAATTGAGTGCAGGTATGCCCAGATGCCATTTACATTCAGGCAACAGTGCGGGATTCATCCAGCTGCGTTGTGGTACAGAACCCATGTTGTAAAGGGTGAAGTTTTGCTGTGCATTTCCCCGGGTGAACCAAAGGGTAAATAGCAATGGAAGAATTTTAAATGGGCGCATTGGCAGACAATTTAATTTCAACACCAGCCTTCAGTTTTATTTTTTGATTTCGCGTGATTCGCACAGGTCCGGGAGAACCATTGTACTGACTTGTGGGAACCATAATCCGCAATCTCAATTTACGTGCTTCATTGATATGCGCAATACGCGGACGGTTTATGATTGCATCAAACTGCTCGATGGCGGGTGCTGTAACATTTCCGCCTGCATCTACCGTGGCGCCTGGCAATATATACCGGTAAGGTGTAAAAACGGAATCCAGCACATGATTGAACGAATCCATAAAATAGGCCTGAAAACCCAGAGACAGCGGCATGCCATTTTCGGTATGAAACCGGAACCGGATCCAGTCTATGTAAGATACTTCTTTCCCCCCATTCAGGCTGAAATCAGAGGTGTCTTCCAGCACCAGCGTGGAACTGATTCCATAAAAAGGCAATTCCAGGGAAGCTTTTAATTCAAGAACTGATTCATCCCACAAGAAATTTCGATTTGATGTTTTCCCCAAAGGATTAGCAAGGGCAGAAACGTCATAGGCAAAATAATGTGGTTCGTTTGCAATTAAAGCTTTCACATTGCTGTTTCCATTGTTGTAAACAATGGAATCTTTTACCACTGAAGGCAGGGCAGAAAATGCCGCGGCCTTGCCCGGGAATGGTGCCGGTGGTGCGTTCAAATTTTGGAAGGACACTCCTGGGATACTGAAATGTATACTGTTGGCAGTAAACCGATATGGCAAACCCATGGAATTTGTGAATGCGAGTTTCACTCTGGGGTCCTCAAACTGTACTTTTCCTTTGCTCAGGGCTGAGGTAAAAACAGAGAGTTTAGCACTGTCTGCCGGATTGAGAAGCAATGTCTGTCCGAAATAGCCATGTACCCGGCGGTATTGCATACCATTCAGACTTACATTGATCTGAAACTGATCGGACGGTAAAACGACAGAGCCACTTTTTGTTAAATCCAACCGGACTGATGCTTCAAACTGATTATATCCGGGAGCCGACCTGGATAAATCAAATACATATCCGGTCAGGTCCCGGTTAAAATTGAGAGAACTAAGTCCACCCGTGTAGGTAAAATTGCCCGTGAGGGTGAGAGGGGCTCCGTTTTTTATCAGGCTGTTGAAAACAAGCGTAATGCTGCCATCGTGCTGCAGGTTCGTATTGAAGTTGCACTGCATACTCCCTGCCGAGCAAAGAAAGGAATCCAGTTCCATGCCGCCATTGCTCCAGGAATGACTGAAATTACGCATTACCTGCACTGCACCTGAAGTAAGCAATGCAGTTTGTTCCGACGGAGAAAGTTGTTCGGTTTGAGAGCCGTTCTGGTTTTGAAGTTTCACCCAGTCCGTTGCCCTGACCGAAACATGCGCATTGGCGTATTCCAGATATACAGTTTGGTCTGATTGAATGCCGAGAGAGGCGGCATCCTTTACCAGGTCTACCGCATCGGCCAGGTCAAGGTCTGCAATGATAAGCGGTGCGGCATAGGTTCCTGTCCATTTTACCTTTTTGATTTTGCGGGCTTTGTCCAGTGTATCTTTGATGCAGCCTGACAGAGCAAGTGCAGCACAAAGTGATATATACCCAATGGGTTTCATATGAACACGAAGGTAGTTAAATTTAAAGGGCATGAACAATGATGTTTGTCACCCGTTCACACTTTCATTTGTTTGAACAAACAATATATTTAACTTTGTAGTATGCAAATACAAACACTGAACGCCTTGGGTACAGATAAAACAGTTCCGAGGCAACCGGTGCTGTTTGTAGGTCACGGCAGCCCCATGAATGCAATAGAGCACAACAGGTTTAGTGACATGTGGGAAACGGTGGGCAGGAATCTGGAAAAACCCAGGGCCATTGTTTGTATTTCTGCACACTGGGAAACCGCAGGGACAAGGGTTACAGCTATGGATAAACCGCGCACAATTCATGATTTCGGGGGATTTCCAAGGGCGTTGTTTGAGGCTGAATATCCGGCACCGGGCAGTGCACACATCGCGGCAGAACTGCAGCGGGAATCGAGCCACTACCGGATAGATTCAGATATGCACTGGGGACTGGATCATGGCACCTGGAGTGTGTTGATGCGAATGTTTCCGGAAGCGGATATTCCTGTACTTCAATTAAGCATGGACACCAGAATGGGTGCAGATGGTCATTATGCGCTGGCAACTGAACTGAAAAAGCTACGTGAAAGGGGTATATTGTTCATTGGAAGTGGCAACCTGGTGCACAACCTGGGTGCGGTAAACTGGGCGGATACAGCCTGGTCATGGGCAGAAGAATTTGATACGATTTGTGCAGAGTATATTGGTGAAAGACAGGACCAGAAACTCATCCAATATGACCATCTGGGCACTGCTGCCAAGCTGAGTATACCCACACCAGAGCATTATTATCCGTTACTTTATGCGTTGGGACTGACAGAAAAAACGGAGACCATTCAATGGTTCAATAACAAGGTTACACTGGGCAGTATAAGCATGCGTTCGTTTATCGCAGGATCATAGCATTGACCAACAATTCACTTGCTATACAGAAGAGAATCCTTCACCCTTAAAGGGCATCGGGTTTGGCATAACCCTAAAAAGAGGTAAACGGTTTGGTAATTACAGAAATTTGTAGTTATTTCGCGGCCCCGCTGTTGAATACAGAAAGGGGTTATACACATGGCAACCAAAATAAGATTACAGAGACACGGCCGTAAGAAACGCGCTTTCTTCCACATCGTAGTGGCCGATTCACGGGCTCCCCGCAACGGGCGCTTCATTGAGAAGCTGGGAAGTTACAACCCTATTACAAACCCTGCTACCATACAATTGGATGTAGACAAAGCAGCGGAATGGCTGATGAAAGGTGCACAACCTTCAGACACAGCCAACGCTATTTTGAGCTACAAGGGTGCACTCTACCGCAAACACCTGCAGGTAGGTGTAAACAAAGGTGCGATCACCCAGGAACAAGCCGATGCAAAATTTGCTGCATGGATGCAGGAAAAAGAGGCTAAAATCCAGGCCAAGCGAGACGGACTGGCTGATGCCCGCCGCAACAAGAACGCCGAAGCGATGAAAGCTGAAAGTAAGCGCCGTGAAGCCATTGCCGCAAAAATTCTGGCAAAAAACAGCGAATTGAGTGAGGAAGTAGCTGCGGCAGACGAGACTGTAGCAGATTCTGAGATTACTGCGGAAGAAACCAACTCCGCAGAAGAAACTCCTGCAGTTGAGGAATCACCTGCCACTGAGGAATCCGCTTCTACGGAAGAGGCACCTGCTGCAGAATAACACACTGAGATGCTACCCCCGTTGAAACATATAGGGCGGATAGCTGGCAAACACGGATACAAAGGAACCGTGAGTGTGGCATTGAATACGGCCGCACTGGCTAAAGAAATAAAAAAAGGGAACTTCATTTTCATTGAAATCGATGGAAAGGGGGTTCCCTTTCTTATTGAAGCCTGGAACAAGGAAGCAAGCCTGCTGCATCTGAAGGACATACAGACCGAATGGCATGCGGATATGATTACCGGACTGGACATTTGCATAGAAGAAAAGAACCCGGTTGACACAGCTGTTCAGGAAGATGATGATATCATCGGATGGTCTGTGAAAGATGCGGAGGCTGGTTTACTTGGTACCATAGAAGCCATAGAAGATTATCCGGCTGGCCCCATGCTTATGGTAACCGGGAAACAGGAATTATTAATTCCACTTGTGGATGAATGGATAACCAAAGCAGATTCAGCCTTGAAAACACTGCATCTGAAGTTGCCCGAGGGTTTTACTGAAATCTGATATGCGCATAGACATTATTTCCGCTGTTCCCGGATTGCTTGAAAGTCCGCTTCGGTTGAGCATACCCAAAAGGGCCGTGGAGAAAGGGCTGGCTGAAATCCAAATCCATAATCTTCACGAATTCGGATTGGGCAACTACCGTCAGATAGACGATTATCCCTTTGGCGGCGGAGCAGGCATGGTGCTCATGGCTGAGCCATTGGGAAATTGTCTGGATTCACTTCTGAACAGCCGCACATACGACGCAGTAATTTATATGAGCCCGGATGGTGAGAGGTTTCATCAGAAAATGGCGAACCGCTTGTCCATGCTGGGCAACCTGATTATTATCTGTGGCCATTATAAGGGAATAGACCAGCGCATAAGGGATTTGTATGTAACGCAGGAAATCAGCTTAGGTGATTTTGTTCTTAGCGGAGGAGAAATTGCGGCGGCGGCGGTTACCGATGCCATCCTGCGACTGATACCAGGGGTACTTGGCAATGAAGAAAGTGCACTGAGTGACACATTTCAGGATGATTTGCTGGCCCCTCCCCTATATACAAGGCCTGTGGAGTATAAGGGGCTTAAGGTACCGGATGTCCTCATCAGCGGAGACCATGCGCGCATTGAGGCCTGGCGAATGGATATGGCAGAAAAGCGGACTGCAGCTCTGCGACCGGATTTATATAACAAGGATAACCCGGAAAACGGGGAACGTGAATGAAATTGCAACTAAAAAGACCATTGGTCATTTTTGACCTGGAAACAACAGGGATTAATCCATCTCAGGATCGGATTGTAGAAATTTGCCTGCTCAAGGTTTTTCCCGACGGACGTGAAGAGATTCGCACCTATAGGGTCAATCCCGGAATTCCCATTTCTGCCGGGGCCATGGAAATCCATGGGATAACAGATGCGGATGTGGCAGATAAACCCAGTTTTAAAGAGTTATCCCAGGAGTTTCACAATTTTCTGAAAGACTGTGATTTCGGCGGATTTAATTCCAACAAGTTTGATTTTCCTCTGCTGGTAGAAGAGTTTTACCGTGCTGGAATTGAATTTGAGGTAGATAAGCGGCGATTTATAGATGCGCAACGCATATTCCACTTCAAGGAGCCACGCAATCTGAAAGCTGCGTACAAATTCTATTGTGACCGCGATTTGGAAAATGCACACAGCGCCGAGGCCGATACGGTAGCCACATGGGAAATTTTAAAAGCCCAGCTTGAAAAATATGAAGATATACCGCATGATCTGGATGGCTTGCACCGGATGAGTGGTCAAAACAATCTTGCAGACCTGGCAGGAAGGCTGATACTGAACAGCAGTGGTGAGGTGCTTTTTAATTTTGGAAAACACAAAGGAAGACCTGTAAAAACCGTACTAAAAGATGAGCCCGGATATTACAACTGGATGATGGATGGTGACTTCCCACAACAAACCAAAAATGTACTTACCCGTATCCGGTTAAGTATGCGAAACGACGGATGAAACAAGCCACAACATTCAGGAAACTAATACTGCTGGAAACACCGGACCTGGTTGTTGTGAATAAACCTCCATTTGTTCCTTCTATACCTGAAAGAGGCAAAAAAACAGCTCCATCCGTGCTGGAAGTTGCACGGTACATTTATGGCGATGCCCTGCCCTGCCACCGTATAGACAGGGAAACCAGCGGTGCACTTATTATCGCATTGAATGCGGAAACACACAGGCATATAAATATTCAGTTTGAGAAAAGGGAAGTAACAAAACTGTACCATGCTGTTGTAGAAGGGCAGGTACAATTTGATGCATTTGTGGTGGATTTACCCATTCAGGCTGACGATTTAAACCATATCCATATTGATAAAAAGCACGGAAAACCCGCAGTGACAGAATTCCAAACCCTGAAATTGTTCCGTCATTTTAGTTTGGTGGAGTGCAAACCCCATACCGGAAGACAGCATCAAATCCGTGTGCACCTTGCCTCGCAAAATGCAAAAATTGCCGGAGATGTGTTGTACGGTGGTCAGTTTCATACTCTGCAAGAAATAAAACGCAATGCAAAAGGTGAAACCAACTATCTGATGCAGAGATTTGCCTTGCATGCCAGAGCCCTGGAATTTTCCCTGCCGGATGGCAGCAGAGTTCATGTGGAAGCACCCTATCCAAAAGACATGGAGGTATTTCTAAAACTCCTGGAAAAATACGATCATTTATGAGAATGAAAAGCATTGTTTCCGCAGGAATACTTATTCTTTGCATAGGATTGTATGCTTTTCGGAATGGCAAAGCCAAAGGGCCTGTGAATGAGACCGAACTGGGCAAAATGCTGTTTTTTGATCCTGTTCTGTCTCAAAATGGGACTGTAAGTTGTGCAAGCTGCCATAAGCCCGAATTCGCCTTTGCAGATACGGTGGCTTTTTCCAAAGGATTTGACGGAAGGCCAACTGCGCGCAATACACCCAGTGCGATGAACGTATCGAGCCGCGGATTGCTGTTTTGGGATGGTCGTTCACCCTCCCTTGAGCATCAGGCATTGCAGCCTGTGATCAATCCTGTAGAAATGGGAATGTCACTGGAGCAGGCAGTAAAAAGGCTGCGCAAATCAGGATATTACCGCAAGGCGTTCCACAAAATCTATCATTCTGCACCCACCGCAGCCCTTGTTGGCAAAGCCATAGCCGCATATGAACGTACACTTGAAACCGGGGACGCCCCGATGGACAGATTCCTTGCCGGCGATATAAATGCCGTAAATGCAGAAGCCATCAGGGGCCGTGAAATTTTTCTCCAGAAGGGTCATTGTTTTGATTGTCATTTTGGCCCGGATTATACGGCAGATGAGATGCGGAATATTGGCATATTTGACGGGAAAAAATATACTGACAGCGGACGGTGGCAGGTAACAAGAAAGCCTGAGGACATAGGTAAATTCAAAGTGCCCGGCCTGAGGAACATTGCACTTACCGCACCGTATATGCACAATGGCATGTTCCGCACCCTTGAAGAAGTAGTGGAATATTATGACGACCCGAGAAAATTCATTCCGGAACAATTGTACACCGATACACTGATAAAACCACTGCAACTCTCTACCAGGGAAAAGGCAGATTTGGTGATGTTTTTAAAATCCCTGACATCTTCTTCTCTGATAAAGTGAATGCGGCAGAATATCTGAAAAACACGCTTCCGGCGGTTCGTTTAAAATTATTGCAGTTAATCAAAAGATTGCAAAATAAACCACCCCGGAATCTCGATTACTTATTTCAGGATGCACATGATACGGTTTTTGAGCAAACCGATTGTCTGACCTGTGCAAATTGTTGTAAAACGACGAGTCCCATGTTTTTTGCAAAAGATATAGAACGGCTGTCTTCAGCTATGGGAATGAAGGAAAGTACATTTATGGCCAAGTATCTTTTCCTTGATGAAGACGGGATTTATGCACTGAAACAATCACCTTGCCCATTTTTAGGCACAGACAACCATTGTGCGGTGTATGAATCCAGACCCAAGGCTTGCAGGGAATTTCCGCACACCAATCATCGCAAAATGCATACACATTTGCATCTGATGAAACCCAATATGGAGATTTGTCCGGCAGTTTCGGAAATCTTGCTCCGTATATCCGGACAAATGTAAAACTGTCTTCCCAGTTTAATGGGATTTACAAACTCCTCAGTTTTTTCGCCGGGTTTCCTGCATAAACACCAGGCTCTGTGATGTCGCGGGTTACAACAGCGCCGGCACCGATTACCGCATGATCGCAGATTTTTACGGGAAGGATGGTTGCATTTGACCCAATGCTCACATGATTACCAATAAAAGTTGGTTTCCAAAGGTCTTTTCTTCCCTGTGCCGGCCCTCCTTCGGAGAACAAATCATTGATAAACATAACACCATGTGCAATGAAACATTTTTCACCAATATTGACAAATTCACAAATAAAGGTGTGGGACTGGATGCGTGTTCCTGCACCGATTTTCACATCATTCTGAATTTCGGTAAACGGACCTACAAAGACATTATCTCCGATTTCACAACCATACATATTCACAGGTTGCACCACCATTACGTTTTCGCCAAAATGCACATTCACAATTCCGGAATGCCGTTCTTTAATTTCATGAGCCATGCATGCAAAGGTAGAAACAACGCGGCAAACTGTGTCTCTTACAAGGAGAAGTTTCTGTTGCGATCAAACCGTTTTACTACCCGGAATAAAGACCATAAATCCAAAATGGCTTTTTTCACAATTGCAAAAGAACTTCCTTTGCTAACGCCATATACCCTGGGCAGATATTTGCTTTCAAACTGGAGTGGTTTTGCTCCGGCATGAATTAATTTAGAGCAGATTTCACTCTCAACCAGAGAGCTGGTAAGTTGCAACTCGAGCTTTTGTACAATTTGGGTTTTGTAAGCTTTCACCCAGTTTACATCTTTAAGGTCAATGCGCAACAGGAAGCGATTGAACCACTTATTGAAATATGACAGAAAATTTCTAAATCCGTTGTATTGGGTATTCTGCAGCCGGTAGAATGAAAGAAATTCAGCGTAAGAAAATTCAGGTTTGGACAACAGTTCCTGCACATCGAACTGCCCATCGCCACAGATGGCTACAACATTTTCAAGTTTTGCTCCGGAGTAGATGGCTCTGAGCCCGGCACCGATTCCCTTGTTCACCTCATGGTGCACCAGTTCAATATTTGGAAATTCCGCTATACAATTTTGTATAATCTCCAGAGAACCATCGGTGCTGCAATCATCCACCACAATGACCTGGTTACCGGCAGGGCTTAACTGTTGGAGAACAGCAACGGTATCCTGAATCACCTGGCGGATGGTTCCGGCTTCATTGTAACAGAGTATTCCCACAGACCAGGTTTGCATTCGAGGTAAGTATAGCCGGCAAAATTAGGCAAAACAAGCTTGCGAGAAATGGCATAGTTCACATCAATAATTTTCCTGCATCGGGAGAAAACCACTCAATGAGGTTATATTGGTTGTAATTTCGCGGATTATTATGGAGCAAATCCGCAATTTTTGTATCATAGCCCATATTGATCATGGAAAAAGCACACTGGCAGACAGACTGCTGGAATATACCAAGACGATAGATAAGCGACAGCAACAAGCACAGGTTCTGGATGACATGGATTTGGAACGCGAACGTGGGATAACGATTAAGAGTCATGCGATTCAGATGAACTATACACTGGATGGCAAGCCCTATGTACTGAATCTGATAGACACTCCGGGTCACGTTGATTTCAGTTACGAAGTGAGCCGGAGTATAGCCGCCTGCGAGGGTGCCTTATTGATTGTAGATGCCAGTCAGGGCATAGAGGCGCAAACCATAAGTAACCTGTTCATGGCACTTGAGCATGGGTTGGAAATCATACCCGTGCTGAACAAAATAGACTTGCCCGGGGCCATGCCCGAAGAAGTTAAGGACGAAATTGTGGATTTACTTGGAGTTGACCGGGACCTGATTATTCCTGCAAGTGGTAAAACCGGCGAAGGGGTATTTGATATTCTCCGAGCTATTGTAGAAAGGGTACCTGCGCCTAAGGGTAATGCCAACGGGCCTACCAAAGCCCTCATTTTTGACTCAGTATTCAACCCGTTCCGGGGCATCATCGCATATTATCGAGTGATGGATGGAAAAATCAAGAAAGGGCAGCATGTGAAATTCATGAACATGGGTACAGATTATCATGCTGACGAAGTAGGTATATTGAAACTGGATTTAAGTCCCAGAGACGAGGTTAAAGCCGGGGATGTTGGATATATAATTTCAGGGATTAAAGAAGCCCGGGAAGTAAAGGTGGGTGATACGATTACTGATTTTGACAACCCTGCAGGTGAATCCATCAAGGGATTTGAGGATGTAAAACCGATGGTATTTGCAGGGATTTATCCTGTGGATACTGAAGACTATGAGGAATTGCGTGAGAGTATGCTAAAGCTACAGTTGAATGATGCGAGCATCGTATTTGAACCAGAGAGCAGTGCTGCCCTTGGTTTTGGATTCCGGTGCGGTTTTTTAGGCATGCTTCATCTGGAAATCATTCAGGAACGGTTGGAACGCGAGTTTGGCATTACAGTTATCACCACAGTTCCAAATGTGAGTTACAAAGCATACGACACGAAAGACCAAATGGTGATTGTTAATAATCCCACGGATTTATTGCCACCAGAGCAAACCAAGTTTGTGGAGGAGCCATTTATTACAGCTACGATAATCACAAAAAGTGAATATGTGGGTTCTGTGATGAGTTTATGCATGGATAAGCGTGGCATTCTGAAAAATCAGGTTTATTTAACGGCAGACAGGATTGAAATCACCTTTGAAATGCCACTTGCCGAAATCGTGTTTGATTTTTATGACAGGCTGAAAACCATAAGCCGTGGTTATGCCAGTTTTGATTATCAACCTTTGGGTTACAAAGAGAGTAAACTTGTAAAACTGGATATTCTCCTGAACGGAAAGCCGGTAGATGCATTGAGTGCAATTATCCACAGAGACAATGCTTACGATTTGGGAAAAAAAATCTGTAAAAAGCTGAAAGACCTGATTCCCAAGCAGCAGTTTGAAATAGCGATTCAAGCCGGAGTTGGGGCAAAGATTATAGCCCGTGAAACCATTTCGGCGCTGCGCAAAGATGTAACCGCCAAATGTTATGGCGGAGATATCAGCCGGAAACGCAAACTGCTGGAAAAACAGAAAGCCGGGAAAAAAAGAATGCGACAAGTAGGGAATGTGGAAATTCCACAGAGTGCGTTTATGGCTGTATTAAAACTGAACGAATGATTATATTAGGGGCGGAAGATTGATAAATAATTTATCAGATGGAACCCCTAAATTATACAGAAAGCGTGGTAGAAGAACCTGCCGCTGCCTACAAAAGCACAGAAACATATCACCACATGGCCCTTTCTCTGGTGCCAAAGATTGGGCCTGTATTGGGTAAAACGCTAATCAGTTATTGCGGCGGTGCTGAAGCTGTTTTTAAAGAAAAGAAAAACAATCTGCTTAAAATTCCGGGGATGGGCGATTTGATGACCCGGGAACTTCGGTCTTTCACCTCATTTTCTGCGGTAGATGATGAATTAAAGTTTGCAGAGAAATACAAAATAAGGATTTTGCCATACACTCACAGCGCTTATCCATCGCGGTTAAAACAAGCGTTGGATAGCCCGCTGGTATTATTTGTAAAAGGTGATGCTGATCTGAATCACCACAGGATGACAGGAATAGTGGGTACCCGGCGGAACACGGATTTAGGAACAGATAGCACCAGAAACCTTGTAAACGGATTAAAACCTTATGATTCTTATATCGTAAGCGGTCTTGCATATGGCATAGATATATGTGCTCACAAAACAGCCATAGCCTGTGACCTGCCTACCATAGGTGTAGTTGCCCACGGGCTGGATTTGATTTACCCTGCCAAACACCGAAGTATTGCAGAGGAGATGCTGGAAAAGGGAGGTGCCATAGTTTCCGAGTTTTTTAGTGGAACCCCACTTCATCCTGATTTGTTTCCACGACGAAACCGCATAGTTGCCGGGATGTGCGATGCTCTAATCGTTATTGAAAGTATGAAAAAGGGTGGAAGCATGATAACCGCAGACATTGCGTTTTCATACAACAGAGATGTATTTGCGGTGCCGGGAAGGCCAGGAGATATTATGAGTGAGGGCTGTAATCTGTTAATAAAAAGTCTGAAAGCAGGTATGGCTGAATCTGCCATAGATGTGGCAAGGGGGATGAACTGGCCAGATCCCGGGAAAAAATCCAGGCAACAGGCTTCTCAGGCACAGTTGTTTTCACATTTCAGTTCTGATGAAATGTCTGTTATTCACCATTTACAGGATAAAATTCTTCATATCGACACCATCGCAGAAGTATGTAAGATTCCAGTGCATCGCCTTGCCCACATACTGCTTGAACTTGAAATGAAAGATGCTATAGAGTCCAGACCCGGAATGATGTACAGGCAAAAACGGGCTTGATTCTTTTTAATGCAACTCAAATGTAAGTGATCAAAGTACCGTGTTGCACCTGATGGTAAAACACAGTTCTCATTTTGCTTCTATCACGTAACAATTTCCAGTTACTTTTTGCCTTTGGGGGGCATTTGCTTCCGGTTCTGAGCTTGCTTCATTGCAGCCTCCATACGAGCCTGAAAAGCAGATTTCTTTACAGGCTTCTTCCTGTTTTCTGCAATCTGTGCATGTAGTTTATTGTCATCAACAAATCGACGGATGATAAACTGCTGTGCGAACGTAACCATGTTGCTCACAAAATAATACCAGGTAAGACCACAGGCATAATCATTCAACACACCCATAAAAATGACAGGCATAAAGTACCCAATCCATTTCATTTGGCCCGTAACACCGCTAATCTGATTGTTTAAGCGGGTATAGATAATGGTGCTTATGGTCATCAACAATGTAAAAAGACTGAGATGGTCCCCATATCCGGGAATGTGAAATCCAAAATCCAATACACTGTCATACCGGCTTAAATCCTGAGACCACAGAAAAGCTTTTTGCCGGAGTTCAAAAGCATAAGGGAAAAACTGAAACATTGCAAAGAGAATGGGCATTTGGAGCAACATGGGCACACACCCGCTGAGGGGGCTAACACCTGCTTTTTTATACAATGCTGCATTTTCCAATTGTGTTTTTTGCAAATCCCCACCAGTTTTCTCTTTAATGGCTTCCATCTCTGGTTTAAGAATGCGCATTTTCGCTGTACTGATGTATGACTTATACACCAATGGCAGCAATATGAGCTTAATAATGAGGGTAAGAAGGAGAATAACCAGTCCCATGCTCGCAACTTTGCTGCTGAGAAAAGTGAATACAGGAATGACCAGTACCTGATTTACCCAACCAAAAATGCCCCATCCTTTGGGGATGATGTCCTGTAATTTGGCGTCCTCAATTCCAGTGCTCAGGTTTTTAAGCCTGTTATATTCATTCGGACCGAAGTAAAAGGATAGGCTATATGACTTATCCACTTCCTGATCATATTTCAGCCAAAGTGAGGCCCGCATTTTTTTAATCTGGTCTTTGCCCTGAACTTCTTCCCAAGCCAGCTCAGCCTCTTTGTCGATATCCTCCTTGCTCATCAGGATGGAAGAAAAATACTGTTGTTTAAATGCCACCCAATTCAGTTTGTTTTTGAGATTCTGCTTCTCTGGAGAAGCCGCACTCAACCTTTCCGGGTCATCTCCTGGCATTTTATATACAACTGTGGAATTCTCCAGTTCCGGCTTCATGTTTTTCTCCTGGCGAACGGGAGTGTTCACCCATGTGAGCCTGAGGTCGCGATTGCCTTTTACAATGTCATCCTGAATTCCATGCAGAACCAGTTTGTAATCAACCAAATAATCCTGCGCATTGAGAGTATAAATTTGATCGATATAGCCACCGGTGCCATTCTCCAGACGGAAAGTAACTGCCGTAGATGATTGGGCTGCCACTTTCCAATTGAAACGGTCGGTTCGCAGTACCTGATTTGGCATGTTTATTTCATAATAAAATTCAGCCGATCGGGCTGGGATTAAGGTAAGCGCACCGCCATCTGCGTTTTTGTGAGTGTTTAGTACAACCGACTCCACGCTGGCTCCAAGTGTGGTGAGATTTACGGTTACCGTCTTATTTGAAAGAACCACGGTCTGTGCCTGCCCGCCCAATTGTGCAGCAAAGCCCTTGAGGCCTGATTTATCTGCTATTGTATCCTTGCTGACTTTGGCAATGGTATCAGCCGCTTTAATTCTTGCAGAGTTTGCTTTGGATGCCGCTTCAATGCGGGCGAGACTATCCTGCTGACGTTTTTCCAGAGCCTGTTGGGCCTCACCTGGTGAGGTAAACCACCAGTATCCGACCAGGATAAGAAAAATAAGAGAAAACCCAATGATGGTATTGCGATCCATTTGAAAATGAGGGCGCGAAATTAGGTAAAAAAGAGGCTGTAACTACCTCCTGCAAGAACCAATTTATATGCTGCCTGATGTAAAATGGCTGACCGATGCAATACAGACAGCGGTTTCCCAATAAGTCAAACGCTGACTTCTCAGACAAATGTGCACCATTAATCGACTGGGAAACCTGGCCAACTGCGGGGTACTAGTGAACCCGGATTAATTGTGCTTGACACCATTGGCTTTCAATCCATTTGGCAATTTGGGTGAAACTGTAAAATTGACACTGTCACGGGGCATTACCGGCCTTGAGGTTTGAAGATCCGCCTTGTCAAATGAGATAATTGCCCCATCGTCTGCTGCCTGAATGGTTCCTTTGCCAGCAGTTTCATCCCACTGCATAATGATTCCGTTCTTTTGTTCGCCTGCCATATTGATGTGTTTTGAGGCAAAAATATAGGAAAAACGCAAAAGATGCCAAACCCATCCGATGGGTTCAAAGCAAACGCAGCCAACTGTATTTTGCTTGAGAAGACACAGACGCGGCGTGCATTTGACTAAATTTTCGCAATCCTATGGCAATTGCCATCAAATCATCGTACTTTTGCGGCTCGAAAAAACCATGGCCAACGTAGGTAAAATTTCACAAATCATCGGCGCCGTAGTTGACGTTAGTTTCAACGAAGCCGGAGCCACACTGCCGAAAATTTATAATGCTTTGCACGTAGACCGGGCAAACGGTCAGAAACTGGTACTTGAAGTACAGCAGCACCTGGGCGAGAACATCGTCCGCACTATTGCGATGGACAGTACAGACGGATTGTTCCGTGGTATGCCTGTGAATGACACCGGAGATGCAATGCAAATGCCTACCGGTGAAGGCATTCGTGGCCGATTGTTAAATGTTGTAGGAGAATCCATTGATGGTATGCGCCCGGTAGATAACAGCAACGGACGTGGAATTCATGCGAAAGCCCCTTCATTCGAGAATCTGAGCACACAAACTGAGCCTTTGTATACAGGTATCAAAGTAATTGACTTGCTTGAGCCTTATGCCAAAGGTGGAAAAATCGGACTGTTTGGCGGTGCCGGAGTGGGAAAAACGGTGTTGATTATGGAATTGATTAACAACATCGCTAAAGCTTACAGCGGGATGTCTGTATTTGCCGGTGTGGGAGAACGCAGCCGTGAAGGAAATGATCTTTTGCGCGAAATGATCGAGTCTGGCGTAATCCGTTATGGCAAAGAATTTGTGAAGAGTATGGAAGAAGGAGGATGGGATCTGAGCAAAGTAGACATGGATGAACTGAGCCAGAGTCAGGCCACCCTTGTTTTCGGACAAATGAATGAGCCTCCGGGAGCCCGCGCACGTGTGGCTCTCAGCGGTCTCACTGTTGCCGAATATTTCCGCGATGGTGACGGGCAGGGAGCAGGCAAAGACATCCTGTTCTTTATTGATAATATCTTCCGTTTTACACAAGCAGGTTCCGAAGTATCTGCCCTGTTGGGCCGTATGCCAAGTGCCGTAGGATATCAACCCACGCTGGCAACAGAAATGGGTATTATGCAGGAACGGATTACTTCCACTACCCGAGGTTCTATTACTTCTGTACAGGCTGTTTATGTGCCTGCGGATGACCTTACAGATCCTGCACCTGCGACGACCTTTGCTCACCTTGATGCCACAACTGTACTCAGCCGTAAAATTGCGGAATTGGGTATTTACCCTGCAGTGGATCCACTTGATTCTACAAGTCGTATCCTTACTCCCGATATCCTGGGCAAAGAGCATTATGACTGCGCGCAACGTGTAAAAATGTTGTTGCAACGTTATAAAGAGCTTCAGGACATTATTGCCATCCTCGGTATGGACGAATTGAGTGAAGATGACAAATTGGTTGTACACCGTGCGCGTCGTGTTCAGCGTTTCCTTTCACAGCCTTTCCACGTGGCAGAGCAGTTTACAGGCATACCCGGTGTACTGGTTGATATCAAAGAAACCATCAAAGCATTTAACATGATTATGGATGGTGAAGTAGATGAATATCCTGAAGCCGCATTCAATCTGGTAGGAACCATTGAAGATGCTGTTGCAAAAGGTAAGAAAATGCTTGAAGAAGCTGCTGCCTAAAGAATATGCAGGTAGAAATTTTAACACCCGATAAAAGTTTGTATGCCGGTGATGCAGATGTTATTACCCTGCCCGGCATCAACGGTAGTTTTCAGATACTGGATAACCACGCGCCCATGATTGCAAATCTGGCTAAAGGCCAGGTAAGCATAAAGTCAGGCAGTCAGGAAGAATCGTTTTCTGTAGCCGGTGGGTTGGTTGAAGTTCTGAAAAACAAAGTTGTAGTGCTGGTTTAACTGAACTGGTAGTCATAAAAAAACCCGGTGAGCAACCGGGTTTTTTTATGAACCAAATTACTTCTGTTTAACTTTTTAATCATATTGTTTAAACATTTTAGATTGTTTACAAATAGCAACCCTATGACCTTTGAATCATGAAAACAATGGTAACCAAAGGGAATGCATTTGATCACCAAATTGCAAGGGAATTAACCCCTCTCAGAAACTATGCCCTGTCCCTGACACACGACATCAATGAAAGCAATGACCTTGTGCAGGACACTGTACTTAAAGCTTTCAGGTATAAGGAAAAATTTGAAGATGGTACCAACCTGCGTGGCTGGTTGTACACCATCATGAAAAACAACTTTATCAACAATTATCGTAGAAATGCCCGTCGCAATACCTTTCTTGACAGCACAGATAATTTATACTTTCTGGATTCCGGCACCGTCAATTCTGAGAATCCGGCGGAGCTGAAATTCATCAGTAAAGATCTGGAAAATGCAATTGATGCGCTAGCTCCGGAACTTAAAATCACCTTTTCACTCAATGCAGAAGGTTTTAAATACCATGAAATCGCAGAAGAGTTGGGTATACCGATAGGTACAGTAAAGACAAGAATATTTATGGCCCGCAAAATTCTTCGTGAGAGACTTTCCGAATTGGGCAGTGCATTTGGGTTGCTCAAAAAAGCCTGATTGTTCCTCAGCGCTTATGAGTTCAAATTTGCATTAACTTGCGGGTAAAGACCCATTGAATGCATTTCACCTATCTATGGATTGATTTTCTGACCCTTCTTGGGCCACTTGCACTTTCGTTTGACAAAAAAGTAGCGTTTTACCGGTCATGGGGTAAGTTTCTTCTTTCTATGTTGCCAGTATCAATTCTCTACATCGTATGGGATATCTGGTTTACCCATTCGGACGTATGGGAATTCAATGCCACTTATACTTCCGGCTTATGGTTGCTGGACCTGCCCCTAGAGGAATATGGTTTTTTTCTTGTTGTACCCTACGCCAGTCTTTTTATTTATGCCTGTATACGGCAATACTTCCCTAAATTAAACATCAGAACAGCCAGCAAATCCATGAGCTTCCTCTTGGGTATTCTGAGTTTAATTGCGATTCTCTATGCACCCCATGCCCTTTATACTGTTGTTACTTTTGGTTTATTGTTGGCTTTAGTCCTGTATATCTTATGGGTTAAAAGCCATGAAATTGCGGGATATATATACATATCATGGATAATATGCCTATTACCTATGGCAGTGGTAAATGGTCTTCTTACAGGATTACCTGTGCTAATATATAACAACCTTGAAAATCTGAAAATACGGGTGGGAACCATTCCGTTTGAAGATTTTTTTTACCACCTGGTTTATATGCTGCTGATGATTTTGATTTACGAGAAAATCAGCCGTAAGGAAAAAACTACTTCTTCTTTGTAGTATCCGCAGGGAAACATGTGTTGGTTGCAGCACTTTTCTCCTTGGCTACTTTGCGTTGGTGCTTACCCCAAGGCAAAGGAATATATTTCTCGGGATACGCTTTAATATCATTCATCAGACACTGCAGACTCTGGTTGGTGCTTACCAGATTGTTATACAGTGCTTTGTCGTTTGCCAACATACCCAAGGTCCCCTCCCCTTTACTTAAATTACTGGTCACATCTGCCAATGAACTTATGGTAGATTCGATAGATTTCGTAAGCTTTACGAGGTCCATGCTATCCACTTTACCAGACAAACGTGCGAAACTCTTTAAACTGGCCTGTATACTTTGGTTATAGTTGTCCAGATTGGCGGTAAATTTCCCTACGTTATCCAGGGTGGTAGTAACACCTGGTTTCATTGCAGCAAGGGTGCTTTTTAACTCATCAACGGTTTGCTGCACAGACGCAATCAAAGCGGGCAAATGATCAAAACTCTGCTGGACAGAATTACGGGTTATCAACCGGTTCAGGTTTTGCAGCAAACTATCCGCGCCGGCAGCAATGGGAGCAACCTTCTCGTTCACCATGCTCATTACATCTTTTGCATAGATTGGCAATAGTGTATCTCCATCATCAATATAATTTTTATTGTGAGCCAACACAAGACGCATTTTCATTCCTCCCAGCAGTTCGGATTCAATCTTCAATCCAGACCCTTTTGGAATTTTAAGTGAGCTGAATATTTCTACATAACCCAAAATCTTATTGTTGTCTTCATTGAATTTCATTTTTCTCAATTGCCCAATCCGGTAACCGTTGAACATTACTGCGGTATTTTCGGCCAATCCCTGTGCGCTGTCAAATACGACATAGAAATTACGGCTACCTTTAAATGGATTGTCTTTGCCCACCATATAGTTATATCCTAGAATTAACACGGTGATGGCCAGGGCGGTAAGGCTGCCCACTTTGGTTTCTTTCGATACTCCTTTAAACACTGAGAAAAATTGAAGGTCAAAGTTAATTGAAAAAAAGTCAAGATTCCTTATACCGGAATAAAACACAAAGCCCCGGGCATAACCCGGGGCTTTGAGAGAATTGTGTTTGCTTCTGCTTAGCGCTGCACTTCAATGCGGCGGGTTGCAGTCTGGCCATTGTTGGTCAGGCGGATCAGGTAGATGCCGCTGCCATACTGG